>CAVQGN010000003.1:0-836463 GCA_963712055.1 uncultured Chloroflexia bacterium | reverse complement strand
CAGAGCAAATCCGAGCTCATGCTTACCAGTATGACCTCACCCATAACTCATCAGTAAGGTCTTGGGACGTGGGGTACCATCAATAGCGAACCATCAATCAAGGGTCGAAGCTCTGATGCGGAGAATTTTCATGGTGCCAACTCGCGACCCCAAAACTCCTGGTCAAAGAAAACGTAGAAGTAGCCGGATGCCAGCTCCCTACTACGACCTACTCGAAGCAATCAGAGCAGAAGTCGAGGTGACGATCGGTAACGGAGACTCCCTTGATCCGGCTTCAGTTTCAATCAGTTTCTGCTGGAACGTCGGCCGGCTGATCGCAGACTATTCCAGTTGCCACGGCGACAAGAAGCCGTACGTCTCGAAGCTTTCCCGCGATCTCCAAAGAGACCATCCAGGTGTTTCGCTTTTTTCGGCCGCTGATGTGCGTGGCTTCGAAAGCCTCTACAACGGATGGTCTGGGTTGAATGAAACCGGCATCCCAACTAATCCACCAGCCGAGCTATCGAGAATCTCCTGGCGACACAACCGAATTCTGCTTGAGAAACTTTCAGATCCCGATACCCGACGATGGTACGCTTCCAAGACGTTCGAACAACAGTGGACCCAGACTGAGTTGAAAGACAGGATCGTTCGCCGTCAGATCGACCGTCAGGGACTCACGCTTCATAACTTCGATACCACCATTTTGTCCGCTGGCTTTGCCAACGAGGCTCGAACCGTATTCCAGGATCCATATCAGTTCAATTACCTCCAGCTTCCAGCTGGCGCTGGAGAACTCTGGCTAGAGAACGCGCTGATCAATTCTCTCAGGCACTCGCTCCCTGAACTTGGTCGCGGATTTGCTTTCGTTGGAAATCAGGTGACGATTCCCTATGCCGGGAGAAGGAATCGTATCGACCTCCTCTTCTTCCATCTGCGTTTGCGTTGTTTCATCGTGATCGAACTCAAGCGATTCGGCCGCGAGTTCGATGCACGATTTGTCTCGCAGATCGACCGCTACATCGAGGCGGTCGATGCGACTCAGCGTCATCGTGAGGATGGACCAACGATAGGAATCGTGCTCTGCCACGTGCCGAACCGGGAGAAAGTCCTATCCGCGCTAGCTCAGACGAATCGACCCGTCGGTGTTGCAGACTATCTGGTCGAAAACCTGCCGCCAAGAATCTCACTGCTTGGTCAGCTGAAAAACAGTCTGCCGAAACGCTAGACATTCGCTCACCTTTTGGGATTCCGAGACTCCCATCCTGTCCATCCATGTCATTGCCTCACACCGTTTCCAGCGACGGTGTCTCCCCGTGCAACGCTCCAACGAACTCGTAGTTCTCGATCCGCAGGTCTTCCGTCTTGTAGACCTCAGGAACTGAGCGAGCAGGTCCGGAGGTCTCGAACTCGGCAAGCGACTCCGCCGAATCGAACACATAGATCGCCGTCCAGGCGCCGGCACCATCGACTCCATAGAATTTCTGGATCAAACCCGGCAGGTCGCGCAGCGCGTCGGCTCGCTCGCGGGTCAGGCGAACGATATCATCAGCTGGCAAAGTCGACGTAAAACGGATCGACTGAACGATCATGCGGGTGCTCCCCCACTTGTAAGTCTCATATCTCAACCACTCTATCCGCCTTCACGTCAGGCTTCAAAGATACCGACTCCGAGCAGCACTTCCCGGCGATTTCTCCTTCGGGTCGATACAATCCGCAGTCTCTCCATACGCATCGGTGGGCGATACCCCTGATCAGGGCTGGTTGAACTTTGTGGCATCATGCATCGAGACTCATTTTGAGAGCGATCATCTTTCCACACACAGTTGGGAAAGAGCCTAAGCAAAGGAACAGGTGACTTCTTTGAGCGACATCAAATTGTTCCGAATCCAAAACGACAATGTTGCCGAGGTCCTCGGGTCCTCTGTTTCGGTTGAGAAATCCTTGCAGAACCTCATTGAAACCCACCTTGAAGCGTTTCTTGGGATACGTTTGCTGGCTTCCGAGCATTTCACTGGCAAGAAACACGGTGGACGCATCGACACAATTGGGATCGATGAGAACGGATCGCCCGTCATTATCGAGTACAAGCGTGCCCTGAACGAAAGCGTGATCAATCAGGGCCTTTACTATCTTGATTGGCTTCTGGACCACAAGGCAGATTTCACACTGCTGGTTATGAACAAACTTGGCACTGACGTCTCGAACGAGATTGAGTGGGATTCACCACGACTCCTTTGCATTGCCGGTGACTTCACCCGCTATGACGAACACGCGACCCTCCAGATTGACCGGAACATCGAGTTGATCAGATACAGAAGCTACGGCGACGATTTGCTGCTTCTGGAGGTCGTGAATTCGACGCAAGGTACGGAGAAGGCGGACCACAGCGGTACGTTGGTGAAGAAGGTCTCCTGCGTAAATGAGAAAACGATCTCTGAGCGGCTTGACCAGTGTTCGCTGGAAACGAAGGATCGATTTGACCGATTGCGTGCATTCATGATGGCACTCGGTGACGACGTGCAAGAAAAGACTCTCAAGAACTACTTCGCGTTTCGTAGACTTAAGAACTTCGCATGTGTGGAGGCCCATCCGCAGTTGGATGTCCTACGGGTGTATCTGAAGGTCAACCCTGATTCAATCGAAATCGACCAGGGCTTCGCGAGGGACGTTAGAAAGATCGGACACTTCGGAACGGGAGACCTTGAGTTGACGATTCGGAACGAGATCGATATGGAGAGGGCCAAGCCGCTGATCGCGCTGAGTTACGACGCAAGCTGAACCTCCAACCTGCAGTCACAGTTCTGCGCTCAACCAAGCCTTGGAGGTTGGCACGTCGTCCATTTGTGCCTCCGTTCGAATCGGTGTATGCGCTTTAGGCAATGAGCAGCCGATGGCAGCTATATGACATCTCTCTTTCGCTGCAGTGATTCGGAGGTTGTACCGGGAGGCTGCGCTCCCGGTACGATCTGTATCTCAACCCGTCCATCCTGTCCATCAATGTTCATAGCCGTACACCGCCAATGTCCTCCAGCAAGTCCCACTGGTTCCCTTCGAGATCGAGAAAAACCGCAATCCGGCCGAAGGTCTCAGCGCGAGGTTCTCGCACAAATTCAACTCCCGCCTGCTTCAGACGCCGGAAGGTCTCGTCGAAGTCGTCCACCCGAAGGAAGAATCCAACCCGACCACCAAACTGATTACCGATCGCGGCGGATTGGACCGCTCCGTCGGCACGCGCAATGAGGAGACCCGTCTCCGCACCCGGTGGCCGAACCACAACCCATCGTTTTGGTTTCCCAGAACTGGTTGTCGCGGGACTGTCCTCGACCAGTTCGAACCCGATGGTATCGACAAAAAAGCGAATCGCTGGATCATAGTCACGCACAATCAATGTCACGAGGCCGAGGTGGGTCAACTCAGGTCAGCCTTCCCTTTGCGCTTCATTTTCGAATTGGAGCGGGAACGCGCCGACGTGACCACGCTCCCGAAGACCCCTGGCCGCTAACTGGAATTGGGCTTGTCAACTCGAGCCAAAAGCCCCGCAATCATCCCTGGCCATGCACCTTGAGCGGATTGCCGCCAGGTTGAAGCCAGCCGCCACTCGGACCGCCCGACTGGTCGCTAAACGGTTTCCATCGCAGGGGTCTCTTCGTGCAAAGCGCCGAGCATTTCCCACCGCTCGACTCTTAACTCCTCCGCCTCATACGCGGAGGGAATGGTCTTGGCGAGTTCGGACTCCCGGAAGTTGGCAAGCGATTCCGGTGAATCGAAGATGTAGATACCAGTGTACGTGCCGTCGCCAGCCGAGCCATAGAATTTCTGAACGAGTCCCGGTACCGCGCGAAACTCCGGAGCACGCTCTCCAAGGATTTTCAGGGCGTCGGCTTCACTCAGATTGCTCTTGAATCGAACCGAATGAATGATCATGATCTACCCCTCCGATAGGCTACCGAAAATCGGTTTTTGAACGACCAAGACACTTTACCAGAACAATGCTCGATCTTTGCACGGGAGTTGCTTCAGTAGAGTCCTGCGCGGACACTATTCGACCCTGATCTCTCCGATCATCTGAGGATGAAGCAAACAGGCGTACGCGAAGACACCCGCCTCCGAAAAGGTGGTCACGTATGACCCGCCCGGGTCGAGGATGCCTGAATCGCCAAACTCGCCCGTGACGGTATGCGGCGCGACCCCTGCGTTGTTCCAGTTCACGGTTGTGCCTGGAGATATGACCAGATCCACCGGTTCGAAAGCGAAATCGATAATCGAAACGTCAACCGTTTCGCCAGCAGCAGCCGGGCTGGCAACGGCAACCGGTGATGCTTCTGGGGTGCCTGCCGGTGTCCCCTCAGAAGAGGTGGCATTTGGATCGACCACGATCAACTCGGCCCGCATATCAGCATGGAACTGGCAGATGACCGGGAATCTTCCAGCCTCATTGACCGTGAATGTCGCCGATTGACCGGGATTGAGGGTGCCGGTATCGAACGACGTACTGGTTGCCGTGTGCTCATCATCGTCGGCGTTGACAACCGTGACCGTCTGCCCAACGTTTACCGTCAACGACGCCGGGAAAAACTGCTCGTCGATGATCCGGATCTCGAACTCACCCTGCGGAACGGCCATGGCTGTGCTCGCCGCGATCACATCTTCATCGACTCGGTCATCATGGTCGCTGTCATGGTCGTCTTCTGGACAATCTCCACTGCCTTTTCCGCTCGAATCACAGTCGTCATCCTTGAGCCATGCACTCGCGGCAAACGTTATCTCGGTTGTGACGACGACGCCCGCAACACCTGTCAGCAGAAGCAATGCCACGACACATCGCAAAAGGGAAATTCGCTTCATTGTCCATCCTCTTTTCATGGCACCACTGCCGACACCGTGGGAATAGGAAGATCTTATATCGGATCATGCTCTTTTCGCTTGGACGCGGGTCGAGCGGGACGTCCGATTCCCGATCCGCAATTCGCAGCCTTGGGACACGGCCGGTCGTGATCCTGGGAGCGGTGAAGGCGATTGTCGCACCCACATCACCTTTCGTGCGACTATTTCCCCATGACGATCCTTGCCCTCCCCCTTGCCTGAGGAGTTCACTACCATGGGAACGCGCGTATATCTGCTCGATGGCGGTTCACTGAATGTCGACATGTCCTATGTCTCCTGGAACCAGGGACAGGGGGTCGAATACCGCTTCCCAGTTTTCTCGATCCTGGTCGACACCGGCGATCGGAAGATCCTGATCGATACCGGGTTCGACCGCGAATGGGTCGAACGCGTTCTTCCTTATTACTCCCCTGAGCAGACAGCCGAACAAACGATCGTCGGGCAGCTTGCTTCGATCGGAATTCGTTCCGAAGAGATCGACACCGTCGTCAACACCCATCTCCATTTTGATCATTGCGGCGGCAATCGCTTTTTCCCCGGTGCCCGTTTCATCATGAGCAAAACCGAACTCCGCCATGCCTATGTCCCCGATCCCTGGGAGCGACTGGAATACGACACCAACCTGGTCGAACTCCCCGGTGGTCGTTTCGATCTCCTCGCTATCGACGACTACGACTACGAAGTCATTCCCGGTCTGACCCTGATCGAAACTCCGGGCCATTCCTGGGGTCACTATGCCGTCGTCGTACGCCCAACCGGAGAAGTTCCGATGGTCTTTCCGATCGACGTCGCGTACAACCGCAACAGTCTTGAAAACAAGGTGTTGCCCGGTCTCCATACCGACCCGACCCAGCTCCTCGCATCAATGGTCAAGATCGAAAACATCGCGCACAAGATCGGCGGTCAGATCATCTATTCCCACGATTCGGACGCCTGGAAAGACTATCGCAAAGCACCCGATTTCTACGGCGAATAGCGACTCCCTGCCGTCGCCGTGCCCGAGTCGATGACCACCTCCACGCCGGTGCTCTCTGCCCACCAGCTCAGCAAGCGACTCGGCGCGGTCCAAGCCAACGACGCGATCGATCTTTCCCTTTATCCCGGCGAGATCCACGCCCTGCTGGGTGAAAACGGCGCTGGCAAAACAACTCTGCTCAATCTCCTCTCCGGTCTTTACGAGCCCGACAGCGGCGAGATCCGGATCGATGGCCATCCGACAACCCTCGCTTCACCAGCGGCCGCGATCGCGCACGGAATCGGCACCGTGCACCAGCATTTCACTCTCGTGCCCAATCTCTCGATCACCGACAATCTCCTGCTCGGCGCCCCCACCGGGTTCCTCCTCAGCCGCGCCGATCCCGGGAATCGGGTTTCCGCGCTGATGACCGATCTCGGACTCGACGTTCCACCAGAAACCGAGATCCGCCACCTCTCACTCGGACAACGGCAACGGGTCGAGATCGTCAAAGCCCTCGCGCGCAACTCGACGATCCTCCTGCTCGACGAACCAACCTCCGTGCTGTCACCGAAAGAGGCCACCGACCTTTTCGCGGTACTCGAGCGACTACGGGATCGAGGTGTCGCCATCGTGCTCGTCACCCACAAACTCGAAGAAGCCCTCGCGGTCAGCGACCGGATCACCGTCCTTCGCGATGGCAAGGTGGCTGGAACGCTCGATCTGAGCCAACCAGCGGATCGACCAGTCGACCCCACCGGGGAGATCGTGTCGCTGATGTTCGGCGAGCGTCCGGTGGTTGCAGCAGCACGTCCCGACCGTCATCCGGGAGCTGAACTCCTGCTCCGTGTCGATGCGATCACCGCCTTGGGCGACCGTGGCGAAACAGCGCTCCATGACCTTTCCCTCGAACTGAGGAAAGGTGAGGTCTACGGCGTGGCCGGTGTCGATGGAAACGGTCAGCAGGAATTGGCGGAGGTTCTGGCTGGCCAGCGACGAGTAGAAACCGGCAAGGTCACCCTCGATGGTATCGACCTGACAAACTGCGGTCCCAGAGTCGCCCGGGAAGCCGGGATTGCCTACGTCACCGATGACCGTCTCGGCGAAGGGACGGTGCCGTCGATGTCGATTGCCGACAACCTGATCCTGAAACAGGCGGGTACGGCTCCGTTTTCGCGTCGTTTCTGGCTCAACCGCACCGCCATCGAAAAGCACGCCGACCGCCTGATCGAGCAGTTCGAGATCCGCACGAGCGGCGCCGACAACGCTGTCGCCACCCTTTCCGGAGGCAATGTTCAGCGACTCCTGCTGGCTCGCGAACTCGCCAGCGATCCCCGTCTCCTGATCTGCAACAAACCGACTTACGGACTCGATCTCGCAACCGCCCAGAACGTGCTCCAGCTTCTCCACGACGTCGCCGCCGAGGGTCGGACCGTACTCCTGTTTTCCCCCGAACTCGACGACCTTCTCGCGATCAGCGACCGGATCGGGGTGATGTTCGGTGGCCAGATCGTCGCCACCCTCTCCGGTGACGAGGCCACGCCCGACCGACTTGGCCGATTGATGACTGCCGGAAACATGCCGACGGAAACAGCGAACCGATGATCGATCGTGTCTCGGCCCGGCTCAGTCCGGCTCCCCTCCTTTCCAGTCTCCTCGCGATCCTGGCCGCGTTCTTGATCGGCGGACTTTTTCTCGAAGCCACCGGCAAGGACGCCCTCGAGGCGTACCGGATCCTCTTCGAACGCGGGTTATTCGATCGCGATGGTCTGACCGAAACCTTCAAAAAGATGGCGCCGCTCCTGATCATCTCCAGCGGTCTGTTGATCGCGCTGAAAGCTGGGGTCTGGAATATCGGCATCGACGGACAGTTCCTGATCGGAGCCCTCTTTTCTGCGGTCACCGGCGCCGCGTTGGTTGGCGATGTCCCTGACTGGTTGATGTGGCTGATCGCTGGCGCGGCCGGTTTCGCCGGGGGTCTGCTCTGGGCGACCATACCAGCACTTCTTCGCGTCCGTTTCAATCTGAACGAGATCATCACAACCCTCATGATGAATTACGTCGCGTTCAATGTCACCTCGTGGCTGGTCAAGGGACCGGTCGGCGATCCGGAGGTGGTTGCGCCGCAGACCCGCGTCATTCCCCGCGCCGATCGCTTGCCGAACATTCCCGGTACTGAGGTTCACATCGGATTGCTGGTCGGCTTCCTGTGTGTCGTATTGGTCGCGATCCTCTTCCGCAACACCTTGCCCGGGTTCATGCTCGAGGTCATGGGCCGGAATCGTCGCGCCGCCATCCATGCCGGGATGCCGGTCGCGCTGCTGATCACGGTCGCGCTCTTGCTCAGCGGGGGGCTAGCTGGACTGGCGGGAGCCAACGATGTCCTCGGTGTTCAGGGACTGTTCAAAGGAAACTGGAACCCTGCCTATGGGTTCACAGCGTTTGCGCTCGTCTATCTGGCACGGTTGAACAGTCTCCTGATCGTGCCGTTCGCGTTCTTCTTTTCCTTCTTATTGGTCGGCGGCGAATCGATGCCGCGTCGGGCCGATATCCCCACCTATTTCATCGAGATGCTCGAGGGGCTGATGCTCCTCTGCTTCGCGGTCGCGGTCTATCTCGAACGTCGCTGGACACTCACCCGTTTCCGCCAGAACCCGGCGGCATCCGAGGCGACCCAGTCACTCGCAGTGAGCGCGGAGTCATGACGATCAACGGGATCGACCTGACCGATTTCCTGACCGCCATGCTCGCGACCGGGATGATGCGGGCGGTGCCACTGGTGGTCACCTCCTGCGGCGACGCGTTCGCGCAACGGAGCGGCCAACTCAATCTCGGGATCGAAGGGATGATGCTGGCAGGCTGCTTTTTCGGTTTTCATGCCGCCTATCAAACCGAAAGCCTGGTCGCCGGCATGGTCGCGGGAACGGCCGCGGGTCTGGCTCTCGCGCTCCTGTTTGGTTTTCTGACGATCCGGTTACGGGTCGACCAGATCATCGTCGGTCTGGCGATCACGATCTTCTCGATGGGACTGACCGGCTATCTCTTCCAGGACATCTACGGCGGCCAGAATGTCGCCGCCAACGTCCGCCCCCGCGAATTCGCCATTCCTCTCCTCCACCGGATTCCGGTCATCGGGCCAGCCCTTTTCGATCAGCAGCTTCTTTTCTATGCCTGCTGGGCCCTGGTGCCGGTGTTTGCCTGGCTGATGTACCGGACCCGATTCGGGCTTAACGTCCGCGCGGTCGGAGAAGCCCCCTTTGCCGCCGACGCCGCCGGTGTCGATGTCGCCCGGGTCCGCATGCTGGCGATCGCTCTCGGCCGGGATGACAGCGGGATTCGCGGGCGCGTTCTTGTCCGTTGCCGATCTGCGCATCTTTACGATCGGGATGACCGTCGGGCAGGGATTCATCGCGCTGGCGATCACCATGCTCGGCGGCTGGAACCCATGGCGGATCGCAGTCGGCGCGATCCTGTTCGGGATGCTCAACGCGCTCGGCGACAGTCTCCAGATCATCGGCGTCGATATCCGCACCGAATTCATCGGCATGCTTCCATATATAGGGATCATGCTCGCCATGGTCCTGATGGCCCGCCGCACCACCCTCCCCGCCGCCCTCGGGGTTCCCTACTGGCGGGGGCGACGGTAGCCATTGACGTGCCTACCTCGCCCCCGACTGAAGTCGAGGGCTGACAGTCCAAATCCCTCCGGGATACCCATCACCCCCAAACCGCGTCCCCGCAGGGACAAGAGCCCGTCAGCGCTGGAATTCATTCCGGCGCGTTCGGCGGCGCGAACTGAAACCGTGCCTCTACCTCGCCCCCGACTGAAGTCGAGGGCTGACAGTCCAAATCCCTCCGGGATGCTCATCACCCTCAAACAGCGTCCCCGCAGGGACAACAGCCTGTGAGCACTGGAATTCATTCCGGCGCGTTCGGCGGCGCGAACTGAAACCGTGCCTCTACCTCGCCCCCGACTGAAGTCGAGGGCTGACGGTCCAAATCCCTCCGGGATACCCATCACCCCCAAACAGCGTCCCCGCAGGGACAAGAGCCCGTCAGCGCTGGAATTCATTCCGGCGCGATCACCTGACCCCAACCCTCCGTCCACCCACCAGTCCGTAGGACTTCGGACTGTCAGCGCTGGGTTTCAACCCGGCGCGTTTGGCAGGATGATCCTCCTCTCCCCCGACACCCACCGTCCATTTTTGCTACCATCCAAACCATGAGCACAACCAACCATCTCAAAACCCTCGAAAACCGCCTCTGGGAAATCGCGGACAACCTCCGCGCCAACTCCAAGCTCAGCGCCTTCGAGTACTCCACCCCCGTTCTCGGTCTCCTCTTCCTCCGCTACGCCGACCAGCGCTTCGCCGAAGCCACCACCCGTCTCGAAGCCGAAAACGACGGTTGGCAGCTCACGCCCACCGACTACCACGCCGAAGGCGTCCTCTACCTCCCCGAAGCAGCCCGCTTCTCCACCCTGATGGCCCTCCCCGAAGGCGCCGACCTCGGCAAAGCCATCAACGACGCCATGCGCGCCATCGAGGAGCAAAACGACGAGCTCCGCGACGTCCTCCCCAAGAACTACGGCCAGCTCGCCGACGCCACCATCACCGCCCTCCTCCGTGCCCTCAATTCGATCCCGCGCGACATCGAAGGCGACGCGTTCGGCAAGATTTACGAATACTTCCTCGGCAACTTCGCCATGAGCGAAGGCAAGCGCGGCGGCGAGTTCTTCACCCCTATCCACCTCGTCCGCCTCATCGTCGAAGTCATCGAGCCCTACCACGGCCGCATCTACGACCCCGCCTCCGGTTCCGGCGGCATGTTCGTCCAGTCCGCCGAGTTCGTTCGCCGCCACCGCGCCAATCCCACCGATGAGATATCCATCTACGGCCAGGAACAGCGCACCGACACCGTCCGCCTCTCCCGCATGAACCTCGCCGTCCACGGTCTCTCCGGCGACATCCGCGAAGGCAACACCTACTACGAAGACCTCCACGACAGTCCCGGCCGCTTCGACTTCGTCATGGCCAATCCACCCTTCAACGTCAACCAGGTCGACAAGGAAAAACTCGAGTCCGACCCCCGCTTCCCCTTCGGTCTCCCCAGCACCGACAACGCCAACTACCTCTGGATCCAGATGTTTTATTCGACCTTGAACGAAACCGGCCGCGCTGGTTTCGTCATGGCCAACTCCGCTTCCGACGCCCGCCATTCCGAACAGCTGATTCGCCAGAAACTCCTCCAGGCCAAAGCGGTCGATGTCATGATCGCTGTCGGACCCAACATGTTCTACACCGTCACCCTCCCCTGCACCCTCTGGTTTTTCGACCGCGGCAAAATCGGCACCGACCGCGAAAACACCGTCCTCTTCATCGACGCCCGCCACATCTACCACCAGATCGACCGCGCCCACCGCGAGTTCACCGACGCCCAGATCGAATACATCGCCAACATCGTCCGCCTCTATAGAGGAGAGGAAACCGAAAACGTCGCAGACAGCGCCGATCTCCTCGCCGCATCATTCCCCGACGGCGTCTACCAGGACGTCGCCGGCCTCTGCAAAGTCGCCACCCTCGCGGAAATCGAGCAACAGGGCTGGAGCCTCAACCCCGGTCGCTACGTCGGCGTCGCCGCCCGCGCCGCAGACGATTTCGACTTCGCCGAACGGCTCGAAGAACTCCACGAAGAACTCGAACTCCTCAACGCCGAGGCCCGCGTGCTGGAGGAGAGAATCAGTGCGAACGTGAATGAGATTTTGGAGTCAGTCGCTTGATTGAGCAAAATGACACTGAGTGCTGGACTGAAGTCAGGCTTGGCGACCATATCGACATCCTAACGGGGTTTCCGTTCAAGAGTGGCCAGTACGTTGATGACAACTCAGGGATCAGACTTCTGAGGGGAGACAACGTTGCACAAGGCCTGCTTAGGTGGGAGAACGTCAAGCGATGGCCAGTTCAAAATACCGGAGACTTCTCAAAGTACTGGCTCCAAGAGGGCGACGTAATTCTGGCAATGGACCGCCCTTGGATTGAAGCCGGGTTGAAATGGGGATGGGTACGAGCAACCGATCTTCCGAGCTTGCTAGTTCAGCGAGTTGCTCGGATGCGCGGAACTCCTACCATGGACACAGATTTCTTGAGGTATGTGATTGGTCACCCTGCGTTTACGGCTTATGTGCGCGCCGTGCACACCGGTACCTCAGTACCGCACATAAGCGCAAACCAAATATCTGATTACCGGTTTTGTTTGCCCCCAATCTCCACCCAGCGCAAGATCGCCGGCATCCTCTCCGCCTACGACGACCTCATCGAAAACAACACCCGCCGCATCGCCATCCTCGAGGAAATGGCCCGCCGCATCTACGAGGAATGGTTCGTCCACTTCCGCTACCCCGGCCACGAAAACATCCCCCTCGTCGACAGCGAACTCGGCCCGATTCCGGAGGGGTGGGCAGTGGGCGCGTTTTCTGAGATTGCAGAAGTAAGAAGTGGCGGCACCCCTAAGACTTCGAAGTCGGAATTCTGGAATGGTCCGATCCCATTTTTCACACCGAAGGACGCGCCGAAAGGATTTCTCGTTTTCTCAACGGAAAAGACCATAACCGAACTAGGACTCAGCCATTGCAATAGCGAGTTATATGATCGAGACACCGTATTTATCACTGCGCGTGGGACCGTTGGAAAGCTTGCAGTACCCTATGTTCCGATGGCCATGAACCAATCTTGCTACGCGTTGAAGCCGAAACCCGGATGGGATGCACGTTTCATCCGGATGACTGCAGCTGAGTGTGTCGCACGACTTCGTCAAGAAGCACATGGAGCGGTGTTTGACACAATTATTGTTGCGACCTTCGACCGCCTTAATATTGCAGTTCCTTCCAAGGACATTGCCGGATGCTTTGTTAGTTATGTCGCTCCACTGTTTGATGAACTTTCCGTGCTAGGACGTGCCCATGGTGTGCTTACTGATACAAGGAACCTTGTGTTGCAGAAACTAATGTCTGGCACGCCAATTAGATAAGTGCTTACCCCGGGTTTAAATTTGAGTAGATTGGAGCGGATGATATGCCTCGATTTGAAGCGATAGAATCCAGGAATCCGGATCATTACAGAAATGACATCGTTATCAGTGACATAGAACCAAGGACAGGAAATCAGCAAAACGAAAATATGCCTGCCAGTATCGGAGTCACCACTAGGAAAATAGTCCGTCCCGAATTCATCCAAAATCCATACGACGATACAGCTAGAGTCAAAGCAACGTTGATGCATCAAAAGCGCAGTCGCCAAGAAGCGACAGAACTCTGGAGGGACGCCGATAGCTTCAATCTTTCACACGTACGAGACGGCGAAGAGATACGTCTGAAGCTTCGTTCAATTGAAACAAAGCGGTTGTTAATGGCACTCCTAAGTTTTTATCACCAGGCCGGTTCACTCGAACAGATACTGGCTGAATTTGGAACTCCAATTGCAGATTCGAATGATCCCCCAATCCTTGATAGTGGGAAACTGGAAGTCCTCCAACGATTGTACGATTTAGAAGGCGAAGGATTATTCGAATTGCTGGAGGAGATAGAACCGAATCTGATTGAAACCGTGGGTCTTCGAAAACAACACGAGTTAAGGCGCGCAGCGTTGGAGAGGTTTCACGGGGCACTCGAAACTAGTCAATGGACCGAATCCGATTGGCAGGCATTCTTTGAATCAAACACATGGATTTTCGGCTTTGGACTCTCGTACCAATTCTTGCATCTATCCCAATCTCAGCCTGCCTATGGCGGATTGCAGGTTAATCGTCTGGGGGCGGAGCGAGGAGATTTTCTCTTTCGCACAGAAGCCTCTCGAGCTAAATTCACAGTTCTCGTGGAGATCAAGACTCCTGAAACACGGTTGCTTAGAAGCTCACCGCACCGAGCCAATTCTGGTTACTATGGTATCTCTGGCGAAATGTCTCAAGGTATCTCACAGATACAAGCCAATTGTGAGACTTGGCTTGTAAGCGGTTCGCAGGACAATGCCATTGCTCTTCACGAAGAGCAAACTCACGTCCATCAGCCCAAAGGCATCCTAATAATCGGACATACAGATCAGCTTGATGACGATGACCAGATAGGATCCTTCGAGCGATTCAGATTGCTTCTACAAAGTCCCGAGATTGTCACTTTTGATGAATTGCTAGCGAGAGCCACATATTTGGTAGAAAATGCCACTCAAACTCCCGTGAACGCACCGAAGGAAGTAGATTTTGGAGATATTGATAACGTACCGTTCTAGATGCTGATGTGGTTGGTAACATTACTGGTGGTGTTGCGGGGTGTATTATTGGTGGGATGGGAAGCACCTAATCGTATCACGTCAGGATGAGATCATGGCTCTAACAGTTCAGGAATTCCATCGGCAGTCATCTGCGGATCGCGACGCCGAGCAGATTCTGAATGCGGCCCACCAGGTGACGGTCGAAACGAAACCGGCGGAAATGGCGGCGTTTTTTCAGCACTTGCTGGGGCAACGCCTAACTGCCTTTATGACCGCCAGTGCGGATCCAAAAGCCATCGGCAAGTGGGCCAGCGGTAGTCGGGTTCCAAGACCTGCCTCAGAGCAACGGCTGCGCGACGGGTTTCATGTCGCCATGCTGTTGTCGATGGCGGAAGATGAGGCCACGGCCAGAGCCTGGCTCCTCGGGATGAACCCAGCACTGCAGGATCGGTCTCCTCTTTCGGTGATACGTGAATCGCCAGAACAGGCAGATTTGGTTATGGGGGCTGCCCGCGCGTACCTGGCTCACGGTTGATGCCAATCGAACTAGCTGAAGACCCGCCTTTCCTGATTCGAATTGGCAGATTGCCTGATCCCCTGGCATGGCCGCCCATTGCCTACACTGGACATGGCCGATACGACGATCTCACCCAATCCGTATCCACGTTGTACGCGGCGTCTGAACGGCGGGCAGCATTTCTCGAAACGCTCGATACCTTCAGACCAAATCCTGCGCTCCTGGCGCAGTTGTTCGACCGCAGTCGCGCCATCACTGATGAGAACTATCCCGGGCCGATTGCTCCCGATTTCTTTCGCAAGGTGATCAGCCGGTTCGCGGTCACTTCAGGACATCGATGGCTCGATGTGCGTTCTCCCGCTACGCAAGAGCACCTGCGACGCAGTCTGGCGCCGGAGATAGATAAGCTCGGCTTTGGTGACCGGTTCGTGCTCGGGGACTTGCTCGCCCGAAATCATGTTTTGACCAGGGTCGTGGCGCAGTGGGCGATACAACAGGGAATGAATGGCATCGCGTATTCGAGTTGTCATGATCCTTCCCTGACATGTTGGGCACTTTTCGAAGGCGTCCAGCTAGTCTGGCTGAATCCACCCGAGCCTGTTACAAAGACCGATCCCGACCTGATTGCCGTCGCCAAGCTCTGGAATCTCGAAATCCCTGATCAAGTTTGATGCCGACAACCCCGACCATTGCATCGTAAACTCTTCTCATGTCCGACTACTCCGAACAACTCGTCGAACAAGCGGCCATCGACCTCTTCGCCGAGCTCGGCTACCAGACGATCGACTGCTACGCGGAAACCCACGGACCCATCCGGCACCCTCGTTCGCGAAACCCGCCACGATGTCGTTCTCATCTCCCGTCTCCGCGCCGCGCTCGAACGTCTCAACCCCGGCCTCCCACCAACCGCGATCGACTCCGCTCTCGAGGAGATCGCCCGCGATCGCTCCGCCATGCACCCGGTCCACGCCAACCAGGATGTCTGGAAACTCCTCCGTGATGGCGTCAAGATCGATGTCCGCGACGACCGTGGCACCCTGAAACCACCGAAACCGTCCAGGTCATCGACTGGAACGATCCTGCCAGCAACGACTTCCTCCTCACCTCCCAGCTCTGGATCAGCGGCGAAACCTACACCCGCCGTCCCGATCTGGTTGGGTTCGTCAACGGTCTCCCCCTGATTCTCGTCGAGTTCAAATCGGTCACCAAACCGCTCAGAAATGCCTTCGACGACAACCTCCGCGACTACAAGGAAACCATCCCCCAGCTCTTCTGGTACAACGGTCTCGTCATCCTCTCCAACGGCACCCACAGCCGCCTCGGCACCATCACCTCCGCCTGGGAGCACTTCGCCGAGTGGAAACGGGTCGCCGATGAAGACGAACCACCCGCCGTCTCCCTCGAAACCATGATTCGCGGCACCTGCGAACCCAATCGCCTCCTTGATCTTGTCGAAAACTTCACCCTCTTCACCGACATCGCCGGTAAACCGGTCAAGATTCTCGGCAAAAACCACCAGGTCCTCGGCGTCAATCGCGCCTTCTACCGCTCTCGATCAGCTCGGCCACAACCCCGGTAAGCTCGGCGTCTTCTGGCACACCCAGGGTGCCGGCAAATCCTTCTCGATGATCTTCTTTTCCCGCAAGGTCCTCCGCAAACGCCCCGGCAGTCCCACCTTCGTCATCGTCACCGACCGCAAGGAGCTCGACTCCCAGATCTATCGCAACTTTCTCGATTCCGGCACAGTCACCGAACAGGACGAGGCCTACGCCGAGTCCGGCGAGCACCTCAAACAGCTCCTCACCGAAGACCACCGCTACGTCTTCACCCTCATCCAGAAATTCCGCACCGACAAAAGCAAGCTCTACCCCAGACTCTCCGATCGCAGCGACATCATCGTCATGACCGACGAAGCCCATCGCTCCCAGTACGACGATCTCGCCACCAACATGCGCACCGCCCTCCCCAACGCTGCCTTCATCGCCTTCACCGGCACACCCCTCATCGCCGGCGAAGAACGCACCAGGGAAGTCTTCGGCGACTACGTCTCTGTCTACAACTTCCGCGACTCTATCGAAGACGGCGCCACCGTCCCTCTCTATTACGAAAACCGCGTCCCCGAAATGCAGCTCGTCAACGACACCTTCAACGCAGAGCTCGAAGCCATCATCGACAACGCCATGCTCGACGACGCCCAGGAAAAACGCCTCGAACGCGAATTCGCCCGCGAATACCACCTCATCACCGACGACGACCGCCTCGAACGCATCGCCGCCGACATCGTCGATCACTACCTCGGCCGCTACCGCGCCAACGGCAACCTCACCGGCAAAGCCATGGTCGTCTCAGTAGACAAAGCCACCACCGTCCGCATGTACGACAAAGTCCACCGCATCTGGCAGCAGCGAATTGCAGAGCTCGAACAAAAGCCCCTTACCCCTTCGCAAAGGGGCAAGGGGTTTGGGGATTGGGGTGAAGAAGACCCGGGGGTGAGGGCCGAACAGCCGGACCCAGAAACAAGTTCTCCCCTTACCCAGGAGTTCATCCCGACAAAGGAGGGACCTGGGGGCAAGGGGCCGGGGGATTGGGGTTTGAACGCCGAACTCGACTTCCTGCAATCCACCGACATGGCCGTAGTCGTCTCCTCAGCCCAGAACGAAGTCGCCGACTTCGACGCCAAAGGCCTCGACATCCGCCCCCACCGCAAACGCATGATCGAAGAAGACCTCGCCGATCGCTTCAAAGACCCCGACGATCCCTTCCGCATCGTCTTCGTCACCGCCATGTGGATGACCGGCTTCGATGTTCCCAGCCTCTCCACCATCTATCTCGACAAACCCCTTCGCAATCACACCCTCATGCAGACCATCGCCCGCGCCAACCGCGTCTTCGGTGGCAAGGTCAACGGCCTCATCGTCGACTACGTCGGCATCTTCCGCAATCTCGAAAAAGCCCTAGCCATCTACGCCGCCGGTCCGGGCGATGGCGACACCCCCATCAAACCCAAGGAAGAACTCGTCGCCAAACTGCGTGACGCCCGCGACAAAGCCCTCGCCTTTCTCGAAAACCGCGGGGTCGATGTCCTCGCTATCCAGAACGCGTCCGCATTTGCCCGTATTGGGCTCCTCCAGGAAGCCCGCGAAGTCGTACTCGAAACCGACGCATCCCGGGTCGAGTTCCTCACCCTGGTTGCCACTGCCGACACCTTCTACCGCGCCGTCCAGCCCGATCCAGTCGTCGTCGAATTCCGCGGCGACGTTGCCCTGCTCGATGCCATTGCCGGCATGATCCGCGCCCTCCAGCCAAAGGTCGACATCTCCGGCGTCATGGCTCAAGTCGAAGATCTCCTCGAACGCTCCCTCGCCGCGGAGGGCTACGTCATCCAGGAAACGAGCGAAGAAGACCTCATCGACCTCTCACAGCTCGATTTCGGCATGCTCGCCGCACGCTTCGCCAACGGTCGCCAGCGCACCGAATCCCAACGCCTTCGCGCTGCCATCGAACGCAAGATCGCCCAGCTCATCGATCTCAACAAATCCCGCATCGACTACGCCGACCGCCTTCAGGAAGTCGTCGACGCCTACAACGCCGGTTCGATCAACGTTCAGGCCTACTTCCAGGCTCTCCTCGACCTCGCTCAGGACCTGGGCGAGGAAGAGCAACGCCACATCGCCCTTGGTCTTTCCGAAGAAGAGCTCGCCCTCTTCGATGTCATCACCCGCCCCGGTCCCGATCTCACCCCTGCCGAGGAAGAGCAGGTCAAAAAAGCCGCCCGCGGCCTCCTCGCCACCCTCAAGAAATCGAAGCTCGTGCTCGACTGGCGCAAAAAGCAGCAATCCAAAGCCGCCGTCAGGCAATCGATCCAGCGTGGCCTCCGCACCAATCTCCCCGGTCCCTACACTCGTGATCTCGTCATCGCCAAACAGGAAGAGGTCTACCAGCACATCTACGAGCGCTACCCCGACGCTACCCACGGCGTCTATGCCAACCTCTTTGCCGACTATCCAAGTCCCGGCTAGTCAACGCACCAGCACCTGTTCCTCTGAGAAGGTTGACGCATTCAGAACATGTGTTCTATACTCTCTCCACACGATCCCAGCGGACAGGTCTGCGGACGGCGCAGCCATTACACCTGTCCGGGCTGGTTACCCGTCATCCACACTCGGCGCCGAATCCCGGAAGCATCTCACCGAACCAAGTCCCGTACCCCTTCGCAAAGGGGCAAGGGATTTAGGGATTGGGGTCGCTTCGTCATGGTCGATTCCGCCGCCACAACTGAATAACGAAATCCTGTCCATCCTGTTTATCCATGTCCACGATTGAAAAAGCCCCTTACCCCGAAGTTTATCCTGACGAAGGAAGGACCTAGGGGCAAGGGGTTGGGGGGATTGGGGTTTTTCCGCCGCAGCAACGCGTTGGGGATCGAGGGTTTTGGCCCTCACTTGCATCCTCCAGCCCGTCAGACGATGATGATAGAACGCGAGCGACGAACCCGGTGGTTCCTGGCTCGCTTTCTCCAGCCACACTGTCACGGGGGTGCATGATGCGACGTTTTTTCCAGTCAGCCCAGATCGCCATCGCGCTGGTGCTCCTTCTTTCGATTGCCGGTGGGTTGACCAGTCAGGTCCGCGCCCAGGATGAACCCGAAGAAGTCTCCAATGTCGCGGTTGTTGTCCCGAGCGCGCGCACCAACCTCGGCTGGGACCAGCAGGCGGCTGACGGTCTCGACACCGTCGCCGAACGACTCGGCATCACCTCGCAAGTCCAGGAAAACGGCGGCTACGACGATATCACCCCCATCCTCAAAGACCTGAAAGATGGCGGCGCGCAGCTGATCATCTGCCACGCATCCGGCTACCAGACCACCTGTCCCGAGTTCGCCGACGCCGAAGGCGTACCGGTCGCGGTGATCGAAAATCCGAACGCCGTCGTACCCGGTCTCGTTTCCGACTACGAAACCGAAGCCCAGGAGGTCGCCTACCTTGCTGGCGTGCTCGCCGGCGAGATGACCAGCACCGGAACGATCGGGATCGTGGTCTCGGATCAGTCGCCAACCTGGAACTTCATGGTTGTTGGTTTTGCTGAAGGACTAAAGGCAACCAATCCCGACGCTGATCTGATCTACAGCGTGATCGGCCAGGCAGCCTACGACGATGCCGTCGGGGCCAAACGGGTCACCGAACAGCAGCTCGCCGCCGGCGCCGATATCATCTTCGGCATGGGCGACGGTGCTTCCTTCGGGATGATCGAAGCCGTCCGCGAACACAACGAAGACAGCGCCAACGCCGACACCCCGGCGATGTTCATCGACGTTATCGGTGACAAACGCGAGGACTACAGCGACGTGCTCCTGACCTCCGTTCTCTTCGATTACACCGGCATCTTCGGTCAGATGATCGCCGATCTCGAAAGTGGCGAGTTCGGCAAGGTCTACACGATGAGCATCGAAAACGGTGGCGTCCGCCTTCTCGATCTCCCCGAATCGGTGCCAACCGAGGTCCAGGAGATCGTCAAGACCGCCGAAGCGCAGATCGTGAACGAAGAGATCGAGGTGTCGGCGATCGGCGATGTCGATGGCATGAACAGTCGGCTGAGTGAACTGGGCTATTAGCGTATCTGCAGCGCGCGGGCTGCTGCCGACAGGAGATCCTCTATTTTGTCATTCTGAGCGCAGAGTATTGTCATTCTGAGCGCACAAGTACTTGTCATTCTGAGCGCAGCGAAGAATCTCTCCTCTCCGTCGCGCAGACTGCTGCGGCAGGAGATCCTTCGTTCCTCAGGATGACATGAAGCGGCCGAACTGAGTGCAGAGTTGTCATCCTGAGCATACTCTTGTCATTCTGAGCGCAGAGATTGTCATTCTGAGCGCAGCGAAGAATCTCTCCTTGTCGCGCAAACTGCTGCGGCAGAGATCCTTCGTTCCTCAGGATGACATGATGCGGCTGGACGAACTGAGTGCAGAGCTCAGTTGTCATTCTGAGCGCAGCGAAGAATCTCTCCTCTGTCGCGCAGACTGCTGCGGCAGGAGATCCTTCGTTCCTCAGGATGACGAAATCACTGGAAGGAATCCTCGAATGCCCAACTGGCCACGAATGACCCTCGCTGGCGGTCCGGTCGAAGTCCCCGACCGCACCCGCCGCGACATGAGCAAACCGGTTCTCTATCACTACGACCCGTCGTTCAAGGAGTTCTTTGCTGAAACGACCTCCCTCCTCCAGGAGGTCTACCAGACCGGGTACGACGTCGTCATCATGCAAGCCGAAGCGGTCCTCGGGATCGAAGCGGCAGCGGCGAGCCTGATCGCCCCAGGAGACCGTGTCCTCAACCTCGTCTCAGGAGTCTTCGGTAAATGGTTCGAGGGGTTCATCACCCGCTTTGGCGGCGAAGTCATCGAAGTCGCGGTTCCCTACAACGAAGCGATCGATCCACAAACCGTCCGCGATGCCTTGAATGCGAATCCGGGGATCAAGTTTCTCAGCATGGTTCACTCGGAAACGCCATCGGGAACCATCAATCCGGTCAGGGAGATCGGCTCCATCGCCCGTGATTTCGGCGTGCTGACGATTGTCGATACAGTTTCCGGACTCGGCGGCGAGGCCGTCTGCCCGGAAACCTGGGGGATCGATGTCGCCATTGCCGGTCCGCAGAAATGTCTCGGCGGCACACCCGGGCTCTCGCTGATGGCGATCAGTCCAGCCGCCTGGAAAGCGATGGAGGACCATCCTCATCCAGTTCGCAACACCTTTCTCTCGATCCTCGACTGGAAAACGACCTGGATCGAGGAACAACGCTTTCCCTACACCCCCTCCGTCAGCGAAATCTACGCCCTCCACTCGACCCTGACCCAGGCGCTCGAGGAAGGGGTCGATCATATGGCCGCACGACATCAGGCCATCGCCCGCGCCTGTCGGATCGGCGTGACCGCCCTCGGGCTCGATCTCTGGGCCGCCAGCGACGATATCGCCGCCCCTTGTGTTACCGCAGTCACCATGCCAGCTGGGGTGACCGACGCCATGATTCGCGGCACGATGCGCGATCGCTATGGCGTCATGATCTCGCCTGGCTATGGCGAACTCAACGGCAAACTCTTCCGCCTCGGCCATATGGGGATGGCCGCGCATCCGACCATGCTGGCCAGCCAATTGGCGATTCTCGAAAGGAGCCTCGCCGATATCGGCTACCCGGTCACCTTCGGCGCCGGCGTCGGTGCCGCCATGGCCGCGCTCGCAGGCTGGGACGACCAGAATCAGACCGTTGGCAAGCCCTAGACACTGGTTGCTGCTGGCGCTCGTCGCCGGACTCGTCGGCGTTTGCTGGCCCGGCATTATGGCTGCAGAAAAGGCCACACCGGTGGCGCTGGTCTGCCCCAACGACCCTCGTCCCCTGGCCGAACTCGAGGACCTCGCCGCCACGCCAGTCCCGGCAACGCCCTTACCACGGTCCTATCAGGGAATCGAACCAGTCGACCCCAAAACCGCCAACGCGATCCGCGCGGTCGTGGCGAGGATCGTGCTCTGCCTCGACAGCGACGACCCCACCCGCGCTTACGCCGATTTCAGCGACGCCTATCTCCAGCGTCTTCTCAGCCCAGCCCTCCTGGCCACCCTCGGTACACCGGTCGTCACCGATCCGGACGACGAAACCACGCTCATCCTCGCCATCGAGCCGATCCTGACCCTGCCAGACGGTCGAGTCATCGCCACCGTCCACCTCGACCCAGCCCTCATCCCGGTCGAAAAAACCTACCAGTTCGTTTTCGTCCGAAACGGAGATCGCTGGCTGTTGGATGACGTCGTCGACGAGTTGCGCTTTTCGTTGCCGTAGCCGAACCAAGGGTTTGATTGGACAGAACCAATCAGGGTGAGCGCTTTCCGTGCCCACCCCACATTGACGCTCGTCCCACCACGTCGCTATCCTTCAGCCACACGTACCCGCGTCGACTGATCTGCTGGCCAGGAGTTCATCCATGAGGAAACGCGCTCTCGTTCTCCTGCTTACCTGCAGCGTCGTTCTGCTCATCGCCGCTTGCGGTCGTGCCTCTGAAGAGGAAATCAACGATCTCCTCGGTATCCAGCCGACGCCAACGCTCTCCAGCGAGCAAATGGCCACGGCCACCGCATTCGTCCAACAGCAGGCATCGGCCATCGCGGCGGGCGCCACCCCAATCGAGGTGGCCAGTACCGAGTTCGATGCCTCCGCCGGTGATGTCACCCTTGGTCGGCAGCAATTCCAGTTCCAATGCCAACAATGTCACCGTCCCGATGGCGCCGGCACCGCTTCACCACTGGCCGGACCCGAAAATCCGGCAGACGTACTCTCCGATGCCGAAATCTACGTTCTCGTCCGCGAAGGGCATGCCACCGTGAACCCCGTCGCAGAAACTCGCTTGTCCGATCGACAGCTCGCCGCCATCATCGCCTTCATCCGCCAGCAGTCCGAGTAAATCGTGGTTCACGATACCCAGAGCGCCACGATCAGTCGTCGAAACGGGTAGAATCCTCGGGCAGTCCGGTTGATGGATTGCCGTTCGCCCGCCACATTCGCTCCGCGCGGAGTCCCCAACCGTGGTCGTTTTTCCACTTATCGCGTTTGTCGTCAGCGCCGCCTGCGGACTCATACTCGCGCGGGATTCCTGGCGCCATCCGAAACCCGACCGGATCGTTTGGGCGATCGCATTTGGCATCTTCGCGGCGGCGGCTGGCGCTGAAGTCATTGGTTCGCTCAACGGCTGGACCGCGCCGCTCGCCCGGATCTACTATCTCGGCGGGGCCGTTCTCGTAGTCGGCTATCTGGCTCTCGGCGAGCTCTATCTCCTGGCCAGACCGAAGATCGAACGCTTTGCCCCGGGCGTCGCTCTCCTCGTCACCGCAGTGGCAGCCACGCTTGTACTCAACACACCGGTAGACAACGCCACCCTACCTGAGGATGGCTGGGATGCGCTCGACAAGAGTCCCGCGCTCGTCGGTCTGACGATCAGCATCAACACGATCGGCACCCTGATCCTGGTCGGGGGCGCTCTCTATTCCGCCTGGCGTTTCCGCAAACTCGGGATTCAGCGTCACCGGATGATCGGCTGTGTCCTGATCGCTCTCGGAACGGTGGTCGTAGCGATGGGTGGAACCCTGACCAGGCTTGGCCACCACGAATACCTCTATATCGCCATGTCAATCGGCGTTGTCATCATCTTTGCCGGCATTCTGGAAACCCGCCGCATCGTTCCGGAGCAGGTTGCCAGTTTCGGGCCGACCGGAAAGGCATCCGCGGCAGCCGAAACCGCCCGATCGCCCCGACTCGTATCGCTACCAGCCCGAACGACCGCTACACCAGCGGTTCAGACTGCGGCCATCACCTATATCGTGGAAAAACTCCTCCCGCTCGAACCAGCGGCTATCGAGGAAGCCTGCCGTCAATGGAGCGCGCCCGCAATGACCTCCGACGCGCTGACCCGCGATGAGGCTCGCCGCGTCTGGCGGTTACGCCTGGCGTTGCCTCTAGCCGCGCAGGATCGGTTCGATAGCCTGCCGGTGTCGATTCAGGGGCAACTTGCTGAATTGCATGCCGAAGTTCTGACCAACGCGGAAACGGTTGCCAGGAGTGGATAGACGGACAGTCTAGTAAATCTCGAAGCCTTTGTAGCCGACGAGGTCGCCGTCCTGGACTTCGAATTTGTCGACCACCGATCGAGGTGGTCCCTTTTCACACCAGATGATGAATGCAGACATCGCTTCGTCTTCACCTTCAACTTCGATCCATACCGAATCGTCTGGCATATTCCGCGCGAAACCAGTAACGCCCAGCCGAACCGCTTCACGCTGCGCAGCACGTCGGTAGTTGACGCCCTGGACTCGGCCAAAGACTCGCAAAACCGACCGCCGCTTCATCGCCTGAACCTCCTCATCGGCTCGCTCTCGAAGAGCAAGCGTTGTGATGCCAGCAACCTCTGTCCAACCGCCCGCTATTCGCCAGAAAAACCTGGACGTCCGCACACGGCTAGACCATCAAGGAGACACAACTGCACCAATTATCACCCGAAACGGCGATTGACCTGAGAAATGTACGCATCAACGTCAAAATGCCGCCGCATTCCGGCGCTTCCCATCGGTCGCACGAGACCAGATATGGCCCGATTCGGCGGAAATGGGCGGTCGTGGCGGCCGCCAATCGACCACGCGATACCGGCATACCCGTTGGCGTCGCGCCCGTCGAGAAAATAGCGATCGTTGAACGTCTTGGCGGTTTCGAAGGCGATTTCTGGTGATTCCGTCCAGAGCAGCAACTGCTTGGCCCAGTACATGCGCAAGCGATTCGGCATCCATCCTTCTCGAACCATCTGCACCTGAGCAGCGTTCCAAAGCGGGTCGTTCGTTCGGCCAGCTTCCAGGGTGGCCCGATCGTATCGCACCGGACGGGGATCGGCGGCATGCTCCCGGAGGGTTTTTCGCCCCCAATCGGGCAAACCAGCAAACTGATCGTAATCGGGATTCCGCAATGCAAAATTGATCGCCAGTTCCCGCTGCACCACCATTTCGTTGATGAACGCATCGACTGATTCGGGCGGCGCGTCCGCGTCGATCACCTTCAGCGCGATCTCGAGCGGACTGATCTGACCGAAATGAAGATAGGGTGACAACTCGCTCGTGCCATCCCGATCGGCATGGTTGCGCCCATCGGCATAGCCCGCCAATCGGAGAGTGAGAAACGTCTGCAAACGGGCGTGAGCCTGGTCCGAACCGCCCTGAAATCGGGTCGACGGACCAACGCTCTGGTCAAGCGGCAGCGTCCGAATCACTGTCAGCGGGTCGTGCGCTTCGCAGACGGAGGAACGCCGGTCCGCGACCGGATTCGGAATCGGCTGCAAAAACTCGGGCAGTAGTCGGTGAATCTTGGGACGAATCGTTCGCGGCGCCCATTCTTCCTTTGGAAAGAGTGACGATGGCACCACGGTGTCGCTATCTACCGTGACCATTGACACCGCTATCCGATCCGCCACTTGCTGACGCCAGGTTCGTCCGGCCGCAAGCGGGTCGAAATCGGCAACCACGACCGCCGCGCCGCATTGTTTGGCGACTTCCGGTACGATCCGTTCCGGTTCACCCACGCGCAGAATCCAGCCAACGCCTCGCTCAGCGAGACGGTCTGGGATGGTTGCCAAACCTTCGGCCATGAAGTGGTAGGCCCGCAACGTGGCCCGGGGATAAACCGGTGCCATGCAAAAAACGGCCACCACGGGCAGGCCAAGTTCATTGGCGATAGCAATAGCGAGGTTTCCCGTCTGGTTGTTTGTCGCGCGTTGGGACCGACTCATCCACCAAAGTACGCAACCCGGTTTTTCCGGTAACGGCTTCTGGGAAAGGAACGCAATGCGGGGATCGGAGCGGTCGATGGCGGTAATCCGTTCGATCATGCACACCGACTTTCACGCAAGAGGGACAACGGAAACATCGATCCTGCTGGAAAGATGTGGGTTCCGGTGCCGCTGATCACCGTGACGACGCCAGCGCCTTCGACCCGAGCAGTATCCGGGGTCTGCTCCAGAATCACAGCCGTGTGCTCGTCAACCCCGAGCACAGTCGTTTCGAGTGGCAAGTGCGCCAGGAGCGATTCGAACCGATCCGCACCGATAAACGCATGGCTAGTGTCGAGCTCGGGGCCACCTTCGGAGTTATTCCAGTGTGCTACGACGGCCACATTCAGTCCGAAGTCCGCCAGCAGATTGAGACCATCAATCCAGACGGGGTCGTCACCGACTTTGTAGATTTCGTAGACCGGTATCGCTTTTCGGCCCACCGCTAGCGCGGCTGCGCTCGCCAGAATCACGGTCGCGCCCCGACTGAGCGCATTCCGCATCTTCTGCAGTGTCGCGCTGTCCTGCAGTTGGCGAATGGTGTACGAGGGACTTCCAGGACCCGAAAAGATCACGTCCGCATCATCGAGCAGATGCGCAATCTCCGGATCACCGGGGTCGAAATCACTTCCCCGTTTGCGGGCCGGAACGATCGTGATGGCGGGTTTCGCGTTCTGAAGATTGTGGCTGTAGAACGTGGCGATTTTCTGAGTCACAATGTCGACATTGGGTTGAAACCCGGCTGGCGTTTCGACAATCGCAACCCTGACCGGTCTGGGATAGGCCATCAGCAACGATTCCTGGATCTTGCGTCCCTGCTTGGCGGTTTCACCGGAACCAAAGAGAACGATTTTTCCGCCAACCGAGGTCATCCCTTCTCTCCATCAACTGCCGCGCCGCACAATCCACCTTCAGTTGTAGAAAACATCGCCCGTTTCCCCCGTGCCGACACTACACGCGGATCCTTCGCTCCCGGTCTGCACAAACCGGGAGGATATGAAGGACGCGGTCAGGACAGGGACTCAACACTGCTACACTTGAATAGGTAGAACGTTCGTTCCAATTCTGACGATATTCGTCGGATTTTGGTTCTTGCCGGGATGCCATCAGTGACCACCAGCCACACCGAAACCGACAGCGAACTGCGCGCCAACCTCACTGACGGCCAGCGTAGCAACGGCTCGACGCCACCTGAACCAGAACCCGGATACGAACCCCGCTCCGCCGAAACCGTTCGCAAGATCACGCAGAGCGATGAAGAAGAGACGTGGTGGGAACGCTGGCAGCTCGTTATCGCTGCGGTTGGATGCTGGTCGTTTCTGGTTGCTGCGCTTGTGGCCGATTACGGTTTCGATGCCCCTGAAAATGTAGTTGTCGGGCTTTTCGTCGGTGCGTACCTCTTTGGCGGTACGTTTGCCACCATTGCCGCTCTCCAGGATCTCATCCACCTCCAGGTCAATGTCGATCTTCTGATGGTCGTTGCTGCAATCGGCGCGGCGTTCGTGGGACATTGGGAAGAGGGCGCGATCCTCCTCGGCCTCTTTTCCACCTCGAACGCTCTCGAGCACTACGCTCTCGGTCGAACCCAGCGGGCAGTAAAGTCGCTTATGGATCTGACCCCGGAGGAAGCTACGCTCCTCAGCGACGACCTGCCCAATGGCGAGGCCGTTGTCCCGATCGAACAGCTTTCTCTCGGAGACCATGTTCTGATTCGTCCCGGTGAGCGGATCCCGATCGACGGAGTGGTTCTTTCCGGTGATTCCTCGGTCGACCAAGCTGCAATCACCGGCGAATCGCTACCGGTGCAGAAACACCCGGGGGATCAGATTTTCGCCGGTACCATGAATACGACCGGTGCGATGGAAGCTCAGGTCACGCGCGTCGCCCAGGAAAGCACCCTCGCCCGGATCGTCAAGATCGTCGACGATGCCCGCGAGCAAAAGAGCGCGACCCAGCGCTTCACTGACCGATTCGAAGGCACCTACACGATCATCGTGATCGTGGGATCGTTGCTGGCATTCCTGGGGTTCTGGCAGATTGGCGACATGACCCAGAGCGACGCCTTCTACCGGGCGATCACGTTGCTCGTGGTTGCGTCCCCTTGTGCGCTTGTGATCTCGACCCCCGCTTCCACCCTCTCCGGTCTTGCCAATGCAGCTCGCAACGGCATCCTGTTCAAGGGGGGCGGCTATCTCGAAGATCTCGGTCTTGTCAAAACTGTCGCGTTCGACAAGACAGGAACGCTGACGATTGGCCGGCCCAGGGTGACCGATGTCGTCAGTTGCGAAGACAGCTGGTCGGAGGATGAGCTTTTCATGCGGGCCGCGAGTGCCGAGCGCTTGTCCGAGCATCCCTTGGCCGAAGCCGTCATCGCTGGCGCTCGTGCACGCGGACTGGTGCTCGCCGATGTTCGGGATTTTCGCGCCGTAACTGGAAAAGGTCTTGTTGCCACCGTCGATGGTCATGAGATCGCAATTGGCAATCCCGAGCTCTTTGCCGATCGCGGGGTCGATACAACCAACGCCGAGGTCATCGCCAATGAACTCCGCGTCGAAGGCAAAACCGCAATACTCGTCGGCGATACAGAGCAGATCCATGGCGTCATCGGCGTGGCCGACGTGCTCCGACCGAGTGCCAGCGGTGTGGTCGATGAACTCCATGCTCTTGGGATCACGGAAACCGTGATGTTGACTGGCGACCATGAAGCGGTGGCCCGGGCAATCGCCGCGGAAGTCGGCATCGACAAAGTCTATGCGGGACTGTTGCCAGAAGAAAAGCTGGTCACCATCCGGCGGCTCAAGGAAAACGGCTCCGTCGCCATGGTTGGCGACGGTGTCAACGATGCCCCCGCCCTGGCCACGGCCGATGTCGGAGTGGCAATGGGTGGAGCCGGGTCCGATGTGGCGCTCGAAACCGCTGATGTCGTTCTGATCGCCGACGACCTGACCAAGCTGCCGTACGCCGTTTCGCTCAGTCAACGCACGCGGCGAACGATTCTGCAGAACCTTGGTTTTTCCCTGACCGTGATCATCGTGCTGGTGACAACGACATTGATTCACGGAATTCCGTTACCGCTCGGCGTCGTCGGTCACGAAGGCAGCACGATCATCGTCGTGTTGAACGGTCTGCGGTTGTTGCGCGATCCACGCTAGCCGTCAACTGCCTACGAATGCCAATGCTTCCGTGAGATAGTCTGGCCATGATTCCACAGCGTCGGGCGAAATGGCGACCCATTCCCGGAAACGCCGTCCTGCTGGCGCGAAATCCGTGCCCTGACCAGATGCCACTAGGGCGTTGACCCGGTCAGCGGGCAACTTCACCAGCAGATCACCCGTTTTTCGGTCGAACGAGGCGAAAAATGCGCCGTTCATCCGCAGGCATGGAAGTCCCATCATGGTCGAGCGCGTCACCTCCGGCTTGATGAGCAACGCATCAGCCTGAGACCAGAAAAGGGCTTCATGTTCCATGGCTTGCTCTCTCCGTGTTACAGGCAGGCATGGGTCCCGCCTCTACATGGCACCGTCGATGAAGGCCACTGCAAAGGGCTTCAGCGTCAATGGCAACGCATCGCCCATCGTCATCGCTGGCTGACTCTTCCGACTGGAAAAACCGGGGTCGGTCATCGCGTCCGCATAGGTAGTTTCGTCGAGATGCTCGATTGTGATCCCGGTAAGCCCGTTCACACTCACGCGAATCTCCTGCACCGTTTCGGCGAGATTCGCGATCATCAACCGCACGGCATCGCCTTTTCGTAGAGCCAGGGCTTCGACCTGGAATGGATCGCTGACCTCGACCGCGCAGACCGATCCACCCGCAGATAGTGCCGCGGCGGCGAAGACGTGATAGAGCGGAAAGAGCTGACCGGGTTGAGATGGAAAGAGATCGCGATGAGTCAGATCACGTTCCCGTTCGATCAATCCACGCCAACCATAGAGTTCGTAAAAGGTCATGCCAGCCACCCCGGCTTCGGCCAATTGATGCAGGCTGCCCACCGTCCACCCAGCACCCAGCAGCGAGAGTTGGCGCGGATCGACCGCAAAGGGCAATTCGTCTTGAGTCTCCACGACTGGACCAGTAGCATTCGGATTGAATGGCGGTCGAAGCGTGACCGGTCCCACAATCAGTGGCGTTTCACCCGTAATCGCACGCGCGGTACTGACGGTGACAGGCTGGGCGCTGATGCATTCAATCACTGACAGATTATCGAACGCATGAACCTGAGGATTGATCGTATAGGTAGCGACGTCCATCTGGTCGATCGGCAAGAAGCTCTGCGCCCGATTGAATTCGGTGAAATAGGCTCGGGTGCCGCCGCCGATCAAACAGTCAATCCCTCCGGCTAGAAATGCCTGCTTCGCCGCCGCGATCGTGGTGTCATGCGTGGCAAGATCGGTGCGAGGAAAGGCGATCGGATCATTGGCTGCGGGAAAGGCATAGACCCGAACGACCGGGACCGACTCGGCGTTGATCACCTGGACCAGCTCATTCCAGCCGGTATCTCCAGGACCGGCCACCACGCTCAGTTCAAGGGGAGCAGCGAGTGCAGTTGCCCGGGCAGCTGCGTCCACCAGATCCTCGCGCCATATCCCCGTACCGAGATCGAGAGAGACCCAGAGATGAGCCGGTTTCAGGACTCGAAGCCGCTCCAGATCATTCTGTTCGATTGTGCCGCCGAGACCGGCGCCAAATCCGACTGGTGGCAAAGGGGTCATGTTGCCGAGATCGACCTTGACCCATTGCTCCTGCTCGGCAGCCGAATCGGCTGATGGCGGCATCACGCCTGACACGGCGATCGTGATCGATTGCTGAATCTGCGTTGAAGGATCGACCTCGACCGGATAGGGCAAACGCAACGGCGTACCGTACGTCTTGTAAGACGCATCGGTCCAGTTGCGCTGATCTTCCATTTCGAACAACTCGCCGGTGAAGGTGATCGTCGCGTGGGCCGATGCTCCGATAGGATGGGTAATTGACTGCATATCGATAAACGGTTGATCAGGCGAGATCAAGACCGGAAACAGCCCGTCGACCCGTCCATCAGGCGTTTCCACACTGGCTTCTGTACCGGCCAGATCGGACGGATGGAGCACGCAGAACCCGATTCGGTTCCGCAGAAATGGCTTGCGTGGGGCGCCATCAAGGGTATAGACGATCGTGCCGTCGTCAGCGCCCTCGATGGTGCCGGTCCAGGCGAAATCGACATCGCCGCTGACATGTTCGGCAGTGAAATCAACCCGAAAACTCGAGCCATGATCCTGGACCGTAAAGGATGGATAGACCGGTTGGATCGTACCCCAGTTCTGATCCCGCACGGCCATGTAGAGCCGGCGAATAATCTCGGATGGTCCAAGCCGGATGTAACGCAGATCGCCGCCTTCGAGCACCACCTCCACCGGCCCGGCGTGCAACGTCTGCCGGGTCGGAAGCGGTTGTTCACTGCCGTAGCGTTTGATGTTGGTTGTCAGTTCCACCGTCATGAAGTTATCTCCCTGATTTCGATTCCACTGACCTGTTCATTCGCATCGAGAGAAGACACCAGTCGGGCCGTCGCAGAGGCCATATGCGACTGCATCGCCTGGCGCGCGCCTTCGACATCGTTCGCTTCGATTGCCGCGAGGATCGGGACATGCTCCAGCCTCGATGTCGTCGATTCCCCCATGCTGGTCAGCACCCGCATGATCCAGGCGCGCAGGAGAGCCTGGACACTGGCATGGACATCCCGGAGAACAAGATTGGCGGATGCTTCTGCGACCCGAAGATGAAACTCGACATCGGCATCGACAAACTCCGCCATCGTTTGCGACGTTTCCATTCGCCGCATTGCCAGCCGTAAAGCCTCGAGATCAAGATCTGTACGTCGCGCCGCAGCAAAACCGGCCAGGATGATCTCGATCTCCTGCCGGGCCTCGACGAGGTCCATCGTCCGTTTCTCACCGAGTAGCAATCCCCATTCGATCACCTCCGGCAAGAGCGCGGAGTCCGTTCGGCGGAGATAGGTACCGTCCCCCTGGCGAACTTCCACCAACCCGATCAGTGAAAGCGCCTTGAGCGCTTCCCGCATGGTCGAGCGGGGTACACCGAACGCTTCCGCCATTTGCCGTTCGGATGGCATTCGCGCGCCCGGAACGAACTGTCCAGAAAGGATCTCCTCGATCAGGCGCTTGGCGACCTGGGTGGCGACCGGCTCTCGCCGGATGGGATCAATGTTCGCCAGCGGCGTCATCGTCGCGCCATTCCCGCTTGAGTTCTGCCGCTAGGCCAGCATCCCGCCGGACCTTGATCGCTCGTAATTCGTCTGGATTGTCGATCAGCCATTGAGAGAGATTCTCCAGTTCCTGGGCATGAGAGAGTTCAGGCCAGAGGTTGTTGGCCACTTTCATGAACGTGGCTGGACCGCCAAGGGCTGCTGTTTCGAATGGTCCGGTGTAGCGCCAGCGGCGAGCCAGACCATCTCGCACGATCTCATCGACAACCGCAGGAGTTGCCACCTCGTGTTCGACCAACCAGACCGCTTCACGCAGGAGCGCCATTTGCAGTCTGTTCCAGACAAAGCCATTCACGTCCTGCTCGATCAGCACCGGGCGTTTGCCAAGGCCGCGGAGAACATCCATCGCCCGCTGGGTATGCTCCGGATCGGTTTCCGGACTCTGGATGACCTCGACCAGCGGCATCAGCAATGGCGGGTTCCAGTAGTGCGTCCCGATCATCCGTTTCGGTTCGCCAGCCCAGCCACCGAGACGACCAATACTGAGTGACGAGGTGTTGGAGGCCAACGTCGCCCGAGGCAATTGCTCGGCGGCGGCTTTGAGGACATCAATTTTGGCTTGGGCGTCTTCGACAATCGATTCGAGAAAGAGTTCCGTGTCGGGGTGGAGATCGCTTATGTCGGCGACAAAGGTCACACGATCATGCGCGGCGGTGAGGTCTTCATCGTTCCAATGATCAAGACTCCGCGCGAGCGCGAAGGCTCTATTGATGCTGTCGATTCCGCGATCGACATTACGAGCGAGAAAGGTCACCCGGTGACCACCGAGTGCGTACTCGGCTCCGATTTGCGACCCCATCAATCCCGGACCGGCGATTGCCACGCGCATCAGATTGCTCCTCTTCTGCTTCTGGTTCCACCCAGCTGGTCTAACCGCGAACAGCTCCGAGTGTGAGTCCACGCACGAAATGGCGCTGGACAATAAGGCTCAGGACGAAAACGGGTACCGTGGCGACGACCGCCAACGCCGACGCCTGACCCCAGTTCGACCCCTGTGAACCGGAGAATCCAGCCACCGCGACGGGCAGGGTCACGGCTTCCGTTCTGGTCAGAATGACCGCAAAGAGGAATTCGGTCCAACTGAAGATGAACGCAAACGTACCGGTCGCGATCAGCCCGGGCAGGGACAGCGGCAAAGCGATCTTGAAAAAGACCCCGAAGCGTGTGTTGCCGTCGACCATTCCGCTTTCCTCGAGTTCGATCGGCACACTATCGAAATAGCTCCGCATTAACCAGACGACAAAGGGCAGATTGAAAACGGTGTAGATCGCCATCAGCGAGAGGCGATCGTCGAGACCGAAAAACGAGACATGCTGGCCGGTATCGCGGAGCAGGAGAAAAAAGGGCACCACCAGGACAACTGGCGGCATCATCCGCTGGGAAAGAAGCCAGAAGGCCAAGTTCTTGCCACCAGTATTAAATCGAGCGAGGCTGTAACCGGCCAACGTTCCCACAAGGAGCGAAAAAAAGGTGGCTCCAGATGCAATGATCACGCTGTTGGTCAGAGCAGGCCAGCCCTTATCTCGCATCACATTCTGGTAATGAATGAATGTTGGCTCCCTCGGTATCCAGACCGGAGGTCGAGCAAGGTATTCGCCGGGCATCTTGAAGGATGTAGCAACGATCCAGAAGATTGGGAAGAGAAAGAAGATCAGCGCGATCACCAGAATCAGATAGCGAAAAAAGTTGAAGATTGGGTGCTTTTTGTGCACAGGATGATGAACAAAGGGATCTTCTCTTGCGGCGGCGGCACCCTGCGCCATCTGCATCTCCGCGGCTTCAGCGGTCATGCTGCGCCTCGCTCTCGAATAAAGAGAGAAACGTAGATGGTGGCGACAATGGTAAGCATGATCAGAATCAGGTAGGAAATCGCGGCGGCATAGCCTATTCGGAAAAACTGGAATCCGAGGCGGTAAACGTACCAGGATGCTGATTCAGTCGACGTCCCCGGGCCTCCCTGCGTGAACATATAGACGAGATCGAAGATCTTGAATGCATCAAGTGCGCGAAACAGAAGTGCAACAGCGATGATGTGACGAATGGATGGCAAGGTGATATCGACCAGCGAATGCCACCAGTTCGCGCCATCGAGCGACGCCGCTTCATAGAGATCAGGATTCACGCTCGAAATCCCGGCTAGCAGCACGAGAAACAGAAACGGGGTCCACTGCCAGGTCTGAGTAACGATCATCGCCACGATGGCAGTGTTGGTCTGGCCGAGCCAGATGATGTTCAAATCACTTCCGAAAATCCAGCGCAGCATCTGATTGATTGCGCCATATTGGTTGTCCCAGAGCATCCGCCAGGAAAGCCCGACGACAATCGGAGTCATCATCACCGGCAGCATCACGATCGGGACGAAGAACCTGCGGACCCGCTGGAGATCGACGACCATCAACGCCAGCCCGAGCCCAATGAAAAACTCGAAAAAGATCCCGACGATGACAATCGTCCAGGTGTTGCGTAGCGAGGACCAGAAGCGATCATCGCTCAATGCAGTCCGGAAATTGTCCAGACCGACGAAGGGATGCGCCGGTGTTTGCAAATCCCATTGATGAACCGAAAGCCAAAGCGAGTAAATGAGCGGGTAGACGGAAAGCGCCAGGATCAGCACCATCGCTGGCAGAACCATCAGCCAGCCATCCCGCCTCTGGCGTCCTCCGAATGACAAATTTCCCAAACCGGGCCTTCCTCACACTCTCCGGAACCGAGCGAACGCGACGTTGGGGACGCCCCGGGGGCGAATAACTCCGCACCCCGGGGCAACAACCAGGTCTAGCTGTAATAGGATCCCTTCAAGCCGAGGAAGGTCTCGTAAGCCGCTTTCTGGTTTTCCCGCCCGATCCGATCAGTGATTTCATTGAATGCCGAAACGCCGCCGGCCAAAGCGTCCTCGACGCTCTGTCCTCCTTGCGCCGATGTCACCAGGTTGTCGAGCGCGGTGTGATACTCGGCCGAGCCCGGCATGATGATGTCAAGGAGGGCACCATCAGCCGCCGCCCGGAGCGTATCGAGATACTCACCGGCATTGCCCCACGCCGACCGGTAGGCTTCCGATTCGTAGTGGCTGATCCGATACGGGTCTCGCAACGCATACGGAAGCATCACCCGCTCGAGACTGATCGTGGGACTCGTCATCCACTGGATGAAGAGATAGGCAAGCTCCTTTTTGGAGCTGTCACTCGAAACCGCCAACGAGAAACCGGCGTTGTGGAGGCTATGGCCTTCCGGCATAACCGAGTAGCCAACATTGCCGGCCACCGTCGTTTCCGGCACCCATGCCAGTTGCTCTGCAGAAGTTCCTTCTGACCAGCGTCCGATCGGTGGCCAGGTGCCGCCGATCATAGCCAGATCACCGGACATCCATGCCGACAGGACTTCGACGAAGCCCCAGGTTTCGATGCCGACCGGCATTGTCTTGTTTCGCTCGAGCATGGCGTTCAGTGTGGCCACTCCCGATTCGCTGCTGAGGGTGGCATCCATTGAATCGGCATCGAAGAATCGCCCACCCCGGTTACGGAACTCTTCCGAGAACCAGCCGTAAACCTGTCCCGGTGCGCGTTGACTGGCCCCGCCCCAGCTTTCACCTCCACCCTGTTCGGTGAAGAACGCCTGAATCGCATCGTACTCGGCCCAGGTTGCTGGCGGAGCGAGGTCGTTGCCGGTGGCGGACTTGTAGGCCTCCATGTTGGCCGAATCCTCAAACAGATCCTTGCGGTAGTAGAGGACGATGGTGTCGCCATCATCGAAAAGACCATAGATCTGGCCGTCGTAATTCATCAGGTCGCGATAGAGCGGATGGTAGTCGTCGAGATCGGCCTGATTCATGTATTGATCGATAAACGGCTGGAGCGGTTCTACCATTCCCTGGGCCACAAAGTCGGCCGTCCAGGATGGCACCATGCTGAGCACGTCGTAGGCGCCGGTCTGACCGATATGCTCTGCGACCTGACTCGAAAAGAGCTCCGGAAACGGTCGCCCGATCGGATTGATCTTGACGCCGGTTAACTCCTCGAACATCGGCCCAGAGAAATTGGTCGGGTCTTCCAGCTGGAGCGCGTCTTCCCAGACGACGTTCAGTGTTTCACCGGAAAACGCTTTGGCCGCTTCGACCGCGGCAGTGGCCGAATCACCAGTGTCCTGCAGCGCTCGTTGGGCGGCGCTGACTGCGGACGGGGTAAAGGAATCGAAAAGGATCGGCGCGGCTACTGCTCCGGCCGCCAATCCCGCTGATCCCTTGAGAAAAGAGCGTCGGTCGATACGCGACTGGATGAACTGCTCCAGACGGGGATCGACTGAACGTTTCCGCTTCTGATCCATCGTTGAGCCTCCTTGTTCCCAGATCGGTCTTCCGATCTGGTTACTTCACCCCGAAGCACTCGCTCCGGGATACGACCAACCCTTGACTTCTGGCAACCGGGGGGTTGTCCCGGGAAAGCCCTGATTGAGATACCCCTTTCTTCACGAAGAAGGGGCCGATGATGGGAAACTAGAGCGCGCGAACGCTCTCGATCCCCTCCTTGAGTGCCGCCCCGTAAATCCAGAGATCGCCGCCATAGGCAAACGCGCGATACCCGCGGTCTTTCCACATCTTCGCGTTGTCAGCGCTGACCACCATCGCTCCGGCGGTCTTGCCGTGCGCCTCGCAGGCTTTCGCGACCCGGTCTATTGCTGCCAGGAAGTCGGGATGATCGAACTGCGCCGGTATCCCCATGGACTGCGTGAGGTCGAAATGCCCAACCCAGAGACAATCGATCCCATCGACGGCCGCGATTGCTTCGCAGTTCTCGACGCCGGTGACGGTTTCGATCTGGGCGATCAACATCCCCTCGGCGTTGGCCACTTTCATCTTGTCAGCAACATCGCCGGCGGCGTAGTCGTCATGTGCGATCGCAAACGCGGTGCCGCGTCCACCATCCGGGTAGTACTTGGCCGACTGCACGATCAGTTTGGCTTGCTCAACCGTTTCGACCATTGGCACCATCAACCCCATCGCGCCGACATCGAGCGGTCGCGAAAGAAGGTGATACTGGGTTGCCGGCACCCGCACCATCGGCAATGCTTTCGACGCGCCAGAGGTCGCGATCAGGTTGCGGATCGTTTCGATACTCCAACCGGTGTGCTCCATGTCGAAGATCACAAACTCGGCACCTGCTTCACCGGCAATCCGGCTGACGCCTGAGGTGTTGAACTCGAAAACCATCGTGCCAACCGCGATCCCGCCGTTGGCCAGGTTTTCCTTGACGGTGTTCTTGCGCATCTAGGACCCCATTCTTTCTCGATAAGCGGCAAGCTTTTGCTGGAATTTCGGCGAATCGATCACGTCCCGGTTCACGACATAGGTCGGCGCCTTTCCGTTCATCACATCAAGAATCGCGTCGAGCACCCCCATCCCGATCCCCATCGCCGATTCCTCGGTCCAGGCGAGGGCGTGGGGTGACACGATCACGTTATCGAGCGCAAACACCGGGTTGTTCGGATCGGGAGGCTCCTTCTCGAAGACATCCATCGCCGCGCCCCGGATCGTCCGGTCTCGTAGCGCTTCGTAGAGCGCTTCCTCGTCGACCACCGGTCCCCGGGCAATGCTGAGCAAAAAGGCGGAAGGTTTCATCATCGCCAGGCGTTCGCGATTGACGAGGTGATAGGTGTCATCGGTCAGGTTGCAGAGCACCGCCAGGTAGTCCGACTCCCGCATCACGGTTTCGAGATCGACCAATTCAACATTCGCTTTTTCCGCCAGAGCAGGATCGATGAACGGGTCGTAGGCGATCCGGCGCATGTCCCATGGCGTGGCCAGGTGAAACATGTCCCGAGCGATGTTGCCAAGCCCAATCGACCCGAGTGTTTTGCCGGTCACGCCATAACCCATGTAGTCGAGCTTGCTGCCCCACTCACCCGCCCGGGTGATCCGGTCTTTTTCGAGAATCCGGTGGGCGAGCGCGAGCATGAACGCGATTGCGGTTGACGCCATTGGTCGCCGCACGCCTTCCGGGGTGATGCAGACCGCGATCCCGTTGCGAGTGCAAGCGTCGAGATCGACGTTGTCATAGCCGACACCGAAGCGGGCGACAACTGCGAGACGCGGCGCATTGTCGACCAGCTCGGCGGTTACCTTCGGGGCGAGGACCCCGAGCGCATCGAAGTCAGCCGCGAGGTCGGCACTCAAGACCGGTTCATGCCTCGGCAGAAAGGTCATCTCAATATCCGGGATACCTTTGAGCCGCTCCAATCCGATGTCGCCCCAGCCGATATCTCCCGACGGCGTCAGGAAATCGTTGGTGTATCCAATCCGAAAAGGTTCTTTCATCGCCTGCGCGCATCCTCCTACGTGTGGAACAGTGAGTCTTTGCCCACTATTCGACGCTGATTTCATCGATTTCCGAGAGTTCCATGATCAGGCCATTCGGACGGTCTGGCAAGAAGCAGGTCCGCCGGTTTCTCCCACCGACCGCCACCTGAATCGTCTGGTCCGGCGCGAGTGCGTCGATTGCCTGCGCAATGTCCTCGACCTGAAAACAGACATGGTGCAAACCTTCGCCCCGGTTGGTGAGATGGTCCTGAATCGGACCAGGGCGAAAGGGCGAAACCAGCTGGATGATGATGTTGCCTGCATCGAGGTAAACGAGTCGCACGCCGACGTTGTGATTCAGTTCGTCTCCAATCACCGCCATCCCGAGCACATCGCGGTAGTACGGCAGTGCGGTGTCCGGGTCCTCGACAAGAATCGCGACATGATCGACCCCCTGGATCGTTGGCTCCTGCATGATCCTGCCTCCTTTCATCCTTCGGATCCAGAGTGGGTATGGCCAAACGCCTGAGCCACCAGTGCCGGTTCACCTCCGGCGATCCAGTACATGACATCCGCTTTGGTCGCTTCGCCACGAGCGAACTCCCGAATCGGTCTTCCCTTGTACATGACAATCACCCGGTCGCAGACACCGAGCGTTTCCTCGACCTCGGACGAGGTGAAAAGCAGCCCGATGCCACTTTCCGCGAGTTCGCCGCAGAGTCGATAGATCTCCGATTTGGCGCCAACATCGACTCCACGGGTGGGGTCGTTGAGCACGAGAATTGTGGGACCGGTCGCCAGCCATTTGGCCAGCACCACTTTTTGCTGGTTTCCACCGCTTAAGTTGACGACCTTTTTGTCGATGGAATCGGTCGCGACACTGAGGCGCTCGACATACTTGCCAGCCAGCTCCTTTTCGGCCGAGCGGTTGATGACGCCGAGTGAGCGAAGCAACCGATCGAGAACGGCCAGACTCGTGTTGTTCCGTATCGACCATTCGAGCATCAAACCCTCTTCACGGCGATTCGCTGGCACCATCGCCAACCCCGCCTTGATCGCCTGGAAGGGTGAACGAGGCCGAGTGTGCTTGTCGTGATAAGTGATCTCACCCGAATCAGGATGATCGAGCCCAAATAAGACATCGAAAATCTCATCGACGCCCGACCCCTCCAATCCAGCGAATCCCAGGATTTCTCCTGCCTGCAAAGCGAAACTGACCTCTTTCAGGCTAGGGGCGACCGCAAGGTGGTTGACTCCCAGTACCGTCGGAGCACCAGCTGGAATCGCCGCGCGCGGTGGAAACGATTCCTCGAGACCGCGACCGATCATCTGCTCGATGACCTCGGGGATTGATGTTTCCGGAATGGGCCACGTACCCTGATAGCGCCCATCACGAATCACCGTGATTCGGTCGGAGATAGCAAAGACTTCTTCGAGGCGATGGGACACATAGATCACGGTTAAACCACGATCGCGCAGCCGCCGCAGGATTTCGAAAAGGCGTTCTGATTCGTTGGCATTGAGCGCTGAATTCGGTTCGTCCATGATGACAATCTCAGCGTTTTGCTGGAGAGTCCGGGCGATTTCGACGAGTTGCTTTTCACCAACAGAGAGTGAACCGACCTTGCGGGAAGGATCGAGGTCGACGCCCATGTCATCGAGCACCTCCCTTGCTGCTTTCCGCATGGCCCGCTCGTTCAGCACCAGACCGCCACGGGTTTCCTCGCGGTTGACGAAGACGTTGGCGGCGATCGACAGATGCGGGAACAACGCCAGTTCCTGCGAAACGATACTGACTCCAGCCCTCCGCGCTGCCAGTGGACTATTCAGTCGAACTGGTTTTTCCTGCAGAAAGACCTGGCCCTGATCCGGCTGATAGATACCAGCCAGGATTTTCATCAACGTGCTTTTGCCTGCGCCGTTCTCGCCCACAAGCGCATGGATCTCGCCCGGGGAAATCGAAAAGCTGACGTCGTTGAGCGCAGTTACGCCTCCAAAGCGTTTGCTGATTCCCTCGACCCGGATCCTTGCACTGGTTGTGTCAATCGTTTCGTTCATGACCCACCTGTAAGAGGAAACGTAGACGATGCCCCGTGGACGCCAGGAATCCAAACCTGGCGTCCGCGTGCATCAACGAATTCAGGATGTCGGTGTGGCTACTGCCCCCGGCTCAAGTCTCAGGTCGTCATACGGTCGAGCCGCAGCTTGCAGGTCGGCGAAATTCTCAGCCATGTAGGCCTTGTAGAAGTCGTACTGAACCTGGCCGTCTGCTTCCCGCGGCATGAACTCTTCAACATTGGCTGCCGTCACGATGTCCGTCGGGACTTCGAGCCATCCGGTGATCGGCTCACCAGACTGGATCTCCTCTACCAATGCTCGCACTGGTAGGTAACCCTGCAGATAGGGTTGCTGTCCGGCGGAAACGCCGATATAGCCTGCTTTGATCGCTTCGAGCGTCGGGGTTTCGAGATCGTAACCGGCTCCGAGCCATTCGAAGCCACCACGTTCTTTGACCTGCGCGATGTTCGGTGGATCGAGCGAGCAGAGACCAACCATTGCAACCGCATCGGCATTGGCGATTGAGAGGCTATCCCAGATGTTGTAGTTCTCGGTGTTGTCGAGCTTGGTGTCGAAATCCTCGGTCGCGACAAAACCGGTGCCCTCGAGCACCGAGCGAATACCAGCCGAACGAGCATCGAGCACCGGGTTGCCGGGGAAGCAAGATCCAATGACGATCTTGCCCTCAGTCACCCCGCTCGCTTCCAGCTGCTTGACGAACTCTTCGGCCAGCAGCACACCCGAGTTGTACTCGTCCTGTCCGACCCAGAGGGTCAAGGTCGAGTTCAGCGCGGTGTTGTTTGCGGAAGCCAGCGGGATCCCGGCATCGGTGGCCGTCTGGATCAGTGCGTTCCACGGATCGCCGCCATTCGGGATGATGGCGATACCGTCATACCCGGCCTGGATCGCAGATTCGAAGAAGCCCTGGTGGGTCGGGATATCGAATCCCGCTTCACCGAAGACATCGACCGTCACGCCGAGATCCTTGCCGGCGTCCTCGGCACCTTCCTTGATGGTCTGGGTGAAATCGTTCAGACCATGCAGGATATAAGCGATTTTGATCTCATCCTGCGCACTCGCGTTCTGGGATGATTGGCTGAGCATCGGCACGAGCGCCATCATCATGACCAGGGCCAGCATTCCCATCAGTTTTTTCGACATGCCCTTTGTTCCTCCTCGTATGAAACAGCAACGTGGAACCTTTTCGACGAGAGGCAATAACCTCGTGTTCCGGGCATCACCACCTTTCCAGGCAAACCGCAGCGCGCGAATGCGGCGGTCAACGTCCTACGCTCTCCGTTTTATGAGGTAATCGAGTGCAACGGCGAGGATGATGACCGCGCCGGTCGAGACTGTTGCCCAGGCCGGTTCGATGCCGAGCAGCACCAGCCCGTTCTGGATCAACCAGACGATCATCGCGCCGACCACCGCGCCGATGACCGAACCGGAACCACCCGAAAGCGCCGTGCCGCCGATGATGGTCGCCGCGATCACATAGAGCTCCTGGCCCGGACCACTGGCGGGATTGCCACCACGCTGGAATGCGAGCAGAAATACCGCTGCGATCCCGACGATAAAGCCCATCAAGGTCATCACCATCACCCGGTAGCGATCGACTCGGATCCCGGCGAAGCGGGCAGCTTGCCGATTGCTGCCAATCGCCTGAACTCGCCGCCCAAACGCGGTCTGATTGAACAGAAACCAGCCGAAAAGCGCGACCGCGAACATCGCCCAGGCGCTCGCCCAGATACCGAGAAACTTTCCTCCCATTACCCGGAAAAACCAGGTCGACTGGTCATATCCGGAAACTGGGGAACCGCCTGAAATCACGAGTCCCAATCCGCGGAAGATACTGAGCGTACCGAGGGTCACGATGATGGTCGGGATACGCAGGGCAACCGCCAGCAGCCCATTGACGAAACCGCAAAGCGAGGCGATCAGTAGCCCGGCGATGATGATCACCAACGTCGGATACCCCTCGCGAAACATGACCGACATCGACACCGAGGTCAGCATCAGGAGCGCGCCGACGGAAAGATCGATATCCCCCATCGAGATCACGAAAACCATCCCGACGGCCATGATCCCGATATACGACGACTGCCGCAGCACAGAAACGAGGTTTTGTTCAGTCAGAAAGGTATCGGTAAGAAGCGTCAGCGCAATGCATATTCCCAACATCGCGGCAATGACGCCGATTTCATTAAGCGCGCCTACTCGCTTGAGCCAACCGCCGATACCCGAGTCGGTTGAAGCGGTTGCTGTTTCTGTCGTCATCGATCAGATCCCTATCGTACCGAGATTCCGCCGTCGACCGAGAAATGCGCTCCGGTGGCAAAAGACGATTCATCTGAAGCAAGGAAAACCGCAATCCCGGCCATGTCCTTCGGCGTCCCGATCCGCCCGATAGGATGAAGGCTCAGCAAATACGCGAGACTCTCGGGATCATCGACCAGTCTCTGGGTCAGGGTGGTGGCAATGGTTCCGGGGACGATGCCATTGACCCGGATGTTGTACTGGGCCAGATCGGCTGCCATCACCCGGGTCAATCCCATGACCCCCGCTTTCGACGACGAATAGGCATGCCAACCGGCGCCGCACATCGTCAAACCGGTCGGAGAACCACAGTTGATGATCGACCCACCATTGCCGGCCGCGATCATCGTCCGGGCGCCATGCTTGCAGCTCAGAAAAACGCCACGCAGATTGACGGAATGGGTTCGGTCCCAGACATCGACATCGAGTTCGTGGACGGGAGCGTCCTCGCCGACCAACTGGACCGCGGCGCAGGTGTAGAGAACATCGAACCGGTCCTGCTGCTTACGGATCTGGGAAAAAGTCGATTCGACCGATTCTTCGCTCGTGACATCACAGATCAGGGGAATCGCACGGTCACCAAGCGCGCTGGCCGCCTGGCTGAGCCCGATCTCGTTGCGATCGATCAGATAGACCGTAGCTCCCTCGGCCACAAACGCTTCCGCCGCTCCGCGGGCGATCCCACTGGCTGCGCCGGTAATCGCGCAGACCTTGCCATCAAGTCGTCCCATCGAGATCTCCCGGCTACTGGACTGCTCTCCGTCGACGAAACGCCGTCGGCCGAATACGTTCGGTTGGCGACTGGCGATGACCCGGCGGTTCGACCGTTTCCACAGACCACACGATACAAAGGTTGATTGGTTGACCAATTTGACGCCATGCTACCGAAAGTGGTGTGAACCTGTCAACCCTCTGGAGAAAACGAGAGAAAGACCTCGTCTATTCGGTTCCGGATCGGGTCAGGAGGGTGAACGCCAGAAACGCGCCCGAGGTTGCGGTTGCGATCACGATCGCCATCGGCACCGCGGTGTCTTCACCGGAGATCCCGACCAGCGGCGCTGCCAGCGCGCCAAACGCAAACTGAGCCAGCCCAAGAAGCGAAGAAGCGCTGCCGGCCGCCTGGGGATAACTGTTCAAGGCGAGCGCCGTCGCGTTCGGATAGATGAAACCGAGCGAAGCCATCATCGTATAGAGCGGGATCAGGACAAGGAGAAGACCCCGATCGATGAGCACCCCGGCCAGCACGGCCGCGCCCGACAAGGCAAAGAGGATTAGACCCCGTTTCAGCAGTGTCCGCAGTGGCACTCGTCCGACCAGTCTGGCGTTGACCTGGCTCATCGTCACGTAGCCGATAGCAATACTGCCGAAGACCAGACTGAACCGCTGCGGTGACAAGCCGTAGATGTCCTGGAGCACAAAGGGCGAAGAAGCAATATAGCCGAACAGCGCCGCTCCACCGAAGCCCATCGTCAACGCATAGCCAACGAACACCTTGTCGCGGAGAAGATCGCCAAAACGAGCTACCGTCTGCCGCAGCCCACCCGGTTGACGCCGATCCTCCATGAGCGTTTCTGGCAGGAAAAAGGCCGCGATCAGAAACAGACCGATGCCGATAAAGCCGAGCACGACGAAAACGCCGCGCCAGTCGGTGACCTTGAGCAGTTGTCCACCGAGAATCGGCGCCAGGATCGGGGCGAGTCCATTGACTAGCATCAACCGGGAAAAGAATCTGGCCGCCGCCGTGCCCTCGTGGAGATCGCGAACCGTCGCCCGGGCGATCACGATCCCGGACCCACCAGCAGCGCCCTGGAGATAGCGAATCCCGATCAGCGCTTCGATCGTGGGCGCGAGTGCGCAGAGAAACGACATCAGCGCAAACAGCCCGATCCCGACCAGCAGCGGTTTGTGGCGACCAAAGCGATCGCTCAGGGGCCCGGCCACCAGTTGGCCAGTAGCGAGTCCAAGCAGACACGCGCTAAGCGTCAGTTGTGCTTGCGAAGCCGATGTACCGAAATCACGCTGCAGATCAGGAAGACCAGGGAGATACGTATCGAGTGACAAGGGACCAAACGCGCTCAGCATCCCCAGCACGATGGTCATCGTGACCGGACCCGGCAAACCCGGGATCGGTTCCCTGTTCGGGCGGAGAAAGTGCGACTGGTGTTGCTGGTCGGAGCGATTCTGGTCGTCACCCCGTGAGCATGACGGATCGAGCCCGACCGGACAAGGTGTCTTTGATCGGACGCCTTAACCCCTTCATCCCGAGTCGCGAGAGGCCGATCACGCTGACTGGCAACAACAGCGATGTCATCAGCGGTGCGCTCGAATCGGTGATCGACTGGGTTGATGTCTGCCTGGTGATCGACACCGGAGTGGTCGATGACAGTCTCGAACGGGCTGCCGAGGTCGCCGGCGACAAACTCGTGCTCCGGCATTTCCCCTGGCGCAACGATTTCGCGGCCGCCCGCAACGCCGCGTTCGATTTCGCCGCCGAGCTCGACGCGGACTGGGCAGTCATCATCGATACCGACGAACGAATCGTGACCAGACTCCCCGATCTCCGTGCTCGACTGGCCACGGCGACGGAAAACGCGTTTTCGATCCCGGTCCAGCAGGGCACGTTCACGAAAGTCCTCTTTTTCCGGCTGCCGGTCCACGGGAAATACATCGGGCCGATTCACGAGTATTTCGCGATCGCCGATGGTGCGATCGGGAAGCTGGAAGAAACGGAGTTCACCACGGTCTGGAAGCCGCTGGAAAACGCCGGGCTCAAGTACAGCGGCTATCTCGCCGGTCTGCAGACCTGGTCTGACCAGTACCCAGACGACCCTCGCTGGCATTACTACATCGGCGATACGCTCCAGATCCTCCGGCGCTATGAGGAGGCCGTTGCCTCCTTCGACCGCTGCGCCAGTCTGGGCGGGTGGGATGAAGAAGGCGCCTGGGCCTGCTATCGGGCCGCTGAATGTCTCATCATTCTCGAGCGCTTCAGAGAGGCTATCGACCGCTGCGCGCGAGGAATGGCGATCCATCCCGGGCTGGCTGAACTTCCCTGGTTGGCCGCGTTCGCGTCCTGGAAACTCGGATACCACGCCAAAGCGGTGGCCTGGGCGCGGCTCTCGATCGGCATGGGTCTTTTTGAAGGTGATGGCGCAACCGTCCCGCGGGTCGGTTTCCGCCATCCACCAGCACTCTACGAAGGACCCTACGACGTTCTCCGCTTTGCGCTACGAGCGCTGGGCCGGAACGAGGAAGCCGACAGAGCGGAAACGCTGTACCAGCAAGCACTCGCAACCCGAACCGGGGTACGCTCAGAGGAGCCTGCGATCGACGACTGCTGATCTTTCGCACCTTATCCGGTCAAGGTTTGATGCAATCCCCTGCAACAGAGATCGTCAACTACCAGATCGGCTTGCCAGAATCGCTGCGGGACCAAGCCGCGTTGCTCTACGACGACGCCTTCAGCCGGAAACTCCGGTTTGCCCTCCCTGATGATGAAAAGCGCGTGCTGGTGCTGGCGCGGTCGTTCGAACCCGGTCACTGCGTCGTTGCGATCCGGGGCGACGATCTCCTCGGCGTTGCCGGATTTCACGACCGAGACGGTTCTTTCACCGACCACATGACCATCCGCACGCTCCGGTCGACGATCGGAATTCGGGGAACGATGCGGGCGTTGCCATTGCTGGCGCTGCTCGCCAGCGAACCGAAAGCAGGACAGCTCCACCTGGAAGGAATCGCGGTCAGCAATCAGGCCCGTGGGCTGGGTATCGGCTCGCGCCTGATTGCGATGCTCGAAGAACGCGCACGCAGTGAAGGCTTCACTGGTTTGACGCTCGAGGTAGTCGATACCAATCCCGACGCGCGGCGACTCTACGAACGACTCGGCTTTGTTGAGGTCGATACGATTCATTTGCCATTTCTCGAACGCCTGATGGGCTTCCGCGCCAGCACGAGTATGCTGAAACGTCTTGAATGATCAGAAGGAGCCTCCACGCGGATGACAACACCCAAATACCAAGTGGCCGAATTCGCCTTTACTGCCACCGGAACTTACGCCAATCCCTTCCAGGGGATCAGCTTCGGCGGAACCCTCACGGCGCCGTCGGGAAGTACGCACCGGGTTGATGGTTTCTGGGACGGAGACGATGTTTGGCGGATTCGGTTTGCGCCCACCGAAACCGGAACCTGGGGTCTCGAATCCTGGTGTTCTCATGCCGATAGCGGACTCCAGGGTCAGAAGATCGCTTTCGAGGTCGGGGAGGCGTCTGGCGGTTCGGCGTTCGCGCAGCATGGCCCACTCCGGCTTTCCGATGACCGCCGATCTTTTGTTCATCACGACGGTACGCCCTTCTTCTGGCTCGCCGATACATGCTGGTCTGGTCCGCTTCTCTCGACCGATGATGAGTGGCAACACTATCTCGCCGTTCGCACCGAGCAACAGTTCAGCGCTGTTCAGTGGGTGGCCACCAACTACCTCGCAGCACCCAATGGCGATCGCGACGGCCGCCTTCCCTATTCCGGCAAAAACGAGATTGCGGTCGACCCGGTTTTCTTTCAGCGGCTTGATGAGAAGCAACGATCGATCACCGATGCCGGGTTGCTCGGTATACCGGTTCTTCTCTGGGCTGCGGAGTGGAGCGCTGATCCGGCCGTCAACGCCAGCAATCCGGGTTTCGACCTTCCCGAGGACCAGGCCATCCTCCTCGCTCGCTATATGGTTGCGCGCTGGAACGCGTTTCCGGTTGCCTGGTTCCTCCCCGGCGACGGTCCTTATACCGGCGACCATGCCGACCGCTGGAAACGGATTGGCGCTGCGGTTTTCGGGGAAATCGAGCATGCCCCGGTCACCCTCCACCCGAACGGGATGAGCTGGTATGGCAGCGACTTCGACGATCAGCCTTGGCTTGACTACATCGGCTACCAGAGTGGTCACGGTGATGATCTGGAGACTGTCAACTGGCTCGTCGACGGCCCGCCAGCGCATGCCTGGCAGGATCTGCAATCTCGACCAATTATCAATCTCGAACCGCCATATGAAGATCACATCGCCTATCAGAGCCGGGAACGGATCTCCGCGACCGAGATGCGGAAACGGCTCTTCTGGAGTCTGCTTGTTTCCCCGACTGCCGGGGTCACCTATGGCGGTCATGGTGTCTGGGGCTGGGACGACGGCAGCGAACCACCGATGAATCATCCCAGGACGGGGGTTCCGTTGCCCTGGCAGGAAGCCCTCCATCTCCCGGGAGCGGAACACATCCGGTTTCTGGCGGCGCTCTTCGAATCACTCCCCTGGTGGGAGTTGCGCCCGGCACCGGAGATCGTGCTCGATCAACCAGGTGGATACCGCCACATCGCGGCATCGGCGACCACTGATCTGGCGATCGTCGTGGTCTATGTTCCCGAGGATCGATCGTTCCGGCTCGATCCTGACTTCCTCGACTGGGCAATGACCACCGCCACCTTTGTCGATCCCGCGACCGGGAGCACCGTTGCGGCGGAGCCGATCGACGGCGCGTGGGAAACACCCGCCGAGGGAGACTGGGTCCTGGTCATCGAACGAAGGTGAGGCGGCGGATCGGGTGGGTTCTCCGTGGACTGCAGGATTGTGCGGAAGAGCGTGCGAGTAGCGAGCCATTGTCTGACAGGAGTTTCCGGTGCATCAGCCAGATACGAGACCGCTCAAGGTCGGCTTATTCATTCCCTTCGGCGAGCATCTCATGGATGGTAAAACGCCTCGATGGCAGGATCTTGCGCTCTTTGCCAAGGAAGCCGAGGGAGCCGGTTTCGATTCCCTCTGGGTGGCCGATCACTTCCTGATGCCGGTGCGGCTCGAGGGATGGAAGGAACCCCGGATCGGAACCTGGGAATGCTGGTCATTGATTGCCGCGCTCGCCGCCGTTACGAACCGGATCGAGATCGGCTCGTTTGTGAGCTGCGCGGGTTTCCGCAATCCGGCTCTGCTGGCCAAAATGGCCGACACTATTGACGAGATCAGCGACGGTCGCCTCATTCTTGGCCTTGGCGCCGGTTGGAACCAAATGGAGTTCGAGGCTTTCGGTTTTCCGTTTGATAAGCGCGCCAGTCGTTTCGAAGAAGCGATCACGATCATCAGTGAGTTACTCCGGACTGGTCATGTCGATTTCGAGGGGGAATTCCATCAGGCGCGCGATTGTGAACTGCGACCACGTGGTCCGCGTCCCACGGGACCACCGATCCTGATCGGAACCAAGCGACCGCGGATGCTCGAAATCGCTGCCCGTTATGCCGATATCTGGAATGCCGAGTGGTATTCGTCAGCAGATGCTGTTTCTCCGTTGCGCGGTGATGTCGACGCGGCCTGCGAGAGTGTCGGACGGGCTCCGGACACCCTCGCGCGTTCGATCGGCATGCTGATCGACGCGCCTGGAACGATCTCCGCTCCTCAAGGGGTTTATTCGCAAGCTGATCGCTTGCGGATTACGCAACCAGCGTCGGGAGATGCCGAAGAACTGGCAGCAATCCTGCTGGAGATGACCGCCGAAGGCATCAGTCATGTCCAGGTCTGGCTAGAACCCAACACACCCGCCGGGATTCAGGCCTTTGCTCCGGTACTGGAGATTCTTGATCGTCACTCCAGACCACAGGTAACTGCATTTCCGTAGCAGGGCCATTCGTACGCAGGTTTGTAAACTGCTCATTGTGCCAACCTGTCCCAGTATGTAAAGTCGCCGGGATGGGGTCGATTTTGTGGATAAGTCCCCGAATACGGTGGATAACTCACCATAAATGTGGACAAATGCGCGTACGAACACGGGATAGATGGGGTCGTTAGTGCGCACAGCCGGGAGGGCGTGGGGGACAAAATGTGGATAGGTATGCCGGGAGAGGACAGGTTATCCACATTTGACCCTACCGGTGGATGCTTTATCCACAACTCGTCCCCCGGCCCGGGTGCGAAGGTACAGAGCAAGCCGGCGATATCCCCACAATCCCCGCCCCTACAACTACTACTTCTTAATCTTTCCTTATTTCTTGACTGTTAGTCGTTGATTGTAAGAAGAGCAGAAATCCGCACAATTGGCCTCAGTTGACTGCGAGCGGCTGAAGCACAACCTCCCGGACGGCGCCGGTCGCATCGATGGCTTCTGAGTGGATGCGATGACATGTGTCGATCTGGAGAGGGTTGGTGATCCAGAGGTTGCCGGGAGCTCCGGTCAGATCATCGAGAGCGGCGCACCGTCCATTCGACCAGATTGCGCCGGTGGGTCGGTCACGCTCGTCGTTGAGGATGCCGACCACCACAGATGCATCGTTGATCGAACGAGGCAACAGCGCTGGATTTCCCGAGAGTTCTGGTACGCGTTCACACCAGCCTGGCCCGAAACGGAGCGTGAGCACGTCGGCACCGTTCGGTGATTCAGGATCGATGATCGTTGAAACCAGCATCAGGGTCGTTGCATTGGCCAACATCCGCTGATCGAGAACCAGATCGGGATCGTTGTGCGGTGAGGGGATGGCGAGAACGAAATAGCGTTCTTCATGCCGAATCGCAACCGCCATCTCGGTTGAGTCGATCAAGACAACCGCCGCTTCGAGATCGTGACCAGATCGAATGATCGAGGACATGACAGTTCCCGGGGGATCGGTCCAGTGATCTTCGTGTGCTGCCAGCTGCGGTCTTGCCGGTTGGCTGGAGATGACGCGATATTGCGGAAAGGGTTCAGCGCGGCGAAGTCGGCGCTTTGTCGAATGACGACCATGACGCATGCTCGACCATAACCAATCCCACTCCATCCCGTTCAGTGCCATCGACGAATGGCACCCATCATGTCGATGGCCTGATTGTTTCTGGATGTGGCAGAAGAGCGCTATGCCCGGGAACACGCAAAATGAGTGTTCTCGAGCACAGCAATCGCAAAGATCAGTCAGATGCTGATCAGGCCGACTATACCGTGAAGGGTTCTATATCGGGGTTTTCGAGAAAGGGCTCGACGAACTCGATTTCTGCTTCACTACCGATCCCGACTATTGTCGCAATGACAGCACCATCGAAATCAACCTCCTGCTCAGTATCGACCGAAAACGAACAGATCTCTTGGTTGCGAAGATCCTCGACACAGACGAAATTTCGGTCGTAGTTGTCGTCGGGTTCAGAGAGTACCGGGAATTTCAGCTTGCGCTGAAATCGCCCTTCTTCCGATTTCGATCGTCGATAGGCAGACCAGTAGCATCGCATTGCGCTTTCGGTCGGGAGAGGATCCTTGCCGATTTTATCCAACTCTTTCACGAAGGTGCCCTGGAGTTCGACGTTGACGCTGCCTGACAGAACTCTCATCATCACGGAGTTCCCGATAAGAAATTTCATCTTGCTCCTCCTTTGCGATTCAGATACCTCTAACGGCCACGTGTTTCTGGTACAGCACTACAATACCTGAGAAATGGTCTGTTAGGGTAAACGGGTCGGCGACTGGATCGTTTCCGTCACCAGCGTGTGCAATCGCGCTACCCGCTGCTTGTCGCCTGTGGGTACGGGCCAGCGGGCCTGGATTCGCAGGTTTGTGGCTTCCTCGAGAGCAGCGGCTGCGCTTTCAGGATTGTTTCGTTGCAATGAGAGGTCGGCTAGCCATTCGAGCGCTTCAGCCGAGTTCGGGCGATCACCCTCGGCGCGGGTACGCTCGAGTGATTCGCGTAATGTCGTCTCGGCCAGGTCGAGTTCGCCAAGGTCAAGATAGGTGGCGCCGAGTCCATTCAACGCGATCGGCAGCCCGTTGGTATCGCCGAACTCATGCATCTCGGCGATTGCCTCTTCAAAAAGCGTGCGTGCGATTTCGAGACGTCCGCGCTCCCGCTCGAACCGCCCCAGGTACGCTTTTGAATAGATGATTGCCAACCGGTCGTCCAACTCGGCCCGACGCGCGATCGACTCCTCCATGAACGCACAGGCGAGGTCGAGCTGACCCGTATCGCGGGCCCAATGCGCTTGGTTGAGGAGAATGACCGCAACCCCATGGCGGTCACCCAGGGACTCGAAAAGGGCGCGCCCTTCGGCATGGTAAAGCGCTTCATCATCGTGCCGACCTTGCAGGTTGGCGACGAATCCGAGACTACTCAGACCACGTGCGATACCGTCTGGGTGGTTGAGCAGGCGCGCAACTTCCAGGCTCTTGCTGAATGCTCGTTGCGCGTGCTCGAGTTCACCGAGATCGATTGCGAGGTTGCCGCGTCTTTTCCACGAATGCATCGCCAGCTCGGGATCGATCGTGTCGATGTGCGGGAGCGCTTGGTCGAACACCGCGCTTCCCTCGCTCACGAGTCCGCGTGACGACCAGTAGTACTGCAGCGCTGTCGCCATCCGCAAGAGCGATTCGAAACGCCCTTGCTCCTGAAAATAGGTGATGGCGGCGCGGAGATTGCCGAGTTCGCGATCGAGCAACGACATCCATTCACGTTGATCACCGCCTATCTCCATTTGGGGGCCGTATTGCTCCGCGAGTTCAAGAAACCACGTTGCGTGCCGCTCCGCCGTGATCGCCACGAGATCGCGATTCGCGAGTTGCTCGAGCGCAAACTCGCGAATCGTTTCGAGCATCGTGAACCGGTCTTCGGCATGAGCAGACAATTCGCGCCGAGTCAGGCTGCTCGAGGCAATGGTGTCGAGCGAACCAGCGACCGCTGGACTGAGGGTCACGGCCGCCGCGGCCGCGGGTGTCCAACCTCCGACAAAAACTCCGCATTGAGCGAAGACTGATTGCGCCGACAGATCCAGGAGGTCATAACTCCAGGCCAGCGCGTTGCGGAGCGTTTGCTGGCGAGTGGGCAGATCGCGCGGTCCGTCAGCGAGCGAATCCAGGCGTTGATTGAGAAGATCGAGCAAGACCAACGGTGAATCGGCCCGCGGATGGGACGCTGCGAGTTCCAACGCGAGCGGAATACCGTCCAGATGTCGGCAGATGGCGGCCACCTGATCCCTGTTGGTGCCATCGACGACGAAGGAGTCGACCCGCTCGCTGACACGCGATGCAAAAAGCCGCACCGCTGAGCTGCGAAGAACCTCATCGGGGGGGTCGGTAGGGGCTGGAAGGTGCAGAGGTTCTACCTGGAAGATTCGCTCACCGCGAATCCGGAGGGGGCTTCGGCTGGTCGCAAGCACGCGGAGTGTCGCGGTGGACCGCAGCAGACCCGCGACAAAGGCCGCCATGTCGTCAACGATCTGTTCGCAATTGTCGAAAAGAAGCAGGAGTTCTCGAGATGTGAGCCAGTTGACGAGTGTTGTTGTTGGATCGCTGCCGGGATCCTCGCGTAAACCCAGCGCCTGGACGGTTGAACTGACGATAAAGGCCGGATCCCGGACGGTGGTGAGATCGACAAACCAGACGCCGTCTGGAAATGCGTCGAGCAGATCCTCGGCCACCTGGAGAGCGAGGCGAGTCTTGCCGATTCCTCCTGGACCAAGCAGTGTCGTGAGTCGGTTCTCAGAACGTGGAAGTGATGCGAGGAGGCTTCTGCGCTCGGTTTCACGGCCAATGCAAAGAGTCGGTGAAACCGGAAGGTTGTGTGGCGTGGGGTCAAGCGTTCGCAGCGGAGGAAACGACCAGGGCAGATCGGAGGCGTCAACCTGAAAGATTCGCTCGCTTCCCGGAACATCGCGCAGGCGGCGCTCACCGAGATCCCGCAGGGTCACATCTTCGGGTAGTTCAGCAGCGAGGCGATCGGCGGCCGAACCAGCGATCAGAATTTGACCGCCATGACCGGCGGCGAGAAGCCGGGAGAGACGATTCAGTGTCGGTCCCTCGAAATCGCCGCACCGATCTTCGACATCTCCAGCGTTGATAGCTATTCGAACCCGAACCGGTTCAGCGAGACCAAACGTCGTCCACTCCGTCACAGCGAGCGCTCGCTGCGCGGTCAGCGCCGCCTGCAGCGCGTCGACGGGGGTGTCGAAATCGGCATGGAACCCATCGCCGACCGTTTTGAACACGAAACCGCGATGATCGGCGATAGCGGACTTCATCAGATGGTCATGATGGCGCATGATCAAGGGCATTCGCTCCGGGTGCCGTTCCCAGAGTCTGGTGCTCGATTCGATATCAGAAAAAAGCAACACGCGGAATCGAATGAAATGATTTGCATGCATCGTGTTGATCTGTCACGAACAACTCACAACGGTGATTGTGAGGGTAGTCTAGCGCCCCCTCGATTGCCAGCAGGTCGTTCACATCGATTGCTATTTGCTATTCTCCACTCCATAGATTGCGGACCAGGTCCCGAGGTGCGAGCGCCATGACTGAGCAGTCGGCCCAGGATGTTCTTCGTCGCGTTTCACTCTTTGAACATGTACCGCAAGCGGTGCTTTCTGATCTCGCGCGCGAATCGTTTCTGCGCACCTTTCGCGACGGTCAGATTCTCTGCAATCAGGATGACCCTGGGGACGTGCTCTTCATCCTGGAGAGTGGACAGGTTCGCGTGTCTGAGATTACCCGCGATGGGCGGGAGGTGGTGTTCGCGGTCCAGGAGGCCCCAGCGGTTCTCGGTGAGCTTTCGTTGCTCGATGGCGCTCCGCGAGCGGCAACGGTCACTGCCCAGGGTCCGATCAGTGTTCGGTTGGTCCCCCGCTCTGCGTTTCTGGCGTTGATGGATACGCAACCGAGTATGATGCGAGCGATACTCAGGCAACTCACCGCGATGATCCGCCATACGAACGAGCGCCATGTGGACGTGTTGAGTCTGGATGTGCCCGGCCGTTTGGCGAAATGGTTGCTCACCCGCGCCGACCGGATCGGAGAGCACACCGAGAGTAGTTTGGTGTTTCCCATGGGACGAACGCAGACGGATCTCGCCACCGAACTCGGAACCACCCGGTCAACCATCAACCGCGCGCTCAAGGGATTCGAGGAGCTTGGACTGATCGAGATCCACGATGGCAAGGTAACGATCCTTGAACAGGAAGAGCTGCGCAGCTATATCAGATGATGGTTTCACTGCGTGGAGGAGGAGGATCACCATATGAAACGATGGATGATTCGTCTCTCGGGACTACTGGCCATAGGGTTTTTGGTCACCGCGATTGCTTCGGTCACTGCCGCTCAGCTCAGCAAGCGACGGATCGATGCCGAGGTCGATCACCTTCTCGCTGCCAGCACGCCGCTCCCTTCGACTCCAATCACCGAACAGGACCTCGCAACACTGCCTGAACCGGTGCAACGCTGGCTCCGCTGGGCCAATGTCGTCGGTCAGCCCCGGGCTTCGACGGTACGCCTCGAGCAAACAGGATCATTCCGGATGAAACCCGACGGCGACTGGATTTCCTTTACCGCAGTGCAGCACTACACGGTCAATCCGCCTGGTTTTCTCTGGTCGGTGGACATGCAGATGTTTCCGCTCGTTAAGATCACCGGTCGGGATCGGTATGAGGATGGCGTGGGAAGCATCGAAATGCGACTGCTCTCGCTCGTTCCGGTCGCCAGCAAATCGGGGGGTGATCTCGATCAGGGAGCAGCGCTTCGATATCTCAACGAGATCATGTGGTTCCCGACAGCAGCCCTGGGTCCGTTTGTCACCTGGTCATCGATCGATGACACCTCGGCGATGGCGACCCTTTCCTACGCCGGAACGACCGTGTCCGCGACCTTTGTGTTTGGCGATGAAGGGAAGATCGTCACGATGACCGCTGATCGTTTCAATGACGATCGCGGCGAGATTCTTCCATGGTCGACCCCGCTTGACTCGTACGGGACGTTTTCCGGTATCCGCGTTCCGACCAGTGGGACCGGGGTCTGGGAGTATCCCGATGGACCGTTTGCGTATATCGACCTCGAGATCACCGCAATCGACTACACGCCCGCGCCCGAAAACGTCTAGCGGTTCTTTGCGTCTTCATAGCGAAGCACGTCGATCTCGCCCGGCGAGAGCCCGTAGCGGGAAAGGAGCGCTGCCACCTCGCCGCGGTGGTAGGTCGCGTGGTTCGCTTGGTGGAGCATTTGTTTCCAGAGGGGTCTGGTGAAGGTACGATCATTCGGGCCGACGTAGGTGAGATCGGCGGCGAGGTCCTCATCGGTCAGATTGGCGATAAACGCGTCGGTTTCCGCGTCGATCGTTTCCCAACGCTCCTGAATCACCTCGACGGTTGGAAACTGGCGTGGATCCCAGAGCGTGCTTCCTTCGATTCCTCGCCAGCGATCGAGCCAGAGCGCCTGTGCGGCCATGATGTGGACGAGTGTGTCGCGGATCGGCCAGATATTATCCAGATCAGTCGCGAGGAACTTCTCTTCGGTCAGGAACCTGGCTTGATCGAGCACTTTCTGGTTCGCCCAGCGGGTGTAGCCGTAGTAGTCGCGGATGACGTCGGTTAGCATCGCAGTTCTCCTTACGGTCGAAGCCAGTTCGCCTTTCATCCTACCGGAAGAGTCGCATCCGCGTTGTTCGCCATTCGCGGCCCACCGTCGGGAGGCTACGGTCGCCTTCATCTGAACAATCATCAACCGACGATATGGATTTGCAACGCTCCGGCACCGGAATCGGTTGTCCATGTTGCCTGGTGATTGTGACAATGGGAGACGAACCCGCATTTGCTGGCGGGGACCGCTCGAAGCGATCCATTCTTCTCCGCAGGCGGAGTCTCATCTGGGAAGAAAGAAGAAACTGATGTCTGCCTCGACTCCTCGTTTTTCCACGACTTCTCCTGGTTCTGCCGCGTCCAGCCTCGGCGACCATCGTCCCGGAGCTGGTCTGCTTGCTGCTGTCTGGAGTCATGCCCTTGCCGGGATCGTGCTCACTGGTGGTGTAGCCGCAGTGGCTGGACTGATCGTTGCGGAACTGATGCCTCGAGGTCCGATTACCTCGACGCAGGCGATCGTATTGTTGGTCATCGGATTGGTCACCGGTCTGCTGTCAGGTGTTGCCATGCGATCTCGCTGGGCGATGGTGGTGGCGTCTCTTTTCTTCGTGGCGGCGTTCGAAGTTGGTCGCCGAGGAACCGATGGTCCAACGGTCGACGGAATCGTGCTCGACAACACCTTCGGCGTGCTGGCATTGATCGTTGGTCGTGGACCGTTGGTGCTGTTCGGACTTTTCCCGATCATCATGGGTGTGGTCTATGGCACGGCGTTGGCACGGCGCATGACTCCAAACCGGAGACCGGACGAACAGCGCGGTGCGGGTTTCTATGTTCGCCGCGGCGGCGCAGCACTCGCCACGGCGGGACTGATTGGACTGCTGATTCTGGTTTTGCTGCCAGCCTCAACTCCAGCGGTTCTCGGTGAAGGCGGACAACCCGTACCGGGCGGAATCGCCGAGATGACGAGTGTGCCGATCGGTGGACATGACCAGTGGATCACGATCCGGGGCGCGAGTCCTGATCTTCCAGTGATGCTTTGGCTTGCCGGAGGCCCCGGTCAGACAGACCTCCCATACACGCGCCTCTTTCTCGATGAACTTGCCCAGGACGTGATCATCGTCAATTGGGATCAGCGTGGCGCTGGGAAATCGTATCCGGCGCTCGATCCGACCTCGACCTGGACCCTCGAGCAGGCAATCGCCGATACCGCCGAACTGACGGACTATCTTCGCGACCGGTTCGATGAAGAAAAGATCTATCTGGCTGGTGAATCGTGGGGAACGACACTTGGGGTCAGGACTGTGCAACGGCATCCCGATCTCTTCTACGCCTGGATCGGCAGCGGACAGATGGTCGATCAGCTCGAAACCGACACCATGATTTATCTCGGGCTGCAGAACTACGCCGAGAAAGAAGGGGATACCAGTCTGGCCAGCGAACTCGAAAGCATGGGGCCACCACCTTATCCAACCGTCTTCGACTACGGTTACATCCTCACTCAGTACGACAAGTTGATCCCCGACTATGACCCTCCTGCCGCCTATGAAGCCATCGGCAACGACACCGGTGTCGGTCCGTTCGGGATCATGGCCGAGGAGTACACGTTCATCGAACGATTCAGCGTTCTGCGCGGTCTGATGGACATGTTTGCTGTCATGTATCCGCAGTTGCAGGAGGTCGATTTCCGGGTCGATGTTCCGAGCCTCGACGTTCCGATCTATCTCTTCCAGGGCGAGTACGAACTCGAAGCCCGCGATACGCTCGCCCGGGAATGGTTCGCGACGGTCGATGCTCCGGCCAAGACGATCTACACGATCGACAACGCAGGTCATGCCACCGTACTTGAAGGTTTCGAAACCTTTCACCAGGTGATGGTCGAGGTCATCCTGCCTGCGACCTACCCGACGGCCACATAGAGGAGGCACCTGTGTGCCTCCTCCATGACCTGTCTGCCGGTACACTTCCTGAACGAAAAGGAGGATGCACGTGACCTGCTCTTACACGTCGAAAACTCATCGTGACCGGTCTGACCGCCACCGCAGCTAGGACTCAGCCGCTTGCAGGTGATGGCAGAAGAGGCAACGCCGGCGGTCGGCACCCCGGTCGCCACGCCCATGGCGATGGGTCTGACCGCGCCAATAAGCGGGCGCTCCATGGGCAACCCGGATGCGGCGGTGACCGTCATCGAATGGGGGAACTATCTCTGAGGTGGTTGTGCCAAGTTCGCCCGTGAGGTGGCTCCCCTGCTGATCGACGAGTATGTCAATCCCGGTTTGATCACGTTCGAATTCCACGATTTTCCGTTTGGTGGCGATATGGCTTACCGGGTGGCCGAAGCGGCCTGGTGTGCGCTCGACCAGGAACGTTTCTGGCCTTATCACGATCTCGTGATGGAAAACCATCCGACGTTTGGTGGAGAAACTTTCACAGAAGAGGGGTTGGTCGCGTTTGCGGAAGAACTCGATCTCAACATGGATGCGTTTACGCCATGTTTTGAGGATCGGGTCCATCAGCAAGCCGTCCTCGACTCCTACGCCGACGGTTCCGCCCTCGGTGTCAACAGCACCCCGACTTTGCAGATCAATGGTGAGGTGGTCCCATACTCTGGCTGGGAAGACCTCAAACGCCAGATCGACGCCGCATTGGCAAGTTCCTGACATTCAGCGGCTCTGACACTGGAACGAGAAACCCGCCGGTTGTATTGACCGGCGGGTCGTGCTGTGATGACTGACTTGCTCCCTAGTCCGGCAAAGGACCAAGAATCTCGAGTCCGTACCGCCCTGCGGTTTCCATCACTCGGGCCATGTCCGGCGGCCCAGCGGGGACATCGTCTTCCCAGAGTTCCCGAACGAAGCCGTCAAATCCCCCCGGGGTAACCTGGATCAGAAAGCGCGCGATTTCGTCGCCGACGACCTCGAATCCGTGAGCCTGTTTTCGGGGCAGAAAAACCCATGAACCCGGACCCGCCACAAAGCTTTCATCGCCACTGACGAACCGAATCGATCCTTCGATGATATAAAACGACTCGTCCTCGTTGTGATGAAGATGATAGGGCGACCCGATGCCGGGAGCACCGATTTGTTCGATGATACTGAACAACCCGCCGGTTGCTGCTGAGGTGGCTGGCATCCAGGTCTCGCCGCCAAAAAACCACTTCGCCGGTCCATCCGCTTTGCTCGTCATGCTGATAGCTGGCGCTGTTGTTGATCCTGTTGTCACGGCGATCGCTCCTGGCTCGTCAGAGCCGTACTTTCACGATACACTATGTATCATGATGTTGAGAGCGTAGGGCTTGACAGAGCATTTGTCAATATTCACGGTACAGTCTGTTTCATGAGCAACGATGCGAACGCAAAACCCACCAGGAAATACCGTCAGCGCACCCGAGCCGAACAACAAGAAGCGACCCGCCAACGGATCGTCGAGGCTGCGGTCGAATTGCACGAGTCTGTCGGTGGTGAAGGTGCAACCGTCACTGCGATCGCGGAACGCGCAGGTGTTGGTCGGGTCACGGTCTACCGGCATTTTGCCGATGAGCGCCAACTCTACGCCGCCTGTACACAGCATTATCTGGCCAGTCACCCGCTGCCCGATCCGAGTACCTGGTTGACCATCGAATCGCAGAGGGAGCGGCTCAGGACGGCGCTGTCAACGATCTATGACTATCACAGGATGACGGAAAAGATGATGGTTCGGGCGGCCGCTGACACTGTGTCACGACCGGTTCTCGCCGATCTGCTGGCGCCGCTCCGCTCTTACTGGAATCACGCGCGGGATTCGCTGACCGCAGCTGCGACCGCGCCCGCCGCGCCCACGCGCGAGCAAACCGCGTTGGTCGGCCATATGCTTTCGTTTGGGACGTGGCAATCGCTGACGTTGACCGAGGGACTCACGAACGAGGAAGCCGTCAACCTGGCGATTGATCTCGTCGAGGCAGCACTTGGCGGAGTTGAAACGCAATCCGACGCGCGATAGGGCTCGGTCTTCGGGGTACTCTTCGCGGAGTCAGCCGGAACTGATGTTCCTGCCAGACCCGTGTATGATCTCCTTTCATTGGATTGCGGGAAGGAGTCTAGGTAGTGGCGCGAAGGTTATTCATCGTGCTTCTCACATTCATCGTAATGACAGGTCCTTCGATGAGCACCTTCGCTCAAGGAGGACCAACCGATCGACTTGATCTGGCCGCGATCGTGCTCTCGCCCGAGGATCCAGGATTGTCTGAATTCCTGCATGAGGGTGCCTTTGATGAATCGCTTGCTGCGGAAGCGATGTTGATGGCCTCATATCTCGGGTTCCCGATGTCAGGACCAGAGATGGAGGCTTTTCTGCAAACGAACGGGTGGCTGCGGAAGTACCAGAACCGATTGATGCTTCCCAGCGAGCAGAATCCATCGCGGCCAGTCCAGTTCATTCAGTCGTATATCACCGAGTATCAATCAGCGGGCGGAGCAGAAGCGGTCTTTGATTTATTCGAGAACGAAGAGCGGGTGATCGATGCTGTTGATCAGGAGCCCACCCGAAACTTCGGTGACGAAACTGATTTGACGTTCGAAACGGGTTTCGACGCCGACCAACGTCAGTTTCAGTCCCTTGATCTGACCTTTCGGGTTGGATCCCGGGTGGCGGGGGTGACGCTGACCGTGTACCCGTCAACTCGAGGTTCGATTCCAGACCAGGCTCTCGTCGAGGCGTTGGGCGCAACGATCGAAGGTCGTCTGCTCGAACCCACACCAGCCGGGGTCGGACGCTCGCTCGCTCGACTCGATCCGGAGCAGGTCGTCACGTATGACGACGCCTACTACCGTTGGCAGGCGCTCGACCTACCGCTCTCTGGAGAATCGGGCACCACAGCGGCTCGCAGAACGGATGGCTACGGCGATGCCAGCGACGTCTATCAGCTTTTTCAAAATGTCGATTCAGGTGATGGCAGATCCGTTCTCTACAGCTTGACCGTGTATGACTTTTCCACTGAGGCAGCTGCGATTGCGTGGATCGATGATGCTCAGACCATCATCGAATCGAACCCCTACTATGGATCGATGCAGCGGGAAGACGTTGATCTGGTTGCGGCAGATCAGACGAGTGCGTTCCGTTTTGGCGGAGTTGGTTCAGATGCCGTTGCGCTGATCATCCTTGGTCGAACTGGCGAAGTCGTGCATCGAATTCAGTTGGTGCCCTCAGCAGGATCACCACCTGTTCCGCTCTCGTTGGGTAGTGACCTCGCCGATCAGCAGATCGCCTGCTTTTCATCCCAGGATTGCATGGCTGTGGCGGTTCCAAGCGGTTTCGAAGACTATTTTGAGGTCCCGCTTGCTTCTCCAGTTGCTGCGTAAGCAGAGAGGAGGTGCTGTCGGACTTGAGAGAGCGCTCTTCAGCCCAAACCTTGGCGAAATTTCGACATCTGACCTGGACCTGTAACGGTCCGTGGACGATGCATGGTTACGATTCAGATAGACGGCCTCGGTGGTGATCGGGGTCGATCAATAGAGGAGAAATGCTATGACCCCTACCCTGACCCTCGACCAGGTTCGTGGTATTGGAACCGATATCGGGATCGACTGGGCGACCTCGCCCTTTGATGTCCATGCACTGATGGACGGGATGCTGATCGAGTTCGAACATGGGTCCCATGATCCGCAAACGGATGTGACCGGTGACGATCCGGTGATCACCGCCAAGATCGCGTGGGCGCACCTGAAAGAGTTTGCGGACTACTACGAACGACTCGAAAAGATGGAAGCCGAAGCCGAAGGTCGGATTTAGATTGTTCAGGCCATCCTCGGATCGCCAGCGCTCGGGCGTTGAGATCGAGGTGACCATCTTCGTTCTCGCGCACCAGCGTCCGTAGTCCCTGCCGGACCGCTTTCTGGCTGGCTGGGTCGAGCGCCATCGCAAAGGATGGTGCGGACCCCTGTCCGCCTTCGATCCAGTTCCAGTAGTGAGCGAAACTCTCGATCTGGATTGGTACGTTGAGAACGGCTGTTTCGATTCCGGTCAATCCCGCCTCGGCATACAGATACTCGAGCGACTCCAACGACATCCCGGCGAGCTTTCGGTAAGGCTCAGATTCCCTGGTTGCCGGTTCGACGGCGATGATTGCTTCCCAGAGGCGGGCAAACGGTTCCATTCCCTCCCGGTAGTCCCAGAGATAGAGCCCAACCGTGCCACCCGGTCGGGTCACCCGGTGCATCTCCTGCAGCGCCGCCTTCCGGTCCGGTAGGAAGTTGAGCACGAGCCCGGAAACTGTGAAGTCACGAGAATGGTCGGCGAATGGCAGCCTCATCGCATCACCGACCAAAAACCCGTCGGCGAAATCTGGCATTCGCTGCCGGGCGGTTTCGATGAACGGCGCTGCGGGATCGATTCCGGCCAGCGATCGCGGATTAGCGTCAGCAACAATCGCTTCGCTGACCACTCCCGTGCCGCAGCCGACATCGAGCCAGTCGCCGTCTGCCTCCGGTTCCATCCAGCCGATGAACTCCGAAGCAATGCGTTTGCTCCACGCGCCGACATAGGCCTCGTAGTTGGAGACATTGCCAAAGTTGCCAGGATTTCTGCTGGTCATGGCTATTCCTCGTCGATATGGTCGATCTGTTCAACGCCTGCTGTGCTGGACAATATAGAGCTTTGGCCTTCAGCGAGAAAGGTGACCCATGCGGGCGGGTTTTTCGTCAGACCGGTGCTGGGTTATCTAGTTCGCCGGCGAAGTTTCTCCGAATCGCAAGCACGCAAAGGGTGGAAAGAACGCAGGAGATCACCACGGCCGCTGATGGACCGACGATGTCGGCCAGAGCTCCGACAAAGAGTTGCCCGATCGGGAGCACTCCCCAGATCAGCAGGTAGACCGAAAAGACCCTCCCCCGGTACTCATCGGTGACATTCAACTGCAGCGCGGTCTGATTCAGCGCCATCCAGGCGGCGCTTGTCAACCCCGCCATGAAGAGGAGAACCATGGAAAGCGAGAAGTTCGGGCTTATCGCAAACAGCATGACAAACAGCGAAAAGAGCACAACGGTGACGAACTGGGCACGTGACGAGGTCTGAAACGTGATCGAGCGAGCAACCATCAGGGCTCCGAAGACCGTGCCGATTCCCGTTGAGGCGAGGAGGAGTCCCAGGCCTCCTGACCCGACATCGAGCACATCGCGCGCGAAGACTGGCATCATGTTGAGGTACGGAATCACCAGGACGGTTGGCGCCAGGGCGAGAAGGAGAAGACCGGTCAGAAATCGACTTTGCGCGACGACCTTCAATCCGACGGTGAGGCTGGCCAGCGTCATCGGATCGCGTCTTCCCGTCTGGTTCCGATTCGATGGGAGCCTGAACGAGGTGACTAGACCCACTATCTGAAGAGCGGCCGCCACGGCAAACGTGGCTCCGATGCCAGTCGTGGCAATCAGGACCCCGGCGACGGATGGGCCAATCACGCGGGTGGCGTTTTGCGTCGCGGAGTTGAGGGCAATCGCGTTGGTGAGATCGGAGCGGGCAACGAGAGACGGCACGATCGTTGTCCGACTCGGAAAGACAAACGACATCGCGCTTCCATAGAGGAAGGCAAGGACGAGGATCAGCCACGGCTGGATGAGGTCGAACGCAATCGCGCCGGCGAAGCCGAGGGCGAAGATCATCACGGCGGCCTGAGCAGCCAGCAGAATGGTGCGACCTTCGAAGCGGTCGATCAGGACACCGGCGGGAAGCGAAAAAACCAGCATCGGAATACCACCGGCAAATCCAGCGAGTCCAACGAAAAAGGGAGAGTCGGTCTCTTCGAGGGCAAGCCAACCGACCGACACCATGTACGACCAAAAAGCGGTGTTGGTGGCCAGGGTCCCCACCATCAGCAGGCGGAATGCGGGATACCTCCGAAGTGAATGGAGCATGCCGAGTCCGCCAGTTGACCGAGCGTGCTCTAGTTCGGCGGAGTGGTCTTTGCGAATACCAATCACCTCAGGCTCAAAGCAATAGGTCGAGATGGCACGGATCTCTGTGGGCTTGTCGGGTGGAGGCAATGCGGTTGTCGGCTTCCACCGGTTGGTGTCAGGATAGCCGAAGAGAAACCAGATAATCGGAGGAGGGTTTCGGAGATCAGGCCAGTCGCGTGATCGCCCCAGCTTGCTCTAGCGAGCGACCATCTCAGGTTCTTGCACGCTGACCGGATACTCGCCCGCCAACCAGGCGTGCCAGCCGCCTTCGAGCGCGTAGACGTTTTCGTGACCTTCGTCCTGGAGGAGGAGCGCCCCACGGGAGCTCGTGGCTTCGTCGCGTCAGGCGCAACTCAGCACGATCGGTAGTCCTTTGGGTATCTCGGCCAGACGTTGCGGCAATTCATCGATCGGGATGCGCAAGGCACCAGGAAAGGTCCGTTCATCTTCGTCATACGAATGCCGCCGGACATCGATGATCGTCACCGGCGCTCCCTCTTCTACCATGATTGCCAGATCGGTCACGCCCATCCGCCTGGCTTCTTCGGGATGGTCGAATCGATGGTCGACATGGAGGAGATCACCGGCGGAAACCACGGTTTCTTCAGGAAGATCCTGGGTCACGACCTTTCGGTCATACCAGTTGAGCACTGGCGTGGCTGACATCCCGTGCAGCGCAACCGATGCCAGCACAACCACTGAGATGATCCCAAAGACCTCTTCCGACTGCGGAATCCCGATCACCACGGCCAGGATCGTCAGCAAGAGCGAGTTGAGTCCACGCGGACCAAACCAGGCGATCATCATCTTTCCCGCTTGGCTGATCTCGGCGCGCCAGAGCGTGAGCAAAAACGCAATCGAGCGTGCGATCAACAACACGATCCCGGCGAAAAGCAGGAGGCGGAGATCGACGGCATCGCGAGCCGCTGCGACTAGTGCCGCGCCAATAAAAACGAAACTCAGAAGCATTGCCATCTCGGCGGTCGTTTCGCCATATTCCATGAAACAATCGCAGAGTTCTTCGTCGAGAACCGCGATCGTCAATCCGGCCGTGAACGCTGCCAGAAAACCACTGCCGCCAATTGCCTGAGCCGAGGCGTAGGCAAGAAACGCGATCCCGATCGAATACAGCGATTCATAGTCGTGCCGGACCATTCGCCGTTTGCGTAACCAGGCCATCGCTTTGATGCCAACAAAGCCAACCAGAACCCCCATGAGCGGACCGAGGACGTAGAGATCGAGCGCGAATTCGGCCCATTCGCCGTTCGTCTTGGGAATCCCGGCGGCGACTGTCGCCAGCACGAGCACGATCGGTAGCACGATCACGTCGTTCGTTCCCGCTTCGATACTCAAGGTGTGACGAACCGAGCGAGGCACCCGTTTGTCGTTGAAGACATCTCGCAGCAGAACGGCATCAGTCGAAGCGAGAATCGCGCCGATCATGATGACCAGTGTCCAGGAGAGATCGAAGAGCAACTTGGCAGAGAGGGAGATGATGACGATTGTGATCAGCGCACCTGGTCCGAGCGCTAGAGCGGGCAGGAGCCAGTTCTGGCGCAGTTGACCGAGATTGATCTTGATCGCGTCGGTGAAAAAGACGAGCACCAGACTGATCGTACCGACCACCTGCACCGCCGGCGAGGCGATCTCGAAGTCGATGATGTTCAATCCCCACGGACCAATCACCACCCCGAGCGCAATGAAGACGATCACCTGGGAAAAGGGTCCTCGTTCGACGAAACCAGACACGAGCGCCGAAATGATGATGACCACGCCGATCGCACCCAGATAGATCGCGAGTGTGTGCTCGTCGAACCCGCTTTCGCTGGTGATAAGAAGCGGCGACAGGGGCATGACCGATCCTGGTTGGAACGAAAGGAACAATCAGAGCGTCAGATACGCATCATGGACCGGTAAGTGTAGAGGGGATCGGATGAAATCAGGGTAACGGGGCGCACACAGCGTGATCTGATCGCCACGAACCAGGTGCATCTGGACGGGGGTTCTACTACCATGGAAAGAGAAACGGTCGACGGTTTTGGAGCGAGGAGAAGCCCGATGAGCAATCGAACCGTAGTACGGGATCAAATCCTGGAATGGCAGAATCGGATCGACCACGCGGTCCGTGGAATCGACGCGCACACCCTCGAAACCGAACCGGCCGTGGGTGAATGGCCACCCAATGTGGTTGTCGCGCACCTTGCTGACTGGCTCGAACTCGGGTTGGCCAATAGTCGCGCCGCCGTCGGGATGGAATCGATCTCAACGACGATTGATATCGAGGATGACTTCAATGATCGCGCAGCGGAAACCGCCGGGAAGCAGTCTTGGGCGAAAAACAGCCACCGACTTCATAACCAGGTCGAACTGACTGGTGGTTTTCTGAGTGATATCGACGATGTCCAGTGGGAAACGGTGGTTGCGTATCCCTGGGGTGGCGAGGGCACGATCAAGGTGCTCTTTGAAGGTCTCCTCGATCACCACCAGGAGCATGGCCAGGAACTCCACGATTGGCGCGAGGCGCGGAGTGGTTGATCGTGGGGTTGTGTAGGACCATCGGACGTTGATATCAGCGATGCGAGCTGGAGTTCGACAGGCACTGACGATCGTCCTCATGGTCGCTATGCTTGGCATCGGTACGATCTCAGTGCGGGCAGATGATCCATGGTCATGTGCTCCGGCGATTGCCGCGACACCCATGGCAGCCAGCCCGTTCACTCCACCACCATTTCCCGATGGTGGTGGCACGTTGACGGTTTTTGCTGCCGCGTCGCTGACCGATCCCGTGACGGAACTCGCAGAGACGCTGATGACGAGTCAGGCTGATCTCGACATCCGTCTCAACTTTGCCGGATCGCAAACACTGGTGACCCAGGTCACAGAAGGAGCGTCCGCCGATCTCCTTCTCCTGGCCGGAACCGGTCCGATGGAGCGAGCGCTCGCTGACGACCTCATCGCTGGCGAACCGCAGGTGTTTGCAGGCAATCAGATGGTGCTGATCGTTCCAGCCGACAATCCGGCAGGCTTGACAGCACCTGCTGATCTGGCCGGGGACAAAATTCGGCTCGTTCTGGCTGCTCCCGACGTTCCGGCTGGTCAATACGCTCGCGAGAGCCTCTGTCTGATGGGTCAGGATGTGGAAACCTATGGATCAGACTTCGTCGAAAAGGTCGCCGCGAACCTGGTCTCGGAAGAGAGCAGCGTTAAGGCTGTGCTCGCCAAGGTCGCGCTTGGCGAAGCCGATGCCGGGATTGTTTATGTTTCGGATATCACGACTGAGCAGGCCGATACGGTCGCGATGCTTTCGATCGATTCCGCCGTCAACGTCATCGCGACCTATCCAGCTGGTGTGGTGGCTGGTGGCAACGAAGCGCTCGCAACCTGGTTTCTCGGTGTGCTGCTCGGATCCGAGGGGCAGCGTGTGTTGCAGGAATACGGTTTCCTGCCAGTGTCATAGATTGTCGTCCCGGCGGGGACTGAAACCGGAGGCTTCGTCCTCCTGCTCTCCATAGAATGCTGCCCGGCGACCGACTGCGAGGATTTCGAGTTCGCGACTCGAGACCCCGTGACGGCGGAGTACGTGGCGAACAAACTCAAGTCCAGCTTCGAACTCAGGTTGGACCACTTCGTTTGCTCCGGCTTCGCGCAACATCGCAACCTCGGCCGGATTGCGGGCGCGGGTCACGATACTGAGACGAGGATTCAGTTCCCGCGCAAAGCGAATGGCCGCCAGCTGGGATGGAAGATCAATCGTCGAGACCACCAGCACCCGCGCCCGTTGGACCTCGGCTCGCAAGAGCATCTCCTCCCGGCCGACATCCCCATAGAGCGCCCGCACTCCTCGCTTGCGCAAGTCGCGAACAGTCACCGGATTAAGATCGATCACGGTATAGGGCATTCCGCGACGATCGAGAATATCGCCGACGACCTGTCCGACCCGTCCAAACCCCCCGATGACGACAGGACGGAGCGAACTGGAAACGGGTGGATCGATGTCCTCCAGGATCGGCTCGAGTCGGACGATTGCCGGGATCGTATCGGCTACCCGGACAATCGCGGGCGCGGCCTGCAACAAGACCGGTACGACCAGGATGGAACCAATCGCGACCATCAGGATCAATTCGTACTGGTCCGAGCCGATGATTCCTTCTGTCCGTCCAGCGCCAGCCAGAATGAAACTGAACTCCGCCATCTGGGCCAATAGCAATCCGGAAATGATTGCCGTCCGGTGATCAAGCCCGGCTACCATGAACGCGGTCCCGGTGATGAGGAATTTGCCGATAACCAGGAGCGCGACCAGTCCGAGAATCAGGCCGATGTTGTCGACGAAATAGGCGGGATCGAGGAGCATTCCCAGCGAAACGAAAAAAAGAATCGCGAAAAGATCCCGGAGCGGAATCATCTCGCTCAGTACGTGGTCATCGAATTCCGATTCTGAGACCACCAGTCCGGCGAGGAAACCGCCAAGCGCCAGCGACAGCCCAACTTCATGCGTTGCCAGTGCGGTACCGATTGCAATCAACACAATCGAGGCCAGAAAGAGCTCGCGCGAACCCGTGGCAGCAACCGCTTCGAGGATCCGTGGTACAAGGCGGGTGCCGAGTACGAAAGTGCCCACGATCAGGAGACCGGCGACCAGAAGCGACGTGACCAGATCCTGAGCCAGGTTGTCGCTGCCACCGCTGATCGCCGGGATGACCGCGATCACTGGCAAGACGACTAGATCCTGGACAACACAGAGACTGAGCGACGCGGTGCCTTGAGCGCTGGTTGCTTCGCCGCGGTTGAGCAGGAGTTTGAGCGCCACGATCGAGCTCGAGAACGCGAACGAAGCACCCAGCACAAACGAGGCGGGACCCGACCAGCCAATTGCCTGACCTGCCAGGAAACCGAGGAGCATCGTCGCCGGAATCTGGATTCCCGCAGCGATCAGTGTCGATCGTTGCCCTTTGCGCAGTTCGTCGAGACTGAATTCGACCCCGAGACCAAACATCAGAAACGCGACGCCGAGATTGGCGACCACCTCGACCCGTTCGACATCCGCCACGAGCCCAGGTGTATTCGGTCCGATCAGCACGCCAGCAACGATATAGCCAAGCAGCACCGGCAAACCGATCCGGTCGGCGATGAATCCACCGATGAAGGCAGCGCCCACCGCCAGAGCCAGATCGACGAGAAGTTGTGTGTTCTCCATTGGGTGAGGTCCTGTCCAGGGCCGACTTCGAACAGCACCGGTTGCTATAGGTAACCCGAAAACGGACGACTGTGCAATCAGACGGCCCCCGCTACCGTTGCCAAATCGCGTTTCCTGCCGCTTGACAGATGCTGCAGAAGCCGTCTAGCCTGCTCTTCAATGATTGACTAATCAGGTATTGACATGTATCGCCGAACGCTGTGATCGACTCCCCTGCTGCCGAGACCTCCACCACCCGACTCGAACCGCCGGCTACCGGCGAAGGTCAGCATGCGTCTGAACCGGTCGACCGTTTTCGCTTGGCTGGCTGGTTGGCATTCTTGGCGGCAGCGGTGCTGGTCGCGTTTCTTCTGCTGCCCCTGGTCGCGCTCGTCCGCCAGACCTGGCTGCAGACGGGCGCCTGGAGTGACGACACCCGGGACCTCGTCGTTGAAGCAATGACCCTGACCTTGGTGACGAGCGTGATCTCGTTGCTGGTCGTGGTTCTGCTCGGGACACCCCTTGCCTATTTGCTGGCGCGGAGATCCTTTCCCGGCAAGGCGCTGGTGGAAACCTTGATCGATCTGCCGATGGTGTTGCCTCCGGCAGTCGCCGGGCTCGCACTCCTGATGGCGTTTGGACGGCGCGGACTGATCGGTTCGACGCTGGATGGGTGGGGGATCACTATCGGTTTCACCACAACGGCGGTCGTTATGGCGCAGATCTTTGTTGCCTCACCGTTTTTTGTCCGCGCGGCTCGTTCCGGGTTCGCACGTTCTGAACGGAATCTTGAGGAAGCAGCGGCTGATCTCGGTGCGTCACCGGCAGCCGTCTTTCGCACCGTGACGCTTCCGCTGGCGCAATCGGGATTGGCGGCTGGTGCGGTGCTTGCCTGGGCCCGCGCGGTTGGGGAGTTTGGCGCAACCATCATTTTCGCCGGGAGTATCGCCGGGGTGACCCAGACCATGCCGCTGGCCATCTACAGCCGTTTTGAAGCCGGCGACCTGGAAACCGCGCTGTTGCTCGGCGTTCTCCTGCTGGCAGCGTCGATGCTGGTGCTATTGGCGGTGCGGTTGACCAGAAGTAGAGCGATGTGATCCTCGCGCTCGTTTCAAGACTTTCTGACAATTTGAACTGACCAGGGAAGTACCCGATCGAACGGCCCGCCTTGACATCCGACGATTAAGGTTGCATCATCCGTTGTGAAAGCGCTTACATATACTTTGGGGTTGCGGCGGCATCCTCGCTGGCTTTTCGAACAAAGGTGTATGTAACCGCATTCAGATTCGGCGATTTGGCGCGACTCGAGGTCGACGTGACGAATTCAGCCAAACAGAGCAACCGAATCACGATCGAGGACGTGGCGCGGATTGCCAATGTCTCTCATGCCACGGTCTCCCGGGTTGTCAGCGGCAAAGGCTATGTGAGCGACGATACCCGACAACGTGTCATCGATGCCGTTGTCCGGACTGGTTATGTGGTCAATCGACAAGCACGGGGGCTGGCCAAGGGTAGAACCCAGGTGGTTGGTCTGGTTGTTCCCGATCTCGACACCAGCTACATGGGCGAAATTGTTCGCGGCATCGACGAGACATTGGCGGCAGCGAACTATGATCTTCTCCTCTTTACCACCCATCACCGAAGGCAACGCGAATCTGCATTCGTCAGCACGCTAACTGGAGGACTGTCAGACGGACTGTTGCTCATCTTGCCATCGGACCCAGGGTCTTACCTTGATCTCATCCGCCGGCGTGGTTTTCCTTATGTCATCATCGATCATGGTGGCGCCAATGAGCAAGGCCCGTCAGTCGGGGCGACCAACTTCTCTGGGGCGTACGAGGCAACCTCATACCTGATAGGGCTAGGCCATCACCGCATCGGATTCGTCACCGGCCACATGGACCGTGGTTGTGCTGCTGATCGACTCAACGGTTACAAGGCGGCCCTGGCGAGGCACGATGTTCCGTTCTGCAGTGATCTGGTGGCCATTGGCGATTTTCATCAACCCCTGGGCTATGCCGGTGGGCGGCGACTTCTCGCTCTCGAGGATCCCCCGACAGCAATCTTCGCCTCGAACGATTCTTCCGCGTTCGGAGTCATGGAAGCCATCCGGGATTGTGGTCTCCTGATTGGTACTCACGTGTCGGTTGTTGGATTTGACGATATTCCCGCCGCTTCTGGTGTCAACCCGGCATTGACCACTGTCCGGCAGCCGCTCGAAGAGATGGGCCGTGAAGCAACGCGTATGCTTCTCGATCTCATCGACGCCAGGCCGCTCAAGGCCGACCGAATTGACCTTCCAACTGAGCTCGTGATTCGTGACTCCTGTTGTCCACGAGCCGGGCCAGAGGAAGGTGCTGGCTAACTCTGGTAGCCGAAAGCGCCGCCAAAGTTGCCGGAAATCGAACGACCCAGTGAACGGGTCAGGAAGTGGTTTGTGTACGTGTTGAACGGGAAAGGAGAACCATCGTGAAAGCAAATCGTCGACAGTTGATGATCGGAGGAGCTGCAGCCGCGGCTGCAGCGACACTCGGTTCACAGGTTTCTGGCTTGGCACAGGACAAGCAGAAGATAACCTGGTGGCACATCACGACCGTTGAAGAGCATAAGGCGGCATTTCAGGAGCTGGCCGACGCATACGTAGCCGAAAACCCTGATATCGAGATCGAGATCACTGTGCTCGAAAACGAAGCGTTCAAACAGAAGTTGGCCACCGCAATGCAGTCGGGTGAGCCTCCAGACGTATTCCAGAGTTGGGGTGGAGGCGTGCTCTATCAGTACGCCGACGCCGGATTGGTGAGGGACATTTCGCCGGAACTATCTGCGGATGGCTGGGGCGATTCGTTCCTTCCCGGAGCGCTGGGTCTCTACGGACGTGACGGCCAGTTCTACGGTGTGCCCTGGAACATTGGCATGGTTGGATTCTGGTACAACAAAGCGCTCTTCGCGCAGGCGGGGATCGAAGCCGTGCCGACCACCTGGGCAGAACTACTCACAACCGTCGGCACGCTCAAGGAAGCCGGAATCACACCAATCACTGTTGGCGAGGGAGATAAGTGGCCAGGCCATTTCTACTGGGTCTATCTGGCAATCCGCCTCGGCGGCAAAGCAGCGTTTGATGCTGCGTACACCCGAGAGGGCAGTTTTGCCGACGAGCCATTCGTCCAGGCAGGAGCGACGCTCAAGGAACTAATCGACATGGAGCCGTTCCAGGAAGGCTTCCTCGGTATGATCTACAACGACGCCGCATCCCAGATCGCAAACGGCAAAGCAGCTTTGGAATTGATGGGACAGTGGTCGCCAGCGGTCCAGTCTGGACAAGCCGAGAACGGGGTAGGACTTGGCGAGGATCTCGGGTTCTTCACCTTCCCTGTCGTCGAAGGCGGCGCCGGCGATCCAGGCGATGCACTTGGTGGTGGAGACGGTTTTGCTCTGGGTGTGAATGCCTCGGATGCGGCCGTTGATTTCGTGCGGTATCTGACCAGCGTCGAGGCACAGTCATCGCTGACCGAATTGGGAGCTGTTTCGATTCCGACGGTCAAGGAAGCCCAGGCTGCTCTTACCGATCCGAACTTGCAGGTTGTGGCTGAGAAAGCCGCGGCGGCGCAGTACTTCCAGCTTTACTACGACCAGTTCCTCCCGCCGGCTGTTGGCGGCGTCGTCAATGAATCGGTGCAGGGACTCTTCGCGGAACAGCTCTCGCCTGAGGATGTCGCAAATGCGATCGAAGCAAGTGCTGCTCAGGAACTTGCGAGCTAGCTAACAGGCAGCGGAGGGCGATCCAGTTCGGGTCGCCCTCCGCAATCAGGGCATCAGGATAATGACGGCAGCGGTTTCGACACGGAAAGAACTTGGCAGCGTAGTGCCCGTTGGACAGGCCCATCAGGGCTATGGCCGATGGTTGGTCATCGCGCTCTTTCTGCTGCCGTCACTTCTGCTCTATTCGGCGTTTGTTTTCTACCCATTGTTCCAGGCTGCCTATTACGCTCTTTACGACTGGAATGGCCTTGGGCCACTGGTGGACTACGTTGGGCTCGACAATTTCCGTCAGGTCCTGAAGGACGAGTTTTTTCGAAACGCGCTCAAGCACAATCTGATCATCTTGGTTCTGTCGATGCTGGTGCAGTTGCCAGTTGCACTAGGTCTTGCGTTGCTACTCGGTGGCGAGATACGAGGTCGAGCGTTTTTCCGGACGGTCTTCTTCCTTCCATATGTCTTGTCGGAAGTTGTCGTCGGGCTGATCTGGACATTTCTGTACCAGCCTGAAGGCGGCATCAACGATCTCTTCGCCGCCATCTTGCCGAACTATCAGTACAGGGCGTGGCTGAGTGAACGAGACATCGTTCTTTATGCCATTTTCATCGTCATCACCTGGAAGTTCGTAGGATTTCACATGATTCTCTATGTGGCGGGTCTGCAAGGCATCCCCACCGAGCTGGGAGAGGCCGCCAGACTCGATGGCGCATCTGACTTCCGGGTCGCGCGAGATATCACGATCCCTTTGCTCGCTCCCACTATCCGGCTTTCGGTTTTTCTCTCGGCTATCGGATCGCTGCAGTTTTTTGACCTGGTCTGGGTTATGACGAAGGGCGGTCCTTTCGGCGCCAGTGAAACGATGGCCACCTATATGTACCAATACAGTTTTCAACGATTCAAACTGGGGTATGGCTCCGCGGTTTCCCTGGTGATTTTCGCCCTCTGCTTTGGCTTTGCCCTGCTATATCTCCGGTTTGTCATGCGTCGTGATTTTGAGTCCGTCAGCAACTGATTCGCGACTGGTTGGGAGCGAACCATATGAGCGCTACAACAGAATCCCACGAGGCCAAGAAACGATCACTCGCCTTCTCACCGGCTGAGATCGGCCGGTATGTCTTGTTGACGGTTGCCGCTGCCGTCATTCTTGTTCCAATCGTGCTGGCCTACATGAATGGTCTGAAACCGCACGCAAAAGTGGTGTCAGATCCGTTTTCTCTGCCGGATCCAGCTCTTTGGTCGAACTACACCGACATTCTGCGATCGACGACCTTCTGGCGGCAGATGGGGAACAGTCTGCTGGTGATGCTGGCCACGATGCTGATCGTGATCGCGATTGGGAGCGCGGCCGCGTTTGTGTTTGCCCGGATGCCGTTTAGGGGCCGGGAATTCTTGTTCACCTATTACACGCTTGGACTGCTTTTTCCTATAACTGTGGCAATTCTACCGGTCTATCTTCTGGTCCGCCGAATTGGTCTTGTAGATACGCTCTGGGGAATCATCCTGCCGCAGGTGGCGTTTCTGCTGCCGGTGACGGTGCTCATTCTGCGCAACTATTTTGTATCTGTCCCTCAAGAGCTCGAGCAGGCAGCTTACGTCGATGGCGCCTCTTCAGTGCAGTTCTTCTGGCAAATCCTGCTTCCGCTCGTGAGGCCCGGCTTGGTCGCGGTTGCGGTGCTGGCGATGGTTTTCAGTTGGAACAACTTTTTTCTTCCGCTCGTCGTACTCAATACGGAAAGCCGGTACACGTTGCCGCTCGGCACGATGCAATTCCAAGGCCAGTACCTGTCGGATTGGGGACGGATTCTGGCATTCGTCTGTATTTCACTCACTCCCACGGTGATCTTCTATTTGCTCGCTGAACGACAGCTCGTGGCCGGATTGACGGCCGGATCCCTTAAGGGATAGGTACTCGTGGAAAGGAACGCAGCATTGGGGGTCACGGTCTCAGAGCATGGCCTGGTCGTCGACGGGCGTCTTGTGCCCGTCTACTCAGGAACCGTTCATTACTGGCGGCTCGAGCGGAGCAAGTGGTCTCAGATCCTCGATCGTGTCATCGAACTCGGGTTTGGCATGATCGAAACCTATATTCCCTGGTCGGTTCATGAAACCTCTCCCGGCGTGCATGACTTTGGCGACGTCGACGATCGTAAGGATGTCGAGGCGTTCATGGCGCTCTGCGAGGAGAAGGGGCTGTGGTTGCTGGTGCGGCCAGGTCCGCTGATCAACGCCGAACTCACCGACTTCGGCTTTCCAGAATGGGTGTTGCTCGACCCCGAGGTTCAAGCGCGCACCAATTCCGGATCGCTTCATTTCGATGCCGCCTGGGGACTGCACCCACCCCGGCCGTTCCCGGTGCCGTCATACGCCAGCGAAGCGTTTTACGAATACGTGGCGGACTGGTTTGATCATCTCCTGCCAGTTGTCGCCCGGCATCTGGCTCCGGCCGGATGTGTGGTCGCTGTTCAAAGCGATAATGAATCGTGCTATCTGTTCCACGATCAGCCCTATGCAACCGATTACTCGGAGGCATCACTGAAGTTGTACCGGACCTTCTTGCGCGACCGGTACGGAGCGATCGATGCTCTGAATGGCGCATACCGGGCGACCTTCTCAGAATTCGACGACGTCGAACCACCCCGCGATTGTCTGGTTGCAAGCAAGGAAGATCTGTCAAGTCATCTGGACTGGGTCGAATACAAGGAGTACCAGATTCGCTGGAGCGTGTCACGGATCGCAGCGATGATGCGAGACCGGGGTATCACCGACATCCCCATTTTCCACGATATTGCCTGGCAGCTGGTAACGCCTCTCGACGTCTCCCGCATGGAAAACGATCCGGAAATCGACTGGGTCGGCATCAACATGTATTGCCACAAGGAAGACTATCCAACGTTGGCTCGACGCATCCGTTTCCTGGCTGGCGCGACTCGGTTGCCGTTTGTTCCAGAGTTCGGTTGCGGTTTGTGGAGTCATCACCACAAAACATATCTGCCGGATGATCACGAGTTTGTGACACTGGCGGCGTTGATGAATGGTCTGAAAGCCATCAATTTCTACATGCTGGTCGAGCGGGAGCGATGGCAGGGCAGCCCCATTACCAGACACGGCAAGTTCCGTCCGGAATATGCTGAGTTCTATCAGCGCCTGCAGCAGTTCCTGGCGCGCTACCCTGTTTGGGAGTTCGAGCGAGAAGCCCGGGTGCTGGCGATGTTGAACTTCGATGTCAGCCGCCACGCCCGGATGATGACGACGCTCAATCTGGCACACGCCGACCTCCTGGGTATTCCCGAGATGGCGAGCGTTGTGAGGGTCGATTTTGGGATCGAATCAGATCCGACGTTCGAAGCCGATTTCGACAACCCCGATGCGTGGATCAACCGCGTCATGTCCGAACTGACGGATTCCGGATGCGGATACGACATTGCCGATACGCATATCGATCCGGCGCGGTTAGGCCCCTATTCGACGGTCTACCTGCAGACACTCGAGTTCATGAATGCGGACGATCAGGAAATGCTGGCGGGGTTCATCGAGGACGGCGGCACGGTGGTGATGGGTCCAATCGTTCCAACTCTCGATCCGCTCATGCGCCCGAGTCCGATGCTGAGTCAGTTCATCCAGGGTCCGGGTAGTGTGTCGATGGGGCGTGGACGTTTGCTGAGTGTTTCAGAGCCCGATCTCCGTCAGATCGTGCGCACGACGTCGCCGGAACCCGAGTATCGGTTGAACGGCAAACCGGCGGAGATGTCGGTTCTGCGCAGAGGGGACGAGACATTGCTCTTCGTGGCCAATCCGACCGGCAGCCCGGTGAGTACCGCCATCGAGTTCGGCGGTAGCAGAACCGTTAAGTCGGTCTGGGGCGCAGACCTCGATGAATCCGATCATACCGAAAGCCTGAGTCTCGCTCTCCGCCCTCATGAGATTCGGATATTCGATGTGACAAGAATGAGCCTTGCCGGGCGGGGAGTTTGACGCGATGATCGACCCGCACTGGATCCTCGAAGATCTTGATCCATACACTTGGCGAGCTATTGGGAAGTTCTTTCCGCCGGGGCAGTATATCCAGGCCGGAACTCCTGACGAGCGTGGACTCTTTGTAGTCCACGACAAGGGAAAGGTGCTTTCCGTCATCGACTCACGCACGAAGGAGACCGTTCCCTTCGCCCAGGCCGTGGTGGACGCGCCGACAGAACTGGCGCAATCCCTTCTGGCCGGAGGAGGATGGGATCGCGTCCATGTTATCGATCGGAGCCACCTGCAATCGGTAGCTCACCGGGCGCAACAGATCGAGAATCGTTCGTTGCATCTGGACGAGTACTACCGCATGGTTTACGAGATGGTCTGGGACGGCAGCGAGGGCTATGTTGCTCTTCCACCCCACCCTGGTCATTGGAACCATTGGACCTATGCGGGAATTCGGGCCTTTGCGGACCAATTCGAGGAGCTGTGCTCGATTGGTCTCGGGGTAGTGCGTGACAACGAAGTTGTGATTGGGTTGATTTCCGAGATAGGGAATGGCACGATCCGGCGAGTCACGACATTCGAATCGCTCGATATAGACCGGTTCGATGGTGCGGTGAATCAGGAATTCTTCGTTCGGATCTGGAATGGCATGTCGTCGAGATTCGCGTCTCCGGCCGCGGTGCTGCTCTGCACCGATTTGGTGTTCGACGAATGGATCGGAGGCGGTGATAAGCGGGCGGTTATTGAACGCGCCATATCCAGCGGACAGGCTATCTGCAAAGCGCAGTCCTGGGTGACTCCCGAAATCCAGGGGGTGCTCACAGGTTAGTGCCAAGGCATCCCAGGCTCTGCGTCATTTCATGCAACAGGGGTTGACGTCGCGACCTGCTTTCCATAGGATGGAACCTCGACATATCGCGGCTCTGCGCCGTGGTGATTAAGGCGAACGGGACTCAGTCAGCCAGCATCAGGGGGTGATGGAGGATGTCGGTCTTTTCAACTGCGGGATTGTCCCGTCTCAGTGCTACGCGTCGATGGATTGTCATTGCTCTCTGGATTGCGGCAGTCGTTATCGCCTTATTTTCAGCCGCAACGTTTCTCGATGATGCGCTGACCTCTGATTTCGAGAGTCTTTCCAATCAGGATTCAGTCGTCGGGCTGCAATTGCTCGAAGACGCTGCCCTCTTCGATGACCCGGAGCGGGAAACCGTGGTTGTCGATTCGAGTGGTATCACCGTCGATGATCCGGCATTCGAGGCTGTGGTGACTGGGCTCGTCGAAGACCTCCGCGCCTCCACGGACTATGTTGATCCTGACGCCGTGTTCAATTACTACGAACTCATCGATTCAGACGATCCTGACGAAATCGAATTTGCTCAGCAGCTGGTTTCCGATGATCGGTTGACACTACTGGTGCCAACGACACTGGTTGGAACGCTCGATGAGGTTCAGGACCACGTTGACGCGTTCCAGACGACGCTTGCAGACAACAGCACCGACGAGATCGAGATTCTCAGCGTCGGAACGATGACCGTTAACAACGAATTCAACACGATTGCCGAGGAGGATCTCCAAACGGGTGAGGCGATCGGTATTCCGATCGCGTTCATTATCTTGATTCTTGTTTTCGGTGCATTGGTTGCTGCGTTCGTGCCGATCATTCTGGCACTCGTGGCGATCGCAGTGGCTGTCGGGATGGCCGCGTTCGTCGGCAATTACCGTGATCTTTCCTTTTTCATCACGAATATGATCACGCTGATCGGACTCGCAGTCGGAATCGACTATTCCCTGTTCGTGATCGAGCGATACCGGGAAGAACGGAAGACCGGACGCGACAAACTCGATGCCATCACCGAAGCTGGTGGTACCGCCAGCAAAGCCGTGCTCTTTTCCGGTTTGACCGTTGTGTTTGCGCTGCTCGGACTTTTTCTCGTGCCGAACTCGATCTTTTACTCGCTTGGACTTGGTGCAGTTCTCGTCGTGATCGTGGCCGTGTGTGCAGTGCTCACACTGATTCCGGCCATCGTTCATCTCCTCGGCAGGGCACTCGATTGGCCACGAAAACCGAACTATGATCAGGCTGTCGCCGCACCCGTTGAGGAGTCGCTCCATGTCGACTACACCGGATTCTGGGGTCGCTGACCAAGCTGGTGATGGACCATCCCTGGCCGGCCGTTATCGGTGCTGGCGGATCTTCTGATCCTGCTGGCGATTCCCTATTTCGACATGGAGACCGGTATCGAAGGTGTCGACCGGATGCCGGACAGCGAGGTCAAGAGTGCGTTCCTTGTCCTCGATGAGAAGTTCGACGCAGGTCGCCTGTCGCCGGTCGATATCGTCATCCAGGGTGAAAACTCGGATCCGGTCAACGCCGCGATCGATGAGATGAAGGCCGCGATCGAAGCTGATCCAGGCTTTGCTTCCGTCGGCCCGACGACATGGAGCGATGCAAACGACCTTGCACTCGTCCAGGCGAATCTCGAGGCCGATGCCAACAGCGATGCCGCCTACGATCAGATCGCGCTCTTGCGGGAGTCGTTGATCCCGGCGGCGTTCGAAGGGGTTGACGCTACTGTCTATGTCACCGGGGATACGGCTGGAAATCAGGACTTTTTCGATCTGGTCGATCAGAGGACACCATGGGTATTTGCGTTTGTTCTTGGTCTCAGCTTCATCCTGTTGACGATCGCTTTCCGCTCGGTGGTGGTACCGGCCACGGCCATCGTCATGAATCTCCTCTCGGTTGGCGCGGCCTATGGCGCGCTGGTGCTGGTGTTCCAGAAAGGCTACGGACTCGATTTCTTCGGGTTCACGCCCGCGCCTCGTATCGAAGCGTGGTTGCCGCTCTTTCTCTTCTGTGTGTTATTCGGGCTCTCGATGGATTACCAAGTCTTCCTGCTTTCCCGGATCCGGGAGTTCTACGACCGAACTGGCGATAACTCGACCTCCGTCGCACTGGGACTGAAATCGACGGCACGCTTGATCACCGGGGCGGCGGCGATCATGGTTGTGGTTTTTGCTGGCTTTGCCGCTGGCCAGTTGTCCTCGTTCCAGCAGATGGGTTTTGGCCTTGCCGTCGCGATTGCGCTTGATGCGACGATCGTCCGGTCGATTCTGGTACCAGCGACGATGACGTTGCTCGGCGATCGGAACTGGTACTTGCCTTCCTGGCTCGAGTGGCTGCCAGATGTCCGTATCGAGGGAACTTCCCAGCCAATTTCCTCAGCCAGCGAGATTCTGGCGACGGCGCCAGGAGACTGAAACTTGGGCATCTGGAGCCAGGTCTTCTCGGCAACCTAGGGAATGATCGGCAGCAAGATCTGGGACGGGTAATCCGCATCGTGAAAGATCGTTTGCCGCGCGATCCGGGGTGACGCGTCATCCGCGATCGGATTGCCGGTGTTGAGATTGCGGTCGAAGCGGGGGAAGTTGCTGCTGCTGATCTCGAGGCGAATCGCGTGGCCTTTCTTGAAGACGTTCGAGGTCACCCAGCAGTCGATCGTGAACTCATAGACCTCGCCCGGGGTCAGCAATTCGGCCGGTACTCGCCCATTCCGGTAGCGCCCCCGAACAATCCCGTCGCAGAGATTCCAGGCTTTGCCATCAGGGTAGACATCGATTAATTTGGCGGTGAAATCGGTGTCCAGTCCATCGGTCGAAGCGTAGAGCGTGACCACGATCGGTCCGGTCACCTCGGTGTCTCGCTCCAACACGGGAGTTGTGTAGACGAGCACGTCGTTCCGCATCTCGATCGGCCGCTGGTCGTATACCCCCCAGGGAACGATTTCCGGATTGCAGCAGTTGCACCCGCCATTCGTCGGGGTCGGGTTTTCGGGGTCGTAGGTATAGGTGTCTGGAACCTCCGTTTCGGCTGGCGCGGTACTGAGCCAACCGTCGCCGTGAAGGGTGTTGGCATTTCCGCCCGACCTTAGGTAGAACGGTGTCCACTGGGTCCGCGCCAGCGGCCATTCCTGCTTCGTCTCGCCAGTAGTTCGCACCCATGACGAAAATCTTGACTGGTGCTGCCTTTTCGGCGCTATTCGGGAGGCCCTTGAGCCAGTGATCGAACCAGGCGAGTTCGATCGAGCGGGTATCGAGCAGCGATCCCTCCCCAAAATCCCGGTCACCGGCGTTGGTGGTGCCGGGTGGTGTATTGCTCGCTTGAACATGGGTCCATGGACCCATGATGATCTGCTGATTCGACCGGGCGAGATCGCTGCCGGCTTCGTCCTGCAACCCGACGAAGTTGGCCATCATCCCGCCGGCATAGAGGTCGTACCAACCGCACACCTGCAGGACCGGGATCGTGTACTGGTCGAAATGCTCGTCGACCGCTGTCGCTTGCCAGTAATCACCGTAGTCGTTGTGATCGAGCCAGGTGCTGAACGCGGGATGTTCCTTGCCCGAAACCTCGTCCATCGCCCGCAACGGCAAGGTCCGGAGAACGGCGGGCCAGTCGAAGGTGTCGATCCGCTGCATCGTCCGACCCATCGTCCGCCACCCCCAGACTGCATTGACGCCGAGACCGAACGCACCGCCCTGATAGTGTGGGCTGTCCCAGAGGTTATTGCCCATCACACGCGGAGCAATGGCTTTGAGGAGAGGATGACCGGCCATGGCGGCTTGCCATTGAACCTGGCCCAGGTAGGATCCACCCGACATGCCGATATTGCCATCGCACCAGGGTTGCTGACCGATCCATTCGAGGGTGTCATACCCGTCTAACGTTTCGTTGTCCCATGGAACAAACGAGCCTTCGGAGTCGTACCGTCCGCGGACATCCTGCGCCACGAACACATATCCTTGTTGTGCCCACCAGAACCCCTGTTCCGTGACCAGATTGTTGTCGTAGGGCGTTCGGCAGAGGATTACCGGAAACGGGCCGAGCTGACCGTCGGGGAGAAAGACATTCGCTGAGAGACTGATCCCGTCTCGCATCGGTACCGGAACGTCGTTAAGTACGTGAACGGTCGAGAGCTTCTGGACAGACATCGTTCCTCCCATAGATTTCGGTAAGGGACGCTTTCCGGCATTGTTGCATAGAGGGATGGACAATGAAGAGCAGAAGCGATGGTCCTCAAGAGACAGGAAAGGAGTACTGAGGATGACTGCACGACTCGCTGGTAAGGTCGCGATCGTGACCGGGGCTGGATCGCAGGGAAGCGGATTCGGAAATGGCAAAGCCGCGGCGGTGCTCTTTGCCCGCGAAGGCGCCAAGGTCCTTTGCGTCGATCTGGTCGCAGAACGGGCCGCTGAGACCGTTGCGCTGATCGAATCAGAAGGTGGCGAGGCAGCGGTTTTTCAGGCGGATGTCACGAGCAGTGCCGATTGCCAGGCGATGACCGCTGCGGCCGTCGAGCGTTTTGGTCGACTCGATATCCTTCACAACAATGTCGGGATCGTGCTCCCGCATGGGATCCGCGACGTCACCGAAGCTGACTGGAACCAGATGTACGCGGTCAATGTCACCAGCATGATGCTGGCGAGTCAGGCCGCGATTCCTCACCTGGAAGCCTCTGGCGGCGGCGCGATCATCAACGTCTCCTCGATCGCCGCGATGCGCGCGTACGGCGAAGCGACCGCCTACCAGACCACCAAGGCCGCGATTATCGGGTTGACGATCGCGCTCGCCAGCCAGCTCGCGCCGAGCGGGATCCGGGTCAATGCGATCGCGCCGGGACTGGTCTGGACCCCGATGGTCGAGCCGTTTGTCACGCCCGATTTGCGAGAAGCACGCTGGAAATCGGGATTGATCCAGGAAGAGGGAACCGCCTGGGATGTCGCCTGGGGCGCCGTCTATCTGGCCAGCGACGAATCCCGCTGGGTGACCGGGCAGGTCCTGACCATCGATGGCGGCTTGTCAGTAACCACCCGCGGCGTGACCCGATGATCCAGGATGTTGGGAACCGTTCCCTGGCCGGAAGAGTGGGATAATGACAACAGAAACGGTTCGGTTTCGCTGCCGTCGATCGTTCGATTTCATCACGCCTGCCAGCTGTGGTCCAGAACCTGCAACCGCTCGGTTTTCTGAACTAATCGAGGCGCGAATCACTAAGGAGACTTCAATGTCCGCAACGGATCCCGTCCGAAATGTCACTGCCGAGTCAGGAGGATCACCCTGTTCTGACCGACATCGGTGAATCGCTGAAACGTCATGCTGCCTATCCACCCTCTCCAGACGTTCCTTATGTCACCGCGTCGCTCGACTGGGTACCCGAGGGAAGTGCCCCGCCGTCCGACAGGCCACCATCAGAGCCCGTGATCTTGTCGAAGCAGAAATTGCGAATTCGAAAACCGCAGTCCGCAACGCGCCAGCATGCGAGCGGATGTCGATACCGTAACCGAACGTCTTGGTTCGCTCGATTCGGCGGCCAAGGGTGTTTATGTTGTCGCCAATAGTTCGATCGATATCCTCGATGTCGAGCCACTCGGTTTGCCCATCGAAACCAGGGTCACCGTTGCGCCGATTCCGGCGCTCAAACGCCTTGCCCAGATGGTCGAGGACTACCCGATGTATGCCATCCTCCAGGTCGATCAACAGCTCGCGCTGATGACATTTGTCAGTGAAGAAATCGTTGCTGGAACCGTCTCTGTCCAGTCGAGCGACTAGCCGCGCAAAGCAGGCAAGTGGTGGCTGGAGTCAACGGCGTTATCAGGCCCGTGCCGACGAGCGGGTCCAGGCAAGCGCAAAACGAATCGCCGAGGAAGTCCGCAAAGCTCTCGACGAGACTGGCGTCCGGCGGATGATCCTCTCCGCCAGTGATGTCATGCGTCCTGCGTTGATGGACGAGTTCCACCAGACTGTGACCGACAAGATCATCGGTGACATCCGGATCGATATCGACGCTCCCTTCCAGGAGGTCCTCGAGTTATCGATTCCGGTCAAAGAAGCTTTCGAGCGCAAACGTGAACTCGAGCAGGTCGAGGAGTTCCAGAATGCGCTTCATAGCGCGGGTCTTGGCGCTGCCGGTGCCGTTGATGTGCTCAACGCGCTCCGCAACGGCCAGGTTCGCCGCCTGCTGATGACCCGTCAGTACGAGCAGATGGGGTGGATGGATTACATCATGAATGTTGGTGGAGTCGGCGACCCTCCGGCATCCCATCCTGCTGGCGGCAAGGTCGAGGATATGGTCGCGGTCCCGCTCGAAGAAGAGATGATCCGCCAAGCCGTCCTCCAGGATGCCGAGATCGAGATCGTTAAGGGCAGCGTCGGGGTCGATCAGACTGCTGATGTTCCAGCCGCCGGGCAAGACGCTCCGCGCAACGAAGCCGGTAGCGCGCTCGATCAGTTCGGTGGCGTGGCTGCCGTTCTCCGCTTCGCGATCTAGCATCGATGTCCCGAACGGAGACGAACGCGCCCGTTCGGGGCCATTGGATCATCGAAGCACCATCCGGAATCGAGCCAGATGGCCGGCTGCCTCAACGGTTGCCCGATTGGTCGGGCTTCGCGGATTCTGGTAGAGCCAGAGAGCGAAACGACCACTCGAACAGGAAACTCACCAGCATCATCGCAATGATGAGCAGGTTCAGCGAGATGAAACCCTGGATCTCAACCTCCTCACCAAAGCTGATGTCGAGGATCTCGAGAATCACGAATTTGCTGAAAAACAAGATGAGTACGGTTGTCGCAATGCTCAAGTGTTGTGCGCCACGGTCACGAAAATACGTGGAGGTCCGGCGTTTAAAATGCAGGATCAGCACGAGCAGAAGCTTCATCAGAGACGCGGCCAGTATTGAAATCGTGAACGAGTCGATCTCGATCGCGTCTGTGTACTCGACGGCAAGGTTCAGCACGATGATGTAGATGAAGACATCCGCCACCCACGAGAGATACCATCCCTGGGCTGTACTAATCGTCACAGGCTCCGAACGACTAATCCGTTCGCCTGTCGTTTCAATGTCTTCCATTGATCTTGACTCCCTGGATCGGCACAGGAACTGACTGACTCGCTATCAGCACGGTATCGCTCTCTGGTGTTCTCACCATCTGTGACGTGGCAAAAGGAAGCCGTGCTAATCATGAAGCGATGAGCGGGCTCTCGCAAGTGTCTGTCCTGCAAAGTGCCCCCCGATCGTTTCCAACGTTTTCTGGCGATGGCTACAGCCCAGTGGCAGTCTCAACTCAAGATTGATCTCGCTGATTCCGCGCGAAGTGCGGAGTTGTGATCCAATGACGCATTGATTGCTGGTATTGGAGGAGCATCGCGGATGACGCTGAAAACGGGATTGATCGGCACGGGACTTTGGGGGCGGATGCACGCTCTCGCCTTTGGCATTCATCCGCGCGCGGAACTGGTGGCGGTTTGCGACCGCGACGAAGCTCGCTGCAAGGCATTCGCTGAGGAATTTGGGATCAGCAAAACCTACCGCACCGCCGAGGAACTCGCTGCCGACCCGGAAATCGAAGCGATTTCGGTGGCCACGCCCGACTTCGCTCATCTCGAACCCGCGCTGGCGGTCATCGCAGCTGGAAAAGCGCTGTTGATTGAAAAACCGCTCGCAACCACGGTCGAGGACGCCGAAACGATCCAGGACGCTGCGCGGGAAGCGGGGATCCTGGCGATGGTCGATTTCCACAACCGGTTCAATCCCCAGTACGACACCGCCAAAAAGAAACTGGAGGATGGCACGCTCGGCGAGGCCCGCTATATCTCGATGCGGCACAGCAACTCTCTGGCCGTTCCCCTCGGGATGCTCTCCTGGCCGGAAAAGACATCCTCACTCTGGTTTCTGGGCAGTCATTCGTCTGACCTCGTTCGCTGGCTGATGGCGAGTGAAGCCGTAGAGGTTTATGGCGCGCGCAACTATGGCGTGCTGCGGTCTAAAGGTCTCGATGTTCCCGACGTCTGGACCTACACCATCACGTTTGCCAATGGCGCCATCGGCCAGATCGAAAACGCCTGGATCCTTCCCGAAACCATTCCCGGGTACGGCGATTTCCGCAGCCAGATCATCGCCGAAAAGGGCGTCTATTACACCCAGCTGCAGGCCGCCGAGGTGAACGAGATGTACACCGACACTACCCATCAGCGGCTCGACTATCTGACATTTCTCGATATCCGTGGGGCGCAGTATGGCTTCACCGTGGAGAGCATCCAGTACTTCGTCGATTGTGTACTCGCGCAGCGGGAACCATTTGTGACCCTCGAGGACGGAGTCGCCAACACCCGAATTCTCTGTGCCGTCGAGGAGTCAGGAAGAGCTGGCTTGCCGGTGAGGCTCGGCTAATGGATCAATCGAGCGGCACGAGCATCACGGTATCGACATAGCAATACAGCCATGCCTCGCCCGGTTCGAAGGACTGGATGATCGGATGGCCGGTGGACTGGAAGTGTTTGCTGGCGTGCTTGTTCCTGGATGAATCGCAGCAGCCGACATGCCCGCATGTGCGGCACAGCCTGAGATGCACCCAGGAGTCGCCCATCATCAGGCACTCTTCGCAACCTTCGGGAGTATTTGGACGGACATCGCGAATCTGATCACGGTGGGTACAAGCCATCGATTGCGTTTCTCCAGATGAAGTAACCGACGGCAAGTGCGCACCGTCTCACTGGCAAAACGATACCAGTTCCCCTTTCCCTTTCGCGCTGGCGGCTATGTGATTCCGAGGGTCTAGGATGCGGTTGCCAGCCCACATCCGAACGCGATTCCGTTTGCCTCGGTCCAGCGACTGAGGATAATCAGATCGTCGTCGTCGATCAGGAATTGCGCCTCGCAGCTTGGGCAGATCACCGCGATCGCGCAGTCGTTGCGACTTTCGCACCACTCGACGAGGTCGCCGTACGCGCGACATTCGCTTTCGCAGAGATGGCGGACAACTGCGAGGAGCGCGGGGGAAAGATCGGCGACCATCTTGTCCTGCAAAACAACGATTGGTTCTGACATCTTCGCCTCCTTAACATTCGATAGGGATCGCCGAGGCATGCGCCCGGTCGATCAGGAGAAAGGGGTGGAAAACTCAATCTAGCAGACATAATCTGTAAACGCAAGCGCGGTGGCAGCTGGAGTGGGCATCCCTTGTGCGTTGGCAAGATGTCAGATCGCGCTGTTCGTGCCAAAATGAAGCCCCTATCGGGGAAAGGCCTGTATGCAAATCGCGCTCGAACTGCTCTTCATTCTTTTTCTGGTCATCATCAATGCTTTTTTAGCGGCTTCAGAGATTTCTCTGGCATCGTGCAACAAGTCCCGGATGCGGGCATTGGCTGATGACGGTGACAAAGCCGCCGCCCGGGTCGTTTCGATGGCGGAAACACCGGCGAACTATCTGGCCACGATTCAGATCGGCATCACGATCGCGAGTTTCTTCGCTGCCGCCGTCGGTGCCGTCACGTTAACCTCGGTCATCGAGGACACCGTGGCCGAGATCCCCATTTCGTTTATCGGGGACAACGCTTCCGCCGTTTCCTTCGCGCTTATTACGATTGGACTGTCCTTCTTCAGCATCATTTTTGGTGAACTGATCCCGAAAACGCTGGCAGTTCACCGAGCGGATGCGGTCGCGCTCAAGGTCGCTGCTCCGATTGATTTCCTTTCCAAGATCATGCGTCCAATCGTTCTCCTGCTGACAGGGGTGACGAACTTCTTTCTGCGACTCTTCGGAAGTCACGATCGCGCGAGTATGCCGAGCGTGTCAGAAGCGGAGATTCTGGCTCTCTTGGAAGTGGCTGAGGACGAAGGTCTGGTCGAAGCCAATGAGGCCGATCTCGTTGAAGAAGCGCTCGAATTCGGCCAGATCGAGGTCCGCAGCGTGATGGTACCGCGGGTTGATGTGCAGTCGTTCGACTCGAACACCACACTTGGCGACGCGATCAAGGTCTTTTTCAGAACCGGGTTTTCCCGGTTGCCGGTCTACAAAGACACCCCGGACGATATCCTTGGCATTCTCCATATCAAGGATGTGTTCCGGTTACTCTGGGACAACCCCAACGCCGCCTCGCTGCCGGTTTCAGAACTCGTCCGACCCGCCTATGTGGTTCCCGAAACCCGACCGATCGATGACCTTCTCCAGGACCTCAAAGCGCAACGGACGCATATGGCTGTTGTGGCCGATGAATATGGCGGAATGGCCGGAGTTGTGACGCTCGAGGATCTGATCGAAGAACTGGTCGGGGATATCGCGGACGAGTTCGACCCCGGCTATGAACCCCTCCGCCAACTCAGCACCGATCTCTTCGAAGCCGATGGCCGTCTTTCGCTGCGGGATCTGGTCGATCGGCTCGATATCAACAAGTCGACGCTGGATGAGATCGAAGCGGAATCGGTGGGCGGACTCATTCACGATGTGCTCGAACGCCTTCCCGACGTCGGTGACATCGTCGAGGTCGGGCCCCTCCGGATCGAGGTTAAATCCGTTGACGGTCACCGGGTCGGACTGACGACGGTCGAGCGCCTGCACGAAAACAATGATGGCACTTTCCAGTCGACTGATGTCGCCGTACCACTTGATCCTGAAGAGCCAACATCCTCATCATGAGCGCATAGCCTACTGCTCACCGGTTCATGGGGAAGGTGATCAGATCAACAGACATCCGGATGCCAACCTGGCCGGATTGCAAAGCCCGACCTGCCGCGGGTTGGTGGCGTGATCAGGATCGAGACCAGATGATCTCTCCATCCTGCCATTCTGGCTCTGACTCCAAATGCTCCAGGTATTGCAAGTAGCGCTGATGCTGCTCGGGGCTTTTGGCGTTGGCCTCGTAGGCCGCTTTGCTTTCGAATCCGACCGCCAGAACGTAGTCGTTCTCCGCTCCCTCGATCTTGTAGCAATGAACGAATGCCATGCCCCGCTCCTCGTCAACCTCCTCGTTGATGGCGAGAAGCGCATCGATATGGCCGGGTTTGACCTTCATCTTCGCGATGGTTCCGTACATCACTACCTCCTTACCTGAGTGAAAAAGCCGGTGGTGTCATCTTAGTGCACTCAAGCGAGCAACGGAATACCTGAATTGAGCGCCGGTTATTCGATTTGCAGGCCGATCGCGACCGGTCGATGGTCCGAGGTCGCGACGTCCGGTACATTCGCAAATGTGATCAGCACACCCGGGGAGACAAAGACATAGTCGATCCGACGACCAGATTCCGAGGTCCCGACCTCCTGTCCAATGGCCGCGGCGGCATCAACGAGTCCGGCATCCTGGATCATCAGGATCGCTTCTTCTTCGGGGGTCATATTGAAGTCACCGCCGATTAATGCAGGTTCCCGCCCATCCCAGAACTCTATCAGGCTCCTGGTCTGATCGATCCGGACATCATCAGCATCCGCCGGGTTGTCGAGGTGGGTACTCGCTACCCAGAGATCATCGCCTTCGGTTGCAACCATCGCCGATACAACGCCTCGTGTGAGATTCTGGCTCGAGGTGTACTTGATCACCTCCTCGCTCGAAAGGGGAGCCACACTCAGGATCGCATTGCCCCAGAGGTTGTCCTCTGACGCGGGGCCAAACACCATCTGCATATTCAGTCGTTGGCTTAGCCAGCCAACCTGATCCGACCAGCCAAGCGCGAACCACCCTCGCCCAGCTTCCTGGAGGAAGACGATGTCCGCATCGAGCGACTCGATCGTTCTGGCCGTTGCTTCGAGATCCCAGCGGTTGTCACGGGAGAAACCGTTCTGAATGTTGTACGTCACCACTGTAAAGGAACGCGTCAGGGCCAATTGCGGTGCTGAAACCTGTCCCGACTGTGTTGTCAGGAGTGCCACCAGCGCAATCGCGCTCGCGATTGCGGCAAGGGGTGGGGCGGTGTGATAGACGAAACGCCGCTCTTCACTACTTCGAAGAACCATCAGACCGGCAAAGGCCAGCATGACGTAAACCGGTATCACCCAGTTCGGTGATCCGCTGGACGCAAAGTAGAGGAAAACCGAAGCACCGTGGACGAGCAGTCCAAGCATCACGTATGTTGCTGCTTTCCAGAATTGGGGTTGGCTCGTTCGCTGACCGCTTCCGCGAACGGATGCCATGGTGAGCGACATGCAGCAGAAGGAGGCTGCTACCAAAGCCAGCGAAAACGCGACTCCAGTGACAGCCGATCTGGCGACAAGGTGAAGCGAGATGAACCCGGCCAGAACAGTGAGCACGGTCCAATAACGTGGAGATAGTCCCACTCTTGAACGTGGATCGTGTTTCCGCGAGAGCACGTCTGCTGTCATAACAGCGAGAGGACCGATAGCCAGAAGGACGAAAGCCGTTCTAGGATCGACCGAGACGTTTACCATTGGCAGACCGAGATTGCCGGTGACCAGCGCGTAGATTCCGATACCAGCACCAAGTCCGAGCAGGGAGGGATCGGGAGCAGACCAGGAACTGTCTTTTCGAGCCGATCGGACGCTGACGGTCAGGGAGATCACCATGGCAACGACCAGCAGCAGGGAAACGACGTCCTTGAGGGGCGATCGCATTTGTGCCAGATCGATCGAGTCGAATGCGGCCCTGAGACTGAGATCGAGAAGGAGACCCGAGATTACGCCCACTGCCAAGACCGGTCGATTCCGCAGCGAGAGTGTGACCGACAGCCAGCCCCAACCAATGAATCCAATCGCTGCAATCGGCCAGCGCAATTCTGGATCGTTTGAGAACTGAACAATGACTCGGGATCCAGCCAGGATCACCAAACCGACGGCCAACGCCCACTCGACACTGAGGAATCGAACCAGGATTGCGGCCAACCCAATCGCGCAAAAGGTCGCCAGTGCGTTGCGAGCGAGTTCAGTTCGGTTGCTCTGATCGACCACGAAGATCATGGTCGAAATGAACACTCGCTCCAGCTGAAGTCCAAGTGCAACAGCGATGGCGACGCCAACGGCCATCAGGGAGTCGATTCGTCCGTCGCCGAGATCGCGAATCCAATTCACGCTTCTGCCAGTCATTGCCGTGCCTCCGCATGCGGGAGTGACAATCGTGGAGTTGACGCTCGGACAGGGAGTGAAGAGCCTCACTTCCTATTCTAGTCGGTACCGAACCGCGACGGGTCCTCGTTGCCGACGTTTCAAGACGGCACGTGCTCATGTTGCGGAAATGCAGCGGTTCCGGGCGCTGGTGCGCTGGCATATGGTGACGCCCTGGATGCAGCGCCCCTGCTTGGGGCGTTCGCGGAAAGTGGATATGTCACCTCTTCTATCGGAATCCTGGAAAGTCCAGCCGGGCTGATTGCGTCATCTCGATCTCTGGCGACCTCGATATCACGGTTCCCTACATCAACTCGTCCTACACCGACCTCAACGAGACCATCTTCCACGGCACTCTGGAATCCAGGCCTGAGGTATATCAAGCCGCCTCGCCAGCGTACAACGTTGATGGCAACACAGTGCCGTTTCTGATCATCCACAGCTCGATCGACGGAGATACGCCCGTCCAGCAGGCCAGAAACATGGTCGCGGCTCTGGGAGAAGCTGGCGTGCCCTTGATCTACGCCGAATTTCCTGACCAGAGCCATTCGGGAATCCTCTCCCATGAACCAGTTGGACCGATGATCGACGAGTTCCTTGCCTGGCAACTTCATCCTGAGGAGTAATTCGGCGCACGCGCGATGTGGCAGCCTTCCCGCAGGCCGCCGCATCCCAATCGCTGCAGAACTGCTGAGCGATAAATGGTGCAACGCAGTCGAACCACAATCCGTTCTCGAATCTGCGATGACCCCGGCCAGCAGTGGGCGAGAATCAGGTGCCTTGCGAACCTCTCATGTCTGGTGTTGACAACCGCTCACCTTATTCGCATACGTTTTGCCGAATTCCTTCGATTGCTTCCATGCAAACCGACGTCTCTCATTGGCGCTGGTTGCTGACCGCTGTAGCCGCGTATGCTCTCCGCAGTCGCCACCGGGCAACAATATGCTCTTGAAATCTGAACCATTTGTCCTTTGATCTGTGGAGCAACTGTGAGCGAGCCAGAGCCTTCTTCAAACAATCGCGGCCGTATTCTCGATACGTTCGCAGAACTGGTCACCCGGAAACGGGCAAAGTGGCTGATCCTGGTTGTCTGGATCGTGATCGTCGGGATCGCGAGCCCGATCGGCGCACAGCTTTCCGACGTGATCGACAACGACCCGGTGACCTTCCTGCCGCAAGGCGCTGAATCGCTGCAGGTTGCGGAACTGGACGATGAGTTCCCATCCGCAGATTCGGTATCTGCTGTCATCGTGTACCAACGCGATGCGGGATTAACCGCGGACGACTTCGAGACTGTAGCCGCTGATCAATCTGCAATTCTGACTGCTTTTCCTGACGATCCCCAGGGGCCGGCGATTCCCTCCGAGGACGGGCGCACGGTCTTTTTCACGGTCCAGTTGCCGAACGACGAACAGACGGCCGCCGACGAAACCAAGGAAATCCGCACGCTTGTAACCGACGATATCGAAGGACTTCAGGTCAAAGTCACGGGTCCAGCCGGGTTCTTGACCGATCTTACTGACGTGTTCGAAGGGATCGATACCACCCTCTTGCTCGCGACCGCGATTGTGGTTGCTGTGCTGCTGTTGATTACGTATCGCAGTCCGTTTCTCTGGATCATCCCGTTGCTGACCGTCGGGTTTGCCAATCAGACCGCAACCGCTGTGGTCTATGGGTTGGTTGAAAACTTCGGCGTGACGGTCAACGGCCAAACGCAAGGTATTCTGCCGATCCTCGTGTTTGGAGCCGGCACCGATTACGCTCTTCTTCTTATAGCACGGTACCGGGAAGAACTCCGCCGGCATGAGCATCCCCATCACGCCATGCGCGCCGCGATCCGCTCGGCGAGCCCGGCAATTCTCGCGTCGAGTGGTACCGTGATCATTGGATTGCTTTGTCTCTTGCTTGCCGATCTCAACTCGAATCGGGCGCTGGGACCAGTTGGAGCCGCCGGAATCCTTTGCGCGCTGATCGCCATGCTGACGTTGCTGCCAGCACTCCTCCTGATCTTCGGCCGCAAGGTTTTCTGGCCGTTCGTGCCAGAGTTCGGATCAGTCGCAAGCACGAAAGGCAATGTTTTCGGTCGCGTTGGACTCTGGGTCAGCGAACGGCCCCGACCTGTCTGGATCGGCACCAGCATTGTGCTCGCGATTCTCGCGCTTGGTGTGATCGGACTCGACACGACTCTCAGCCAGGCCGAACAGTTCCGAGATAAACCCGACGCCATCGTTGGCCAGGAGATGATTGCCGAGAGTTTCCCGGCCGGCGCCGCCCAGCCATCAACGGTCATCAGCAATACCCCCCAGGCAGATGATGTGGAGACTGCGCTCGCCGAGACACCAGGGGTGGCAGCCGTCGTGCAGGCCGGCGTCAGCAATGATGGGTCGCTCACCCGCTTGCTGGTAACGCTCGATGCAGAACCGGCGACCACTGAAGCCTATGACACGATCGAGGCAATGCGGACCTCGGTCGATACCGTGGCTGGCGCGAACGCCCTTGTCGGCGGACCAGACGCGGAGAACCTCGACGTTCAGAACGCGGTGATTCGTGACGCGAAGCTGATCATTCCGTTGGTCTTCCTGGTGGTGTTGATTATTCTTGCGATCCTGTTGCAGTCGATCGCGGCACCGGTACTTCTGGTGCTGACAAATATCCTTTCCAACGCGGCAGCACTGGGTATCAGCGTCGTTGTGTTCGATCAGATCTTTGGTTTTGGCGGTATCGATCCATCGGTCATTCTGCTCGGGTTCGTCTTCCTGGTCGCGCTTGGTATCGACTACAACATCTTTCTGATGAGTCGTGCGCACGAAGAAGCGAAGACCATCGGTACCCACAATGGGATGCTCAAGGCGCTCTCGGTGACTGGCGGTGTCATCACCTCGGCGGGGGTTGTGCTGGCGGCGACGTTTGCCGTGCTCGGGGTATTGCCGCTGGTGCCACTCACCGAACTCGGTTTCCTGGTGGCAGTTGGCGTGTTGATCGACACGCTGATCGTGCGGACTATCCAGGTTCCAGCGCTCACGTTCGATATCGGTCAGAAGATCTGGTGGCCGAGCTGGTTGTCGAAAAAAGAAGAGCCACCGGTGGACAAATCGGTGGCGCTGGAGGGTTAGTTCGCTACAGGTACCTCTGTGATCGGGCCCACGATGCCAGAGCGGGTAGCTCTGGCATCGTTGTTTTTGTCAAGAGCCGATCTCGACCGTGGTCACTACCGGTGCGCCACCGCAGTCAAGGGTCAGCTCAGCCGAACCCGGCTGCCAGTCCGCCGGTATGGTGACGAACCAGAAAACGTCGCCATCACCATCGGCGAAGGTTTCGCGAGTGACGAGGGTTTCTCCGGGGTTTGTCGGCGCAAGAGTCAAGGAGCAGTTAGCCCCTTCGAGCGTTTCGGCACGCACTAGCTCCTGTTCATCGGAGTTGGAGAGATCTGGCGCTCGCACGATGCTCACCGGGCCGTTGAGATCGGTGCCCTCGTTGAACGCGTAATCATTTGGCAGTTCGAACGAGCCCTGCAAGGAGGCAAGGCCGGCATAGAACTCCTGATAATAGGCATCAGGGGTGAGACCAAAACTGGCTTCGAAAGCCTCGCCAAACGTGCTGCCGTTCGCGATGGTTGTATACATTGCCTGAACCGAGGCAAGATCTCGTTCGGCGAGCAGATTCGACACCGCGAAAAACGACAACGGATAGGCATCCGCGCCGACCTCGCCAAAGGTTTCCCAATCCTCCAGGTCAGCGAGTTGCAGTCCTTCGGCGTAGCGCTGAACCAGACCAGCCTGATACAGCAGCACCGAGGTCTGGTCGAGAATGCCCATTTCGATCAGCGCTTCGATTGCGACGAACTCGGCGAAACCTTCGTCGAACCAGGCGGCGGATTCGAAGTCCCGATCACCAAGAATCTGATACTGATAGATGTGCGTGTACTCGTGCAGAATGGTGGCAACTCGCTCAGCGGGGGCTCCAAATTGCCATCCATCCGAGTTGGCAAAGACGACAACGACATTGCCCTGGGCAGAAGCGATCGTTTCTCCATCCGACTCGTCGGCTTCATCGAGCACTCGCACGACCACGACCTGATCGTTCTGCAATCCGAGGCGTTCGCGGAAATAGTCTTGCGCTACCCGGATCGATTCTCGCACCAGAATCGCATCTTCGTCGCTAACGCCTTCGCTCACCCGGACATCGGCATTGGCTGCCAGGGATGCCGGTTTAGGGAGGATGGCCCAGTTGCCAAGCAGAAGGATGGACGCCACGAGAATGGGCAGTAGTATCCGGATGGACAGCGCGTGCATGAGGAATTCTCCAATCAGTTCAGGAGGAAAGATCAGGTAAAAACACAGGCTGATAGAGAATCATGCACTGTGGTTGACGAGAAATGCCAATATGCGATGTTTTGCGAACAACGCTGCGAGTCGGCACCAAGCCAATCTCGTGATGATATGCGACGATCTCAGGCAGGTGTAGCGTCGCCGAATGCGAACAGGAGGGAAGCTCGATCATGCTTCATCAGCACATGCTTGACCGCAACCCGGCGCTGATCGATGCGGCAGTGACCTTGCACCAGAGTGGCGCGATTCCGGCGAATTCGTGGCTCTTCGATCTCGACGCCATCTCCAGCAATGCTCGTCTGTTCGCTGCCGAAGCGAAGCGACTGGGTCTCGTTTCCTTCTATATGTCGAAACAGGTTGCCCGAAACCCACTGGTCGTTTCTGCGGTGCTGGGAAATGGGCTCGATGCGACCGTTGCCGTCGATGTCCAATGCGCGGACATTCTGCATCGATATGGCTTTCCGATTGGACACGTCGGTCATCTCGGCCAGATTCCGTTTCACGCGATTGCCCGTGTGCTGGCAATGAAGCCAGAGTTCTGGACCGTTTACAGCCTCGGAGCTGCAGAAGCCATCGCCAACGCTGCTCGTGCCGCCGGAACCGATCAAGATCTGCTGATCCGGGTGCAGGGTCCAGATGATGTCTTTTTCGCTGGCCAGGAAGGGGGTTTTTCCGAAAATGAGGTTGTCGATGCTGTTCGCGCAATCATGCGACTCCCGAATGTGCAGGTTGTCGGCTTAACCGCGTTTCCCTGCGTTGAATACACCTTTGACTGGGAGCGGATGCCGCCGGCGACCACGCGAAATCTCGGAACGATCATCCGTGCCGCACGGAAGATTGAGACTGCACTCGGTTTGACGATGCTTGTGATAGACGCACCCGGGAACACCTCGACAGAAACACTCGCAATGCTTGCCAATGCTGGTGCTACCCATGTCGAACCGGGACAGGGAATCACCGGGACGACCCTGACGCAGATCGCGCTGGGTACAGCGCCAGAAACACCGGCCTATGTCTATGTTTCTGAGATCAGTCACTTCCAGGATGATCTTGCCTATGCTTTCGGTGGCGGACTCGCCAGTCTGATGTCTGGGTTCTTTCGTGATGAATGGCAACCGCAGGCGTTCGTTGGGGACAACCCCGAGAAAGCGCGCCGGAACCCGGTCGACTATCACCACGTCCAGCAGATCATTGACTACCATCTACCGCTTCATCCGGCCGCAAGGTGTCGAATTGGCGACACCGTGGTGATGCCGTTCTACACTCAGGCGCAGATGACCCGGTCGTATACGGTCGCGGTCGCAGGCGTATCTACCGGCAACCCACAGGTGATCGCTATCTGCGATCACGCCGGCACGATGCTCGATGCTGCGTTCAATCCGATGCCACTCGAGGATGCTCTCAGGATCGTGGCAGAAGTCTGATCGGGTTGTGCGTCGTTTCGATCGACTAGAGGGGTCTCACCCATTCGTCCTGCCATTGGACGAATTCGCTCAAGGATGATCTTCGCTCGATGCCAGCCTCGGCGATCGTCTCAACTTGCCTGGCTAGCTCGAGCGGATCTCCATCAAAGCGGTATCCATTGATTCGCAAAAAGATATCAAGCGTGGCGAAGGCTGCACGCTTGTTCCCATCGAAAAATGGCTGGTTCTGAGCAATCCCGACAGCCATTAGCACGGCTTGCCGGATGAGCGTCGAGTCCTCGTAGTAGGCTGCATTGATCCATGACAAACTCCCGGCATCACTGTAGAAAGCGTGAATACTGTAGCTACAGTATTTACGACTTATCCAACGAGTTCGTCAGTCGATCCACTGACAGGTGCTCGAGATCGGTTCAGCGACCCCTGCCAGTGATTCCACCGGCTGATCGAACACTTGATCGACCGCCTGGCTGATCAACCCGGGATCCGGAATCGGATAATACGGTTCTCCGGCGTACCCGCTCATGTAGTCAGCAGTGGTAAACCCTATAGCATAGAACTCCGCGAAATCGATTCGACCGAGAAGCTCGATCAGATCAGGAAGTTTGGAAAGCGGGACATTCGTGCGCACTGCGTCTACCAACGCGTTTGCTATCTCCGGATAGTTCAGGATTAATGAGCCGATATCAGCCTGTCGGGCGATAGCGCCAATGATGCAGCGTTGCCGTGCCATGCGTTCATAGTCGCCCGAATCCACCCGCGTGCGAGCGTAGGCCAGCGTAGTTCTCCCATCGAGGTGCTGTGTACCCGCAGGAATGACATATTGCTGCCAACCGTCTTCCTCGAAAGCTGGCGAAAGAAGAACACTTTCAGCAACTGGAACGTCGATCGTCACCCCTCCGAGCGCATCGATTACCCTCACGAACCCCGGCAGGTCTACCAGCGCGAAGTAGTCAACATCGAGCCCCAACAGGTGTTCGATGGTGCGCATCAGGACTTCGCCACCGGGATGGGACCCACCTCCAAAAAGATCCGGATTCGCCTCCGCAAACGGATAGAGCTCATTGAGGAGCGATTCCCAGCACCCGCAGACAAACAGACTTGCGTACGGTTCTGGCAGCGGAGTGTTGACGAGATTGCGCGGAACTCCGAATACAGCAGTTCTGCCGGTTTCACGATCGACGGACGCGACCATCATCGTGTCCGTGCGTAAACCGACTCGCTCTGGCCCGGCATCGCCGCCAAGCAGGAGAATCGTCGTCTTCCCATCACCGCCAGGTTCCTGTTGTGCCGCACCCGAATGGGAACTCGACAGAAGGATCCCGGAGAGAAGGAGTAATCCAACTGTGAAAATACGAAGAAGAGAGCGACTGATCATGGATCTATCTCCTTTTCGGGGAGAGACGTCGGCGGGGCTGCGGCCGTGACCCCCGGCGCGAGTTGAACAGGACGGGTCAGTTCGATCGCGGTTGGGACGGTGTCACGTGGATGGGCTGGCGTTTCCTGGACGAAGATCTGGTCGATGGCTCGGTACGTCACCAGGTCGTAGTACCCAAGAGCCACGTGAGGCACAGCTGCAAGTGCAAATCCAATCAGCAGGACCACCACCACAATTGATCGCCGCGTCTTCCAAGACGCCATGTTTCTCGCAAGTCGAAAGGCGTCCAGCATTGCAAAGAGCCGAAACCCGAACAGAGCGACGTTCGCGAGCATCACCGCAACGAGGAAGTTCGGTCGTACCACAGACGCGAGCAGCTCGATCGGATTCCGGGGAGCGACCGCCAGTAGCATCAGCCATAGAGACGCCATGGCTGTGATCATCGCCAAGCCTCTCCGGCGCTTGCCAAGCGCGAACTGCCCAAGTCCGGGCAGCAGAAGGGAAAGCAACGGTGCAGCTAGAAGTACGGCGGGACGTTGCGTCCTTCGCCGATGAGCTACTGGTTGATCGGCAGCCTGATTGTGCGTGGACATGATTCGGGCTGGGATGTGTGCCATGTGATTCCTCAGGAGTTCCAGGGTTCTCTGCGAACGGACGCATGAGAATGACCCCATGTCACTTAGACGCCCAGGATGCGAATCAGGTTTCATGTTCTCCGGGGTTGGCTGTCTCCGAGTGGACCGGTTTCTTCGCTCGATCGTGCCATGATGAAAAAATCGTTACAATTTCATTGAAGGTTTAGAAATCTATCCGGACCTTGGAATTCTCAGGAGGACTCTATGTCGCTCGACAAATTGTCACGTCGGAGTTTTGTAGGCGCGTCACTCGGCGCCTCGGTGGCGATACCTGCCATGAGAATGGGTGGTTCTGCCTCTGCTCAGAACGCGACGCCGACCGTGTGGGCAGTCGACCAGAGTATTCGCCCCGACTTGGTTCCGATCTCGGAACTGACCGCCGCACCCGATGACGAAGTGCACATTTCCATTGCCCCTGAGGTTCCACCAGCTATTGCCCGGTCTGATCAACGAACATGGAGTGTGGAGCTTGAGTCGATCGAGGGAATCTGTCCACTCGATCCAGCCAACGAAATCAGCACCGAGATGTGGGGCTACCGGATCGCCGGGTCCGATGCGATTTGCGGCTCTCCGGGACCAGTGCTCAGGGGTCGTGTTGGCGACTTCGTTACGATTTCTCTGACCAACCTTGCCAGCAGCATGCATCCGCACAATATCGATTTCCATGCCGTAACGGGTCAGGGTGGTGGAGCTGCTGCGCTGGTGGCGAACCCGGGTGAAACCCGGACCGTGCATGCCCGGCTGCTGTATCCCGGCGTATTCATGTACCACTGCGCCTACGGCGACGTCCCTTCGCATATTGCGCATGGCATGTACGGGATGTTCATCGTCGATCCGGAGGAGCCGCTGCCAGCAGTCGACCATGAATGGTCGATATCGCAGAGCGAGTGGTATGTGACCCGCGTTGGCGCGGAAGACCAGGGAGTTGCCCGATTCGACCCTGACGCGCTGCACCTGGAGGAACCACGGTTTGTGACCTTCAATGGTCGGACCGACGCGCTGACCGGCGACAATGCTTTGACGATGAGCACTGGAGAGCGGGCCCGCATCTATTTCGTCAATCAGGGGCTCAACCTGGTGTCGAGTTTCCATCCGATTGGGTCGCATTGGGACCTGGTCTATCCGGAAGCAGCAACGCATCCGTCCAATCGGGCGATCCGGGGTTCGCAGTCGACTCTCGTGGTTGCGGGTGGTGGCACGGTGGTCGAAATGGATGCGCTGGTGCCGTCGACGGTGATTTTGGTCGATCATGCTCTTGTTCGAACCTTCTACAAGGGCGCAGTTGGCCATGTCGTAATCAATGGCGAACCTGATCCAGAGATTTTTGGGGTGCCAGAAGGCCAGGAATCTTCTTCGGAAGAAGCGGCGACTCCGATAGCGGCAGAGATCGCGGCTGAAGTGATGATTCCGGCTGGAGCCTACCTCCCGGATAATGCTGACCTGGCGTACGATCCGCCGCTGGTCACGATTGCCGTGGGACAGACGATCCGCTGGACGAACATGGACGACGTTGCGCACACGGTCACGTCCGGGGTATCAGATGGACTTTCTGCTACAGCGGACGGCTTGTTCGATTCCGGGTTCATGGAAAAGGACGCCACCTTCATTCACACGTTCGAGGAGGCAGGTGTCTTCCCTTATTACTGCATTCCGCATCCATGGATGCGTGGCACGGTTGTGGTGCAATAACGATCGACGATCGCGTGAACGAGGGCGGCCACTTTGGTCGTCCTCGTTTTTTCATCTGGGTTCATGGACATTTATGTTTCGGCGGTGGAGGAGATCCGGGTTGCATGACGCAGCGGGCTGAACCCCGATGCTGACATTTCGAACCCCTGCGGGCTGAGGTGTCAGCGTGAGCAGACCGAAGGTCTTTGGTCTGTGAGCCTGGGCATTGATCCCCGGGCGGTTGTTGCTATTTGCGATGTTTGTGCATTGAGGCTCAGCCGATGCTGATCGTCCGAGCAGCTGCGGGCTGGGGACTACTCATATCTTGCAATCATCTGTTCCAGGGCTTGATTGATCTGGTTGTTGGCGTGCCTTTCCCGCTGATGGGTGACATATCGCACCACGCTGTCGAGGTCTCTTTCGGCAAAGGAGAGGATTCCGTACTCTGACTGCCAACCGGTCCAGCCTGCGTGGGGAGCGGCCAACTTGTGTTTGGCGAGATAGTGACTGGATGATCCCTTGAGTTTGGCGACGACCCGGGAGACCGGTGCTTTCGGGGGTATCGACAATACGACATGCACGTGATCGGGCATGATGCCGATCGCATGAATCAGGGAATCCTCCTCGCGCGCCGCTCCTGTCAGCAAGCGGCGAAGTATTGGTTCTCGTCGGTCATCGATGGTTGGCAGCCGATCCCTGGTACCCCAAACCACGTGGTAGAAGAGCCGCCAATAGGTCACGACTTCACTCCATATCTCGCTCCATCAGTACGCGCAGGATAGTTTGCGGAGCACGCTGAATCAAGGTGTTGGAGGGAAGGATTTTGGTCCATCGGGCTGAACCCCGACGCTGACCGTCCGAACCCCTGCGTGCTGAGGTGTCACCGTGAGCAGACCGAAGGTCTTTGGTCTGTGAGCCTGGGCATTTATGCCCGGGCGGTTTTTGCTATTTGCGATGTTTGCGCATCGGGCTGAACCCCGATGCTGACATTTTGAACCCCTGCGGGCTGATGTGTCAGCGTGAGCAGACCGGCGGTCTTTGGTCTGTGAGCCTGGGCATTGATCCCCGGGCGGTTGCTGCTACCGAGGGTTCCAGCGCATCGGGCTGAACCCCGACGCTGACATTTCGAACCCCTGCGGGCTGAGGTGTCAGCGTGAGCAGACCGAAGGTCTTTGGTCTGTGAGCCTGGGCATTGATCCCGGGCAACGCTTGGCGTCGCAATTATCATCATCCTGCTGGTCATGCTGTCTGCTAGCGAGAACACCAGTTCCACCCCTTCCTTCTTTTGGGCAGCGTGCCCCAGGCCAGACCCTGAATCATCCCTCCTGCTTCAGCGCCGAGGTTTCTCACCTCTATCCAGACAGCACGAACCCCGTTCTCAGTTGTTCCGAAAACGGGGTTCTGGTGATGAATCGACGTTTCGCCAGGATCAGGCGCTCGCGTTGACCGCTCTCGCCATCTGCTCGATGGATTGCTGCAGGAGTTGATGCGACATGGCCATATTGAACCGAATCGAACCCGTTCCGCACTCGCCGCAGGCGGTGCCGTTGGTCACCGCGACTTTGGCTTCGTCGCGGAAAAAGACCCCCAGATCATCCGGAAGCTCATAGGCTGTCAGATCAATCCAGGCGAGATAGGTTCCTTCTGGCTCGATATAGCCCGCCTTCGGGAGATGCTCTGCGAGGAGTTCTCCGAGGAGTTTTCGGCTGCCGTCGAGATAGGTCAGCACCTCGTTCAGCCAACCACGCGATTCAGAAAAGGCGACCGCATTTGCGACGATCCCGATCGACGATGCGCCATGCTCGTCGAGCATCCCGACCTTTTTCCAGTGTTCGAGATCGGCATCGTTGGAAAAGATCATTTGGGCGCACTTGAGTCCGGGAAGGTTCCAGGCTTTCGATCCTGACACCGTCGTGGTTGCATGGTTGGCAGCGATATCTGACACTGACGCGTAGGGAATATGCTGGCCGCCAGCATAGACAATCGGTGCATGGATCTCGTCGGAAAAGACCCGGCCTCCGTGCTTGGCGACGACCGTGGCCAGATCCTCGAGTTCCTGTCGCTCGTAGACCCGACCCAGTGGATTGCAGGGATTGCAGAGAATCAGCGCCGACCCTTTCGGCGCTTTGGCGAACGTCGCGTCGATCGCGTCGAGATCGAGCTCCCAGCGGCCGTTGACGATCCTCATCTCGACCGTGACCAGCTCCCGCTCGCACAACTGCGGCACACTCAGGAACGGCATATAAGCCGGAACAGGAACAATGCAGTGCGACCCTTCCGGGGTGAAATGCCGTAGCGTCCCGACCAGTCCCTGGATAACGTCTGGCAAGGGGCGGATCCGCTCGACCGGTACGTCCCAGCCGGTTGTGTCCGCATACCATGCGGCCACGCTGCTTTTCAGGCGGTCGATATCGGCCTGCGGGGTATAGCCAAAAAAGCCGCTCTCGACCATCTCGCGAAGCGCCTGTTTGACTTCCGGCGATGTGCCGAAATCCATTTCCGCTACCCAGGCGCCGATGCAATCGGGAAAATCCGACCATTTCCGACCAGAAACATGCCGAAGATACTCCGGCGTCAACGTGTTGACTACTGCTGTTGCCACGAATTGCACTCCTGTTCGCGTTTGGAGGACATCAACCTGCCTCACCGCATTCCTGTGTATGAGCATTGTGCACGATTCGCCGTGATTTGAACGAGGGAGAAACTTCAGTGCACCGAACGCAGCACCCCGAGACCCTGGCGAACTTCGCCTAGGTGGTAGGCCGAATGAGCCACGAGCGCGAACGCGCCGCCGATGCTCTGTGGATCCCAGCTATCGAAATTTGTCGCGACGATCAGGAGTTCCTCATATGCTCGGCGAAGTCCGGTGATGAGTTCCTCCCATTCCGCTTCGCTCACCGCTTCGATCTGCCACGAGCCGGCCCAGTCGACCTGTTCCGCTGGTGGGCCCGATCGCAGGAACTCGAGAAGAGAGTCGATGTAGAAGCGGGTGTGGTTGACCTGCGCTGCAATCGTCGCTATGCCAGGTGCAACTGGTTTGGAAGCCTCCGCAGCGGAAACGGTGGCGAGGGTTTCGAAAAACGAGGTTCCCCGGTCGAGCGCGTAGCCGTTGACCTCTTCGAAAAGTTCCCGCAGATACTCGTCATCCCTGCGAAAAGATTCGCTATTTCCGACGTCGAGAATTCATCAATTTGGTTCTCTATTTAAGTTTCTCCGTCAATATCAGCACTCTCAGCCACTCCATCCGAAAAGGCGACCGCATTTGCACGATCCCGATCGACGATGCGCCATGCTCGTCGAGCATCTCGACCTTTTTCCAGTGTTCGAGATCGGCATCGTTGGAAAAGATCATTTGGGCGCACTTGAGTCCGGGAAGGTTCCAGGCTTTCGATCCTGACACCGTCGTGGTTGCATGGTTGGCAGCGATATCTGACACTGACGCGTAGGGAATATGCTGGCCGCCAGCATAGACAATCGGTGCATGGATCTCGTCGGAAAAGACCCGGCCTCCGTGCTTGGCGACGACCGTGGCCAGATCCTCGAGTTCCTGTCGCTTGTAGACCCGACCCAGTGGATTGCAGGGATTGCAGAGAATCAGCGCCGACCCTTTCGGCGCTTTGGCGAACGTCGCGTCGATCGCGTCGAGATCGAGCTCCCAGCGGCCGTTGACGATCCTCATCTCGACCGTGACCAGCTCCCGCTCGCACAACTGCGGCACACTCAGGAACGGCATATAAGCCGGAACAGGAACAATGCAGTGCGACCCTTCCGGGGTGAAATGCCGTAACGTCCCGACCAGTCCCTGGATAACGTCTGGCAAGGGGCGGATCCGCTCGACCGGTACGTCCCAGCCGGTTGTGTCCGCATACCATGCGGCCACGCTGCTTTTCAGGCGGTCGATATCGGCCTGCGGGGTATAGCCAAAAAAGCCGCTCTCGACCATCTCGCGAAGCGCCTGTTTGACTTCCGGCGATGTGCCGAAATCCATTTCCGCTACCCAGGCGCCGATGCAATCGGGAAAATCCGACCATTTCCGACCAGAAACATGCCGAAGATACTCCGGCGTTAACGTGTTGACTACTGCTGTTGCCACGAATTGCACTCCTGTTCGCGTTTGGAGGACATCAACCTGCCTCACCGCATTCCTGTGTATGAGCATTGTGCACGATTCGCCGTGATTTGAACGAGGGAGAAACTTCAGTGCACCGAACGCAGCACCCCGAGACCCTGGCGAACTTCGCCTAGGTGGTAGGCCGAATGAGCCACGAGCGCGAACGCGCCGCCGATGCTCTGTGGATCCCAGCTATCGAAATTTGTCGCGACGATCAGGAGTTCCTCATATGCTCGGCGAAGTCCGGTGATGAGTTCCTCCCATTCCGCTTCGCTCACCGCTTCGATCTGCCACGAGCCGGCCCAGTCGACCTGTTCCGCTGGTGGGCCCGATCGCAGGAACTCGAGAAGAGAGTCGATGTAGAAGCGGGTGTGGTTGACCTGCGCTGCAATCGTCGCTATGCCAGGTGCAACTGGTTTGGAAGCCTCCGCAGCGGAAACGGTGGCGAGGGTTTCGAAAAACGAGGTTCCCCGGTCGAGCGCGTAGCCGTTGACCTCTTCGAAAAGTTCTCGCAGGATGCTCGTCAGTCCCTGGCGAAAAGGATTCGCCATTTCCGACGTCGAGAAATTCATCAATGTTGGGTCGTCCATCCCTCCATCCTTTCCTGGTGAAATCGGGTGAAAAGTATCCACGCCGCCGAGACAATACACCCATGCTCCCTGATACTGGTAGAAGCGAAAATCAGTTCAAGAGGTGACACTCATGGCTCGCATGTACCCTTCCGAACCATTCGAATGGTCCGACAGCAGTTATGCCGAGCTTGGTTTGTTCGAACGCTTTCGCTCTGGCCTGTCGAACGATTTCTCAGTGCTTCATTCGGTGAAATGGCTGACTCGTGCTCCCGGCCAGAACCACGACGGCGAAGCCGACTTTGTCCTCTTCCATCCTGAGTTCGGCGGTCTCGTGATCGAGGTCAAAGGCGGCCGGATCGAAAGAGATCGGGATGGTAACCGCTGGTTCTCGACCGACGGTCAGAACGTCCGTCACGAAATCAAAGACCCGTTCTTGCAAGCCGAACGAAGCATGAGAGCGCTCAAGCAGAAACTCGACAAATCGCCGTCGACCGCGAACGACAATCTCGTTCTCAACCGCGCGGTGGTCTTTCCGGACATTCTGGTCCAGGGGGATATGTTCGGTCCAAATGCTCCGCGCGAGATGATCATCGATAGTGCCGATCTCGCGAACCCGGAAGCAGGGATCCGGCGGGCATGGAATCCACCGTCCTCAGCCAGCGTCGGTAAGGAAATCATTGCCCGCGCCATTGACCTGCTCAGTCCGGTGGTGACGATTACCAAACCGGGTCTGCGGGGACAGTTTGCCGCTGAAGATGAGCAGTTCTATCGCCTCACCGACGAGCAAATCCGGGCGTTCGGGATGTTGCAGCAGTTCCAGCGAATGGCCATCAAGGGTGTCGCCGGATCAGGAAAGTCGCTGCTGGCCGTCGAGCAAACACGCCGACTGGCCAGCCAGGGACTGCGGGTGCTCTACACGTGTTTCAACACCGCTCTCGCTGACTGGGCCCGCGACTGGCTGGCAGACCGTCTCGATATCGAAGACCAGGAACGTCTCTTTGTCGACAACTATCACAATCTCGCTCAGTATCTCGTTCGTCAGGCTGGCGCGAAACTGCCGACGGCTGCGCAACTCTCTAACCCGGAGGTGGCCAACTGCTATTACGCCGAAGATCTACCGAATCTCTTGCTCGAATCGCTCGACAAGGTGGAGGATCGCTTCGATGCGATCATCGTCGATGAAGGTCAGGATTTCGCCGATCTCTGGTGGCTGACGCTGGAAGGATTGTTCGATGATCCGTCTAGAGGAATGATGACGATTTTCTACGACGATCACCAACGGATCTATGCGGACCGTGGCCGCGATTTTCCGATTCCGCCGCCACATTTCACCCTGAACTGGAACTGTCGCAATACCCGCGCGATTCATTACCAGGCGGCGACGTATGTCCATGACGGAGGTAGCGGTGATTGCCTTGGACCGCAGGGCAGAGAGATCGAGGTCATTCCGGCTCCACCGGAAAAGGCCGTTGCTGCACTGCGGAAAGTGGTGTTTGACCTCATCAACACCCAGCAGATCGATCTCGAGGAGATCGTGGTGCTCTCCCCTCGGAGTCAGCGGTCCTCCCATTTTTCTGACGGCGCCAGTTTGGGCAATATCACCCTCCGCTGGAAAGGATCAGGTCCGAATGTCCTCAAGATCGATTCGATCCCGGCGTTCAAGGGACTGGAATCGTCGGTTGTCATCCTGGTCGAACTCGATCGTATCTATCAGGGCGAACCCGATGCCATGATCCATGTCGCGTTGACCAGAGCCCAGCATCATGTCATTGTGATTGGGGATTTACCAGCGCCATCCGAGCGTCCGTTCTGAACCGGATTGCATATCAAGGGGCCGTTGCAAGACGAGCGAGAAACCCCTGGTGATAGCCCCAAGACGGCTCCCCGCATAACGGGTGGATTGCAGCCTGTCAATTGCGGGTGCCGCCAGGTGCAGCGACTACCGGCGCCCGGGGCATGTTTGCCACCGCTCAAGGACCGCTCACCCTCGTGAACGGCGATCGGCCGTTATCTGGTACTGCCCCTATCGGCACAGGACGTTTGAAAACGCACAGATATTCAACGGCCACTCCGGGCACTGGCGACCGACGCTCGATTTCGAAGTCCACGAGTTCCCACCCATCTGCGCCGTACCTGTTGAGAACAGCCTGCGAACATTGATGTTCGATGATGACGACCTGATAGTCGAACCGTTGGTAAATCGGAGCGGTCATCCTGTGCCTCCAGTGGGCCGAAAAGGCTGATTCGACTAGCAGGCACTTTGCGCTGAGAATCGGCCGGTCCTATCGAAATCGGTTTCGGAATCGGTAGGTAGAAGTCAGACCGAATGGCAATCGTCGCCCTTCAACACAACCAAGCTACTCGTGTGGTTTCGCATTGCTGGTACTTGCAGTGCTGTCCAGTTGGCAGGTTACGGTGCGCGTGGATACCCATAGAGCTGTGTGAATGTCTGATGATCGGGAAGCATCTTGTCGGGAATCGGCGTTTTGCCGTCATCCGCCAGGCCGATCTTGTTGCGACCACCACCGAGCATGAACGTCCGAAACGTCGCTTCCCGGGTTGCCGGATCCTGGCTCTCTGAGAGCACCTGCTTTTTCTCGGCAGCGAGTTGTTTCGCGACACGCGCGTAATACTTCCTATCTTCCTTGGTATCGTCCCGCGATAGTCCAAATTTCGAGGAAGTGGCATCAATCCAATTTACTGTTTGACCATATGCTTCGATTTCATGTTCGATCATCTGCTGATACGACGTCGGATAACCTCCATGCTTCCGGAACTGCAGGATATGTAATCCCTCATGGTACAGGGTCATGAAGTGGCGGTTGTACGTAACGCCAGATGGAAGTGAACGAAGATAGATCGTGGTCGCGGAGTTCGTCCACGCACCATATCCAAATTCCCGCAGCGGTTCATACCAGGTGATCTGGTTGTAGTCCTTGACCACCACGGAGGCCATCGTTTTTCCGTGCACCTGGACGAGCATGCTGCTGAGGCCTACGCCAGACGCCACCTGCCCTACCTTTGAAGCCTGAGCGGCCATGCTGCTCAAACCGAGAGCGCCTGAGGTTGCCGCCACTGCGTTCGCGACTCCCTCAACCACAGCCGCGCTCACAGAAACTATCGCTGGATGCTCTCGGATCGGGTCAGACATCGGACTCTTCCCTAATCCTCGTCAGGAGCATTGAAGAGTGCCGCCGCTAATTTCGCCCGTTCGACCGGATCAGGGATCGCTCGAAGCGTCTCCTGCAGCAACGCTTCCCGTTCGTTGCGCAAAGTCTTCTCCTTTGCAGCGGCTTCCTGAATCTCCATTGCGAAACTGTCGAGCGCATCGGATTGCCCCAGCAACGCCTCGACGAGAACACTGTCGGTCCGCATTACGATTTGCTGTTCGGACAGAAGCACGCCTGCAACAGGATGGTCCGCATCCTCTTGAGCGAGCGGACCCCGGCGGAAGCGATAGAAGGTTGTTTCGGTAGGTGGTTCGATCGGACCCGGCAGCATAGGGCGCACTGAGATCGAGTCGGCTGCCGGATCATAATCGACGATCTCGAGTACCCGGACAGGTTCATCGGCGGCGTTGAACACCACGCCCGCGACTTTGAGAATGGCTCGCGCAACCTCGTCGATCTTGCCCGGTGTGAGGACTTCGCTCAGAAGACCGCGCAATCCGGAAATCGGGACCTGTCTCCACGTTCCTTCGAGGCCGTTGGTGTAGGCAACCTGGATGTCGGTCAGATGTAGACGGGTGATGTACTCCTGGTTCAACTCGCGGAAGACGAAGTTCATGACCCGGCGCATATTGACATTGTTGATCTGACGCTCGATCAACGTTTCCGACCCAGTTTCAGTTGTGACTTCGGAACTCGAGGTGACCGAAAGCTCTCGCTTGGATGATGCTTCGAGCGCATGATCAGACACCGATTCGCTCGTCTGTTTCGCGAACTGCTCCCGTCCTGACTGGTATTCTCCGGCGGCACTGCCGCTCACCTTCGCTGAGCCCCACCCCCAGGATGCTGACGCCTCGGCTTCGACCTTCCACGATTCGGTTTTTGCTCTCGTTTTCTTGTCGGTCGTCTCATCCTGAACCTTGGACGAAAAGCGATCTTTGGCCGACTGCTCATGCGAATCGATGATGCTAGACGATTCCTTGATGCTTTCCTTGGTTGATTGCCAAGTCTTCAGTTTGATCGTTGTTGATTCGCCAGGCAGGAGGGTAAACGTCCGCACGGTTCTTCCCATCCCGTAATCACCAAGGGTTGAGCTGATGGTGTAGCGCTCGATGAGAAAGAGTTGTGGGTTCGCCTCTTCGATCTCGGGAACTGGTGTGGCATCCCCTCTACCAGCGCCATCTGATCCCGGTACCAGCACGGCGCCACGGATCGCATTGGCCGCGAACTCCCGAACCAACCCGAGCGGATCGCCACGGACTGGGTCTTCGACAATCCAGTCGTCCTCAGGCGGCGGCACGTCGGTTCCCAAATCAGCCCGCCGCATCATGATGCCCGCTCCCGGCGTATCGAGAAGCTCAGGCAGCATTGCGACTGGCTTCTCGACCTGATCCCCTGAATACCCGATTCCAAGCAACCGTTCCTTGAGGAAGTTCTGTGCTCGAATGGTGTCGACCTGCCCAGTTGGAGACACCCCAGCTTGGGCCGCAAAGGTCTGGCCGTCGCTCCGAGTGTCGACTCGAGTCAATCGGTCTGGGGGTCGAGTTCGAGATCGAGTTGAATGATTCGCTTGCCCACATGACTCCCCGGCAGTTCCAGCGAGTAGTTGATGACGACCGAGGCATCGGTATCAGGAGAAAAGGCAACAGATGAGGCCATGATGATCACTCCCTCTGGAAACGTAGACGCTGCCGCCAAATTGCACCGTGAGAAGAATTCATCGTAGCAGATCCTGTCAAGAGAAAGGACGAGCACCCACGGCTTCGTCCCCGGTCGATGTTTCGCCGCGATGGCCCCGGGGTGATAAAGATCAGGCTACCGTTGCCGAACAAACAGATAAGCAATGGGATGCCAGGAAGCGGATCTGGATGATGGTGGGATACACTTGATGGATCAGAGCCAATCAGCGATCAGGCACTTCGGGTCAGGTCGCACGCTTTCTTCGGAATGTCCAGCCATGACGATCTCGATTCGGCGTTTTCTTCCCCGTCTGGTAGTCATTTGCTCGATCCTTCTCGCGTCCGGGACATTCCAGCCGGTATCGACTGCAGCGTTTGGCTCGTTCGAGAACTCGGCATTTCGGATTCGGTGGTCGGATCGCTGGCAGGAAGTCAGGCGGACGGACACCAACATCGTCCTCCACGACGGCCTCACCGAGATTCAGATGGCCGGCATCATCGACGATGCACCTCCGCAAGAATCGGTCCTGGACGTCGCCAACGATTGGTTCACCGTGGTGTTGCCGAATGCAGAAGGAGTCGCGGAGGTTCCAGGCTACGCTACTGCGGACGAAACTCGCGCTTCGGCGGTCTACACCTATCAATACCGGACGAGTGATCGTTCGTTGACCCCCTATGCCGCCTATTTCGAAGCGCGCCGGATTGCGCCGGAGCTCCTCCTCTGGATCGTGGTCGACACCGAATGGGGCGCGTTCAGCGCTGATCCGCACTTCTTCGAGCGCGTGTTGCAAACGCTGGAGATTGCCGGGACACCAACTGATGGCGAGGTGAGCCAGACGTTTGCCGCGCAGGGATGGCGCGTTTCCGTTCCAGTTGCTTCGACTGCTGAGAGTTTTCCTGCGCTCGGACTTGCTTCGCAACCCGGCATGCGATGGCTGACCATCGTTGCTGACATTGTGAACTGGACAGAAGTTGCGAACGATTTCGATCCGTCACTTGTCAGAGTGGTGACCGGTGATGGTCAGCGATTCTCTGCGTCGCCAATTCACGGGCAGTCCGTGGCGATGTCTCTGCGCCTGCCGGGTGTCGCGGCCGACGGTATTCCGGTCAGTGCTCGAGAACTCGTTCGCCTGCCGCTCGTCTTCCAGATTCCTGAGCTGGAGGACACGTCGGTCCTGGCGGTGGAAGTCGGCAATCAACGCATACCCCTGAACGAGGCCCTGGCATTCAGCCTCGAGGCATCGTTGCTGCCGCCCGAGCAACTGGCGCCGGCGGTCGAGAGAGCAACGCTCACAGGATTCGATATCTCCTCGCAGATGCAATTGCAGCTGGAGAGCGGCGAGGTCATTACGGCTCCGCTGACCGGGATCGCGATTCCCGAACTGTCTGGATGTCATGGTCGCGAGACCTGGACGCAGATCATGTCGCTGATCGGTCTGGACGTCTTGGTCGAATCTGACGTCGGTATCCTTGGGGAAGCCCATCACTGGATTTGGCTCGACGAATTGGGCGAACGGGTCCTCCTGAACCAGTGGTTGGTGGAGCACGGTTTGGCCACTATTCTTGCGCTGCCCGAATCCTCCCGGTTTGCCCTCTGGATGAACGAAACCGAGTCGATGGCCAAATCGACTGGCGCCGGGTTGTGGCAGGGGTGCCGTCAGACGCAGATCCCAGCCAGGTCCGAGGTTCAGACCGCCGAAGTCACGTACGTGGTCGAACCGGGAGTCGACCCAAGCGACGTTGATTTCGTTCGGGAGGGCATAGCGTTTGCCGAGCAGCTCTTTGCTGAGTATTCGGGATCGGCGGTCGGCCGACCGCTGACCGTCACCATCCACGCGGGTTCGAGCGGAGCGCTGGACGACAATCGCGGTCTCTACCAGTCGGACACCATCGATTTATTCACCGGTTCGGGAGGCTGGAAGACCGGCACGGATATCAGCCGGTTGTACGTCATCGTCCACGAATACGGACATTTCTATCTCGATCCCGCCCCACACCCTCGCCAGCGCCCGATCTGGCTGGAGGAGGGTCTCGCCGAGATGCTGTCCTGGCAGCTGCTGGACAGGGCTGGATTGGTGGAAAACTCCGAGATGCTGGCCTTTCACGCGCTCCGTCTACGCGTCTGGCCACCGGGTTCTGACCTCTGTGCGATTTCGCCACAATCGATCAGCGGCATAGCCTATCCGTTGGCCAATCTTGGGTCGACGTTGCTGGTCGAACAGGCGCCATTTGGAGCGGTCGTGGCCTATCGCAACGCGATGACTGCCGGCATGTCCCATCCCGAGGCCTTTTCGCTCTCATTCGGCATCGATGAGGCGACGTACTGTGCGAGCGCCATGACGCGCATTTGGTCGCTTGCCGCGGCCCCAACGATGCCGAGCGAATTGTATGGGCGCGGGACGGAGTTGGTTCCGATTCGCGTCGCGATCACGAAACCTCCGGCCGTCACGCGCGGGTCCCAAATCCTGCTCGAAGCGCGGACCACCGAATCGGTCGCGTGCGAATGGCAGTTGCACACTGGAGACTTAGCCGCCCCAGTGACACGGACCGTTCGGGCAGACGGTGACGGCAATCTCTTCTGGATCGTGACCATTCCTCCCAATGCCCTGCCCGGCGAGGTGACTGTTTCCGTCAACTGTGGGTCAGCGACTGACGAAGTTTCCCTCCGGGTCGAGACCTGATGGAAACCCGGTCGTTGGTGCGAATCGCGCCCATTGCCTAGCCGATCGCTCTTCTGGAAGAAATGACACCGGTGTTCATGCCGACCAGGTTCAGCCCGCCGAAAAACCGGGCGTGTTCGATCTTGACGCAGCGGTTCATCACCACCACGAGACCCGCCGCCCGTGCTCGTTCGGCTTCGGCCTCATTGACGATCCCAAGTTGCATCCAGAAAACCGGGGCGCCGATCGCCAGAGCATCATCGAGTACCGGCGGTATATCTTCGGCCTTGCGGAAGACGTCGACAATGCCGATCTTTCGTGCGGCCGGAATGTCACGCAGCGAGGCATAGACGGTTTCGCCCAGGATCGTCTTGCCAGCGTGGCGAGGGTTGACAGGGATGATCTCGTAGCCTTCGGATTGCATATAGATCGCCGCGAAGTGACTCGGTCGCATCGGATCTGGTGACAAACCAACCATCGCGATCGTTTTGTGGGCCATCAAGATCCTGAGCCGTTCGTAGGCTCCAGCGGTTGAGACTGGGGTAGGAGCATCAGCGGCGCTCATCGTGTGGTCCCCGTGGCGATAGCAGATGGCATCGCCGCGCGCAACGCCCGGTCGAGATCCCAGCAGATATCCTCGACATCTTCGAGTCCAACCGAAAGTCGGATCATGTCAGGGCTGACGCCAGCCTCGATCTGCTGTTCATCGGTCAATTGTTGGTGAGTTGTACTGCCGGGGTGGATGATAAGCGTCTTGGCGTCGCCAACATTGGCAAGATGGGAGATCAACTGGAGTCCCTCGATGAATCGCGCACCCGATTCGCGGCCACCCCGGATACCGAAGGTCATCATCGCGCCTGCGCCGAGAGGAAGATACCGTTCCGCCAGTGATCGATACGGACTCTCCGGCAAGCCCGGATAGCTCACCCAGGTCACATCGGGATGCTCGACGAGAAATGAAGCCACTGCTTCCGCGTTTTGGCAGTGACGTTCCATCCGCACCGGGAGCGTTTCCAAGCCCTGGAGAAACATCCAGGAATTGAATGGACTGAGTGCCGGACCGAGATCGCGCAGGTTTTCGACGCGGGCTTTCATGAGATAGCCATATTCGCCGAACGTTTCGTAGAAGCGGATCCCGTGGTAACCGGGAGAGGGCTCTGTCATGCCGGGAAAGTTGCCGTTGTTCCAGGGAAAGCGACCCGATTCGACGATTACGCCGCCGATCGACGTCCCGTGACCGCCAATGAATTTGGTCGCCGAATGGACGACGATATCCGCGCCATGTTCGATCGGGCGGCAGAGATAAGGGGTCGCGAAGGTGTTGTCGATCATCAACGGAACGCCGGCTTCGTGGGCAATCGCGGCCACCGCAGCGATGTCGAGCACGCCGATCTTTGGATTGCCGATCGTTTCGCCATACAGGACCTTTGTCTTCGGCGTGATCGCGTTGCGGAAGTTCTCCGGGTCATCGGGATCGACGAACACCGTATCGATACCCCAGTGGCGCAGCGTGATATCGAGTTGGGTGTACGTTCCACCATAGAGCGCGGACGAGGCGACGATCTGGTCCCCGGGAGCGAGGAGGGTGGCCAGTGCGATAAATTGCGCTGCCTGACCAGAAGCGACTGCCAGCGCGCCGACGCCGCCTTCGAGCGCAGCCACCCGTTCCTCGAACGCGGCCGTGGTCGGGTTCATGATCCGGGTGTAGATGTTGCCAAAGCGTTGGAGGGCGAAAAGCTCGGCGGCGTGATCGGTGTCCTCGAAAACATACGAGGTTGTCTGGTAGAGCGGCATGGCACGTGCACCGGTGGTTGGATCGGGTCGCTGTCCAGCGTGCACGGCCATGGTATTGAACCCAAAAACATGATCCTCGGCGGGTGGGTGATCGGGTTTCGTGCCGTTCTGGTTGTTAGCCGGGTGGTTCATAGGGGTTCTTTCGACGAAGGGACGGGAGAGTCCGATGGCTTTTCTGGGTCATCATAAAGCAATGGTCGCTGGAAACGGTTTGCATGGGTTTCGGGGTGGTCCCGCGGATTGGGCGCTGGAGAATGGAGTTCGGAGCTCGTATCACTGAAGTGCAACAGACGCCGATTTCGATTCCGCCCAGTGAGGGCTTCGTTTCGCAGGTCTGACCGTCGTCACAACAGATCTACTCCGGTCCACCCTCGATGCTGACAGACCGAACCCCTCAGGGCTACTTCGCCCCATCCATTCAGAACGGTGGTTTATCGGCCCGTGATCCTGGGCATTTGCGCCCTGGCGATTGCTCTACGATTTGCTTCAGTTACGGCGCGGCAACTCGATTCAGGCGACTCATGACCTCGATCGCCTCGCTGGTGATCGAATCGACGATCTCAGCGGCGCCGGCTGACCGTCCGATCAAACCGACACTCTGACCAGCGTACTGGACCATGGCGCCGAGATCGCCGGTGACGCCGGTAGTCGGGAAATCGCTCTGATAGCGGAGGATGTCTGAACCATCTGGCTGGTAGGCGATGACATCAGAACGGTCGGTGCGCTGATCAGGTGATGGTTTGCCAGCCGCGATCCAGGCATCGTAGGTTGAGTTATGAAGCGTCCGGAGCGGGGAGTTTGGCCATCCTTCATCGAAGAGGTCGGTCAGAACCGTATCGTTGACTGAGCTTCCTTCGAGTCGCGAACGGTAGTCGGGATGGATCGGGGTTTCGTGCGCGAGCAGAAAACGGGTTCCCATCCAGATTCCGTCGGCTCCGAGTGCCAGGGCAGCGGCAAAACCGCGACCATCGCCAATCCCGCCGGCGGCAATGACCGGTGTTCCGGGTACAGCATCGACCACCGCTGGTAACAGCGCCATGGTGGTGACATCGCCCCAGACGTGGCCTCCTGCTTCGACACCCTGCGCGACGATGATGTCTGCGCCCTGCTCGACCGCTCGTACTGCTTCTCGCGGACTGGCGACGGAATGGGAAACCGGAATACCGGCTGCATGACATTCCCCGATCCATGGCCCGGGATCGCCCCAGAAGAAACTGACGAAATCGACCTTTTCCTCGATCGCCACGGCGAGTCGATCAGCGGGATCCCATTCGAGAACCAGATTGATACCGATTGGCTTGTTGGTCAGAGCGCGGGTTTGGCGGATCAGTTCACGCGCGTCATCGGCGCTCCGCCAAGTCAGCGAGAGCATCCCAAGCGCGCCGGCGTTGCTGACAGCGGACGCGAGTTCGGGAACCGTCGCGCCGCCAATCGGCGCCTGCACGAGGGGTGTTTCGAGGTGGAGAAGATCGGTTAGCCGAGTCCGAATGCGCGGCATGGGTCAGTCCTTGGGTTGGAACATGATTTCAATGTTGCCAATCATACACACCTTTGGCGGACGCGAGACATTGTCTATTGCCTCGATGTAGCGACTAGAGAGGCCGCTGGCAATCTCATTGCGCTTGAATCCGCCCCTGAATGACCCGATCGGGGCTAGGATTCTCATTTGCTGGTGCCGATGGCGCGGACCAAGTTGAAAAGACGGGACAAAGCATGAAGATTCTCCTGACCGGTGCCGCCGGTTTCGCTGGCCAAGCGGCGGTCGAGGTGCTGGGTGCCGAGCATTGGCTTCGCTGTGCCGATATCCGCCAATCGCCTGAACCTGCGACTGGGGAAACGATCATCTGTGATCTGGTTTCCGCGACCGACGCCGCGCGTGCGGTCGAGGGGATGGACGCGGTGGTCCATATGGCGATGGGACCGGTGCCCGAACCGGATGACTCGCCTGAACTCCTGATGCAAACCAACGTGGTGGCGACGGCGAACCTGCTCGATGCCGCCCGCAAGGCTGGTATCAGCCGGTTCGTGCACATGAGTAGCGGCGCGGTCGTGACGGGCTATTCACGCGACACTTTCATCCATGTTGGGCTGCCACACAAGTTCAGCGGACTCTATTGCCTGACCAAATCGCTCCAGGAGAGACTTGCTGAGCAATACGCAGCTGAATTCGGAATGACCATCCCGGCTTTGCGACCCTGGACGATTGTCGATAGTCGTTTGGGCATCCATCGTTTCACCGACTCGCTCAGTCAGGATGATCCCGGCTATATCGGATATGTTTGCCGCTATGACCTCGCCGAAGCCTGTCTGCTGGCGCTGACCGCCGATCTCGACGGGTTCCAACCCTTCCACATCATGGCCACTGAAGAAGGGCGACGAACATTCGATGTCGACCGCACCGAGCGGATGCTCGGTTGGACACCGACGGTCACGTTCGACGATCTCTAGCCAAACCCGCTCGCTATCTCCGGGGATCGAGCGCGTCCCGAAGACCGTCACCGAGGAAATTGAGCGCCATCACGACCGAAACGATCGCCAGCGCCGGAAAGGCCGACGCCCACCAGAATTGCAGGCCCACCCGCGATCCCTGACTGACCATTGCACCCCATTCCGAGGTCGGCGGGATGGCGCCGAAACCGAGAAAACTCAGACTTGCCGTCAGCAGGATTGCGCCGCCAACGTCCAACGTCGCCTTGACGACGATCGGGGCGTTGGCGCTCGGGACAATGTGGCGAAGATAGATCCGGGGAGCGGTCGCGCCCATCGACCTGGCAGCGAGCACGAAATCGCGGTGTTTCAGGTGCAGCACCTGACCACGCATCAAACGGGCATACTCCGGCCAGAGAACCAGCACCACCGCCAGCACCACGTTGTCGATGCCGGGTCCGCCCCGGATAGTGGCGATTGCCATCGCAAGGATGATGGTTGGAAACGAGAGGACAGCATCGCACAAACGCATGATCGACTGGTCGACCAAGCCGCCGGCTTGCCCAGCGATCGCGCCGACAGTCGACCCGATGAGAACGGAAAGGATGACCACGATCAACCCGGCCGGCAGCGATATCCGGGCAGCATGGGCGACGCGACTGAGCACATCGCGCCCAAGTTCATCCGTCCCAAACAGGTTCTCGGCAGAAGGAGCCGCGAGTTTCTGTTCTATCAGCACCTCGTTCGGATCCGCAAGTGGCAGGATCGGCGAAGTGACACCGAGGATGACCCAGGCAATCAGCACGATTGCGCTGATCACTACAACCGGTTCACGGAGAAGGGAGGCCGCGCCGCGCTGGTGGCTGATCGGACCGGCAAGGTCGATATCAGATGGGGAAAGCGTCAGACCGGATCGGCTATCAAGCGCGCCTGAAACGATGTCATCCACTGACGCGAACTCGCGGATCGAGCAGCGAATAGGCAATGTCGACCAGCAGGCTGACGATGATATAGATCACCGCGACCACGAGCGTGACGCCGATCAGACCGGGATAGTCGAACGACGACGCCATCCTGACCGCGTACTGCCCCATCCCCGGCCAGGAAAAGATCGTTTCGACCAGGGTGGTACCGGTCAGGAGACCGGAAAACGTCAATCCCAGCACCGTGATGGTCGGCAGGAGTGCATTCCGGAGCGCATGACCAATGAGGACCCGTCGTTCAGCGAGTCCCTTGGCCCGGGCAGTGCGGATGTATTCCTCGCTCATAACTTCGACGAGAGATGAGCGCAGCATCCGCGTAATCAGACCAAGTGCAAACAGTGCCAGCACCGAAGCCGGCAGGATGATGTGGCGAATGAGACTCCAGAAAACATCGCCGTCTCCCGCGATGAGCGCATCGACTGAGATCATGCCAGTCACCCGCGGTGGAGGTTCCATACCGATATCGAGTTGACCGGAACGGGGTAGCCAGCGAAGTTTGACGGAGAAGAAGTAGGCTGCCAGCAAGGCCATCCAGAATATCGGGATCGATGCCCCGGCCACCGCCAGCAACCGGGCGAGATGATCCGGCCAGCGATTGCGCCGAACAGCGGCCAGAATCCCGAGAGGAACCCCCAGGAGAAGCGCCAGCGTCATCGCGGCAAACGCGAGTTCGACGGTCGCCGGAATGACGGTCCGGAGTTCTTCTGACACGGGCTGGTTCGTCGAGATCGATCGACCGAAATCGCCTTGGAGAAGGTTTTTCACGTAGTAACCGTACTGGACCGGCAACGGTTTATCGAGACCATAGAGCCGCTCGAACGCTTCCCTGACCTCGGGACGATCAGCCTGACGTTCGCCGAGCACCGCGTCGATCGGATCACCGGGCACCGCATGCATCAGGCTGAACATCGCCAGACTGACGAGCAAGAGGGTGATCAGCGAGAGAGCGATCCGGCGTCCGATGACGTTCCAGATTCCCATCATCGCTCCTTTCCGGACGGCGGTTTGTTCGTCTGATGCGGAGTCACGCCCAAGTCGTCAGTATTCTCGCGCACGTAATAGGACGCGACCCGGGTTTAGCTGTTCTTGCGCGCCTGTCGCAGTTGCAGCGAATAGGCCGCGTGGACCTGTGCGCCTTCGATCTGGCGGTTGGCGACTTTGATGTCGTTCGGCTGGTAGAGCATGATGTAGGGGGCTTCGGCGAGTCCCTTGCGCTGGATAGCGAGATACATCTGTTCCCGCTCCTCCGGATCGAGTTCGGCAGCGGCGACTGCGATCATCTCATCCATCTCGGGATTCGAATAGTTGACCCGCTTCGCCGTCGAAGCGCCGGTGCGGAAAAATGGTGTGACAAAGGAATCGACACCGGGGTAGTCGGGCAGCCAGCTGGCCAGCGTTGCCTGGAATTCTCCCGCGCGATAGATGGCGGAACGCTGGGAACTCGGTAGCGGGACCAGTTTCAACGTCAAGCCATCGATCTTTTCGAGGTCTGACTGCAGTTTGGTCGCCAGGGTCGTCAGGTTGACCCCACCACGCCCGATCCCGTCGGACGCGTAGGCGAGTTCGATGGTCGCATCGCCGACACCGCTGGCATTCCAGAGTTCCTGGGCTTTGGCGAGGTCGGTCTGGAATGCTTCTGGCAGGAGGGCTTCCGTGCCTTCGAGCGGAAGCGGAACCACTGTGGCCGGTCGCAACGCCCGACTGAGAAGGAGACCGTCGATGATCCCCTGGTAGTCGATCGCATGGGCCATGGCATCGCGAACGTCCTTGTTTATTGCCACCCCGCCCCACTCCTCGCGGAGATTGAAGGAGAGGAACTGCATGACCATCGACGTGCCTTCGAGGACCTGGAGCGCCCCTTCCTCCTCGACGCCGCTGACCTCTTCCGCGTTTACAGCGGTTGCGAGATCGGCGCCACCGATCTGAACTTCCTGCAACTGCGCGTTGAGATCAGCAGTGTTGCGCCAGATGACGGTTTCGAAAAAGGAATCGCCACTCCAGTGGTTCTCGTTCCGGACGAGGCGGACCTCACCATTCAAATCCCAGTTGGTGATGCGGTAAGGGCCCGAACCGGCTGACGTTTGGTCGAGTATTTCCTTCGCTGCCAGGTTGGCCTGAATCTCGGGAGCGTCTTCTTCCTCTGAAGTGGGTTCGGCGTCGGTTCCGCCAGCGGCTTCGACAACCGCTTTTTCGGTGACCGAAAGCATGACAGCTGAGAGCAACGCCGGAAGAGCGGCGTACGGAACTGGCAGCGAGAACTCGAGCGTGTAGTCGTCGACCGCTGTGACTGACGACCAGTACTCGGTCGCCAGAAACGAACCAGCGAAGCGGGTGTTCTTGAGACGATTGAAGGAAAAGATGACATCGGCGGCAGTCATACCGTTGCCGGTTTGCGGAAAGATCACGTCCTGGCGAAGGGGAATGGTGGCGGTCAGTCCATCGTCGCTGAAGGTCGGCATTTCGGTAGCGAGCAGGGGTTGGACATCGGTCGGGTTTTCGCCGTCGGGAATGTGATAGAGCTGATCGTAGAGGAGGTACATCGCCGCCGACGGATTCCCCTCGTAAAACCAGGCGGGATCGAGGGTTTTCCAGTTCGTGGTGAGACTGTCGGTGATGACGAGCGTGTCCTGATCGATCGCCATGGCGCTGGTCCGATGACCGGAGGTGAGCAAACCGGCGGCGCCGAGACTCGCCGCCGCACCGGCGCTCTTGAGAACGAATCGGCGGGTGAGAGCACGGTCGAGTAGGCTGGGTGAAGATGGATTGATTGGCTTCATTGGTCAATCTCCGTTCGATAGTGCGCGCATCAGAAAATGGAAATCGCTTGGTTGCCAGATTCTGGTGTTCCTGATTCCGGGGAAGTGTACGGCAGGCGGAGCGGAGGAACAGGGTGAACGGGCGTTGGAAAGATGAGTACAGCTCCATGGTTGCGGATGGAGAGTGAAACCGTAGAGGATGTTCCTACTCCTGCAACATCCCCAGGAATGTGCGGAGGCGATCGGTCTTAGGGTGGTCGAGGATTTCGTTGGGTGGGCCGTCTTCGACCACGACACCGCCATCCATGAAGATAATCCGGTCGGCGACATCGCGGGCGAAACTCATCTCGTGCGTGACGACGATCATCGTGACGCCGTGGCTCTCGGCGAGTTGTTTCATCACCCCGAGGACTTCACCGACGAGTTCAGGATCGAGGGCAGAGGTGACTTCGTCGAAAAGCATGACCTTGGGATTCATCGCAAGTGCGCGCGCAATGGCGACCCGTTGCTGCTGCCCACCAGAGAGCTGAGAAGGGTACGAATCCGTCTTGTCGCCGAGGCCCACTCTTTCGAGCAGGACGACGGCGTTTGCTTCGGCTTCGGCGCGATTGGTCTTTCGTACCTTCATCGGTCCAAAGGCGACGTTCTTCAACGCTGTCATGTGGGGAAAGAGATTGAAACTCTGGAACACCATCGCTGTTTCGGCCCGCATCCGGGCGATGTCCTTTTCGGGAGCTCCTTTGCGTTTGCCATTCTTTTCCCGATAGCCGACCAACTCCCCATCGACCATGATTGAGCCTTGCTGGTACTCCTCGAGGAAATTGATGCAACGGAGCATGGTTGTTTTGCCGGAACCGCTCGGGCCGATGATGCAAACGACTTCACCGGGAGCGATATCGAGGTCGACCCCATTGAGCACCTGCAAATTCCCGAATGATTTGTGGACACCCTTGATCTGGACAATGGGAGATGGTGTCCGGATAGTTGTTGAAGGGTCGCTCACCGCATTACTCCGTATTGGTAGCGTTTGCTGATCCAGACTCCGCTGCGCGAGATCGAAAAGCAAATGATGAAATAGACGACCCCAGCCGCTAGGTAGAGCGGCATCATTTCGCCCGTGCGCTCAGCGACCTTGCGGGTGGAGAAGAAGAGATCGTTCATGCTGATCAATGACACCAACGCCGTGCCTTTGACGATTTCGGCCGCCGTGTTGGTCCAGGGAGGCACGATTACGGGGATAGACTGTGGCAACAGGATGTAGCGTAACCGCTGCCAGAAGGTGAGACCGATTGCTTTCGCAGCATCGGACTGCCCTCGTGGAACGGATGCCAAGGCGCCCCGAACGATTTCGCCGATGTGGGCGGCTGAGAAGAGCGTGAACGCAATCGTCGCGGTTTCAAAGCGACCGATATTCGTATTGATGTGAAACCTGCCGATGTTCAGATCGAGTGCGGGGAGTCCGTAGAAGAGCAGGAAGATGACTACCAGGATCGGCAATCCGCGAATCAGATCGGAATAGACCCGCAAGAGCGTGCGAACGATGCGATTGCCGTAGGTCAGGCCAATCCCAACCAGCGTGCCGAAAAAGGTGCCGAGAATGAGTACGACGATCGAAAGCTGAAGGGTCAGGACGAGACCTTCGCGCAGCAGATGAGCGTTGTCGATCACGACCTGCATCAAAGGCACTCCACCCGATGATCTAAACCGACCATTTGATTCGTCCTTCGATGAACCGGAGGAGGAGAGCGATCCCGTATGAAGCAAGGAGATAGAGCGCACCAGCGGTCAACCAGGCTTCGATGACCCGGAAATAGTCGGTGCTGATCTTGCGGGCCGCCCAGGTCAGTTCTGGAACCGCGATGGCGACGGCTATTGAGGTGTCTTTGAACAGTGAGATAAACGTATTGCTCAGCGAGGGTAGAACAGTCCGGACCATAATCGGGAGGGTGATGTACCGTGCGATCCCGAACCGGTTGAGTCCGATCGATCGACCGGCATCGAGATAGCGAGTGCCAACGGAGACGATCCCGGCGTAGAAGATCTCGGTCAGATAGGCACCCGCGTAAATCGACAGGGCAACCATAAAGGTGGTTTCGGCGTCGGGCAGGAGACGAAGAATGAACTCCCGGCCGCTGCTTCCGCGTGGAAAAATCTGAGGAAAACCAAAAAAGAGAATAAACGTGATCAGAATCAGAGGGACATTCCGGATGACTTCAACATAGACGGTGACGAGAAACGGAATCGGGCGCGGACCATTCGCCTTGGCAAAAGCCATGATTAGCCCAATGATTGTGCCCAGCAGAAGACCGACAAAGGCCATTTTCAAGCCCAGTAACAGCCCATGAATGAACATATCCCAGTTGTCGGTAATGTAATTCCAGCGTAGTTCGTACACGAATCAGCGGTTTCTCCAGAAAACGGGGTGGAGACGGTCAGTCCCCACCCCCTGCGCACGTTCGACGACTACTTGAACTCGACCGGGAAACCGGTTGGCGGTGGACTCAGTTCCTCGCCGAAGAAGGTAAAGAATGCATCCCGGTAGAGCGGGAAGTCGAGTCCCACCATGGCTTCATGCATGGCGGTATTCAGCCAGTTGAGCCAGATCTGATCGCCCGGTTTGACGGACGCCGAATAGCTCTGGGCGTCCCAGCCTTCGGGAACGGTCTTGTACTGGTCCGGGTTCTGCGCCACGATCCAGCGGCCGGTTGAAAGATCGATCGCGGTGCCGTCTGCACGACCGGAATCGAGCGCCTCGATCGAAGCGGCGACGGAGTCGTACTGATCGACCTGAGCGTCAGGAACGCCGCGGTGGACCATGTCTTCAGCCGACACGTTCGAGAGGATAGCGATAGTGAGTCCTTGGTCCTGAAGATCGGCCAGGTTGTTGAACTCCGAATCGCCTGGCAGGAGAATGGTCACACCTTCCCGATAATAGGGAATCGTGAACTCGACCTGCAGAGCCCGACCTGCTGTTACCGTCATGAACTGGAAGTTCACGTCGACCTTGTCAGCCAGAAGATCGGGAATTCGGGCATCAGCTTCATGGATCACGAACTCGATCTTTTCGAGTGATTCGCCGTTGCGAATCTGATCCTGGTCGAGACCGAACAATCCGCCGGCAGCGATTTTCGCCATTTCGATATCGAAACCGACGAGGTCGCCGTTTTCGTCTTCGAAGTGCCACGGTGGGTTGGTGCTTCCCGTGCCGACAACAAGTTTGCCGCGATCGAGAATCTTGCTGAGCAGGCTATCGGATGGCGCATCGAGCGCCATCGCATGCAGCGGTTTTGTGGCGGCGACAGCTGCGGCTGCGCCGGTCAGCGCAACGCTGCCGCGGAGAAACGAGCGGCGGTTGGACGACGAATCACTGGTGATGATTTTTCCCATCGTATGCCCTTTCAATATGAGAGAATCCGGTACCGAACCTTGCTGGAACCTGGAAAGACCCTCCTTTCAGTTCTGTAGATTTCTTTCATGATATGGTGCATTCGCTACATCGTCAATCGTACTGGCCGAAGGAAAACAGTCCATCTCACTAGTGCGTTCGTGGCATGGAAAGGGAGGAAGCTCATGCAGATCGAGGCCCGGATTCTGAATAGTCAGGGAACCCATGAAGCTGTGCTAACCAGTGGCGGAAAGACCCAGTCGCTCGATATCCTATCTGGTGCCAATGGCTATGGTTCCGGTGTGAATGGCGGGGCGCTGCTCTTTCTTGCCCTGGCGACCTGTTACTGCAATGATGTCTATCGTGAAGCGGCCAAGTCCGGCATGGTGATCGACTCGGTCGAGGTCACTGTCGACGGCGAGTTCGGTGCGGAAGGTGAGTCAGCCAAGCATGTCACCTACGACGCCCGGGTCGTCGCTGATGCCGATGAAGCCGAGATCAGGGAACTGATGGAACGGGTCGATGGCCTGGCCGAGATTCAGAATACGGTCAGAGCTGCGACGCCGGTCGTGTTGAACAGGGTCGACGCGGTTTCGCGATCGCAACAGGAGAGATCAGCATGATCTATCGCAACGGGTTCAAGATGCGTCTCAAACCGGGCAATGAAGCCATTTATAAGGAAAAGCACGATCAGATCTGGCCGGAACTGGTCGATGCGCTGAAGGAGCAGGGGATCGTTCACTTCGCGATCTACCGAGATGGACTCGACCTCTTTGCCCACACCGAAGCGAACAAACCCCAGACACCGGGTGAATCAGTCGACCCGGTCATGCGCCGCTGGTGGGACGAGATGTCAGAGCACATGGAAGCCAATCCCGATAACAGCCCCATGACCTGGCCGTTGGAGGAGATGTTCTGGTTGGACACCGAAAGCTAGGTTGATCTTGATTCCTTGTCGAAAAACGATCGTAGATCCGGCATAGAAGCAAGCCTGCGGTCGAATGTGGTGAGTGGAGCATCGAGATGTTCGGCTCGTCCGGCGATGAGCGAATCAGCGAACTCGAGATCAGGGTTCGCACGGTAGATTTCTCCACGATCTCTCTCGAAGAAAAGCTGACCATCGTTCGCTCGTCCTCATTCCGGTTGCATACCTAAGAGGGTTCCGACGCTAGCCTGAGTTGGGTAAGATTGACGCAGAGAAAGCGTTGAGTTCTTTCAACGAGGAGACAGGGGGTCATGTCAGCGCAAAAAGGCCGCGGTGTTCGGTTTTTCTCGTTCGTTTTGCTGGCGATCCTGTCTCTGACCATGAATGGCTCGGGGACGCTCGCCCAGGAAGCGACGCCAGTCGGTCCGACCGATGTCATCCTTGCCACCACAACCAGCACCCAGGATTCGGGGTTGCTCGATGTTCTCGTGCCGATGTTCGAAGAGCAAACCGGGTACAGCCTCAAACCGATCGCGGTTGGGTCTGGCGCGGCGATCAAGATGGGTGAAAACGGCGAAGCCGATGTCCTCCTGGTCCACAGTCCCGATGCAGAAGAAAGCTTCATGGCGGCAGGCTATGGCAGTGATCGGCATATGGTTTTCTACAACGATTTCGTGATCGTCGGACCTGCCAGTGATCCGGCCGGGATCGCTGACATGACATCGGCATCCGACGCAATGCAAGCGATCGCTGAAACCGAATCGACTTTCATCAGTCGCGGCGATGATTCTGGTACCCATGCGCGTGAGAAGAGTCTCTGGGCAGCTGCCGGGATCGAACCGGGCGGTGGTTGGTATGTCGAAAGTGGCACCGGGATGGGCGAAACGCTTCGGATTGCCAATGAGCGTGATGCGTATACCCTCACCGATCGCGGCACCTGGCTTGCTCTTTCCGATGATATGGATATCGTGATCGTCAGCGAAGGCGATCAGCTCCTCGTCAACGTCTATCACGTCATCGTGGTCAATCCTGAGCGGTACGACACCATCAACGAAGCCGGAGCGATCGCGTTTTCTGATTTCCTGCTCGATCCGGCCACCCAGGCGGTGATCGGCGAGTTCGGGGTCGAGCAATACGGTCAGCCGTTGTTCGTGCCATGCGGCGACGGCAACTGCGCGATGTTCGCGGAAACACCGGCAGCCACACCAGGGGCGACGCCTGCCGGTTAGCAGAGGAGCAACGACCTCCACGTGAACGAGATCTGGGATGGCATCGTCGAAGGATTCCGGCTGCTGCTGTCTGGGGACGATGACGTCTGGGAGATCGTCTTTCTCTCACTGCGCGTTTCGCTAACCGCGACGGCTATCAGTTTGCTCATCGGTGTTCCACTTGGCGCATTGCTGGCGTTGACCCGCTTTCCGGGGCGTTCTCCCCTGGTCGGAATGGTTCACACCGGGATGGGATTGCCGCCAGTAACGGTTGGGGTAATCATCACCATGCTGCTCTGGCGGAATGGACCGTTTGGCGATGCGCGTCTTCTTTTTACCCCGTCCGCGATGATTATCGCCCAGGCCGCGATCGCGATGCCGATCGTGATCGGTCTTTCGATGTCGGCGTTGCAGAGTCTCGATCCCAGGTTGCGGTTGCAGCTCAAATCGCTCGGCGCTTCCCGGACCAGGACCGCCTGGTGGCTGATTCGCGAATCGAGGTTGCCGTTGCTGGCAGCGGTGATGGCCGGCTTTGGAGCGGTAATCTCGGAAGTCGGCGCGGCGATGATGGTTGGTGGCAACATCAAGGGTGAAACCCGGGTGCTGACCACCGCAACCGTGCTCGAGGTCGGGCGGGGCAACTTCGATATTGCAGTCGCGCTCTCGGTGGTACTGTTGCTGCTGACCTATTCGGTGAATCTGACCCTGACCTATGTTCAACAACGGTCCGCCTGAACACTTCCACGCTCCATATCTGCCTCCTGGGTCTGCGGAGGTGCTGCGGATGGTCGATGTCCGGCTCGATCGCGACGGACGAACCGTGCTCAAGGTGCCCGGCCTCACGGTCGATGCCGGCATGGTGCTTGGACTCATCGGTCCGAACGGGGCCGGCAAGAGCACGCTTCTGCAGATCGCGGGGCTCCTCGAAAAACCGACCGCGGGCATGGTTATGATCGAAGGGGAGATCGCCAACCGCCGCAATACGATCCCACTTCGCCGGAAAACCGCGATGGTTTTCCAGAAACCGCTTCTCTTCAATAGAAGCGTGCTCGACAACGCGGCCAGTGGTCCCTCGTTTCACGGCGTGAGCAAGAAGGAATCCGAACGTCGGGCGATGACATGGCTGGCACGGTTTGGCGTGGCTGAGCTCTCTTCGCGGAACGCGCGCCAGCTTTCTGGCGGTGAAGCCCAACGGGTCAATCTCGCGCGGGCGTTCGCGGTCGAACCGATGCTTCTGCTTCTGGACGAGCCCTTTGCCGGTCTCGATCGTCCGACTCGCAAGCGGCTGGTTCCGGAACTGGCAACCCAACTCCGGCTCTCAGGAATCGCGGCGCTGATCGTTTCCCACGAACCGGAAGATCTTGCGGAGATCTGCTCGCACCTGGCGGTTATCCAGCAGGGCGAGATCGTGCAGATAGGCGAGATCGGATCGGTCTTTGCCGATCCTGTCTCGCCGGAGGTCGCCGAGATCCTCGGAGTCGAGACGTTGATGGAAACCGTTGCGCCGATTCTCCAGTGAGCCGATTTCGTCGCCACGATAAAGAGACGCCGGAAAGGAAACAGAGTCGTGCCGTCTGGTCGTTGCGGATAAGCCGCGCGGAGGCGTTTGCGGTATTCCAGCAGAAATTGCTCGCGCGAGTCATCGTCCAGCCCCTGGAGCACTGGTCTGAGACCAGTCGCTTTGACCCATTCGAGAACAGGGTCGTCGCCGGACAACTGCTGCAGGTATTCCGTTTCCCAGATATCAACCGATTCCGCCCCATCGGCGAGGAGATCGTAGAAGGTTGAGGCATCATCGACCCAATTGCGCCCAAGGGTAAGACGCACCGACTCTGGTCCGATTGGCGTTCCACCGTCGCCGCCGTTGGCGAGTGTTTCCCGCATCAGGCGATGCGACGGCATGTGCCAACTGAGCGGCATCTGCACGGCCAGCGTGCCACCCTGATTCAGAAATCCCATCAGTCTCGGGAAAAGAACGTGGTGATCGGCCACCCACTGCAACGACGCGTTCGCGAAAATGAGATCAGGCGGCATCTCCGGATTCCACGAACGAATATCGGCTTCGATCCATTCGACCCCACCAGGTTTGGCGCTTGCTTGGGCGAGCATCTCGGCGGAGTTGTCGACCCCGACCACCCTGGCGTCTGGCCACCGGTCCGCCAGAAGTTTGGTCAAATCTCCGGTGCCGCAACCGAGATCGTAGATCAGCGTGGGATTGCCGAGCCGAATCCGGTCGAGAAGTTCAAGACCGGGGCGGCTGCGGTGATCGTCGAACTTCTGGTAGAGCGCGGGATCCCAGGTGGTCCCGGCCATCTGCCCACGGTGTTGCTGGTTTCCCATCGGCGCGGTTTCCTCCGGTCGTCTCGACGCGTTGCGAGGAAATGATACGGTTTCCCCCGATCGAGATCGGATTTGGCCAGCGGGGTTCTGAAGGAGTAACTGCGATGCGGATCGCCATCGGCGCTGACCATGCCGGGTTTCCATTGAAAGCGGCGTTGATCGAGAGCGTGCGTCACGCCGGTCATACGGTGGAGGAGTTTCCGGCGTTCACACTGGTAGAGATCGATTTCCCCGATGTCGTCCTGCCAGTCTGTCTGGCGATTCGCGAGGATCGTGCCGACCGCGCCATTCTCGTCTGCGGCACCGGCATCGGCGCGTGTATGGCGGCCAACAAGGTCCACGGTATTCGCGCCGCCCTCTGTCACGATGTCCATTCCGCCCATCAGTCGGTCGAACACGACGACGCCAATGTCATGTGTCTCGGCGCCAAGATCGTCGGCGAATGGTTGGCGGTCGATCTGGTCGATGCCTTTCTGGTGGCCCGATTCCGCGGCGAAGACCACTTCCGCCGCCGGATCGAAAAGATGGCCGAGATCGAACGGATGACGTTCTAGGTCAATCCGATCTTTGAATCAGTTGGCCAGGCTAGTTCAACACTTGCTGACTTGGTAGCCTGTGGGTCGATAACCTCAACGAAACCGACCATGTTCTGGTGGTAGAAGCAGAAATAGGCGAAACGGCCTGGTTCTTCGAACGTGTGCCGAAATCCCGACCCATGGTCGAGCCTGCCAGAGTCGAACACGCCATCCAGAGTCACTGTGTGAGGAGCGAAGTCGACGTTCTCCCATCGCACCGTCGTGCCAACCTCGATCTCGACCCGACTGGGGTCATAGTCGAACTCGATAATTTCGACCTGCACCAGTTCTGAGATAGGTGTTGCCAATGGCGCTGGTGTTCCGCCGGGTGCCGGTGACCCGACCGGCGTCGCACCGGACGTCGGCGTCGACCCCGTGAGTCCATCGTCGACAATCACCACCGTGACGCCGATCACCACGACCAGAAGTGTTGCCACGAACAGAATCGATCGACGCATCATTCTTCACTCCGCTCGAGCCATGACCAAATCAGGGACGACTTCAAGGATTGTGGCCGAACGACGTTGACCAGCGGGTTAACTGCTCGTTAGCGTTCGACTGAGCGTCAGGAAGACGGCTGCAACCCGATCTTCGACTCGACTACCCGTTCCTTATCCAGCTCCACTCCCCAGCCCGGTTCCTCCCGGGGCTGGAGTCGACCATTTTCCGGGATCGGTTCGCCGATGAAGAGGTTGCCGTAGATCGACACGAAATCCATCCCGTCCGGGCTCATTGCCAGCGTTTCCTGAAACGGAGAATTCGTATGGGCCATCTGGAAATGGGTGCTGAAAAAAGCACTGCCATGCGGTACGACCGGGACGTCGTAGGCAGCCGCCATTGCCGCGATCTTGCGGGCTTCGGTGATGCCACCGCACCAGTTGAGATCGGGTTGGAGGATGTCGACGCACTGTCGGCTGATCAATTCCCGGAAGCCGTAGCGGGTGAATTCATGTTCACCAGTAGAAAAGCGCTGCCATGGACAGGCAGCCTTGATCCGGGCATGACCATCGTAATCGTCTGGGGGAAGGGGTTCTTCGATCCAGTTGATCCGATAGGGACGGAGCGCTTCGGTCAGCTCGATCGTGTAGGGCACAGTCAATGACATATAACAGTCGATCATCAGATCGAAATCGGGTCCGACCACTTCGCGCGCGTCCGCAAACCGCTGAACGTTTTTCTTGAGTCCCTCGTAGCCATCGGCCGGTCCATATTGGAGGGGAATCTTTGCACCGATAAAACCGAGCTCCTGGTATCGCTTTTCCCGGATTCCGGTGACGTAGCAGGGGATGTAGTCCTTGGTCCGGCCACCGAGCACTTCGTAGACCGGCTCATCACGGAGCTTCCCACAGAGGTCCCAGAGTGCCAGATCGACCCCGCTGATCGCGCAGATTCCAAGCCCCTTTCTTCCATAATAGAGGGACGCGCGAAAGAGCTGGTCCCAGATCCGTTCGACATCGCGGGGATCAGAACCGATCAGAAACCGGCGAAAGTGTTTGTTGATCAGATATGCGCCCGCTTCGCCGCCGTGGGTGATCCCGACTCCCACCAGGCCGCTTTCGGTTTCGATCTCGATGACGAGACCACCGAGAGCATCGATTCCCCAGCTCAGGCGTGACTCCTTGTACTCAGGATAGACCGACATCGGGTTGCTGATGACTGAATCAACGATCCAGTGACCCCGGGTGCGACCGTGGTAGTCACCACCCTCTTTGCCGGTCAATGGAAAATAGGTGCGGACATCGACGATTGTGTCGGCTTTTCTGACCATCTGCATGTTCCCCTTTGCTCACCGCCTACCATCTCAGCGCATTGTGCCATGAGCCGATCTGCCAAACCGGTCGATGGTGGTAAGGTCTTTTCCAGTTGGCACCGCAACGGGCTATCGCCGTCAACCTCCTGGAGAACACCTATGCCGCTGATCGAAGACTATGCCCTGTTGGGGGATCTGCAAACGGCGGCGCTGGTCAGCCGGGACGGTTCGATCGATTGGTGCTGCTTTCCCCGTTTCGATTCCCCGGCCTGTTTCGCGGCGATTCTCGGTGGTCCTGAGCATGGACGGTGGTTGCTTGGCCCGAAGCAAAAAACGTCCCAGACTGAGCGCCGCTATCGGGTTGACACACTGATTCTCGAGACAACCCACGAAACCGAAACTGGAACGGTGCGGGTGATCGATTTCATGCCGCCGCGTGGTGAAGCACCGGATATCGTCCGGATCGTCGAAGGCGTGGCGGGCGAGGTGATGATGCGATCGGAGCTCGAGATCCGCTTCGACTACGGTAGCGTGGTGCCATGGGTGCGTCGGATCGATCATGTCCTCGAAGCAATTGCCGGTCCTGATGCGCTCCACCTGAGCACCCCGGTCGAATCGCATGGTGAAGGGTTCGCCACCGTTTCCGAGTTCTCCGTTCGCGCCGGAGATCGAGTGCCGTTCGTCCTGACCTGGTTTCCTTCGCACAAACCACAGCCGGCGGCGGTCGACCCTGACATCGCGCTCGCGGAAACCGAGCAGTTCTGGCATGAGTGGATGGGTGATTGTCGGTACGAAGAACGGTATGCGGAGGAGGTCCGCAAGTCGCTGATCGTGCTCAAGTCGTTGACCTACCGGCCAACGGGTGGGATTGTCGCCGCTCCAACCACATCATTGCCAGAGGACATCGGCGGCGTGCGCAACTGGGACTATCGCTATTGCTGGCTCCGGGACGCCTCGCTGACGTTGCGGGCGATGCTCGGCGCCGGGTATCAGGAAGAAGCCACGTCCTGGCAGGACTGGCTTCTGCGCGCGATTGCCGGAGATCCGGCGCAGATCCAGATCATGTATGGCTTGGCTGGAGAGCGCCGCCTGGAGGAATACGAACTCGATTGGTTACCCGGATTCGAAGGGTCGCAACCCGTCCGGGTTGGCAACGGCGCCAGCAAGCAACTGCAACTCGATGTCTACGGCGAGTTGATGCTGGCGGCGTTGGCCGGCCTGCAGCATGGCATCCCGATGTCGAGGTTTGGCTGGTCGCTGATCAGTCATCTCCTCGATTTTCTCGAACGCGGCTGGCGTCTTAAGGATGCCGGAATCTGGGAGGTGCGTGGACCAAATCGGCATTTCACTCATTCCAAGGTGATGGCTTGGGCCGCGTTCGATTGCGCGATCGAGATGTATCGGTTGGCCGGACGGGATGGACCGATCGAGCGTTGGCGGGAGATTTGCGAGGAAATCAAGGAACAAGTGCTCGAACGGGCGTGGTGCGAAGAAAAGCAGGCGTTTGCGCAAGCGTATGGCATCGATCTCCTCGATGCGAGTGTCCTGATGATGCCAATTGTTGGGTTCCTGTCCGCCGATGACCCGCGAATGGTGTCGACCGTCGCCGCAATCGAGCGGGAACTCGGTGTCGATGGACTCCTGCTACGGTACGAGGAGAATCCGGAGGTTGATGGACTGCCAACGGGAGAATCACCTTTTCTGGCGTGTTCGTTCTGGCTTGTCGAGGTGATGGCGATGCAGGGTCGCGAGCAGGAAGCCCATGCGCTTTTTCAGCGGTTGGTCGGGTTGGGCAACGATGTCGGATTGATCGCTGAGGAGTACGACCCAATCGCTGGTCGACAACTGGGCAACTTTCCGCAAGCGTTCACCCATCTGGCGTTGATCGAAGCAGCGTTCGTGTTGAACGGCGGTCGCAGCAATCCTGGGAACGAACCTGGCCGATAGGCACCAAGGCGATCCCGTACCATGCGCTTGGCTCGCCAAAGACGCCGGGCGCTTGCCTCTGCTGAATAGCGCCTATCTGGAGAAAGCACGTGGAATTCGAGACAGTGATCAGGGGCGGTTTGGTTGCCGATGGAACAGGAACGACTCCGTTGTTTCCTGCCGATATCGGGATGCGGAAGGGGCGTATTGCCGCGATCGGCGATCTGTCTTCGTCCTCGGCCGAGAAAACGATCGACGCTACTGGTCGGGTGATTGCGCCCGGGTTTATCGATGTGCATATTCATTCCGAAACGAATCTGATCGACGAGTCGTGTCTGCACCGATATGGAGGATTACTGCAGGGTGTTACGACCCAGCTCATGGCGCCGGATGGATTTGGTTGGACGGGACTTCCACTCGACCGAGCGAAATCTCTGTGGGAATCAACCGAGTTTGCTTACGGCCCTGCTGATCTTGATTTTGCCTGGCCAGAACCGGAAGATTATCTCGCTATCTTTCGCGGACGAACACCGGCAAATGTGTTGCCACAGGTCCCTCACCTGGCTGTGAGGATGGCGGTGATGGGGTGGGAGGCGCGACCTGCTTCCGACGAAGAAATCGAGCAGATGAAACCGCTCGTGCAGGCGTGGATGGACGCTGGAGCGGTGGCATTCAACACAGGGCTTGATTATCAGCCGGCGAGTGAAGCGGATACGCGGGAACTGATCGAGCTGAGCAAGGTTGCGGCTGCCAATGGCGGGATCTATGCCGCACATGTGCGGTATGCCGATGCTGGTCAGGAAGGCGCCTGGCGAGAAACGTTTGAAATCTGCGAGAAGGCCGACATTCCGATCCACTTTTCGCACGAGCATGTGGACGAAGAAACCCGTCCACTACTCGACGAAGCCGACGGTCGTTTTGATGTCTCGTTCGAGTCGTACATGTATCCCGCCGGTTGTACCCATCTGGCGATGATGCTGCCGACCTGGGCGCAAGCTGGTGGTCCGGAAAGAACCAGACAACGACTGATCGAAGAGGAACGCATCGAGGAGATTCGCGCATTCCTCGATCAAAAGCTTTCTGGAGCTGGTGTCCATGGTCGACCCGTGTTCGCGAGAACGCAGACTGGACGTTACATCGGGATGTCGCTCGATGAAGCGGCGGCAAGTGAGGGTTTGCCGGTGACTGAGTTTGCGATTCAGACGATCATCAAAGAGCACCCGTATGCACTAATGGTCTATCACGTCGATATGACCCAGGATGATGTTGATATCCGGACCCGCAACACGATTCAGCATCCCCGTATGATGGTCGCGAGCGATGGCATGTATCACGGTGAGTTTGGTCATCCGCGGGGGTACGGTTGTTTTGCGCGGGTCCTGCGGTATGCCGTGCGGGAGCTCGGGGCGGTTTCGCTCGAAGAAGCGGTCTGGAAGATGAGTGGGTTTCCGGCGGAGCGATTCAGCGTTCCGGAACGCGGCAAGATAGCGGACGGCTATGCTGCCGATCTGGTAATTTTTGATCCGGAGAATGTGGCCGATGGCTCAACCTGGGATAGACCATTTGCACCGCCGATTGGTATCGATGCGGTCCTGGTGGGCGGTGAGCTGGTAATCGATCATGGCACGCCGACCGGAGCGAATCCCGGAAGGGTCCTGGCAAGAGCTTGAACGAAAGGGAGCGGGCCAACTTGGCCCGCTCCCTTGGAAGCAATCGCGTTGGACAGGAGAGAGTTATGACATCTCGCCGGTCGATTCGATAGCGGTGGAACGCGGTCAGACGACTTCAGACACTGAACCGTCGGTCACGTCATAGACGAAGCCGCGCACCGGGTAGCTGTCTGGGATGAGCGGACTGTTTCGAATCGTGGCGAGGTCGTCACGGACACTTTGCTCGACGTCCTGGAACGGTAGGAAATCGATCGACCCGGCAACTTCCGCAGCCGAGGCGCCGAGCGTTTCACTGCATTTGTCGCGGAGCACCTCGTTGGAGAACGTCAGCATGCCGCAATCGGTATGGTGAATGACGGCGACTTCCTTGGTGCCGAGGAGTTGCTGCGAGATCACCAGCGACCGGATGGCGTCCTCGGCCCGTCCGCCGGCGTTGCGAATGACATGGGCGTCTCCCTCTTCGAGGCCGAGGGCTTTAGCAGGATCGATGCGGGCGTCCATACAGACCACGATCGCCACCTGGCGACCCGGAGGCATTGGCAGATCACCCTTGTCGAACGTGGCGACGTAATCGGCATTTGCTGCGAGCAATTCATCGGTTACGGACATCGTCAATTCCTTTCGCAGAGACAAGTACCACAGTTGTTGATCTCAATATCAACTAACTGAATGATAGTCTATTCCTGCGGGAAGATGTCACGCGATTGCGCGGCAGCTTGGGAAGGATCCGGGCATCGGATGCTTCCGTAGTAATTTCCAGGGACCATGCCAGCTGGATGCAACCGTTGGATGTCGTCGGGTATTGACGCTAGTCGAGGCGTACGACCATGACCACGCATTCCTCGAGAATCTGGGTCGCGTGACCCTTGCCTGCGGTGTCTTCGAGGAGCAACATTTGACCGGGACCAAACTCCCGCTGGTCGCCATCTGAGGCGGTAATTCTGAATGTGCCGGACATCGTGCACATGATCTGTCTTCGGGGTGTCGGGTGAGGGATATCCCCACCCCACGACGAGTCTCCACCGAGAAACGCAACCGCTGTTGCTGGTTGAAGCGCGAGGTAGTTCAACGGCGGTGCTGGCGGAGCGAAGTCAACTGGTTCCATGCCGACGACGATGTCCTCCAGGTGAGATTCACCGGCGTCGTCGGCATAGAGGCGCACATAGGTTGCTCTTTGCACTTGTGTCCCCAATCAATCACATACGCAGCGATTTGGATTCCCGATACCGCACCAGAAGTCGTAGCCATTGGTGCAGGGATTCACGCAGCGGCCACCACCTCCGCTCGATCCGCAGTCACTGTCGGCATCACACTCTTGCCCCGGGTTGCAAGTTTCCACGGAGTAATCGGGCGGTGTCACACAGATGGCCGGATAATCGGGGATACAGCTGTCGCAGCCTCCACCGACCGAACACTCCGATCCGCCGAAGAACGCGCAACTGATCCACGCAGATCCGTAGTCGCATTCCGTCCGGGATGCGTCGCCGGAAACGCCACCTTCACACACGGAATCCCAATAGCACTGGACAGCTTCCCCGCCTCTGAACGCGCACTGACCTGAACCAGACACAGCACAGGCATTATCGGGATCAGCGGTGCAATCATTGCCACAGGCTCCGCAGTTCTGATCGTCGTCATAGCGTTCGCACTTCCGGCCAGCACAACAGAGATTGTTGATGAAGCCGCCATACGGATCAGCCGTTTCCCCGCACCAGAAGTTCACAAGGTCGGGCCCACCGCCGCAGCAGGGAGCTTCGGCATCGGCACAACGATAGTTTGCTGGGGCATCATCCGATGCCCGGCAATCGATGCAGATCAGGCCAGCGCCACAGATCCTGTACTCGTCCTGTCCAGTCCGATCGCACTCGCCACCTGCGCTGACTGGAGTTGGTGGCTCGTCGCAAAGTCCGGTGGTCTGGTTGCAGTACCGTGATGGTGGGCAATCCTGGCTGGTCGTGCACTGACCGCTTGGCAGCACGATCCCGCACGTTCCGTCCGATTTGCATCGGGTCGGCGCGAACCGGGTCACACCATTTGGCAGTGTTCTGGTGATCTTGCAGCATTCCTCATCACTCGAGCATGCCTGGCCCTCGCTTTGGCAGCAGACGGGGTTCTCGACCGATGGTCGGAAAAAGGTTTCGCCGCAGGCAAACGACTCGCACTGCAAACCCAGGAAGGGCGGTTCCAGGGAAGCGTCGCAACTCCCTCCAAGTGGCAATTGGCAGAGACTCGTCTCGCCACCACTAGACTGGAAGGTGTTGCAGATCAGCCCGTCGGTACAATCGCTCGTATCGCTGCACTCACCGAGTTGAGGGACTTTGCAGACGCCGCCGGTGGTGCAGAAGCCACTCCCATCCGGGCAGACACAGACAAGCCCCGCTTCGCACGCAGAGTCGGCCCGGCATGGTCCACCGACCGGTGACGGGACGAAAACGCAGATTCCATCGCATGCATACTGCTCAGGACATTCGGAGGTCGTAGTACAGGCCCCTCCCGGGGGAATCTTGCAGATTCCGGGGGGATCACAGTAGAGGGTGTTGTCGCAACCGGATTCGCAAACCTCGACCTTCGCATCGAGGCAATAGCAGACCAGGCCTGGGTTACATTCGGTGTCGCGCAAGCACTCGGCGTCGAGTGGCAAGCCGCAGGTGCTATCGGAACCGCAGGCATAACCAGTGGTGCAATCGTCGATCTGGGTGCATGCACCACCAATCTCGACCCGGCAGGTCGAATCGACGGGGTCGCAGACGAGCGCTCCCGAACAATCGGCCACGGTCTGGCACGGTCCGCTGATCGTTTCGAGACAGAACCCACCTTCGCAGACAGCCGTATTGCTGGCGCAATCCTCGACGCTGTCACAGGGATCGCCAGTGGGAACGGGAACCTCGCAGCTGCCCCCATTGCACGAACCGGTGTAGCACTCGGAGTCGGTCGTGCAGGGTGCATCGATGCAGCGCTGGCACGGGATCGTGCCACCGCAGCCGTCATCGGCATCCGGTCCGCAATCGACCTCTTCGGTGCAAGTCGTTTTCGGTTCGCAGCAGAGATTCTGGTGGCAGCGATTGGTCAGACAATCAGCGTCATCGTCGCAGGCACCGTTGGTGTCGACAGGACCGAAGAGGCAGGTCCCGCTCACGCAGACCCCGGAGCAGCACTGCTCGTTTTCGATACAGCCGGTTTCGTCATTGCACCCGAGGCAGGTCCGGGTGCCTTCGCAGCCATCGGGTGCCTCGAAACCGCAGACATCGCCACTTCCGGTGCAACCACATGGTGTTTGCGTGCAGATTTCGCCTCGCATGCAGACGCTGACGCCAGGATCCCATTCAGTCCGATCGGGAAGCGGCTCTGAAAAACAGAAGCCGCCGGGCTCACTGCAACGCCCTGTGTTGCAAGGGACCGAGAAGTCGGTACATTCGTCATCGCTGCAACAGGTGCCATTCGGAATGCAGAGCAGACCACAGGGTCGGGTACCCTCGGGACAGCAAACCCAGGCATCGAAATTAAAGAGTCGTGGTGAAGGACAGCAGAGTTCTTCGCCATAGCAGACGCCATTGCAGCATTCGCCATCACAGCACTCCTGCTCCGGGGAGCAGCAGTCAGCACCACAGGTTGTGTTACCGGTAGGACAGCAGGAGCCCCCGACGGTGCAGGACCCATCGCAGCATCCGTCATTGCAGCACGATTGATCGAGAGAGCAGCACTCTCCGCCGCACTCGAAGCTGTCGGCAGCACAGACCGAAACTGGTTCTGCGGTGGTGAGTCGTACCGCCACTGCTACTGCGGCGAGCGTCGGTTTCGTCGGTGAGGGCGGAGCCGACCAGGGCACTGCCGGAGAAGCCAAGCAGCCCCTTGAGGACGGAACGGCGCGACTGCCCCGTCGCGAGTTGGCGGGTCAGTCGATCGAAACGCGAGCCATCCATGGCTGATCCTTCCTGGAAGACGCGTTGCTTTACCTAAAGGGAAACGGAAAGGACCCATTACGGGCGCGACGCCAGCAGGATGAAACACCAACGCCAAAGCAACACTCGATCTTTGAGCGACTACCCTACCACACATTTTCCACGGGGTGAACGTTCAGTCTTGACGCGCTCGGCGGAGCGACGTTCTGACGCGGTCCAGGTCAGCGTCTCTAAGTGCAGCCTCATGCCCCAGGGCTTTGCATCATCTCCATTTGCCGCAGGTCACGGCCGAGGCGTTGCGTTTCTTCGAAGAGGGGAAGTCCATGCTCGTTTCGGCGTCGGTGGAAGGTCGCCATGGCGGTGGTTTCATCAACCCTCCCGGAAAGCCAGTCGTCGATGGCATCCGCCAGGAACGCGGCGTGAATGCCGGCGAAGTCCATACCGCGCCCCGTCCAGGGATCCTGGCGCAATCCGGCGTCTCCAACCAGCGCCCAGCCTGGCCCAGCCGGGATCCTCACGAAACTGCGATCACGCCCTTGCGCCATCACCTTCGATACCGGCGAGGTAGCGAGAATTCGTTCAGCGAGACCCGGATGGCATCTCAGGCCACGCTCGAGAACCGCCTCAGCGTCTGCCCAACCCCCGCCAAAATCAGGCAAAGCAAAGGACACCCCAACACAGGCAATCCCGGCGTCGCCTGGAAAGGCATAGGCGATGTCGTTTTCGACGACGCTGAACTCCGGTCCTGCGGCAGAATAACTCGGCGGTCCCTCGAATCCAGTCACGTAGCGGTAAAGAATGACCCGGATCGGATCATCCTCGAATTCGTTTGCCGCTCCAACTGCCTGAGCAACCCGGGAATGTTGACCATCGGCTCCAACCACCAGCTGCGCATGGATTGTCGCCTCAGCTCCATCGACGTCAACGATCGCGCCAACAACGCGCCCGGAATCCCAGACAGGTCGGATGAATCGGGTACGCTCCCGGACCTCTACATTCTGGTGTGCTGTCGAGCGTCCAACGAGGAGCGCATCGAGCGGTTCCCGGCGAACCGAAAGGTTGAATCCGATGTTGCCCGGATCCTGGGGAGGAGTGATTTCTGGCGACGTTCCGCCATGGATATACCAGTATTCGCAGCTGAGCGGCGGACAACCGAGCGCCAGGACATCATCGAGGAGTCCGAGATGGTGAAGCGTGCCGACAAATCCATTTCCACGAAAGAAGTGGGTGGAGTTGGCAGGCGAAGGGAATGTTGCTCTGTCGATCAGCAGAACACGGTGTCCAAGATCGCCCAGCATGAGCGCCAGTGAACTGCCAGCGACCCGGGCGCCGGAAATCAGAACATCGAAGTCGTTTCGCATACCGGGATCCGTCCATCATTCAAGCAGCGTTACTGCCAAAACTGTAAGTCCCCTCGCCCCCTTCAGTCACTCTGGACGCAACCCCCCTGTTGTCCTGTGCGCTCCACCCCTTTGTCATGCTGAAGGCCCAACCGCGTTGTCATTCTGAGCGTAGCGAAGAATCTCGGACCTCGCAACCCGGCCTCGGCGAAGAAGAGATTCCTCGCAAGCTCGGAATGACACGAGGTGTGCAACCCACCGTCAGGGGAGAAGAGATTCCTCGCAAGCTCGGAATGACACGTGGTGTGCAACCCACCGTCAGGGGAAGAAAGATTCCTCGCAAGCTCGGAATGACACGTGGTGCGCAACCCACCGTCAGGTGAGAAGAGATTTCTCGCAAGCTCGGAATGACACGTGGTGTGCAACCCACTCTCAGGGGAAGAGAAATTGCTCGCTGGTTCGGAATGACCGTGACGGGCGTCTTGCTGAGCGCAGCCCCTATTGCCATATTGAGTATCCACGCGCATTGTCATGCTGAGCTCCCCTTTTGTCATTCTGAGCGCAGCGAAGAATCTCAGGACACTCAACCCACGTTCGGCGGAGAGTGAGATTCCTCGAAGGCTCGGATTGCCGGCGACCATGGTCATACCTCGTGCGAACCCTATCTCGGGCAAAAAGGCCATGAAAAAACCGGAGACTCTCTCCTCCGCCTCAAATGGTGAGGCTGCAGGGATCGACTCCGGTTCTTCAATTCTTGCCCGAGCCGGAACCCAGGAGTGCGACTAGCGAAGATCAGCCGGAACGTACTGCTGATACTGTGACGGGACATCCCGACCGCGCCGCATGATCGTGTTCGCCCAGTTGGCCACGTCCGCAAGCACGGCAAACGCGATGAAGACCCAATCCCAGCCATTGAGCGGTTCACCGCCAAGCAGGAGGAACATCAGGATCGTCCACGGCGCAAAGATGAAGCCGAGGATTTTGAAGATCATCGAGGCGTCGCCCCAGGAATCTTCCCAGGAACTGCGGCCAACGATCCACCAGAAGGCAAGCGCCACCCGGGGACCGAGAAACGTCATAATCATCGCAAAACAACACATGTCTGAACCTCCTCCTGACGAAAAACCGCCGGGTCCTGGACCCGGCGGTTTCCAGTGTCTAGCTCTCGTTCAGCGGCAGAGCGTCTGAAACGATTGTCAGAGGCGTGTCAGTGCTGCCCGGTGTACCGATCACAACATACACCGCTGCGGTTCCGTTTTCGACGGTGATGTCCTGGGATATGACGGTGTTGGATGTTCCAGTCTGGTTCAGGGAGACGGTATATGAACCTGCACCGAGCACGCCACCTTCACCAGCCTGACCGTAGCGGATGTTCCGCAGAACGATCTCATCATTGAGAAGAACATCGACTGCCGGTGACTGCGATGAAGCGTGCACCAGTCGCGCCCGCGCAGGATCGACGATGTCGCCGCCCACCGGAATCGCATTCGTGTTCACCTGCAGCGGAATGATCAGGAAATCCGAGATCACGACGATATACGACTGCCCAGCCTCAGAAGCAATGACTGTGTCGAACAGATACTGATCGAACCCGAGATTGACGTTGTTCTTCACGGTAATCTGGGTCGCGGGTGAAGTCCCTTCGAACGTCTCGGAGAAGGTTCCGTAGGCAAGTCCTTCGATGACGCGCTCATCTTTGTCGTAGCCGTTAATGTAGACATCAACGGTGTCCATCGCCGTCATGGCGTTCAGGAACTTGATGTTGACCGGGAATCCTGCCTGATCTCCAGTTGGCGTAGCATCCTGGGCAGACACGCTGCCAGCGATTCCCATCGCGCTGACCGCCAGCAGAGCAATGGCCAGAAGCAAACCTGTTACGCGTCTCATCGCTTTGACTCCTTGTATAAAACCGACAATCTACGAACCGCCATTCTGACCCATACGTCGTCTGCGCGACTCGCCTCCGTCCAATAATAACGGGGAGTTTGATCTGCGTGAATACTCCAAATGGAGTAGGCGCCGACAGCTAATTTTCGGCGTCCTATTGTATCGCCATGAGTCGTGCAAGCCGGGCTTCGTCATCCTCGATAAGATCGCCCGACAGATCGATTGTGACCTCGTGGATTGTGCCGGTGAACCTGAACGGTGGGCTATATTGTCCGTACAGCACCGGTGCGCACGCGTCATAGCCACAGGAGAGTCCTTCGAGTTCGAAGAACAGCGGCGTTGACGTTGCGGCGGCGGCGGCACCCACTAGTTTTCCATCAACATAGAGTTCGAGATTGGCTGGCACGCCGCGACCGTGCGCGATATCGGCCGGTCCCGTCGGTTCGAACTCGAATCGTACGGTGTGGCGACCGGCTGGCAGGGGACCTTCAGACTCGACTTCGAAGACCTCGATGCCTTGATAGTTGTGGGCGTACCGAAGCCGATCGTCTTTCACATAGAGAACGTAGCCGCCTGCTGCTCCTCCCTGGCAGATGATGACGCCCTCGACACCTTCCTCCGGCACGACGATGTCAGCCTGGATGCTGTGGGGTCGATTGTAGACCGGTGGTGCCGCGAACGCTGGAACCATCCCGCCACCAGGATAAAAGGTGAAGGATGTACGCGGTTTGGATGTTTGCGGACGTTGGGTGGCCAATCGCGCCGTTACTGTGCCATCGATTGGGAAAACCTTGTATTTCCCAGCTTCCGCGTACCAGCGTGTGATCAGATCGATCAGTTTCTCGCGATTGCTGCTCGCGAGATCGGTCGATTCGGTCGGATCGGTTTCGATGTGATAGAGCTCCCATCCGTCGGTATCGAGGGAAAAGAGCGTTTCGGCGTCAATTTCCTGTCCGAAGGAGCGGCCATGGTCAGCGGCTTCTGCGAATGAAGGACCTGGCCACGGGCAAACTGCCCGCCACCCGTCGTGGTCGATAGCCCGGTGGCCAAGCATTTCGAAGTACTGGGTGGAGTGCCGTGTCGCTACCGACTCATCGTCGAAAGTGTGCAGGAAACTGACCCCTTCCAGCGGTGTCTGGGTGATTCCGCGAATCGCTGGCGGCGGAGTTGTTTCGAGAGCATCCAGGATCGTTGGCACCAGATCGATTGCGTGCACGTATTGGCGCCGAACTTCCCCGCGCGCCGAGATCCGATCGGGCCAACTGATGATCATGGGCGTGGTGGCGCCGCCGCGATAGGTTTCCCGTTTCCAGCGGCGGAACGGCGTGTTTCCGGCCCAGGTCCAACCCCAGGCGTAGTGGTTGTATGACGTCGGCGAACCGAGCTGGTCGATCGCGGCAAGGTTGTTTTCGATCGATTCCGGGATGTTGTTGAAAAAGAGCATTTCGTTGATAGACCCTCGTGGTCCACCTTCGGCTGAGGCGCCATTGTCAGAGACAATGCACACGAGCGTGTTGTCCAGCTCGCCGATCTTTTCTAACATGTCGAGAATTCTGCCAAAGTGATGGTCCGCATGGGAGAGAAAACCCGCGTAGACCTCCATCATCCTGGAGTACAGGCGCTGTTCGTCCGCTGACAGAGTGTCCCATTCAGGAACGTCCGGATCAGCAGGCGGCAACTGCGCATCGGCAGCGATGATCCCGAGGCCTTTCTGGCGCGCGAACACCTCGTCGCGGTATTTCTGCCAGCCGCCAGCGAATCTGCCAGCATAATGATCTGCCCACTCCGGCGCCACGTGGTGAGGAGCATGTCCAGCGCCGGTGGCGTAGTACAGGAGGAACGGCTTTTCTGGAGCACTGGCATGCGCATCGAGAACCATGCGGATCGCTTGGTCGGCCAGATCCTCGGACAGGTGATACCCCTCTTCGGGGAGTTTTGGCGGTTCGATCCCGTGGTTGTCCTGGATGAGTTCGGGATACCACTGATTCGTTTCTCCGCCCAGAAATCCGTAATAGCGCTCGAACCCGCGACCCATTGGCCAGCGGTGGAAAGGTCCGGCCGCGGTGTTTTCCTCTGAAGGAGAGAGATGCCACTTGCCCACACAGAAGGTGTTGTACCCCTGGGGCGTCAGCATCTCGGGCAACATGCCGTTGGTGAACGGCATACGTCCGTCGTACCCGGGATATCCGGTTGCCACTTCCATGATGCAGGCTACGCCGCTAGAATGATGGTTCCGTCCCGTGAGAAGGCATGCCCGCGTCGGGGAGCAAACAGCGGTCGTTTGGAAGGCCGTATATCGCAACCCGGCGGCCGCGACCCGGTCGATGTTTGGGGTTTCCACCCCACCACCGAAGCAGGAAAGCTGTCCATATCCCACATCGTCGAGCACGAAGAACAGGATGTTGGGCGCGCCGTCTTTCGCCCGTATCGGTTCCGGCCAAGCGGGGCTGGACTCTCCAACCGTGCGCCCGATCGTGCCGGGAAAAGCCTCTCCTTCGCCATACTCTACAAGCGTCGCCATAGTATCTCCTGTCTCGCTAGATGTAATCGGTAGATCCGCCGCTCAGTTTGAAATTGGGTGACAGCCTCCTATCATAGTCGGTTCGAGGAGACCGGCATCGACCTCAGGTTGGTTCTCGACGATCCAGCACCCGATCTGATACCAGCCCCATTGCCAAGGTGACCGCACCGGTAGAACGAACGGATTCTTGAAGATCCCGGACCCAGAGGTCTTCCACCAGAACAAACAGGCTCCTCGATCCATAGGGGAGTTGTTCCAGCATCTGATCGATCTCCTCCGGATTGAGCCCAAAATCACCCAACAGTCCCTCGCTCAACGAAATGGTCTGCTGGTTCAGTAACAGGGAAGGACTGTCATCCCGAATTCCAAGGACCTTTGTGAGCAATCCGGGAGACGCCAGATCCACAGTGTTGATCTGGACAGCGCTCATTGCTATCGAACCATCCAGCTGCTTTTCGACAATCGAGCTGTCAACGAGGCGCAGGCAGCCCGGAATCATGACGTCGTTCAGGTGGTGTTCGAGGTCGTCGAGGGAGAGTGTGTCAGGCAGCGAGAGCGCGGTCAACATGAGCTGGATCAAATCCGTCACCGTCCTTTCTGACACTCATCTTAGTGAGTCAGCGGCTGGGCGTGTATGGTCCAAACGGAGTACTTCGGAAAGGCACGTTGCCCACGGAGAGATCAACCAGGAAGATCAGTGGAGTCCCGGTAGAGGGCCATGGCCTGCGTCCTGCTCTTCACCTGTAGCTTCTCGAAAATGTTGCGAAGATGCTTCTTGACGGTTGCTTCCGAGATGAAGAGTTCGGCAGCGATCTCCTGGTTCGACCTTCCAAGGGAAACGGCGGTCATCACCTGCGTTTCGCGTGGAGTCAGCAATTCGAGATTGTGATTGTTCCGCGTCTTTGGCTGGCAGCTCGCGAGGCGATGCAAGACCTGCCCGACGAATGAACTGGCCTCAGGATTCCCGCTTTGCCGCTGGAGCAAGGGTGCAATCAACCGACCGTGTTGAAAAAAACCCAACATCAGAGATTCATCTCGAGCGAGAGAAAGAGCCTGGAGAAGCTGCCGATCTGCTTCCTCACTTCGGCCTGCTCGTTCGAGTGCTGTGGCAAGGACGATACGCACGTCGATCTCATTCATGGCTCGGCCTTGCCGGATCGCAAAATCCAGCATTGTCTGCAGCAACTCGATTGCTTTTTCAGGTCGATTGTCGGTGATCAGCACCCTGGCGACGATGAGATCATCGAGAATGCGATTCGGATCCCCGATTTCTCTTCCCTTGACGTCGACGCCATTGGCCCAGTGGACGGCCAGGTCGTTCAATCCCTGGTCGAGCCACAACCTTGCCAAGCGCGCCTTTGCATCCCTGGTCTGGTAAGTCAGTCCCTGGGTCTCGGAGATTCTGATCGCTTCATCGAGCTTCGCCTGCGCGGCAGCGGGGCTACCCCGGATAGCGTCAACTTCAGAGAGAACTTGCAGAACCGGAGATCGATGTACGTCGTTCTCGAGGATATCGGCTAACCCGAGCGCCTGTTCGCATTGGGAAATCGCAGTTTCGAGGTCGAGCTTCTGGAGCGAAGCCTGCGCATGGAGCAAGTGGGCATACTGCACCACTTGCGGGTTCACGCGCTTGCCGAGAAGCATCACATGTTCGAACATCGAGAGTGCATTGCGGACCCGCAGCCGGTAGAAATGAATCCGTCCTTGCAGTGCGAGTTCTGTACATTGCATCCAGACTGGCTGTCGCGCGGTTGAATCGATCAACTCCCGCCCTCGGTCAAGGGTATCCTGGGCGGCCGATACATCACCGCCGGCCACATAGATCAAGGTGAGAACCAGGCAGCCAATTGCTCGATCATAGGGTTTCTCCTCCGGAATCGCCGCGACAGCAGGTTCTCCGAGCCTCAGGCCGTCTCGCCAATCGCCTTGCAGGAGCCTGATGTAGACCAGCACCAGCTCGAGTTGCCACGTGGTATCGTGATCAATCGTCACATCCATGGCTCGCAGCACGGCTCGCTCGGCATCTGCAGCTCGTCCGAGTCTGACCAATGACCAGGAGTGCCAGTATGCAAGGTCAGGATCGCTGAAAAGAACGTGGTCGGGGAATCGGCGGGACCAGCGCAGAATCAACTGCAGTCGGTCCTCGATGTGCCATTGTCCGAGGAGCCCGCGTGCCACAGCGATAGCCCTTGACCAATCTTCGGACAGGATGGCATGGTCCAATGCCCATTCAGTCAAACCTGAGTCTTCGAAGAGCGACGAAACGCGACCGTGGAGGTTCCGAATGTCTTTCGCGGTCAACCTCCGGTTCAATGATCGGTAGAGGGACTCTCTGAACAAGCGGTGGTAGCGGTAGAACTCGCCGTGGCGATCCAGGGCAACCGTAAACGTGTTGGTGCTCGCCAGCGAGGAAAGGATACGAGCGGCGTCCTCGCGGCCAGTGAGACGGGCACAGAGATCGGGCGACATGATCTCGAACAACGATGTTTCCAGGAGAAACTGCTGCACCTCAGGAGGCTGTAGGCCCAAGACTTCAGAAAACAGATACTCCGTGATCGTTGAATCAGATTCCAGAACGGTGTCATCAGTCGGGTAACTCGTTCCCCGCTGATCCTGCGCTGAGACGGCCATGAGTTGAAGGCCGGCCGCCCATCCTTCGGCCCGCGAGATGAGCTGGTCAACCATGGCTGGGTCGGTGCCTTCTGGAAGCCGCCGACTCAGGAACTCTCGAGATTCGTCGTGCGTAAAAGCGAGGTCGCTGGATCGGAGCATCGCGATGCGCTGGTAGGCCATCAGCTGGTGGTAGGGCAGATCTGGCGGCAATCTTGTGAGCACCACCAGTGTCAGACCCGGAGGATCAGTCTCCGCCACCTTGAGGAGGAAGTTTTCGAAGAATGCTGATTGAGCTTTATCGCCTTCGTCGAGGATGAGCACAAATGGCGTATTGAGGGATTGCACCTTCTCGAAAATCGAATCGAGAATGGCCGGTGGGGATTCGGCGGGGGACTCCAGCGATTCCAATACCGTTTTGAATTGATGGGGAAAGGTGGCATTCAGCCCCGTTGCGACCGACGCCAGAAACGCTGTCGAATCAGAGTCATGCTCGTCCAGGGTAAGCCAGACGTAAGGGAGATCGATCTGAGCCAGCCATTGTGAAACAGTGGTTGACTTCCCTTGTCCAGCGGGCGCGGTTACCACGACCAGCGGACAATCAATGGCGTCGTTCAGGGCACGAATCAAACGTGGCCGAACGACGATCGACCGGGTTAGCCGGGGACGCCTGAATTTGGCTTTCGCAAGGCCCTGCAGATCCGATCGACGATCCGTACTGCGGTGCTCGGCAGAGGTCATAGAGAGTGTCACTCGGTAAAATCGCTGTCGCTTCCAGCGATCAAGTGTCGCAAAGAAAGCGAGACCGTAGCCATTCGGGCGCTGGCCTGACTTTTCAGGATAGCAGCCCATATCAACCGCCTGGAAGGATTCTCACAATGGAGACGGTTTGCTCTGCATTGGTTGCCACCAGAGTTGCCGTAGAATCAGCGCAGGATTCGCCCACGACGAAAGAAGGCTCATGTCAACCGATCTATGTTATCTGTCCGCTACCGAAGCGTTGGTGCGGTTTCGGAACAAGTCGCTTTCGCCAGTCGAACTCCTTGACGCGTTGATCGCGCGTGCCGAAGCGGTCGAACCGACGGTCAACGCGCTGACGTTCACGTTTTACGACGAAGCAATGGACGCGGCGAAGAAGGCAGAATCGCGCTACATGGGCAACGGGCAAGCACCTCGCCCAATGGAAGGGATCGCGGTCGGGATCAAGGAAGAAATGGCCGTCGCTGGACAACCGGTGACCGGAGCATCGCTGGTCTACCAGGACGAGATCGGCGGTCACGATGCCCCTCTGGCGGAGCGGATGCTGGCGGCAGGTGCCATTATCCACGCCCGCACTACCTGTCCGGAGTTTTCCTGTGCCGCGTTTACCCATTCGCGCTTGTTCGGGATCACGCGCAATCCCTGGAATCCCTTTTACGATGTCGGTGGATCATCGGGTGGTGCTGGCGCGTCGCTCGCTTCTGGGACGAGCACACTGGCGGGTGGATCGGACATTGGCGGAAGTATCCGCATTCCGGCGTCGTGTTGCGGGGTCGTCGGGTTCAAGCCGCCGTATGGTCGTGTGCCCCAGGACCCCCCTTTCAATCTCGATCACTACTGTCATGAAGGTCCGCTCGCGCGCACGGTGGCTGACTGCGCGCTCTTCGAAAACGTGATCGCCGGTCCACATCCGAACGATGCGGTTTCGATCCGGCCGAAGATCGAGATTCCAGCCGAACTCGGCGATGTCCGAGGCTGGAAGATCGCGCTCTGTCTCCATCTGGGCGATTGGCCGCTCGATCCTGCGGTCGAGAAAAACACGCGAGCGGTCGCGGAAGCCTTCGTCGACGCCGGCGCGATCGTCGAGGAAATCGACCTCCCTTGGCGGCGGGACGAACTGATTGCGACTTCGATGGCGCACTTTGCCGCAATTTTCGGTCCCTATGTCCAATCTATCGCGGCGGAGCACGCCGATCTCCTGACGACCTATGCCCTCTCTTTTGCTCAACAGACTAATGACCACACGATGTCGTTTCTTGAAGGCTTGGACAACGAAGGACGGATTTACGCACCGCTGGGCAACGCCTTGGAGGAGTATCGACTTCTGATTTGTCCGACCCTCGCGTTACCAGCGCTTGAAGCAGGCCGTGACTATCTCGACGGTGGTCCGTTTATCGACGGAGTTCAGCAGCGGGATGGGTATGTCCACACGATGACAGTTCCTTTCAATATCTGCAGTCGCAACCCGGTCATGAGCGTGCCGTCCGGTTTCTCCAGCGAAGGAGTCCCAACCGGTGTTCAGCTGGTTGGACGGACCTTCGATGACGTGTCAGTGTTCCAGGCCGCCGCGGTTCTCGAACAGGTGCGCCCATGGGATAGCTGGCCGACAGTGATCGCGCCTTTGGCGTGAGTAGACGAATGGCTCGTTGAGTCAGTTGGCGACATATTGCTTCTAGTCGTGTCGTCAACCTGTCCGGAGGTGTTGCCATGAACGATCCGCGACCGTTGCTGCTGGACTCCTCACCCCTCGAAGTCACCCACGCGCAGACGCTTTTCGCCCAGGGAACCAATGTCCGGCGTCACTTTGGCGGACTCCAGGTTCACTCCTCAGGGAGAATTCTGCTCACGTTCATGTACGGAACGATGCCCAGGCAGAATGATGGTGTGCTGATGCTGTCCGTTTCTGATGATCGCGGTGAGAGTTGGTCACGTCCCAGAACGTTGCTCGCGGTCCCGGGATGGGATTGCTTCGCGACCGGCGGCGCCTGCCTGCTTCCTGATGGTCGACTACGACTCTACATGGGGCGATATCAGTTTCAACCCGAACTCGGTGGCTCGCAACCGTTTGGGGAGGAATGGTTTACGACCTCGACCGAGAGTTTCGATGGTGGCGAAACCTGGTCACAGCCAACAGCGGACATCAAGATCTTCCCGGGATGGAACGAGTTTTATGGTGGTAGCAACCCGGTTCACCTTCGAGATGGCCGATTGATGTGGGCAGTTTCCGGGACCCAGGATCGCGATCTCGACTGGAGAGTGGGCGTGACCTTTTCGGATTCGTCCGGAGAGACCTATTCAGCACCGGTGATCGTTGCCGCAGCACCCGATATGGGATTTGGCGATGGTGACATCATTGAACTCAGAGACGGCCGCTTCCTTTGTATAGTCCGGGAGCATCTTCATGGCGGTACGATGGTTTCACGGTCCGGGAACGATGGTCAGACCTGGTCTGCGTTGCAGCCAATCGGATTCGTCGGCGCTGGTTTCAAACTCAACCGCCTCGAATCTGGTTTGATCACCTGTCTCTATCGGGACGAAGATCCAGAACGGCGGGGGGTCAGCCTGGCGGTTTCGGCGGATGAAGGCGAGAGCTGGGACTGGGCTGGGCGACTTTACGCCGCGCCGAGCGATACACCGCATCTTCCCGGCTATTTTGGCGGTTGCCCGGACATGGAGTCGCTTGGAAACGGGGAATATGCGGTCACCCTTCATACCTACGCAGATGACGATGGAGAAATGTGCATCCAGTTCTTGCGACTACGTGAGCGATAGCAAACCAGAAGGACGAATCTTATGAACGTTCCTCGTCATGCATTGCTGAGCTCGTCACCACTGGAAGTAATCGACGCGCGTACGCTCTTTGCAGAAGGAAAAGCGGTCCGGCGCCACTTCTGCGGGTTGCAGGTGCTGGCGTCTGGTCGGATCCTGGTCACCTTCATGCAGGGATCGATGCCACGCAAGAACGATGGCGTGCTCATGCTAACGATGTCAGATAACCGGGGCAGAAGCTGGTCTGAACCGCGCTGTCTGTTTGCTGTGCCGGGATGGGATTGTTTCGCAACTGGTGGACCATGCCTCCTTCCAGATGGTCGCCTCAGAATCATCCTTGGCCGATATCAGTTCTCACCTGAGTTGGGAGGGAAGCAACCGTTTGGTGCCGACTGGTTCACCACCACTACTGATAGTGGTGACGAAGGGGAGACCTGGTCCGCTCCCACCGAGGACATCAACATCTTTCCCTCGTGGAGTGAGTTCTACGGAGCCAGTAATCCGATTGCGTTGGAAGACGGTCGCTTGCTCTGGGCGGTAGCCGGGACCCAGGAGCGCGACCGGGAGTGGCGGATGGGGCTCACCTATTCTGATTGTGACGCGGACGCCTATTCCGATCCCATTCTGATCGCCACAGGTGAAAATCAGGCGTTCAGTGATGGCGATATCGTCCGGCTTGCTGATGGGCGTCTCCTCTGCGTGCTGCGTGAACACGCCCACGGCGGCACGTTTGCGACCTGGTCCGAGAATGACGGTCGTACCTGGTCCCCGATGCGTCCAACTGGTTTCGAGGGAGCGAATTTCAAACTCAATCGACTCGAATCGGGCCTGCTGACCTGCCTCTATCGCGATGAGGATCCGGCTCGGCGAGGGGTAAGCCTGGCCATGTCGTCCAATGGAGGGGCAAGCTGGCACTGGGTTGGTCAGCTCTATGCTGCACCGTCGGATGCTCCGCACGATCCTGGCTATTTTTGCGGGTATCCCGATATGGAACCGCTTGGTGATGGAGAGTACGTGGCCACTTTGCACACCTACGTCGACGACGATGGCGAAATGTGCAGCCACTTCTTTCGGCTGCGGGAGCGGGACATCATGTTGCCGTCCTGAGAGTCAAGGGCGTTCGAGAGATCGGTTAGAGGTAGAACTCCCAGAAGAATGAAACAAATCGACACGTCTCCCAAAAACCGCCTCTTTCTGCTACCGTAGGAAACGAACAGTCAAGCGGAAAAAAGCAACGAGGCGAAAGCAGTAGGTTTACCTGTATCACTTGTTACCCAGGAGGGATCACGATGTCAACAACACGTGTCGAGGGATATCGACGGATTTACGGCATGGCCCACGAATGGCTCGAAGGAACGATTGCTGGAATCAGCACCGAACAAGCGTGTTACTGCCCGGAGGGGAAGGCGATGCCGGCTGGCGCTCATTACGCTCACCATGTTCAGGGAGAAGACGCGATAATCAACGGAATGCTCCAGGGCAAGATGCCGTTGATGGCAGGCGAATTTGCTGGCAAGATCGGTACGCCTGAACCTGCTCCGCAGGGTGATTGGTCTGAATGGGCGCGCTCGACAACCATCAATATGGAAGAAGCCCATGCATATGCCCAGGCTGTCTATGCCGCAACGGATGCCTACCTGGCTGGTCTCACCGATGCCGACCTCGATAGCGACCTCGATATGTCAGCGTTCGAAATGGGGACGCAGCCGCTTTCCATGATGCTCGATATTCTGTTGCTTGACACCGCCATGCACACGGGTGAGATCTCATCGGTCAAGGGCCTGCAGGGACTCAAGGGGTATCCGTTCTAGCCTAGCCGTCGCCTGGTAACTCGAACGATCAAGGTCAGCTGCTCTCGACCCTGATATGTCCTGAGTCGAGTGTCAGGTAATGATCTTGTCTCTTCTCACTATTCGATCCTTTACGTGCCCGCGGGAGCAACAGTATCCCAAAGGGCGTCTATCAGAAAGGGCAACTCATGCAAGCTTCGGATCAGATCAGTCATCAATTGCAGGCGCGGTTGAAAGGCATCGACGGTCGGTCGATATTTCCCGGGGATACAGGATACGAAGAGGCCCGTAAGGTCTGGAACGGCATGATCGATAAGCATCCTGCAGTCGTGGTCGAGTGTGCCTCCGAAGCAGATGTCGTGCGGGCAATCGCGGCGGCAGCTGACACCGGGGTGCCTCTCGCTGTCCGAGGCGGTGGTCACAACGTTGCTGGAAAATCAGTCTGTGACGGCGGTGTCGTGATCGACCTCGCGGGACTCGACACGATCGATATCGATTCCGAGGCAAGACTGGTGCGGGCAGGAGGAGGGCTGACCTGGGGAGAGCTCGATGCTGCCACCGATCCATTTGGTCTCCACGCGGTCGGCGGCGTCGTTTCAACCACCGGTGTCGGCGGTCTGACCCTCGGTGGCGGTTTCGGCTGGCTCTCGCGCATGCACGGCATGTCCTGTGACAATCTCGTCTCGGCCAGGGTCGTCACTGCTGATGGATCGATCCTTGTCGCCAGCGAAACCGAGAACCCCGACCTCTTCTGGGGAATCCGCGGTGGCGGTGGCAACTTCGGTGTCGTCACGGAGTTCACGTTCCGGTTGCATCCAGCAACCACCGTGTTGGCAGGGCTTCTTCTCCACCCGGCGCAGCGCGCCGGCGACGTGCTTCGCTTCTATCGTGATTTTGTCCCGGGTATTCCGAACGAGTTGACGGTGTATGCGGGATTGCTGACTGCACCTGATGGCAACAAGGTCTGCGGCAATATCGTTTTCTACAATGGAGAAATCGCTGAAGGTGAACGGCTCATCCAACCCCTCCGCGATTTCGGACCACCAGTGGCTGATCTCGTCGGTCCAGTCCCGTATGTGGACCACCAGAAGCTGCTCGATGCCGGATACCCTGCCGGACCTCGGTCTTACTGGAAGTCGAGTTTCCTGAACGAACTGACGGATGAGGGGATCGACTCGATGATCGCGAATTTCGAGGATGTGCCGTCACCGCACTCGGCGATTCTGATCGAACAGTTCGGCGGAGCTGTCTTCGATACGCCAGTGGGCGCAACGGCTTATCCGCACAGGAGCGCTCCGTTCAACTTGCTGTCACTGGGGGTCTGGAACGACCCTGACGAAGATGACCGCAACATCGCCTGGGGGCGGAAGGTTTGGCAATCGATGCAGCCGTGGGCGCAAGATGCGGTGTACGTCAACTATCTGGGCGACGATGAATCAGACCGAATCGCTGCCTCCGCTTATGGATCTGAAACCTTCGCCAGATTGCAGCAGGTTAAACAGACGTACGATCCCGGAAACGTCTTTCGGATCAACCAGAATGTTGTTCCGGTCGCCGCTGACTGAATCTGATGATTCGTTACAACTAGCGATTGGCCATGTAGGGATCGAAGGCGTCCCGCAAGCCGTCGCCGATAAAATTGATCGAGAGCACGGCCAGCGCGATCATCAAACCGGGTGGAAGCCAGAGCCAGGGCATCGATTCGAGCACGGTCAGTGATTGCGCGTCGGTCAGCATGTTCCCCCAACTCGAGGTTGGCGGTTGCACGCCGAGACCGAGAAAACTGAGGCCCGCTTCGATCAGGATCGCGTAGGCGATGCCAAAGGTGGCGGCAACCAGAACTGGCGCCATCGCATTAGGCAGGAGATGCCGAAACATCAAGCGGGCATTTCCGCAGCCCACGGCTCGGGCGCCGATCGCAAACTCCCGTTCTCGCAAGGAGAGGAGTTCGCCGCGGAGCAACCGCGCGATTGGTGGCCATCCGAGCAGCCCGATCGCCAGCATCGTGTTGTAGATACTCGGACCCAGTGCAGCCGCCAGAGTGATGATGATGATCAGGGTCGGGAAGGACATCACGACGTCAGCCAGACGCATGATGAAGGAATCAACCCAACCGCCGAAATATCCCGCCAGTGCTCCGAGCATGATTCCAATACTGGTGTAGATCGAAACTGCGATCAATCCGACCGAGAGTGAGACGCGACCGCCATACAGGAGACGGGTATAGACATCGCGCCCGGCGGTATCGGTGCCAAGCCAGGTGATCCCGACTCGGTCCGAGGCGATAGGCGCTCAGATCGACGGCCGACGGTGAATACGAGGTGAAGAAGCGAGCACCGTAGGAAACAACGACGAGAACCGTCAGAATGATCATCCCGATCATCGCCAGTTTGTGTCGGCGAAAACGTTTCCAGGCAGATGCCCGTGGTTTGACTACATCGCCCGCTGCCAGAGCGCTGAGCGCCGACGGCGTAACGGAATCCGGGTCGATCGGTGGGGTTGCGACTGCCGTCATGAATAGGAAACCCGTGGATCGATCCAGGCATAGAAGATGTCAGCGATCAAACTGCTGACCACGACCGCGACTGCGCCGATCAGGTTGATCGCCATGATGACCGGATAGTCGCGCGCGCGCACCGCTTTGATCGCGAGCGTGCCCATGCCAGGCCAGGCGAAAACCTGTTCGATGATGACTGTTCCGCCGAGCAGGGCCGGCAGCGAGAGCGCCACAATGGTCGCCAGGGGAATCAGCGCGTTCCGGAGCGCATGCCGACCAATGACCGAGGTTTCCGACAGTCCCTTGGCGCGGGCGACCCGGACATAGTCCTGGCGCACGGTTTCGAGCATGCTCGAACGGGTATAGCGGATCAACGGCGCGGCTTGTCCCAACCCGAGCACCGTGGCTGGCAGGATCAGATGTTCAATGGAATCCGCCAGCGATGGTTCCTGGCCGATCGTCGACATACCGGCGCTGGGCAACCAGCCGAGTTTGATCGAAAAGACATAGATTGCGGCCAGCGCGAGAAAAAACGCCGGAATCGAGATCGCCGCAAATCCGAAGACCGTCGCGGCATAATCGAGAAACGAATACTGCCTGACCGCGGAAAGGATTCCGATCGGGATGGCGATGGTCAGCGCCAGGATTTGAACCGTCATCATGAGTTTGAGGGTTGGCCAGATCCGTTCTTCGATTTTATCCGCAATCGGTTGGCGATCAGTATAGGAATAGCCCAGATTTCCCTGGACGACCTCAGACAACCATTTGCCGTAGCGGACTGGAATTGGATCATTGAGCCCGAGTTCTTCGCGGCGTTCATCTAGCCAGCCAGGGCCGAGTGCCGAAATCTGCTCGGGATTGACCATGGCGGAAACAGGATCACCAGGCGCCAGACTTACGATGAAGTACGACACCATGGTGATCCCGAAGAGCACCGGGATACTGATCAGCAAACGCCGCAGAATGTACCGTCCCATAGCTTCCTTCTCTGCTCCAGATCAGCTCCCGATGCTTGCTCGTAGTTACTCAGTCACCGACCAGGCGGCGACATCCCAGAGCTTGTTGTCCAGGTAGCTCGGCGGCGCGAAACCTTCCAACCGGTTCCGGAATCCGTAAATCGAATTCGGTGACCAGAGGAAGATCCAGGGCAGTTCCGCGTTGAGGATCTGGGCGACCTGCGTGTAAGCAACCTTGCGGGCTTCCTCGTCAGCGGCGGCGCGACCCTCGGCGAGGAGCGCATCGACATCGGGGTTGGAGTAGTGCGAACCATTGCCACCACCTGGCGTGAAGTTGGCAGTGTCGAAATAGGTCGCTGACACACCCGGATCGGCGCGGAACACACCGCCAGCGTTGTAGAAGAGATCGAAGTCCGACTCATCGATATAGCGGCGAAGGAGTTCGGCCACGTCGACCTGCAGAATGGTGATATTGAAGCCAACCTGCTTCAGTTGCTCCTGCATGATCGCGACGGCGGCATCCTTTTCCGGTGTACCGGGCAGGTGCATGATCGAGATTTCCTGGCTCGTGTCGAACCCGGAACCCTCGAGGAGCGCCTTGGCGCCATCAGGATCGTAGGGATACTCGTCTAATCCTTCGGGGATACCCATCCACTCGGGTCCGAAGATCGGCGAGTTGACGACCGTACCTTCACCCTGGAGAACCTGCGCAACGATCCCCTCGCGATCGATGGCGTGCATCATCGCTTTGCGGACATCGACGTTCTGGAGGAACTCGCGCTGGAGGTTGACCGCCAGGAAGTCCATGCTCGGACTCGGAACGCTCACCACTGTGACACCGTCGAGACCACTCGTCCGCTCTTTTTCCGCCACTGGAACCGACATCAGATCGAGTTCGCCGGTTTCGAGCTGGGCGAGACCCACCTCGGGCGTGAGGATCCGCATGAAGACGCGGTCGATCCCGACTTCGCCTGGATACGTGGCGCTCTTCTGCATCTCGAGGAACTGATCGGTCGCGAACTGGACGAAATCATAGGAACCGCCGGTCGTGGTCGGTTCGAGTGAGAAGGCGTTTTCCTGCAGCTGGTCTGGTGGAATCTCACCGAGAATATGCTTCGGCAGGATACCGAGTCCGGAGAAGCTGCAGAGATCGACCAGGAAGGCTCCGTTTGGAGCCGCCAGCGTAATCACCACGGTTTTTTCGTCTGGAGCGGCCAGACCTTCGACCTCTCCCGATCCGTCATAGTCGGCCGCACCGAGGACACCAGACAAGCGACCCTGCCAGATGCTTCCGGTGGCCGGGTTGATGGCCCGTTCCAGCGTGAAGATGGCATCGGCAGATGTCATTGGCGTGCCGTCGTTGAAAGTCAGACCGTCGCGCAGGGTAAAGGTATAGGTGGTTGCATCTTCCGAGACCTCAACGGTCTCCGCGAGGTCGGGGGTTGGAATGAGCGCATCGCTCATCTTGACCAGCGCGCCGAACATGGCGCGCTCGACCTGCTGCTCACTTCCGGATGAGGAATAGAGCGGGTTCAAGGTGTTCGGCGCTCTCCAGAGCACACTGGCCTGGGTTTCACCATCCTGGGCGCTGACTCCGCCAGGCGCGGCTCCGAGGAAGGTCATCAATGCGGTTGTGCCGGCGCCAGCGCCAATGAGTTTCATCAGATCGCGGCGATTGAGTCCCCGGTTGACCCATTCCTGTTCGAGACGGGAAAGATTCCACTGTTCACCCATCGAATTTCTCCTTGTTGTTCGCATCACGTGCCGACGAAGGGCCGTCGGCAGAATCGAATCGTTGGCGCAGCCGTCAACTCCTTTCTCTGTCAGCCTGCTTCGCTGACCCGGTAGCGCGCGAGCGCGTCGTAATCGAGTTCGACGCCAAGCCCGGGTCCTTCTGGTACCCGCACATGGCCATCCTTGATGTCGAGTGGTTGGACGATGAGATCGTCGACCCGCAGTGTTTCGCCGCAGATGTCGCTCGTCAGGGTCAGCGATTTGCACGCCGCGCAGACATGAGCATACGACGCTTCGGCGATACCGAGATCGACCCCTGACCCATGCCAGGTCGGGATTCCTGCCGCTTCGGCGATGGCGTTCTGTTTGTAGACGGAGGACATCGGACCGCTGGTGTTGATCCAGTCGCACGCTTCCCGTTTGACGGCTTCGCGGACTTCTGGGGTTGAGTTGAGATGAAGTGCGAGCGGGGTGGTGATCTTCTGGCGAGCAAGCACGTACCAGTCGAGATTGGATTGGTCGAAGGGGCTTTCGAAGCACTGGACATTGGTGACCCCGGCGGCCTGCAGCTCCTCGACGACCTCGAAAAGCCGGGCAGGGCGGGCAAACCGCTGGTTCGGATCGACGACGATGCTCAGCTGATCACCGACAGCGTCCTGGATCGCCAGCAGGCGTTCGACGATCGGATCGTCGTAGGTCGCTTTCATCTTGAGCACAGAATAGCCTTCGGCAACGACCTTCTTGGCGAAGGTGGCGGCGTAGTCCGGGTTCATCCGACCGGAACAGCGCGATACCGGAACCAGATCGCGGTATTTGCCGCCGAAAAAGCGATAGGCGGGAAGATCGTGGGCTTTGCCCATCAGGTCGTAGAGCGCCATTTCGAAAGCGGCGTAGATGGAGGAGTTCGAAAACCACATCGTTTCGAGGGGGAGTTCCTGGAGATTGAACGATTCGAGATCTCGCCCTTCGAAAAAGGCAGCGGCGGTGCGGACATCGGCTTCCGGGATCCCCTTGGAAACCTCGCCAAGTCCGATCAGTCCGGAATCGGTGTGAAGCTGGATGATGACGATCGGAAACTCGGGCCAGTGCAGCCGGACCCATTGCCCACCATAGGTGTAGCCCTCCGGTACGAATTCCTCGCTGTGCCAGGAACCGTCGTGGACAGGAACGACGACGGTGGTCGTTTCGACACGCGTGATTTTCAAGGACGCCTCCACACCAGGTAAACGACGACGGTGCATGAACAGGTGCACATGTCCCCGGAACGGCCAGACTGATGAATGAGACAGTACCACCACGGTGAGAATCGGGCAATATGCAGCCGTAACTAACTAACTACGATGTGTTCCCGACTGCTGCATGAGAAGGCCCACAGAGAGAGCTATCTCCGCTGTGACGCTTCGGGCATCAGCTAGAAATCGTGCGAAATCGTAAAGTGGCCGATTGGGTTAGCCGCGAAGCGCCTCGACCACGCTGAGCCTGGCGGCGTTGGTGGCAGGGAGAAGACCGGCAAGCAGACCGACAAAAAGCGCACTGGTCAACCCGATCAAAGCGCTGCTCAATGGCAGACCAACGTGTGGCGGCATAGGGAGTTCGGCGAGGACCATCCGCCGACCAAAGATCTGGATCAGCAGCGCGGAGAGTGGAATGGCAATAGCCGCCGCAATCAGCACCTCCATCAGCGTCTGAACCATTACCCCGACGAAGATCATCCCTCGGCTGGCACCGAGCGCACGGCGCATACCGAACTCCTTGGCGCGTTCGCGGACATTGGCGATGCCCACTCCAAGGATGCCCAACCCGCCGATGGCAAGCGCGACGATCGACACGATGCGCGCCGTGATCTGCTGCTGATCGAGAATCGGCGCGAGTGCTTCCGACTGGTCCGAACGAGTTACCTGAAAAAGCTCTCGTCCTTCGCTGTCGGTCACTCCCTTGACAGTTTCTCGCAGGAATCCGAAATCATCTGGATTAACCCGCACGATCAATTGCACACCCTGACCGGTCAACAGGATGTCATCAGAGGGGTTCGACACAACAACCATCACCGGTGAGTCGCCTTTCAGAAACGGGAGAGAATCGGTTGCGACCACAGCGTCGACGATCATCGGTTGTACTGCGCTCGTCTTGGGGTCAAATGTGCCCGATGAACCAGAAAGTGCATAGCCAAGTGTCTGACCGATGACGTCCTGATCTGAAAAGCCAAGCATCTGGGATGCCCATCCTTCATTCAGGACCACCCGCAGCACGTCCGAATCGGCAATGTCGCTGGGCCATTCGCCGGCTATGACATCGACAACGTAGATATCCTCGAAAGCAGGTTGAACAAGGCGGAGCGCTGAGTGGACGGGTTGGCCTTTGTAGGTAATGGTGGCTGGTATTGGTTGATCGGAACTGATAGCGACAAAGCCATTGCCGGAGAGTGTTTCGAGAAGGCGAAACTGGTCAGCCAGCAGCGATTGGCCCGTGATATCGATGATCGAGGCAGTCACTTCCCGACCATATCGACGTTCGAGATAAATGGCGTTCGCGTCCTGGCTCATCACACCAGCAGCGTCGACCAGTACAACCGCGATGATCGCGGCCACCATCCCGGCGATGGCGGCGAGAGTGCGCATCCATTTGGTGCGAACATCGAGCCAGGAAGCGATGATGCTCCCGATCATGCGGCGATCTCGGCGGAGAAGTGACCGTCCTCCAATGTCAGGACACGATCTGCGCGGGCTGCGACCTCTGGGTCGTGCGTGACCAGGATGAGCGCGGTGTTGTGCATTCGCGAGAGATCGAGCAGCAAATCGAGCACCCGATCGCCGGTTGTGACATCGAGAGCGCCTGTCGGCTCATCTGCCAGAACGACGCGAGGATTGCGGACGAGCGCTCGGGCGATCGCAACACGTTGTTGCTCACCGCCGCTGAGGAGGTGTGGCATCGAATTCGAACGTTCCGCGAGACCCACCTGCTCCAAGAGTTCGGCCGATCGTCGCATCCGGTCTCGACGGTCGGTTCGACCGGCGAAAAGAAGTGGTTCGGCGACGTTTTCAAGAGCCGTGCGGCGGTCGAGCAGGTGGAATTGCTGAAAGACGAACCCTAGCGTTTCACCGCGGAGCCGAGAGCGACGGTTGTCGCCGAGCGTGGCGACGTCCACCCCATCGAGATGGTAGGTTCCGCCGGACTGGGTATCGAGGAGTCCAAGGATGTTGAGCAGCGTAGACTTGCCAGAACCCGACCTGCCAACCACAGCGGTGACGCTCCCTTCCTCGATGGCCATGTTGAGATCACGAAGGACATCGATCCGGTCGCCTGACGGGAGGGTGAAACTGCGCGATACCGAGGTAAGTTCGAGCAGCGTGCTCACGAGGAAGTGCTTTGTTGGGCTTGGCTGAAATCGGACTGGGTTGGGTAGAGAAGGACCTCTTCGTCCGGTTCCAGGCCGGAAATGACTTCGATGTTGTAGACATCCGAAATCCCCAATACGACCTGGCGCAGGGTGGTGGTGCCGTCTTCGTTGACCACCACCACCTGACCACTCTCGAAACTCCCAAGAACGGAGGTCAGGGGAAGCGCTTCGACCTCGGTGGGCTTGTCCATCTGCAGCACCATGACACCGGTCAACCCGGCCACCACCCGGACATCGTCCGGGATACGACAACGCATGCTGACGTTGACCGCTCCAGGTTGAAGTTGGGAGGAAGAAATGGCAGCCTTCCCTTCCAATGCCAGGGCACCTGGTTGACCGAGTCCAGCCCATTCGCATGTGAACCCGCTGGGGCCGCCATTGATTAGTGCTTTGACGCCAACTGGAGGGTCGAGAAGGCGGTAAGCGAGATCGGACGTAGGCGCTGGAGCCTCCAGGAGCCAATCTTCGCCGTCCTGTACGACCGATCCATTTGCTGAGACAACCGGGAGGATGGTTTCGCTAGAGAGCGCAACGGTTTGTCGATCAGAGAGTTCCACTGGAGGCATTGGCGGACTGACTCCGGATCCTGTGTCAGTCGGATGTGTCGTTCTGGCGACGTAGAATGCGGTTCCCGCAGCAACAACCGTGCACATGACAACAATTGCGATGGTTTCAGACCATTTCATTGAAGCCCTCGCGAAGGATAGCGGCAACGCCAATCCTTCCTGTTGACGAGTCTGCATCTGGCGCAGCGATCCACAATCTCTCTTCGCAAAAAGCACCTTCGATCATCTGTTGGAGTGGACCGGGATCACCAAGCTCGGCTTTGTTGATGGCATCCTCTTGATACGGTCGGATATCGTCAAAGGCCGCACTGGTCGATGACAAGATTGAGCGCAACAGGGCGATATCGGCTGCTATGCGCTCTTCATCGCCGGAATACATGGCATCGCGAAGATCGAGCTGCCAGGCACAAAGGTTTGTTCTGGTCAGCATCGACCGCTCCATTCCATTCTCGTATAGTGTGTTGTACTTCTCCACTTCCTCGTTGATGACAACAATAAAAGCGTCCAGGTCGAGTTGGTAATCGGGGGGCCATGAGTATTTCGGATACTCGGCTCGCAGTGCGGTAACCAGGTCCGCACCGGTCAGAAAGCCATCATCGTCGCTGTCATAGGTGGACGAAATCGGCGTGTAACCCGTCACAGGACCGTCCGGAGTCGGAACGTCTTTCTCAACAATGAGGTCCTCTGGCAAAGGGGTTCCAGGACCTCCAATCAACTCGAACTCGGTATCCGAATCGACCGCAGATGCCGTTCCTGCCTCGTTAGGGTTAGTCGTTTGTGTTCCAGTAGCTACTCTATCCGTCGCTGACGACCATGCAGAATCTCCGTGTCGTATCTTGTCGACGGCGCACTCGCCGGAAAGTGCACTGGACACAACTTGTTCGAAAGTCATACGGGATTTTCCAAGCTCCGCTCTCCACGGCACAGTCGCACAAGATCCTGCGTCTATGCGTTGTTGGAGTGGTCCCGGATCACCAAGCTCAGCTTTGTCGAAGGCGTCCTCATAGTACTGTCTGATCTCGGTCAAAGAAGGGTTTGAGGCGACTTCGGCTCTCAATCGCTCGAGGCTCCTAGCAGTTAGCACGTCGTCACTGGCGAATATGGCATCTCGAAGAGTGAGTTGCCAAGCGCAAATGTACGGAAGGCCAAGATAGTTGTTTTCAATCCCATTTTCATAGATCGTGTTGAACAGTTCCGTTTCCTCCTCGATGCTGGCAATTACGGCATCGAGGTCGAGCTGGTAACCGGGTGGCCAATCGTAGAATGGATACTCAATCAGCAATGCGGCAATAAGGTCTGTACTAGTGAGGAATCCATCCCCATCGCTGTCATAGCTGGATGGTATCGGCGTGTAGCCGACGTCGGGACTATCGGGGGTCGGAACACCTTTGGCGATGGCTTCGCCGGATGCTGGTGTCCCGGCGCCGCCGATCAGTTGAATCCCTCCAGAAGGACTTCTGGCGACCTCAAGGGTCGGTTCTACCGGTTCCGGAGAAGATACCGGTGTCCCTTCGCCGCGAATCAGATTGGTCCCTACGGCGGGACTTGCAGTGAGCTCAGGGGTCGATTCTGCTGATCGAGGAAAAGCAACCGGCGTCCCAGTCGCTGCAACCGCCGCAGTTGGCGACAACTCACGAGTTAACGTAGAACCCACCGCATCCAAGGTCGCTGTGCCATCGGCCTCAGGTGTTCCAGCCACGTCAATCGCTGGTGTTGAAGGAATGTCGGAATGGGTAGCCGTCGGCGTTACGGTGTTGGAATCACCGCCGCAGGAAGCCAGAACCAGAAGCAACGGAACCGCAAAGACATATCTGTTTGAACCTTTAGGCAAGCGACCTCTACCGCAGATTCGATTCCACGACATTGGGATCATCAGTCCCAAGCAATCGTTCCGTTGAATGTTCCGCTGTTACCAACACCCCACGTTACGACACAAAAGTCACGTGGGGAAGAGTAATAAGCAACCGGGTTCCATGAGTTCTGAATTTGATAGTAGATGGGACCGTCGTAACCTGCCAGGCAGTTCCATGTTCCGAGGTATAGCCCCGGCGAAGAACTGGTTAGGTAAAAGGCGACTTCAGGGCCCGGCAACGACGGAGTCGTCACGCTTCGGTTGGTCGTGTATTTGACCATTGATCCGTTGTTGTACGATCCCGCGGTGCCAGCAGACCCAGACGCTGTAACAATTGCCTGGATACCAAACAACATCGCACATATATAAGAAGTACCGTTGCGAAAAGCCGATTACGTTCCATTGTGGCCTCCTTACTCACTCAATGCGTAAATCCAATTTGGACCGGCAAGAAGCTGGGCGAGCAGACCCATCCTATGGTTTGGCACGCTCGTTTTCCACTGCGATAGACACACTCTTTTCCTACTAGATCAAGACAACCGTCGAATGAATCTCCCACCAGTCTTGGCTATTTACATAGTAGACTATAATAGCGATCTATGTCAACTCTCATCATGATTGTTCGTTGATTAGGCGACCTGAATTGTCACCCGACCGGTGCAGACAGAAAGAGATTCAGCCCGAGTTGCTCGGAGAGATAGCGAGCGGTCAGTTGGCCTTTGACGCTGTTGCCAGAGGCGTCGACCCGGGGCGCAAAGGTGCCCATTCCGCCCTTGCCGGGGGCGATGGTCACGATCCCGCCACTGACACCGCTCTTCCCCGGCAGTCCGACATCGAAAAGCCAGTCGCCCGAGGTTTCGTAGAGTCCGGCAGTCGCCATGACAGCCAGCACCCGTTCGCAGGTCGCGGCGTCGACCACCCGTTCACGGGTGAGCGGATTAACCCCACCGTCGGCGAGGGTGGCGCCCATGACCGCGAGATCACGTGCGGTCACCTTGAGAGAGCATTGGCGGGTGTAGATATCCGTTGCGGCGGCGGCATCGAACGCGAGACGACCGTAGTTTTCCAGCAACCGCGCAATCCCCTGGTTGAGGTGGTTGGCCGCCGCTTCCGAGGCATAGACCTCTTCATCGACCTCGAGGGGATGACCGGCAAAGGCCGACAACCCTGAGTGGATGAAGTCCCATTTCTCCTCGGGCGTTCCTCCTGGTGCGAGTGCGGTCGCGGCGATCGCGCCGGCATTGACGAGAGGATTGCCGATTCTGCTCGGCAGGAGTTCGATCGCCATCACCGAGTTGAAGGGCAGCCCGGTGCTGTTGACGCCGAGCGCATTGCGAGCGACCTCGATGCCAAGGGCTTGCAGAACGAGGGCATAGACAAATGGTTTCGAGACACTCTGGATGGTAAAGGGGTAGTCGATATCGCCAGCCGTTGCCATCCGCCCATCGGCCGCGGTCACACAGATGCCGAAGAGATCCTCGGGAACTCGCGCCAGCGCGGGAATGTAGTCGGCATTCGCGCCCTCGTCATTCGTGCGAAAGCGCTCCCAGGCCTCATCGACCAGCGATTGGACCCGTCCTGGGGGTGGCAACGTCCCGGTCGAAACAAATGGCGCTTGCAGTTGGTCGTTCTCACTCATCAGGGAGCTCACTTTTCAGGGTACGAAGAAAAGAAAGAAGAATGCCCGCCGTTCCTATTGAAGATTGACGAACATCCCACCATCGACCAGCAACTGCGAACCGTTTACGTATCGGGCCGCGTCTGAAGCCAGGAAGACCACTGGTCCAGCGATGTCGTCGGGTGTGCCGACCCGTCCGAGCGGAACCCGGTTGTTGATCCGTTCGGTGGTTTCCGGTCGCTTGAAGTCTTCCTTATTGATATCAGTGGCGACGCCACCAGGTGCGACCGAGTTGCAGGTGATCCCATGAGGACCGAGCACGATCGCCAACGACTGCATCAGCGAATGAATCCCGGCTTTGGTTGGGGTGTAGTGGGTCTGGCGACTTCCCCCAACCATCGCGCTGATCGAACTGATCGAGATGATCCGACCACCCGTCTCCTGTTCGACCATCTGCCGGGCGGCGGCCTGCGAACAGAGAAAGGCCCCGGTCAGATTGACATCCATCACGGTCTGCCAGAGGTCGAGGGGCATGGTCAGGAACTCGTGGAAGGGGCAAATCCCGGCGTTGTTGACGAGGATGTCGAGATGGCCAAACGCGTGGACGACCTCCGCGACCATCGCATCGACCGCCAACTGATTCGCGACGTCGGCTTCGACACCAATCGCTTGCCCACCGGCAGCGGTGATCGTTTCGACCACTTCGCGCGCATCCTCGCGGTTGTTCCGCCCGAGTTCGAGTTCGCCGGGGTCGTGGAAATTGACCGCCACTCCCGCCCCCGCTTCCGCCAGTCGCAAGGCGATCCCGCGCCCAATTCCACGCGACCCCCCGGTCACGATCGCGGTCTTTCCGGTCAGATCGAAAAGCGTGGTTGTCATGTCGATAGACCTCCAATTGAGCCGTAGCCCATTCCCTCAATATTCTGTTGGTCTGCGCATTCTGGCATTTCAGAAAGACTCTGAGACAAGATTTCCATGAAAACCGAGATGTCGGCAAGGTTGTCGCCACTAATCACAAAGACATATTCCGCGTCACGATGGGACCAGAAGAGTTGATAGTCTTCGGCTCGATCCTCCATACGAGTCGACTTGATGAGCACGTACTGAACAGCAATCAGCTCTCCAGTGCCGTCTGCCACTGGTCTAGAGGCGACAGTTTGCTCGCTGCAAGACCTCGGGATTGACGATATGGGGCGGGGGATCGCCACGAAGCGTGTACACCACATGTTCAGCCGCGCGGCGCTGCAGTTCCTCGACAGAATCCTGGGATGAGAAGGCGACATGGGGCGTGACGATGACGTTCGGGAGAGCGAGCAGGGGAGAAGTGGGATCAGCTGGTTCCTGGGTCAGGACATCCAGGGCTGCGCCGGCGATGCGATTATCGGTAAGTGCTTCGACAAGCGCGTTTTCATCAATCAATGCTCCGCGAGATGTGTTGATCAACCACGCATGAGATTGCATTTGGGACAGAGCAGCGGCGTTAATCAGGTGATGGGTGGCCGGCGTTGAGGGTGCATGGATCGACACGAAATCGGAGGTCGAAAGGAGGTCGTCAAGATCGTTGGTTGCCGTGACACCGTCGGGGAGATCGTTCCCGGTCAGTCGCGGTGTGTACGCGAGAATCTCCATTCCAAACCCGCGGGCTTTGGGAACGAGCGCCCGGGCGATCGCGCCAAATCCGATCAGCCCGAGACGACGACCGCGGAGCCGGTGGAGACCCTGAGCTGGTCCCGGCTGCCAGAGACCCTGCCGACTCTCGATCGCGAACGGTACGATCCGGCGAGCACAGGCCAGCAGCAATGCCATCGCGTGATCTGAAACCTCGTCGAGACAGTAGTCAGGGACGTTCGTGACCAGAATACCGAGTTCGGTCGCGCGATCGACCGCGATATTGTCGACGCCAATGCCATAGGTGGAAACGACCTTGCAAGTGGATGCAACATCGAGAACCGACGCCGGCACCTCGTTCCAGCAAGTCAGAATCGCGTCGACTCCCGGTGCCAGGCGCACCAGTTCCGGTTCATCGCCAACATCGGCAACCAGCAATTCGATTCCGGCAGGATCAAGCACCGACCGCTCCACCGCGAGACTCGGCCACGCGTAGTCGGTGAGGAGGACGGTGGGCCGGCGGATTCACTCCTCACAAGTGCATCCCTCTCGCCAAATCCATTCGTTAGTCGCTCACTGCCTCAACAACCATCTCGTTTCCCCAGATGGGGATTGAGTAGGACAGAAACATCTCGGCGTGCTCGGGATTGCAGAAGAATCCACTATTTGCAGCTTCACCCACAAACCAATAGCGCCGAGGAATCGGGCTTCCACAGAACCGGCAATGAATCCTAGCCGGATTCACATAACTTACGCGTGGCGTAATCCATCCCTCGCTCGGCGTGGTCGGGTCTTTTGCGTTGCTCATCAGTCATCGACTCCCGAATTCGTCCCATAGCCATAGGATCTTCTCGCGCCTTCGAGGGTGATAAACCCGTTATCCAAGTCGCGTTCGATCAAGTTCTGATCGCGTGACTTGACTGGACCGTACCCTCCGCCTCCAGGCATCTGGATCTTCACCTGATCTCCGGGATGCAAGGTGATTCCAGAAAACTTTGATGGAGAATGGGTCCCAAAGGCGTCGACAAACGTGCGCCATTCCGATTCCCCACGAAGCTTGACCCAGAGACCGCCCCGGTCACCAGCGCTTCCGTCGAGGACTCCCCAAGGGTCGGTTTTCATGCGATTCAGAAGTGCACTTACCGTGACTTCGGTTTGAACGGAAAGGATTCGCTCACCACCGAGTCCTCCGCGCCATTGACCAGGACCGCCTGAGTCGGGCAGGAGCCGATAGTTCTCGATCAGGAACGCGGGATACCTCGTTTCGAAAACTTGTTGATGGTTGCAAACGTTCACATGACCATCAGTTCTCGAGGGTCCAGTTGACGTGAACTTGATTGTGCCGATCTGCGAGGGCAGAACTCTGCTGCGCCAACATCTGCCCTTCGATCGAAGATCACGCAGGAGAAGTCAAGCGATTCGTTGAAGATCGCGAATAGCTTGTTTTCATCATCGTCACACCCATGTCACGACAGGTGACGTCATGTAGTTATCGATCACTGTCAGCGTGACCGGATCAATAGCCGTCACTGCTTTGCTCCTTCCCGCGCTCAACTTCTCCAGCGAGTATCGATCAGAATCTGTCCATCCGGAAGATCACGCCGGTCATGCCAGCTCGACCAGGTTGTTGCGCCAGGTTCCTCGATGACCGCCGGTCCGCCGAACTCGAAACCGGTTCGAGTGAATAGCGGAGATAACTCTGAGGAGCCATCCCCGACCACGAAACTGAACATTCCGCGGTGCTCTTTCGCGCAGATCTCTTCGACAACGTGGCAACTAACGCGGAGCCCGCTTACCGCCGCCGTACGTGAAACACACATTCATAACTTCCTCTTTGCACGAATACCTAGATGCTCATGCGTGGCCACAAAGCTTCATAGCAGTCGAGAGTCCTTCAGCAGTCAAAGCCTGCGGATCGATTGCACCTCGTGTTCATAGTTCTGGCCAAGGTAGCGCATGCTTATCGAATAGGTGATTTCCGGGATGCCGGTGAAACCTTCGTTGCTGAGTTCGCCAATGCCGCTTCGCGAATTCCCCCAAACTGGCGAGTGACAACCTCTGCATCCACGTCGGTTGACCGGAACGCCTGCGTCCAGACCTTATCGACTCTTCTATTGGCAATTACATACCGAGTGATATGCATTTCCGGTACAGGGTATCAGTACCTTCGAATCTGCAAGCCCTGCCACTGACTCGCGTGTAACAACTAGCGCCCCCGAATGCAAGGAGAGTGAAAGTGCGCGGGTCAAGTTCTCTTGCTAGACGATAGCATATAATTAATAAAATATAAAGTTATTCTTCTGTTAGACGATAGCTCAAGTCGGCGGCCATGAGAGCGTGTTGAATGAACGCGACGCAATCGCACTTCAAAAAGATACCCCTATAGGGTATAATTCGACCGAACAACCTCTGGCTCATCCGGAAAGGACACGTCGTACATGAGCACGACCACCACCATCCACTTGTCGGTTCCTGATATCTCTTGCGGGCATTGTGAAGCGGCGATTTCGCGGGTTGTCGGCGCGCTGCCGGGCGTGGTCGCCGTCAAACCGTCATCGGCAACAAAGACCGTCGATATCGAAGCCGATTTCAATCAAGTCACGATGGCCCAGATCGAAACCGCGCTATCCGAGGAAGGCTATCCAGTTCAGACTCCATGATCGAGCTTCCGCGCCTGCGGGCGGGAGATTCTGACAGCCCGGAACGACTCGACCTGCGCGATTCTCATAGGCGCCTCGGCTATCGTCGTCACGGTCAGTACGCTGCTGCTGAACCTCGATTTGGGACCGGAATCCACGTAGATTGAAACGTGAGGAGAGGGTCCCGAATAGTGTTTTGGGTTCTGTTTCAATATTCGGTACTGTCCTTGAGACACGACGTTTTCCTGGTTCGCGGTTCACCAAGGGATGAGGTCTGATGGCCGTCAGAGTCCTCTGTTCAGGCGATATCCATATCGGTCGCCGCTCGTCGAAAGTTCGCGATGTTCATCGCACTGCTGACGCCTGGTCACGAATCGTCGATTGCGCGATCGAGGAGCAAGTCGATCTCCTCGCCCTGAGTGGTGATCTCCTCGACAAGGAAAACGCAACCTATGAAGCAATCGGTCCGCTTCAGTCCGGAATACGACGATTGGCTGAAGCGAGGATTCCGATTGTCGCGGTCGCAGGCAATCATGATCACGACACACTAAGTCGTTTAGCAACGATCGTCGATAACGACGATTTCCGTCTACTCGGACAGGGCGGACGCTGGGAGCGCTTCGATCTCCTAGTTGATGGTGCCGTTGCCCTGTCAGTTGTCGGCTGGTCGTTTCCCCAGGAACGGGTCACGCACAACCCGCTCCATTCTTTTTCGGCTGCTGACTCGCCCGGAACACCGCTTCTCGGTCTCCTCCATGCTGACGTCCCGATATCAAAAAGTAACTATGCCCCGGTGATGCTCACTGATTTCTGGGCAACCGAGGTCGATGCCTGGTTGCTGGGCCATATTCATCGTCCGCAGCGTTTCGAAGGCCCGGCTGGACGAGTTGCGCTCTATCCCGGTTCGCCGCTGCCAATGGACCCAGGCGAACCCGGGGTTCATGGCGTCTGGCTGATGACTTTCGAACCAGGGCAGCCGGTCAAAGTGGAACAAATCGAACATGCTCCGATCCGCTATGTCGAAACCGCGTGCGACGTTACGGGGGTGGAGGACGAAGTCGGATTCCAGCAGCGGTTGACCGCTCGGCTTGGCGAAATTGGACGAACTGCCCTGGAAAACAACAATCGTGGTGTGTTGCGAACGGTTTCGTGCCGAATCCACGTTCATGGAACGTCACCGGTAGCGACTTCAATCGAGGCCTGGACTGAGCGGGCGAGAGCTGATCTACTGGAGTTCAGTGTTGACGCGGTTCGGATCGAGCTCGATACGTTTTCCGTTGCAGTCAGACCACCGGTCAACCTGGAAAGACTCGAAAGCGGGACGGGGCCACTCGCAGAGACCGCGCGCCTTCTCGTTGCGTTGAATTCAGACCTGCCTTTGGAACGTCATCACGCCACTCTCCTCGAGCAAACGAAGAAACGACTCGAGCTGATCCATGGTCATTTGGGTTACGCCCCGCTGCTTGCCGACCCCGTCGCGAGTGAAACCGCAGGGCCAACCGATGACGACGCACGTGAAGTGTTGCTGCGCCAGGGGTGGTCATTGTTGTCGGCCTTACTGGCACAAAAGGACCCTGCGTGATGGAATCGAGTGCTCGCCCTCTCGTCATCACGGGAATCACGATCAACCAACTCGACGGACTTTCGGCTCCGTTGCGCCTCGCTGATCTTTGCGTTGGTGTCAACCTGATCCATGGACCGAATGCCGCCGGAAAATCGCGCACTGCCGAAATGCTGCAGGTGCTTCTCTGGCCGGAATTGCGCTCCGGTGCTACGTCGATTTCCGGTGAACTCGATGTTGGCGGCGAACAGTGGCAGATTTCCTCCACGGAAATGGGCACCCAGTTTCTGCGTGACGGATCACCCTCGTATCCGCTCCAGGTGGCCGGAGTTACAGCCGCTCAACGTGACCGTTATCTACTGACCTTGCAGCATCTCTTGCAGGCCAACAATCGCGATTTCGTGAAAGCGATCCAGCGGGAATCAGCCGGTGGCTATGATCTGGCGAGTGCTCGCAGCTCCAGCAATCTTGGGTTGGCGGAGCCGAAACTTCGACCGACCAGCAAAGCGTATGACGCTGCCCGTAGCCGCACCCGGCAGCTCCAGAACGAAAACGCCAATCTGCAGCGCCGGGAGGGTGAGCTCGCTCACCTGAAAGTGCAACAGACCGCTGCAATTCGCGCAGGCGAGAGGATTCGTGTGCTGCAGGATGCGATCGCGTACGCCGACCGAGTGCAGTCACTCCTCGAGGCGGAAGCGGTTCTCGACCAATTCGATCCACTCCTTGGGCAGATGACCGGGAACGAGTTCGAAGATGTGCAGCGCTTGCAAGATGAACTGGAAAAGCTCGACCAACGCTTGGCAGAGGAGGAACGAGTCGTTCAGACCGCTGAATCGAATTTCGCAGCAGCTGGTCTTGGCGTCGAGTTGCCTTCCGAAACCCTTATTCCCACCCTGCGCCAGAGACTGAACCGACTCCTGGCAGCAACCACTGCACTGCAACCGGCCGAGACAGAGGTCTCGAGGAGCACCACGATCGCCATCGATCGACGTCGCCAGATCGGCGATCTGCTCGACGACAACGAGGCGCGGGCGATCGATCATCGACAACTCGCTGTACTGAGCGAGTTGGTGCGGGATTCCGAACTGGCTTCAAGCAGTCTTCTCAATCTGAATGAGCTGCAGCAGTGGCTTGGCACGACGGATGCGCAATCGAATCTCGAGGATCTCCAGGACGGTATCCGGTTGCTAGCCGCTCGGATCCTGATCGCTGGAGATAGCGATCGGGTCAAACTGGAGCGGGAATCACAGTTGGCGCTATTGGCCGCCGCAGCGGTTATCGTCGGCCTCGGGATACTGCTGGCGCTGCGGATCGAACCGATTTACGGAGCTGCCGGATTGCTGGCGCTGCCATTTGTCATTTTCGCCTTGCGACAACCCGAACCGGCTACTGCCGATCAGGCTCGCCGCATCGAGCAACGATATTCCCAGCTTGGGTTGCCGCCTCCGGTGCGCTGGACTGAAGATGCGCTGCTCGATCGTTTCGATGATCTGCATCGGCAACTTTCCGCCGCGCAATTAGCCAGAGAACGAGCCCTCAAGTGGAGTTCGCTCGAAGAAGATCGGCAACGGGCGTATCAGGATAGGATCGAACTCGAAGCAAGACGCGATGCGCTGCAGCATGAACTTGGGATTCCCGTTCCGCTGGATGCCGAAAACCTGCGGGCACTGGTCGACGCAATAGTGTCCTGGCGGGAAGCGATGGATCGTCTCACGATCACGCGGGCCGAGGTCGAGAAACTCCGCGCCGAGATCGCGGAAACGCTCGCTCTGATCAACGATGATCTTGAACGGTTTGGTGATCCCCCCGTTGATGATGGAATTGGTGCGGAAGCCTCGATCGAGGATCTTGCCAAGCGTCTTTCTCAGGCTCGTGAGGCATTGCGTCAGCAAGAGCATGCTCGGAGACAGATCGAGCAACAGCATCGTCCCGATCGTGACCGGACGCTTGCGGAGATCGAGGCCATATATGCCGGGGTTCAGCTCGATCCAGGTGACACGCTCTCCCTTCAACGTCTCTGCGAACAGGTTCCCGCTTTCCAAACAGCATTCATCGAGGTGACGAATCAAAAAACCCGCTTGGCGGAGGCGAAAACTCGGATTGACCATGTTCCTCAACTAGCGTTCGAGGATCGGGGCAACCTGGTAGCGGAATTAGGAGAGGTGCAACTGCTGGCAAACCAGCGAGACGAGCTTCAGGCCGAGATCACGTCGATCGAATTCGAAGTCCGGCAAGCGAAAACGGCGTCACGACTTGAGCAAGCGCTCGAGGCTGAAGAGCAAGCGCTCGACGTCATGCGAGGGGCCCGGGAAAAAGACTACGAGCAGGCAGCCGGATGGCTGCTCGGCGACTTCATCCACAGACGGACTCGTGATATCGACCGACCGCAGGTCTTCACCGCCGCAAACGACTATTTCGTCCGGTTCACATCGGGGGAATTCCGCCTCGAGATCGACCATGTCGGGGAAGACGAATTTGTCGCGATTCATACGCCGACCGGGCGGACTCGCTCACTCGATCAGCTTTCGAGCGGGACCCGGGTGCAGTTATTGCTGGCAGTTCGGCTTGCCTTTATCGAGACCTTCGAACAAGGTGTGCGGTTGCCCTTGATCCTGGATGAGACACTGGGGAACTCCGACGATGTTCGTGCCAATGCCATCATCGACGCGACCATTGACATCTCCAGGAACGGCCGGCAGATACTCTATTTCACGGCACAACCGGACGAAGTCGCAAAGTGGACAGACCGACTTGATCGATTGAACGGAGTCTGTCCCAGCACAGTCATCGACCTGACGAAAACCGCCACCGGCGCACCGGCGGCCGAGCCTTTCAATGTCGATCGGCGATTGTTCGACGTCGTGACGTTGCCACCTGGGACCGACCACGAGAGCGCGGGTGCACTCCTGAACGTCGCCCCGCTCGATCCGTGGGAGGCCATTCCTGAGAGCGTTGATCTCTGGTATTTCATCACTGAGGTGCCCACGCTTCTCGACCTCCGGCAACTCCAGATCACCACCTACGGGCAATACCGCGAAATGGGTAGTCGGCTTGCACCGCGGATCGAAGGATTCGAGGAGCTCAACTGGCGTGTCCACCAACTGGCACGTGTAATGAACGCAGCCGTGGAGGCGTGGCGGGAAGGTCGCGCACCTACATTGACGGTCGGCGTGCTGGATCGTTCAGGTGCGGTGACGCCATCGACCCGGGACCGCGTGCTTTCATTGGCCGAAGCGCACGCCTGGGATGGAAAAAGACTTGTCACGGCGCTCCACGCGGGAGAATGCAGGGGTTTCCGGAGCACCAAGATCGATGATCTCGAGAACTACCTCGTAGATCAGGGGTACATTGCCGAAACCACTGGTCGACCGGACGTTGATATCGTTTCCGTTGCGCTCCTCGCCCTGGCGAACGAGGAACACCAGGTCGTTGATGACGCTGATGTCCGCGCCCTACTCGAACGGATGATGCGCTTCGAGCGCACGTCCTCTACGCTCTCGTGATTGCTTTCACATAACCAACAATCGGTCAAATTGCGCTATTATCGAAAAGCGAAACACGAGATCGATATCTGCCTATCCAGTTGGAAACTCGGTCACATCGTAATTCTTCCGACGACTGAGCAATTCCATCCGGGAGTCCTCCGAAGGAGCTAACGATGACCCAACGCCTAATCCTGACCGTTGCTCTCATTGCGGCAAGCGCCATGGCTATTGCCATGGTGGTTTTCCCGCTTCAGTCGACATCGACGGTGGCGAGTATTCCCGCTGCGATTCAGAGTGGAAGCCCGGTGGGATCTCCAGAGGCCATGGATGTTGCTTCGCCAGTTGCTTCGCCAATAGCGATGCAAGATAGCGGAGAGGCCGAGGCAACGATCGCCGCGCTAGAGGGCGATATCGCGGAGCTCGAAAGTCAGTTGGCGACTGCGGAAGCAACCGTTGCGGCGTTGACAGACCAGGTCGGTAGCGGCTCAAAGGACCTCGAAGACGCGCAGGCAACTGTTTCCGCGCTCGAGGAGGAACTTGCTGTTGCCGAAACGGCCGTAGCTGATGGTGCTGCAACCGCAACGGCCGATCTCCAGGACCGAGAGGAAAGCATTGCGACATTGGCCACGGCCGAAGCCAATGCTGCCCAGACTGTGGTTGCGCTGGAAACCGCCAACGCCGAGCTGGAGTCTGACCTCGCAACTGCTGAGGCCGGCACCAGCGAACAACTTGTGGTCGTCGCCGGTCTCGAAACAAATCTAGCCGATTCCGAGAATGCCATTGCGACCGCGGAAGCGGCATTGACCGCCCAGGCGACGGTGCAGGCGCAAACCGAATCGGATCTTGCCGCGGCGCAGGAAACGATCGCTGCCCAAGCCACTGTTCAAACGGAGTCCGTAGCTGAACTCACCGCTGCGGCGGAGAACCAAGCTGCAGCTGAAGCGACCATCGCCGCCCAAGCCACTGCCCAAGCGGAGTCCGCAGCTGAACTCACCGCTGCGGCGGAGAACCAAGCTGCAGCTGAAGCGACCATCGCCGCCCAAGTCACTGCTCAAGCGGAGTCCGCAGCTGAACTCACCGTTGCCGCAGAGAACCAAGCCGCAGCTGAAGTGACCATGGCCGCCCAAGCGTCCACCATTGCTGAACTCGAAACGTCTGCAACCACGGAAAGTGAATCAGCAGCGGCAACCGTGTCCTCTCTGGAGGAATCGGTCGCAGTTGAACAGTCTGGTCGGGCGACAGCTGAAGCCGAACTGGCGGCTGCCGAAGCCAACCTCGCCACCGTCAGCGCCGACGCAACCGTTGCGGCCGGTCTGGCGGGCGGTGCCCTCGATCCGGACTTTGTCGATCTGGCAGTAACCGTCGATGCTGCCGGTTTGCTGACTGGCAATCAGGTGGCAATCGACGCGGCGAACGAAGCATTGACCGCCGCTCTGCAACCATATGTCGATGCCGGATGCCGCGCTGGCGTGGTGCTGACCTTTGGTCATGCTCCGACAATTGGCGCTGGCGTTGTGTTGGCCCGCAGTGTCAACGAATTACTGCCTGAGGTCGCGCCCGATCTCTTCGACGGCGCGGCTCTCGACAGCTACGGGAATCTGAACCAGCCATATGGCCAGGTCGACTTGCGAATTTACTTCTTCACCGGTTGCGAACCGGCATCAACGAGCTAGCGCTGGAAGAGCATGACCTCGGGTTCGAACGTTGTGTCTGGCTCCATTGGAAACATGGGACGCTGACAGACCGTATGGCCAAGATAGGGAAGATTTGCGCTGGTTGAACCGGGCGCATCAACTCCGATCAACCGGTCGGCCCAGGCTTGAAAAAACTCGTAGCGGCAATGGGGTGATTTCTGCACAACCAGATCAAAGCGTTTGGGATCATGACCATGAGCGAGAAAGAGTGATCGATCGTAGAGACTGACCGGTCGACTCGTCACCACCACCGTGTGGTTGCCGATCTGGAGAACCGCGCTATTACCGCCAAACCATTCTGTGCCGTGCGATTCGTTGGTGAACCGGCCGTCGGAAAGCATGCGCACAATGCCTTTGACCGGGAGTGGCTCGAAACGACCGGGATCGAGTGTGCCGCCGAGCGTCGTTTCGATTTCGGCGCCAATCCCGGCGGCCATCGCCGCGGCAACCGCTGGTGCATCGACAATCGGGAAGAGCGTGGTGCCGGGGTAGTCGCTTTCGATCAACCCACGGAGGATTGCGTTGCTATCGCCTGATGCCCCTGAACTGGTGGCATCCGCTGCATCGACCAGAACGACCGTTCCCTTGGCTTCCCGTGCCTGCTCGATCGCTTCGTCGATACTGACCAATGGCGCCTGCATAGCGGCCCGATCGTTCCAGAACTTCTCGGCAAGAGCAATCGCTTCGCGTTTCGCCCGTTCCGGGTCATTGTCGAGCACGACCACGCTGTTCGATGCGAGTTGGGGGACATCGGTGAAAGGATTGCCCCAAAACATCTGCGCCGAGAGACCGCCCGGTCCCTGTTCGAGCGCGATGCATTCCTGAATCCGACCACTAATCAGACCAGAAGCGGTGATCATCTCGTCGCCGCGCACCAGCGCCGGGATACGGACCATGGCGGTGACAGGCTTGGCGCCCTCGTTCAGGATCTTGAGCAGCAGCTTGGCCGCGCGTGCTCCTGTTTCGGCGAAATCGTCGTGCGGGTAGGTCTGGTAGGCGGCAATGGCGTCCGCGTGGGTGAGCATCCGGTCGGTAACGATTCCGTGGAGATCGAGCGAAACGACGATAGGAATCTCTTCGCCGAGGAGTTTACGGGTTTCCTGTAACAAGTAGCCCTCGGGATCACTTTCGTTTTCTGCGCACATCGCGCCGTGCATCGAAAAGAACACCCCGTCAGCAGGCGGTGCGGCCGCGACTGCGGCGAGGAAGTCACTTGCGAGCTGGTTCCAGTCATCGGCTGCCAGCGTTCCGCCGGAAGTCAGCGAACGGATCCCGTGCAAACCGACGAGTTCAACCCCAGCTTCTCGAAAGACCGGTAAGGCGCCGCCGACTTCGGTCGGGATCCCCTCGTGAAATGCGAGTAACTCCTCGCCGCTCGAGATGCCGAAGTCATCGATATGCGTTTTGGCCGGATTGAAGGTAGAGACTTCCTGTTTACATTCGCCGACAAGGATTCGCATCTGTGTTTGTCCTTTCGAATACCGGTCCCAAAGGTCGTTGCTTCTGTGCTGCACAGTACCGCAATCGCTGCGGATTCGGGATTCTGACTGCTAAGATCGAATGATTGATCGATCAGAAGGGTAGGCATTGAGGAGTGAATACATGACGGCTATACCAGGTCGACCCAGGGTGGTCATCATCGGCGGAGGGTTTGGGGGATTGCGGGCGGCGCGGTCGTTGCGCAAAGCGAATGTCGACATCACGATCGTCGACCGACGCAATCATCACCTCTTCCAGCCGCTTCTCTACCAGGTGGCGACGGCTTCGCTTTCTCCAGCTGATATTGCTCAACCCCTCCGCTCGATTCTGAGGCGGCAGGACAACGTCAAGTCAGTGTTGCTGGCAGAGGCGGAAAACATCGACGTCGAGCGCAAGATCGTCACGCTCGATCACAACACCGAACTGCCATACGACTATCTGATCGTCGCAACCGGCGCCAAGCACTTCTATTTTGGTCATCCGGAATGGGAATCAGACGCTCCGGGTTTGAAGAGTCTCGAGGACGCCGTCGAAATCCGGCGCAGAGTCTTGCTCGCGTTCGAAGAAGCGGAGCGGACCGACGACCAAACGAAACGCGATCGGCTGATGACCTTTGTCGTGGTTGGTGGTGGCCCGACGGGCGTCGAGCTCGCGGGGTCGCTCGGTGAGATCGCGCGTCATACGCTCGCGCGAGACTACGACCGGATCGATCCAACCTGGGCGCGCATTTATTTGTTCGAAGCGGGTCCCCGGATCCTGCCCATGTTCTCTGAAAAACTGGCGGGCAAGGCCTCGAAACAACTCAACCAGCGTGGTGTCCGGGTCGAAGTAAATACGCCCGTGGAAAATGTCGATGCTGATGGCGTGGTTGCCGGCGGCAAGCGGCTCGACGCCGCAACCGTGCTCTGGGCGGCCGGGGTGATCGCCTCTCCGCTCGCCAAATCGCTGGGCGTTCCTCTCGATCGCTCGGGCCGGGTCGAAGTCCTGCCCGATTGCTCCATTCCGGGTCACCCGGAGGTCTTTGTGATCGGCGATCTCGCCTCTCTCAAAGGTGAGGATGGACGCCCGCTACCCGGTGTGGCCCAGGTGGCGATGCAACAGGGAGAGGCGATCGCGACAACGATCGAACATCACATGCAGGGGGAACCGGGAAAAGCGTTTGTCTATCGCGATAAGGGGAATATGGCAACAGTCGGTCGGAACCAGGCGATCGCCGAGTTTCATGGGCTGGAGTTATGGGGGTTCCCAGCCTGGATCGCCTGGCTTTGGGTGCACGTGTTTTATCTGATCGGTTTCCGGAATCGAGTGGGGGTGATGCTGAACTGGGCCTGGTCGTATGTGACATTCAACCGGGGCGCCAGGTTGATCACCCAGCAAGGTACGGAACCGAATCGACAGACCGACTAGCTTCAATCCCTTCAGCTTGTGCTCGGGACAGGTCCGGATTCAGATCGTGTCTTCAGGAATCGCATTGTCGAACTCGCTGCATCGTGGCGCTAACGTGCAGTTCGTTTCCTCGAAAGACCCATTCGCCCCGATCGTTGGTCGATCCAAATCGCCATCTATCCGGCCAGACGAGGCGTTCCAGGCCCCACGTCGAAGCCCCCACCAATGACGACCATGGCGCGTCGTCGTGCCAGCGCCAGAGCAAGCCGCCGGGTCCCATCCCGGGATGGAACCCGACCTGGACGTCGAACGCCGTTCCCGGCGCGACTTCCGGTCCCAGCCATGCATGCGGACTCCGACCCGCCACCGGAGCAAGCGAGACGGTTAACCGGTTCTCAGGTCCACGCAGTCCGATCCAGACCGGCGGTAACGATGCGTCGTCGATTTCTCCGCACAGTAGCGTTTGTGGGTCTCCCCGTTCGTCCCTGGCTGTTTCCCCGCTGAACCGCCAGACAACAAGCGTCCCATCAGTCGGGTGATCCGTCAGCGCAGAAACGGACTTCCATTCAGAGGAAGGAGGCAAGTGAAAGGGCCAGTGCAGCCACTCGCGCAACTTGCCCGCGGTATCGAGAACCTGATAGCGCAATCCATCAGCGTCGAGAACCATCTGGACCAGGTGGTGGTACTCCGACTCCGGCGGCATCAGCGGAGCCGTCCCAGCGCCAGCGGTCAGAATCTGGAGCACGCCGTCATGCACCTGGACATCGAACGCGAGCATGTGACTGCAGAGATACGCCTGGACACCATGGGCGACGAGGATTTGCCACAACTTCTTGCCATCGTCAAGGTCGACCTCCCGCTGCGTCGATCCCGAGAAGCCATTGACCGGACAGACGGGATGATGGCCAATCACCAGCCGATAACAGGCGTCATGATTGTCGGTCAGGACCTGATCGAGCCACTCGGTTTCGACCCGACCCTCGCCGCCGCGTCCCGACCAGAGCGTATTGACGAAAACCAGCAAGAGATCATCGCGACGGACCCAGTACGACAACCCCTCCTGACCGTCAGGGCCATTCTGGGGGAGGTGAGCCATGACCTCGCGAAACACCGTCTCGCTCATCGGGTCATAAACGGTGTGATTCGCGGTGGTGTGATAGAGGGGAATCGCCTCCCGATCGAGCCACGCCATTTCGTGCTCGAACCAGTAGCGCCATTGCTCCGCCAACGCGGCGCGGTCGGTCGTCAGTCCCTTGATCTCGTCACCAGGAAAGCAGATGAACTCCGGCGCGGGGTCGAGTCGACGCACAATGGCATTGACAGCGGCAAAGGTCGCTTCGTTCGGCCCACCGGGCAGCCCAGAACAACAGTCGGCATAGCAGACGAACTGATGTCCTCGTCCTTTAGCGGGAACGAAAGCCGGGATCGTCGGTTTCTCAACCAACATGACCAGGATCGTAGCCCAGAGCGCGGAGGTACTCGGCGTTGACGCGGGCGCTTTCGCGCGGCGAGACGTCGCTCCTGCTCTGCTCGATCACCACCCAGCCTGGAAAAGACATCGCATCGAGTTCGCCGAGAAATGCCGCGAAATCAATGTTGATCGTTCCCTGACCCATCTCGACGAACTTGCCCCGGGCCCAGTCCTTGAGATGGATATACGAGGTCCGTTCCCGGTACTTGCGCAAATGCGCGACCGGATCCTCTTCGACTAGCGCAATATGGGAGGCGTCGAGACAAAGGGTCAGTTTTTCGGTCGCATCCATCAGTCGATCGATCTCCTCCTCGGTTTCGATCGTGCAGGCGACATGCGGGTGATAGGCGACACTGACTCCGACCGCCTTCCCCGAAAACAGCCAGTTCCTCGCAATAGTCAGCCAGATCCTGGTATTCCTCGGCGATTGGGGGACGCCAGCGGAGACGGTTGCCACCGACCAAGCCGTACTGCTCGGCCCCGAGGAGAGCAGCGTAGGCCACCTGATTCTTCATGATTTCGAGCTGGGAGCGATCGGTCGGCACATTGACTGCGCCGAACAACGTTGCCACCTTCAGGTCGGCCAGACGGCGGGTCAGCGCGTCGGGCGTTCCCAGCCAATCGAGCGAGTGCCAGAAGAGTTCGACGGCGTTCCAGCCGGTTTCCCGGATTTCAGCGAAGGTCTGGTCGAGATCGGGCGTGGCGCCCCAGTTGATCGTCGAATAAGCGAAGCGGAGTGTCATGTCTCTCCCGTTGATGTGGCTATCGATTCTCAGTTCATTGGTCGGCATTATCGGGGCAGCGATCTTCCACAGCAAGACTGACCGCAGCGTTTTCGGATACTCTCGTCCTGGATCACAAGCTATTTGAGAGGAAGCATCCCGGGAGGAGGCATATCGTTCATGGCGAGCAGCCCATCCAGCGACATGGCTCGCAACTCGTGGTCGCTACTCGCAATTGCATCCATTCTCAGCGTTGCCGCCTACGGGATCGTTGGCTACCTGCATTTCGAAGGCTATATCCCTGCCTATCAGTTGCTCGACGATCCGACCGACTATGCGGGGGTGAAGTGGTATACCGGCCTGGTTTCGAACCTGGTGGTATTGCTCTGGTGCGCCTCCTCGACGGTCTGCGCATTCGCCGGTCTGGTGCTGAGAGGCAAACCGAACGCCAACCGCCTTACACCTGAGTCGTTTCCTGCTCGTGATGGCGGTCGCAAATCTCTGGATGCTTGTTGATGATCTTTGGCTTATCCATGAGCAGTTGGCGCGGCTGGTGTTTGGCAAGGAATCGCAGCATACCGGCGAGGGGTTGATCTTCATCGTCTACGCTGCGCTCATTGGTTCCACCTTCTGGCACTTCCGGGAGACAATCCGGACAACCCAGTATTTGCTGCTCCTGGTGGCAATCGGCAGTCTTGGACTATCGATGGCGATCGATGTCAGTTTCCAGTTGGAACTCGACGGCAGAAACACGTTCCGCGAAACAGTCCTCTCCGTATCGTGGGGCGCGAACGCCATCGATATAGCCGAGGAAATACTGAAACTCAACGGAGCGCTGCTCTGGATTTTCTACTTCGCCCAGACGAGCTATCGAGGAGTCAGGAGCATAACAGAGAGCTGAGTCTCAGGTGGAGCTTGAGCATTAAGCGTCGAGATTGACGCCGGGCCAGTCGCCGGTTCGGGTCGTCGCATCCGCGTCCATCCATCGCTCGGTTTCGCTCTTTATTTGGTTTATCGCTGAATTGGTCTACCTCGGAGCTTTCAGAGGGTGAATGAAAAGCGTCAAGCCGCATCTACAGGCAAGGTCTCCGGCAAGGCATTGGCCGTGGCCCGGGCGATCACATCGCGACGGACCCAGAGCGTTCCGGCAATGACTGCCAGACTGCCAACCAATGCCACGATCATCGGGGTCGAAGGATCGAATGCGTAGAGCACTCCGGATGCAAACCCCGCGATCATGATGCCGAAACTGACCGCAATCTCCAGGCTCGCATAGGCCATCACCCGCATCTCCGGTGGAGTCACCTCGCTGAGGGGTCCATACAACGATTGGTGAGCCACGGTCGTCAAACCGACGACGAGATACGCCACGCCGAATATGGCTGCTGCCTGTCCGCCAAGCATCAGAAGAAAGACGAGCGGCACGAAGGACAGGGTAAGCAGGGTGCCATTCAGCGACCGACTAAGACGGGTGGAGCGGGTCAGGAGCAACCCCATGACGATACTGCCGACCGCGACAAGAGTGCCGAAGGCTCCAATCAGTCCGAACGAGAGGCCCTTCTCGTTGTGGAGGAAGTTCGGCGCCAGAGTCAGACCCAGCCAGGCAACTAGACTCGAAGCAAAGGCGAGTGCGCAAAGCGAGCGTGACGGCGCATGGTGCAAGACCTCGAGGTACCCACCACTCACGGTTCGGACCTCGGCTTCGACAGGTTTGACAAAGAGAAGGAACATACATGAGATAACGAGGAAGAGCAGCAATGGAACATAGACCGCTCGAAGACCGAAATGGTCAACTATCAGTGCTCCGATCAGTGGCGAGGGGATCAACGCCAGACCCGGGGCGATCGTGTAGATCAGGAGAAAGCGACTCCCGCGCGTCGATTCCGATCCCGATTCGTCGATAACGCGGGAAAATGACGGCCAGGCGAGGTTTGCCCCCGCTTGTGCGAGAAACGCGGGAAAGAGCATCCACCACTGGGTTGCTACCAGGAAGACGAACGCATGGAGCACCGTGAGCCAGCGCATGTTGATGAGGATTCGGGCGGATACTCGTGAACTCAGTGGCCCCGAAATGATCAAGAACAGCAGCCGAAAACCTTCGGCAACACCAAGCACGATGCCGACCAGCGCAGGACGCGCTCCGAGCGATTCGATATAGAGCGGCTTGAAGCGTTCCGACGTGCCGAACGCAAAGGTCATGAAAAACATTGCCCAGAAGAGCAGCAGTGCGTTCCGTTCGAGATCGAGCTTGAACCGGAACCGACCAGAGCGAGCCACCCATTTGCTCCACCACACCCAGCGCCGGGTGCCCGCACCATGATCGATCGCCGCGAGCCAGTTGTTGACCGTAATCTATGGCGCGGTCTTGGTTTCGTCAAGCGCGGAAATTGGGTTCACGCAAGCTCGAGATCGAGTGCATGCCATGACTCCCCGGACCATCGCCACGAAGCCTGAATCGGACTGATGATCGGCATCCGTTCGACCGTCGCCTGGTGCATCGAAACAGCGTTCCTTTCGACCGTGATTCCGTCCTGATCGTGAGTGATCGTCACCACCGAAGCATGGTGTGGCGGTTCGATCAGTGCGGCCGACGAGAGATGGAGAATCGGCCCTGAGATCATCGCGGCGTGGACGTGAAGATGACCATGGATTGCCAGAGTTGGCTTATCGGAACGGCGGAGATCGTCAGCGAGGTCGTCGCGGTCGACCAGATCGCCTGCGTGCTTGAGGTCCTCCGCCTTCAGGAGTTCGGCCATCGGCAGCAGGGGATAATGAGACAGAACGACGGCAAGATCGTTGCCATCTCCGGGTGGCTGAGGTGGTTGGGCCGACCGGAAGCCGCTGCGGTCCTGGTCCCATTCCAGTCCAACGCCGATCACCCGCACTCCCACACCGGATTCGATCACCGAGGGAGCAGCCGTCACCTGCTCTCGATCGACCCGTTCCTGAAAACGCTGTAACCCGGTGTGCTCGTGCACGACATCATGGTTGCCGGGAAGCGCAATGACTGGCCGACCCGTGGCAATCGCCACCTCGACCACACGATCGAAGGCGGCATCGTCGGCCGTGTGCGTGAGGTCACCAAGAAGCACAATCGCGTCCGCCTGCTGCTCCCCGCACCAAGTCGTTGCCCGCGAGAGCAACTCCGGGGCAAGATCGAAACGGAGCGGGTTGTGCCACTGGGCAGGTGATTGCCCCTTCGACGGAAGGTGGGCTTCGGCAATAATGCCAAACCGGTAGGTGTGCGATGAACCGCCAATACGTCCGATCATCAGTTCTTGCTTCCCGCGGTGCCCGCCCTCACCTGATCAGAAAATGCGGCGCAGTCCACGCCATGGAACCGATTTCGGTTCACGCATCCGGCTGGAGCTGGCCTATCACAAACGCTTCTACGAGCAGCATGACCGGTTTGTACAGCATAGTCCCTATGTGAGACTGGTCGGGCAGTTCCACATAAACGAACTCCGTCCCCTGCTTCTGAAGCGCCGCTGCCATGTTCCTCGCTTGCTGGATTGGCACATCTCCGTCGGCATGGCTGTGGGCAACGAAGAACGGCACCGTCGAGTCGTTAACCTGGTACGCTGCGGAGGCCGACTCGAGTGCTTCGCTCGTTCCTCCAAAGATTTGAGCGTTGAGCTCGTTGTAGTACTCGACCTCATAAGGCACCGTGATATCCAGATCACCAGAAACCGAAACAATGCAGGTCGGACGGCTGGCAATACCCGGATCAGACGTATCAGCTTGATCACTCATTGCCACCGTGCCGAGCAGTCCGGCAAGATGACCGCCCGAGGAGTGACCCATCACGCCAATGCGCCCAGGGTCGATTCGGAACCTGTCAGCATTTTCTCGAATCCACCTCAACGCCTGCTGGACATCCTCAAGCTGGGTGGGCCAGGGATTTCCTGGCGGATCACCGCGTGTCCATAGGCGATACCCGATCGAGAAGGTGACGAAGCCCATGTGAGCATAGTGCTTCAGCATCGGTGTAGCGTCGACCGCGTCTCCCGAAGTCAGCGCCCCGCCGTGAATATAAACAAGAGCTGCCCGGGGTTTTTCGCGAGGCTCCGGTTCCCACGCATAGAGGGCTTGTTTGCGGGGGTCGGCATCGCCATAGGCCAGCCGGTCCGTCAGACGCGGCCAGTCCACGTCGGTGGCGACCGGAGTAGCAATCGGCGTGGCATCCTGGGCGATCGTCACTTTCATAGGCTGACCCACCAGCATAGCTGCGGCCAGCCCTCCTAGTGATCCCTTCAGCAGGTGCCTCCGGCTCAAGAGTGGCATCAATGTCGCTGTTGAGTTCATCGCCATCTCCTTTCATATGAGCGGCGCCTGCTCGACGAACTCCGAGTGGCCTGCGCCCCTCAGCCTGATAATGGGCGTTACCCTGTTTCAATTCCGTTGAAGTCCAGGCGCATCGCACCACAACAACGCAACATAACATTGGAGCGCACAGGCGCTACGTGGTTCCAAGAAGGAGCTAATGAAGGAGGAACACATCGACAACTCGGTCATTCGGACACGTGACTAGCGATTCCCACTTGATTGGGGGTCTGGACGGCTGCCGAAATGAATTACGAATGCGATCAACTGATTCGACCGGTCAGGAGACATTGACATGACATCCACGCTTTTCGATCTGACCGGAAAGACCGCGATCGTGACCGGGGGTCGCGCGGGATTGGTCGCGGCAGGGATAGTTCGACCCACCTTCTCCGCAGCTTCGGCCGATTGCGGACTGATGATGGATTCTTGCAATGGTCGATGCGTCGACACCTTCGAAGATCCGTTGAATTGCGGACAGTGCGGCCGTTCTTGTGGCGGCGGTCAACAGTGCATTCTTGGATCATGTCGGGGTTCGGGAAGCAGCGACAGTAGTCTCGGCTGCGGCAAGTGTGGCTTTGCTTATCCTTCAGGTTCGATATGCGAAGGTGGGATATGCTCGACATCGAAAACGCCAATCAGCTTTTAGCCTATCTGCGTAGCGCTGGACACATTGCAAACGACGAGTCGCCTCGCTTCGAAACACTTCATGGCGGTGTATCGAATCGGACGGTGCTGGTCACCCGTCCGAACGGAGAAGCCTGGGTTCTCAAGCAAGCGCTCGAAAAACTTCGGGTCCAGGTCGACTGGTTCTCACCGCCGGAACGAGTTCACCGTGAGGCCGATGGACTCCGCTGGCTGGAGCAACTCGCGCCGATCGGTACAACTACACCCCTCCTGTTCGAGGACTTCGAGCATCACCTGATCGCGATGGCAGCGGTTCCAACACCGCATCAGAACTGGAAAACGATGTTGCTGGCGGGAGACCTTGAACTTGACCATGTTGAACAGTTCGCCCGTTTGCTGGCGACCGTTGAGATCCGGTCAGCCCTTCGCAAGGAGGAACTCCTGCCAGTCTTTGGCGATCGCGGCTATTTTGAGTCGCTCCGCCTCGAACCCTATTACGTCTACACCAGCCAGCAGGCTCCGGAAAGCGAAGCGTTCTATAACGCGCTTCTCCAGGAGACTCGCGCTCGCCGCGATACCCTCGTTCACGGCGATTACAGTCCCAAGAACATCCTGGTTCACGACGATCATCTTGTCTTGCTCGACCATGAAGTCGTTCATTTCGGCGATCCGGGTTTCGATCTTGGCTTTTCGATGACCCATCTGCTCAGCAAAGCTCATCATCTCCCCGACCAACGGGAGGAATTCGTGGATGCCGCTCGTCATTACTGGGAGACTTACTGGAATAGCGTAGATTCCGAATCATGGACCGATGGACTCGAATCTCGCGCCGTGCGGCATACCCTTGGTTGTCTCCTTGCCAGAGTCCGTGGCCGTTCTCCTCTCGAATATCTCGATCCAAGCGAACGGGACCGGCAAACCATGGTGGTCGTAACCCTGATGCACCGTCCCCCAATTACCATGATTGAGCTGATTAGGGCGTTCACCGAAGAGATCGCCTCACTGGAGTCCTGAACAGATGAGTGAGATTACCTACCTGCACGCGTTGGAGATACTGGATAGCCGCGGCCGGCCGACGCTCGCGGTCACTTGTCGCCTGGCGAGTGGCGCAACCGCGGCGGCTTCGGTGCCCTCGGGCGCATCGACCGGTAGCGCCGAAGCCCACGAACTGCGCGATGGCGATCCGAGCCGTTACGGTGGACTCGGGTGCAGACTAGCGGTGGCGAACGTCAACACCACGATCGCGGGCGCTCTTCAAACGAAGAAGTTTGCAGACCAGGCAGATCTCGATCACGCTCTCATCACCCTCGATGGCACCTCGAACAAATCCAATCTGGGCGCCAACGCCGTTCTCGGTGTATCGCTGGCGTTCGCGCGTGCCATGGCCGTTCAGCAGGAACTCCCGCTCTATCGGCATTTCGCAACGATGCTCAACCTCGAGCCAGGTCTCAACCGCCTCCCGCGCCCGACGATCAACCTGTTCAGCGGCGGCAAGCACGCTGGTGGGCAAATTGAGATCCAGGATGTGCTCATCGTCGCAGGTGGAGCGAATTCAGTCGATCAGGCGCTGGCAATGACCTACGCTGTCTATCAGGCAGCCGGAACGCTGATCGCAGAAGCTTACGACGCGAGAATGCTCGTAGCTGACGAGGGTGGTCTGGCTCCTGAGTTCCCTTCGATCGAAGCAATGTACGATGATGCCGTAACCAGCATCGATCGAGCTGGATTAAGTCCGGGACTAGACGTTGCACTGTGCGTTGACGTGGCTGCCAGCCATTTCCACCGCCGGGACTCGTACCTCATTGCCGGACAGTCGCTATCGAGCCGGGAAATGATCGAACGGATTGGCGGATGGGTGACCGAATACCCGATTGTCAGCATCGAAGACGGTCTCGCCGAGGATGACTGGTCGCATTGGCCTGAACTCCGGACACGCCTCGCGCCGAACTCCCTGACACTGGGGGACGATCTGCTCGCAACCCATCCCGACCGGATCAGACGAGCCATCAGCGAACAGAGCGCCAACGCGCTCCTGCTAAAGGTCAATCAGATTGGCACCCTGACGGAAGCGGCCGCAGCCTGCACCCTGGCCAGGCAGGCCGGTTGGCGAGTCGTTGTGAGTGCGCGCTCGGGCGAAACGGAGGACGACTGGCTCACTGATCTCGCGGTCGGTTGGGGTGGCGATGCCCTGAAAGTGGGGTCGATCACCCGGTCGGAGCGGCTCGCGAAATGGAATCGCCTCCTCGCGATCGAATCGGAAACGGGCTGGTCTATCGTCAACTGGCCCAATCTGGAGTAGTCCGAGTGTGCATCCAGATACGCCTGACGCTCGTATCCTTGCGCATGAGCATGTTGCAGAGGCAGCTGGACGATCAATGATCTGCCTGCCTGACCGTTTCTCGCGATGTCAACCAGGAGTTCACTGACAATGTTCACCAGGCTTACTCAATCTGTTTTGACTGCTCGACTTGCGGGATTGACGCTATTAATCGCGCTGACCGGGGGCACTTTTGCCGCCTGGAGCGGTTCGATCGCAGCCCAGGAATCAACCACTGCGGAAATGACGGTTGGCGTCATCGCTGAGCCGGACGACGCGCTTCTCGCGACGCTGGCCACCTGCGACGATGTGGCCGCGTTGCCGCCGGGACAACTGGCGACCGTACCGGACGATGCAACCGGCTACGTGATCAACGGTGAACCATCAGAAGCGCGCTATGTCATCGACGAGGAACTCGGTGGTGTCGGCGCCAACACCGCCATCGGTCGGACGAACGCTTTCATCGGTCAAATCCTGGTGGGCGATGACGCAACCCCAATCGCTTGCTCCCGTTTCGATGTGGACATGCGTACGCTGGAAAGCGACAGCTCCCGCCGCGACAACTACCTTCGCGGGAACACGCTGAAATCGGATGAGTTTCCAGTCGCAACCTTCGTTGTTCGCGGTATCGAAGGCCTCGAAGGACCTCTGACCGCAGATGAGCAGGTATTCTGGTTGATCGGGGATCTCACCTTCCGCGGCGATACCCAACTCGTGGTCTGGGAAGCATCCGTCGCGATCGATGGCGAGACGCTGGTTGGAAGCGCGTTCACTGAATTCGAACTCGCCGATTTCGATATCGAGAAACCGATCGTTGGTTCTGTAATAAGCATTGCCGATACCGTCCGCCTCGAGGTCGATATCGACGCACCGGTCGCGTGAGGGAACTCGGTGGGTTCGAGACTGACGTGATGGGCAGGAGGTGGCTCGATTGAGACGTTGGGTTTTAGCGACGTTGATCCTGGTTCCGCTGGCTATTGTGCTTGGGTTTTCCCTTTATCTGGCCAATACTGCCGGTGAGCTCCCTTGGCAAACCGACCCCACCCGGATCCCGGTCACGCCGTTCGCCAATCTGCCTACGGTTGCACCAACTGCGAGTCCCGTCAATCAGATTCCGCTGCCCATTTCTTGAGCGTTCAGACCGATAAAATACTCTCCCCGTCTGGCAGCTCCTGCGATTGCCTCAACATGGGCCGTCCTAGCCGCTACAATCTGTGGAATCCGCCCAGACCGGTCGCGCGGAGAACGACAGATAAGGAGTCCAGTCGTGGTGAATGCATCGCGCGATCTCGAAGGTCTCACGCCTTCACCAGCCGTTCCCGCCAGCAACGCCGTGCAGGAATCGGCCGAACAACCTTGGGGTTCGAAATGGCGCCGCTGGCTCGCTCCGGTACTGCTTGGACTGTTTGTTGTCCTCTCGGTTCTATCCCTCCTGGCAATCTGGACTCGGTTGACCGTTTTTGACACCGATGTTTTCGTGCACACCGTGGCTCCCCTCTCATCCGACGCCGATATTCAGATTGCGGTCTCGCAACGCGTAGCGAATGAGGTTGTCGTTGCGCTCGAAAGAGACTCTTCTTCCTCGTCCTTACTCGCGGGCATCGCCGGCGTACCGCTGAGAGCTGCTCTCGAAGATGCTGTTTCAAACATCTCCTTGCAAGCGGTTCAATCACCAAGATTTAGCGAGGCCTGGGAAACGATCGCCACGTTGAGCCACGACAAGATGGTCCTTGTCGTGGAGGGCGGTGATGACAATCTGCTCATCACCAACGGGGGCGAGGTCGCAATCGATCTGACTCCGATCTTTGCTCAGATCAATGAATCACTAGCCGAACGGGGAATTGATCCACTCGAATCGACTCCGCTCCAGGACATGGGTTTGACCATCGTCCTTTTTCAGTCGGATGACCTGGCTCAATTCCAGGAAGCGTTCCAGATACTGAATGATCTTGCGGTCGTTCTCCCGCTGCTTACTCTGCTAAGTTTGTTTCTCTACTTTCTGGTTTCCACCAACCGTTGGCACGCCGCGCTCCATTCCTTCCTTGGGCTTGGAATCATCATGATCCTGGTGCTGGTTGCGCTTCGAGTCGTTCGGTGGCGGTACTTGAGTGCTCTCGATCCTGATATCGATCAAGCGGCAGCGGCGGCGTTTTTCGACACGCTCCTGCGCTATCTCCGCGGGTCCGCGCTCATACTCGCGGTTGCTGGTATGGCGTTGGCTGGGGTCGTGGCACTGGTCCAACCTGAACAAGAAGTCAAATCTGCCGATGAAACACTCACGCTCCGCCAAAAGCTGGCCAGAAGCCACAACCAATGGCTCGCTCAGTCGCCAGCTCTGCAAGAAACAGAGACAACGGTCGCTTCCCATCGCAAATTCGCATTGCTCGCGGTTTTGTCCATACCCGTGGTAATGATCGTTGGCTGGGACACCATTGCTGACATCGCTCCTGAACTTCTCGTCATCCTTGCGTTGGCTGCTGCGGTTGCAATTTTCCTTGTCCCGAACCCGAAAGCACCGGATACCACATCCGCCTTACCGCAATCGGCGCCGACGCCGACTATCGACATCTCCGACCAAACTCAGGAGCAGGTCAATTAGGGTGGCTCATCGTCCCATGGCGCAATCAGCGAAAAACGGATCGCGGTCCAAGCCTTCGAGTACCGGAACTCGGGGACGACGATTGTTCTTCAGGTCGGAATCGGCGCACTCGATCTAGCTTGCTCGTCGAGTGAGCAGCGAGGGATCATGACCACTTCACTCGTCTGGCTCCGGTGAGTCCCGACTTCTTCGCCGCGTTGGCCATCGTGCTCGGCGGCGGCATCATCACCGGTATTGCCGGATTTGGCTTCGCTCTCGTAGTTGTTCCGCCGCTTCTCCTGCTCTATCCTCCACCAACCGTCACCGCATTGGCGATCTCCCTCACACTGGTAACGAGCTGGATTGTTCTCCTCGATTCCTGGCAGCACGTTCAGCGATCGACGGTGCAAGCGCTCCTCCCGGGAGCAATCATCGGGCTCGGCGGCGGGGTGATCCTGCTTCATATCGCCTCCGAAGCATGGATAAAACTCATCGCTGGGCTTGTCGTCATCATGTTCACTGCAAGTCTATTGGTCCATTGGCAGATCCCGGGAGTCCAATCCCGTACGGCGCCTCCGATTGCTGGCTTTTTCAGCGGAGCGCTGAATGCCGCAACCGGGATGGCCAGCCCTCCGATTGCCCTCCTCTTCACCGCGCGAGGGTATGATCTTCAGGCATTTCGTTCGAGCATCGTGACGTATTTCTATGTCATCGATACGCTGGCGATCCTCCTGCTTATCCAGCAAGGATTGGTCGGCTGGAAAGAACTCGAGGTGGTCGCCTCACTCTTGCCTGCGGCGCTTGTGGGCACGTTCATCGGAAAACGAATTGCGAGCCGGACGCCCGAGCATCTCTTTCGGCTCGTCGTGATCGGTCTTCTCTTCGGAACCGGCGCGCTCGGCATTGCCAGTGCGCTGATCGACCTCTAGGCGCCGATGGAGCTTTCCATTGTGCTGGCGATCCTGGTCGTGCTTGTTGCGGGCACGGTGTCAGGCTTGGCCGCCTTCGGTTTTGCCCTGGTGGCGGTCCCGCCGCTTCTCCTGATTTTCGATCCACCGAGTGTGACGGCGATCGTCTTTTTGCTCGCGATGGTGACCCGCTGGGTAGTCTTCAAGCACAGCTGGCGAGCGATCGACTGGCCGATCGTGTTGTCGATGATGCCGTTTGCGCTGGCTGGTTCGATCGGCGGCATTTTGGCGGTGAAACACCTGGAAGCCGCCTATATCGAACTCATCGCAAGTCTCGTTGTCATCGTTTCAACGCTGATTCTCCTGCGCGGATGGACGTTTCCAGGAGCTGAGTCCGCGGTCGCGCCGGCAGTTTCCGGTCTGTTGGCCGGATCGCTCGGAACCGCAACCGGCATGGCTGGTCCACCAATGGCTATCCTCTTCGTATCGCGAGGATTCACTCCCCAGGCGTTTCGGGGAACCATGTCGGCGATGTTCTACTTCCTTGGTGGGGTGACGCTGAGTCTGCTGGCGTCACAAGAGCTGATTCACCGGTCAGATCTGGTTGCTGCGCTCATCCTCTTGCCGGCTTCAGTGGTCGGCACGGTGGTGGGTCAACGGGCGTTGCAGCGTTTTTCTGCGCTCCAGTTCCAGCGAATCGTGCTCACGCTCCTGCTGATCACGGGTATCGTTGGTACGCTGGCAGCACTACGCCACATCGTTCTGTGATCCAAGGTGAGTTTCTGTCTCTAGCCGGGACCAGGACAAAACGAAAGGACCAGTCGCGATGGCTTACGACGAGCATCTTGCAAGCGAGGTTTGGGACTACCTGTTGGTAGAACCCGGAGCTGACCAACGAAAAATGTTCGGCGGGATTGCGTACCTGATCAACGGAAACCTCGCTTGCGGGGTTTCTGGCGACCTGCTCTTTGTTCGGCTCGACCAGACTGATGCAATCGAAGCGCTAACCCATCCTGAAGCCCGTGAATTCGATCTCTCCGGCAAACCGATGAAGGGCTGGGTTCTGATCGATCCCGCACAACTCGACAGCGATGCCGACCTCAAGCGATGGATCGACCGCGGAGTCGCCTATGCCCAAACCTTCCCTCCGAAATCCAAAATCCGAGACTAGAGCGTGGCGATGGTCGAGAACCGCTGACGGGCGTCCGGGCGTTTATGAAGATCCGGTAACAATTCCGTCCCGAGCCCAGGTTTGCCGGGCAGATTCAGATAGCCATTTTCGAAGTCTGGGAGTTCGGTTACCAATTCCTTGTACCAACCCGTGTAGAACGCGCGCACACTCTCCTGGATCATCGCGTTCATCGCGTTCAATGAGAGATGCATCGATGCCATCAGCACAACTGGGCCGGTGCAATCGTGCGGGGCCACCGGGAGTTGATGGGCTTCCGCCATTCCCGCGATCTTTTTGGCCTCGGAGATCCCACCGCACCACGAGAGATCGAGCATGATGATCCCGGCTGCTTTCGCCTGCATGACTTCACGAAATGACCATCGGGTTGCGAGTGTTTCACTGACCGTGGTTGGCACAAACGTCGAGGCAGCATAGTCCGCGAGGGCATCGATGTTGTCGGCTTTGAGCGGATCCTCATACCAGAACGGTTCGAATTCCTCCAGTGCCCGAGCGATCTTTTTAGCGGTCGGAAGATTCCACATCGAATGGAACTCGACCATGATGTCCATGTCCATGCCAACGGCGGAGCGAATTTTGCGGAACGGTTCCAGCGCGAGATCGAGATCCTTGTTGGAGATGTAGAGGCCTTTGGACGCCTCAGCCGCCGGATCGAACGGCCAGATCTTCATGCCGGTGATCCCCTGGCTCATCAGATCGAGCGCCAGTTCGTCCGCACGGTTCAGGAAAGCGTCGAGGTCTTCGTACGGTCCTTCTGATCCTGCCGACGGCAACCCCCAGTTCTCGACGGCTTGCTTCGGTTTGGCGCGGACATAGCGATAGCCAGCACAGGTGTTGTAGGTCCGGACCCTGTCGCGCGAGCGTCCCCCGAGTAGCTGGTAGATCGGTTGGTTCGTGACCTTACCGAGGATGTCCCAGAGGGCAATATCGAGCGCCGAGTTGCCTCGCATCTCGACGCCTGAGGAACGGTACCCAACATAGCCATACAGCGAGCGGCTGTGGAGATCGATGGCTAGCGGATCTTGGCCGATCAGGTATGGAGCCAGACTCTCGTGGATATAGGCTTCAACCGCTTCCGCACCGAAAAACGTTTCTCCGAGCCCGATGACGCCTTCGTCGGTGTGGACCCGTATCCAGAGGACATTCGTGAACTCTTCGAGCCAGATGGTTTCGATTTTGGTGACTTTCACGGGAACTCTCCTCCAAACAAACAACCGATCGGACGTCAAGACTCGCACCCCTACCCACGCGTGGACGAACCATCGACTGGCACATGGATCGCGGACCCATAGTTTGCTTCGAGCCACAACTCGCTAGGCTCGCTTTCGTTTGCGTGATCCCCCAACCAGAACGAGTACCGTCATCGGCAACGTCACCACGAAAAGCGTTTCCAGGATTGGCACCGGTCCGCCAATAGCATGAGATTGGTCATTGGCGACGATTGCCGTGCCGATCATCACGACGATCGTGGCAATCAGCACCACCCAGAGTCCCTCCCGTCGCGGTAACATCCAGCCAGCCAGGAACGCCGCTGCCAGATAAAACACGATCCAGAAGGCGCCGCTGATTGGCAGTAGATCAACGAGTATCCCGCCACCCAGCATCACTCCCAGCGGAACGAGCATCGCAAACCAGGATTGTGACCGGATCGACCCACTGAACACGCTCGTACCACCCTGCAAGCGCCGCCACCACGCGGATTTGCCGTCTATGCTAATCGGATATCGTAACTGAGCCGCTGTTTCCGACGAAAGGATCTGCAAATGAGTGATGCAATCGATCTCCGTGAACGACAAGCACCGCTGAAAGCTCAATACTCCACTGACCCTGCCTCTGGTCAGACCACGATCTCGGTTCGCAGCGTCACCAGCGGCAATCATCCCATGCGCTCGACCGTTGCCGCCGACGCCGACCCATCGTGGACCTGGACGAGCAGCGCCCATCCGTTCGCGGGAGGGTTCGGAGATGCTCCCTGCTCCGGCGATCTCCTCCTCGCCTCCCTGGCAGCATGCCAGGAAATCACCCTGCGCATGGTTGCTGGCGTGATGGGGATCACACTCGACAGTGTCGAAATCGTTGTTGAAGGAGATATGGATTTTCTGGGCACGATGGGGATTGACGCCGAAGTCCCCGTCGGTTTCCAGGAGATTCGCACCAGCGTGCATGTGACTGCAGACGCGCCAGCGGATCGGCTTGAGCGACTGGCACGCCGGGCTGAGCAATACTGCGTCGTCGCGTCGACCCTCAGAAACTCACCGACCATGGAAAGTACGTTCACAACGACGTCGACGTCGTTGTGAACTGCAAAGCGCGAAGCCTCTATGCGCTAGTTGCAGTAATGTGTTGGTTCTTAATCGCTACCAGGACTGCCCACTGGCTCAGCGGATGACAAACGCTCTGCAGCTCGCCGCAGTGTCACCTGTCGGCGCGCTGACATACGCACATATTGGGCGGACGCGTCTTCGACTCGAACGCGTTCGCGCTGCAATCGTTCACGGGTTCGCTTTTCGAGCTCGTCGAGCGCCGTTCCCGTTTTCTGCTGGGTTTCCCAGAGTTGATAACCTTCGGATTCGGACAACACCCGAATTCGATAGTCGGTCGCGAGCAGCTCCCGTTTGATCCGGGTCAACTCGTGCTGGGCCCACGCGAGTCGCTGCCGAACCAGATCGCTGGCGGTGACTGGTCCTTCACTTTGGGTTTCAAGCAGGATGGTTTGCAGGGTCGGCAAGTCGTGATCGCGATAGGCCACGTTGATGCGCAGCATCAACTCTGTCCGCCGGTCGCGTTCGGCCGGGCTGCGGGCGAGATCCGGGTGATAGCGCTTGGCCAGGATGCGGTAGATCCTCATGACCTCGCGAGTCGTTTCGACGGACGCAGAAGGCCGGGCGGGCAAGGCTCGCGACGGGGGACGTTCCGCTCGGCCATTGAAGCCGTACCCGTTCGCTTCATCGATTACGTCGTCGATCAATTCGGCGTATTCGCGCTCGACCTCGGCTGGTGCAATGTCCGGGTTTTCTTTCAGGCGGGCGAGGAGGTGTCGCATTTCCTCGAGTTTTGCCCGGAGCGTTCGGATCTCTTCCTTGAGATCGCCAACCCGGGTTTTCACCTCGGCAGCGAACTGGCTGAGCAGCAGTTCAAGCGCTTCCCGTTCGTCGAGCCGAGCCGTCAGTTTGCGGCGCTCAACGGCGATCTCGAAGAGTAACCTGGTCAGTTCCTTTTGTTCAGGCGGTGTTTGCGGAACGAGCGATGAAATGGCTGGTCTCCTGGCGCCCCATCCTGTCACCGATTGTGACGATCACTGAGGCAGCCAGAAAGTATCCCACACGGCCTTGGCTGCACGCACGCCAATGAACCGATTTCGCAGTCCCGGCTACGTTGTCAAATCGTTCTTCACCGTGAGGGCTTGACGACTACCGATTCCTCGCCATTTCTGCCGAAACGGCTTCTGCCACGTTCAGAATCTCGGCGAAATCCGCGTCACTATGGGCGAACGAGAAACCCGCGTGGCCAGGAGGTCCCTGGCGAGTGTAGCCATGAATCGAAACACCGCAAGCCAGACACCCTCGCACGAATTCCTGATTCATTTCATGGTCATGACCGAGCGCATCCGACCAGGTTCGGACAGGTTCCGTGCGTCCAAAATAGAGACCGAATCGCGCGCCCTTGCCCTGTACCATCACCGGTAACCCGGTCCGTTCGAAAACAGCCTGAAGATCGGCGTAAAACCGATCTGCTCTCGCGAGCAAGCGATCATAGGCACCGGGTGTCTGGAGTTGATCGAGGGTCGCCAGGGCTGCCAGCACACTCAGCAAGTGACCGGAATACGTGCCACTATGGGCGACACCACCAGATGGTGTCACCATCTGCATCAAGTCAGCCCGACCTGACACCGAAGACAGTGGCATTCCGTTCGCAAGCGCCTTGGCGTGGGTCGTGAGATCAGGCGTCACCCCATACTGGGCTGAAACGCCGCCGATGTTGGTGCGAAAACCAGACAGCACCTCATCGAACACGAGTACGATCCCGTGCTCTGCCGTCCGCGTTCTCAGGAGTTCAAGAAAACCATCCGAGGGAGGAATACACCCGGCGTTGTAATGGATCGGTTCACAGAAAACCGCCGCCAACGTTTGGCCATGCGCCCGCATCGCCTGCTCGAACGCATCGACATCGTTCCATGGAACCATGACGACGTCGGCGGCGCCGCTGGCAGGCACGCCTTCGGATGATGGCACGATGGGACTCGACTGATCGAGTGGGTTCGACCGCCGATAGAGCCAGGCTTCTGTCAATCCATGAAAGTGACCGTCGAACTTGAGGTATTTATCCCGCCCAGTCGCCGCGCGCGCGATCCGTAAGGCGACACTCGTCACTTCGCCCCCGACGCTGGAAAATCGGACCCGTTCCGCAGCAGGGATAATGTCGACTAGTCGACTCGCCAGTTCCTCGTGATAGGGAGTTTCGGCCGCGCAGATAATCCCCAGTTCCGTTCCGTGGATCACAGCATCCCGAACGCTGGGATGGTCATGTCCCAGTAACGCGGCGCCATTGGACATGTTCAGATCGATATAGCGTTTGCCGTCGGTCCCATAGAGATAAGGACCCTCTCCTCGCTCGATATAGAGCGGCATCCCGATATAGGGATTGAGGCGCATCCCGGCCGACACCCCGCTGGCCAGCACCTGCGTCGCTTTCTGAAACTGAGTCTCGTTGAGTAGCTCGCTGGTCACCGATTCATCCCTCTTGTTCCGGTCTCAATGACCCCGCACCTTGTCGAGGGTCAGCACAATCGGCACGCTGTAAGTTTCAGAAAACGTCAGGTCGGTCATCCCGATACTGAGGATGCCGGCATGGTATTTCTCCAGATAGGCCGGATGATCGATCGCCAGCGGAACAGCGTCGTCGACCGCCGCATGAGCCGCGAAAACGACGATATCGCCTCCATGGCCGTCGCTATCGAAATGGAGGGAAACCAACGGGGAGCGGGCGATGTTTCGCAGTTTCGCCTGGTCAGGCTGGCTGTAGATCAGCACAGAAACACCGTCCCAGAAAAACCAGATCGGGACCGGTTGGGGCATCCCATTCGCGTCGATCGTGGTCAACCAGGCGATCTGGTCGTTCTCGAGACGATGCTGGACTCGTGTTCCGAACTCGGTTGTCGTATCGAGTGTGATGGCCATGGTATTGACCTCCTGAATGATTTGAGACTCCCTCGTACCTGCCATGCAGCCTACCACCGCCACCTTCAGGCGAAAAGGGTCATCTAGAGTCGATCTAACCAACCCTCGGCCGGGTTCATCAAACCAAACAACGCCCCAAATGGGTCCTGGATCCAGCATGTCGCCCCGATTCCAGCCATTGACTTCACTGGATGGGCGAGGGTGGCGCCGCCGTCGATCGCTCGAGCGACAGCGGTCTCAATATCTTCACAGGAGAAATAGGCAACCCATCCCGAACGCTCCGGCGGCGTGGCCGGTTGGAATACTCCGGCGACGGGCCGACCGTCGAACCGCGCGACCGCATACCCCCGGTTCGCGACCACTTGGGGATCGAACTCCCAGCCGAAGCACTCCCGATAGAACTCTGTCGCGATCTCGATGTCGTGAGCAATCAATTCGTTCCAGCAAACGGCCCCGCCAGCCCCGCCGCTTCCTTGCGGCGACATGTCGTTGTCCATCTCCGGCTGAAAGATGACGCAATCAGCGCCGTCCGGATCGAGAATTGGTGCCAGCCGCCCATCCGGGAAATCCGCGACTGGCATCACGAGCTGTCCATCACCCGCCAGAACCTGAGCAGCGGTCTGGTCAGCGTTCTCGACCAGCACATAGCCTGCCCAGGCTGCCATGGTCGAGCCACTTTGCGGCCAGGGTAAAAGCCCTCCAAAATCAAGACCTGTCCGATCTCTCACCAGTCTATAGCCATCAGTCCTGGGATCGTCGAATGACCAGCCGAAGAGATCGCCATAGAATGCAATGCTTCCGTCGATCTCGGTTGTCATCAGGTCATGCCAGCCGAAACGACCCATCAATGCGTCGTTCACGATACCTCCCTTCGCCTGCCACTCCTTCGAGAGCTACCTACGATCTGGCAGTCTACTGGACATTGAACGTGCAACCCGAGGAGCAAATGGTGCGCGTACCTGGATCAGAACGCGCCATTTCCTCAACCCGCACCTGGCTGATACACAACCAGCAGTGTGGGCCGCTGTTGCCGGGCTTAACTCTCCTGCATGATCGCAAAAACGGCCCCGGCTGGATCGGTGGCCCAGGTCATTCGCCCCACCGATGGCACCTCCATCACCGGGAAAAGCACCGTTCCACCAAGTTCTGAAATGCGGTCAGCGCTGCGATCAGCATCCTCGGCCCCGAAATAAATGACCCAGGCGGACATCGGCATGCTTTCTTCGGCTTTACCAGCGCCTGCGACCATCGTTTCGCCATCCATGAAGATTGTGTACGGCCCTGTGCCGACATCCATCACCTGCGACGTCCATCCGAACATCGCCGTGTAGAACGCAACAGCGCCGTCCAGATCAGTGGTCATCAGTTCGTTCCAGACCACGTTCTTGCCATCCGTCGACCCGTCGGTTCCACTCGTATCCTGGAAAGGAGAAAACCAGGCGCCCTGCGGATCGGCGACAACGGCAAACCGCCCGACTCCCGGGATGTCGGTTGGAGGGACGCCGATCGTTGCGCCCATATCCGTCGCTTTGGCGCAGAATGCATCGACATCCTCGCAACTGATATAGGAGATCCAGTGCGACGGCAATCCGTGCTCTGCATCAAGCTGGACGACACCGCCCAACCCCTCGGAACCAGCGATGAAACTCTCGTATGCACCAAAATCGCCCATATCGCGACTGGTGGTTTCCCACTCGAACAACGCCTGATAAAACGGTTTCGACACTTCCACGTCAGTGGTCATCAGATCGCGCCAGACAAATCGACTATTGCTCATTGCTCATTACTCCTTGCGGTGGTTGAAACGGAACACGAACTCAGGGTTTCAATCACGATAGAACAGATGTTCGCTTACGTCAAGAGGGAAATGTTTCCCCTCCCATTCGTCTAGCCGTGTGCTCATCACCCGCGCTGACGTCGAGAATGAAAAGCATCGCTACCAGGAGCATTCCGACCAGTCCCACCACCAGCGCGTCATACCCGCGGCGAGTCTGAAACAGGCTCGTCGCAATCGGCGCTCCGGCTCGCGCCAGCGCCACGAACATCGCCAGGACACCACTGATTCCGGCGAAAGCAGCCACCCCATAGAGATCGGCCACCAGCGCCGCCCGCACCGGCGAAATCGCCCCAAAACCCAAGCCGAACAGAACCACAAAAGCCCAGATCGCCCAAGTCCCGGACAGCAGCAGAAACAGGAGACCGGCGGCTTGGCAAGCGAAAATTCCGGCCAGCACTACGTTGGCGGGTAACCGATCAGCCAGCGGCGCGGTGATCAACCTCCCCGGCAACGCGAACAAGCCGATCGCTCCAGCGGCGAGACCCGCATACGCGGGCGAAAACCCGCGCGCGATCAGAAGCGGCACGATGTGATATGACGTGGCGACCAGAACGAACATCGCGATCACGGAGCCGATCGAAAGACGTTGAAATGACCGGAGATGGACAAGTTTGCGGGTCCCGAGCCGGGCTGCTGATGCTCGCGCGCCGCCGGAAGTCAGCGGACGCACCGGAAATCGGACAAAAAGCGCGTGGAGAGGAATTGTCACCGCCGCCAGGATGACCGTCAGAACCAGAACCGCTTCTCGCCAGTCGAGGCGATCAACCAGGCTGGCAGACAGCGGCAGAAATATGACGCTCGCCATCCCACCGCCAAACGAGAGAACAGCCAGGGCGCGCGCCCGATTTGAGGAAAACCAGCGCGCAATCGTGGCAAATGCTGGTTCGTAGAGCACTGCTGCCGAAACGACCCCCAACCCGATCCAGACGAGATAGAGCTGGAGGAGTGATTCGATTCGCGACCAGGCAATCAACAGAATCACCGCCCCAATCGAACCTGATGTCATCAACCAGCGGGGATCGTGGTCATCAAGCCAGCGACCGATTGGCACCGCCGCCAGACCAGCGGCCAGGAGCGACAGCGAAAACGCGCCGGTCACCCCACCTTGCGACCAGCCGAACTCCGCTTCCATCGGTCCAATGAAGACCGGATAAGCGTAATAAAGCACGCCCCAGGAAACCGGTTCGGCGATCGAGAGCGCCAGCAGAACGCTCAGTCCTCCGGATTCTCCGAACCGCGCCCGCATGCATGCCTCCCCTTCGATCGTGAAGGCAGTATCCCGCAGACCCAGCCATCAAGCCACCAGAAAAAAGGGGAAGCGCCAATGGCCTCCCCGCATTTCCTGCTTATGCTCGATGGGTGAGTCTCATCAGTGAGATCAAGAGATGTTAGTCGGCTCCGGCTTCATCGCCTTCTCGATGGCGGCTGTGAAGACCTCGACCGGTTGCGCGCCTGAGAGCGGCACCTGATCAGCAAAGACGAAAAACGGCACGCCGCCGATCCCGGCCCGTGCGGCGCCCATCGCCGCCTCGGCGGTTTCGCGCAGCATTTCCGGCGATTTCAACCGGGCGCGATACGACTCGCCATCGAGACCTGCCTCATTTGCAATCGCGACCAGCGTGTCGATGTCGCCGATGTCACGACCATCGCGAAAATAGGCGTCGTAGATCCGGTCGGCAAGCGCACTCTGGTCAGATGGCGCCGTCATCGCCATCATCCGATGCGCGGTGATGGTGTTGGGCGATTTCTCGATCTTGTCGAAATCGAATTCGATTCCGGCAGCTTTGCCAGCCTTAGTAACCCGATCGAACATCTGCTTGAGCGTATCCTCACCACCGAACTTTTCGGTCAGCATTGTCCGAAAATCTACCCCTTCCATAGGCAGGTCGGGGCGGAGCATATAGGGGTGAAATCGAACCGCCACATCTTCCAAGCTCATATCATTGGTGGCACGGTCGAGCTGGCGTTTGCCGATTCGGCACCACGGGCAGGCGAAATCCTGAAGAACATCGATCCGAAGTGGTTCCATTTCTGACATTGATTACAGAGCCTTTCATCGTTTATGTATAGCGTGAAGCAGTGTTCATGCTCAAAGCATGAGCGATCAACGCCCAGATTGCCGAGCCAAGCCAACACGACCGGGAATCACGCGATATTATGTCTGTTCTCTGTTCCACCCATTGGCAAAAATCCGAAACCAGTTGATCTCAGGCTCCCGACCCGGCAGAATCCGCTAGAGTGTTTGCACGGCAGAAAGGAGTCGTTTGCCATGATCCGTTCTCGACGACAGCGCATTCTGGATATCCTGGCCGCGCTCGATCGCGAAAACGAGCTTTGGATCTCCGTGGTGCGTGCCGACGGTTCGCCTCACGCTATTCCCTTATCGTTTGTTTGGGATGGGGAACGGATCATCATCGCCACCGCAGACCGGAGTGTGACCTCCAGTGCTCTGCGGCGAACCGGCAAAGCCCGGCTGGCGCTGCCGTCGACCAGCGATGTGATCATGTTCGATGTCACCGCTACGGTCGTGTCCGTCGATCAGATCGATGCCACCACGCATATGCTCTTCTGCCGCGTGGCTGGTTTCGACCCTAGTGCAACCGCAGAACAGTTCATCTACGCGCTGCTGGCGCCGCATCGGGTCCTGGCCTGGCGCGACGAACCGGAAATCAAGCAGCGTGAAGTCATGCGCCTCGGACAATGGCTTTATGACGACTGATCTCGCTCCACGTCTCTCCCAGGATCAACTCAGCGCGTATCTGAACCGAATTGGGTACGTGGGCCAGACCGCGGCTGATGTCAGCACGCTCGATACCGTCATCTGGAGACACCAACTGGCCATTCCTTTCGAGAATCTCGATATCGTGCACTTCCAGCGACCGATCTCTCTCGATCCCGGCGCCATCTTCAGCAAACTCGTGAGTGGCCACCGAGGCGGTTTCTGTTTCGAGCAGAACGGTCTTCTGGCCCTCGCCCTCCGTGCACTCGGGTTCACGGTCACCCTCGGCTATGGCACCTGGCAACCGGACGGAGCAGCGCCAATTCCACCATTCGACCACATCGTGTTGCAGGTGTTCGTGCCAGGCGATCCGAACCCGCGGCTGGCTGATGTTGGCTTTGGTCAATTCGCCCCATCTCGATCGGTCCCCCTCGCTCCCGGTGTGACGAGTCCACATCCGGAAACAGGCATCTCTTACCTGGTGGCGACGGCAGACGATCCTAATCGAGCGTGGCGCATCATGAAACGATCGCAAGAGGGCGACTGGTCCCATCTTTACGATCTCGATCTCACCCCCCGTCAACTCGATGACTATGAAGCTCGATCTCGCTACCATCAAACCTCTGACGAATCGATTTTCCGCAGCGGCATCCTCTGCACGAAACCGGTCGACAGCGGGCGGGTCTCGATTACCAAGGAGACCCTGGTCGTCGCCATCGGTGATGAACGCACCGAAACCGCCTTGTCCGATCCTGGCACACTCGCGACGGCGCTGGCCCAATGGTTTGGCGTCCAACTGGAAAGATGAGCTCAATGGACACTGCTCCCGAGTCCTCGCCGCCGCCCGTCGTCGGGTTATTCGAAATCGTTCTCGAAGTGCAGGATCTCGAACGTGCCGAGCGCTTCTATCACGACGATATCGGACTTCCGATCGTCGACCGCTGGACCGATGACCGCCCGGCCACCTGGCTTGCGCTCGGCAACGAATCGTTTCTCAGTCTCTGGCCCCCCGAAACCGGCGGGGCCGCCGGTATTCACGGCTGCCGGGGTGGAGCCCACGTTCATCTGGCTCTACGGGTGCCGATTGGAACCCTGAGCGCGATAGAGGAGCGATTGCGTGAACGGGGTCACGACGTCGAATCAGGGTGGGAATTCGGTCCCGGAAATCTGGCGATCTATCTCGACGATCCGGACGGCAATGTGGTTGAAGTGACCGAGCGGGCTACGCTCTGGGATGGCTCTCCATCGCGTCTCGCCCGATCCTGATCTTGTCTCCTCCGCTACCGGCTACGGTTTTGACGCGCCGATTCCGCGCCGTCCGGTCAGGCTGAGTTCCGGAAGATGAGAGCATCAGAGTAGAATTGCAGGACGTATGAGCAGAGCTTATTGATGGGTCTGCTCCTGCCCATTCCAGTCGGGGAGCATCTATGACCGCGGACGAGCGGGACAACACCTTCGGCCAGGCGCCAGCGTCACCATTTGTTGTTCAGTCAGCCGCCCAGACCGCGTCCGGTTTGGTGGGCATACGTCAGACGGTGTCTGACTACGTTTCGCTGATGAAACCGGGGATTCTCAGTCTCCTGATCGCGACGCAACTCGCTGGCATGATGGTCGCCGCCGAGGGCTTTCCGGCATTCTCTCTCGTCTTTTGGTCCCTCATAGGGGGCGTTCTCGCCGCTGGAGGCGCCAACACGCTCAACTGCTATATCGACCGCGATATTGACAAGTTGATGGCCCGGACCAAAAATCGACCAACGGCCACGGGCCGTATTTCGCCGAATGCCGCTCTCATCTATGGGATCACGCTGAATGTCCTCGCGGTGGTCATTCTGACCGTGTTCGCCAATTGGCTAGCCGCTTTGCTGGCGCTGATTGGCAGTCTGTACTATGTCTTGATCTATACCTTGTTGCTCAAACGGCGCACTCCGCAAAACATCGTCATCGGTGGTGCTGCCGGCGCGATGCCGCCTCTGGTCGGTTGGGCAGCCGTCACGGGCAGTCTTGCTGTTGCGCCGGTACTGATGTTTGCCTTGATCTACTACTGGACACCGCCGCATTTCTGGGCGTTGGCGCTGCTCAAGCAGGGTGACTACGGTCGCGCCGATGTGCCGATGCTGCCCAATGTATCGGGGGAAATGGAAACCCGGCGACAAATCCTGCTTTACACCGTGCTGATGGTTTCCGTGTCTTTTCTTCTGGCTCCATTCGGTCTCGGCGAGATCTACCTCGTCTCAGCCGTGGTCTTGAATGGAATCTTTGTTTTCCTGGCCTACAAGCTCTATAAGTCCGGGTCGAAACACGACGCCCGGCTGACCTTTTTCTATTCCCTCTGGTATCTCTTCCTGATCTTTGGCGCTATGGCGGTCGACCGTCTGGTCCTGGGAGGATGAACGCCTCTGATAGTCAGACGGCGAGCACGATCGAGTTTCTGCGTTCATTGCGCGCGACCCGGTCCTTTGCTACCACTCCGATTCCCGCTGGCGTACTTGCAGACATTCTTACCGTGGCTCGGTGGTCCGGTAGCGCCATGAATCAACAGCCATGGCACTTCATCGTCATCGAGAACCAGGACACCCTCACTGCGATCGCCAGTTCCAGCAGCCATGCGGGTCACGTTCGCAATGCGCGATTGGCAATCGCCATCGTCCTCGCCAACGACAACGCGACTGACGAGGCCTTCGATGAAGGCCGGGTGGCAGAACGAATCATGCTGGCCGCGCATGCTCATGGAGTTGGATCGTGCATCGGCTGGCTGAGACCGGACGCTGCCTCAGATGAGGTCAAGACGCTTCTCGGAGTTCCCGCTGAGCTCCAACTGCAGACGATCATTTCACTCGGCATTCCTGCCGCCGGGGAATCAAGACCGCCGAAACGCGACTCGCGGAAACCTGTGGAATCAATCATCTCATTCGAAATCATGACGTCTGAGGGATAGCACTACGAGCGGTCTGCGCTAGACTTCGGATATTTGTGACGCTCGCTCCTCCCCTGTCGACCCAGGCCTGAAAATCTTCAGGCTTGGTCGATTCTCCACCGGCGTCAATGCTGGAGAAATTCTTGGATTTCGAATTCATCACCAAGATCCTCTCGATCATCGTGATCGACCTTGTGCTTTCCGGAGACAATGCCGTTGTCATCGGTATGGCCTCCCGTTCGCTTCCACCTGCCAGCCGCAAACGAGCCATCATCCTCGGTGGGCTGGGCGCGGTCGTTTTGAGGGTGATCTTCACAATCCTGGCATCATATCTGCTCGATATCCCGCTGCTGCAAGCTTTCGGCGGTGTCCTCCTGATCTACATCGCGTTCAAACTTGTGCGACCGATCGATCATTCGGTCAACGTCACTGAAGCCGATTCACTGATGACAGCGGTCAAAACCATCATCTTGGCGGATGTTGTGATGAGTCTGGACAACATCCTTGCCGTGGGCGGAGCCGCTCATGGCCATCAAGGACTGCTGATCTTCGGACTTGCTCTCTCGATTCCGCTCCTCCTGCTCGGAAGCGCGGTGATCGCCAGATTGATGGGCCGTTTGCCGGTGCTCGTCTATGTTGGCGTGGTGATTCTGGTGTTTACAGCCGTGCGGATGATCTTTGAAGACGAATACGTCCAGAAGATCGTCCACCTGGAACTTCACGAAATCCTTGCGGTGGCCGGCGTTCTCTCAGCAATTGCGATCTATAGCGGGATGAGAGCGGCGAAAGCGATGGCTGCACAGACCCACACTGTAGCGCGCATGACAACTGAGACTGAGTCGGAAGCACCCTCGACATCCTGATAGAACCAATCTCGTGGGTCGTGCGTAGATTGATTCGAGAGCACCGAATGCACATGACGTGCTCTCTCCCAAGCCCAGTGGAGCGCCGCACACGCTCCACCCTCCCCTTCCCGCATTGGCCCGGCTTTCGCCGGGCCAATGTTTTTCTTCCAGAGCTCCCCAAAAGCTGCCGACCCCTCCCGGCCGGTGTATCATCACTGTTCTCGCAGTCCGCCCGATCTTGTCGTGCGGTCACCCGAAGGTCTGAAACCCGTGCAATTGCAGGCCAACCAACTTTGGCAAACTGTTCTCGGCGATCTCGAACGTCGAGTTTCCAAGACAGCGTTCGACAACTGGATCAAACCAGCGGAGCTGGTCGATTTTGCTGACGGCGTTGCCACTGTCGCAGCGGCCAACACGTTTGGCGCGTCCACCCTCCAGAGTCGGTATGCCGAAACGATCGCCCAAGCGCTCTCGGATGTCATTGGACGACCGGTCGACGTGGTGTTCACGGTCGTCACTGAGCGCAACCCCAACGCTACTGGTTCGGTAGCAGGCAATGGACTCGAAGCCCCAGAGCAACCAGCCACCAGACCGTCTGTTTCGACAACCACGCTGAACCGCGGTCGAGGTGGTCGGGAATCGACTCGTCCATCATCGCCAGCGGCCAAAGCCGAGAGCAAGGGTCAACTCCAGCTTTCGTCGCCCACGAACCATGGTCTCAACGATCGCTATCTCTTCGAGACCTACGTGGTCGGCAAGTCGAACATGTTTGCTCATGCGGCGTCGCTCGCCGTAGCGGAGCATCCCGGCGCTCAATACAACCCGCTCTATATCCACGGTGGCGTCGGTCTCGGCAAAACCCATCTCCTCCACGCCATCGGTCACCGGGCGCTCGAACTGCGGCCGAACATGAGCGTGCTTTACGTGTCGTCGGAACGATTCACTATCGACCTGATTGCCTCGATTCGAGCGCAGCGGATGGAGGAGTTTCGGGCGCGATACCGGGCGATCGATCTGCTCATGATCGACGATATCCAGTTCATCGGGGGCAAGGACAGCACCCAGGAAGAGTTCTTTCACACGTTCAATGCCCTCTATCAGGATGGCAAACAGGTGGTGATCTCGAGCGATCGTCCGCCGGGGGCGATTGCTGGCATCGAAGATCGACTTCGCTCTCGTTTTGAAGGCGGACTGACCGCCGATGTCCAGCCGCCTGATTTTGAAATGCGGATCGCGATTCTTCGGACCAAAGCGGAAGAACTGAAGCTTCGCATTCCCGATGATGCAATCGAGTACATCGCTCAGCGGGATCAGACGAACACCCGCGAACTTGAAGGCGCGCTGAATCGAGCGATCGCCTATTCTCGGATCAACAACAGCCCACCCACCTTGGCTCTGGTGATCGAAGCGTTGTCGGACGGTCGAGCTGGCACCCGTCGTGACGATATCCGCGAGGCTGACGTCCTGCAAGCGGTGTCAGACTACTTCCAACTTCCGATCGCCGCGTTGACCGGTAGGAATCGCTCAAAGGATGTGGTTCTTCCGCGACAGATCGCGATGTATCTTCTTCGCGAAGAAACGCACGCATCACTGGTTGACATCGGACGCGCTCTGGGCGGACGCGACCATACGACGGCAATGCATGGCATTGAGAAAATCGAATCCCAGCTGCGCGAGGACGCCAACCTACGCACGCACGTTATGTCTATTCGCCAGAACCTGCTCTCTAGCAGTTAGCGATAGCAGCAGACCCGGAGCGTAGACCCCGACTGCGGTTTCTGAGCAGGCGATTGGAGTTACGATGTCGGCCAAAAACAAGCCTCTGAATGTGTCAGAAGCGCCTCCGACGCATTGGTTATCGATCAAGGAGGCTGCCGAGTATCTCGGGGTCAGTTTGGGAACACTCCGCCGCTGGACCGATGAGGGACGAGTGCCAACATTTCTAACCCCAGGAGGACACCGCCGCTATGCGGAGGATCAGTTGCAGCTCCTGATCGCCGGCGAACCGAAGACCACGCCCCGGCCGCGGATGTCTCGCCAGCAGTTAACCGATCGCTCGCTTTCGGCCTACGCAGACGACTATGTGCGCGAAGCCCGGAATCGCCCCTGGTTCAAGGCGTTTGGCTCGGAACGTCAGGAAGAACACCGTAAACTCGGTCGGCAACTGGTCGATCTCGCGATTCGGTATGCCTCGAACTCTGGTAGCGCGGATCGGGAACGACTCCTGGAGGAAGGGCGACAGATCGGTGCCTACTACGGGCAATCAGCAGCACTGGCCGGTCTCGGCACCACGGAAACGATCGAGGCATTCCTTTACTTCCGCTTTCCGACCGTGAGAGCTGTTCTCAGCATGATCGAGGAAGAACGGCTCCCCGCTCGCCGGGCCGCTCGCCTTTTCATCGGAATCGACGATTTCATCGACCAGATTCTGCTTGCGATGATGCGAGCGTACGAACCAGTGACCAGCAACCGCGATGGGGTTCCTTGAACCAATTGTCACAGAATTCGGTCCAAACGGACCGGTCTTGCTATCCGATCAGGCCGGTGTTTTGACATCAGGTCACGCGTATCATCTAGGAAGTGCACTGGTCGGCTTCCCCCTTCCCTCGTCGGCCAATGCGTGACCCCCGCGGGGCCCCCTGCTGCAACAGGGGGCTCGGCATTTCCGGGACCTGCGCTAGATCTCTCTTGACGGTTCTTTCCCAATATCACTCGCGCTCGATCGGCCGTCCGACGATTCGCTGACGAGCCATTCTGATCGTTGGAGGGCGGCTCGGCGTTTGCGGACTCGACGCAAACGAACTTGATAGATCAGTGGCCCAGCGACCAGGAGACCGCCACCCAGCACCCAGGTCCATGACGCGACCAGCACGAAGACTATGCTCAAACCAGAGAAATCGATCACGAAAACCGCCGCCACCAAGGCGATCCAGGCGATCGCGATCGAGGCCGCCAGCAGAAGGACGCCACGCGGAACGCCAAACTCCTCGTCGTCGTCGACGAGTAAAGGCGGATGGTGATGGGCGTTGTAGTTCATGGTGGTGCCCCTATCTGGTTCTCGCTTGTCATAGTGCCACCCAGCAACCGACCTGACAAGCGGCTACCCGGTAAACTGCTTGCGGTTGGCCGCCCGCCTGCATCGTTGAAAGTGAAGTATGTCCGCGACTGAATATCTTCTCCTTGCTCTGGTGATCCTCGTCCCTCTCGCGATCGCCGTTATCGTTACGCTTTGGTCACTCAAGCAAGCCAGTCTCCGCTCCCGAAAGAATCGAAAACCAGTCAAACCAGTCTCGTCGGTAGTCGATCCCGACGAATCTCCACCAGCCGAATAGCGGCGATGAAAGCACTTGTGCTAGGCTGGCCAGTCGCTGTCATCAGCTGACAGGCTTGGGATTCGATCGCCATCGGAGGATTATCGTGAGCCACGCAGAGCGAACACTCGTCATTATCAAACCGGATGCTGTTCAGCGCGGATTGACCGGCGAGGTGATCTCCCGTCTGGAACGCCGCGGTTTGAAGATTGTCGGCATGCAGTTGCAGCATATCGACCGCGAACTGGCCCAGCGCCACTATGCTGAACATGAAGGCAAAGGCTTTTACGAGTCATTAGTCTCCTATATCACGTCGGGACCATCAGTGACGATGGTTCTCGAAGGACCGGATGCTATTGCCATCACGCGTTCGACGGTCGGCGCTACCCGCCCGGTTGAAGCTGCGCCAGGAACGATACGCGGTGATTATGGTTTAACCGTAGGCCGAAATCTGATCCACGCGTCCGACAAAGCGGAAAGTGCGGAACGAGAAGTCGCGTTGTTTTTCGGCGAGACGCCCCTCCCTACTTATGATCGCACCGTCGATCCGTGGATTCTCGACAGCTAGCACTGTTTCACGTGAAACACAAACGCGCCGGGCAATTGCCCGGCGCGTTTGTCATCCAAATTTGTTGGGGTGGCGACCTAGGTATCCGTCATATGGATGATGGATGGTTGCGTGTTCCAGCGGGAAAGCAGTTCTGCGATCAAGTTGCGCAGTTCCTGGTCGGTGACCGACGGATTCAGCGCGCGGTGATCATTGAACGGCATCCCCGCGTATTTTTCGCGACTCGCGCTCGAGCGAGCATCGTTGCGGGATGAGCGGGTCATCATGTCGACAAACAGTCCGGTGCCATCTGAAACGAAGTGGATCGAAAAGGATGGATCCAGGAGGAGTCCAATGACGCCTCGTTCCGGGTCGTCCAGGATCTCAGGATAACCAGCTGGTGTTCTGGGTCCATATTCCTCGGCAACCAATTCGAACATCGGCAGCACCCGGTCTCTGATTGCTTCCAACTCTGCTACTGCCACGACCTTCACTCCGCTTCCTGGTCTTGTTTGACCAGCTCATTCGATCACGCTCGTATGTTTCACGTGAAACACTCCGCTCAACTCGTTTCGGCTCTGATCTCCTCCGACAGCAGACTCGCGCGCGGTGTCTGCTGTCCGGCGTATTTGTTGTTCAGCTTATTCCGATATGGCGTCTTGACGGGAGAACTCAGTGTTTCGAACGAAAACGCGCAAATTCTCATACCCGGATAGAGAGCAACGGCCATCCGGCCGAGGTTGCTGAGTTCCATCGTTGCCGTGCCGTTCCAACCCGGCTCGAAAACCGCCGCCGTCGAATGCACAGTGATTCCAAGCCGGGCAATGCTCGACCGGCCTTCAAGACGCCCAAGGAGATCATCAGGAAGTTCGAGTGTTTCCATGGTCGATGCCAGCGCGAAATCGCCCGGCTGCATGATAAACGGATCGTCGCCCTCGACCTCGATCGTGCGCATGGCGTCACCGATTGACTGCGGATGCCGCGGATCGATGAAACTATGACGGGAATGCTCGAACATCATAAACGTCCGACCGAGACGGAAATCAACCGAGACTGAACCCAGCTGAACAGCCAGATCGGGAAACGGAGCGATCCCAATTCGCCCTTCTTCGAGTGCTTTGACGATATCTCGGTCCGATAACACCATTCTTGTAAACCCAGTTCCTAGTGATCGTCGTCGGTGTCAAGAACGCCTGCGACAGAAAGACTACCAATACTCTCAAAGTTCGGGAAACGCGACTGAAAACTGTCCGGGAGCGCATCCGGGGATCGGAAAGCCGCCGACACACTCGCGCCTGCATGAATCCTTTCGATGGTTTCTGCCAATAGTGGCGCCACCGAGAGCTCCACCATCTTTGTCAACATCACCTGGGTCGGATGCGCTATCGTGTTGGTCATCACCACCTCCGCTATCGGTGAAGCTTCGAGACGTTCGAGCGCAGGCCCGGAAAGAACGGCATGGGTACAGGTAGCGTAGACCTTCGATGCACCATTCTCCAGACAGACTGCCGCTGCTTGCGTGATCGAACCAGCGGTATCGATCTCGTCATCGATGATAACCACATCAGAATCAACAACTGACCCGATCAGGTTGAGCACTTCGGAGCGATCCGCATTTCCCATCCGTCGTTTCTCGATCACGGCCAAACGAGCGTCGAGAAACTCCGCGAAGTTGCGGGCGCGCTTGGTATTGCCGAGATCGGGTGAAACGACGACAGGGTTGTTGAGATGCTTACCGAGGAAATATTTCGCTTGCAGAGGCATGGCGGTCAATTCGTCGACTGGAATGTCAAAGAATCCCTGGATCTGACCGGCGTGCAGATCGATCGAGAGCACCCGATCCGCTCCAGCCGTTCCAATCAGCTTCGCTACGAGGCGCGCGGTGATCGGAACCCGGGGCTGATCTTTCTTGTCGGTTCGTCCATACCCGAAGTAGGGGATCACAGCGGTGATCCGGCCAGCTGAGGCCCGCTTGAGCGTGTCGATCATGATCAGCAATTCCATGATCGAGTCGTTGATCGGATTGGCAAATGACTGGACCACAAACACGTCGTTGTCCCGCACGCTTTCGCCGATCCGGACAAACGTGTTGTCATTGCTGAACTTGAAAACCTCGGCTCGCCCACTTGGCACACCGAGGTACTCACAAATCTCCTGCGTCAGGTGTGGATTGGAGTTCCCCCCAAAGATGGTCAGCTGGTCAAACAGCCTGGCCACGTGCTCCTCCTCGGTCGGCAGGATCTGCCCTCAATCGTTTCCGACTGCTATTGTCCCATGCCAACGTCAGCTGTGGTATCTGGGGCGAGAATCGATTCGCCTTCGGTATCGATGAGCTCCAGGGCTGTGGCGGCGGCGGCTTCCTCCGCCGCCCGCTTGCTCCCGCCAGTACCGGAGCCCAGAAGGCGGGAACCGAACCAAACTTCGACCGTAAAATGGCGTTCGTGTGGTGGACCTTCGATCTCGACGGTTTCGTAGATGGGTGCGCGTTGAAAGAGTTCCTGCGTGATTTCCTGGAGTCGACCTTTGGGATTCGCTTCGGTTGCCTGCACGACGATCCGCTCAACATCCCGATCGAGTCTGTGACCGACAAACGTTTTGACAGCGTCAATGCCAAGATCGAGATAGATGGCCCCGATTAGTGCTTCGAACGCTCCGGCAAGGATCCGTTCCCGCCCGCTACTCGAATTTCGTTCACCTGGAGCGAGATAGAGATAGTCACCCAGGTTCAGATCCTCAGCCCAGGCGGCCAACTGCTCTGTCCGCACCACCGCTGATCGAGTTCTAGTCAAGTTTCCTTCCGCGTCGTCAGGAAAGCGGAGATAGAGATCCTCAGCCACGATTGTCCCAAGAACCGCATCGCCGAGGTACTCGAGACGTTCATTTGAATCAGGGGAGGGGAAGTCTGCTTCTGCCCACGGCTGCCCGGCCGCCGAACGATGAGTCAGCGCTGTTCGAAAGAGCTCGACGTTATTCGCTGAAATCTTGACCTGAGCGAGCAACTGCTCAGGTTTTGTCATCCGGCTCGCGTCCGCCGTCCGCGAGGCCCGGCGTCCCTGCGGTTTGCGCCGATTTCTGGGCGCGTCGTTGCGATCAGGCACCCCACCAGCCGATCACGATGCCTTCGCCATCGCCTGGTCGAAATCGATACCGTTCGCTTCCGACATCTCACGGAGTTTGTCCCAGTTTACGGTAAAAGAGTAACGATATTGATACCGTGCTGTTTCTTCTGAGCCGGATTTCGCAAAACCGAAACTGACCAGATATCGAATCAATGCATCCGCCATGGCGTTTTCAGCTTGTACCTGATCGTTGAGCCAGAGTTCATGGGTGCCGGCTTGTTCGAGAGCGTATGCCGCCGAAAGCCCTTTACGAAACGGTCCGCGCAGGGCGTTTGCATACTCAACTTCTTGTGCAACTAACTCTTGTTTTGCGGCAGTGATGGCATCGCCGGTTTCGGCCGAACCCGCTGTCAAATCGACATCAACAATCTCGTCTCGCACTGCGTATTCGCGTACGAGGGTGTCAAAAACCTGATCAAGTCCATCAGCCATCGTTCAATTCCCTCTGTTTTTCCGCTCAAGTCCGTCGACTATTTGGATCGATTTGCCGCGTGGTTGAGTCCGGCTGCGAGCATTGCGCTTCCAGACTCGAACGAGATTTTACCTTCTTGACCTTCTGTATTCACTGAGACAACGGCAAATGACACAACTTTGCCGGTGTCGAACGCGGCATCGATCACCGCAACCACTGCGTCAACCCCCGGGCCGTTTGGTTCCGCGGTTGGGTGGTTCGGCTGGAACTGCACATCGAGAATGTCAGCATCGATGTGGAGATCGATCAGATCGACCCGCTCCGCCAAACGCTGGATCGCATCCCTGATCGCACTCACGTCTTCATTCGGGCCGAAACCAACGATCTCAACGTCAGTCGAGCGAATCAAACGTTCTTCCTCAGGATCGAGGTTGCGCACATCGACCATCACGATCCGGTCAGTCGAAAGTGGGGAGCGTATCCCTGCAGCCTCCCGTATCGGAGGATGACAGAGACCAGCCACCACTGCGACCGGCATCCCGCCGAGCATGCCCGACATGGTGGTCGAGGGCGTATTGAAATCGCCGTGAGCATCGAGCCAGAGCAGGCCGATCCGTGCCTCAGCCCCATACGCGGTCTGCAATCCGCCGATCACGCCAGGAAGATGGTTGCAGGTGCCTCCGGCAAGCACCGGGAACGACCCGTCTGCAATCGCGTCAGCCACCAGAGTAGCAACCTCACGGTTCACTTCAGCAACATCCAGCACGGGGTCGCCCGTTCTGGTCGATTCAGTCAAGCGAGGTTCATCGATCCTGGCGATGTCGAACTTGTCATAAAGTCCGCTTTCCTGATACGCTTTGCCAGCGAGTGCGTGCCCCGATTCGCGGGCGACAGGGTCCTGGTGCGATTCCATAGTCGGCGGGGCAATGATCGAAATCGACGGCACGTTCGTGGTCCTTTCCTGATGAGATTCGTCGGGGAGCGCGATCCAGCCGCTCCGCCGCGGGATTGTTGCCCAGAGTTTGACATGAACTGCTCCCGGCCATAGTCTCCAACTGACAATCGAATCGTTTGCCAACGGGAGTCCGGCAAGCCGGGCTAAGAGGATGACCCTGGTTTGTCATCGACCGTCGCACCTGATCGGGATCATCCCCGCGCAGGAACGGACTATTTCCGCGACGGGCGTTGTCTTCACCGGCCCCTCAGTTTCTCGTCACGTTCCTGCTCCCGATGTTCCAGAAAGACTGCTCCAATGATTCCGATCAACCCCGCCGCCGCGTCGCACTTCGATCGGCGGCAGATCCTCAAAGCCGCTGGTGCAGCGCTTCCGCTACTGGCGCTATCGAAAACCGGTCGTGCGGCATCCCAAAGCACTGAATCGCTTTCACTCGCACTCGACTGGTATCCCAATGCCAATCACGCGGGTCTTTTTCTCGCTTCGGAGCGCGGTTATTTTGCCGATGCTGGTATTGAACTCGACGCCTACACGCCTTCCGATCCAACCACGGTGCTGCAAACGATCGGCGCTGGTCGGGATGACTTCGGAATTTCCTACCAGACCGACGTCTTGCTCGCCCGAGCCCAGGGCGTACCGGTCGTTTCGGTCGCTGCGCTCGTTCAGGTCCCGCTGGTCGGTGTGATGACCCTGGCCGCTTCCGGGGTGCGGACACCGGCGGATCTCATTGGAAAAACGATCGGCTACCCCGGCATCCCCAGCCAGGCTGCTTTTCTTGACACCATGCTGGAAAGCGTCGATCAAAGCATCGAGGATGTCGACCTGATTAATATCGGGTTCAATCTGGTGTCAACCCTCATCTCGGGTCAGGTTGACGCTGTGCTCGGCGCCTATTGGACCCACGAAACCCTCTTAGCCGAACAAGAAGGGTATCCAGTCGATTTTCTCCGCGTCGAAGCATGGGGAGTTCCCAGTTACTACGAACTGGTGATTGTTGCCAGCGAAGAGACCGTTGCCAACCGTACAGACCTGGTGCGATCGATGTTGTCCGCCTTGCAGCGGGGATACCTGGAGAGCATGGCGGACCCGGATGCCGCTCTGGCAGCGCTCATTGCATCCTATCCAGAGATCGATGAAGAGGTCGAGCGGCAAGGAATAGAACTCCTGACACCAGTTTGGACCTCCGTTGCGCCCTTCTTCGGTTATCAGAGCGAAGAACGGTGGAGCGCTTATGCGGCCTGGATGGCGTCGCGAGAACTCATACCTGCTGACCTCGACGTAGCAGCGGCCTATGACTCCACGCTCGTCCCTGATATCGAGGGCACACCAACTCCGGCCTAGGGAGTTTGCTACCATAGGCGCCAAAGCAATTCCGAATCGGGTGACCAGTCGGGGATTCAGGCACAGGGAGGCAGCGTGCTGACAGAGTTCAAGAAGTTTCTTTTCCGGGGAAATCTGATCGAGTTGGCGACCGCCGTGGTCGTTGGCGCGGCGTTCACCGCGTTGGTCAATTCAATGGTCGAGGATCTCATCAACCCGTTGATCGGCCTGATTGTGGGACAGCCTGATCTCTCCGGATTGACATTCACGATCAGCGACGCGACCTTCAATTATGGGAGCTTCCTGACTGCAGTCATCAATTTTCTCATTATCGCCGCCGTGATTTTCTTCCTGGTCATCAAACCAGTGACGGCATTGATGCAGTCGATGACCGCCGAAGAAGCCGCCAGTTCACGGGAATGCCCAGAGTGCCTTTCTGAAATTCCGTTGGCCGCAACCCGCTGCAAATTCTGTGGCGCGGCAGTACCACCGGTTGATTCAGCGCTCGAATCGCCGAATCTTGCCCGGAAGTAGGGAACACCGTGCCCGTCGTCAGTCCTTGATTTCGAAGCTCCGCTTTGGCCAACCGGTCGCGCCATCGGGGAGGGGACTTCGCTCCTTTTCGTCCATCACCACGCCGGTGCCATCCGTTGCGCGCAACCGCATCGTGTACTTCCCTGGTTTGCCGTCGAACGGGAATGCCCAGCGGACCCAGGTAAACGGAGGGTTGAGCGACGGTTCCAGGACTGCATCCGCCCAGGATTCGCCATCATCAAGGGAGATCTCGACCCGAGAGATATCCCGCGCCCCGGCCGACGCTAACCCTGTTGCGGTCACCTGACCGGTGTCCGCGTTTTTGGTCGGATAGTCGATCCGTCCCCAGATCTGATTCACCGCGGTATCGCTCCAGCCCCGCGTTTGCCAGTAGCCCTCGAAGTCGAAGTCGACTACCTCGATCCTATCGAGCCATTTCACGTTCTTCATTCCGAAGATGTCAGGAATGATCAGCCGGGCGGGGAAACCGTGTTTGTCATTGAGTGCTTCGCCATTCATTCCGACCACCACGAGATTATCTGGTCTCATCCCGATTTCAACCGGCACCGAATCTTCGTAGTCATCGGCGGCGTGGAACTTCAGATCGACCGCACCCTCCTTCACCCCTGCTTCTGCGAGCAGATCGGCCAATGGGAAGCCAGTCCAGAGCGCAGTGCTGATCAGTTTTCCGTTGAGTTCGTTCGAAATACAGCATAGGGTGGTGATGTTCTGGGTCGTGGCCCGTTCCGTCAGTTCCGAATATGTCAGCTCGAGCTCATTGTCGACCAGTCCGGTTACCTTCAGCGTCCAGCCATTCGCATCAACCGTTGGATCCGAGAGATTCTTGGAGACACTATAGAAATCCGGCGTCGCGGTAAGCACCGGGGTCAGGCGCTCCTGCTCCTCGAGCTCATTGAACATCGCGAGGACATCCCCATCCGTCTGGATCGCGAGATCAGAGGTCAGACTGGCTGCATCGGTACTGCCGACCTGGGCCTCCGGCGTCGGGGATGTCTCGAAGCCTTGATTTGCGCGCTGAGTGGCAACGATATCCTCAACGGTCTGCTCGGCGGCCGCTGTGTCCGTGCCAGTCGACTTCGGTGTCACCAATCGCCAGGCGCCCACCCCAACAGCGATCAGGCCAGCCACGGCAGCCCCATTGAACACCGCGCGTTGAACGGCTTCCCGCCGACCGTATTGCTCGCCGGCGGGCGCATCCGCTGGTATCGACGCTAACGCGGGAACCGTCAGCACTGTCCATGTGAGGGCAAAAATCGCGAAAGTCACCACAAGCTGGAGAAGAATTTCGGCGGTATAGGAACTGTTTCTGGCAAATACACCCAGATAGGCGATCGGAAGAATCACGAAACCGGTAAAAAGCAGAAATGCAACCGTGACGATTCCGATCGCCGTTAAGCGCCCCTGAAAACTCGTACCCGTGCGAGCGGTCAATCGGGCCGCGTAACGACCTCCCTCATAGCCAACCGCCGCAATACCGAGCAAAACGGCCAGGAGCAGGGTCTTCTTCGCGAGGCTGCCGTAGTTCTCTGTAGCTGCGCCGAAGATGGCCAGAGGGGTCAAACGGGCGATGGCAGCGACCACAAACTCAGGAAAAGCCTGTACTACATTGTCAGTCGACCAGTTCAACCGCCAAATCAACTGAGCGAGAAGCATGACCAGCGCTGCGAGAAACCCAGCTTGGCCTGCGTTGCCGATCGTATCTTTCGAAGGTGAGATCGCGCGCTCGTTCATCAGGTAACTCCAGGGAATGAAGAATCGGGTGTACGCCTACCATAGCAAAACCGGTCCTCGCTACCGCCATGGTCCTGAACGATAGTCCCCGAAAGGACTTACGCTCCATCGTGCACGGGTTACAGAAAACTTACAAACGGTTTTTCACGTCCACCAGGTCTGTAGCCCAGGTCAGGACGACTGTACGTTCAGCACTTTTTACATTGCGATATCGCGATGATGTGATATACTCCATGTAGTGAATAAGTGGTTCGCTGTTTTGGACAAAGGGGTCTTCTAATGAAATCATTCTTCTCGAAATTCCATCTATTCGGCGGTGGAGATAGCCGTTTCGGCCGCTACTACGCTGGTGTCATCGGTTCTGGTGGGAGTGGGTATCCAACGGCTGATGAAGCCCGTCGCGATCTACGCGGTTTCGACGAGAAAACCGGCAGCGTTCACTGGATGCACTAGATCGGAGACAGTCCGATCGAAAACACGGTAGGGTATGCGCCTCTGATCATCGATCAGAGGCGTTTCCTGTCTATGGGAGGGAGCCCAACCCAGAATGGTCACATCACCGGCTCCACTAAGCCAGGAGTTGCGACGAGAAGCCGACATCATCTGGCAGGCACAACTGGACCATCCATTCATTCGGGGTATCGGCGACGGAAGTCTCAATCCCGTGCGTTTCGGCTTTTGGCTGCGCCAGGATTATTGCTATCTGATCGAATACGCGCGAGTACTCGCGTTCGCCGCGGGTCGTTCTCCCGACCTGGACACCATGACAGCGTTTGCGGCGCTCCTCCACGAAACCCTGGCGACAGAAATGGACCTGCATCGTTCGTTTGTCGCTGAATTCGGTATTGCCGTGGCTGATCTCGAATCCGAATCCCTGCATCCAGTCACCCGCGCCTATGCCGATTTTCTGATTCGAACTGCGACGATTGGCGATTTTGCGGAACTCGTTGCCGCCTTACTCCCTTGCATGTGGGGCTATTCCGATCTGGGACGTGCGTTGGCCGCAAAACCACGTCCGGACGACCATCGGTATGCCAGGTGGATCGAGATGTACAGCTCCCAGGAGTTCGCCGATCTCGCGACCTGGTGTCGAGAATTACTCGATCGCGTTGGTGAAACCCTGTCACCAGCAGCCCGGGATCGGGTCCGCACGGCTTTTCTCACCTCGTGTGAATACGAGCTCGCTTTCTGGCAGATGGCCTGGGCGACACCTTTCGATTAAGTCGGCTACAGAAACCAATCTCTCACTGCCGTTACAATTGGAGTACGCCCGCGCGCGCTGCCGCTTCCGCAGCGGCACTTGAATCTAGGACGGAGAACGATGGTCGCTTGTCAACGCTGGCTGACCGCCGTCTTGCTGTCATTCATGCTCATCGGCAGCGCAGGTCTGAGTGGTGCAGCGCAATCCGCAGCCGAATCGGATCCTGAATCTCTTCTCTTTTCTCGCTTGCTCGAGCGAGCTGCCTTCGCGCCGCTGGTCTTCGGTCCCGAAAACCTCGATGTTCTCCATGATCCGCAGGCGATCGCGTTCGCTGAACTCCCCGATGTTTGGCTCGAAAACGCCGCTCTTCATGCTGAATGCGCGTTCGAATCATCCGCCACCGCCTGGGATTGCGGATTCGCGTTTCGTGTAACCGCAGACGGGCAGCACTATCGACTCTGGATTGATTCCGCTGGAACCTGGTCGCTTTCGCTCAGTTCCGCGGGTCTTGTCGATACTGGCTCCTTCAGACCCACGGAAACGATGACGGTCGATCTTTTTGTCATTGGAGCGCGAGGGTACCTTGGTATCAACACGATGTTCATCGCCACACTCGATCTTTCGGTCAACCAGGAAGATGGCCGAATCGCGATTGGCACTGGGTTTGCCGCCGAAACAGCAACCGCGAATGCCTCAACCCGGTTCAGCAACCTAACTGTCCGCAACCCGGGTAATCCTGCTGCCGTGCCGTCATCATCCGGTCCAACCGCGCCCTCAGCAGAAGCGGTATACGCTTCCCTGGAAACTTCGGCGCAAGGAGAGCCGTCGATATTCGGACCGGTTGACGGCCAGCTCGAGCACGATCCAACCCGCGCCACCTTCGATCTGTCTGGTCTCGACATTACCGATCTTTTCGCTCACGTGGAATGCCTGCCGCCCGCGGACAATCCCGATGGACTTTGGGATTGCGGACTTGTCCTTAGAGTAGGTCCGGGTGCGGAACAGGTTCGCTTTGTCGCGGTTTCAGATGGTTTCTGGGCAATCACTCAGGGTCCAAGCGAGATCCTCGCGTCCGGATCGAAACCGCGAGCGGTCGAAGCGCAGTCAGATCCGATCGCACTTGATATCGCGCTGGTCGGCGAACAGGGTTATGCCGCCATTGACAACGAATTCGTCGATGATTTCCGTTTGATTGCGACGCTTGACGGTGGCGACATCGGTCCTGGCACTGCGTTTTACGATATGACGTATCACGAAAATGGACTGACTCCCTATCGAGACTTCGAAGTCTGGTCGTTGAATCCCGCTGCCGTCTCGAAAGCGGAGAGCCTAACGGCCGCAACACCGGTCGCAAGACAGTCATCCGCCGTTGATTCACCGTATATCAACGGTCGGCAGTTCACAGCGCCATCTGGATCGATTTCCTTCACCTGGACCGACGGCTGGTCCGTTCAGCGCGTTCAGGAGATTGGGACACGGCAGACACTAACGCTTGGGAACGGGCCACTTGTCGCCACGCTGCTTCTGTATCGTTCAGCTGATGCCGCCGGCACGTGCACCACATTCCGAATTGCCGAAATCGACGCAATAAGCGCCAACGGAGTGAGGACAACGCCGATCGAAACAGCCTCCAGCACCAGCAACGCCGCCATTGTTACCTATAGTACGACCACAGCCGAATACGGAAATGCGGTCGCAGAAGTCTGGTGCATGGCCCTACCGACTGGTGAGGTTGTTGCGCTGACACAGACTGCTCCGCAGGATGTCTTTCTCGCGCTTGTGCCTGATCTGCTCGATCCTAGCAATGCTCTCCAAATCATACCGACCGATAGCGGTGAACAAGTCGATGCAGCCGCTGCCGAATCTGCAGCTGGTATCGACCAGGAGATCTTGACCGCTCAGGAAGCCGAAGCATTTGCATCGTTTCGCCTTGATCCCCTGAACGAATCCGGCGTCGGCGGATACGGACTTCTCGAACGCGTGCGTCGCGAGATCGATGTGCGGGCACTTGCGACTGGCGTCCAGGGCGGCGATGTGCTCGTGATCCGGGTCGGATCGTGTGATCAACTTGACAGGGCCTCCGGCGACCCGTTCGTGGTTGGGACGTTTGACGAAAGCGGATTCGTCACCGGACTCATCGATATCCGATTGACTCTGGTCGTTGGGCAACTTCCTTATGTTGCAGTGGTCTATCCAGTTGATGATCCATCGGGTCAGAATCCGATCGCTTGCGGTGTCATTGCGGCGGGATTTCTTTAACGCCTCGTCTCGACAAGTGACGGCAACTGATCTACCGTAGATGAGACCAAACCTCTGTCAGTCCCAAACGGTCTGATCCGAACAATCGTGTGATCAGGAGCCCTGTCCTCATGAACCAAAGCCTTCGTCTGATTCTGACCATCGGTGTCGCAGTCCTGCTGAGCGGGGCGCTCTCGAGCGTCCGCGCCCAAACCGGAGCCGGTGGCAGTTACATCAGCCCCACCTACGGGTATAGCCTCGAATGGGACGACACCTGGGATGCGGACGAACCGACGAATGTCGGGGGACGTGATTTTCTCCGCCTCCGCCAGCCCGGAATCAAAGCCGAACTCATCGGCGAAACCTGGGATGCCTCGATCGGCACGTGCTTTGATTGGGTTGCCCGTGATTATTCGCTCGATCCTCCTTATTCCAAAGCAGAAGGGACGATCGACGACACCTCGTCTGACGGCGTCATCACCGGTTTGATCGAAGTCACCTACACCAATCAATCCGATCAGGTCACTACTGACTATGTTATCGACATCCTCTGCGCGCCGATCCCGTCCCAGGAGAGCCGAGTAGTCATCCTCAAACAAACGGTCAAAACAGTTGACCGAGCCGACAAGGAGTTGGCTGTCGCTGCGCTGCAGGACGGATTTTCTCTCGGCGGCGATGACCAGGATCAGGGGACACCCTCAACCGGACTACCCACGGCCGAACCAACCGCCACACTCGCTCCGATTCCCACTTCCATCCCAGAAACACCAACGTCTATTCCGACCCCATCACCATCGCCGACAGCACAGCCAGCCAGCTTGTACGTCAGTCCAACCTATGGATATGGGTTGAGTTGGGACGAAACGTGGCAGATCGTCGGCGAGTGGAGTGAAGGAGGAGTCGACTACCTCGGTCTCGAAACTGACGCCCTCACCGCAAACCTTTACGGGGAGCCCTGGGATCCGACAATCGGGACCTGTTTTGACTGGTACGTAAACTACTACGCGAATGCACAGGGCTACAGCAATGTCGCCGGGATACCAGAACCGACGGCCGAAGATGGCTCGGTACGGGGGATAGTTACTCTTGTCTACACCGACCCATCCACCGGAGGCACGCTTGATCTGACTGTGCATGTGCTCTGCTCGCCCGTTTCCGGGAATCCCAGTGCAGTCGTCACCTTGGAACAGTTCGTCCAGACTGCTGATGAACCCGGCCAGCTGTCCGCGATTGCTGCGCTCCAATCCGGTTTCTCGCTGCTCGCTATCACCGGATTGGCCGATAACGACGGATAGTATTGAGTGACACCAGACGGTATCCCAGGATGGACCGGTAATTCCAAAATGCAAAGTGTTCCGGTATAGTGAAACCGCAATCGCTCGTGAGCAAAGAGAACGTCGACGACCAAGAATCGACCAAAACGTCGGGGAGGAACCACGATATGCGCAGAACATTCCGAACCTTTTATCTGCTGTTGGCTGCGGTCTTGATGATCGGTGCCATCCAGTTTTCAGCTGCCAGCCCAGTTGCTGCCCAGGATGCCGATCCAGCCGCGATCTTCGATCAAATCGTTGCGGCTGCAGCCGTGACACCTCCAGATGCTGGCCCAACGAGTGGTGAAATCCAACTCGATCAATCGCTGGAGACCTTTGAGTCTGCTGGCGTTTCCATTACCGATCCAGTGATTCACGCGGAATTCATCGTGCCTGATGTTCCCAATGGAACAGTCTGGAACGCATCCGTTTCGTTTCGGGTTGCTGGAGAGGACAGTCAGTCATTGATCGTGGCGTCCACCGGCCAATGGATCTATATTGGCAATGGCGTCGGCAACGGTGAAGGGATTTCGGTTCCGCCGGCCGGTCAGCCGCTGATCATCGATATCATCTCCAGCGGGGCAGTGGCTCTTCTTGGCGTTGGTGGCGAGTTTGTGACAGTCATCGATGTCGGTGAAGCGTCCGGCCCGGGCGATGTCACCATCGATGCCAGCCTCGTCAGCGGATTCGGACCAGCATCCAACAGCATCGCGTTCCAGAACTTCCAGGTCTGGGACTTCGGGGCCGCCACATCCGAAACCACTTCCACCTCCACGGATCCAACCCCGACGGCCGAAACAGCGGCTGTCGAGACCCCAGCCCCACTACCTGGGACTGATGAAGAGGTCTTCACCGAACTTCGCGGCGAGGCTTCCTCCAATCCGATCGTCTTCGGACCGGAAAATGGAGCGATGGTACACACCGACGGCGAAATCGCGACCTTTCCAACGGATGTCAACGTGACCGATTTCGTCGCGCGGATCGAGTGTATTGCTCCACCGGCGGCATCGACCGGTTTCTGGGACTGCGGCCTGAACTTCCGTGGTACTGATCCTGGCGATGGATTCCTGCTTGTCTATGTATCCGATGGATCATGGATATTCGGGACCCTCGGCGCCGATGAGTTTCTTGGTGAAGGGAGTGATCTCCCCAGTAATCTCAACCCCGGCGAAAAGGTCACGCTTAACCTGGCCGTTCAAGCCGATCGCGCATATTTCGGTGTGAACGGTGATTTCGTCGAAGCGTTCGACGTCTCCTCGATTCCCGGTCCAGGCACGGTTGGCGTCGCCTCCGCGTTTTTCGGCGACACGACAATTCCTGAAACCGGCACCGAATTCGAAGACTTGGTCATCTGGTCGCTTGATAGCGGGACCCAAGTGGCCGTCCCAACCGAGAGCGCAACCACGACCGCGACCGAGACTGCAACCGAGGCGGTTCCTGAACCGACCGCGACAACTGCCGGCACCACAACGGGTACAACGACGACGACCGGAAACACCTACATCAGCCCGACCTTTGGCTATAGCCTGACGTGGGATGAAACCTGGCAGTCAACCGACGAGTCGTCAGAAAGCGGCCGGGACTATCTCGGGTTGGACAACGGTACGATTTTCGCGGACCTGATCGGCGAGTCGTGGGATCCAACGATTGGCACCTGCTTCGACTATCTCGTTGACTTCTATTCGAACTCAGAGAACTACAGCAACGTCAACCCGGCTGCCAGCGAGGCCGCAGCAGACGGTTCGATCACGGGTGTGATCTCGATGACCTACACCGATCCAGACGACGGAACCTCGTCAGAACTGATCAATGTGGTCCTCTGCGCACCGATCCCCAATGATCCGAACTCAGTCGTCACGCTCGAGCAGTTCGTTTCCGTTCTCGATTACGCCACGCAGGCCAATGCCATCGATGCGCTCCAGGCCGGGTTCGAGCTTGGCACGGGTGCCGTGGTCGTCGCAGAATCACCAACCCCCGACGTGGCGCCGACCGAATCCGTTACCACCACCACCACTACCACCACTACCGGTACTTCTGGAGTATCCGGCAACACGTATGTGAGTCCGACCTGGGGATACGTCCTCTCGTGGGACGAAAACTGGACCGTGAACCGGGAATCATCGGATGCGGAGGGTGACACGCTCGTGCTCGATAGCGAATTCGGGTTCGCGTCGCTGCTCAGCGAGTCGTGGAATACGTCATTCGATACCTGCTTTGACTGGCTGGTCAACTTCTACGAGAACAATGACCGGTACTCGAACGTCGAAAGTGTCGCAAACGACTCGATGCCGGCTCCGTTCACCAGCGGAGTGATCTCGAGTACCTTTACCAGCGAATCAACCGGAAATTCGACAGATTTTGTTAACACGGTCACCTGCGCTCCTATTCCCGGAGCGGACGACCAGGTCGTGGTCTTCGAAGTGGTCGTTCCACTGGCTGACTACCCCAGCCAGGTTGCGACCGTTTCTGCCCTGCAGTCAGCGCTGGTGCTCGGAACGGGTGTTGCCAGCCAGGAGGTCACGCCGGTGGCAACGGAACCATCAACATCGACCGGCACAACCGGCTCGACCGCCACTGCTTCGTTTCTGCTAACAGAGCTCGGTGCGAGTGGGGTCCAGGGACTCGGCTCGATTGAAGGGGAGGGGCGAACGGTGACCGTGAACGCCGTCATCATCGGCGCCGAGGCTGGTGATCAGGTCTACGCCGTGCGGAGTAACTGCGCCGATCTCGTCGCTGTCAGTGAACCCGATGTGTTCATTGGCGAAATCGATGCCTCCGGTCTCGTTCAGGAAGAACTGCGCGTTCGCCTTTCCGCATTTGCCGGATCAGCAATCGTGGTCTATCCCGCCGGGGAGGATTTCACCACACCGCTTGCTTGCGGTGATGTCTTAACTTAAACCACGAGGTCGCGCAGTACCTGGGACAACTGGTCTCCGGGGAGCGCGTCGAGACGGACATCGGCAATACAATACCGGCGGTCGGATTCCATTTCGGCCGCCGGTATTGCTATGCATTGCATTCGGGCGGCTTTCGCAGCCAGCACACCGGCCGGTGAGTCTTCGATCGCAACGCAGCGATTGCCGTCCACTCCCAGACGGGCGGCGCACTCGATGTATACCGCCGGATGCGGTTTGCCATACGGTTCGTGCTCGGCCGACTGAGTCACGTCAAAACTCTCTGCGATCCCGAGTCGATCCAAAACTGCAGCGATGATCTCACTGCTCGAGGAAGACGCCAAACCGACCTTGTAGCCACCGGCACGAGCGGCGGCCAGGGTGTCGAGCGCACCTGGCATAGCTTCGCCTTCGCTTTCGATCAATGCGATCACCTCGCGAACCAGACGCGCTTCGACTTCTTTTTTCGACACGCCCTCCCACGGATGGCGTGCGTACCAGTACTCGACGACTTCATCGGTCCGCAACCCGATTGTCAGGAAGCCATCATCCTCCACCATCGGCACGCCGACAGCGTTGAATGCCACGACCTCAGCTCGCCGCCAGAGTGGTTCGGAATCGATCAGGATCCCGTCCATATCAAAGATCACCGCACCGATTTCGTTGTTTGCTGCCGTCACCTGACGATCTCCCCTCATGAAACGCAACGAGCGGGCCGTGCAGCCCGCTCATAGCATTGCACCGTAATGAGGATTTGGAGGCGACTACGCAGGTGCGTTGCCCGCCACGATGTCCTCAGCCGTCATCTCTCCCTCAACCTCTTCGATCGGTCGCGTCACGATCTTCGGTTCAATGATTTCATGGCCGGAGAGTCGATGGTAGAGCATGGTGATACCCACCGCAGCCAGCGGAATGGTCAACGCATACACGAACCCGCTCAGGAAGTTCGCAAAGCTGATGCGGCTACCGCCCACGATCATCACCAGAACTCCAATGAGCGGCCCGGGGATGACGGCCAGTGTTTGGAATACGATCGTCCCAAGTGCGGCCTTCAACCAATGTCGATGGGTAATCGACCAACTATGCCCAAGCGCCTCGGTAAACGGCCGCTTGCCATCGAGAATCGCCGCTTCAAGAAAGAACTGCCACCGGACGATGATGTAGATCGCGATTGGCAAGAAAATGACGGTGATGGTCGTTCCAAGCAAGAGCAGCACAATGACGAGGATCGCGGGCAGCGTTACGGGAAGCGCCTTGAACGCTCCGACAAACGAACGCCAAACGCCTGGTATGACACCGCGGCGGATGTCCTTCATGGCGAAAACACAGGCTGGAACGATGAGCGCAACCAGAGCGATCTGCTGCAGACTCCCAACCGTCAAGCTCGCCGCAAGTTTGCCACCACGGGAATTGTCGAAACTCGCATTGATCCATTCGAGTGGGGGCGCGCTGTTCAAGAAACCAACGACCAGACCACCGATCAACGAAACCGGAATGGCCATAGCACCGATACCGAGGAACGTCCTCAACTCGTTGCCGAAGATATCGATGGCTTCCATGAAGTAAGGCCAGATCTTGTAGAGGAAGAACCCGAAAAGACCAAGCACTGAGAGTACAGCGGCCAATATGGCGATGGGATGGGAGAGGAAATAGGTGAAGATCGATGAGCCTACTGCCGAAAGTGTGCAGAACGCGTCAGTCGTATTGACACCACCGCCACCGCCTTCAGGAACTTTCAGGGTGCTGGTTCGCCAGGTTGAAAACGCCTGGGTTGGATCGTTCCACTTTCCACCCATGTTTGGACCCTTCGGACCCTCGTAGACCGCGAAATCTCGCTGCCCCCAATGTCCCTCGTAGAGCATGAACGCGAACTCGCCGTCGGGATCGATGACGTCTGGTACGAGAATCACGTTCAAAGGAGTTTCGTTTGAGGGTGCGGTGGTGTCATCACACCCGAAAGCGGTTCCACCCTCACCCCACCCGATGAAATTGTGCTGGTCATAGTAAGTGGCGTGGGAGCCTGCAGACGGGTAGGCGACCGGGCGATCACCAAGTTTCTGCAGCTTCGTGTCATCCCAGTTCGCGAGTTCACCACCGCCGTGCTGCGCATACCCGACTCGGCTTGGCGACACCGTGAGTGCATCTTCGACGGACAGAACGCCGTCAAAAATCACGGTGATCATTTCCCAGTCAGATTCGTGGGTATTGTTCCAATCGTTGAAGTAGTAGTAGAACCAGTATTCGATATAGAGCCTGCGCGCTGCTTCGTCAATGATAATTTTCGCGTAGGTTGTTGGCTCGAGACCGAGTTCTTCGACTTTTTGACGGAAGTAGTCTTCGTACTGGCATTCTGGCTTGCGCGGGTTGCCAGGAAAATCGAGATAGGTTTCAGGCCCAGCGTTGACGAGGTCTTGCTTACTGAAGCCTTCCGCCATGATCGTATCGTCGACCTGTTCGTCGGCGTCGTTGATCCGCAGTTTGATGTCCGGATTGTCGAACAGGAAATCGACTGGTGCCGGGAAATACCCTTCGCCTTCCTTGTCGCAAAAAGCTTGCTGCTTCTTGAGCATGACTACCGGTGCATACCGTTCAGCAAGTTCCTGCTCGGGACTGATCTGAGCCGACGCAATCGGCGGATTCACGATGCCGTTCACCGTGCTGAACGAAATCAGAAACGCCAGAAGCGCCAAAACTCCAACAAACCCGGGTCGTCTCAACCGTCCTTTAGTCCAAATCACTCCACCGTTGCCTTTCAGTACGCACGATTCGCTCAAATTTCCGTCTCAGTGCCATCTCGCGTCGAGCAACGGATTAGAGAGACGGATTTGTCGCCCCTCAATCCATTGAGTCACTGCGCCCAGTCGCCGAGACCGGTTATCGGACCTAGTACTGTCTGTTCTCACTCCAACGCATGAATGCGAAGAGCATCACAAAACCGCCAACACCTGCACCTACCAGAGCGACTGCGCTTCCGATAAGCTCGAGACCAAGTTTCCACAAAACCCATCCGATAGCAAAACCCGCTATGGCGCCCAGAATCACACACACTATCCAGACCAGAATCATCTTCCAACCGGTCAAAGCACACCCTCCATTCTTCGCTCTTGCTCGGGAAAAATAAGCATACGTACTATACGACGCTCCAGACTTCTACTGCTATTCTTGGGCAAACAGTATGGTCGTCCGTCCATTTCCGGTGGCCATCAGGATACTACTGGCACCGGCAATGGTGTCAGCACCAGGAGAACGACTACTCGGTGCACAATATGCCGCGCACGCCTATTCGGCTCCCCATCATCTACGAAACTGGCAGTCACCATGCCTGATTCAGTTCAGGAGATCCTCACTACGCTCCTGGGGTACGCGGTTACCGTCGCCTGGATCGCTGGTGTCTCGGCGCTCCTGATCTGGCTTTCCGGCAAGATCAGAACTGAGTTGTCCGAATCCCTCACCAAGCGTGGCAAAGACCCAACCGTAGCAGTTATTCTCGACAATCTCATTCGATTCGGCACGTTTTTTGTTATTGGTCTCTTCGCCATCACCGCGATCAGCGGCGATCCGGGCGCCACCGTGACGGCTGTCGGGTTGATTGCCGCGGCTGTATCGCTTTCCCTCCAGGACGTGCTGAGGAACTTCGTTTCCGGTATCTATCTGCTCCTCGAACGCCCATTCAAACCGGGAGACACGATCCGCGTGATCGACCAGAAGGGCGTGGTCGACCGAATCGACATACGCACAACCGTGCTGCTCAATGCGGCTCAGGAAACGGTGTTTGTCCCCAATTTCAAGGTCTTCTCGGAGATGGTTCGAAAGGAATCGGATTTCTACTCGACGGTTTTCACGATCCAGTCACCGGGAGCGGTTCATGAAACCTTCGAAGCCATCTGGAACGCTGCGCTCAGCGTCCAGGTCGATCCTTCGATGCCGCCAACGGTCAAGATCACCGGAGCTGACAACAAGGATGTCGACTTCGAAGCCATCATCTGGCAAGCTGCGCACACTGATCAGTCCGAAGCCTTTATCGCAGGCGTCAAGACTTCGTTGCCCGAAGCAACGATCCAGAAAAAACCGGCTTAATCCTTTCGCGCCGCGACGTCTCAGGAAAGCATTTTGAATCCGAGGGTGTCGGCCAGACTTTTGACATAATCGGCTTCGGAAGCGGTCACCTGAGTGCCACCGAAACCAAGAAAGCTGCCGGTCTTGGCGGCTTTCGTGGCCGCTTCAGCAGCGGTGAGAATGGCTTGAGCATACGCCGTTGCATCGTCCGGGCTTCCTTTTTCCAGCACCAGATCATATCCGGCTCTGGCGGCTGGGAGACTTGCAGCCATGAGCTCGCGTCGCCCTTCGTCGGACCCTATGTCAGAGTACTGCTTCGAATCGAAATCCTGGTCATCGAAATTCTCGAACAGCTCTTTGACGAGGGCGCTCGGGTTCTGATCAATCGATTGCATCAACCCGGAAAGACCGCCAAGCATTTCCTTGACGATCGACATTGGCCCACCTGGTTCACTTGCAGCCGCCGCCCCGATAACCATCACGGGCGCCAGTTGAATCGTGCGGAGTTCTTCAGGTGTGAAATCTGCTCGTGTGACCATGCTGTGCTCCTTTGGACGACATCCGCGATCGATCGAAAATGGTACGACATCAGCCCGGTGGAATGACACCCAGAGCGTCCGCTAAACGATCCAGGTAGACCTCTTCCAGTTCGGATACCTCGGTTCCGGCCAGCCACAGCCGGCCTCGCTCCCGGGAGGAATGGACGGCTGCTTCGGCTGCCGCCATCAGTGCGGCGGCATACGCATCTGCATCCGCCGTCCCAGTGCGCTCGAGCAGGAGAGACCTGGCAGCTTTCGCCTGATCCAGACTCCCTTCGATGACGACTATTCGTTGAGGTTCGGTTTCAGCATCGATGATGGCATTGACGTCGTATTCCTTGTCGTCGAGCGAACCGAAAAGCTGGGCCACGACCTCGCTTGGAACAGCTGCCAGCGATCGTCCCAGACCGGCGGCGCCGGCCTCCATTTCATGAACGATCGTGTCGGTATCTCCTGGCTGGCTATACGCCGCCGCAGCGATTACCAGGACAGGGGTGGTCTTGAGCAACCGCTCTTCATCGGCGGAAAACAAATTCTGGTTCATCTCGTGGTCCTCCTCGATCTGTATTGCACATGATACGGTGGCTTTCCGCCAACTCTATCCGGACGTTTCCCCATCGATCGAGGAATCGAGGATGTCGGTCGGTGGCACTCGTGATTCCGTCCTCTGTTCGAAAGCATAGGCATAGCCCAGCAATTCACGGTCAGCGAGAAAGGGCGCCACGAAGGTCAAACCAGTGGGCGAATCGCCCGTCATCCCGCGTGGAACAGTGATCGCGGGCCAACCTGCGAACGAATACTGCAACGAAAACCACTCGTCGATCGAGATGAGCGTGTCGATACCAAACGTAGTGAATAGCGAGGTCATCCATGCGTCGCTTTCGGTCCGTATTTGCTCGGCCAGCGCGGCGGTGTCATCGGGAGTCAGCGTGCAAGCCGCCGCTTCGTAGAATCGCTCCTGGCCATAAGGGATATAACCCGGGTTTTCTTCGTTGAACATTCTGATTTCGGCGAGGCTTTGAAAATTAGCACCCGTGGCTTGAAGATAGGCATCAACGCCCTCGGCGATATCGCAGGAAAAGAGGGTACCCCAGTCAAACTCCGGAAAATACGGCGCCCGCACAATGACGATCGTGGCGCCAGCATCCTCGAGAGCGGCTATTTCGTCCCAGAGATCGTAATAGTCGATCTGGTACTCGTCCGATTCCGCTGGATCCACGGCAAGCAAACCAACCGTCACTCCGGAGAGCGCTGTGTCGGTCAAGCCATTCGTGAAACTCAAACCTAGCAGCGATTGCGTAGCGTCGCTTTGGACATTCAATGGGTCCATGTTCGCTGCCAGGACATCCATGACCGTGGCGACATCTGCTACTGAACGTCCGATTGGTCCGGCCGTGTCGAACGCGTCCGTGATCGGAATGATCAGATCCTGGCTAATGACACCAAGCGATGGTTTGAATCCGACCACAGATGCTCGAGACGACGGAGAAACGATCGATCCAACAGTTTCGGTCCCGATCGCCAATGGCGAAAAGTTCTCCGTCACCGCGACCGCGGCGCCAGTGCTCGATCCGCTCGGATCGAGCCAGGGGCTATACGGAGAGACCACTTGACCTCCGACCGCGCTGTACCCGTTCGCGATGGGATAGTGCATCCAGTTGGCCCATTCTGTCATGTTGACTTTTGCCAGGATGATGGCTCCCGCTTCTCGCAACTGGTTCACCAGAAATGCGTCACGTCCTGCAAGTTCATACGCCAGCGCCATCGCGCCAGCTGTTGTATAGAGATAGTCATCGGTTGCAATGTTGTCTTTGAGCACGATCGGAATACCGTGCAAAGGGCTTCGGATCTGTCCGGCCGCTCGTTCTGTATCCCGAACTGCGGCAATTTCGAGCGCGCCCGGGTTCAAATCGACAATGGCGTTGTATTGATCGACATCAAACGCCCGAATTCGGTAGAGGTAGAAGAGCGTCAGTTCGTATGACGTGAACTCGCCGGCATCCATCGACGCTCCCAGGTCAGCCACTGATGCTTCGAGCACGAGATCGTCGAGTTCTGCAACTCGGGCGGGATCCATGGCATCGATCTCGGCATCGAACGCCGAGAAATCGACCGGTCGCATTGCGAAAAAGGGCGCACTGTCATCCTGCGCCCGGACAACCGGGGCAAGGGCTGATAGCCCGACTAGTAGCAGGACGGCAAACACGCGCCATCGTAACGTCGTTTTCATGAATGGCATCTCGTATGAACGCGCTCTCTGCGCGAAACTGCCGAACTCTAGTGCAACCGACAAGGTTCAACCAGCTCAAACCAGGAGGTCGGCTAGTAGACCTCGAGATATCGAGCGCGTTCCCATTCCGAGACGTTTCGCCGAAACTCAGACCAGTCGAGTTTCTGTGCTTCAATCAGTCGCTCGAAGATGTGGTCGCCCAGCGCTTCACGAACAACCTCATCTCGCTGCATTTCATCGACGGCTTCGCCAAGCGTCGCTGGCAGTGTGGGGATGTTCCGCCGAATGAGATCGTCATCCGTGAAGTGGTAGAGGTTTTCCTCGACAGGTTCTGGCAACGGCAGATCCCGTTCGATCCCGTCCATACCGCAAGCGAGCATGGCGGCGAATGCGAGATATGGGTTGCAGGAAGGGTCTGGGCACCGGAGTTCGAGACGGGTCGCGGCAGTATGGCCGCCCCGAATGGCTGGTACCCGGATCAGCGCCGAGCGGTTCGTCCGCGCCCAGGAGACATAGACCGGCGCTTCGAACCCGGGCACCAGGCGACGGTAAGAATTGACCAGCGGCGCCAACACCGAGGTCATCCCGCGTGCATGGTGCAACTGACCTGCAATGAACTGTTTTGCCATCCCCGAGAGCCCATAGGGATCGGATGTATCGACAAACGCGTTGTCGCCGCTCTTGATATCCGTAAAGCTCTGGTGGACGTGCATACCGGAGCCGTTGACTCCTTCGAGCGGTTTCGGCATGAAGGTGGCATGCAACCCGTGCCGCTGGGCGATGGCTTTCAGAACGTATTTGAATGTGACCGCTTTGTCTGCGGTCGCCAATGCGCCCCCGTACTGAAATCCGATCTCGTGTTGTCCGATCGCGACTTCGTGGTGACTGGCTTCAACTTCGACCTGCATCAACTCGAGCGCACGGACCATGTCCTTGCGAATCGTTGACGCAAGATCGGTTGAATAATCGAAGTAGCCACCCCGGTCGTGAGGCAGCGGCGACACGTTATCACCCGTCTTGGTAAACAGGAAGAACTCGAGTTCTGGTCCTGTCTGGTAGAGATAGCCTTTCGACGCCAGTCGTTCCAGCTGCCGCAAGAGCACCCAGCGCGGATCACCGGGAAAGGGATCGCCGTTGGGATTGTGGACCCAACAGATGACCCGGGCGGTCGGAAAGAGTTCCTTTTCCCAGGGCACGGCGCAATAGGTCGAGAGATCGGGCAGGAGATACATGTCTGATTCGGCGATCCGCGTGAACCCAGCAATCGACGATCCATCGATCCATTGACCGCCTTCGATAACATGCTCGAACTGCCCGACTGGAATCGTCACACTCTTGACAATCCCCATGACATCAGTGAACTGAAGATTGATGAACTCGATCCCATCCGCTTCGACTTGGGCCAGGACATCTTCCTTGCTGGGTGAGTTCCCGAGAATCGCATTGCGTATCCCGTTATCCATTTTTGCTAAGCTCCCTTTCTGGTTTCCAGTAGCCGATCAGAAGAAGTGACGTGAAAAGACGCGCGGGATAGTTCCCGCGCGCCCTATCATCGTTTAATCAGACCGGTGATGGAGACTACACATCGAAATAGAGGTAGAACTCATACGGAGTTGGCCGCAACGCTACCGGATTGACTTCGTTTTCTCGCTTGAACGCAATCCACGACGAGATCAAATCCGGGGTGAACACACCGCCTTCAAGGAGGAAGGCGTGGTCAGCCTCGAGCGCTTTCAGCGCTTCATCGAGTGAATGCGGGGTGCTCTTGATTCGCTTCAGCTGTGCTGGAGTCGCTTCGTAGAGATCGAAGTCCGCCGGCGCGCCAGGATCGATCTTGTTTTTGACACCATCAAGACCGGCCATCAGCAATGCCGCGAACAGCAGGTACGGATTAGCAGCCGTGTCTGGGCAGCGAAACTCGATCCGTTTACTCTTTTCGGTCGTGGAGTAGGTTGGGATCCGGATCGCCGCCGAGCGGTTGCGCTGGGAATAGACCAGGTTGACCGGCGCTTCGAATCCTGGCACCAGTCGGCGATACGAGTTGACTGTCGGAGCGCCGAATCCAAGCAACGCGGGACCGTGCTTCAACAAACCGCCCATGTAGTGGCGGGCGAATTCGCTCAAACCGGCATAGCCATCCGCATCGAACATCAGGTTACGACCGTCTTTCCAGATCGACTGGTGGACGTGCATACCCGAACCGTTGTCCGCGAAGATCGGCTTCGGCATGAAGGTCGCGACCTTGTTGTGCTTCTTGGCGGTGTTGCGGACCACGTATTTGTAGGTCATGGTTTTGTCGCCAATGTCGGTCAGTTTGTCGAACCGCATATCGATTTCACACTGACCGGCAGTACCGACTTCGTGGTGGTGGATTTCGACTGGAATTCCCAGATCGCCCATGGTCAAGACCATTTCCGAGCGGATATCCATCAACGTGTCGTGCGGAGGAACCGGATAATAGCCACTCTTCGGGCGGATCTTGTACCCGAGGTTCGGGGCTTCGTCGCGACCGGTGTTCCAGAACCCCTCTACTGAATCGACCGAGTGGAAGGACGCTTCGTTGGAATGGTGATACTGCACATTGTCGAACACGAAGAATTCCGGCTCGGGGCCGAAGAAGGCGGTATCGCCCAACCCTGAATCGATCAGATACTGCTCGGAGCGCTGGGCCACACCTCGCGGATCGCGTGAATAGCGCTCGTGAGTCACAGGGTCGTAGACGTCACAGAGCATGTACATGGTTGGAATGCTGGTAAACGGGTCAATTCGCGCCGACGCCGGATCAGGCATCATTAGCATGTCCGATTCGTTGATAGCCTGGAATCCCCGGATCGAGGAACCGTCGAAACCAACACCTTCTTCGAAAATACCCTCGTCCACATCCTCGTGGCTCTTGGACGTGTGCTGCCAGGTTCCCAGAAGATCGACAAACCGGAAGTCGAAAATCTTGACGCCAGCCTCCTGGGCCATTCGCATCACTTCAGCCGCTGAACCCGCCATTGCTCGTTTCCTTCCATGACGACCGCTGTCGTCGCGTTACCACGACTCCACACTGTCGGAATGTACCCCCGACCACAGCCAATAACCGTACCCGCCAGACCTTGTGGCAGCATCGTGCATTGTGAAAGAGCGCACAATGCGTAACTGTGCAAGTAGCACAATTCGATGGGCCCAGTCATGGTGGTCCTGTCTGACATACTTGGGTAGGATTGCGGCAGACGAAATCGTCCCGCTCACGTCACGAGGCATTCGAAGTCATGTTGACCAATTCATCGCCAATAGCACCGGTTCTGATCGTCGGAGCCGGTCTCGCCGGTCTGGCCTGCGGCGTAGAACTGACCGCCCGAAAGATTCCTTTCCGGATCATTGAAGCAGGGGATAGACCGGGTGGACGAGTCCGAACCGACCGCCATCGCGATGGCTATCTCCTCGATCGCGGTTTTCAGGTCATCCTTGATGCCTATCCTGCTTTCGCCGGGCTGGTGGAGATCGACGCGCTCGCTCCGCATCGCTTCGCTCGTGGCGCGGCAATCTGGGATGGCACCCGCACGATTTCGGTAAGCAATCCACTTAGCAATCCCGGGTCGATTCGTGATGCTTTTGATGCTAACCTCGGAGCGTTCAGCGATAAGACCCGGTTGGCGAAACTCGCGCTGTCCTGTCGTCTCGCCAAATGGGCCAGCGCTACCGATGCCACTATGGCGCCGAATGCCTCCGGAACCGCACTCGAATTCCTGCAAGCCGAAGGATTCAGTGATCGATTTATCGAGGGTTTCGCCAAACCGTTCTGGGGTGGCATCTCTCTCGATCGCTCTCTCAGCGGCAACGCCGGTCAGCTTCTTTTTACACTGAAGATGTTCCTGGAAGGGAACGCTATTCTACCGGCTTCTGGTGTTCAGGCGCTTCCGGACGCTTTGGTAGCAAAGCTCCCGACAGATGCCATCACCTATGGTGTCCGCGCCACGAGTCTGATCGAGGAAAACGGTCGGGTCTCCGGTGTTCGAACCGAGGCAGAGCCAATCGCGGCAGATACTGTCATCATCGCAACAGATCCGCTGGCTGCTCGCGACCTGACCGGAATTGAATCGATTCCCAGCCAAGGTCTCGGTTGCACCACCGTCTATCTGGCCGGTGACCGTGAACCTGGGCTCGGTTCCTGTTTACTCCTTAATGCCGCTGCTGATCACGGTGTCAACCATATCGCGCCGTTGTCAAGTGTGGCTCCGTCGTACGCACCTACGGGCCGCCATCTGGTTTCTGCCGTTCTTCTCGATCATCCACGGATTGCGGATCTCTCCGAACCCGCTCTCACCCAGATGGCTCGCGCCGAAACTGCCCGGATTTTCGGGCACCCGATCGAAGCATGGACGCCCGTGTCAACCGTTCGCGTTCCGTTTTCGCAGTTTGCGCAACCTCCCGGGTATGCCAGCAAACTGCCAACGAATCGCACGAACCGCCCCGGTCTGCTACTTGCCGGCGATTACACCCGAGATTCATCAGTCAATGGCGCCGTTTTCAGCGGTCTCACCGCCGCCAAGCTTGCAGCGGCGGACGTCACGCATCGACTTGCTCACGCCGGTCACCAAACAGAGGAGACTTCATGACAGCCCCACTTCACGGGCAATTCAAAACACCTGGCGGCAAATTGGTTGCGGTTGACTTTGCCATCGTGGATGATTGCCTGTGCGATGTCAAAGTCCATGGTGATTTCTTTCTCGACCCGGAAGAGGCGTTTGCCGCCATTACCGCGTCGCTTGAAGGTGCTCCTGCCAATGCCTCTGACGCCGACTTGACCAACCGGGTATCAGCAGCGATTCCACCAGGAACCGAATGGATGGGTGCTTCGCCCGAAGCGCTGGTGACCGCAGTTCGGCGAGCGCTCGAATCGCAGCATCAGAGTGGTGGCGGGGACCGGGGATGGTCGTAGATTCAACAGATCGTCCCGCGATGGCTCCGCTCGCAGCGGAACGCTGGCGCGGCTACGACTGGCAACTCATACCAGCAACACCACACACGCCGACGATGAACATGGCGCTGGACGAAGTCCTGACCAAGCGGGTTGGCCGTGGAGAACGCCAGCCCACGCTGCGAATCTGGGGGTGGACCGACCGTTGCATCGTTCTTGGTCGATTTCAATCGGTGCGCAACGAGGTCTATCCCGAAGCGGCAGCGTCAAATGGCGTCCAGATCGTCCGCCGGATCTCTGGCGGTGGTGCCATGTTTATCGAACCTGAAGGAGCGATCACCTATTCGATTTATGCCCCGGGGAGCCTCGTTTCGGGACGTTCCTTCGCCGATTCGTACGCCTTTTTCGATGCCTGGGTGATCGCTGCGTTGCGTGATCTCGGCATCGACGCCTGGTATCAGCCACTGAATGACATTACCTCGACTGGTGGCAAGATCGGTGGCGCCGCCCAGGCGCGTCGGGCCGGTGCGGTGCTGCACCACACCACGATGGCCTATCAGATGAATATCCCCCTGATGCTGGAAGTGCTTCGAATCGGCCAGGAAAAATTGAGCGACAAGGGAATCCGCTCCGCCGACAAACGCGTCGAGCCGCTGTCGCAGCAAACCGATCTGACCCGCGCTGAGATCATCGATCATCTTGTCGCTCATTTCCGAGAAGCCTATGGATTGACCGACAGCGCCGTGACCTCAGAAGAACTCGACGAAGCCGCACGTTTGGCGGAAACCCGGTTTAGCAGCAACGATTGGATCTATACGCTGCCCTGAGTGGAAACGACTCGCGTGGAACTCTTCCGGGAAACACAACGTTTGAGTCAACGCTGGCTGCTGATCATCATCGGCGGGATCGCTTCCCTCGGCTGGTTGACTCTGATTCAGCAGATCTTTCGGGGCAAACCTGTCGGTGACAATCCGATGAGCGATTGGGGCGTGATCGTGCTCTGGTTGCTGACCGGTGTCGGATTGCCTCTGTTCTTCTGGTGGATGCATCTGGAAACGATTGTGACGGATACCGCGCTGCACGTGAAGCTGTTGCCCTTCACCAATCGCACGTTCAAGCCAGAGGAGATTGCCTCCTTTGCTGCTCGCACCTACTCGCCGATTCGCGAATATGGCGGCTGGGGATTGCGTGGATTTGGCGGGAACCGCGCCTACAACATGAGCGGAAACAGAGGGGTGCAACTTGTTCTGACCACCGGCGATCGCATTCTGATTGGCAGCCAGCGATCTGACGAACTCGAACAGGCACTGACAACGATGACCGGGCAATTTCCAGACATCCATTCTCCTCGCTGAACCGCTTTACAAGACGTTAACGATCACGCTGGCGGTTTCTTCTTACACTAATAGATAGATGTATCTCTATATCTTGTCACGAGAACACGAGGACGAATGCACCGGGTTGTCGCAGAATTCATCGGCACGTTCGCGCTGGTCTTTGCTGGATGTGGCGCCATCGTCATCGACGCCGAAACAGGCGGGACGATCAGCCATCTTGGCATCGCGATCAGTTTCGGTCTCGTGATCATGGTCATGATCTATGCGACCGGCCATATCTCCGGCGCTCATCTCAATCCGGCGGTGACGCTCACCTTTGCCCTGACTCGTCACCTTCCGTTTGAACGCGCAATCGGTTACTGGGCTGGCCAACTCGTGGGCGCCATCTCGGCGGCCTTGGCGCTCCGGGTCTTGTTTGGAAACACCGCCAATCTCGGTGCCACCGTACCGCGAGGTTCCGCGTGGCAATCGTTTCTGCTCGAGATCATCCTCACCTTCATGGTGATGTTCGTGATCATGGCCGTTGCGACTGATGTGCGCGCTGTTGGCCAAGCAGCGGCGATTGCTATTGGCGGAACCGTTGGACTCTGTGCCATGTTTGGTGGTCCGATCTCCGGTGCGTCGATGAACCCTGCCCGGTCTCTGGGTCCAGCACTCGTTTCCTCCACCTGGAACGCCCAGTGGGTCTATCTGATCGCACCGGTGATAGGCGCTGTTCTTGGAGGATTGGCCTATCAGTTCATCCGCGGAGACATGGCGTCGCCGATGTCACATCTGCGCATAACCGATCCCCCGGCAGTACGCTCGTCCAAGGAAGATGCATCATGAAGATAGCCATTCTGTCCGATCTCCACGGCAATCTGGCCGCCACCGAAGCCGTCTTGGCAGCAATTGACGCTGCCAGTCCAGACAGCGTTTTCTGTCTTGGCGATCTCGTCGGATACGGTCCCTGTCCGAATGAGGTCACTTCGCTGATCCAAACCCGGGGTATTCCAACGGTCATGGGGAATTACGATGATGGGGTTGGGTTCGACCGCGACGACTGCGGCTGCGCCTATCGATCTGCGGAAGAGGAAGCGCGGGGCCAGCAATCGCTTGCCTGGACCAGAGCCACCACCTCAACGGAAAACAAGGCGTTTTTGCGGTCACTCAATCCATCGCTGACGATCGATGCCCATGGCCGCAAACTCCTGCTCGTACATGGCAGTCCGCGCAAAATGAACGAATATCTGTTCGAAGACCGTGATCCGGCTTCACTCGAGCGAATTGCCGAACGCGTTGATGCTGATGTGCTGCTTTTCGGGCATACCCACAAACCCTGGAACCGGGCGATTGGGGGCGTTCTCTTTGTCAATGCTGGGAGCGTCGGCAAACCCAAAGATGGTGATCCGAGGGCGGCCTGGGTCATGCTCACGGTCGACGAGCACGGTGGCCTGACTGTTGACCTGCACCGGGTGGACTACGACATCGCATCGATGGCCGATGCGATACGCGCAACTCCCGGTCTGCCCAATGAATTTGCCCTCAATCTTGAAACGGGCTAGTCGGTAAACGGAACGGGACAGCAAGAAGCCCTGCTTCCGGTTGGGGAAGCAGGGCTTTCTATTGGCACGAAACGTCGACTAGGCTATTTCGTGGCCATAGCCGGGTGTCTGGTCGAACGGATCGCCAATGAACTCATCGATCAGATAGGCGCCATCCTGTTGCACGAAGATCACCAGATCCGTGACCTGATCTCCACCGGCAATCCGGGGATCGGTATTGACCACCAGCGCCGCGATGCGACCATCTTCGAGCAAGACGATCGACGTGATGCCGTCGATCCCGGACACTTCTTCTTCTGGACGTGGTTCACCCGGGGTTAGCGCTGCGGCAACGAGTGCACGCAGTTCGGCATCTTCGAGTTCGAGATTGAATCCATAGAGATCAGCAATGCCCTGGGGAGTGAATACTGACACGAGCGCTGGTCGATTTCCTGCGTTGTTGCAGGCCCAGAACTGGGTCAGCGTGGTCAGGACACCAGTGATGGCCGGCTGATCAGCCGGTCCAACGGCGGGAATCGCGATCAACCCGTTGTCGGTCAACGCAGGCTCTGGCCGAGGATCGAGCGCCGCCAACTGGTCAGCGGTTTCATCGGTCGAGGCTGCCGGAGCGGTGCACTGCTCGGAAATCGGGCTCACTTGGTCGCCGACCGCCCAGGCGCCAAGCGTCACCGGAACAGCGGCTACTGGTGTTGCTGCAGGTTCATCAGCTGCAACTGGCGTGGCATCCTGGGCACCGACCAATCCAGTCGACAATCCCATCATCAGCGCCGCCAGAAGCAACCCACTTGCGAACAGTCGCTTCACGTCAATCTCCTCCTCATCCTGACGTCTCGCCATTTCGAGCACGCCATCCCGAACTTGTCTGCTGGTAAACCATTCTAGCGGACCAGCCTCGTTTCAGCGGGGTTCCGAGTCGGTGCGCGGAAGAAACACGACAACCCCGCAAATCGTGATCACGGGGTCGCGCGCTACGGGTCTTCAACAAGTATAAACGCTAGGCAGCCGTTTCTTCGTCCGTCGCAGGATTTTCCTCCACAGGCTGCGGCACCAGGATGCCTCCCCGCGGGAAGGTTGGGGAGGCGAAGGTCGCAATCAATGCATTCGAACCGGTGACAGCCACCGGTGTTGCAAGGTTCTCGCCAACATCAAGCTGAACCTGGAAAGAAACCACCGTGTCATACACGATGCCCGCTTCGATCGATACGGCCTGTTCGAGGAGTATGGCGCCGCTATCGTGGTCCACAACTTCGATCGTGTAGTCGCCGGCATCGAGCACGACATCGTCGGTAACGTCCTTGTATTCAACCTCGGCGAAGATCACTGGTCCATCCTTGATGCGTACATCAACCTTGGCGCCTTCCGGATAGCCATGCATCAACCGCCAGCGCGCTTGGCCGACCGGCGGCGGAGTGAGGTTTACCCGTCCACCAACGATGCTAGGGCTGTTGGCCGAGCCGACGATGAACATGTCGTAAGCCTCACCTGGGCGGAGCGACACATACTGGTAGGTATATGAATAATCCGTCCCCATCCCCGAAGGAACAATGTGGATCGGCACGTCGTAAGCAAAGACCGGAACGCTGACGTAGTTCAATCGTTCGCCCAGTCCGACGTTTTCGAGAATCCTGACATTGTTGTAGTAGATATCGACCAGCGGTAGCCCAGCCGGGGCAAGATTGCCAATCCGGAGGCAGGCATCGCCCGGAAAGCCCTTCTGATCCATCAGGAGGGTGCATCGGGGTGACACACTGGTGGTCAGCACGATCGTTTGCATGGTGCCATCAGCTACGGTTCCAAACATGACCATGTCATACACCATGCCCCAATTGAGCTGGGCAGCAGGAAGGTCGACAAGCGGTTGGTCGGAATCGTCGTTGCGGACGGTAACATCCCGAGGGCCGTAGGCAACTTCTTTGTAATCCGAAGCGCTTCCGTCTCCAACGTCCTTGAACCAGCGATCAGATTCGCCATAGACATCGAGGTCTCCAGAATCCGCGGTGGCATTGATCAGGCGGACCCGGGCAGTGCCATCTGACGTGCGATCGAGATTGACTTCGTAGGAGCGAATCTCCGGACCAGACTCTCCATTGGCCACCAGCACAATAGCCGCTTTGCCAGGCTCAACAGTCTGGGTCACATTGATGGGTTCCAGACCCGCGTCTTCGGCAAAATCGACCTGAAATGTGTGTTCCCCCGGCGGAACGGAATCGTAATTGGTTGCTTCGCCGTACGAAAGGCCACTGTAGCGGACCTCTCCATCGACCGAGATATCAGCGTTCGGTCCACCCTCGGCCACATGCATGACGCGAATCGTGGTCGAAGGTTCTGGCAACGTGTCCTGAGCGGATGCTCCGCCTGACATCACCGCGATCATCGACAGCAATACAACCAGCGCTGCCGTGATCCGCGCAAGTGTTCCTCGGTTCCGCATCATCTCTTCCTTCCGCGATCCTGTTACCATCGGCAAACGGGAACGTTTCTTTTATCGGTACGTAGACATTCTATATGGATTGCAGGCAAATGGCGACACCGCTAGAAGGCACCTTGGACGAAAGACTCCACCGCCGCACCACGTTCGATGCGGTGACCGACCACTACGATCGCGGACGCCCCGGTTACCCAGACCAGGTCTTCCTCGATGTGATCGAACGAAGCTCCATCGTCCCCGGATCCCGCCTCCTCGAAGTCGGACCTGGTACCGGTCATGCCACCCTCCCGTTTGCGCGAAAGGGATATCAGATCGACGCCTGGGAACTCGGCGAGAACCTGGCCACACGCTGGCGGGAAAACCTGTCTGACTACCCGAACGCCAGGATTACGGTCGGACAGTTCGAAGATGCCACACTCGAACCAGCCTCCTATGACCTGATTTATGCCGCCAGTGCCTTCCATTGGATTGATCCGGAGGTGGGGTATAGGAAACTGCAGGCGGCGCTTAGGCCAGAGGGGTGGGTGGCGCTCTGGTGGAATCGGAATGCCGCGATACCCGGGAACGACGATTTCGCTCGGGTCGCCGGGGGAATCTATGAGCGCCTGGCACCGGAGTTGGTGATAGCCGATATCGATCCACCGGCGATCGGCGATGTGCCCATTCCGGCTGGCAACCGGATCGCTGAATCGGGGCTGTTTGGACCGGTCGAGGAGCGTCGCTACGCTTTCACCCGGGAGTACGACGCGGAAACGTTGATCGCGCTCTTTGATTCCTATTCCCGGTATCAGGTGCTCGAACCAGCGACACGCGCCCAGCTGTTCGCAGAGATCCGGCAAGCAGTCGACCAGGAACTCGGCGGGACGGTCGAGCGCGGATTCACCACGCTCCTCTATATGGCCCAGCCGATCGGGCGGTAGACTGCTGGGATCAGGGCTGACTACCTGGTGGGGCAGTTGCCGAAGAGGTCAGTGCTACGTCAGCTTCCCGACGAAGATCCGGAACGCCATCAGCCCGAAGACATTCCCGAAAAACCCGATCGCCGCCCACAGCCACTGGTGCCGGTCATGCTTTTCCGCCGCGTTGTAGAGCACATACGCACAGAGCACCCCGGCGGCGGTGATCATCAGAATCAGTGAGATGTAACCCATTTGGACTCCGAAACACCTAGTTCATTGACAAACGCAATTGCAGGGCAATCATAAGCATGCTGTGAAACGCCACCGACAAGAAGTCGCTCGTCGACGGAGGAAGGCCTCACGTTCGACGACGTGGCATCTTTGTCCGTCAGCGTGGCTCCAAAGTATTGGCGACGCCCCTTGAACGAAGGACTCGATTGCCATTCCTCCGCAACCGATTTCGACGATAGCCTTCGAGCGAGGTTGCGGCCGCGGCGTCAGCCAGCATCCCATTTGAGATCATCACCCCAACAGACGATAGGAAGCTCGAGTTCCAGGCCTTGGCACCGAAAGCTCAGTTGCGACCTCGCAGCTGACGCACGAACGTCGGCGCGTGCTGCGTCGCCGTCATCCACAATAGGTCTACATTGATTGTGTCGTAGTCGTGCGCCAAACGATTTCTCATGCCAATAATCTGGCGAGAGCTGGGGATTTCCTTGAGGTAGGCCTCATCGGCATCGCGAATCCGAACGACAGCCTCGCCAAGAACGAAAATGAGTCGCTCAACCATGCGCTGATAGGCACCATCCTTATGAAATTCGGCGACTGTCATCCCCTCGAGATATCCCGCGAGTTCGTCACAATGTTCAACGATGTCAAGCAGCGATTGGGCGATCTTCGGATTCATAGACGGTTTCCCGTGAAGCGGCGATGGTCTTCCGAAATCTTGGCTTCATTTTCGACTCGAACACGAGGTCCACGGATCGACCTAGCAGCGTTTCCAGATCATCCGCAAAGAACACGAACCGGGTGACGAGATCTTCGTCGCCTTCACCAAGCGCGACAACGAAGTCGAAATCGCTCTTGTAGGATCGAAGTCCGGCGTATTGGCCGAGCCGAATATCTCTCAGCCTGGCCAACACCATATTGGCGACAAAGCGCCTCGATATGGGGTTTCTGTGTTTTCGATGTCAGCTGGATTGGCTCTTCTGCTCGGAGGAATTCGTGACTGGAACGAGGCAACTGAACCGGACCACCCCTGAGCTGGAGAATGCTGTGATCTACTTGGAAGCTCGGCAGATCAGGCACGGGGATCGACCTCACCGCGTTCATCCTCGGTTTCTGCCCGGTCTATTAGTATGCTCAATGAAACACCAAGCCCAAGAGCCAGTCGTTGAGCAACCTCAAGACCTATCCGGACTTTCCCCAACTCAACTGAACTCACATAGGTCCGATGAACATGGCATATGGCATCTCTTCTGCTGGAGGCAATTCGGTCTGTGAGCGAACGGCTCTACCAAATCGCTGATTGATTGAGTTCACGCCTGCATGGTATTGCCATGCAGCCTAGGACTCTACAGACGAGCGTCTACAAAATCAGCCGTTCTCATCGGGAAAACAGGCTCAATGCCTTTGCCATCGCGCGGCCAGAATTGTGCGCACTACCCCCCTACAACCGCTCCGAAAACCACCCGGTCAACCGCCGTAGATAGTCCTCCCGGTGCGCGGGATAGCCGACCCTGGTCACGGAAGCGTGGCTTCCTTCCGGATAGCGGACGAACTCGACCTCGCAGCCGGTTTCCGCCAGGGTCATGAACAACTGCTCGCCCTGGCTGATCGGCACGCGGTCGTCCTGTTCGCCATGGAGGATCAGGACCGGGGTCTTGGCCTCATGCAGATAGGTGAGGGGTGAGCGGAAACGGTATTCCTCGACATCCTCCCATGGCATCGAACCGATCTGCATCTCCCCAAACGTGTGGCCGATATCCGCCGTGCCGAAAAACGAAACCAGATCGACCACCGGCGCACCGATCACCGCCGCTTTGAAGCGATCGGTATGTCCGATGATCCACGCCGACATGAACCCACCATAGGAATAGCCATAGACACCAAGGCGCGTGCCATCGGCGTAGGGTCGTTCCAGCACGGCATCGACCACCGCCATCAGATCGCGATAGTCCTCGCCACCCCAGTCGCGAATCACCTGCTGGGTGAACATCCTGCCGTACGAACCCGATCCCCGCGGATTACTGAACACCACCAGAAAACCTGCAGCGGCCAGTGCTTGCTGCATCGGGTTGAACCCGTAGCCGTACCAGGAATTCGGTCCGCCGTGGATATCGAGCACCACCGGATAGCGCTTGGCAGGATCGAATCCCGGCGGTTTCAACAGCCAGGTATCGATCATGAACTTGCCCCGTTCGACTTCGAATTTTTCCCACTCCGCCATCGGCGTGTCCGTCAATACCGACCGGTTCGGCGAGACCACGAACCGGGCAACATCCTCGGTCCGGTCATAGACGCTCAGCTCACCAGTACTCTCGAGACTGCTCGCCGACTGCGCGAAATAGCGTCCAGCGGCATCGGCACTCAACCCGCTATGCATACCGACCCAACCCTGGAGGAGATCGACCGATCCAGTCGACACATCGACCTGGTACAGGCCACTCGCGCCTCCCCGCAGCGCATGGAAGACCGCCCGCTGCCCATCGATCCAGATCGGTTGCGCCGGTGGGGTCACGGTCGGGAACCCGGCGTCGGGTTGACATTCGAGATCATCGGTCAACCGTTCGAGTTCTCCGGTTTCCACGAAATAGCAATAGAGATCGAGTTGCCAACTCTGGGTGTCGTCAGCGGCGAGGAGTAGCCGATCACCAGACGGCGACCATGACCAGTTGCCAAGATTGCCATCTTCAGAACCGACGAGGGTGACAGTCCCGCTCGCGACATCCACCAACCCGAGCTGGCCATGCATCCCGTTCCGGTTCGGCACCTTGACCGCCAGGGTCGTGCCATCTGGCGACCAGGAGGGATAGACGTGGTCGACAGCGTCAGTGGTCAGCATGCGTCGCTCACCCGTTGCGACATCGACAATCCAGACCTGCAAGCGGACATCGTTCAGAAAGCCGCGATTGTCCTGCTTGTAATCGATCCGGCGCACTGACCGGACGCGGGGTGGATCTTCCGGACCGGGCGCAGATTCGTCCGGGTTTTCCGGATCGAAACTTGCCGTGTAGGCGATCGAAGTGCCATCCGGCGACCAGGCGAGCGACCCGACTCCGCCACCCTGGCTGAACAGATCTCGTGCGGTGTCCGTTTCGACATCGATGACCCGGACCGTCGATCCCGGACTTCCCGCGGAGACATAGGCGATTTGGCGTCCGTCCGGAGACCAGCGACCGCCACTATTGCGGTCACCGCTCGTTGTCAACTGGCGCGGATTCGTTCCGTCGATTCCAACCAGTCCAATCTGGCTCCCAGCTCGTTTCTTCCCCCTCTCCGCCTGCGAAAGCGTGAAGGCAACCTGTCGTCCATCCGGAGAAACCTGTGGATCACCAGCGGTGGCGAGATCGTAGATGATGCGGTCAGGGGTCAAACCTGTCATGAAAGTAGTCCTTTCCGAATGAAACGCGCGAGTCCACTCTGCGCTCAATCTTCTCATGATTGGGGGAGTAGAGATGACCGTTCATCGCAGTTGCCTGGATCACCTAGAATTGAAGAGTGCGATCAATGCCGCACGCGCCTCACCTGATGGAGACCCGCCGGATGTCCTATCCGCTCACACTCGATTCCCCACTGTCCTAACCCCAACGCGCAATTGGACAGTGGAGGACAGGCGCTCGAGCACTGCTCCTCGTCGAACGAGAGAGTCATCAGGTCATGCGAACAACACAACGTCCGGAGTGGCCCATGGGCGCCATGCGATCGCTCCGTGATTCTCAAACCCAGTCAAACCAGTACACGGTGATCCCGATTCGAAGACTGCTGTCGCGATGAATCCGACCAGAACATCCCTCTGGCGTGATCGCGATTTTCTCCGATTCTGGCAGGCCGATGCCGCCTCACAGGTCGGAACCACGATTGGTGCATTGGCGCTGCCGTTGACCGCCGCTCTCGTTCTCGATGCTGGGCCCTGGGAGATCGGTCTTCTCGCCGCCGCCGGTCAGCTCCCGGCGCTTCTTTTTGGACTCCTGGCCGGAGCCTGGATCGACCGTCGGCGGCGTCGACCGATCATGATTGTTTCCGACGTTGCCCGGGCTGGTCTCCTCTTGCTGATTCCGCTGGCGTATCTGCTCGACATCCTGTCGATGCCACTGCTTTATGCGGTCGCGTTTGGCGCCGGGATCTTCACGATCCTGTTCGATCTCTGCTATCTGGCCTACGTTCCACTGTTGGCAGGCCGTGACCGCTTGATCGACGCGAACAGCAAACTCGAAGCCACGGCATCCACGGCTCAGGTCGTTGGACCGGGACTGGCGGGGGTGCTGGTGGGACTGCTGTCGGCACCGGTGACGATCTTGCTGGACGCAGTTTCCTTTCTTTTTTCCGCGTTCTGGCTGACGAAAATCCAGACAGAAGAACCCGAGCCAACCCCTTCTGCTGATCGCCCACCCATCCGCGAGGAGATTCGAGCGGGGCTTGGATTGGTCACTGGCGACCCGGTTCTGCGCCCGTTGCTCGTCGTTACCGGGATCACGAATACCTTCGGCTTCATCTTTCTGGCGGTCTACACGCTGTTCATGATCGAGGACCTCGGTCTCTCCTCGAACCAGATTGGATTCGTTTACGCGATCGGCGGCGTTGGCGCTCTGATTGGATCGCTTCTTTCCTCCCCCTTGTCGAAGCGGATACCAACCGGCACCCTCCTGATCTTTTCTCAGGCTGTGTTTGGTCTGACGGGGTTGCTTGTGCCGTTGGCCGTTCTGGTCGATCGCTATGCGCTGCCACTGGTCATTGCCGCCGAGTTCCTGCAGTGGCTGGCGCTGATCATCTACCTGGTCAATGCCATCAGTCTTCGCCAGATGCGAGCGGAGCCAGCAATGCTCGGGCGGGTCAATTCTGCGTTCGTTTTTGTTTCCCGGGGTGTCCAGCCTGTCGGATCCTTGATCGGCGGAGCGTTGGGTGGATTGATCGGTTTGCCCATGACGCTTGTCATTGGCGAGATCGGAATGTTTCTGGCGGCAGGAGTCTTGTTGCTATCCCCGCTGCGAAACGGGGTCCTCGCCCCTCCAGTCGATTCAGCAGCATCGACGTCTGCAAAATCGAACGGTGATATCGAACCCGGTGCCCAATTGTCGTGATGGGCGAGCGGCCAGACGAAAGAGCTTCTTTCTTATATAGCAACAGGCTTCGGAGACTCGCGACGTTTTCTACTATTATCGGAGTAGCCAGAGACTGATCTTCACCCTGCCAGGAGAGCACCATCGCCAATGAGCACATCCAACTCGATGATCGATGCCATGACCGGCCACTCGGTCTGGGCCAACAACCGCTTGTTAGACGCAGCCGCCGCGCTGAACGAGGAGGAATTCACCAGCCCGGTTCCCGGTGCAGACGGTTCGATCCGGGACGTGCTGGTTCACATGATGAATGCCCAACTCGGGTGGACCAGACGCTTCCAGGAACTCGACCCGATCGAACCCCACGATCCAGCGTCGTTCACGAACGTGGGTACTATCCGCCAAGCCTGGACCGAAGTGGACCAACAGACCAAGGACGTTCTCGGGTCGATCAGTGATGACGATCTCGCAACCGAGATCCATTTCAGATCATGGTTTGGTTGGGAAGGCTCGTCTCCCCGCTGGCAAGCGATACTGCACCAGGCCTTTCATCAGCATCAACACCGGGGCGAAGTCGCCATGGCGTTGACGGCTCTCGGACATTCACCCGGCGAAATCGACATGTTCGACTATCTCGAGATGCAGAACGACGGGCAGTAGCCGAATGAGCGATTCAACTCAGGATTTGCTGGTGACGATGTTTCGGCACGGCCGCTGGGCGAACCAGGTGCTGCTCGAGCGAGCGTCTCACCTCTCATCAGATGAATTGCGCACACCAATTGGCGATGGCGCGTTTGCCGATCTCCTCGGCACGCTGCTCCATATTTATGACGTCGAGGAATCATGGCTCGACCGGATTCGGAATGGCACCAGCGGGCCGTCGCTGTCGGTCGATGACTATCCTGATATCGCGACCCTCGCGGCCGTTTGGACAACGCTCGATGAAGAACTGGAAGCGTATATCACCGGGCTCTCCGCTGAGGATGTCGAACGGGTCGTGTCGTATCGATCCCAGGGTGGCAGCACCGGCGCCTTTCCGATCAAGGTCATGTTGAGCAACATGTTTTTCCATTCGCAACAGCATCGGGGTGAGGTCGCGCTCGGCTTGACCGCGCTGGGGCAATCGCCTGGGGACTTGGGGATGATCTATTTTCTCAAACAGGACCAGATTGCCGGAACCCCGCATGCGCTACCCTGACCTGGGTACAGACGCTATATCGATGGAAAGGAGATCGTATGGATACCACTACTGCCGCTCTGCTTGATGTGCATCGCCATTCGACGTGGGCCAACCAGCAGCTCCTGACCGCGGCGGAGAGCCTGACGCCCGAGGAATTACGCACACCCATCGGCGAAGGGAGTATCGGCGACTTGCTCGAAACCCTCATCCATATGTACGACGCCCAACTGGCGTGGTACGACCGAGCCCGAACCGGAGCAAGCGGTCCGACGCTGACTCCGGACGAAGTTCCGGATATCGCCTCACTCCGATCCGCCTGGGACAAGACCGACCAGGAAATGGATGACTGGCTCTCCAAGTTGACGGCTGCCGAGTTAAACGAACCGGTTGCTTATCGCTCGTTCTATGGGTATGAAGCGGAATACACCATTCGCGACATGCTGATCCATCAAGCGTTTCATTCGCATCAGCATCGGGGCGAGGTTGCCCTCATTCTTTCGCAGCTCGGTCATTCGCCAGGTGAGCTCGATTTCATCGATTACGTGAATCTGCAGCCTGTAGCAGATCTGAATTCTCGAGTCACGGAGAGATGAGCCAACTATGACGCTTTTCCCATCCATGAAAATTGACGGTGATACCGTCGCCACCATGCCACTTCCGGATTCGCTGGTCTACACCGGCCTTGATGGCGACGAGATCCAGACAAGCGACCTGATGACTTGGAAAAGTGAGGACGGATCAGTCGAGACCGGTATCTGGGGATGTCAGCCGGGGCGCTTCCGCACCGAGTTCACGCACAACGGTGAAATGATCACCATCGTCAGCGGCGAACTCGCCTGCACCGGCGACGACGGCAGCGCGTTCACACTCCGCCCTGGTGATTCGATGACGTTTCCCCGTGGCTGGAAAGGCGAGTGGCATGTCAAACAGCCATTGCGCAAGGTCTACGCGACGTTCACCGCCACCTGATCACACCGTAACTGGCACCTCGACGATTTCGACCCCAACGACCTCGGCCGAACAGCGTCCAGACGTCGTTTCGGAAAGCCACGACTCGAATCCCGGCAGGTCTTCTTCGGCAAGGTGGAGCGTGAAACCGACTCGCTCGCCATAATCGACATCCGCCAGGAGGTAATCGGTCCCGCGTAACGCGAAATCGAGCCGACCGGCTTCATCGTGATCAGCTGTCGCCCGAACAATCAGCAGCGGAATCCGGTCGACGATCCCAACCTGATCAATCGCCTGGGTCACCGCGCCCCCATAGGCACGGATCAGACCACCGGCGCCAAGAAGGGTTCCGCCGAAATAGCGGGTCACCACCGCCACGACATCGGTCAATTCGCGGGCGTTGAGCACGGTCAACATCGGGACCCCGGCGGTACCGGACGGCTCACCGTCGTCACTCGTTCTTTGCGACTCGGCGCGTTCGCCGATCACCCAGGCCGAACAGTTGTGATTGGCGTCCCAGTAGGTTTTCTTGGTCGCCGCAATGAATTCGCGCGCTTCGTCCTCGCTCGAGACCCGCGCCAGAGAGCAGAGAAACCGCGATTTCTTGACCACCGTTTCTGAAATGCCAGGACCGGCAATTGTGCGCGTCCGATTCACGTCGGTATCGAAGTCGGCGGCGGCGTCATCCGTTGATATGCTGGATCTGGATCAGATTTCCTACCGTGTCGTCGAAAATCGCCATGGAGCCCCATCCGTGACTTGTCGGCTCCATCGTGAAATGCACGCCCCGATCGGCGAGGCGCTCGAATTCCTCTTCGACGTTCTTCACCGTGAACGCGGTCGCTGGGATGCCCTGCGCATAGATTGCTTCCTGGTAGGCCCTGGCGGCGGGATTCGCATTTGGTTCGAGCACGAGCTGCACACCGTCTTTAGCTTCCGGCGACACCACGGTGATCCAGCTGTAATCGCCGGCGGCCATCTCTGTCTTTTTCTCGAAGCCGAGCACGTTTGTATAAAACGCCAGCGCTTTCTGCTGATCGGTGACGAAGATACTGGTCAGATCGATTCTCATGACACCTGCCCCTGCGATGAAACGAACCGTCAGACTGGTCGCTCGAAGGCTCCCAACCTATGAATTTCGAGGTTGCCGACGACCACGGCAGCAGCCATTCCGTCGGTTACCAGCGCAAAGGCTACGCCGCTCGGTCCGCCTGCGTTTTCGAGCGACACCTTCGAGAATAGAATAGACGGCAATTCAGTCCGCGCTCAACTGAAGGTCACTTCGCGCCCCAGTATCGACTGAAGCGAGTGGCTAGAGTTTTCTCAAGGCAGGTTGCGTTCGGCCAAAACCTCGACCTCCCTGAACTTGCCACCGGAGTGGTCATCAGTCTCGGCCGAGCGACTCCAACATGTTCTCAATAGCATCGATCACCTCAACAGGGCAAACCGCTGGAAGCGCGTGGGTGCAGCCGGGGGCGACGCTGTAATCAGCGAGAGTGTCTCGCATAAGCTCGCCTTCCAGCTTCCGCAGTATGCGAGTCGTAGAGTCACCGTAAGGTCCAGGATTGAGCGATTTGATTCCTGCAGACAGAATTGATACAGGCACTCCCAGATTGGGTGCTCCTAAAACCTCACGACCAATTCGGAGAACGTCCAGCCTTTCTCCTGCGTTATCAGCCATTCCAGACAGCAGCTCCAAGACCTGAATCCTTGCACGTCCCGAGTGTTCGGTCAGATGGAGAGCCGGCCAAAGCGGCGGGGTGGGATCGATGAGAACGACGGCCATCACCTGCTCTGAATGAAGAGCCGCATGATAGAGAGCAAACAGTCCTCCAAGACTGAAACCTGCAAGGACGACTTTTTCCTGACCAGCAATTGCTGCAATGACAGCATGCAGATCCTCGCTGGTCTTGTCTGCGCTCGCCGGAGTCCCAGAATGACCGTCGCTAAGTCCGATTCCGGCCCGGTCGTAGGAGCATACGGTGGTCCGAGTGGCCAGTGCCGGCTGGACTCGAGGCCAATCTGAAATGCCACCACCGTATCCGGCCAAGAGCAGGACCATTGGCGATCCAGTGCCCTGGCACGAAACGAAAAGGTTGCGTTCGCCCACCGGCACGACCATGGAGCGCGTTTCGAGGCTGACCCCGGCGACCAGCGGTCGAACAACTGAACTCGACCCTGTGGATGCAGATGCAAGTGACAACGGCACGGAACCGACGAACGCGAGTGCCAGGATCAGGCCTAACCTGTTCATGAACGTAAATGGAATCATGTTCCTGTCTCCTGTGCTTCCCATTTTCTCGTTCCATGCTGCTGGATGGCACGGAATACCAACACGCCGTGCTCCCACCACTCATTCACCGTTTGCCCACCACTTCCGTTAGCAAGAGTGAAGTGCTAGGATGAGAGATATCGCGCCCTTGGCATCTTCGCGAGCAGTTCGGCCTCCATGGCAACTCCTCCCCCGAATTCATTCGGATCAATCCTTCGCCGCTATCGCTCTGCCGCTCTCCTGAGCCAGGAGGAACTGGCGGAGCGTTCAGGCGTGAGTTGTCGAGCTATTTCTGACCTGGAACGAGGGGTGCGCCGGACTGCCAGGCTTGAAACCGTGCGGATGCTAGCCGATGGATTGCAGTTGTCCGCCTCAGAGCGCCAGGTGCTGGCTCAAGTGGCTAGCGCTGGTTCGGCAGACAAGCCCTCACGGGACGATCAACCCGTCGGTGCCCGGACTCGCCAACTGATTTCGCTACCGAAATCGGGATCTCCCTTCGTTGGGCGTACCATGGACCTAGAGCGGATCAGCTCGCTTTTGCGGCAAGCAGAGACGCAAATGGTGACAATCACCGGACCGGCCGGTATCGGCAAGACCCGCTTGGCAATTGAGATTGGCCAGCAGCTGGAACATGACTTCCCGGACGGCGTGGCGTTTGCTGGACTGGAAACAGTGACGAGCGCGGACTCCGTGCTGGCGGAAGTTGTGCACGCGCTCGGTCTCCCCACCCATGTCACCACTCCACGGCAGATCGGTGCGACCCTTGAAGATGCGCAGATGCTGCTAATCGCTGACAACTTCGAGCATGTACTCGGAGCGGCGCCGATGCTCGCCGAACTTTTGGCTGCAACGCCGGGTCTGACTATTCTGGCCACCAGCCGGCAGCCACTCAACGTCTCAATGGAACATCATGTGCCCGTCTTTGCGATGACCGTGCCAGAACTGTTTGCGACATCAGAGGAAACGCTCGAGTCTGAATCGGTCCAGTTGTTCATGGCGTTCGCAGAGCGAACTGGTCGACCAGTCGAACCAGAATCTCAGAATCTGGAAGCAATTGCCTCGATTTGTCGCAGATTGGAAGGATTCCCGCTGGCCCTGCGTTTGGCGGCATCACGATTGCGCTTGCTCTCGGTCTCAGAGCTGGCAGCGCATCTTGAGCAAAGATCTTGAACTTCTCGGTCAGGGCGAACGCGATCTGCCGCCACGCCAGCAGACGATGCAGAACGCCGTTGAGTGGAGCTACCGGCTACTCGAACCAGACCAGCAGAAGCTGTTCCGGTGGTTGTGTCTGTTTGCCGGCGGTTTTTCGCTCGATGCTGCGTCCTTTGTCTCCAGTCGGGCTGGACTTGTCGGCAGTGGTTTCGACGAACTATCCGCGCTGGCAGACGCCAGTCTGGTCAGGATCCTCCAAGAGCAGCATGGAGCAACGCGATACCGCGTTTACGAATTGCCCCGCGAATTCGGTCTCTCAATGTTGCAGCAACATGACGAGATGGCTGTCGCGAAGCGCGCGCTCTTGGACTATATCGACGCCTACACGCAGGACGGGTTCATTTCGCTCAACCAGAGGCCTTCTGAAGCTTGGTTGGGTCGGGTTCGAATCGAGCATTCGAATCTCGCAGCGGCCGTCAAATTCGCTTTCGAAGATCCAGTTACAGTCGGGAGCACTCAACTCCTGGCTCGAGTAGCCGCGTACTGGTGGGAAAACCGCATGGGAAAGATGGGATTCCCTGTTGCACGACAGTTGATTGACCGGATCGAGGGAGCTTCCGCGAGTCACATCGAATGCTGTTACTGGGTTTCAGGGCTGGCTCATGAGTGCGCCGATCATTTGGAAGCGTTGATCTTGGCCCAGCGTGCAGAGTCGACAGCAAAGGAACTGGGCGATCCAGCATATATGGCGCTGGCACTGCATTCCGTGGGACTCGCCCACCAGATGTTGATGAATTGGCCCGAAGCGATGGCGGCTTACAACACCGAATTGAAGTTGCTGAACCAACTCGATGATCGAGGCCTTAGCGCCTATGCCCACTGGTTGGCGTCCGCGGTCGCTTGGGAGATGGGCGATTTTGGGAGATCCTTCGAATTGGTGCATCAAGCCGAGGAGGAGTTCGCTCAGCAGGAGGATCTCCGTGGTAGAGCGTCGGCGTCGTCATACCTGGGATTCTACTACCAGTCGATTGGAGCAAACACCGAAGCTGCAGCTGCATTCCTGAGTGGCTTTACAAGTTTTCACCAGGCCCAGCGTGATGTCGACTGCGTTAAGGCGTTGTTTGGACTGGCGCTGATCGCGGCGCGGGCAGGACAAGCCGCACTTGCTGCGAGACTAGTCGGATCGGTCGACGAGTTCTTGCGTCGGTTCGAAATGGTCATCCTCCGATTCGACGAAGAGATGCGCGACGAAGCGATTGCTCTCGTTACCGCCGATATTGGTGACGTTGAGTTCGAGCACCTGCGGCAGGAAGGCCGATCGATCAGGGAATCGGCGTGGGAATCAATCGTTAGCGAGATTGTGAGGTGGGACGAGTTACCCATCGTGTCGTCGAAGATCGCCATTGAACCCTATTCGTGACTGGCTAGCTCCATCGTGAAATGCACGCCCCGATCGGCGAGGCGCTCGAATTCCTCTTCGACGTTCTTCACCGTGAACGCGGTCGCCGGGATACCCTGCGCATAGATTGCTTCCTGGTAGGCCTTGGCGGCGGGATTCGCATTTGGTTCGAGCACGAGCTGCACACCGTCTTTAGCTTCCGGCGACACCACGGTGATCCAGCTGTAATCACCGGCGGCCATCTCTGGCTTTTTCTCGAAGCCGAGCACGTTTGTGTAGAACGCCAGCGCTTTCTGCTGATCGGAGACGAAGATACTGGTCAGATCAATTTTCACGATAAGGACCCCCTGGACACGGAGAAAAACTTACCCGGGTCGAACGAAGGTTCCGACCCCATGGATATCGAGATTATCAACCACGACGGCAGAAGCCAAGCCATTGGAGCCAATGGTGAAGGTGACCGCACTTGGACCGCCCGCGTTTTCCCCTTCGGGCTGGTAGGTGAAGACGTCACGGCCGAAATGGGTCAACCCAAAGGTCATGTCCTGCGGCCCAAGTCGCATCGCCAGTTCGCTGTTGACCTCTTCGATCACCAGCGGTCCAAAGAAATCATTGTCATATGAGCCGACATAGGAGCGCGGATCGAGCGGCGGCAGATTCGGATTTGGTTTGCCGGTGACCGCATCGTATTGAGGAGCGACTGATTCCTTGATGATCGGTCCCAGGATCGGGAAATAATCGAAGCGCGGCGCACCGAGCATGATCAGATCGATGGCCGTCAACGCGACCGATTCCGGCACGCCGATTGGAGCGGCATTCGTCAGCACGACCACCCCGAGTCCATGGGCTGGCAAAAGATTGACGACGGTAGATGCACCCAGAGCGAAAGCGCCTGAATGACTGAGACGGACTTCGTTTGCGTTGCTGTAACTGACATTCCAGCCAAGTCCGTAGAAACCTGCCTGCTGCAGTGTCGGATCATCAGGGGCGCTGCTGACGATATGCGGTAGATGGGTTTCTGCCAGCGGCTCAGCCGCAATGATCGACTGATCATCGAGCGTGCCATTCTGAAGTTGCAGTCGCATCCAGGTCGCCATATCACGGGCTGTGGAACTGACCCCGCCGGCAGGTGACTGGGGATCGGGCTGTCGGACATACCGATCCACCCAGTTTCCATCAGCATCTTGCACATGAGTTCGGGCGTGGTTCTCATCCGATTCGAAATCGATGAACCTCGAACTCGTGCGCGTCATCCCAAGCGGTTCGTAGAGACGCGATTCCGAAACATCTTCCCAGGTGGATTCGGCGGCGGTCGCGGCGGCGACCGCTGCGGCTGTCAATCCGAAGTTGGTGTAGGCATAGGTGCGGCGGAACTCGCCACCATGAATCAGATAGCGCAGTCGTTGCAGCATCTCCTCGCGGTCGTACCCCAGATCCTCGATCAGATCGCCACCATGGTCAGGCAAACCACTGCGATGGCTGAACATATCGCGCAGAGTGACATTTGCGGTCACCCACGGATCGGCCAGGGCGAATCCGGGCAGAAGATCGCTCAGACGATCGTCCCAGTTGACGATACCGTCGCTCACCAGGCCGGCCACGACCGTCGACGCGATTGGTTTCGACACTGAGGCCAATTGAAAGATGGTGTCGACATCGATCGGATCAGTCGCGGCCGCGTCGCGCACACCAAATCCCTGCAGGTAGGCAACCTGGTCGTCGGCGACTATCGCGATGGCAATCCCGGGAATGCCGGTTTCCGCCATCAGGCTTTCGACGTAGGTGTCAATCTGCGCGGCCACCGCGGCAACGGTATCGACTCCGATCGCTTCATCTTGCGCCTTGCCGATCCGTGGGATGACGGTCGACACTGCGATTCCCGCACTGCCAGCTAGCGCCAGTTTCATGATTGCTCTGCGATCGATTCGATGGTCGGGTTCGGACGAATAAGGGACCAATTCGGCCTCTGAACGTCGCGTCATAGGAGCACTCCTTGTGATTGGCGGCCGTCTTGTTTGATACCCCATCATACCGGAGTCGCTCTTGGTGAGATCCCTGCGAACCCGTTGGCATCAACACTGAACTGATGTCGGTGGTGTTTCGATGCGCTCCGATTGATGAAATTGCGCCTAGTCGCTCGCGATCCAGTCGGCTCAACATTGGCAATTGTGTAAAGAGACGCAGTATCTCCATTGGTGAATTGCCACAGGGCTTCCTATACTGGAATTAGTCGGACCATCCGTCCGAATCTCTCCCTGCAAATGACAGAAAGCACCGTCATGTCCACAGAAAAACCGAAGCGCGCGCGGATTCAGCCAACTCCTGCACTGAGAGAACCGATCAGTCCGGAATGGCGGGAGTGGGGTCCATATCTTTCCGAGCGCCAGTGGGGCACCGTCCGCGAGGACTACTCCGAATTCGGCGAAGCGTGGGATTTCTTTCCTCACGATCATGCTCGCTCTCGGGCTTACCGCTGGGGCGAAGATGGAATCCTTGGCATCTCCGACAAGGACCAGCTGCTCTGCTTTGGTCTGACGCTATGGAACGGGGCTGATCCCATTCTTAAAGAGCGAATGTTCGGGGTAACGGGAAGCCAGGGGAATCACGGCGAGGACGTCAAGGAGTACTACTACTATCTCGACGCATCGCCGACCCACAGTTATCTGAAAGGTCTGTACAAGTATCCCCAGCAGGCTTACCCCTACACCGATTTGCTCGAAACTAATCGGAACCGATCCCGTCAGGAACCGGAATATGAGTTGATCGATACTGGTCTGTTTGATGAGGATCGCTATTTCGACGTCTTCGTTGAGTACGCCAAAGCAACCCCCACTGATATCGTGATTCGGGTTTCGGCCACGAATCATGGTCCCGATCCTGCCAGTCTCGAGGTCCTGCCGACGCTCTGGTTCCGCAACACGTGGAGTTGGGGTCGAGATGATCGACGGCCAAGTCTCACCAATGCCACCGCTGTGGACTCAACCGTTCAGCTCGTTCGGGCCAAACACCCGGAACTCGGCGACTACTGGCTGAGTTGCGAAGGCTCACCCGAGCTTCTGTTCACGGAAAACGAAACGAACTCCGAGCGACTCTTCGGCGGCGAGAATCGGACGCCGTTTGTGAAGGACGGGATCAACGCGGCGGTCGTTGATGGGAATCTGGAGGCCGTCAATCCGGACAAGACCGGAACCAAAGTGGCCGCGCGCTACAGACTTGATCTCGGACCAGGTGAAACGCGCCAAATCCATTTGCGCTTGTCCGCTCGCAAACAGAAAACTCCGTTTGCGGGTGTCGATGGCATTCTGCAAAGTCGAATTCGCGAGTGCGATGCGCTCTATGAGAACGTATCTCAGTCCACAATGACGGAAGATGAACGCCGGGTTCAACGGCAGGCTCTCGCCGGGATGATCTGGTCCAAGCAGTTCTTTTACTTCCATGTCGATGAATGGCTCGAAGGAGATCCGGCCGGTCCAACTCCCCCGGAAGTCAGGAAACAAGGACGGAATAGCAAGTGGCGGCTCCACCGGAGCCACGACATCATCTCGATGCCCGATAAATGGGAATACCCATGGTACGCCGCCTGGGACCTCGCTTTTCATTGCATTCCCTTGGCGCTGGTCGATCCTGAGTTTGCGAAACACCAGTTGCTATTGCTCACCACGGAGCGTTTCATGCATCCAAACGGCCAACTGCCGGCCTATGAGTGGGCATTTGGCGATGTCAATCCACCCGTGCACATCGCAGCTGCTCGTGCGCTTTTCAGGGCCGATCAGACCCATACGGGTGTAGCTGACCATGACTTTCTGGCTCGCCTGTTTCACAAGCTTCTGATCAATTTCACCTGGTGGGTCAATCGGAAAGATGAAGGCGATCGAAACGTCTTCGAAGGGGGCTTTCTCGGACTCGACAATATCAGTGTGATCGATCGCAGCCAGACGCTTCCGCCAGGGCTGTCGCTCGAACAAGCTGACGGTACTGCCTGGATGGCCACATACTGCCTCGGCATGACCTGGGCTGCTGCTGAACTCGCACGAGCGAACCCTGTCTACAACGATCTCGTCGTGAAATTTATGGATCACTATCTTCTGATCGCGCGTTCACTGAATGGGTTTGGCAAAGACCACCAGGGTCTCTGGGATGAAGAGGACGGTTTCTTTTACGATACGGTCAGACGGAGCGATGGTTCTTCAGTGCCATTGCGACTTCGCTCTCTGGTCGGTTTGCTGCCCATTGCCACTGCGGTTCATTTCACACTCTCGCGGGCGGATATGCGCCATTTTGCTGATATCGAGATTGCTAGCTACCTCGACAACGCCCGCGCTCAGTATCCCAATGCACACCGTCTCTTCCCGGTCAAGACCCTTGCCGATGGCAGCGTTTCTCAACTCCTGACACTCGTGCCAGAAGATCGATTGCGGCGCATTCTGGAACGGATGCTCGACCCGGACGAATTCCTGAGTGATTTTGGCATTCGGTCTGTCAGCAAGGTGTACGGTGAGCATCCGTATCGCATTCAGGCTCATGGTCAGGAACTCGAGGTTGCCTACGAGCCGGCGGAATCAAGCAGTGGAATGTTCGGCGGCAACTCAAACTGGCGTGGCCCCATCTGGATGCCAATGAACTTCCTGCTCATCCAGGGACTTCGAAATCTCCATGCTTTCTATGGTGACGAGTTCGTGGTCGAGTACCCGACGCGGTCAGGCGAGTTTGCGTCACTCGGAGAGGTTGCCAAAGATCTCTCGCGCCGCCTCAGCGCTTCCATGCTTCGGAATGCGGAAGGAAAGCGGCCTGTGTTTGGCGTAGTGGACAAGATGCAGAACGATCCGAACTGGCGAGACAACGTCCTGTTCTATGAATACTTCCATGGTGACAATGGAGCCGGGATTGGCGCCAGCCATCAGACCGGATGGACTGGACTAGTCGCTTCACTTCTCGACAATCTCGCCAAAGACATCACGGTCTAGGTCGCTCGGACCAGGCAAAAGGATTCGAAATGGCCAAACGCACACCGACAAAGCGCGCAGCGAAGACCGATTCGTCGATCTTTGATACACCCTTGGTGACCTTCAATCGAGAACTCACCGGGATTCTTGAGCCCGGACTGCGGAGGGAATGGTTGGTCACCAATGGCATTGGCGGTTATGCCTCCGGTACGGTCACTGGTGTGCTCACTCGTTCTTACCACGGTCTCTTGGTTGCCGCGCTCGATCCACCCGTCGAGCGGACGGTGCTTGTCGCGACATTGGACGAGTCCGCAACCTACGAAGGGGTGTCCTATCCCGTTTCAACACACGAGTTCGGTGACGGCGTGATTAATCCGGAAGGGTACCGGAACATTTCCACGTTCCATCTCGAAGGAACGCTGCCGGTGTGGACGTTCGAGCTTGGCGGTGCCATGCTCGAACGACGAGTCTGGATGGACTATGGTCGGAACACCACCCATGTCAGCTATCGCGTCGTCCAGGGCGAATCACCAGTGGAGATGGCGATCACTCCACTCGTCACCTATCACTCGTTTCACGCGCTGGCACAAGGCAATGGTTGGAACATCAGCGTCGAGCGTCATGATTCAGAAGCCATTGTGTTCGCGGGCGAGGGGTTGACTCCGTTCGCGCTTCAGTCGAATGACATGGGGTTTACCGGCGACGGCGCTTGGTGGTGGAACTTCCGTCACCGTGAAGAAACAGCCCGCGGATTGCAGGACCACGGCGATCTCTTCGCAATCGGCCAGTTTGCTGGCGTCCTTGAACCTGGCCAGACTGCTGCAATCACTCTGTCCAGCGAAGTTGAGCCTGGTTTGGCTCCTGCAACGTCGCTTGAAGCAGAACGGAAGCGCCAGCGCGGGTTGCTTCAAACCGCTGCGGTGACAACGTCGAGTCTCCCAATCCAGCAGCTCGTTCTTGCTGCTGACCAGGTCATCGTTGCCCGCCCCCTTCCCGATGAGCCTAACGGTCGCTCGGTGATTGCTGGTTACCACTGGTTCAATGACTGGGGTCGCGACACGATGATTGCGCTGCCCGGTCTCTTCCTGAGCACTGGCCGGGCTGCTGAAGCAGAGAAGGTCCTGCGCACCTTTGCCCAGTATGTTCAGGATGGACTTCTGCCGAATAATTTCCCCGATCATGCTGGAGCCATCCCCGGATACAACACTGCGGATGCGACCCTCTGGTACATCCTTGCGATAGACCAATACGAGCGAACGACCGGCGACAGAGGGTTGGTCGATGATCTGCTGCCCACCCTGATCTCCATCATCGATCACCATCTGGCCGGGACCCGTTATCACATCGGCGTTGATCCAGTGGATGGACTCCTGAGAGCAGGGGAACCCGGTGTTCAGCTCACCTGGATGGATGCCAAAGTGGGCGACTGGGTGGTCACTCCTCGAATTGGCAAACCGGTCGAAATTAACGCGCTCTGGTACAACGTGCTTCGAATGATGTCGCGTTTTCTCAGTGAGCGCGATGACGACGAACGGGCGACCCGCTACCAGGAAATGGCCGACTTCGCTCGGGGGTCATTCGAACGGCGGTTCATGCGAGAGGGCGAAAACCATCTGGCTGATGTTGTCGATGGTCCCGACGGTGATGACTGGTCGGTCCGACCGAACCAGATCTTCGCGTTCTCCTTGCCATATCCGTTGATCGACCATGACGCGGAAACCATTCTGGGCGCGATTGGAGAATCGTTGCTGACTGACTATGGTTTGCGCTCACTGACTCCGTCTGATCCCGACTACCAGGGCACTTACGGCGGTGACCAGCTACACCGTGACGGTGCGTATCATCAGGGGCCGGTTTGGGGTTGGTTGCTTGGACCGTATGTTGAAGCGACTTATCGCTTGACGGGAGACAAAGTGGCTGCGCTCGCGTTGCTCAAACCGATGACCTCGCATTTGAGCGACGCTGGTCTTGGTTCGATCTCTGAGATATTCGAAGGTGATGCTCCCTACGAACCACGCGGATGCGTGGCTCAAGCTTGGAGCGTGGCCGAAACGCTCCGTGTCTGGCGGATGCTGCACGCAGAGTCAGCCCAGTAACGCCTGGGATAACGTTGTCCATCGCGAGTTCCCCATTCTTCACCGATTGCCCGTACGCTATCGCTGTCGAATCAATCAGCCACAGGGGAACTCGCGATGGCAAACCCAAAACCGATCAAACTCGGGCTCATCATCACCGATATCGAGGACCGAACCGACCAGTACATCCATTCCTGGGCCACGATGCGCGATCTCGTGCGCACGGCCGAGGACGTGGGTTTCGATTCTGCCTGGATTCCCGACCATCTCATTCACGAACCACCCGGAGTCGAGCCCTATGGGATCTGGGAAGCCTGGTCGCTGATCAGCGCTCTCGCGGCAGTAACGACCCGGATCAAGATTGGTCCGCATGTCCTCTGCACCGCTTGGCGCAATCCGGCGATGATCGCGAAGATGGCGGACACCGTCGACGAAATCAGCGATGGCCGCCTGATCCTCGCGCTTGGCGCAGGTTGGCACGAACCTGAGTACCGCGCTTTCGGGTTTCCCTTCGACCACCGGATCGGTCGTTTCGACGAAGCGGTCCAGATCATCCATGGCTTGCTCCACCACGGCGAGATCGATTTCGAGGGCCGGTTCTACCAGGCCCGGGAGTGCGAACTCAGACCCCGGGGTCCAAGCCGGAATGGTCCTCCGATCATGATCGGCACCATCGCCGGAACGCCTCTCGGTGACGAGATGGGTCTGGTCCGCAAAGGGACCCGGATGCTCGATCTGGTCGCGACCTATGCCGATATCTGGAACTGCCCTTCGGTCAACGCTCCCGATCTCATCCCGCCGATTCGGCAAATGATCGATGATGCTTGCCTCGCCAACAACCGCGACCCCGCTTCCCTCGAACGGACCAACGGTGTGATGATCGATCTTCCGGGGTGGCAGAACCATTTCGGCATGACCTCGGTGCGCAAACGGCGGGCGCTGTCCGGCGCGTTTCAAGGCGACGAAGCCGAAATCGCCGCCTTCATCCGCCGCTTTGCCGACGAAGGGGTCGATGAACTCCATGTCCAAATCGATCCGGAAAATGTCCACGGGGTCGAGCAGTTCGGGCGAGTGATCGAACTCCTGTCGAGTCCTTCCGACGGGTGAGATCGTCCAGACCGGGGATGCCGAAGCCGTGAGCGGCCAGAATCAGCCGGAAACCGGGGCGGTCTCCGTCCATTCGCCGATCTTGCGGAAGCGCTCGTAGCGTTGTTCCATCAGGCGGTCGAGACCGGAGGGTTGATCGACGATCGTCATCAGATCATCGAGGCTCTTGTTGATCGCCTCGCCGACGGCGACCGTCACCGTCACGGGATCCTCGTGTGCTGGTTGCAGCTCGGGAACGATCTCGTCGATGATGCCGAATCCAAAGAGATCGCCGGCCGTGATCCGCATCGTTTCGGCCGCTTCCGGCGCTTTGGCCGAGTCCTTCCAGAGAATCGCTGCGCAGGCTTCCGGGGACGCGACTGCGTAGACCGCGTTTTCGAGCATGACCATCCGGTCGGCCACACCGATGGCCAAAGCGCCACCAGACCCGCCTTCTCCGACGATGACCGCGACGATGGGTGTTTTCAGACTTGCCATCGTGAGCAGGCTCTCGGCGATCGCCGTTCCCTGGCCTCGTTCCTCGGAACCAATCCCTGGTTCCGCGCCGGGTGTGTCGATAAAGGTCACCACCGGAATCCCGAACTTCTCGGCATGTTCCATTAGTCGTTCCGCTTTGCGATAGCCCTCGGGCCGCACCATGCCAAAGTTCCGGCGGATGTTTTCGCGAGTGTCCTGACCCTTCTGGTGCCCGATGACCACAACTGTGCGATCGCCAAACCGAGCCAGTCCGCCGACGATCGCTTTGTCGTCACCGTAGCGTCGGTCGCCGTGCATTTCCACGAAACCAGTCATCAGTTCATTGATGTAATCGAGTGTATGTGGTCGATTCGGATGGCGCGCGAGTTTCACTCGATCCCAGGCGGTCAACTCGATTGGAGTTTCTTTCACGGAATCGGTAGACGCGTCTGCGCCTTCTTCGATTTCTTCACCCCGGCGGAGTACGCGTTTCATGAACGCTCCCGACCAACCGCCACGGTTTCCCGTTTCGCTTTTCCGTTTCGACCATCACCATTTGCAGCCGGTTGCCAGGGGATGCTTTCACCACGGTCGACTTGATGGGCGCGAGCGTAATGTTGGAGAAGATCCACAAGCAACCTGCGAAATTCGGTTCTCTCCACGATCAGATCGATCATGCCGTGGTCGAGAAGAAACTCAGCGGTCTGAAACCCGTCGGGAAGTTTCTGTTTGGTGATCTGTTCGATCACGCGTGGACCCGCGAACCCAACCAGCGCTCCCGGTTCGGCCATGATGATATCGGCAATCGTTGCGTAGCTGGCCGTGACACCTCCATAGCAGGGATCGACCAGAAGTGAAAGATGCGGTACCCGCGCTTCACCCATCCGGGAAAACGCTGCCACCGTTTTCGCCATTTGCATAAGGGAAAACAGTCCCTCATGCATGCGCGCGCCACCTGATGCGTTCACGGTCAGGAGTGGCGTTCCTGATTCCGCGCAGCGTTCGATCGACCGGGTCAGTTTCTCGCCGAACACAGAACCCATACTCGCGCCGAGAAAATCGAAGTCGGAGACGGCAACAGCTAACGGCAAGCCGTCCACCGTTCCGATCCCAGTGATCAGCGCTTCGGTTTCGCCGCTTTTCTTCTGGGTTTTTTCGAGTTTGTCGGCATAGGAGCCCGTACCATCGACAAACTCGAGAGGATCCGTTGGCCCAACTTCTGCGTCCCATTCGAGGAAGGAGCCCTGATCGAGAATTTGCTCGATTCTCTGTCGGGCGCGAAGGCGAAAGTGGTAACCGCATTTCGGGCAGACCCGCAGGTTGTTGTCGAGTTCGCGGGAATAGATCAGTTCCTCGCATTTTGTGCATTTCGTCCAGAGGTCACCCGGGATCTGTTGATCGCCGCGCTCATCATCAGCTGGGAGCGGTTGGAATTTGTCGCCGCGGTGAAAAAGAGAACGCATATGCCGGATTCGCCTTGGGTTCGTCGTAGACAGAATGGTGAGTTGGAACAGCGAACACGCACTATCCCACACCCGTAACCAGGGTGTCAGCTTGCCAATGTGTCAGGATACGCTAGGCCGCGATCCACTTCAAGCGTCTCTGGTCCGCGCAGGAGACTCGAATCAGGCTTTGCGCGTGAAAAACGCGAAACCCCAGGAGACCGCGACGCCACCAAGGAGAGCGATCAGTAAACTGCCGATACTCCACTCGATGGTGAAGTCATCACCACTCAACAGTCCGTAAACGAATCCTCCCATCAAGGCTCCGGCAATTCCGAGCACGATGTTCAGAAGGGCGCCTTGCTGACTATCCGTTCCCGCAAGCTTGCTGGCGATCCAGCCAACCAGCGCGCCAAAGATGAGCCAGGAAATGATACCCATGTGCGACTACTCCTCCACCAGTGCGAGACAAAGCCAGTCACTTGACCGATAGTAGCAAGATCTATGCCAGTGAGCATCGCTGATTCGACAGGGCTGTTGACTTGACACGCGGGACGTAAACTTGCCCATAGGCGGTTTTTTCCGCTTCTTGTTTGCCAGTCTATAACCAGTCTATAGAAGAAGGAGACCACCGTTGACCGCTCTGACCGACTACGATCCCGAAGATCTCGCTATTCTCAATCGCACCCCCACCGCCGTCGCCATGGCTGCGGCGTATGCGCAGCAAGATGGCGCCGTGACGCTGATGCGCGAAATGCGCGCCGGTTTGACGGCTGCTCGAGAAGCGGCGTTTGCGTTTCCTGAGAATTCGCTGATCCAGTTCTTGGCCGCCGAAATGCAGGATGAAGAAGACCAAGCCATGGTGAAAACCGATCAGGCTGGGGACGCGCCGGTAGCAGACGAGAACGATGAAGTCGCCGAGGAACGGAACCCTTACCGGGCGAAGGAATCCTCCATCGATCTCGCTCGCCAATCAATGGAGATTGTGACGGCAACCGGAACCCTGGAAGAAGCCGTCCAGTTCAAGCATTGGCTCTATGCCGTCGCCGAACAGGTTACGCTGGCCGAGAAATCGGGAGGGTTTCTCGGGATCGGTGGTACGCAGGTTGCGGAAGGCGAAGCGGCCTATCTCGCCGAACTGCGCGATGCGATTGGACTCTCTCTCGATTAGGAGGTAAATCGATGCCACTCGGTGATTCAGCAGAACTTATCGAAATCTTGAGCAACACGCCGGTGCTCCTGCGGCAGGTGACCGTTGATCTGACTCCGGAGCAAGCCAGTCGACGGCTTGCCGGTGAACCCTGGTCGCCGGTTGAGATCGTCGGCCATTTCGTCGACGTTGAGCGTCGTGCGCTCGACCGGATCCGCGAGATCAACACCGGCAGTACTGATCCGGTGCCGCCGATCGATGAGATGGGGATGGTCGCCAGAGGCGGCTACCAGGATCGCGCCCTCGAGGATGTGTTGGACGAGTTCGAACGCCTTCGCAAGGAGCGGATCGCTGGTCTGGAAGCGCTTCCGGCTGAAGCGTGGTCGCACGAATTCACCGTGGCCGGTTTCGACACCGTGACCTTGACTCAGATCACTACCCATTTGTGTAATCATGACGTCAACCATATCGCGCAGATCGTCCGGCTACGGAATTCGGAAGGGTAAGGCAATGGCAGAAGCAACCAGAACTGCAGGTCTCACCGCGGATCAGATCCAGCAGTTCAGAGAGGAAGGCTATCTCCTGGTCGAGGATCTCTTCGACCCGGATCTCGATATCAGACCGATTTTGGATGAGTATGCAGACGTTCTCGATCGGCTCGCACATGACCTGTTCGCCAAGGGTCTGATCAGCAGCACCTATGCTGATCTTCCGTTTTCCGATCGTCTGATTCAGATCTATGAAGAAAGCGGCACGGTTCATCCACAGTATTTCGATTTCTCATTGCCGCAAGCGAACATCAAAGCCGATACACCGATGTGGACGGGTCCAGCGGTGTTCGAGATGCTCCGTCATCCTCGCTTGCTCGATGCTATCGAATCGCTGATCGGTCCGGAAATCTATTCCAATCCGGTTCAGCACATCCGGATCAAACCACCCGAAAGCCGGCTGCCGAAAGACCTCGACGTCAGTGCTCGGGCGCAGATCGGTGCCACCCCATGGCACCAGGATCAAGGCGTGGTCAAAGAGGAAGCCGACGAGACCGAAATCATCACCGTCTGGTTCCCGCTCCGTGATGCGACCGAAGAAAACGGGTGTCTGGCGGTCGTGCCACGCAGCCACCAGGAAGGTCTCGTGCCCCATTGCCCGGCCGATCACCTGGTCGCTGGCGTTCACATCAAACAGCGGATAGTGGATGGTCGCCCAGTGCTGCCTGTTCCGGTAAGAGTTGGTTCTGCGCTTTTCCTGACCAAGGAAACAATCCACTGTTCACTCAGTAATCAGAGCGATCATGTCCGCATTAGTTTCGATCTTCGCTACAACCCGATCGGGCAGCCAACCGGCCGACCAGACTTTCCAGGATTCGTCGCCCGCAGCAGAGCGCATCCCGAAACCGAATTGCATGATCCTGAAGCCTGGAGCGAGATGTGGGCGGAAGCGCGTAGCGCGCTCTCGCAAGGCGAGATCCCCAAGTTCAATCGCTGGGATCCCAACAGCCCCGCCTGTGCCTGATCGATAGCATCTTCTGCCCTCATGCTTTCACGAGCATGGGGGCATTCGTTTGTGAGCCCGGTCCGACCCCGACATCCGCGTGATCGAACTGTTATCCTGCCAATATGACCAGGTTCGAACCTAATCCTGAGCAACAGCAAGCGATCACGCACAGCGCCGGTCCTTTGCGGATCATGGCCGGTGCCGGGACCGGAAAAACCCAGACGCTGACGGATCGCTTTCTCTTTCTCGTCGGGTCAGGCGTGCCCGCCCACCAGATTCTGGCCGTCACCTTTACCTCCAAGGCCGCGCAGGAACTGCAGCAGCGAGTGCTCGATGGGCTGAACGCCAGTTACAAACGACTCTGGATCACCACCTTTCACGGTCTTTGCCGGGAACTCCTGAAAGAGTGGAACGCTCGCAGCGGCAACCCCCCGCTGCTGTTTCTCGATGAAGCCGGGCATCGCTTGCTGATCGAACGAGCGGTGCAGTCGATCGATCCTGACGACTGGAGGTTCTATCGTAGTCAGCGCGGACTCGACAATCTCGTCAAGGACCTCGGTACGCTCATCGATCGGACCAAGGATCAATTGTTGGAACGCGAAGACATCGCCCAGTTCGCCGCGGCAATGGAAGACCCTCGACTCCTCGATCTTGCCCGCGGGTTCGCCGCCTGCGAAGAACTCAGACTGTCGGAACAGACGCTGGGGTTCAGCGATCTTGGCTTCGATGTCGTCAAACACCTGCGCAGCGACCCTCGGCTGCTTGACCAAACGCGCGCCCGCTTCAAGCATCTGCTGGTCGACGAGTTTCAGGATGTCAACGAAGTCCAGTTCCAGTTACTACGGTCACTGGCTCCGGACGATAGCGACAATCTCTGCATCGTCGGTGATCCAAATCAGGCGATTTATGCGTTTCGGGGCGGGAAATCCGAGTACATCCGCACCTTTCCGACGCTTTATCCCAACGCTGCCACCTATCAACTCCTCACTAACTATCGTTCCGGGCAACCAATTCTCGATGTCGCCAACCGCTTGATCAGTCGGGATGACACGGCAGAGCGTTTCGAACTCCGCGCTGACGACCCTGATCGCACAGCGAGTGTCGAGGTGGTTGCTCTGGCCAGTGACGAACACGAAGCGGAATGGATTGCGCGCCGGATCCGCCTGCTGCTGCGCGACGAAAACGATGCGCTCGCGTTTTCCGACATCGCGATTTTGCTCAGAAGCGTCATCAGGTCCGCCGAGCCGATCCAGCGCGCGCTCGCCCTCAACGGCATTCCCTATCGGACGGGTCGATCACTCGGCGCCGAATTTCCGATCGTCCAGGATCTGCTCGCCGCGCTCCGGATCATCATCAGCGAGGTTCGCTGGGAGGATGTGTCGCGGTTGGCTATTCGGCGCGATATCGATCCCGCGCTCCTCCGCCGCATCGAAATCGTGGTCTCCGATCCGGACCAGCGCCATGAACTGCTCCAAACTCCCCAGGACTTGCCAGAAGGCCTGCCACCTCTGGCCGGGAACGCACTCTTTGCGATGCGGGAGCTCGTGAAGGAGTTCCAGTCGTTTCGCGAAAAAACGCTCACCGATCTTTTTTACGAAGCGCTCCGGGCGACCGCGCACCTCTACGACGGACTCAACCAGAACACCGCCTCGTTTCTCGGTGATTTGTCCCGCACCGCTGAAACGATGGCACGCGCAGATGCCACGCCGGAGGAATTCCTCCAGCAACTCGTGCTGGCCTGGGATTCTCGTCAGGAGTTCCCGTCCGACGATCAGCAGGGGGTTCAGATATCGACCGTTCATGCTGCCAAGGGCCTCGAATGGCCGGTAGTGTTTGTCGCTGGACTGGCCGACGGCGTGTTTCCGAGCCAGTATCGCCGGGACCGGGAACTCGATCTCGATCTGATCATCGACTGGAAAGAGGAGGGGGCCGGGTTTACCCCCTCTGACGAAGCGACGCTCGCGAACGCCTATCTCGCAGAAGAACGCCGCCTCGCCTATGTCGCGATGACGCGAGCCCGCAACGCGCTCTTCCTGACCGTGCCGATGAAGGCCAGCAATCGCTCACTGACGCCGTCACTCTTTGTCACGGAAGCCTTGGGTGAGCCGTCTCCCGCCGTCGATGGCCGTCGCGGTGGCGACGAAGCGGCGGTCAGCGTTCGCGATCTGGCCGCCCGCTTGCATACGCGCCGGAGCGAATCGCTCGCAACGACCGTTGATCAGGCCGAAAGCGCGTCCGCGTTGGCGGATCTTCTGCTGGCCGAATGGGCGGTCGGCAAGGTTCCCGGCGTGGTGCCGATGCGAGATCGCCGCCAACCCGCTCCGCATGACGGCGACACACCACTTGTTTTTTCCTTTTCCCGTCTCGAGAGTTACGACACCTGCCCGAAGCAGTATTTCTATTCACGCGTTCTCAAGATCGATACCGACGAGGAATCAGAGAACCTGGTTTTCGGGTCAGTGCTCCACCGTGCTCTCGAATCGCTGAACCGGGAGTGGGAAGAAACCGATGAGATTCCAGGTGATCAGCAGATTAAGACGGCATTATCAAAGGCCTGGGATGGAATCAGTCTTGCGGTTGCGCAGCAGCAAGCCCAACTCGAGCAACGGTCGCTCGCAATGTTGCGACGTTTCTATGAATTCGAGCAGACCCGGGAACCGAAACGTCGTCCGATCGCCGTCGAAACCCCAATCGCGTTCCAGTTCGGTCGGCACAAACTGACCGGCAAGATCGATCTGATCGTCGAAGACGAAAACGGCGTGACCGAGATCATCGATTTCAAATCGGGCAAGGCCGGAAAAAGAAAGCGCAGGAATCGCTGCAACTCTACCTGTATGGTCAGGCCTGGCAACAGATGCAGGATGGACCAATGCCAAACACCTCGTTCTATTTCCTCAAACACGACGAGGACAAGGGATTCGTCGTGGGTGAATCCTGGACAGACAAGAGTCAGGTGAAATCGCATCTCTTCGCTGGAGACAGTGCAGAGACGATGCGAGAAACAGTCGACCTGTTGATCGCCGGTATCCTCGCCAACCAGTTCGAGGCCACCCCGAGCGACACCGCGTGTCGATTCTGCAGTTATAAACGGATCTGTCCGGAGGCGGTCAGGTGAGCGTGGTACCCGGACCCAATCCGCAGCAATTGGCGGTGATCGAGCATACCGAAGGACCACTACGGATCATTGCTGGCGCTGGCACCGGCAAGACCTGGACCCTCACTCGTCGAATCGAAGCTCTGATCGAGGCCGGTCTGGCTTCACCCAAGGAAATCCTGGCACTGACGTTTTCCAACAAAGCCACCGCTGAACTCCGGGAACGGATCGATGCAGCCATTCTCGCGCTCGGGTTCCCGCATGAACGGGTCGCGATCCACACCTACCACGCCTTTGGCGCAACGATCGTTTCGGAATTCGGACACCTGATCGATCTCCCTCCAGAACCGCTCCTGCTGACCCCGGCCGAACAGTGGATTCTCCTGTGGCGGAGCATAAACGAGATCGACTTTGAGTTTATCGATCTCGGCGATCTCAGGCCAAAGGGTTACGGAGGCCAAGGCGAGATCGGTCAGATTCTCAACCTGCGCAGTCGACTCAACGATGAGCTCAAGACCGTCGAAGACCTGACGGCCTTTCTCGAAGCGATGCCTCAGAACGACGAGATCCGCAAGCTGACAGACTACGCACGCGCGATCACGGTTTATGAACGGAAGAAACAGGAAGTCGGCGCTATCGACTACGGTGACCAGATCGCGATGGCCGTCCAACTGTTGCAGCGACCCGACGTCGCGGAAGTCCTCCATCAGCGTTTCCGCTATCTGCTCGTCGACGAATTCCAGGACACAAATTACGCCCAGTCGGTGCTGGTTCAGCTCCTTTCCCCGCACGACCAGGGCAACGTCTGTGTCGTTGGCGACCCCAACCAGGCGATCTATCTCTTCCGGGGAGCTTCGCCGGATAACATGGACCGGTTCGCCGAATCGGATTTCCGGAACGTGGCCACCCGTCCGTTGAGCCTGAACTACCGCTCCCATCAACCGATTCTCGATGCGGCCAACGCGATCCGGATCAACTCGATCGACAACGAATCTCGCCAATTGCTCACCAGCGGCCGAGATGTTCCGGGCGACAGACCTCTCTTCGTCACCGCGCCGGGCAGACTCGATGAGATCGCCTGGGTCGCGGACGAAGTTGTTCGACTGATCGATTCTGAGACTCGCCCGACCGGGCGACATTATGGTTCTTGCTCGAACGAACGATCTCAAACTCGAGTTCTGGCGAGCGTTGGTCGACCGCGATATTCCGGCGGTTGCGACAGGCGGCGATGCTCTGTTTGCCCTGCCGGAAGTGCAGGAAGTCGTTTCCTGGCTGAAAGCGATCGCCAATCGAAATGATAGCGCCGCATTTCTCCATATCCTGCTTGCCGAACGCTGGGGACTCGATGAAGAGGACGTCTATTCCCTCAACGCGTCAGTCGATCAGCAGGCCAGTCTGGCTGACCGGGTTGAACAATTGCGGGCCGCGGGTGCTGCTTCGCCCGCCATCAGTGAGTTCCTTGAAACACTCGATGATCTGACCAGGTTGAGCTATGAATCGAGTCTGAGCAAACTCGTCGAAGCAATTATTGGCGTCCGCCAAGGTGCCTATACCCCCACCGAACGCCAGGGGTTGAATCGATTTCTTGAAATCGTCACCCAGTTTTCGAATGCGCGGGTCGGAAATCCCACCCTGCCGGATCTGGTCGAATACCTCGATCTGCTCGAACTCGCGGGAGGTGAGTCATTCGAAACGTCAGGAGAAGAGATCGGGAACGCAGTCCAGGTGATGACAACGCACAGCGCCAAGGGGTTGCAGAAAAAGGTCGTATTTGTCGTTTGTGCCTACGGGTACAAGGGAAAGAAGCACGAGGATGTGTTGCCCCCTGACCTGTCTCACTCCGTGGTCGGAGCACCGATTCGCCCACCGGGACCCGTCACCGCCGAGTCATATGATGAATTCAGCGCGATGCTCGATGAATGGCGAAAGAAGCAGGGAGTGGCGGAAAGCCAACGCGCGTTTTACGTTGCTGTCACGCGGGCCGAGGACCTTCTCTATGTGACTGGCTCCGAGTATGTCAATGTGCCCAGAGCAAAACCGCAGTCATTTCCGGATTTTGTCGATGCGCTCGCCGAAGAATGCGAACAGATCCAGGTACCTGGTGGTTCAGCCGTCGAGTCTGGGGTGCCAATGGCGGGGCTGGTCCGCTCAGCGTTGATCGAAGCGAATCTCGATCTGGACCGGCCGGACGTTGTGTCCGCGCTGCTGGAAACACTGGCTGAACCGTGGGAGACGTCCGGTGGCGATCCTGCCATCCTCGATCTCGCGATCCAGCAGTTTCTCGACGAGCGATCACGACTCATGCTCGAACTGGAAACCGTCGCCGCGATCGAACAGCGTCGGCTCGCTCGGTCTACCGATCAGACTGAACCACCCAAGCGGAACTTTTCCTACAGTTCGCTCAGCCAGTTCGAGCAATGCCCGCATCGCTTCTATCTCCGACATATCGTCCGGTTGCCGGAACGACCGAATCACTGGTCGACCGCGTTTGGCAGCGAGTTCCACCACCTGGTTCAACAGGAAGCAGAGCGTCGACGAGCCGGTCTCCCACCCGAATCGCTTGAGTCGCAACGATCCCGACTCCAAGGAGCAATCCAACCGAGCGGAAACTCCGGCCCCAGTACGCAATCCAGTCCTGACCCACTCGAGGTCTATCTCGCAAGCCCGGATGCGACTTCCGAACCGTTGCTGATCGAAGAGGAATTCGTGCTGAAGGTCGGAAAATCACAGATTCATGGCGTTATCGACCGAGTTCAGCGACTTCCAGACGGCACGATCGAGGTGGTCGACTACAAAACGGATGCGCTCACCCGCACGGCTGCAGAGGTCAAGGAAGGTCTGCAGTTGCCGATTTACCTGCTCGCCGTCCGCGAAGCGTTTCCCGAAATCCAGCCGCCACCCAGCCAAGCGAAGATGTTTTTCGTCCGACATAACGAACCGGTGACCGTCGCCTACACCGACGAGGAACTCAACTCCACCCGCGACCGGCTTGATCGATTGTGTCAGGAAGCAGGCGGAGTCGATCCGGCCGCTCACAACGCCTCTCCTGAAACGTGCCGATGGTGCGGGTACCGGGAGATTTGCCAGTTCTCGCAGACAGATGCGACAGATTGAACTGCTAAAGGCGCGCGTGATTTTGCTCAGTTAGATCTCGAACGCTTGCTGGATCGGACGGTCGGGTTCTTCTGGCGCGGACCAGGTGCGCCAATGGTCGGTGGCCGCATCGACCAGCGCCTCGAACTCGTCTGCGTCGGCTGGCACGGTCGCAAAAGGAAAACCCCCTTTGCGAACCAGCGCCTGGTTCGCAAAGGGTGCTCCCTCTCCAGTCCAGATGAGCAACGGCGCCCAATGGCGTTTCAGGTTTTCGACCGCGCCCGACCAGGTCCCACCGGTTCCTTCAGCTGTGGAGATGACAATTGTTGCCTCGGCAAGGGTATAGATCAGTTTGTTGCGCGCCATCGCGTTCCCGGCCGAAAACCCGGTTCCGGGATGGACGTGGCTGACCAGGCAGAGTGTTTCATTCTCGATCCAGCGGCGGAGTTCAGGTTGGCGCGAAAGACGATCAAGATCGCCACTGAGCACACCAACGACCTCGCCACCGTAATCGATCGCCCCGGTCATCCCCATCCGGTCCGACCCGCGCGCGCCGCCTGACACCATCACCGCGCCGGTTTTCGCTATGCTGCGTCCAAGCGTCTCGGCAATTTCCATCAGGTTCTGATCGATCTCGCGTGATCCAACGATCCCAATCGAACGGCTGTTGAGCAGTGATGCCGGTCCGGCGCCAAAAAGCACTGGCGGCGCAGAACCCTTGAGGAGATCGCGCCAGCGAGCCGGATAGGCTTCCTCGAAACGGGCCAGCGCCCAGATACCTCGGTGTTCGAGCCGCTCGAGTTCGAACGCAGCCGTCGTCGCGCGATTCTGGAGTCCATCGATCATCATCGCCAGTTCGGGTTCATCGACCGTTAGCCGTTCAATTACCCGTTCATGCGGATTGAGCAAGGCGCCTGGTTGCAGATCATGCTGGTGCAACCAGAGAGCGAGCGCATTCCAGTGGCGGGGCGCCAATGGCAGTGTCGCTGACGCCGATTCCCGTCCAAGGGCTGCGCAGGCCGCCACGGTCGCCAGACGGTTGTCGGGATTGCGATGCAGATCATCCACGCCCATCACGCTCCTCGCAGGGAGGCCAGCGCAAACGGATAGACATCGCCACTGCCTGCTCGCCGCAAATGCGCGCCGCAGAGGGTGAGCGTCCAGCCTGAATCGACCATGTCATCGACCAGAATCACCGGTCCAGGCGCAACCGGTCCTGACACCGCAAAGGCATGGAGAATGTTGTTGAGTTGCTGATAACTGTTGTCCATCGTTTTCTGTTCTGCTGTTTCTTGCCGCTTGTGCAACACCGGTGCGAAGCGCAACCGGAGCTGCTGCGCCAGACGTTCGCTGAAATCGGCCACCAGTTCCGGGTGCCGACGTGACGGTATCGCCGTCACCCACCAGGTTTCATCGAGGGGCCAGGTTGCACTGATCGCTTCCGCTGCCGCGTGAACTAGTCTATCGTCGAACCGACCACTGTCGTACTTTCCAGCTTTGACGAGATCGCCCAGACCGCGGTCGGTGTACGAACAAAGAGCCAAGCCTTCCTGGTTGAGTAACTCCGGTTCGATCCTTCGCGATTTTTCCGGCAGGATCCCGGTTGGCAACATCTTGCGCGGAGTGATCGACATCCAGGCGCGTCCAACAAATTGCGCCGCCTCGATTGCCAAGTCTTCGTCGAAGGTCCGGGAGACGATATCGCCAACGCAGTTCGCACACCGACCACATGGCGCGGCCGTGGGATCGTCGAGATCGCGGGCCACAAACTCCATCAGACAGCGATCCGTTTCGACGAACTCCCGCATCCGCTCGCGTTCCCGGTTCCGCAGCGCGGTCACATGCAGCGCGCGTTCGGTGTCCGGTTCCCAGGTCCTGGCGGTGCGCTGAATGCGGCGACCTTCTCGGACCACCGCGCCATCGACCTCGAGTACTTTGACTGCCTGCTCGAGTCGTCGATGGCGGAGATTAACGTGTTGCTCGATCTCGGTCAGTGTCATCCCTTCGCTCGATTCGAGCGCGTTGACCGCGCTTCTCAATGCCGCAGCGCTCGGGAAGGCTGATTCGATGAAAAAGTCGAGGATTTCATCGTCTTCCTGACCACTGAGCAGAATCGCCCAGGCTTCATCGACGGCTCGACCGGCTCGACCAATCTGTTGGTAGTAGGCGACGGTCGATCCGGGCCGCTGATAGTGCACGACAAACCCGAGATCGGGTTTGTCGAACCCCATCCCGAGCGCCACCGTCGAAACCAGCGCTTTGACATCGCTGTTCAGCAACCGCTGTTCGAGCTCGATCCGCTCCTCTGGAACCAGATCGGCGTTATACGCCTCGACCTGATGACCACACGACTTCAACCAGCGGGCGACGAGTTGTGTATCGCGGATCGTCAAGCAGTAAATGATCCCGGAACCGGGAAGATCGTCGAGATGCGTTGCCAGCCAGGCGAGACGTTCGATCTGACTGGGGAGGGCGATCGCCTGCAAGCGCAGGCTAGGTCGGGTCAAGGGTCCCCGGAAGACCTGCACCTCCCGCCCGAGCTGCGATTGGATATCAGCGACGACCCGATCGTTCGCGGTGGCAGTGGTCGCCAGGATCGGAATCGAGGCTGGCATCCGCTGAGCGATTTGTACGATTCGACGGTAGTCAGGCCGGAAATCATGACCCCAGTCGGAGATGCAGTGGGCTTCGTCGATCACCAGCATCCCGATTCCCTGTTCGATCATCGGCAGGGTTTCCCGCCGAAAATGTTCATTGGCCAGTCGTTCCGGCGAAACCATCAGGAGATCACAACGACCTTCTCGAAGTTCCTGGATCACGTCTGCCCACCCGCCACGGTTGTCACTGGTCAAGCGGGTTGCACGAACACCAATCGAAGCAGCCATCCGTTCCTGGTCCCGCATCAGGGAGAGGAGCGGACTGACCAGAAAGGTCGGCCCACCACCCCGATCGCGAAGCATCCGGGTGGCGATGAAATAGACCAGGCTCTTTCCCCACCCCGTTTTCTGCACGACCAGCAGCCGACTCCGACCTTCAACCAGCGCTTGAATGGCTTCGATTTGGCCATCGCGAAACTGCGCGTCGGGGCCAAGCATCGACTGGAGGAGCCGCGTGGCTTCCGTTACGAAAGCGGCCGAAACGTGAGAGATCGAATCAGTGCTCTGAGCCATCCCCATCCGCCATGCCGAATCTCTTTCGCCTGGATGACCATTATCCAGCAGATTCTCCTTTCCTGTCCTCCGACAGTATCATGGTCGCAGCGACCGAGCGCAGATCTTCACGGAATGGATTGATGATGCAAAATCCCTCATTCAAGCGACGCACGCTCCTCACTTCCGCTCTTGCCGGTTTCGCGGGCGTGGGTATCAACCATGTTGTCGGCAGAGACCGCGCACGTGCCGCCCAGACCAGCGCTGATGGATTCGACACACCCCTCTTCGATGTCACCTTTCTCAGAGAATGGCAACCAGAAGACAAATCGCAAGGCGCGTTCTATCGGATCGTGATGGAACCGGGACAGCAGTTGACCTATCTTCCCGGTCCATATTGTGGTTGCTCGGGAGAACGTATCCAGTCGGGCACCGCTGCTGAAGTTGTTCTTTCCGGTTCCTATTCGATCCAGCTCGATGTTCCTTTCATTGCCCAGCGAGTCGGACAGGGTGAGGAAGAAGTCGAACCCGGACGCGAAATCACCCTACGCGTTGGCGACGTGGCCATCTATCCGAATGCAATTGCCACCGGGATGCTGGAAAGCGTTGGCACCCAGCCTGTCCGCCTTTTCGGCGCGTCGATCACCAGTCTTGATCGCGAAGACGGAACATTTACACCAGAGCTTCCCGAAGGAATGAGCGCCCGCCTAAGCGTGGCGGTCTGGGACATCTTTCAGCAGGTGGCCGGTGGTGATGTTGTCGCGCGGATGAGTGGCCAGGATCTCGCCAAGGGTGAGACTGTCGGTCCCTACGAGATGGTTGGGTTAGAAGCGATCAATGTGGCGGTCGGAGAATTGGCGTCGTCGGTGATTGCCCCGGGAAGCTCGACCCCAGCCGGCGAGCCGCGCACGATCGTCGAAGGCGGAACAGTTGCTTTCAGCGCGGTTACACCCGGGACCATGCGCGTTCTTGAGAACACAGCGGATGGTTTGACTTCACTGATCGGGCTCGTCTTTTCGGCGGCCGAGGAGTAGCAGGAACCCGACGCATCGTCTCATCCGAGTGATTCTTCCCGACGTGCGACAATTGTGGAATCGAGGGATTCCAGAGTCGTCATCCGGTCTCTTCGACGGACGGTCACCGGTAAAGCATGAAGTGTAGAAACCATCTGGTCGATCTGGAATGAGTGCACCGGTCACCGATTTCGAAATCGCGAGCGGATTCCAGAAACGAACGATTTCCGTGCTGTCGCTGGCACAGATCACTGCTGGTCTCGGTGTTGCCGCTGCCGCTGCGGTCGGTGCGCTTCTCGCTGCTGATCTCTCTACTGACGCCCTCAGTGGAGTGGGACAGACCGCCTCCGTCACCGGCACCGCACTGATCGCCATCCCGGTTTCCCAGATGATGAACGCGCGTGGCCGCCGGATGGGACTCCTCCTCTCCTACGCCATTGCCATCATTGGCGTGTTGATCATCATCACGGCGGCAGTGATCGACTTCTTTCCACTCGTGCTGATCGGCTTTTTCATGGCCGGCGCTGGCCAAACAGCCACATTGCAGTCACGATACGCCGCTGCTGATATGTCGACACCTACCAACCGGGGCCGAGATCTCTCGATCGTGGTGTGGTCTACCACGATCGGATCAGTGGTGGGACCCAATCTGGCATCTCCAATGGGTGCGTTCGCCGAGAGTATTGGTATTCCTCGCTTGGCGGGTCCTTACATCCTGACTGGCACCGCTCTGGCTCTGGCCGCCACGATCATCTATTTCTTTCTCCGGCCTGATCCATTGTTGACCGCGCGCAGACTGGCTTTTGTCGAAAGCGGCGCCGCGGAGATGGTCGCGCCGGTGAAACGCTCTGTCCGGGAGGGCTACCAGATCATTGCCGGTATCCCACCGGCAGCTCTGGGCTTGACGGCAATGGCTGTTGGCCAAGCGGTAATGGTGGCGGTGATGTCGATGACTCCGGTTCACCTCAAACATGGTGATCAGGGATTGCAGGTCATCGGATTGGTGATTTCGATTCATATTGCCGGGATGTATTTCGCGTCCCCGCTGGTCGGTATCGCCAGTGACCGCATCGGACGTCGTCCGGTGATCGTTCTAGGCGGGTTCATTCTTCTGGTCGCCTTTTTTGTCGCCGGAACGGCCGGGAGCCAAGACACCGCTCAGCTCAGTCTCGGATTGTTTCTGGTGGGTCTCGGTTGGTCCTGTACGATGATCGCTGGTTCGACCTTGTTGACCGAATCCCTGCCAGCCGGAGAAAAAGCGAGCATCCAGGGCACAGCCGATCTCATCATGGGACTTGCCGGGGCCGGCGCTGGTCTCGTAGCCGGACTGATCGTCGGTCTTGGGTCCTATGGGCTGTTGAACGCGATCGCCACGCTTGCTGTTGTGCCTTTGATCGCGCTCGCGCTCCGGTCGAACCGGCGACTGATCCCGGCAACTGGTTGACCCACCCCGGGAGCAACTCAGCGACAGTCGCGACATCTCTTCGTTTTCACCAAACGACTACCATGGGTGGGCGATGAAGGATACGCGCTCGACCACTCTTGCCTATATCAAATTCCCGCATTTCGTTCCGGTTGTGGCCGTCCTCGCAGCGACCGGTGCGCTTGCCTGGCTTATTGCTGGCGACGATCTCGATGCAATCACGTTGCTCAGGCTTCTGATGGCGATGCTGGGAGGGCAGTTGCTGATCGGCGTCGTCAATGAAGTCGTCGATGAGCCGTTCGACCGTCAGACCAAACCAGACAAACCCTTGCCGTCGGGTCTTGTGAGCCACAGGGGTGCACGCGCCATGGGTATCGTCGGCGTCCTGCTGATGCTGGTTTTCGGAGGATCGTTTGGTTGGGAATCGCTTTTGCTCCTGCTCACCGGAACGGCGATCGGCATTGTCTACAGCGTATGGTTCAAGCGTTCCAGTCTGGCCTGGGTTCCCTATCTGCTAGCACTGCCGCTCCTGCCGATCTGGGTGGCGGTGACGTTCGATGCCTGGGATCCCGCTCTACTGGCGCTTTATCCACTCGGAGCGTTGGGTGTGCTGGCTGTGCAGATCGCGCAGTCGGTCCCGGATGTTGCCGCCGATACCGCAGCCGGAATCGACTCCTTGACCACCAGGCTCGGCGAAACGAAATCCATGTGGCTCGTCTGGCTGGCGCTTTTGGCCACGCTCCTACTCGCGCTGGGTACCGCAGTCGTGATCAACGCCTGGTCGGAGGTGCTGGTCGGAGCCGGCTTGATAGCCGCTGCGCTGGTGCTGATCGACGTACTTGTCTACCGTAACGATCCTCGCCAAGGTGTTTTGGCTGCGTTTCCGGTGTCGGCCATGGCGGTTGGTTTGCTGGCGGTCGCCTGGGTTGCCGTCGTCATCGACTGACCCCCCCGCTACAACGGAATGATCATCGACCGAAGCGTGGAATGTGATGCTTGGGGCCTACTGCTTTAGCGGCGCCACATAGAGATCGGCGAAGGCAGAGGACGGGAGATCAAACTGGACCCATCCGAGTTCGTCATCCCAGGTTTCGCCTTCCTGGATCCGGGCGAGGCGGTTGACGAGGCTGGGTCGTTCGGAGCGACTGAAATCACGGTGATCGCGGTAGCCAATCCGGGGACGTTGGTCCGGAGGAAGGCTACTCGCCGGTTCTCCTGCGCGGCCTCCTTGTATGACTCTCCACTGGCTGCGCCAGTCTTCGGGCGAATTTTGGTCAGACGCATGATGCTCGGTTGCCGAAGACCCGCACAGATACTCAGCCATAGTGCTCCCCCAGTGACGGTGTAAGACGCGGACTCGCATTGTCGGGTCGAGCCGGGCCTTCACGTGAGTGGATATTCCCACACAATCCTACGGCTTCTGACGGAGGGATGCCAGCAATTCAGGAAGATTGCCCGTGTTGATGACGTCGCTCGGCGCCAACCAGGCCCGCCGAGCCTGGTCGATTCCGTGGCGCATCAGGTCGAAACTGCTGAGCTTGTGGGCGTCCGTGTTGATCACGAACCTGACACCGAGCTCTCTTCCGAAAAAGACGGCGCGGTCATCGAGATCGAGGCGATGCGGATCGGCGTTGATTTCCATGACGACTCCGGCATCACGAGCGGCCGTCAGCACTCGCTCCATATCGATAGAGATTGCTTCGCGCTGAGTCAGAATCCGCCCTTGAGGGTGACCGATGATCTGCACATAAGGGTTGCTGATGGCGCGGAGGAGCCTTTCCGTCTGCTCTTCCCGTGAGAGATCGAAATGCGAATGAATCGAGGCGATCACGATATCGAGCCTCGCCATCGCGTCATCGGTCTGATCGAGCGAGCCATCCTTGAGGATATCGACCTCCTGGCCATGGAGAATGGTGATTTCCGGGATCGTCGCACGCACTGTGTCGATTTCGTGAGCTTGCCGCTGCAAGGCCTCTGGATCGAGCCCTCGCGTCATCGCCAGCCGGGGTGAGTGGTCGGTGATCGCGACATAGTCATACCCTCGCGCGATGGCCTCCCGGGCGTTTTCCTCGATCGTCGCTTTTCCATCGGACCAGGTCGTGTGCGTGTGAATATCGCCGCGAATGTCGCCGAGGGTTATCAGCGTCGGCAGCGAATCACTGTTGGCGGCCAGGATCTCGCCCCGGTTTTCGCGCAGTTCGGGTTCGATGTACTGAAGTCCGAGCGCGCGATAGACGTCGGCTTCAGTGGCGCCGGCAATCATTTCGGACTCGTTTTCGGTCCAGAGGCCATATTCGTTGAGTTTCCATTGGCGGTCGATCGCCATTCCGCGGAGGACGATATTGTGATCTTTCGAACCGGTGAAATAGAGCAGGGCAGCGCCGAAGCTCGCCGGAGGGACGACCCGTAGGTCGCAAGCTAGCCCATTGCGGAGCACCACCGCCGCACGGGTGTCTCCCTGTCCGGTGATCTGCGCCACAAGTTCGTGCTCGACAAACGCATCGATTACCGGGCCACCCTCGGCGGCCGCAGCAATGATGTCGAGATCGCCGATCGTGTCCCGTTTCCGCCGAAAACTGCCGGCGGCGGTGGCCTGCTCGACACTCGGCAGCGACGCCACGAACCGTTCCAACGTGATCGCGATCGGTTCAACATCCGCCCAGAGTCGGCGGGACTTTTTCAACCGTCCCGACGCGAGCTCCTTCGCGATTTTCTCCTCGGATTTCTTTCCAAACCCACTCAGATCGGCCAACCGGTGGGCATCGACGGCGACCTGTAGATCGTCCAGACTCAAGATTCCGAGTTCCTCGTGAAGCCGTTTCACTTTTTTCGGTCCGAGACCAGGGATGCGGAGGAGTTCGCGCAAGGAGGGATTGACCTTTTCCCGCAGTGTTTCCAGATCAGGATAGGTACCGGTTTTGGTCAGATCGACTATCGCGCCCGCGAGGTCCTTGCCGATACCCGGCAGTTTCGTCAGATCCGATTCGTTGGCGACTAGGTCTGCCAGACTTGGACCCATGTCGCGGATGTTCTCGGCCGCCTGGCGATAGGCACGAACCCGGAACGGATTGGCGCCATCGATCTCTAGCAGGTCGGCAACTTCCTCGAAGATATCAGCGATTTCCGTGTTGGAATAGGGCATTTGGACTCCTGACCGAATCACCGGGTCAGTCATCAATAGTAGATCGTGGACTGGTCTTCGAAGATCTACGGAACGCGCAGATTCCAGAGCCCGGCAACCGCAAGCAGGTCGGGGTCGCTCTTTCGGATGGGTTGGGGCGCGGCCAGAGGTTCGAATTCGACGCCTTCAAAGAGCGCCCAGCATGTTTCGATGAAGTCATGGCAGCTCGGATAGGCAATTCCACCGAAACCATTGTTGATTGCCCACCCAGCGATCAGGCGGTTCACGTCATGATGATGCGATACCAGATCGCCGAGCACGAAACGTTCGGTGTAGCCCAAGGAGTTCAGCTCAACATACAGTGCATCGCGGAGATGGGCGTGCGTGGTAGCCGACCGCAGGTCGAGCCACTGACCTGATCCCACCGTCCGAAACTCTGCCAGACGCCGGTTGAAAAACGCCGGTGGAACAACGGCGAACGAGGACATAAGCGAACTCAGCGGGACATCATCGATGTCGGCCGCTCTACTGAGCGTCGCGACGCTTGGCCGAAAACTGTCGAGTGTTTCGAGAAACGCACCCCTTCGGCTCTCGGCAGCATAGAGCGTTGATAGTCGCTCCAGTGGATCGCCGTACCGTCCGTAGCTCCGTCGTTGAGGCCAGATCAATGGATCAGGTGATTTTCCAACCCGAAAGAGACGCGGAGGATCGTCCGCCAGGACGATCGACATCAACCGTAGGCGAGATAGGACATCGCCGCATTCATCACTTTTTCCCCGGCTTTGGGGTCACCATGGAAAACGCTGACCGGCGAGCGATCATGCAGAAACGGATTCATTCCGACGAACCAGACTCGCGCAGTCTCGAGGTCATCGTATTCGGCGATCAAGGTTGCAGCATGATAGGCGTCTCGCAGGGTCGACTCGGCTGCACGACGAGGCGCACGCTCACCCCGTGCCCAAAGACCGACCGCTTTGGGATTCGCGGTATCCGTCATGTAGGCCGTCAATGCCTGACCCAGCAGATCCTGGAAGAAGCTGGCCATTTCAGCGGGTGTCGCTTTGAGCGTTCGCCGGTGAGCCGACATCAAAAGCTCATCGAAATCGGTTCCGGTGATTGGCTTTGGCACGGTAGCAGTCATGGTCGCGGTCCTCATTCGATCCACGATTCAAAGTGACACCCTTAACGATACCATAAACGACACCTTCAGCAGTAATTCTGGTGATCTACAACTCGATTTCTATCCCAGGAACTCGCGGGCAAAGAGCTCCATCCCGCTTGAATTGGGTGCGTCCATGAACCAGAGCATAAAGTGACGAATCCCTTCGGTTTCGTACGCGCCGATGCGAGCCCGGATCATCTCTGGTGTTCCGACCAGCCAATCGCTCGCCATCGGTTCCGGGAGTTCATCCCAGTCGCCGTTGACAAAACGCTGCGTGTTTTCGTCGGTCGCATAGGAATGGACGAATGGCGCGATCTGTGGCGGCAGGTGATTCTGCGTACCCCCGAGTTCGATCAGATGACGCAGTTTCTGCCGGAGTGATTCGAGATCAGGCGCGATCAGAATTTGTGTTTCGAGACTCTTTTCGATCTCATCCGCATCCCGATCATGGCGATCACAGGCTTCGGTCAGTAAACCTATTCGGCGCCGCATCTCAGCAGCAGAAACCGGGGTGCTGTTCCAGCCATTTCCACGACGTGCGCACAGATCGAGCACGACCGGATTGACCTCGCCAAACCAGAGGGGTGGATAGGGTTGCTGCAGCGGTTTCGGTTCGGACACGGCGTCGTGAACCTGCCACATCTTTCCTTCGTAGGTGACCGGGCCGCTCGTGGTCCAGAGCGTCGTGATCAGATCGATCGCTTCGTCGAGATCAGCGGCCCGGTCGGAAACATCATCCTTCCAGGGCAAGCCATAGTTGACATACTCTCGTCCCTGGTAGCCGCAGTCCATGAAATGGATCAAGCGTCCGCCAGAAAGCTGGTCGATCGTGCTCGCCATCTTGGCCGCCAATGACGGATGCCGAAAATAGTGGGCTTGATGGATCATCCCGAGTCTTGGTCGAGTAGTTGCTCCGGCCAGCGCCGAAAGCACGGTCCAGCCTTCCAGGATCGCCTCGTCCTTGCCAAGCATCAGATGATCAGCAACCCAGAGCGAATCGAACCCAAGTTTTTCCGCGTGGCGGCCCCACGCCAGTGCAGTCGCGGGTTCGATCGAATCAAATCCGGGAACGCGGAAAAGGTTCTCGCCGGGACTGGCGAAAATAGGAAGACAGACACCGAATTGAGTCTGCAACACCGACGTGACCTTTCATTGAACCCTGTTGGCAACAGCTGGTACCAAACACCAGCCTGTGCTCCTGGCAGAAGAGGTTATGGAGACAGGATATGGGAAAACGATGTCGCTGCGCTTCTGTTATGCGATTTCGGCGGCGTCAGAATCCCTCCATGAAGGGTGAATCGATCCCGATCTTTCCTTCAGCAAATCCATCCGGCCACCAGTATTCGAGGAGAATGCGGCCAAGCCTGCCGTTTACGATCTCTCCTTCGTTTTCCGTTGTGAATCCGGTTTGGGTGCTGCCTTCGGTCATTACGCAAAACGAGATGAGTTGATCACCAGGTAGCCCTACCAGCCCGGTGTCAGCGCGCACACCAGTCACGCTGCCGGTTTTGTTCGCAATCCAGTAGGGCTGCGCTTCACCTGATTCTGCCGCATAGGGGTTGTACCCGAGAAAACGTGGAAACTGGATCAGGCTGTGCTGACGCCGCATGATGGCCAACATCCCCTGCGATGCTGCAGGACTGACTGCTTGATCTTTGCCGATCAAACCGGATAACCGCATGAGATCAATCGGTGCCGCTTCGGCCAACCACTTGCGATCGCCAGAAACGGAATCGAAGGTGATCTTGCGATGAACAACGATCGACTCCAGTCCAAGATCGTGCATCGACTGGGTAATTGCCGCTGGACCTCCAACCAGATCGATGCATATGTTCGTGGCTGTGTTGTCACTGACGATGATCATCAGCATCGCAAGATCATGAATGGTCGGATTCAGACCCGATTGCAAATCCCGCAAGACTCCCGAACCGCGCACGATGTCCGAATCCTTCACCTCGATGCGATCGGACAACGAAAAAGCACCCGCTTCAGCCAGGCGAAAAAGCTCGTGCAGAACCGGTACCTTGACCGTACTCGCCGTTGGAAAGGGATGCGTCTCATCGACGAACACGTCCTCCCCGGTGGCCAGATTCGTCGCGGCAACGCCCAGTCGTCCAGAAAACTGCTCGCGCACGCGGTCGATTCGCTGCAACATGGCGGTCCGATGGGGAGTGGTCACTGGATCAGGCATCTTTCTGTTGGGATTCTCATGTCAATTGACAAAGCGGACGAATTTGATTTGGCTGTCAGGAAACGAGATGTCGGCAAGGCAGCCGTCAAAGCCGGTTGATCGACCAGTCAGCCGCGGGCAGTGTCGATGAAATGCGCGGTATTGGTATTCACCGAGACTGGCGAAAACAGGAACACAGACTCCGTACTGGCTGGCGGGCATAGCGGCCCCTCGATCACGCGAATGAACAGAGTGCCATTGTGCCAGAGTCTTGGCCTTGCTTCACGCAGGTTTCTCAGTTTGGGTCTCTGACCCTATCCAATTCGTTCGATGTCTGGCAGGTTCCAGCTCTTGTCGAAAAACGGCTCAGTTGGCGCATAGAGACGGAGGTAGGGAAACCATCCTTCGCCGGGATTCGTCTGAATGAAATTGGTTTCCATCCCAGTTGGAATCGCGGATGCGTCCGGGCCGGTGAAAATGTCGCAGGATCCGTCTTCACCGAACTGCAACGTTTCACTGCGGGAACTTAACACCGCGTTTTGCTGCGGTGTGCGTACAAAGAGGCGCAACGGCACGTCATAAACAACGATGGACCAGAATTGCAACGCGGGCGCATCCTTCGGGATCCGGATGCGGTAGGTTTGGCCGCCCTGGAGCACGTTGCCATCAGCATCGCGTTTCGTGCCGAGGTAGACCTGACCCAAACCCGGTGTCTCGGTTGTCATTCCTTTGCTGGTGGTGATTGCTTCGTAGAAGAACGCTGAACGTTCATCGAGATAGTAACGAACTGCATCGTCCTGCTCGACCGGGAAGTCGATCAGTCGATACCACGAGGTCCCTTCGTAGAACGGTTCGCTGAAATACGGTTCCATTGCGTTCGACCGAGCGAGGAGTTCTCCAAGTTTCGAGCCGTTCGTGAGAAGCTCCGCTTGCCGAGGCGTTGGTTTGAACGGCTTTCCATCCTCGATCCCCAGGTTGCGGAGATAGCCCATGAACGCCTTGTCCCGGTCGACAACCGCTTCTTTCTGAATCGCTCGGTGCACCATCTCGAAATACGGAAGCCCAGTCGGCGCGGTCGCCGCCCATGGTCGATCGAGATTCGACACATAGGATGGCGTGACCGGTTCCGATCCGTGAGTGCCGATCCTGACCCTGGCAAAAAACGCGTCGATGGCTGCGGTTCCCGGTTCCAATACCCTGAATCCGAGAAAAACCTTGTTCGTTGGCGATCGAAACGCGAAAATGTCCGCAGACTCAAAGTCAGCCGGGTCTGAGTCAGGCCCGACAATGACGTAACGGCCACCATTACCCCCATCCGGGCCGGCCAACCCGAGGTCACATACCGGTGCCTGCCACCAGTCCAGCACACCGGCCGCGTACTTTCCGGCTGGCATATCGATCACGATCGGCCCGGTCTCGGACAGATTCTTGAAACCAACAATGTATGGTGTCGTTCCGTTCGCAGTCACGATACCACCATGTTCGTTGAACGATTGGTAGACCGCGAAATCGCCGGGATAGTGCTCGGCTTGCTGCTCCATGAACGCCTGGAATTGCGCGATTGGCAGCGACCACATCATCAATTCAACGGCTCGCTGCTGATCGCGAATGTCGAACAGGAGCTGGACCGTGGCATCGTCGGGATAGCCGTCGGTGATCGACATCGGTCCGAACGGGGTCGATACCGTTTCTGTTCCGGTTAGAGCCGAGTCGCCGAGTGGCGTCGCGTTCGTTTCGGATTCGGTCACTGTTTGCCTCCCATGGTTTCTCAAATCAAGACGAGTCAAGAGACGACACTCGGTGTATCCACTGTTGTGATTTACGACACCAGATGATGGATCGGTTCATCTCCCAGCGCCCGGCGCACGTTAAACCAGAGCTCCTGCGAATCCCGGACCCACGTCCATGGGTTCTGCCATGCATTGTGCGGGGTCAGGGTCAAGCGCTCGCTGGTTGGATCGAAGAGATCGAAGAGAGGATCATCGGTGGGCAACGGTTCTTCTGCAAAGACATCGAGCGCGACCGCTCCGATCTGCCCATTCGCCAACGCTGCGGTCAATGCCGACTGATCGACCAGCTTCCCGCGCGCCGTGTTCATGAAGAGCGCCGTCGGTTTCATCAACCCGAATTCACGCGCGCCGATGAGCCCTTCGGTTTGCGGGTTCAACGCCAGTTGGGTGGTCACGATATCCGACTGACTGAAGAGGTCGTCCCAGGAAACGTAGGTCAGGTTGTAGCGCTCTTCGAGATCAGGGAAACGCTGGATATCCCAGTACAGCGTTGGCATATCGAAGGCTTGCGCGACCCTGGCGATCGGTCGGGCGATCTCGCCGAGACCGAGCAGTCCGAGAGTGAGGTCACCGAGATAGTGGGTATCGGGAAAGAGACCCCACTGATCGACATAGGCCCGACTGGCCATCTGCTGCTGCAGAGATGGCAAGCGTTTGCTCCAGTTGAGGATGTAGGCCCAGCATTGCTCAGCAACCGTGATGTAGTTGACCAGTGGCGTGGCGGCGACCGGGATCGATCGTGATCGGGCAGCATCCATTGGCACCCCGCGATAATCCTGGCCGAGATGCTGGATCAGTTTCAGATTCGATGCCGATTCGATGTACTCACCCGGCAGTGAATGCTTGTGCAGCACCAGAAAATCAGCGTCCTGGACGGCCGCGCCAACCTCATCGGCGTCCTGGGTGAAGCGGATAGCGCCGTCGTAATCGGCATAGAGTTGCCCGAATGCGGCATAGGGGCTATCGGCGCTGTTGAACCAGGTCAGATCGACATCATAGTCGGCGAGGATATCCCAAAATGAACGGGCATCCGTGGCTGCGTCAGGACGTTCAGCCAGCATCGCAGCTTTGATCCCGGGTTCCCAGCTCTCCCACGGTCGGACGCCAAGGAGCGTGTTGCCGATACTGTCCCAGACGACGATCTTGATCTCCTGTTTGGGCATGATCAATCCTTATGACTATCTTTGGAAACATCTGATCACAATTGTAGATTGACCTGATTTGTGGTCATGGTTCTCCATCGAGTCTCTTAGGTCTCTAACCACGATCAACAGCCGCGAGTCAATTGAAAATGGGACGGCTCAGGCTTTGAGCCGCGCCGGATCGAGACGAGGTCCCAACCGAAGTCTGAGGTTTCCGTCAGTGATCGGCAGTCTCATGAATTATCGCGAGAATTTCGTCTCCGAATTCGTCCACTTTCTTTGGCCCCATTCCCGGAATCCGCAGGAGCTGTCGGGGCGTTGACGGCTGTGTCTTCGCCAGAGCGCGAAGCACGGCGTTGCTGGCAACCATGAAGGCAGGAATCTCGCGCTGCCGCGATTGTTCTCCTCGCCAGGCTGTGAGACGCTGGTAAACCGCCGTTTCGCTGGCATCCAGTTCCGCGTCGACACTCACTGGGGCGGGTTTCGATGCCGGGCCGAACTGGGACTCCAGACTTCCCGGTGTGGCGGACTTGCCTGAGGACGTGATCGAGATCAATTTGTATTCGTGCGAGAGGTCACGGTCGAGAAGTCCGAGGTCGACGAGTTCATCGACGAGTTTCTCGACCGCCCCGCGGCTGATCTCGGCCAGAACCCCGAAACTGCTGCTCCGGTCTTCGCGGACCCGGCTTTCCGGTGATCCGGTGAGCAAACGGACAAGTCCCGTTTTTCCCATCGGAAAAGGAAGGGTCTGCACAGCTTCAAGCGTGAGCCAGGCGTCCTTCGCGGTTGTCCGACGGCTTGGACTGACTGTTGATCGAGTTCCCGTCCGATGGGTACCGCTGCAGATATCGCATGATGTCTCGCACAATTCGATGGTTTGACCAAACTGCGCCGCCAGCATCTGATGGCGACAGCGATTCCCGCGGGTGTAGGCCAGGATGGCATCTATTCGTTGCTCGGACGCCCGCTCGATCTCTCTCAGCAATGCGTCAACCGAGTTGGTACTGGTGGCCGAGGTTGGCAAGAGTTCGAAACAGGCCGTCGTGCGACCATCGAGCGCGTCCCAACCTTCCGCCTGATAGAGCAAGCGCACGAGATCCGGCGGCGGGATGGAGTGGATGCGACTCGCGCGGAGGATGTCTATCGTCATCTGATTACCGGATGATAGTAAGGTCTTCAGAATTGGGTCTTCGCTGGTGGCGTCGGCAAGACATGGTGTCATCCTGATCGAGCGAGGAAGGTCCTCGTGGCGACGAACAAGATGACTCTGTTCGAGCAGACCGAGAGCGACACGACTATCGACCTCAGTACGACCGAGGGATTCAAGTTCGTTGCGATCGATGAACGCCCAGCCCTGATTGGCATATCGTGCGAGATCACGGTAAACGCTGCGGAGATCATCCTTGGTGAGAGTGCCGCGCCGAGCGAACGCGTTGAGCCGGGTTTTGTCAGAGTTTGTGGCGAAGAGGACGCAGCGAGCTGGTTTTCCGTCGCGGCCGGCCCGGCCTGATTCCTGGGCATAGGCTTCCAGAGAGTCTGGCGGGTTGAAATGGAGGATGAAACGGACATCCGCTTTGTCGACTCCCATGCCGAACGCCACCGTCGCCACCACGATCCGGGCGTCACCGTTCATGAAGCGATCTTGTTGAGCGGCACGGGTTCCAGGATCGAGACCAGCATGGTAATGGATGGCTTGTACCCCATTGTCCCGCAAGAGTCCGGCAAAACGCTCGGTATCGTCGCGGTTATTGACATAAACGATTCCGCCACCTGGCAAAGCCTTGCAGAGCGCAATCATCGCGTCGATCTTTTCGTTCCGGTTTGAAAAGCGGCGGACCTCGTAGAGCAGGTTGGGGCGGAAGAGACTCGTCGTGACCCGTTCGAGCTCTCGTCCGAGCCCAATTTCGATTTGGTCGGCCATAGCTGGAGTGGCGGTCGCGGTGACTGCGAGGACAGTAGGTGAACCCAGCTGCGCGATGGCTCTGGGGATGAAGAGATAGTCAGGGCGAAAATCCTGCCCCCAGAGACTGATGCAATGGGCTTCGTCGACGACAACGAGAGAAACATCGATTGCAGCGAGAGCCTGCAGGAGTGTGCGGTCACGCAGTCGTTCGGGTGCGACGAAAACGAGATCGAGGTTGCCGGCCCGTAGATCCTTCATCGCTTCGCTCATGGCTGCTGGGGAAAGGGAACTATTGATCAGGCGAGTCCGTTCCCGTAGTGCTGCCGGAAGGGAATCGACCTGATCCTTCATCAGCGCGATCAGCGGCGAAACGACGAGGGTCAGACCCGGGAGCAGAACCGCCGGAAGTTGATAGGTCAACGACTTGCCGGAACCGGTTGGCATGATCGCGAGCGTGTCCCGCCCGGACAGCACACGACTGATGACGGCTTCCTGTCCAGATCGAAGCGCTTCGAAACCGAACTGGGAACGCAATATCTCCAGAACCGAAGGAGTGGTGGGAATGCCGTCGGAGCTGATCATGGATCTCGATGGCAGAAAATCAGAGGATACGATCATTTAATAATCTGGCGAGACTAGAACCCTGCCCTCTTGTCGACCAGATTCTTGAGTTCTTCACCGCGCTGGAAGCGTCCCAGGTTTTCAATCAGAATCTCGACAACCCGTCGCTCTTTTTGCCAGGAGGAGCCGGCGAGATGCGGAGTCAACAGCACCCGGTCGTAGTTCCAGAGTGGACTCTCCGCTGGCAGCGGTTCGGTTTCGGCGACGTCGAGCGCCGCGCCAGCCAGCCGACCTGCGTCGAGGGTCCGGACCAGTGCTTCTTCGTCGACCACGCCACCACGTGAGACGACGATCAGATAGCCATCTTCTGGCATCGCCGTCAGAACGTCGTCGCTAATCACATGGCGCGTTTCCTTTGTGTAGGGAGCCGCAATCACGAGCACGTCTGATTGTTGGGCAACGTCGACAAGCGTCTCGATGCCAGTTACGGCTTCACAGTAAGCATCCGTGGCTCCAGGATACACATCGACTGCGAGCACGCGCATGTCGAAACCTGCCGCACGTTTCGCAACGGCACGGCCGATCTGCCCATAGCCGACAATGCCCATCGTCGAACCCATGATTTCGCGCGGCAGCCGATAGCCTTCTGTGCGGGCCCAATAGTGCTTGTCCTGCCAGTGGACACACTGGGGAATGACCCGGGTCAGTGACAGGAGAAGACCAAAGGTGTGTTCCGCGATCGACACCGCATGGGCGCCCCGGGTGTTGGTGAGGATCATGTCGTTTTCGACGAGTTCCGGCACCCGCATCAGAAAATCGACACCGGCGCTGGGCGCCTGAATCCATTTCAGGTTGGGCGCGATTCCCATCAATTCCGAATTCGGAAAACCGAAATACACATCGGCATCGGCGATAGCGGCCGGCAAATCGGCCTGGTCGAGAACACGGACGATTTCATAGCCCGGCACCGCATAGACCTGATCGAAATATTGCTCACCTTCGGCGGCATTGATCACGAGTTTCATCGCAGGCTCCTGTCTGAATTGGACGATACCCCTATGAAGATTAGCAGCCGAGGGATGGTCAGGGTTTCAGAGCAGCACGAAGCCTACGTTCTGCTGGTCGCATGAATGCAATCGTACGCTGGGAAAAGCAGTTTCGCGTCTTCTGCAAGCGAAGTCGCCATGGGGGAAAGTTACAGTCGATTCGGTTCGTTTTCATGTTTCCAAGTGCCCGGTCAGCAGCGGTGTGACTAGCCGCAAATCAACCTACAGGTGGATGGCAATGGACGGAAAGCGATTCGATCATCTGACGAGATCGCTAGCGAATAGTGCCTCCAGGCGGTCACTGCTAAAGGGACTACTCGCGACTGCGGTTGGTGCCGCGGCCGTTCCGGCGACGAAATGGAGTACAGCGAAGGCAGCTGGGGAGGAATGTAGCCTCACCAGCGACTGTGGCGCAGGCCTTCAGTGCTGTGGCGGTGTCTGCTGCCAGGGACCGATTTGTTTTCCGCTAGCTGGTGTCTGCTGCAGGGAGCCAGAATGCGGTGATTTCTGTGGTCTATCGACATACATTTGTAGTGATCCGTCGTTCGTAATCGACTTCACCTGTCCATGTCCGGAGTGCCAGACCTGCGCTGGTGATACATGTCAGGTGGACCCAGATGGTCAGCAATGCGGAAATGCCGCGGGCATCTGCTGCAACGGTGGTTGTGTGTTGGGTGCCGAAACATGCTGCGACGGTGACGTTTGTGGCGGCGGTGAATGCTGCAGCGTAGGTCAGTGCAACGAAGCGGGTGACTGCTGCGCCGATGATCTCATTCCCTGCGGTGACCTCTGCTGCGACGGTGTGTGTGATAAAGAAAATGGCGTTTGTTGTAACCCACGTGTGACCTGCGATGAGGGTGAGTGTGGGCTGGTTAGCGATGGATGTGGCGGTTCCATCGACTGCGGTGATCCTTGTCTCGGTTGCAAAACTTGCGGTTCCGACAACACCTGCGAAGACACCTGCAGAGCTGGCGAGTGCTGTGGACCGGAGGACATCTGCTCGGAGAACTACTGCGAGAAGACCTGCCAGACCGACGGAGACTGTGCCAAAGGCGAGTGTTGCTGTGCCGATGGCTCATGTTCCGAGTCCTGCTGCGATCCCCACAAGCCTGGTCAGCCCGACCATCCAACCAACCCTGGCCTACCTGATGGCCCAGCCAAATCTGGCGATATCGCGACTACCCTGCCCAACACCGGTGTCGGGGACGAGGCTGGTAGTGGCGGGAGTGTGACTGCTAGCGTGGCAATGCTCGGCGGCGCGGCGGCCCTGCTCGCGTTCAAGTTGAATCAGGACGCCGAGCAGGCAGAATCTCAGGAATAATCCTCACCCAACGACTGTAAGGAAGAGGGCCTGAAGCAAGAACGCTTCCGGCCCTTTTTTGCATGCCCATCAGTGAAGACGGTCCCCTTTCGTTCCATCGCCCTATTTGAACGTCTTTTGCGAAAAGCGATAGGAGTTGTGCATTTTTCGCCAACTTCCTGTACCATGCGTTTATCCGTAAGAGGTCGACAAGGCCAACAAAACTATTCCGGCGTCAGAGGCTTCTCTGCAACCGGACAAGAAAGCAACCGAAACAAGATTCTGTCCTTGTCGTGACGAACGGACTGTCGATGGTGGGCTACGTGGTCCATCGCAGCGCGAGGAGGAGTTGACACATGAGTGACCAGAAGATCAACGGGCTCATTAGCGAAGCGAAAACGCTCCGCTATTCCCGGCGCCAGGTTCTCAAGCGAGCGACCGCCCTGGGACTTTCCGTTCCAGCGGTGACAGCCGCACTCCAGACGTCCGGCTATGCCGCTCCTGGTTCGGGACCGAGGTTTTCGAAAGCTCCAGCGCAGCTCGAGGGAACCAAGTTGAACATCCTTGGCAACACCTACTTCGTGCAGGCGGGCCAGGAACGATTCGAAGAGATGATGAACACCTGGGGTGAGGAAAACGGGGTCGACGTTCAAGTCGACTTTGTTGCGTTTGCCGATGTGCAGGCCCGTATTGGTGCGGCGGTTCAGGCTGGTTCAGGTCCGGATATCATCCAGATGTGGGATCCATGGCCATATCTCTATCAGGAAAGCCTGGTCGATCTCAACGACATTGCCGTTCCACTTGGAGAGGCTTCAGGCGGTTACTACGACTGGGTTGTAAACACCGCATCGGTCGGTGGCAACTGGTACAGCATTCCGTATGGCACGTCGTCATCGGCCTATGCTTACCGCGAGAGCTATTTCAAGGAAGCCGGCGCTGAAACCTTCCCGGAAACATGGGAAGACCTCTTTGCGGTCGGTAAGACGCTCAAGGAAATGGGCAAACCGCTCGGGCAGGCGTTGGGTCATAGCATTGGCGACCCGCCGAGCTTCACCTATTCCTACATGTGGGCACACGGAGCGATGGAGGTCGAAGAGGACGGTGTTACGGTCGCCTTCAACAAACCGGAGTTCATCGATGGCATGCAGGTGTTTATCGAGGGCTGGAAGGGTGCGTTCGACGAAACAGGCCTCTCCTGGGACGACAGTGCGAACAACAACGCCTTCCTGACTGATCAGATCTCCGCCACACTCAACGGCAGCAGCATCTACATCACTGCTGGTCTGGACGAAGCAGATGGTGGCGTGCCCGAGATTCATGAAGATATGAACCATGGTGGTTTCCCATCCGGTCCTGCGGGACGGTTCAACAACCTCGGCGCGCAGTCGTGGGGGATCATGAACTACTCAGGCAACATCGAAGGCGCGAAGTCCTGGCTGCAGTACTTCTATGAGCCGGAGAATTTGACTTCGTGGTACAACGCCAACGCTGGATACTACATCCCATCGATGGCTGACTACTCCGAGCTCGAGGTGTACACGGCTAATCCCAAACTGTTGCCCTATCTCGACGTGGTCAACTATGGCCGCAACAAGGGCTTTGCCGGACCGGCCAACGAAAAGGCGGCCCGCGCCTATTCGACCTATATCGTGATCGATACGTTTGCCCGCGCCGCGCAAGAAGGCGATGCCAAGGCAGCTGTCGAATGGGGAGCGGATCAACTCGAGCGAATCTACGCCGAGTAAACCCGCGAACTGAACTGGCGGCGGAGACATCCGTCGCCAGTTTTCTCCATCCTATCGCGATGAAAAAGAACAGAGTTTGATCGATGGCTGCAACACCGACGGCAATGGCGCCAGCAACGGACGCCAGTGAGCTGGAGTTTCCGAAGAATCCACATTCACCGCTTCAGAACGAAGGCGTTCTGGCTTACCTGATGATGATTCCAGGCTGGGCCATCCTGCTCCTGTTCATGGCCTATCCCTTTTTCCTGGGCATCTGGTGGTCGATGACCGACAAGACCTTCCTGACCCGGGCGTATGAGTTCGTCGGTGCCGAGAACTTCCGCTATCTCTGGTCTGATTCGATCTTCCAGCAGACACTGCGCAATACCGCGATCTATGGCGTTGGTACGGTTCCCTTCAAGCTCTTTCTCGGACTCGGTTTGGCGCTGCTGCTCAATCGTCAGTTTCGCTTCAGTCGGGCTGTCCGAGCCGGTTTGCTGCTGCCGTGGATCGTTCCTACTGCTTTGAGCAGTCTTGCCTTCCTCATGCTCTTCAATTCTGTCGATAGTCCGATCTCCTGGGTGCTCAAAGACCTGGGAATCATCGACCAGAACATCAACTTCCTTGGCGAAGTATGGAACGCCCGGATTTCGCTTTGCATTGCCAATATCTGGCGTGGAACTCCGTTCTTTGCGATTTCGATTCTGGCTGGTCTGCAGGCCGTACCCGCCGATTTGGCCGAAGCAGCGGCGCTCGACGGCGCCAACAAATGGCAACGGTTCAAAACGGTGACCTGGCCGGTTATCAGTCCCATCGTACTTGTCGCTACTCTCTTCTCGATCATCTGGACGATTTCTGATTTCCAGCTGGTTTACGTGCTGACTCGCGGTGGTCCGTATAACATGACCCACGTCTTTGGAACGTACTCGTATCAGGTAGGGTTGAACGCAGGCTATCTTGGGGAAGCCGCGGCTATCTCGCTCTACATGTTCCCGGCGCTGGCAATTGGCGCCATTCTCCTTCTTCGCTTTATCAGGAAGGAGGACTAGATGGGCACCCATATCGTCGGCGAAAACAAGTGGTGGCAGAAACTCTATCAGTTCTATATTCCACTCGCGTTTTTTGCCGTATTCCTGATCTTTCCGTTTGCCTGGATGCTGATCGTTTCGCTCAAGCCTTCCGCTGATCTGCGTGACACGAACTTGAATCCCTTTGTGCTGACCAGTGCTACGCTGACCCACTACCGCTACCTGTTCGAGGATACGGATTTCCTGAAGTGGACGCAAAACACCTTGATTGTGACGGTTGGAGCGACTACGTTGGCGCTCATCTGCAGCATCTTCATCGGTTATGCGTTGGGTCGGTACAAGTTTCGCGGGGGGAACTTTCTCGGAGCTGCGATATTCATCGCGTATCTGGTCCCGCCCACGCTCCTCTTCCTGCCGCTTTCGGAAATCATATCGAACTACGGCCTCTACAATCGCTACTGGGCGCTGATCCTGACCTATCCGACCTTTCTCATCCCGTTCGCGAGTTGGCTCTTGATGGGCTATTTCCGCACGATTTCGAAGGAACTCGAGGATGCCGCGCTGGTAGATGGCGCGACCCGCTTGCAAGCGATGCGGCAGATCATCATGCCTCTGGCGATGCCAGGAATTCTCTCGGCGGGGATCTTTTGCTTCACCCTCGCCTGGAACGAATTCCTCTATGCGCTGGTGTTCATGGGAACTGGCGACATGAAGACCGTGCCGGTTGGAGTCGTCAGCGATCTGATCCGGGCTGACGTTTACTACTGGGGCGCGCTGATGGCGGCCGGTATTCTCGGTTCGGTTCCAGTTGCGATCGCCTATTCGTTCTTCGTGGACAACTATGTGTCAGGATTGACGGCCGGCGCGACCAAGGGATAGAGGCCCGCAGCGTCATCCTCTTCGAAACAAGCGGTTCGACACTTCTTCGTAAACCACCTTCTCTTCTATCTATGCGATGCTCGGCGAATCGAACATGGTCGCAGGGAGGCAGGGGAGATGGATCGATACTGGGCGATTGCTGGTCACCGTGGCGCAAGAGGCGAAGCACCGGAAAACACGCTGCCGGGATTCAGGCATGCCATTGCGCTCGGTCTCGAATCGGTGGAACTCGATGTCCAGCTTTCCGCTGATGGAGTTCCTGTTGTTATCCACGATGACACTGTCGACCGCACGACGGACGGGCATGGTCTGGTCCGCTCGATGACGTTGTTCGAGCTGCAACAGCTCGATGCGCGTGCTGATTTTTCCGATTGGCCGGAGCCTTGTCAGATTCCGACGCTGGCCGAGGTCTTTGCTGTGCTCGGCGACGTGGTTGATATCACCGTCGAGATCAAGAGCGATCCCGGTACGGATCTCGAGCGCCTTGTTCCCAGAGTGATCGAGACAATTGTTGAACACGATCGTCTCAGCAACGTCACGATTACGTCGTTCGATCCGGCTGCGCTCGCCATCGCTCAGCATTTTCTTCCTCATGGTCGGCGCGGGTTGACGGGTCTCTGGAACCACCCGGATGAACTGATTCGTGCCCTCGAACTCGGCTGCTGTCGCGCCGATGTTTCTGTTCATGCGGCAAATAGTGACGTTGCCGCGGCGGCGAGCGCCGCTGGTTTGCGGGTAATGGTGTGGACCGTCAACACACCCGAGGAGTTGGCCAGGGCGCTGACGCTCGCGCCCGACCTGATCTGCACAGACGTGCCGACCAGTTTGGCTTCACTTTGTCCAAGCGCGCCTTAGGCGATCCTGAATCCCGGTGTCGCGGGCTGGGAAATCTCGTCAGACTCCGGTCCGATCTCGGTGCTGAGCAACTCCAGGATGGCGAGATTGTCGGTGGTGACGGCGTCGACTTCCAGCTGGACCAAGCGGTTCAGGACTTCGACACTTTCCACTGGCCAGGCGACGATCATTAGGTCATGGTCGTGGAGCCAGGCAGCGCTCGATTCATTCAGCAGTGGTTCGCGGATCGCCACACCGTCGGTCATCGTAAATGCGGTATCGCTCGACTGAAAGCGCTCGAGTTCGGCTGCTGTACCGATGCTGAGCAACCGGACGACCTGGGGATGCTCCCGTTGAAGCTGCGCCAGAACGGCAACGGTGCGTGTCGAGACCATGATCAGACGGCCGTCGTCCGATAAGTTTCCATCCAGCCACGAAAGAAACCGAGAAATATCTCGGGAAGCGGTGCTTTTCAAATCAAGTTGAACGACTTCGATATCCGCAGTCTCTGCCCATGATTCGTCAAGGGTAAGCGGCTGTGTGTCCGGATGCCCGATCCAGACGGGAATGCTGTTGTGAGCGGCATAGAGTCCATCGCTGAGAGCGATGACGTCGATCTCGATGCCGTCGTTGTTGACCGCTCGGGCGAGATCGATGGTTGTGTGACTGTCGCCAGCGTTGTGAGCAATGCCGATCACATCACCGTAGTCATCGAGGAGGTCCGGCTCGAGTTCGCGGTAGTAAAGGTTGGGTGGCCGATCGCCGAGCAGCCCGCGGATGGTGCGACCCTGATAGAGCTGCATCGTAAAGGTCAACCCGGCACCAATTATCACCAGGACGAGCAGAGCAAGTAGCGGACGTCGACCAGCATTCATAGGGTGAGTTCGGGGTGACCTCTGAATCGAAGCGGACGAAGCATCCGCCTCATCGGTTCAATGGTGGCGGACGGCAGTCCGGAACGCAAGGTGTGGTCGCCGTGCGCAAGACCAAAGCCCTTCACGGTGGAGAGGCCCGTGTGGCCTCTCCTTTATCCGTCCGTCTCGGCGCATCGAGGGTGGGCACAAGTTGCGTTACTACGATCCAGCCTAATACCGAACGGCGCCTGCGCCGACGGCTTCACCCGTGTTCGACCGCTCCGATCGGGTCCAGTTGAGTTTGCTGATATCAGCGGCAAGGCCTCCGACCATGTACTTCAGCTCGCTTGCGAGTGCCATGAACTGGAAGCCCTCTTCGATACGCTGGTTGACTCCATCCGCGCCGGAACAATGGATCCCGGGAGCGACACCCACCGATTTTGCCGTTTTCTGAACGTGGGCGATCGCTTCGATCATGCGCGGGTCTTCGCTTTCGAGCGGAACACCGAGACCGATCCCCATCGACGCGGCCAGATCATTGGGACCGATGAAGCAGGCGCCGACGCCCTCCATACCAAGAATTTCGTCACACCGTTCGACGGCATCGATATGCTCGATCTGCAGAACAAGCAAGATTTCCTCGTCAGCATGGCGCAGATATTCGGCGCCGGTGGAGTCAAAGCGGAGCCCCGTCATCCCGCCACCGACACTCCGGTTCCCCTTGGGCGGATAGTAGGTGGCTTCGACAGCCCGCTCCGCTTCTTCCTTGCTATTGACCATCGGTACCACAATCCCCCAGGCGCCAGCATCAAGAACGCGCTTGAAGTTCTCAGGATGGTTCCAGGGGATCCGGACCATCGGTGCGACTCCGGCTCCGGCGATAGCGCCGAACATCTGACTGGTCGTGCGGATGTCGATCGGACTGTGCTCCGAATCGATGTTCAGCCAGTCGAATCCGAGTTGGGCCACGAACTCAGCGCTTTCCGGACTCGGAATCCCAAGCCAGGTTCCGATCGACGGTTCACCAGCGGCCAGTCGCTGTTTGACATGGTTCTTCCGCATTGCCGTGCCTTCCTCTTGTAACGTGCGAACAGGATTCCATTGTAAGTCCGAACGTCCCCACCGGGTTCCGAGCGGTTCGGACTGCTATCCTGAACCGCTATGTATGGAGAACTCGCCCGTATCGGATTGATCACGCTCGCAACGGATACTGGCGCACTGCCGGAGTATCAACGCTTGATGCCGGACGGGGTACAGGTCTATCCTTCGCCGATTCTCCTTCCGCGTGGAGAGGTGACACCAGACGCCCTCGTCGAGATGCTCGCCGATGATTCACTCGAACAGGCTGCAACACTCCTGACCTGGGCTGGAGTGGATGTGATCGTGTTCGCATGCACGACCGGAAGTTTGGTGAATGGACCAGGTTGGGATCAGGAATTGATCGCCCGTATTCACACAGCGAGTGACCTTCCTGCCACCACCACTGCCACTGCTGTTCTCGATATGATGAGCGCAACGGGTTCGAAGCGATTGGCGATCGCCACTCCCTATCTGCCGGAGCTGAACGCGATCGAAAGAGCATTCTTCGAAGCCCATGGATTTGACGTTGTCGATATTGCTGGTCTCGGGTGCGAGACCGATCCCGAAATCGGCCGTCTCGGTCCTGCCGATGCCGTCGCATTGCTCGAAACGATGGAAATGGAGCAGACCGATACGATTTTCGTTTCTTGCACGAACTGGCATGTGGTCGAATCGATTCCGGCTATCGCGAGACGGTATGGTAAAAACGTAATCACCAGTAATTTTGCAGGAGCATGGTTAACTCTCCACTTGGCTGGATTGGAGCGTTCAGCCAAGTATCTTCAATCACTACCGGGAGATGCCTCCAGATGATCGACGAGACGAAGCAGGGTTTTCCATCTTTCCTGATAGGGCCAACACTCCATCTGCGCGGGCTCGAGACAGAGGATGCCTCCACGGAAGCTTGGTGGCGACCATCCCCCTGGATCCGGTCACCCGAACAAGCAGCTGACGAGCTCGTCTCCGATCGCATTGCCGCGAGCGGCGGCGGCAGCTATCTACTCGTTGCCTGCCGCAACAACGATGGGAAGATTCTCGGCTCCCTCACGGTCTGGACCGAAGACTGGCAGTGGATCTTGGTCACGGTATTCCTGTCGCCGATGCTCGACCCAGGTCAAGTGGGAGCAATCCGTGCCGAGATCCTGACCGTCGCCATGCCCTTCCTGACTGCGGAAAGGGGAGGAATGGCGGCATTCGTCGAGGCTCCAGACGGCTCACCGGAAGTCGAAGCGGCGATGGCTGAGATTGGTGCTCATCGATGCTTTCGACTTCGTGAAGCCGTGCTGGTCGACGGACGACGGACTGATAGCGTCGGATACGGACTGTTCAATATGATTGCGTTGGAGCGTCATGGGTTACCGACATTTTCGCCGGAAGGGCCTCCCGACCGTGAGGTACGATCGCCGGCCCCGCGTAACTGGCCAGTCATCGATTCTCCGCCAGATGGCGCTATCGCGCTTGGAGAGCGCGTTTACCTGCGGGCGGTGCGAGCGGAGGATGCTGCCGCGTTTGCGCAAGCCGCACTCGAGGAATCAGAGACCTGGCACGATACTCGCTGGCCTCGCAGCGGCAGTGTGTCGGTGCAGCGCTATCGAAGCAGCAGTGATTCTGAGCCCCCGGAGAATGTGGCGTTTGCCATCGTCCGGCGGGATACGGACGAGCTGATCGGCACGAACGATCTGATCGAGATCGATCTTGTCAACCGGACGGCAGAAACCGGCACCCATCTGCTGCGACCTGAATTCAGAGGCGTTGGGTACGGCACCGAGGCGAAACACCTGTTGCTCTCGTATGCGTTCGATCGTCTCGGCCTGCATGCGGTTCGTTCGTTCGTCTGGGAGATCAACCATCGATCAGCGGCGGCGCTCCGCCGACAGGGATATCGTGACGCCGGGTCGATTCCCTGGCGGGGTCTCCATCACGGCATCCCTTCAGGCGACTTGGTTTTCGATCTCCTTGCTGACGAGTGGCGTAGCGCGCGACGGTGAACGACTCTTCGGCCGATGCCAGACGAAGTCAGGCCTTTCTTGCCGGTCCAACGCTTTACCTCCGCCCGGTCGAACCCCGCGATGCCGCGACGGCTGTCCGCTGGTATCCGTCGCCCTTTCCCATTCCAGTCCCGGTTATCGATGAACGACTCCAGAAGCGTCTCGAAACAAACCTTGATACCTCGGAGAGCCGTCTTTTCCTCCTTGTGTGTCTGCTCGACGACGATGTAGCAGTTGGTTCAGTTGAAACACTAACCCGAGACGGCCGCTGGTCTGACGTGAAAATGACGATCGATCCACTCTTGACTGAACAAGCGCAGGCAGATGTTGCTGACGCCATTCTCGACATCCTGATTCCGTGGATGCTGGAGGAACGGGGCGAAATGTTCGTGGTGGTGTTCGACCGGGCGGACAGACCGGGTCTCGAGGCGAAGGTCGTGCAGATGGGAGGGCGGGTGGCGGTCCGCCACCGGGAGCGTTTGCTGGTGCGCGGAGAGCGTCGGGATGGAGTCTTCTATCAATTCTTTAGTCCCTACTGGCGTTCGATGCTTGGCGATCCTCCCGCAGTTCCCGACGCGGAGCGTGGGCTTCCAACGGGTCGGCTCCCGATCGCGACAGCGCCGGTTTCGCTCGACGGCCGGCCGCCGGACGTCTGCCTGATTAGCGAGCGTCTCGTTCTGCGACCATTTCGAAAAGAGGATGGCGGTAAGGTGTCTTCGTGGGCGCTCGAAGAAACAGAACTCCACTATCCCGAAGGACGCATCGTCGTCAGCGGTCATGCCTATGGCGCCCATCACCTCAGCATGTCCGAGAGCGATCCACCAGAAGTACTTCGTTTTGCTGTCGCTTTGAAAGAGACCAGTCAGTTGATTGGCGCCGTGGGTTTTGAGAGCATCGACTGGATTAACGGAAATGCCGTAACCGAAACTGAGTTCTTCCATCGCGATGTCCGCAACAGGGGATACGGAACGGAAGCGAAGACGCTCCTGCTCGACTACGCATTCAACGCCCTCGGGTTGCACATGGTGTATTCATTCGTAGCCGAAACGAATCCGCGTTCAGCCGCCGCTCTTCGCAAACAAGGTTATCGTCCAGCTGGTTTGATCGCATGGGACTCCTTCACCGCTGGTGGGCTGGCTGGTTACTGGTCGTTCGACCTGCTCGCTTCGGAATGGCATGCTTTCCGTTCCAGTTCCATCAAAACCCAGGAGACGCTGTCATGACAAGCGAAATCACAACGTCGCGTCGAAGCGAGGGCCAGAAGTTCCTGGTCGGAGACACTCTCTATTTTCGCCCGGTCAAGCCCGGAGATGGCATGTCGGCTCCGATCTGGCGGAAAAATCCGTTCCCGGTGCCAGCTGAAGTCGTTGACAAGGAGATACGAGAACGGCTTGAAAAAGGGATCATGAGCGAGATAAAGCAGCAACTGCTCCTTGCCTGTCGGCGGAGTGATGACCGTCCTGTTGGGTCTGCCGACCTGGACATGAGCAACTGGCGATATGTCGAATTTGATCTGCATGTCGATCCTATTCTGTCCGACGCTGAACAGGATCGACTGATGGCGGAGATGATCGACCTACTGCTTACCTGGACGATTCGCGAGAGAAATGTGATGACGGTCAAGCTTTTGGGACCGGCTGGCCGACCGGCCACGAATGCCGTTATCAGTAATCATGGAGGTCGAGTTGCTGCTCGATACCGGGAGCGCTTGTTGGTGAAAGGGGTTTGGCGGGACGCGATCGTCTACCAGGTTTTCAACCCGTTCTGGGCTGAGAAACTGGGTCACCCGCCTCATCATCAAGAAGGTCCAGTCGAACGGGATGTGCGCAGTCCGGCCCAGCCTTGCACCCGCTGTTCGGAAGAGGACCGACCAGATGGAGCATTTGCGGTTGGAGACCGCGTTTACCTTCGTCCGTTCGATCCCGAGGACGGGGAGAAGGTTGAGCGCTGGTCGATCGAGGAAACGGAGATCCATTTCCCGGAAGGACGGTGGATGGTAAACGGCTTGGCCTATGGTGAGAGTTTCAAGAAACCCACAGATGGCACGCTTCCCAAACGCATCTTCTTTGCCATAGTCGACCGTGAGACGAGAGAGTTAATTGGTGTCAACGGCATCTTCGACGTCGATTGGGTAAATCGTACCGGTGAAACGATGACTGAGCTTTTTCAGCCGAAACATCGCAACAGCGGACTGGGAACCGAAGCCAAGCATCTTCTGCTCGGATACGCGTTCGAAACAGTAGGTTTGCACTCGATTGTTTCCGGTGTATCTGAGACGAACCCACGCTCCGCCAACGCGCTACGAAAACAAGGGTATCGCGACGCTGGCTACCTGGCGTGGGATGAATTCTCGCCGGGAGGGTTCTGCGGCGCATGGCTTTTTGACTTACTGGCGACAGAGTGGCGAAAAGCGAGGTCCTCCGCGATCAGGCTGGAGAGATGTCCATGAACAAGGATGAAAAGCGCCATCCACGAAGCGAGGGCCAGACGTTTCTAGTTGGGCCAACCCTCTATTTCCGTCCGATCGAGCCAGGTGATGGCACGACCGCTCCGATCTGGCGAAAATCCCCGTTTCCGGTTCCGGCGGAAGTCGTGGACAAGGAAATCGCCGAACGGCTCGACAAAGGGATCTGGGCCGAGGAGAAACAACAACTCCTCCTTGCCTGCCGCCGAGATGACGACCGGCCAGTTGGTTCGGTCGACATGAGCATGGGCGGGTGGCGGTATGTCTTTTTCGACCTCCATGTCGACTCTCTGCTGAGCGATGGAGATCAGGATCGGTCTATGGCCGAGATGCTCGACCTCCTCCTGACCTGGACGATCTGTGAGCGGAATGTGCAGGTGATCGAGTTCCGTGGTCCCGACGGGCGACCGCAGACTCACGCCACCGTCGAGCGACATGGAGGTCGCGTTTCATGCCGTTTCCGGGAATGGCTGCTGGTTGATGGGCAGAGGAAGGATGAACTCGTTTACCAGGTGTTCAACCCGGTCTGGATCGAGAAACTGGGTCCACCGCCGGTTGGAGTCGACGGTGTGGTCGATCGCGAGGTTCGCGCGCCGGCTAGCCACTCCTCACACATGGCTCCCGACGATCGGATCGATCGGGCGATGGTGGTCGGTGAGCGGATATACCTCGCGCCGTTCGACACTGCGGATACAAGCAAGGTTGCCCGCTGGGCGGTCGAGGAAACGGAGATTCACTTTCCCGAAGGTCGCTGGGTGGCCAATGGACCGGCGATGGCGGCGAGCTTGAAGAAGACCGCTGAGGATGATCCTCCCTCCGCGCTCCGCTTCGCGATCATCGATCGCAAGACAGACGAGGTGATCGGGATCAATGGTTTGCTCGGGATCAGCTGGGTTGCAAAAACGGCGGAAACGACAAGCGAACTCTTCCAACCGAGGTATCGGGGGTCCGGTTTCGGGACCGAAGCCAAGCATCTCTTGCTCGAATATGCGTTCGACACACTGGGTCTCCACGCCATTTACGCGTACGTTTCGGAAACTAATCCTCGATCTGCGGCGGCGGTCCGGAAACAGGGATACCGAGATGCCGGCTATCTCGCCTGGGATGCCTTTGGACCAGACGGCGTCTGTGGCGCATGGATGTTTGATCTCCTGGCATCGGAGTGGCGAGCAGCGCGTGATGCCGCGCGGAGGCAAGCGGAATGAGACCGATTAGGTTTGCGGTGGTGGGGTTGGGAAGCTGGGGACCACGTTGGGCGCGGCTGCTGGTCGATCAACCAGGGGTAAAGCTGGCGGCGATCGTCGAACCGGTCTCGCAGCGCCGTTCCGCGATTGCGGCAGAATTGGGACTCGACGACGATCAACTCTATGGGGAGCTCGAAACCGCTTTGGATCAAACAGCGATCGACGCAATAATCGTCGCTACGCCGCCAGATACGCACGCGACTGTCGCTGGTAGCGCTTTCGCTCGACAAATACCAGTGCTTATGGAAAAACCATTGGCGATTTCGCTTGATGATGCACGTAGCATAGTTGATCTCGCGGAATCGACCGATACGTTGATGGTGGTCAGTCAGAACTATCGTTATCGCCCGCCGATGTTGACATTGAAAGCTGCTCTGGATAGTGGCGCTATCGGACCGGTAGTGGCGATCAAGGGATATTGCCAGGAGGACATGCGGCTCTTCTACGAAGCGGACAACTTTCGCTATCTGATGCGCCATCCCTACATCATCGATATGACCATTCATCACTGGGATCTCGTTCGATTTCTAACCGGAATGGAGATCGCCAGGGTGTATGCACGGTCGTGGCGAGTGCCGGATAGTCCGTATCGCCATGACCCCGCTTGTGCGATCCTGCTCGAACTCGAGGATGGCACACCAATTCGCTACGAAGGGAGTGGTGCGACTCATGGCGATCGGACGTCCTGGAGCGCCTGGTGGGAATTCGAAGGTGAGCATGGGCGACTGTGGACCGATGGTGGTGTCGATGATCCACACACGGACGTGGTCCATCAGCAGCTCTACGGCGCTGAGCCTTCAGTTCTCCCGCTTGAACCAGCGGCGACACTTGATTTGCAAGGATCGTTGAATGCGTTCGTGGCCGCTTTGCATGGTGGCCCGGTGCCTGTGCACACCGGTCTCGACAATCTGAAGAGCCTGGCGGTAGTGATGGCGTGCGTGGCCGCGGTTGAACGAGGGATGCCGGTTGATGTCGCGGAGATGAGGGTCGGATGAGGCTCTTTCCGATTGGTTTCGTCTGGAATCGGACCGGTTTGTGACATTCGTTTGAGTGAGAAGAGATTCCTCGACAGGCTCGGAATGACATCCCTTTAAGGACGTTTACGTACTTTCCATATCTCCTCACATGGCCACTTCCGCGCCCACTCTGGTGAAACCATCGGGAAGTCACTGGTTGTGCCGTCGGGAATCTCGACCTCGATCAATTCAAGAATTTCAAAACCCGTTTCGCGCAGGAGAGCGATCATCTTTCCGGGTGGGAGATGAAACTCGACTTCATCCGAATCATCCCATTCGATTCGATGCATCCCGAACAGTGGTCGTGAAAGCCGATCTCCGGCTGGCTGGTCTTCCGGTAGCTCGGGCCCAGAGCAGAGCATCAGCAACGTTCCATTGACCAGAAAATGGAGCAAACCGTTCGGTCGCAGAATTCGAGCCGCTTCCGGAATCCATTTGTGGGGATCGCACCAGATCGATGCGCCATACTCGCTAATTGCGAAATCGAACGACGCTTCCTCGAAAGGGGTTGCTTCCGCGTTGCCAAGATGGATCGGGTAGTGGAGATCGTGCTCGTCCTGGAGACGAGCATTGATCGCAAGTTGCCGGGGCGAATTGTCGATCCCGACTGGATTGGCGCCGAGCCGCTTCATCCAGGCCGAGACATAGCCGGTGCCGCAGCCGAGATCGACCACGTCCATCCCCGCCAGGTTGTCGGGAAACATGCGAACGTCGGCTTCGGCCACGGAGAAGATGCCCCAGGATGGCTCTGCAGCTTTCCACGCTCTCTCACCGATTCTGGTGAAGAGATTGACCCGCTCCTGGTCATCCCAGAAGGCTCGATTCCGAAGAACATGATCATCAGTGAGGTCGGTCATGGCTTCTCCCTGGACGAGGCGAACCAGCGCAGTCCGCGCGGATAGTGATTCTTGACGATATCGCCGGAACGTTTCCCCCAGCCGAGAGAATGGCCATCGACGCTGACCAACGTCCAGCCCGATTGCCCTGCGCTTGCGAGTGGTTCTCCGCGCAGGTATGACAGGATCTCCTCCTGGCTAAGGTCGATTCGGTTGCGAGCCGCTGGCGCATGTGTCGCCAGCGCGAGGGCATGGGAGGGTTCGAATCGGTTCTTGAGCAAGGAACCGAGCCAGAGGCCACGGTGGATGGCTGGCAATTGGGCAATCTCAGGTGACATCGCCGGAAGGAGAAGAAGTCGGTTTCCCTCGCGGATCAAGGTTCCTTCGAGGTCGAAACCGGGCAGGAGATCAGAGCGGAACTGACGCCAATAGCCTTCAGGATCAGGCTCGGTGAGCGAGCTTCTACTCGAGTGCAGCTGTTTGGCCATGACGAGACCGCTGACCGAAGGCCCTTCCGGTGCTTGCAGGAGTGCCATCGTATGCCCTTCGCCGACGGTGCGATGGGGCCAGAAGCGCGCGAGCCCAGTGAGTTCCGAACGTCTGGAAGCAATCCAATCGGGCCGCCCGGGTGCAATGGCATTCGTCTGCGGCAGTGGCAGAAGCTGCCAACCGGGATGGCTGTCGAGAAAACGGTCGACTTGGAGTTCGTTCTCTTCCGGACTGAAGGTGCAGGTCGCGTAGAGCAGGAGACCGCCCGGTTTGACCGTAGCAGCCGCCGATTCGAGTAGTCGTGTTTGCCGGATCGCGCAACCAGCAACATGCTCCAGTGACCATTCGTCCCGCGCCGACCGTTGCTTGCGAAAGAGTCCTTCGCCGGAGCAGGGAGCGTCGACGATAACTCGATCGAACTGTTGCGGACTGCGCCGAGCCAGGTCATCCGCATCGAGGCTGGTCACGATAGCGTTGGTGGCACCCCAGCGTTCCAGATTCTGCAGAAGCGGTGGGATCCGATTTCGGACTGTGTCATTGCTGACCAGAAGCCCACGTCCAGAGAGAAGTGAAAGTAAATGAGTCGACTTCCCTCCGGGAGAGGCCGCGATATCGAGGACCGTGTGACCAGGTTCGACACGGAGAAACTCGGCCACCGCCATCGCCGAAGGGTCCTGAACGTAGAAGAGACCGGCGGCATGGTAGGGGTGCTGTCCCGGTCTGACTGCATCGAGGAGTGCGAATCCCGCCGGAGTCCAGGGCACAGGATCGAGTCTCCACGGAAGGTCGCTGGCGACCGAAGCCGGATCACACTTGAGCGTGTTGATCCTGATACCAATGCTTGGCGTACTGTCGAGTGTGTGCAGAAGAACCGGTGCTTCCGTTCCGAGAAGACGCTCACATCGCTTCTGGAAGTCAGGCGGCAGCGCCCCGTCAACGCTTCTCGGGTCGTTTTGTCCTGGTGATTTCGTCTCGTTATCCTTCGAGAAGGTCGATCAGCATGCCTTCGACTTCACCGGCCTCCGCATGGCGACCACTTTCCTTCTTGGAGAATATGCGATTGCCATCGACCACAACGTCGAAAACCCCTTTTGTGGCGGGGATCAGCGTGACGCCTCCGCCGAGGAACTCAGCAAACTCTTCGAGAATGTTCTCCGCCAGCCTGGCGGCTCGTTTGGTATACCCTCACTCGAAGCAAAATTTGATCGTGATTGCGTGGTCGTGTGTCGGTTCAGCCATCACCATTCCTCGTGCTACAGCGGTTTCTTCGCCTCAATCAAGCTAACCGGAACTGCTGAATCTCGCAACTCTGGATATAACGCTGCCAAAAATACCGAACGTTCGCAGGGTATCAATCAACACTGATTTCTCCGCGTTATTACAAGACATTACGGTTCACTCGTAGCGAGAATCGTGCTACAATGCAATTCCCGCGATCGCGCGAGCGGGCAGTGAACCCCCGCAAATGTGAAGCTGGCCTTTCCTGTTTCACGCTCACCACTCGCTCGCGCTCCGGGACCCCCTACTGTGACTTTCAGTGTGTTCCATTCAAGCGGCTCATCAACGGCAGAACCAACGGGCAGTCTCTGGCGGGATGCCTGGTGACCTCGACCGCACATTCAAAAACACGCTCGATCGTTGGGCGATCGAGGGTTTCCCACGGTGTCCCCACGGCTTCCAATTCGCCGTCACGCAGAATTCCCACGCGATCGACGTAGGCAGCCGCCAGATTGAGATCATGCAGGATCACGGCGACAGCGGCTCCCTGGGCTGCCAAAGTCCTGGCCACTTCCATGACCAACTGCTGGTGACGGAGATCGAGCGCTGCTGTGGGCTCATCGAGCAGGAGAATCGGGGTTTCCTGAGCCAGGATGCGCGCAAGCGACACCCGAGATTGCTCGCCAACAGAGAGTGACGGAAAGACGCGATCTGAGAGATGAATAGCATCCACCTGCTCCAGAACGGCATCGACGATCGCCTTGTCGCTATCGGAGTTGCGTGCGCTCCGTCCCATCGTCACGATTTCCCGGGCGGTGAATGCGAACTGGATCACCGATTGCTGCGGAAGAACCGCTCGGCGGAGTGCAAGCTGGGCTGGTTTGTAACTAAGGATTGGTTGGTCGTCCAGGAGCACCTGACCCGTATCGGTGGCGAGATCACCTGCCATCGCGGCCAAGAGCGTCGATTTGCCGGCGCCATTCGGACCCACGATGCCGAGAATCTCGCCTTTGATCAGCGATATCGACACATCCCGAAGCAACCATTTGCCGCTTGGGACCTGGATGCCAATTCCGTTGACATGCAAGGCAACCGTCATCCCCAGCCTCCAACCTGGTTGCGCGCTCGCAGCATCAGGAAGAGCAGGAACGGTCCGCCGATGAGGGCGGTCAATACGCCGAGCGGAAGCTCTAGTGGCGCCACGATGGTTCTTGCCACCATATCCGCCGAAACGAGGAGAATCGCGCCGCCGAGAGCGCTCGCCGGGACCAGTATCCGGTGATCTGGCCCGCAGATCATTCGCATCACATGAGGAATGATGAGCCCGACAAAACCGATGATTCCAGCAGCAGCCACGGATGCGCCGGTCATCAATGACGTAAAGAAGACAACCATGAAGCGGAAGCGCTCGGTTTCGAGTCCGAGATGGCGTGCTTCTCGTTCGCCTAGAGTCAGCAGATTGAGCGGTCCTCCCCAGCGAAGCGAAAATGCGAGGCCGAGCAGTATGAATGGCGTCACGGTTGCCAGACTCTGCCAGGTTGCAGAGCCGAGACTCCCAAGCGACCAGAAGATAATCGCACGGAGCTGAGCATCATTCGCGACAAAGGTGACGAGCGATGTTCCAGCGCCAGCGAAGGTATTGAGCGCTATTCCGGCCAGCACGAGAGTGACCACCTCGGTACGGCCATTGTGACGAGCAATTCCATAGGCCAGCATGGCGGTGATGAATCCGCCGACGAACGCGAAAATCGGTGTGGTCACGAGGCCAAACCAGTTGATGCCCAGACCAAGAGCGATGACTGCGCCAAGCGCAGCACCACTGGAAACGCCGATCAGCCCCGGATCGGCTAACGGGTTGCGGAAAAGACCCTGAAGCGCAGCGCCAGATGCAGCCAATGACGCTCCCACAAGAATGCCAAGCAGCACCCTGGGCAGACGAATGGACCAGACCACCGCGTCCTGTTGCTGCGTATAGACCACGTCGATGTTCAGACCGAAATGGTTCCCGATGATTGCAATCACCTGTCGCGGGGTGATATCGACGGCGCCCACGCCAATGCTGATGACCGAGACCACCATCAGAATGGTGATGAGGATCGGAAAAAGCCATACAGCAGAAACACGAGGCACGCTTTCGGCGCCTCGTGTTCGCCGCCGCTGCCAACGTCGATATGGCGATGCCGCCAGATCGGTCAAGCGATTCCTCCGCCTTGAAAAAGGCTATCCGGCTGGCGTCGCTTCCGCTGGGGCTGCAACATCGGGATGAAAATCGAGCACCATTTGCATCAGCTGCTGGCCCGTACGTGGGGTCATACCAAGCAGGAGCTCGTCGTCGTAGACAAAGATCTGATCGTTTTGCCCGGCGGGTGTCTCGGCAACGCCAGGAATGTTCTTGACGCCATCGAGTCCTCCAACGGCTTCCACTCCGAGGGTTTGGGTCACGATGATCTCTGGCGCGGCCGCCACGAGGGCTTCGGCGGTCAATGGCTGGTATCCCATGATCCCTGTCTCAAGAGCGGCATCACGGGTGCCAGCGGAAGTGAGCATGGCGCTGGCAACAGTTCCACCACCAGCCACCAACTGGATCCCACCTTCCTGCAGATAGAGAACGATCGCGGTTGGGGTAGTCGATGATGTCGCCGCGAGCTCGGTAGCCGCGTCGATTTCCGCTTGCACGGTTGCGGCGAGTGCATCTCCTTCAGCAACAACGCCCAGGGCTTTCGCGGTTTCCTGGATCTTGACGATTGGTGCTTCGATCGTCTGGGGTTCAACCATGATGAAAACGGGAACACCGGCGCCACTCACCTGCTCGAGCACCGGCGGCGGACCGGCGGCGTCCTTACCAATGACCACGGTCGGGTTCATGGAGAGAATGCCTTCGGCATTCAGATTCCGTTCCACGCCGATCTTTGGGAGAGCAAGAAGATCCTCGGGATACACCGCGCTGAAATCGACTGCCACGATGTTGGCGCCAAGACCGAGGTCCCAGACGATCTCAGCGATGTCGCCGCTGAGGGGCACAATCCGGCTGACATCCTCGACGATGATCTCCTCGCCATCCATGCCAGTAACGGATGCTGGTAGCATCGGTATCGCAACCGGAGTAGCCATCTCCTGGAAAGCAGCAAGCGCGGGAGAACGGAGCGCCAGGCCAGCAGCGATTGCAGCTGGCCCGAAAACGGCAGCGCGACGCGAGACTCGTTTCACGTGGGTATCCTTTCTGGTTCGAGGGTCCGAACCGTTGCCACTGCACTCTTTCCGGACAGGGCTTGACCAGACAACCGAATCGATGGCCTACAAAGACCACCGATAGTCGGTACGGAACTATACTGACGAGTGAGTCGCACAAACGTTGCGAAAACTGCTGAAAACCAGATAAATCTCCTTAAAACTTAACAAAAGACCCTAAAACTCTTCATCGCCTGATGGACCGGTTTCGTCCAAATCCGGTCCGATTGAGAGGCCATATCGCGTGCTATTCTGATCCTGAATTCACGCAAATGGTTGGCGGATGCCAATCGGGACGAACGAAAAGGAGAGACCACGATGATTCGGCTGCTTGCCCGGAAATCAGTGTCGATCGACGCAGATCAGCTCTGGTCTGCGAATGATCTGGTTCAAGCGCGTATCGATGGTCGCATTAGCCGCCGTGACCTGATCCATCGCGCAGCCCAGCTCGGAATGAGCACCGCAGTCGTCGGGGTTCTGCTCCATGCCACTTCGGACATGGTCAACGGTGCTCCCAGCAATGGCCGGGAAACGGTCCTGGCGCGATTGCAGGAAGCAGAACCCACGCAGGTCACTGGCCCGACCGCGCCAGAGGGAACTGCAATCGCAGGTGGTACGCTGATCGCTGGCGCGGTCGACGAACCAGACACGCTCCATCCTGCGTTGACCCAGTTGCAGGCTTCCTTCGACATCTGGACCGCCATCGTCAAGGGGCTTCTCTCCTGGGACAGCGACCAGGTGATGCAGCCCGAACTTGCGACCGGTTTCGAGATTTCTGATGATGGGTTGTCCTACACCTTCGCGTTAAGGGAAGGAGTGACCTTCCACAACGGCGACGCCTTCACGGCCGCCGACGTGATTGCGACCTGGGAGATCATCAACAACGAGGAGTTCGGCACCTACAACACCTACAACTATGATCAGGTTGTGGAAGCGGTCGCGAGTGATGACGGAATGACCGTAACGTTGAGTACGGCGGAGCCGTATGCGCCATTCCTGTCGCTGATCTCGGACGGTCCGGTTTTCCCGAGAGGAGAGATCGACAAAGGCATCGAGTCGTTCCAGCAGGAGTATGGCCGCGCGCCAGTTGGCGCTGGACCGTTCCGGTTGGTCGAGTGGGTTGCGCAGCAGGAGATAGCTCTCGAACGGTTTGATGACTATTGGGGCGACAAAGCGATCCTCGACAGCCTCAGTCTTCGAATTGTCCCTGATGACAACACCCAGCTTGTCCAGTTGCAGACTGGCGAAATCCAGATGGCAGGTGGCGCCAGCGCGATCGGCGCATTGCGGGTAGATGAAGCGTTGAACATCGCGGGCGTCACCCTCCTCGAGCACCCGTCTATGGCCTGGAAGCATTTCGATCTCAAGCAGATCGATTTCCTGCGAATGACCAAGGTGCGGATGGCGCTCGACTATGCCACGCCAAAGCAGATGATCATCGAACAGTTACTGAACAACCGGGTTCTGCCGAGCATTGGCGATCAAGCGCCGGGAAGCTGGGCGTACAACGCCGATATTGACCCCCGGCCATACGATCCCGAGATGGCGAAACAGTTGCTGACCGAAGCAGGGTTGACCTTCGATGGTGGCAAGTGGAGTGGGCCAACCCCTACCCCGGAAAGGGACATCGATCCAAATACTGATCTGGGTGGACCAGTCAAGGATCTGACGATCGAACTCTGGGCTCCGTCTGGTGATTCCCAGAACGAGCTGATCATTCAGGTCGTCGCGCAATCGTGGAATGAGATCGGCATCAAAGCGGAACCGAAATTCGAGGATGTCTCGACCATTTGGGGTCCCGAGGGATATCAGTTCACCGATGCCATGACGGCCGCGCTCTTTTCCTGGTACAACTCGAACGATCCGGACAACACCTGGTACTGGCATTCGAAGTGGATTCCGGAGACGCCGGAAGGTGCCGGTGGCAATCTCCCCGCCTTTTTCTTCCCGTACAACTTCCAGACTGAGATCGATGCTCTGACTGAAGGTGGAGAATTGGAAACGGACCAGGAGAAACGAGCGGAATTCTATCGACAGTCACAGCAGTTGCTCCACGACGAAGCAGCGGCGATTTTCATCTACTGGGACAAGATCTTTCCCGCAGTAGCGAACAACGTCGGCGGATTCTGGCCGAGCGCGTTCAACAACATGCTCTGGAATGCACAACGCTGGTACACCGTCGAATAGCAGACTGGTCTTGACCGGACCGGGGCAGACGCCCTGGTAACACTGGAAAACGGCAATGGGTCGGTATCTGCTGCGTCGGACACTGGGAGCAATACCGCTACTCCTTGGAGTAGCGGTCCTCTCGTTTGTCTTCATGCAACTCGCTCCTGGCGGTCCCGATACCCTGTATGCACGCCTGCCTCGGATGACTGATGAAAAACTGGCCGCGATCCGCGCCAATCTTGGACTCGACGAGCCAATGCATATCCAGCTTTTCTACTGGCTGCGCAATCTCGCCCAGGGTGATCTCGGCACGTCATATGTCCAGCGCAGACCAGTCTGGTCGGTGATCTGGGACGTGTTCCCGAACACCGTCATCTTGATGGTGGCTGGTTTGGCGATTGCTCTGGTGATCTCACTGGTGTTCGGCGTGGTGTCTGCGGTTCGACCGTATGGCTATTTCGACAACATCACGGCTGGAATCTTCTATTTCGGTCTTGCCATGCCAGTCTTCTGGTTCGGCCTCATGCTGCAGATTCTGTTTGCCGTCCGCTTGGGATGGCTGCCTTCCGCAGGTATGCACTCTCCCGGGGATGACTCCTTCAGTGATCTGCTCCGCCACCTGGCTTTGCCTGCGCTGACGATCGCCATCGGGAGTATCGCCACATGGAGCCGCTATGTCCGCGCGTCGACCATCGAAACGCTCGGCGAGGACTATGTGCGCACCGCGCGAGCAAAGGGTCTTGGCGAGGGTTCGGTTCTTTCACGCCACGTGTTGCGTAACTCGCTGACTCCGTTTGTCACGGTCGTCTCGATCGATATTCCGCTCTATCTCACCGGAGCAGTGTTAACCGAAACCGTTTTTTCGTGGCCTGGCATGGGGAGACTGTTTTACGATTCGTTGACCCGCCGCGACTACCCAGTGCTGATGGGAATCCTCCTGCTGGGCGCTGTCCTGATTGTGATCGGCAACCTGATTGCCGATCTACTCTATGGCTGGCTTGACCCGCGGGTGTCCTACTCGTGAGTCTGTCCACTCTTTCTGCCAAGGAACCGGGAAGCCTGACGATCGACGTGCTCACTCGGCCCTCCCGGAGTCCGGTCCAGCTCGCTTGGGGGCGACTCCGGCGTTCACGCCTCGCGCTGATCGGGTTTGGCGTGTTCGGTCTCCTGGCTGTCGTTTCGATCCTTGCCCCGTGGATTGCGCCCTACGGACCAAATGAAATCGACCTTTTCAACATCAAGGCTCCGCCGAGCGTCGATCACTGGCTTGGGACCGATGCGCTGGGCCGAGATGAATTGAGTCGGTTGATGTATGGAGGCAGGCTCTCGCTGGGGATCGGTCTGGCTTCGGCGTTGATAGCCACGTCCATCGGCGTGGTCGTCGGGGCGATCGCCGGTTTCTATGGCGGTTGGATCGATGGCGCGTTGATGCGGTTCGTCGATCTGATGCTGGCTTTTCCCAGTATATTTCTCCTGCTCATCATTGCGTCGATGCTCGACGGGATATCCGTGGCGGGTGTGATTTTTTTCCTGGGCATGTTTTCGTGGATGTGGTTGGCGCGTCTGATCCGGGGAGAGTTTCTCTCGCTGAAACGCCGTGAGTTTGCTGAAGCCGCTCGCTCAGTTGGGGTGCCTGGTTGGCAGATCATGATCCGCCATCTCCTGCCAAACGCGATGGGGGTAATCATCGTGTCATTCACGCTTGACACCGCGCTGTTCATGCTCGCCGAAGCGTCGCTCTCGTTTCTCGGATTTGGTGTGCCGCCGGGAACGCCAACCTGGGGAAACATGCTCAACGAAGCGAGGACTGACTATCTGGCCGTCCCATTGCTGGCAATTGCACCTGGGTTGGCATTGACCGTTGCGGTGTTGGCCATCAATTTCATCGGTGACGGGCTGCGAGACGCATTCGATCCCAAGGGTGGGCGCTAGGACGTTGTTTCTGGAACGTCCTCGCCGTCGATTTTGACCATCGCGGCGGCGTCCTCCAAGGTCTCAGCAACGGGTAGCGATTGCATGCTTGCAGCAGCATGGTTTCTCAGGCCGTACCAGACTGCAACCCCGCCGATGAAACTGACGAGGGCCGCCACGAGCATCGACCAGCGATACCCGGTGGTGTATGCGGAGAGATAAAGACTGGCGGGATCTGCATACTCGATCAACACTTCGTTTTCTTGGAAGTCCCCCAAACCGAGATTGTGGTTGCGAACCACCGTGTCAGTCGTTTCGATGACCTCATCGACCTGATCAGAAGGGACCCCGGAATCGAGCAGCTGTTGTTCATAAGCGGCTCCGCCGGCAAAAATAAGCAGGAGTCCGAGCCAGACACTGCCAAGCATTCGGCCGACCCCGGCGGATGCAGATGAAACACCGGCGGAAACACCGGCAAGATCGGCTGGCACCACGCTAAGGAGAACGGTCGATACACCGGTGGAGGACATGCTGAAACCGATTCCCACGGCCAGCAACGGAACGAAAACACGACGGTAGTCGCTGTCAGGCGAAGCCGTCATCAACCCGGCTAGACCAAGACCGAGCGCGATCATTCCGACGGTCGTGCGATTGCGCACGGTCATCACTGAAAAACCGTTTCCGGAGAGAAGTGAGCTAATCAGAAGCGCGATCCCACATGGGACAAGCATGAGCGAGGCATTTACGGTTTCGTTCCCCTGGATACTGGTGCTATAGCCGAAATACATCGTGACGCCACCGAAGAACGCGAAATTGAGGGTTAGAGCGCCAAGGATGACGGAGGCGATGACGGCTTCAGGTGGCCCGATGAGATCGAAATTGCGCAGCGTGCGGCGAACGCTTGGTTGGAAATCCTTGAACTCGATGATCGCCATACCGATCGCGCCCAGAATTCCGATAACGAATGAGATCTGCGTGTAGAGCCCGGCTTTGTCTCCAGTGAGATACGAAACGACTCCGACGATCAGCGCCATGATCACCAAGGTCCAGGCGGTGATACCGATGACTTCGTAGTAGCGTCCAACGCTTACTGCTTTGCTCGATGGAATCGTTTGCCACGCGAGTTTGAATGCGAGCAATCCAACAAGAAAAGGGACCAGATAGGTGATTCGCCAGCCCAGAGCGTGATCGATCAGAAAAAGAAGAAGCTGTCCGCAGAGAAACGCCGCGCCGATGGTCGCGTAATACCAGCCGATTGCGATTGGGCGCTCTTCGTCATTGAACGATAACCGGAGAATCGCGGTGACGAGCGCTCCTGAAACCGCTCCAGCAATCCCGACGCCGACGAAACCAACTCCCATCTGATAGATCGTGGTTGAAATCATGCAGAGACCGTTGGCGATCACCAACCCGCCTATCCCAAAAAGGAGCACCGTGCGGCGGTTGTAGAGATCGGCAATCGCTCCGCCGATAAGGGCGCAGGCGAGAAAGGCGATTGTGCCGGAATTGATGACGAGTCGAAACGTCGCTTCGCTTGCTCCGAAAAGACTCTCTGGACGGGGAGGAAATATCGCTCCGATTGGGGGACTCAGAATGCGGGTGGCGGCGATCGTGATCAGGGCAAGAAGAATGTGCCATCGTTCCGGGCTTTGCTGAAGGGTCAGGCGACCCTTCAGATCAGCAGCAGATTCGGACCAGTTATTGGCAAGAGCACCCACTGCATTGAGCCCGCGATTTTCGACATCGATCAGGTCGTTCCGTTTTGCACGATGGTACTGCATCGTCTGTACAGCACCGGGGGCGAGGCGAAATCCTGTTATGGTGCGACAAGCGCGGAAACTATGGCGTCAGTGTTGAAGGTCATCATGCCAACGTAGGTGTCTCCAGGGCTACCATCCGGTCCGAGGGCATCGGTAAAGAGCGGTGGACCGACATTGACACCGGCTTCATCGGCGATTTGCTCGATCAACCCTGGATTCTGCACGGTTTCCGGAAAGATCGCCTGAACGCCGGTGGCCACGATTTCGTCGATCAAGCTTGCGATCTCCATCGCGGACGGATCAGCCCCTTCGGTAGTGGTGCTCCCGAGCGCGGTACCGATGATCTCAAGACCGTACCGGTCAGCGTAGTAGCCGAACGTGTCGTGAGCGGTCACCAACTTGCGCTGATCCTCTGGAATCGTGCTGATTGCCGCCATGATTTCGACGTCGAGATCCTGTAACGCCTGAAGGTAGGCAGTAGCGTTGGACTCATAGGTGGAGCTACCGTCTGGATCGGCGGCGATCAGGCCATCGCGGATGTTTTCGACCATCACGATCGCGTTGGCGACGCTTTGCCAGATATGGGGATCGGCTTCGTTCGGGTCGATGTCATCGGTATGGTCGTCATGGTGGTCGGTCGCGCTAGCTGGGAGAAGATCGATACCTGAGGAAACGACCACCCGCTCTCCGCTGGCGCCCAATGACTCGAAGATGTCATCCAGCCAGGGTTCAAAACCGAGCCCGTTCTCGAAAACCACCGCTGCCTCAGAAATGCTTACGACCTGAGCCGGGGTGGGGTCGAATGTGTGCGCATCGACGCCCGGTCCAATAATCGTGGTGACGATGACCCGATCCCCACCCACGTTTTGGACCAGGTCACCGAGGATACTGAATGTTGCCACCACAGGGAGAGGGTCCGCGGCCTTCACTTGCGCGGAGAAAAAGGGGCTTGAGGCCGATAGACCCAAAACTATCGCAATAAGTCCACGAATCAAGAAACGAGCCATCCATCCCATCCATTCTGAAGCAATCAAGAAATCACACGACGTTGTCGATACAACATCTCAATAACATACAGAACTGTACCCAAGAGCGTCAAGGGCCGGTGCTATTCGGAATGGACCTGGAGATCAGGCTGTCTGCATCACCGGATTTGCGCTGGGCGTGGTGCTACCACCAGCAGGTTCGATGGTGATACCCACCGCGGCATATGAAGCGACGGCCGGGTCGAGTTGCACAACGCTGTTTCCGGACGCGTCCGGGGTGAACGTTGGACCAGCAATTGATTCAGCGCCCACCGTGGGGAGATACCAGATCTGGTAACTGCTGTCCGAACCGAGTGGCGGCATTCCGGCAACGGTGAGCACCGCAGACGTGCCTGCGGGATCGGCAAAAATGGAACCGGTTGCATCCGGAGAGCCGAGCGTAGTTGGCACAACCTCGAGCACGATTGCGGGTGTCTGCTCGGCGTATTGCTCCTGGGCAGCTTCGAAATCCGCAACTTGAGCCGTCAGCGACGAAATCTCTGTTTCCAAATCGCCCTTTTGCTCCATCGTGACCAATGCCCACACGAATGAACCGAGGCCGATGGCCCCGACGATGGCGGTCGCGATCCACCACCATTTCGACGGCGTCGGGATTTTAGCCTCATCGGGCTGAACACCGGCGGTCACGCGCCCGAGCGGACGTTTGCGTCGCACCGCCGGGATCTCAGACATATCTGCTTCAGATTCGCTACCGCTCTCCTCAGCGCCCTCGACAGGAGCGAGAAGTGTTTCGGGTTCCGGCGAGATCTCCGCTGGGATGTCCCCAATTTCGGTCACAGGCTTAGCAGGCACGCTCGCGTCGGCGTCCATCGGGTCGCGTTCACCCGAAACGTCGAACGCATCATCAGGGATGGAGGAGTCGACGTCTGCCACCAGTTCTTCGGCTGCTACTGTCTTCGCGTCCAGATCTGGAGCGACCTCATCGACGTCCGCGTCGACAGAGAGCTCAGCTGGAGTTGCGCCGGCAGTCAGTTCGTCGGGATCCTTTTCAACGAACGCGACGCTTTCTGTGCCTGCTTCGACGAAACTCGCTTCGGGTTCGAAATCAGCTCCAAGGATCTCGGCGGTCTCCGGTTCAGATTCGGTTGTTTGGACCGGCTTGCTCTCTCCCATGGATGCCGAGGTTTCCTCGGCGACGTCACTCGGTCGGCGGGTGCGGCCATCTTCGATACGGGCAAGAATTTCTGGCAGAAAGGTGGCGACGGCTTCATAGCGGGCGTACTCACGCCGACATTCAGCACATTCGGCCAAGTGGGCTTCGAAGGCGTAGCGATCAACAGGAGAGAGACTATTCAGCGCGTAGGCACCCACGCCGTCGTGGAGTGTTGAGCGATCCTCTTCTGGGCGGAATGGAGAATCGCTCACGCAGATTGTTCCTTCGTGGCGATTTCGGATGTCGAAGCAGCTTGATTTACTGCTTCGAAGAGGGTTTGCAGCGCAGAACGCATTGAGCGGCGGACATCTCCGTCTGAAAGGTCCATCGTTTCGGCAATCGCTGGTACTGTGAGATTGGAATCGACTGCCAGCGTCAACACCTGCTGCTGTCCTTCAGGGAGCCGCACAAATGCATCCGATGCGGCGGCGATGAGATGCTGCATCAGCTCGGATTTCTGACTCGATTGCTCTGTCACCCTGATTCTCCGCGCGCCCATGAGGATTGAACGGTTTGACTGCCTCTCCTTGCGAACCCGAACAGATTACCGCGAATCACCAGGCGGCGCAGCCAACGATCAGTTTCGATCAATCTGCGCCGGTAGTCGTGGTTGCGCTTTGTTTCCGTCCAGCGATCTTCTTCTGACCTGCCTCAGCCTTGGAGATTCTGTTGAGAGGCGTCAAAACCCCATCGTTGGCGTAGCGATCCGCGACATGAATATCAAACGCATGGACGCCACTTTCCATTCCAGTGAATCTCCCGGCGGTATACGCCCGCGAACCGGTGCCGACTTGCTGCAATTCGCAGACCTCCCAGTCCTGACGATTCGTGAGATCCCAGAATTCGACCGCATCGGTCAAATCGAATTCGGCCTGGGCCATATCTTCGGGGTCAAAGAACCATTCACAGGTGATCAACGTTCGGTCCGGGGCGACCGGTACCAGTCGATGGACGAGCAGATAATCCGGGTGGAGACTAATCAAAAGATTCGGCCAGACGACAAAGTAGTAGATCTTGCGATGGTCATCTTCCTCGATACCGGGTAGAAAACTTCGACCATGCTCGCCAATATGGCCATCCATGGTGAGGGTATCCAGATCGCCAACAACAGGCATCCAGGACGCGCTCCACGGACCATCGGTGGGGATCCATTCTCCCATGTTGTAGGGCGTGATGCGGTTCAGCTGTGGATGAACGCCCGGGCAGTGATAGCACTCCGAGTAGTTTTCGATGATCGCTTTCCAGTTGGCTTTGACGTCGTAATCGATCTGAGCGCCGCGCCGGAGTGCGCTGAGGTCAAATCGATCGAAAAAGTCGACCATGTCCGCTAAGAATGATGATAGTGGTCCAGCATCACCGCTGACGTTGAGAAAAACGAATCCCTGCCACGTCTCGACCGCGACCGGAACCAGACCCCATTCGTCGAGATCGAAGTCTTCCAGCATGTCGCAATGACGGGGCATATGCAGTTGGCCGTCGAGGTCGTAGACCCAAGCGTGATAGGGGCATTGAAACCGGGGAACCCGACCAGGTGATTCGGTGACGAGGGTGGCGCCACGGTGACGACAGAAGTTGAAAAAGGCTTTGACTGAACCATCGTTGTCCCGCACCACGATCAGGTTTTCGTTGGCCATCCGGATCAGGAAATACTCACCCGATAGCTGGATGTCCTCTTCGCGGCCAACGCAGATCCAGCCATCGGCAAACCAGGCGTCAAGTTCATAAGCGAGGACTGCTGGGTCATGATAGACGAACGGTGGCAGGAGAGAAGCGGCCGTCGTTGGTCGGCGGACATCGGCGACGTCCTGGGCGGAAACGGGAGCGTGCTGAACCGTGGAACTCGAACCGTTTGACTCTGCCATAGCCTGCCGCCTTTTCTGTGGATGACTGACCCGGAGCGGCTGAAGAATAGCATGCAGAAGCGACCGTCGAAAAACCTTCCGACGGTCGCTTACTGACACAGTGCTACCGCAGATCAGCCAACCCGGACGGCCCCCCAATAGCGAGGTCCGTAATAGTTGGAATAGATGCTATCGATCGTGACCCCCGTCGACTCATTTTCGGCATGGACAATCATCCCGTCACCGATATAGATACCGACGTGCGAGATCCCAGCGCGGTACGTGTTCTGGAAAAAGATCAGGTCTCCCGGTATCCAGGCGCCATAGTCGACGAAGTAGCCAGCTGAATATGGCTGCGCTTCCACCGCGTGCGAAAGCCAGATACCGGTGGTGATGCCAACGATGTATTGCGAAAAGCCAGAGCAATCGAAGCCATAGGGTCCCGAGCCAGCAGCGACATAGGGATAGCCGACATAGGCGAGTGCGGTATTGGCGATCAGACCCCCATAAGAAACTGGGGCTGGTGCCGGTATCGAAGCGGCGACCACCGCTTCAGCGTCAGCGATTTCGTCTGGTGACAATGCTGGCGCGGCCATCGCCAGCGTTGCTGCTTCCTCGGATTCCGATGGAACGAGCGCATCAGCGTAAGAATGCTGTCGTCCTGGAAATGGACCAGATGTATTCCATGCGCCAGCCGACCCGATCGAACTAATCAACAAACCGAGAACGGCCGCTGTCACAAGCAATAGACGGGTGCACGACCGTAGTCGCACCCCGCAACGGACGCCATGAGCCATGGGTTTTCCTTCCCTCTTTTGTTGACCTTCGCGTGTTGCCGCTGCAACGGCGTATGACCCCCGCGAGGCCCTGAAAAACGTCGCGACCGCTGTTTGCACGGGACAAACAGATAGCCAGGTCGAGACACCATGATGTACGGGTGTGGCGGTTATGCCAGTCGATTGCGGGGTACGTGAAGACTGCAATCCTCACGCTTCAACAGGAGCGACCGAACCACGAAGGATGGAGAATAGCATGGGTTGCTGACACGTTCAACCAGATCGGGACTGGTGAACGGGTACAATGCGTCGGAGAAATGTGCAGCGATTCGTTTGGTCAATACGAGTCGGAAGAACGGACAAGGAGTGACGGTTGGCTTATCGATTCATGCTCGAAGTTCCGGAATACGAACGGAAAGAAGCCGAAATCACGGTCGGATCGAACCCTGAAACACAGATCGTGACCAGCCGGGCATCCTATCCACATGGATACGACATTCCCTATCGCTCATTGACGATTTCATCGGAATCACTGCGGGTTGTCGAGTCGATCTACGCCTGGTTTGCAGCGGCGCAGAACCCGCTCGATAGCAGTTTGGTGCTGTATAGCGGGGAACGAATCCCGCTCAGCGGCAGTAGCTCGAGTCAGGCGATCGCGGCCATTCGTGCCGATCAGGCGTGGGTCGAGCACGCCACACCCAGGATTGGAGACCATGTGCGGGAGGAATTTGTGAACCGAGACATCGTCGAAGAACTGAAATCAGCCGTCGCCACCGAAGCCGCGGCGGAAATGCTCAACCCGGCGGTCGCCGTTGCGGATGAACGCATGGTTGCCATCGAAGCGTTCAATTATGTCGCCATCAACGTCGGCGACCTGCAAAAGGCCGAACGCTTCTACACGACGGTTTTCGGCATGGATCTGATCGGTCGAACCCGCAACCTCAGTGATGGGTCGCTCGAGTTCGTCGGCCCGGACTACAACTGGGAAACAGCCATCGTGACCGAAACCGAAGCGGACGATACCTACCTTCGCAACGGTCCGCTGTCGCTGACCCTTCACCGGGTGGGTGTCGGCGCGAGAATGACGAACTCGATCCTGGCGCGGGTTTCGATCCGGGTCGATGGCGCCACCTTCGGTCGACTGCGCAGTCAAGCGCTGATGCGCTCTATGGAAATGCACCAGGTGGAGGACAACCGGATTGTATTCCGGGACCCGTTTGGGGTTGTCTGGGAAGTTTCGGTTGCGGGTCTGCTGCCGGAAATCCTGATGAACTCCGTCAATAGAGCTTTTTGATGCTGGAGGAATATCAGGATCTGATCGAGGAGCTGTTGGGAACGCCTGGACTGGTCCGCACGGCCCTGGCTGCGAGTGACGGCGTACCGTCAGAAACTCTCCTCTTGCAGCTGGCCGCAGTCAACCAACGCGACACCGCTGTACTCGACCGGACACAGCGGATTGTCCAGCAGGAATCGCCCCACTTCACTCAGTTGCCGGATTTCGAAACTGCACTCGCTGCGACCACGCCCCCGGACGATGTCGAGTCTTTCCTGGCGACCTTTGAAACGACGCGTGGCGATCTGGTTTCGCTCCTCATGAATCTCACGTTGAAAGACTGGGAGCGGACTGCCACACATGACCGGGGTGGTCATATCAGTCTCGTCGATGAAATCGAAGAGCACGTCGAGTTCGACGAGACATTCCGCGAATCACTGGCGGGATAAACGGCCAAGCTGACGTTCAATCTGCCCACGACTCGCCAACGCAAAAATGGAGCTCCGGAAGCGGGACCGGAAGCTCCATTTGTGATTTTGCGGCTCACTCGGTCAACGCTCGGGGTGCAGAGGCGGGACGACCGGTGAGTTGATGACCAGAATAGAACATACGTTCTCAGTTGTCAATTGGACACCGTCAGATTTTGTCGCGACGATCATCCGGGGGTGGTTGCTCTTCGGTCTGGATCGTCACGAAGAGCCCCGCGCTGGCCGCAAATCCATGCAGGTAGGATCGGTCGCCGACTTGCCCGATCTCGCCTGCGGCGACGATCCCAGCAAATGGAGTTGAGGGAAAATGGCGCGCGACTGTTTGAGCATCGTGACCGGAAGAATCGAACATCCCTGATTCACGGCCTTTGCAGGTGAGAAGGATTCCCCCGGTCGGGGTGCGACCGGCCAAAGCGATGTCTGTGTGCGCGAGCGCGCCGATCAGATCGAGGTGGGCGGTTGACGAATCGCGAACATGGAACTGCAAGGTTTGTCCGACTCGTGGTCGTGCCGCAATGGCAATGCCGCCGTCGCTCGCGTGGATCCCGGTAATGGTTCGCACCAGGTAGTCGCCGCGATCAAAACGATCCTGGTGTTCGTTGGCAGCCAGACCGACCGAGAGATTAGGAATAATTCGATCGACCTCCTCGGTCGAAAAGGGATCGAGCGTTTCCGCCAGGACCTGGATGGCCGGCCGATTTGCGATGCCAGTGATGAGGTGATTGCGAACATCGGTGATCGTCCAGGATTCGCCGATTGGTTCGCAGCCATGCGCCAGGAGAGGCAGGATCTCGTAGGCGCCGCCAACGGCAATACCCACAGCGCCGTCAGCGTAAACCTCCCCATTGAGAAAGACCCAGGTGCGATGTTGCTTCGGACCTGGAGAAGCCAGACCCCCGGTCACGGGTACACCGGGAGCGACCGTGTTGAGCAGGGTAATGATGTCGACCGCGTCAGTCTGTAAGGGATCACTGAAAACGACCCAACCGTTGGAGCGTGGATTGACACCAGTGCGTTGTTCGAATCCATGCGGAGCGTCCAGCAGTTCGCGGACCAGGCCCTGGGTAAAACGGACTGGTCTGAGGGTTGCTCCTGGCAGCGTGAGCCTAAGGAGAGCAATTGCCGGGAGATCGGTTTCCTCGTCACCATTGGCAATGATGCCGGGACTGGTGCAGCCGATGAGCAAACTTGAGTTCGCATCTTTCCAGGCGGCTCGGGCGATGTCCGGCAGGAACTCCTGGAAACGCGAACTCACGAAGAGAAATGCGAGATCGGCGATTTGTTCCGGCAGCGAATGCAGCGCTTCTTCAAGAGCGGTGCGCCAATTGTTCTCCCGGGATAGGGCAGCGGCCAACGATGGAACGGGGTCGGTATGGGAAGAATCACTCATGGTCACTCGGGATCGTTGAAGACGGGAGTATCACGGTCCGAACACCATCAAAGGTACCGCAGAAAGCTTTCCGGGTCGTTGAGAAAGTCCCGAGTAATGCGGACATGCTCCAAATTGTTGTAGGAGACCTGCTTGATCCCGCCGGCGCCGAACTCGTAGATCGTCGCGTCGGGGATCGCCATCAAAAGGGGCGAATGAGTCGCAATGATGAACTGGGCGTTCTCGTTCCGTGAGAGGTCGCGAATCATCGAAATCAGCGTGAGAATCCGCGATGGGGACAAAGGAGCTTCGGGTTCATCGATCAGATGAAGACCGTTGGGGGTCATCCAGTTGCCAAAGAGGGAGAGGAATTGCTCACCATGTGATTTGGTGTCGATGCCCTCCCCATATCGGCGCTGCAGTTCACCAAGCTGACTGGCAAAGGCCATCCTGGCGAACGCGCGGGATTGTTCGGACAGATCCGGATTTTGGTCAATAGCGTCGAGGTCTGATTGCAATTCAGCCCGGGTGCTGTCCATCCGCTTTGCAAAACCGAAGAAGTCCTCTGCACGGAGATACAGTCCCCGGTGGGTCCGTCCTTTGCTCCAGCGAAGTCGCAGATACTCGCCGAGCTCACGGGCGTGCTTGAGGCTCGGATCGTCGGCTACCTCTGTTGTTCCTGCGGTCGGCATCTCCGTGGCATAGGCAAGACTTTCGAGGAGTGTGGACTTCCCTGAACCGTTTTCTCCGACGAAGAGCGTGACCGGCGTGGGAAACTCCAGAGATCCATCAAGGAGGGTCTGAAAAGCCGGTACGGTGAAAGGAAACCCGTTTCGTGTGTCAGGTTCGATGTCCCGGAATCCAATCGAGCGAAGATGTGGAGTCATGACTGCTTCACGCTAGCAGCAACGCCTGCGCTCACTCCGACGCCGCGACCCCGGTCATCGCTTTGACTCCCAGATAGGCGGTAATCGACAGACCAAGAATCACGTTCAATCCGGCATCGAAGGCGGGAAACGCGACGGCGCCGACCGGATCGCGCAATTGCTGCAGCAGAAAAACAGCATACGATCCAGCCAGCACGATCGTGAAAATCAGATGCTGCGTGCGAGAGAGATCGATATAGGCGGCCGAACCACCGATATCACCTTTGACGATGTCGGAAAACGAGGAATGCTCCGGAACGTCCTTTCCAACAATGACCCCATAGAACGCATTGGGCGGTGCGGCGTCGCTTTCGACGTCGCCGAGAAGTCCATCATTCCCGGTCAGGAGGAGACCTGCTTTCTGGCTTGACTGAATGCCTCGTGTGTTCATGGTGCGAACGGCATTGCTGGCGTTGGTAACGGCGGCTAATCCAAGCGTTCCAGCACTAAGACCGGCCAGGATCAGCACCTGTTCAGGGATATGAAGATCCCAGGCGCTTTCGGTGCATGCCCCTGGAGCGGCTTCGGTCCCCTGCGGTGGAACCGCGCAGTCTCGGGCCACGTTGATGGCAAAGGCTGCGGTAATCCCGGACAAAAGAATCGTGCCCCAAATGATTGCTTGCAGCCGGGATAGGCTTTTGCGATTGGTCGGGTCGATGAGCAGCCCGTCCCAGGAGCCTCGTTTTTCGATCCCGAGCAGAATGCCGACGATCACCAGTAGCCCGACCATCGCCGCCCAGGTCCAGCCGGCGTGGGTCAGGATCTGACGTCGTGCCCAGTCAGACTGGTCAGCCAGGAGGATCGTGCCTGGCAGTGCCAGAAGCGCAATCGTCGTCAGGAGTCCGAGGAAGCGATCTTTCATCCGCTGATGCTACGCGGGGGCTGCGCAACACGCAAGCCCCGGTCGTCGATGGGATAGCGATTGGCTTAGTAGGCCGGAACGTAGTCCGGGTCGACCTTGCGGATTCCGTCTGGTGGTGGTGTGAAACCCTGGTCGACCAAAAAAGCAACGACTTCCTCGATGACATCATCAGGAGTTGACGCTCCGGCGGTGATACCGACCGTCGAACGATCAGTCAGCCAGGCGAGATTGATATCCGCGGGTCTCTCGATATGGTGAGATTCGACGCCCATCTTGTTGCCGACTTCGGCCAGTCTCGCGGTGTTGCTGCTTTTCTGACCACCAATTGCTAGGATCAGATCGCAAGCGTCTTCGTCGATCAGGCGCTTCAGCGCATTTTGGCGTTCGCTGGTCGGTTCGCAGATCGTGTTGCACAAACGGAATTCGCCGCCTTCGGGTACCACCATCGCCTGAATCTTCATAGCGAATGCCATCAGTTCGTCGACGTTCTTGGTGGTCTGGCTGACGAGTGCGACCTTGCGCGGAGGAGTGACTTTGCCTGGTCCTTCGTCGCCCCGTTTGGCGTTCCAGGGGAGGTCCTCCATCTTTTTCGCGGAGATGGCTTTACTGGTGTTGGCCCACCCGAGTACGCCCTTCACCTCGGGATGATATGAATCGCCGTAAACGACCAGAAAGTAACCCTGGCGGACAAGTTTCTGCGCCAGACGCTGGACTTTGGTCACGAGCGGGCAGGTAGTGTCGACGAGTTCGAGTCCCGCCCGAGATGCCTCCTCCGCCAAATGGGGACCCATTCCGTGCGCGGTGATGGCGACTCGCTTGAATCCCTCTCGGGTGGCAGAGTCGACCGAATCGGTGCCGAGCACGCCCTTTGCTTTCAAGCGCTCGACAACTTGTGGATTGTGAATAATGTCGCCGACCGGGGATATTGGACCCGCTTTCTGAGCAGAGTCCTCGATGATGTCAAGCGCACGGCGGACACCCCAGCAATAGCCAAGTTCATCGGCGACGACGATTCTTTTTTGATCGGTTGGTGATTCTACAACGGCTGTCATGGTAGTAAGCGGTCAATCCTTTCGGTGCCGGAGCATGGATGTCCGGCGCCAGAATCCGTCATGGAGAGTATAGACATCATGAAGCTGGACCGGCGTAGTCCAGATTTTCGCGATCAGGGTTGGTCGAAACGGCTCGCGCGGTGCTAATAAACGATGACCTGTTTGCCTTCAGAAGCCACCTTGTCTTCATCGAGCTGATTCAGGTAGCCCTCGGGAATCGTAATCGTATCCGGATTTCCGTCGCTGGTATAAAGCAGACTCGGATTCGATTCGAACTGACCGAACCAGAAATTGAGGAAGAGGTCCGCTTCGCCCGGAAGCGGGTCGTCCTTGCCGCCGATCCGCGCGATCGACATGATGTCAAAGTCGAGACTGGCGGGAGAATAGGCCGGGTTGGCTCCAGCCGCGACCACGCTCATCAGTTCGTACGGCTCGCCTTCATAGACGAACCCATTCCGGATCATGTCCCACTGAGCGTCACGTTCGGCGCCACTCGGAAAGACTCCATAGGGAAGGATAAGGATTCGACTAGCTTTGCCGTCCGGAGCGCGTTCGTCCAGGAATCTCGTGGTGTCGACGATTTCGCTCTGGAAGAGCTCATTGCTAACGTCACCAAGATCTTGGTGATCCCAAGTGTGGTTGCCCACTTCGTAGCCATTTGCCACGAGCCATTGGAGTTTCTGGTTGCAGAACTCAGTTTGGTCAGGTTCCTCGAAATCGAAACACCAGATTGGCAGGATTGAGAAGAAAGCTGTCCGTCCAAAATCGGGATGAGCGGCAAAGAAGTCTTCAAGGATCCCGACAGCAGAGTCAGGATCAATCACCGTCGAACCGTCTTCGTTGACGAGAAAACGGAACTGGTTCGGGCGGGAATCATCGAAGGTGATCACCACCGGATGTTTGCCTGCGGGAGCCTTGATCGCGTTGGTCAGATAATCGTGAAATGGCACCACATAGAAGTTGTTGGCGTAGAGCCAGTCAAGATCAGCCCGAAGTTCGGATTCGGTGCGGAAAAGGACGTCGCCCTGCTGATTCTCACCGTATTCTTGCAGAACATTGTGATACATGATCACTGGGACCTGGCCGAGTTCGTTGGGCTGGTATTGCGCGATTTCTGCATCGGTCAGAATTGTGCCCGTTACCGGAGGAGCGGCTTCGGTTGGTGGAACCGTCGGAGCCGGCGGCTCGGTTGGGGGCGGAGCGGCATCGGTTGGAGCAGCGACCGCTACTTCCGTTGGCGCGGACGGATCGACAGTCGGCGCTTGGGCCGAGTCCGCTGGAGGATTCCCTTCGACCCACTGGATTTGTCCGGTTTGCTCGTTGTCATCCCCACCGAAACCACATGCTGCCAGCAGGGGCAGCAAGATGATCACGGCCACCACTAGTCGCACAGTTGCTTTCCAGCCTGAATCGGCGTCTTGCGATGGTTTCGGCGCGGAAACCTGACTGGTATCGATGGATTTTCGCTTCAAGTGTGAGAAGTGCCTGCCTGTCAAAGGTCCACTGATTGCCGCGCGGGCGCAGAAGTCAGAACCATTATAGGAGTTCTGCCCGTTTCCATCATGAGATCGATGCTGCCGAAGAGCCTTGACCATCGAGTATGGGCGGCAGTTGTTCGAGGTCAGTGATGGTCAGTTCAGGTTGAGGAGTTGCTGGAGTCCAGGCGCGCCCGACCCGGTTCATCCAGATTGGGAGAATGCCGCTGGCCCTGGCACCAGCCATATCGTTTTCGATTGAGTCCCCAATGTAGACCGTTTGATCGGCGCTTGCTCCCCCGAGCCGCAGCGCTTCCGCGAAGATCGACGGTTCGGGTTTGTGTGCCCCGAAGACTCCCGAAATGATGATGAAATCGAAATAGGGCTCCAGTCCGAGCAGTTCTATTTTCGGTGCCTGAAATTCCTCCGGCCCGTTGGTGATCATACCGATTGGCCGATCTGGTCTGGCGTTGCGAATCTCGACCAAGGTTTCGAGCGCACCTGGGAAGAGACTCAGGCCGTGAAAACGATTGGAGAGCATCCAATGCTGGGCTTCGGCTGCGGCTGCAGGATCATGAACACCGTGTCGAGCGAGCAAGGCCGGAAAATGATCGGTGCTATTCCCATTTTCGGCTAGTGATTCGGCCGTGAGAACAGCTGGATCAGGGCGCTCGTGATGCGATAACCGCTCAAGGGCACGAGTAAAAACCGTGCTGAGTCTGAACCAGCGTGCAGACGAGGTATTCGCGAGGGTGTCGTCCAGATCGAAAAGAACGAGCTTCGGACTGGGGTCGATTGGATTCATCTGTCAGGCTCAGTCCTTCCCATCCGGCGTTCGGGATCATGGAATGGCAAACGGTCCATCGGATTGGGAAGATGAGCTGCGGCGAGGAAATCGTCGATGAGCGGTGTTTCGGATAGATGATCGAGCCCTGGTTTTCGCAGGATCACGTAGAGCGACTCGAACGCGGCGCCAACCGCCGACAGGATGAATAGTCCGAAGAGCAACGGGTTGTCTCGCCCCCGAATCAGGAGGTTGAGTAACCACACATGCGCGACGACGGATGAGCCTCGGGCGGAATCGATATGCATTGCTCCAACGCGGCGGAACTTCAGCCATTCCAACCCTAATACACCGCCTGCGACGACGCCAAGAACCGCCAGCGGTCGACCGCGACGATGAAAACTGTCTGGATAGAGCTTCGCCACCAGCGCGGGAGCGGTTGCAATGACCGCAATATCGGCAACCGTGTCGAGTTGCTTCGAAAAGGACGATCGTTGTCCAGCGAACCGGGCAGCGGTTCCGTCAAGGACATCCGAAGCGGCGGCGGACAGCACGGTCACGGCGACCAGACGACGCTTGCCGAGCAAACCGAGGATCAGGATGACGGGCGCGAGCAGGAGCCGGAAAGCGGCGAGTTGCTCGTCGAGCGTTGTAACCTGTCTGATCCAGGTACGGACGGGAAGACGGCTCACGCCACGAGCGACCGGTTAGCATCGACCACCAGGTGCTCACCCTGGTCGATGATCGCTTTCAGGTGATCGACCGTTTGCCAGAGTTCTTCGTAGGTGGTCGACAAGGCGATTGGGGCGATTCGGATGACGTTCGGGGCGCGGAAATCAGGGATCACGCCGCGCTGTTTCAGGCAGCGGACGATGGCAGCCGCCTGGGGATGTTCGACGGCGACATGTCCGCCCCGTCTGTCCGGATCAGTTGGCGTGCCAATCTGGTACGAATACGGAATTTGCGTAAGGCCGGATGATTCCATGAGATCGATCAGATAGCGAGTCTGAGACATGGACTTGGCCCGAATTGCGTCAATACCGGCTTCTCGGTGAATCGCGAGGGTGCCGAGCAGTGGTGCTGCGGCGAGAACCGGCACCGTGCTGATCTGCCAGGCACCGGCGTGTCCCGGTCCTTCCCAGTCAAGAACCATATCAAATTGTCGTTCCTTTTGGTACCCCCACCAGCCAGTCAGACCGGGCGTTGTATCGAAGAGACGGCGGTTCACGTAGAGTGCACCCGGCCCGCCTGGTCCAGCGTTGAGATACTTGTACGTGCACCAGAAAGCAAAATCAACGTTCCAGTCATCGAAAGCATGTGGGATCGCACCAACGGAATGAGCGCAGTCGAAGCCGATCGTAATGCCGCGTTCGTGCCCAGCAGCGGCGAGCCGTTCGATGTCGAGGAGTTGCCCGGAACGATAGAGGACGGATGGCAAAAGGCAGAGCGCGACGTCAGCGGTCATCGCAGCGATGATGTCGGTTTCATCGATCATGCGACCGTCACGCGAGGGAACGAGAATCAGATCGGCTGCCGGATTTCCGCCATGGAGCAAGATCTGACTCTGCAGCGCATAGATATCTGAAGGGAAATCGAGTGAAGTCGCAACGATTTTCGATCGCTTCGGGGTGGGACGATAGAAGGTCGACACCAGCGCGTGCAGGTTGACGGTCGTTGTGCCGGTGACGACCACCTGATCCGGTGCTGCGCCAACCAGAGGCGCCATCAATGCCCCGAGGCGTTCGCCCAGCGTGAACCAGTCTGGTTCCGCTTTGATCCAGCCGTCGATTCCAAGCTGCTTCCATTGGCCGATCGCGGCCAGCAAGGACGTTTCGGCATCAAGAGAAAGAAGGCCGAGCGAATTCCCATCGAGATAGATGCTGCCACCGTTGAGCGGATAGAAACGCTCCCGGAATGCCGCCAAGGGATCGCAATGGTCACGGTCTTGAGCGTCTTCACGGTCTTTCTGATCGGTTGCACTCGGCATTGGTCATTCTCTCTACTGGGATCAATAGGCTTGAGGAGCCAGTTCGATAAGACGTGGCCGGAAGCGCGCTGCCGGACCTTCTGAAGGATTATTCTAGAGGTCTAGCCTTTTTGGAAACCTACAGCCTGTTCGATTGCAGTCCAGTCGGAAAACCAGAGGACATCTACATGGCGAAGGGTCGTTCAGTTCATCGCCGACTCCCAGTGGGACCGCCCAGGGAAGGCGTAATGAGCGGATTGCTTGGCAGATTTCTGGATCCGATCGATGCGCTTTTCACAGTTTTCTTCAGCATTCTGTTTGTATTGTTATTCACTCTATCGTACTCGGTCCTCATTCTCGGAGACACCAATGGTTCGACCGTCCAGACCACTTCGGGAAGAGAGTTGTTTTTCGCGATCTTGGCGGCTGTCGCGGTGTGGGGGTTGATCGACGCCGTCGTCTATGTCTTGGCCGAAGTCTTCTCACGCAAGGAAAAATACCGTTTGCTGCAGTACATCCAATCGAGTGAAGGCGACGATTTGGCCGTGGAGGCAATCGCCGAGGAACTCGATTTTGTCCTGGAGCCAATCACAACCATCAATCAGCGGCAAGATCTGTACAGGGATATCCTTGGATACCTTCGAGCAGCAGAACCCCAAGCCGTGAGTCTCCAGCGGCAGGATATCGCGGCGGCAGGATATGCGCTCTTTCTCTCGGTACTTTCTGTTCTCCCCTCGCTGCTTCCCCTGTTGTTGCTCCCGGAGAATCTTCCGTTGGCAATTGGCCTGTCGAACGTGATATCCGCATTCGTGTTGTTTGCGACAGGTTGGTCGTGGGGATTTCATACCAATACAAGTCCGTGGAGAATAGGACTCCTACTTACCAGTGTTTGCCTCGCTATGGTCGTGTTGGCAATTCTGCTTGGAGGATAGGGTGCCCCATCGTAGTGAGGCTGCGACGGTTGTGCTCATGGTTTGCTCGGCTCGAGGCGAACACGTGTACTCTTTTTCAAGTGGGGCGGGCGCGTTCCTGCTCGGAAAATGCGACATCTGCAAAGGAGTCCATCGTGAAACTATCGTCCTTGCTGGGACTTGACAAGACGGAAATGGTCGATGCCAGCAACGCCTTGCCAGGTCGCGACGGTTACGACTACGACATCCCGTCAACGCACACCGTGCTGGGAACGCCGATCCAGCCGCCGTTTCCTGAAAACATTGATATTGCCTATTTCGCACTCGGTTGCTTCTGGGGAGCGGAGCGGTTGTTCTGGGAGACGGAAGGCGTCTACTCGACTGCTGTCGGGTACATGGGTGGCGTAACTCCGTATCCAACGTACAAGGAAGTCTGCTCTGGCAAGACAGGACATGCGGAAGCTGTGATGGTTGCCTTCAATCCCAAGAGAATCAGTTACGAAAAAATCGTATCCAACTTTTTCGAAGAGCATGATCCGACCCAGGGGATGCGCCAGGGCAACGATATCGGGACACAATACCGGTCGGCAATCTACACCACGAGTGATGATCAGGCCTCAGTTGCCGAACGGGCGATTGAGTTGTACAACCCCAAGTTGCAGGCTGCAGGTATGAAATCGATCACGACTGAGGTTCTTCCCGCAGGGCCGTTCTACTATGCCGAGGAGTATCACCAGCAGTATCTGGACAAAAACCCGAACGGGTATTGCGGTCTCGAGGGTACCGGCGTGTCCTGTCCCGTGCCATGGCTCGTCAACAAGGAGTAAGGCGAATGTTCGACCCATCCACGATCATCGACGATATGCCGCAAAGCGAAGAAGAATGGCGAGAGCGTCTCACTCCAGAGCAGTATCGGGTGTTGCGTGAGGCCGCCACTGAGCGTCCTTACACTGGTCAATATCTTGATACTGAGGAGGACGGCGTCTATCGTTGTGCCGCGTGTGGCAATCCCCTGTTCGACAGTGGCACCAAGTTCCACTCAGGTTCTGGTTGGCCGAGTTTCACGGAAGCACTTCCGGGTTCGGTCGAACTGATCGAGGATCGCTCCCATGGCATGGTGCGAACCGAAGCCAGATGTGCTCGATGCCATTCTCATCTTGGTCATGTCTTTCCGGATGGACCGCGTGATAAGGGCGGTGCGCGCTGGTGCATGAACGGCTGCGCACTCAATTTGAGCGAGCGGCCGGCATCCGAGTGATTCTTCCGATCTGATGCCGAAAAACCGGGGAGCTCGAGCTCCCCGGTTTTTTGCAGGCCAGTTGTCTTTGACGGCAGCCACCAAACGACTAGAATGACCTCGTCACGACGTCACTGATTAGAGTAAACGGGGAAGGCACCGGTGTACTGCACGAATTGCGGCGTCAAACTGAGCGACGACGCGTTGTTCTGCTCGAAATGCGGTGCGCCGAAATGGGAGGGTGATCCACTCGACCCCTATTCCGATACCGCTCTCGCACAGCGTGGGATGAAGCTCTGCTCAACCTGTCGGAGTGAGATAAGTCGTGCGTCGACGGTTTGTGATCGATGCGGCGCTCTGCAACCAGCGATTGGCGCAAGTGGCGCACTCCCAGTGCCGCCGCCGGTCTGGGCGGCGCCCAGATTGACTGAACCGATTGTGGCTGTCGATCCGGCGCAACTGTATGCGTCAATTCCGCGCCGCGGGGTCGCGTTTCTGTGCGACATGATCGTCGTCTTCGTTCTGGCGGTTGCGGTGCTGGTGGTCTATCAACTGGCGACTGGTGTCACCACAGACGAGGAATCAACGGGAACGGGCACCTACCTCCTGCTGTTTGGGCTTTATCTTGGCTATTTCATTCTCGCTGAAGGATTGACTGGCCAAACCGTCGGCAAACGGCTGACCGATTTGCGCGTCGTGGATAGCAATGGGGGCTCGATCAGCTGGGGACAATCGATTGGCCGCAATCTGCTCAGGATCATTGACTCGCTGCCATTTGCGTACATCCTCGGTCTCGTCTTGATGTGGCTATCACCCCGTCAGCAAAGGCTCGGGGATCGTGGTGCTGGCACGATCGTCCTGTACGAGCCGAGGACCTAGCCTCGCCTTTTCCCGCAGGCGCCGAAAACGTGTCGCGGAACGAAATGAATCCATATCGCGTTCTTGATGAGCGACGGGCACTCTCGCTGTGATGGACATAAGCGTGAGTTCCGCTGCACCACAAGGAGCGGATCATGGTGATGCGCACTCCGATAACTATTCTCTTCGTTCTTTCGATGATCGTGAGTTTTGCCGGATCAATTCAAAGCGTTGGCGCCGATGGCGTGATCATCGTCGATCCACCTGGTTGCGATCCGGTTTGCCCGGCGCCGACCTTCGTCGGTGACCAGTTGATCGTCAGATCGCACAAGGTCGAGGTTGAAATCGTCGACCAGATCGCCACCACATCGATCGATCAGGTGTTTTTCAATCCAAACGACTGGACCGCCGAAGGCACCTACCTCTTTCCAGTTCCAGATGGCGCGACGGTGAGCGACTTTGCCATGATTGTAGATGGCGAACCGATCGAAGCGACTCTTCTCGATGCGGACGAAGCGAGATTAATCTACGAACAAACAGTAAGATCGATGCAAGATCCCGCTCTGCTCGAGTATGTCGGTCAAAACGCAATCCAAGCGAGGGTCTTTCCGATCGGTCCGGGAGAGGAACGCGAGGTCGAGATCACGTATCAGCAGGTTCTGACGAGGGAGAAAGGACTCGTTCGCTATGTGTATCCCCTCAACACCGAGCGATTCTCGGCGGAACCGCTCGAACAGGCGAGCATCCGGGTTGCAGTAGAGAGTGACGATCCCATCCGGTCAGTCTATTCGCCGAGCCATCCGATCGCCGTTGATCGCTCCGATCCGGAGCATTTCGTCGCTGGTTGGGAAGGCAGTGATGTGCTCCCGGCAACGAACTTCGAACTCGTCTACACCGTAACCACGAAGCCGATCGGACTGAACGTGCTGTCGTCCTGGGACGTGGCGGCAGGCGAGGGCACGATGATGCTACTTGTCAATCCCGGGATTGTGGCTGATCAGCCAGTGGCGCCGAAAGACGTCATCCTGGTGCTCGACACCTCCGGCAGCATGGAAGGTGAAAAACTTGAGCAAGCGCGAGAGGCGTTGGCCTATGTCCTCGGTCATCTTGGCGCGGAGGACCGATTCGCCGTGGTCGAGTTCAGCACGGGAGTTCGTTTGTTCGACGATCAGCCGCAACCCGTGTCCGAGGCACCCGAAGCGATTCGCTGGGTAGCTCGTCTCGAGGCGACCGGTGGAACCGATATCGATGGCGCTTTGGAGAACGCGATGGCATTGGTCGACCAGGAGCGGCCAACCTACCTTCTTTTCCTGACTGATGGCCTGCCGACGGAAGGCGAAACTGCCATCGGCACAATCGTAGACCACGTTGCCGACCAAGCGCCGAGCAATGTCAGGCTCTTTCCCTTTGGCGTCGGCGACGATGTCGATACTGTTCTCCTCGACACGCTCGCAACCGAGCACCATGGCGCCACCACCTATGTTCGTCCCGGAGATTCGCTCGACACCGCAGTTGCGTCGTTTTACGGAAGTATCAGCACACCGGTGTTGACCGATCTTGATCTCCAGATCGATGGCATCCGCGTGGAGGAGCTCTTTCCCCTTCCCCTTCCAGATCTCTTTGCCGGATCGCAGATGGTGGTTGTCGGTCGTTATCGCGAAGGGGGCACGGGAACGATATCCCTGACGGGTACGTTCGATGGACAGGAGACGACCTTCCGTTACGACGGCCAGGTCTTTGTGAGCGCGGGTGAGAGCCAGCAGGATCAGAACTTGGCCCGGATCTGGGCGACCCGAAAAATCGGTTATCTCCTCAACCAGATCAGGCTTTATGGCGAAAACGAGGAATGGGTTTCGGCGATCGTCGACCTCAGTATTCGCTATGGGATCGTGACCCCATACACCTCGTATCTGATCACCGAGGAGGACGTCTTTACCGCCGCCGGGCGCGAGGCTATCGCCAACGAAGCCTACGAAGAAGCCAGGACCGATAACGCGCCGACATCTGGAGCGGATGCGGTACAGGCGGCGGTCGCAGCCGGGTCGCTTGCCGACAGTGATGTCGCTGCGCAAACCGAGTTCGATCAAGGAACGGCGGACGTCCGGATCATCGGAAGCCGCGCATTCGTGCTGCGAGACGGCGTTTTCGTGGAAACGACCTTCGATCCCGAAACGATGGACCCCGTGTCGGTCGAGTTCGCCAGCGATGACTATTTCGACCTCGTGGCGGAGAATCCTGATCTGGCCGATGCGTTCGCGCTTGGTGATCGGGTCATCGCGCTGAACGACGGTGTAGCGTATGAAGTGACGAGCTGAGGTTCAGATACGGAGACCGAGGCAGGTGTTCTTTCCTGCTTCGGTCTGCGAGCCAAGTTTGTACTCTATGGTTCGATGCCTTCGAGTAGGGCGCAGACGCTTTCGTGAAGCTCGGGGAGAGTCGATTCGGTGAGGCTCCAGACTCTTGAATTGTCGATCGCATCATACGCATGAGCAATGTCTTGCGGATATTCGACCAGGAAGTCGAAGTCGCTCGTTTCCGTGCTGAATTCGCCGGTCACGGCGGAACCGAAGAGCTCGAGTCGACTGATGCCGTACTCCTCGCAGAGGCGGATGATGTCGGGCAGATGGGTTTCGATAGTGATGATCATGGCTGGCTCGTTGGACAAAACGCGGTGATGAAAAGATCGTCCCCGTCGTATTTTTGCGGACTGTTGCGGTGATCATCTCCTGAAATCACGTTCCGAGGTGCTTGCGCAGAACCTCGATCAGCGCAGATTTGCGTTCGAAGCCGACTCCCGGGCTTTGCGGCAGCGACACAAAGCCATCCTCGACCGCGAGATCGTCGGCGAATCCGCCATAGGGCTGGAAGACACCGGGGTACGACTCGTTCCCGCCTAAACCAAGCCCGGCGGCGATGTTGAGCGACATCTGGTGTCCGCCATGCGGAACGACCTGACGAGTCGACCATCCCTGCTCGTCGAGCATAGCGAGGGTGCGGAGATACTCGACCAGACCATAGGAAAGCGCGCAATCGAACTGGAGGATGTCGCGGTCAGGTCGCAAACCCGCATAGCGGATGAGGTTGCGGGCGTCAGGCATCGAAAAGAGATTCTCCCCAGTCGCCATTGGGAGGTCATAGCGACCAGAAAGATCGGCCTGGAGCGCGTAGTCGAGGGGGTCACCCGCTTCTTCATACCATCGCAAACGGTATGGCGCGAGTGCTTTCGCGTAGGTCAAGGCTGTCTCGAGATCGAACCGCCCGTTGGCGTCGACTGCCAGATGCTCGCCGTCACCGACGACGGTCAGCACCGCTTCGATTCGGCGGAGATCCTCATCAAGTGATGCTCCGCCGATCTTCATCTTTACGTCGGCATAGCCGAGATCGAGATAGCCCTGCATTTCCTCCTGGAGAGCGCGGAGGTCCTTGCCGGGTTGGTAATAGCCACCCGCGGCGTAGACCCAGACTCGCTCATCGGCGAATCCTCCGCGATATCGATCTGCCAGGAGACGCCATAGTGGTTGCTCTTCGATCTTCGCGACGGCGTCCCAGATAGCCATGTCGATCGTGCCAACTGCAACCGACCTTTCCCCGTGCCCACCTGGTTTTTCGCCGGTCATCATGACCGACCAACAGGCATGCGGGTCGAGATTGGTGCCGCCGTCGTCGAGAAGAGATGCTGGGTCCGCGGCGAGGAGGCGGGGTGCGAATCGATCGGCAATCAGGGGGGTGGCAGAATAGCGCCCATTCGAGTTGAAGCCATAGCCAATCACCGGCTGGCCATCCCGGACCTGATCGGTGATGATGGCTACAACCGAAGTGGTCATCGTGCTGAAATCGATATAGGCGTTGCTGATCGTGTCGCTCATTGGCGCAGAAGCCCAGCGGATGTCGAGAATGCGCATGGTAGCTCGGCCTTTCTGCGGTGCTGATTCCAATGCCACATCCTACACTGAGACCGACGGGTATTGAACGAACGAGGGAGATGCGGATGGACACTGTATTCATCAATGGCACGATTCTAACGATCGACCCGAAACGCCCCACAGCCGAAGCCGTCGGAGTGCTGGGGAACCGGATCGTGGAGGTTGGCAACCGCGACACTCTGTTGGCGGGCGCAACCGCCAGGACCAAGGTGATCGACCTCGACGGGCGCACGCTGATGCCCGGTTTCAACGACAACCACACCCATCCGATGTCGTTCGGGCAAGCCTTGAGTCAGATCGATGCCACTCCGGCGACTGCGCCCACGCTGGTTTCGCTGCAGCAAGCGTTTCGTGAACGAGCGGCGGCCACCGGCGGCGACGGCTGGTTGATCGCTCGTGGATATGATGATTCCCGCCTCGATATTCATCGGCATCCGACCCGCTACGAACTCGACGAAGCGACTGGCAATCAGCCCGCGATTCTGATCCGAACCTGTGGTCATCTGTGTGTCGCCAACTCCGCGGCACTCCGGATTGGTGGAATCACGGCGGAAACGGCCGCACCGATGGGTGGGCAGATCGATCGGGACGAAGCGGGGGAACCGATTGGATTGCTCCGGGAAACGGCGCAGCGGTTGGTCCGCAACCACATTCCGGATCCGACCAAGGATGAAATCAAGGATTTTCTGCGCAAAGCCGGTGAGCGTTTTCTCGCCTATGGCATCACCAGTGTCGGCGAGGCGGCAATCCAGCATTCGCACCAATTCGCCGCGTATGAAGAGCTTGCTCGCGACGGTGAATTGCCGATGCGGACCTTTGCGATGATGCTGATCGACGACACCCTCGATGCCATGACAAGTCTCGGCGTGCAAACAGGTTTCGGTGATCCCTGGTTCCGGATAGGACCGGCGAAGGTCTTCCAGGACGGATCTGGTGGTGGTCGAACTGCGGCGATGACGGTCGACTATCGCAACGATCCGGGCAATCGCGGCATCACGATCTACGAACAGGAGGGGTTGAACGAGCGTTTCACCCGCGCCAACGCAGCCGGTTTCCAGATGGCGGCTCATGCGATCGGCGACCTCGCGATCACCATGATTCTCGATGCCTTTGAAGCCGCTTTGGCGGCCAACCCACGTAAGAATGCACGGCCCCGGATCGAACATTGCGGGATGTGCACCGCTGAGCACCTCGAGCGAATGCAGAAGATGGAAGTATTGGCGATTCCGCAGCCGTCGTTCATCTACTTTCTTGGCGATTCGTACATCGAGAACTTCACCGAGGAGCAACTGGCGATGTCCTATCCGGGACGGTCATGGTTCGATGCCGGGATCGTTGCGGTTGGCAGTTCCGACGTCCCGGTCGTCTCGGCGGATCCATTTGTGAATCTCCGCTCGGCGGTGACCCGTCTGACTCAGGATGGACAAACGATGGGTGCGAATCAGGCGGTGACGATTGATGAAGCGCTGCAGATGTTCACGATCAATGGCGCCTATGGTTCGTTCGAGGAGGGGATCAAGGGGTCGATCACCGAGGGCAAACTCGCCGACCTCGTCGTCCTCGACCGCGATCCGCGCGCAGTCGAACCCGCGAACCTTCACACGTTGCAGGCTGAGATGACGATGGTCGATGGCAAACTCGCGTTCGAGCGATAGGTTCCGACCGGGATCGTCTCACCATGCATTCTGAACTTGAAGAACTTCTGGTCGAATTCGCAGGCGAACAGGACTTTTCCGGCGTCTGCCTGGTCACGCAGGATGACCGCACCCTCCTGCACAAGGCTTATGGTCTGGCTCATCGTGGATTTGGGATACCGAACAGCGTCACGACGCGGTTCGACATCGCGTCGATCACCAAACTGTTCACGGCGGCCGCTATCCTCCAGCTTGTCGAATCGGGTCGTCTTTCGTTCGACACTCGTGTAGCGCCCTCCCTCGGTTTGGCGGGTACGACGATCAGCGACGACGTGACCATCTATCACTGCCTCACCCACACGTCCGGGATCGGTGACGACGCTGATGAGGAGGCGGGGGAGGAGTACGAAGCGCTCTTCATCGATACGCCAAACTACTCGGTCAGGGAAACCAGCGATTTCATTCCTCAGTGCACAACCCGAGACGCGGTGTTTCTGCCAGGAAACGGCGTCCGGTACAACAACTGCGCGTTTGTCCTGCTGGGGCTTGTCATCGAGCATATTACGAATAAACCATATCGAACGTATATCCAGGAGAACATCTTCGAGCCAGCGCAGATGATAGGTGCCGATTTCTGTGCCATGGACGGTGTCTGCCCGGAACTGGCTGAGCACTACAAACGGATCGAAAACGAAAATGGCGAGGTCAGCTGGCGACGAAACATCTACTCCTATCCGCCGATCGGTTCTCCGGACGGAGGCGCCACAGTGACGGCGTTAGATTTGGTTCAGTTCATGAAGGCGATACAGAATAACCGTATCCTCGGTTCAGTCATGAGCCACGAGCTTTTAGAGCCAAGGGTTAAGTACCGGGGACGTGGCAACCGGGAGTCGTGGTACGGATATGGATTTCAGTTCGAAACGGACGTCGACAGCATGGTCCTGGAGATCGGCAAAGACGGCATCAACGCTGGGGTCGCCAGCTACTTTGGCCACTATCCTCAGTCCGGGCACACGTGTGTGTTGCTTGCGAATCAAGACTGCAATGTCTGGCAAATGATACGGGAGATGAGATCACTCCTCGGCATTAGTTGACTCAAGTGATCGGTGGCTACCAGCAGTGGCGGAGAGATCGAGTTCCTATCTCCACCCCATCCCCGGAGCGACGAAGCTCAGAACTGCTTCGATGACATGGGCGTTGTAGTCGACCCCTAGCTGGTTGGGCACAGTGAGGAGCAGGGTGTCAGCGGCAGCGATTGCGGTGTCCTCCTGCAGTTGTTCGATCAGCACTTGTGGTTCAGCGGCGTAATTGCGACCGAAAATTGCGCGGGTCTCCGGGTCGATATAACCGATGTGATCTCCCTGCTGGCTGCGATTGCCGAAATAGGCCCAGTCGCGCTCGTCGACAAGCGGAAAGATGCTCCGACTCACTGAAACCCGCGGTTCACCTTCGTGACCGGCTACTTTCCATGCTTCCCTGAAGATCCGAATTTGTTCGGATTGCTGGACATGAAGAGGTTGGCCACTCTCGTCGAACTTCAACGTGGAACTCTGGAGATGCATACCAAGCGTCCCCGCCCAGGCGGCGGTGGCATTGGAGGCAGCGCCCCACCAGATCCGTTCCCGCAGACCGGCCGAGAAGGGTTCGATTCTGAGAAGACCGGGTGGATTGGCAAACATCGGTCGAGGATTGGGCTCGGCAAAGCCTTCGCCGCGCAGCAAATCGAGAAAGACCTCCGCATGGCGTCTGGCCATATCAGCCTCGGTTTCGCCTTCAGCCGGTTCGTAGCCGAAATAGCGCCAACCGTCGATGACTTGCTCGGGCGAACCGCGACTGATGCCGAGTTGGAGTCGGCCATCGGCGATGAGATCAGCCGCGCCAGCATCCTCCACCATGTAGTACGGGTTTTCATACCGCATATCGATCACGGCTGTGCCGATCTCGATCCGGTTCGTTTTGGCGCCAACAGCAGCCAGAAGGGGAAACGGCGATCCGAGCTGCCGGGCGAAGTGATGGACGCGGAAATACGCGCCATCCGCGCCGAGTTCCTCGGCAGCAACGGCGAGTTCGATCGATTGATGCAGTACATCAGACGCGGTGCGGGCCTGTGATCCGGGTGTGTCAGACCAATGACCAAATGACAGAAAGCCAATCTTCTTCATAGCAGTTCAGGTGAATCCAGTCTTTCAACAGACCCGACAGGGGAGAGAGCTTACGTTCCGTAAGAACCGTCTATAGTCTACCTGAGCTACCCGCGTTGGCCAGTTGCAGGGATCGGCCGACATTGATTGAGGTCTGGAGGTCGGACCATGACACAAGCAGGAATCTATCTCCCGGTGGGGATTCAGGGCGAGTATGAGGGGCGGGACGGTCCCTACATGGCCGAGCGGGTGATGCATCTGGCGCGTCTGGCTGAGTACCTCGGCTACCGGGCGATCCGCGTGCCCGATCACCTGATGAATTGCCGGGCAGACGACGATGCGCCCACATTGGAGGTCTTTAGCGTCTTGTCAGCGGTTGCCGCAGTCACCACCAAGCCGACACTTGGACAGGCGGTGCTTTGCGCAGCGTTTCGTCCTGCTGGCTATATGGTGAAACAGGTGCAAACCCTCGATGTGCTCAGCGGAGGTCGAGCCGAGCTTGGATTGGGCGCTGGCTGGTTCGAAACTGAATGGCGCGCGTTTGGCTATGGCTATCCGTCGACGCGTGAACGGATGGCGATCTTGCGGGAGACACTCGAGGTCGCGACCCGGATGCTCAATCCTGGGCGGGCGACCTTTACCGGCGGCTGGCAGCGGGTCGAGAACGCGCCGGGAACGCCGAAGCATTTCCCTGGTCACCAGATACCGATCGTTATCGGAGGAAACGGTCAAAACGTAACCTGGCGGTTGGCGGCGAAGTATTGTGATGAACTCAATCTCTCCGGTCCGACGGTGGCGCAGGTGCGCGAGTGGTTGCCGATCGTGGCGCAGCGGTGCGAAGAGATCGACCGGGACCCAGCCACCCTGCGGGTCTCGGCCCAGATGTGGTGGGACCGGGATGGCACTCGGGAACAACCGCGCAGCGAACAATTGGCGGAGTTGCAGGAACTCGGGTTGAGTCATGTCTTTTCGGACTTCAAGGAAGCCGCCGATAGCGACGAACCATTCGAAGCGTTTGCCGCCGATTGTCGGACCGGCGGATTGGAGATGAACTAGGTTATCAAGAGGTCAGGTGGTCTGCCATTTGCCTTCGATAGGCAGGGCTTCGTCAGGACCAGGCCAGGGTGGCATGGTGACCATGATGAAGCAGAACGGCTGGTTGCCTATGGTGCGGAACTGAAAAGCGGTGCCAAGCGGGATGGTGAGACTATCGCCGGTTCTGACATAGGTGACTTCTTCGAATCTACCCTGCTGGCGCCAGATCTCCGCTTCACCGCCGGTAACGTACCAGACCTCCTCGACTGTCCGGTGGACGATTGCGAGAGAAACTCCGCCAGGTGGCAGCGTGCCGTGGGCCATCGAGCAACGGGGCGTGTTGACGAGCAACCGGATTTCGGACCCGTCTGGAGCGAGAACATCGACCTCCGCCGATGTGCTCCGAATCGTGAACGGGAGTGTCGTCATCCTGCAGTCTCCTGCGACCCGGCGTCACGCAACCGCGCTCGCCGGGTCTCACCCTTCTATCCTCGCTCAGTCGGCCCAGCCGAGCCCCGGGGCTTCGGGCGGCGAGATACAGCCGTCACGCCCGATTCCTTCCTCGACCTGGACGTCGGTCGAGTAGATCAGAGACTCGTAGTAGGTGTTATTCGGAATGGCGCAGGCGAGATGGAGATTCGGGAGACCGCCGCCATGGACCTCCGCTCGCATGTTGAACGATTCGGCCAGGTGAGCGACGCGGAGACCACCGGTGATCCCCCCTTTGTAATGGGTGCTCGTGCGAACCATATCGGCCGCTCCCTGGACGATGAAATCGGCAATGTTGTAGTGACAACCATCTGAGGTTTCACCAGAAAGAAGCGGGATGCGCAACTCCTCGGCCAGCATTCGATAGGCGTTGATGTTGAACTCCCGCATCGGTTCCTCGTACCAGAGGAAATCGGCTTCCTGGAGGGCGTGGCCAACATAGAGCGCATCGACGAGGTCGAACCCGGCTGAGCCGTCATACATCAACGGAACATCAGGACCAACATGAGCGCGCAAATCCTGCCCGAGTTTGGCGTCCTTGCGCGGATCGCCCCAGGCATGGAGCTTGATGGCCGGGAAACCGTAATCGAGACACTGATCAGCAACATGCAAAAATTCTTCAGTTGTTTCGAAGGTGACCGTACTGGCGTAGCACGGAATCCGGTCGCGATAACCGCCGGCGAGCTGGTAAACCGGCAGCCCAGCGACTTTGCCCAGCAGATCCCAGAGCGCGATGTCGATCACTCCGAGCGCGTAGAGAGGGAGTTCTTCGATCCGGTCGATCTCCCAGATTTCTTCCCAGAGCGTTTCCTTCATGAGCGGATTCTTGCCGAGCAGCAATTCTCGAAGACGACGATCGAAGAGATCGGCTATGATCGCGCCCCGGGCAACATAGGTGACGCCACTGATCCCTTCGTCCGTCGCTATCTCGACACGCGCGGTGATCGCCCGCGGATCAGAACCAGGGAGTCCTGCCCGCCAGCGGAAGGTATGCGGATTCGGACGATCGTCGATGGTTACGAGGACGTCGGTAATCTTCATCGGAGACTCCCATGGCGAAAAGGCACACAAATGTTGCTCAATCATCGCCCACCTGATGCTCCTTGTGTACACTCCGGAAGCTTTGCGTGAGTCAGCGCAAGGATGATCACGGTTCGAGAGCTGGAAAGTCGACGTTGTCACGACGATGATGCACTATCTGAAAACCTACGTTGGCGGTTTCCTCATGGGGATGGCGGATCTCGTTCCCGGTGTGTCCGGAGGCACAATTGCGCTGGTGCTCGGGATTTACGAGCGACTGGTTGCTTCGGTCAAAGAGGGAAGCTCCGCGCTCATCTCACTCCTCAAACGCGATGTCGATAGCTTCAAAGAGCATCTGAACAACGTCGAATGGAGCTTGCTGATTCCGTTGCTGGCGGGAATTCTTTCGGCTGTTCTCCTGCTGGCCAGTTTTATTGAACATCAGATCGAGGAGCGTCCCCAGATCGTCGCTGGACTCTTTTTCGGTCTGGTTGTCGGTTCTGTCTTCATTGCCTGGGGACTGATCAAACAACCGCAGCCACGGTATTTTCCGATTGCAGCCGCCGTCGGCGTCGCAATGTTCATCATCCTCGGTTTTGGCGAAGGATCAGAGGCCTCAGATCCCTCGGCACTTGCGTTTTTCGGCGCGGGTGCATTGGCAATCTGCGCCATGATCCTCCCAGGCATTTCAGGCTCGTTGATTCTTCTCATTATCGGGATGTACAAACCAATACTGAATGCCGTTTCGGAGCGGGATATTGGCACGATTGTTCTGGTTGGGTTGGGCGCGGTTTTTGGATTGGCGATCTTTTCCCAGATATTGTCCTGGGCGCTCGAACATCATCACGATCCCGTTCTGGCTGGGCTGATCGGGTTGATGATTGGTTCGACCCGCGTACTCTGGCCCTGGCCTAGTGGAGTCGAAGGTCCAGAACTCGCTCGACCCGGCGATGACTGGGCTCGGGTAGCGGTGGCGATGGTCGCCGGATTGGTGATCGTTTTCGGCATTTCCCGGCTCTCTCAGGGTAGGCCCGAACCGACCGAACCGATCGAACGCGCCGAGCAGATCGTTGCCTGATCGAACCGGTCGTGAATCACCGTTGCACCGATTTGCCATGCCGCCGCGCGACCCGCTGGGAGTGTTGACATCGACCCTCCCAGTCGTCGAATCCGCGTCACTCGTTGGCATCGATATCAATGCAGTCGAGCGAGTAGCCCAAACGCTTGCCGACCAGAGTGATGCCGATCCCGGCTGGACAGACGATCTCCATTTTCGGGATGGGACCTGGCGTACTGCAGGATGGGTCCTCGCGCTCGACGCGCTCAATTTCTGCTTCTGGAGCACGAATTCCGATCCAACTCGCCGCTGGCGGGTGGCTTACGACGGTCAGTTGCTGGATGGATATTGGGCACTGGTGGCAGCGTTGCGAAAAGCCGTCGATGATGGCTCGCCGGTTTGGGATGCCGACTGGCTGGCTACCGTCAGCGATACCGAGGTCCACGCGTTGCTCGCTCCAGCAGTGGGAGAAGAGGAGATACCGTTGCTCGCTGCTCGAGTTGCGCATCTGCGCGAACTCGGCAAGGGTTTGCAGGCATTAGGGGAAGAAATCGGAAGTGCTAATCCGGTCGAAGCGTTGCTGGAGCGCGCGGATCATTCTGCTGTTCACCTGGTGGAGGAGGTGACTCGCCGCTTTCCGTCGTTTGACGATGTGGTCCAGACCGAAACTGGCCAGATCAGGTTCTACAAGCGTGCACAAATCCTGGCCGCCGACCTACATGGGGCATTTGCTGGAGATGGGCTGGGACGGTTCGACGATCTCGAACAGTTGACGGCCTTTGCGGATTACAAGGTGCCGCAGGTTTTGCGGAGGCTTGGGGTACTCGTCTATGCAGACTTGTTGGCTGAGCAGATCGACGAGAAAGCGCTGATTGCTCAGCAGAGCCGCACCGAAATCGAAATCAGGGCGTCCACGATTTGGGCGGTCGAATTGATTCGGCAGGCACTCGCAAAGATCGGGCGGACTCTATGTGCGTTCGAGATCGACTGGCTCCTCTGGCAAGCGGGACAACGCTCAGATCTGACCGATCATCCATATCACCGGACGCTAACACCCTACTACTAGATATCGTCGGCTCGTATTGCATCGGTCGGTGCCGGCATCTTGTCCGGATGGGGAGCAAAGATGATCCCGGTCAGGTCACCGGCATCGTCATGCACGAAATAGCGTTGGCAATCCTCGTCCTCGAGGCACTCTTCCAGTTCAGTTACGATATTACCGTATCCCGGGGTGACCAGGTAGACCGCGATTGGCGCTCGGCGGGCGCGGCCGATCGGTCGACCCTCATCGTCGTGGATGATCGTGCCATCGATATCGTCGTGGACGGGCGCTGCGATAGGTTGGGTGGCAACCTGCTGAGGCGGAGAGGGCTCGGCGGATGCCGCGGCCGGCTGCTCAGCGGGCGCCATCATCTCGTCGGCGAGTCGCTTGAGCATGTACTGGGCACCAAGTTTGGGAACAACCATCGAGAACTCCTGACAGTAAGGATGGGATCAATCGATCGGCGCGGGAAATGGATACCCACGAATCAGACGCATGTGTTCGATTTTCGTGCAGCGGTTCTGGACAAAACCGAGACCGCCGTCGAGGGCGATCTTTCCGGCTTCATCGTTGACGATGCCGAGTTGCAGCCACAAGACCCCCGCTTCGGCCTCGACTGCTTTGCGCGCATGGTGCGGGGTGAAATCTGGTCGACGAAACACGTCGATCAGATCGATATGGACTGGAATGTCGGTCACGCAGCCGTAAATCTGCTCGCCCATCCACTCTCTTCCTTCCAGCCGAGGATTGACTGGGATCACCCGATATCCCTGTTTGGCGAGATAGGCAGCGACGTCATGACTTGGACGATCCTCTTTGTCCGACCAACCGACAACGGCGATCGTTTGGGTGGTTTCGAGGATCGATCGAACTTGATCATCGGTTGGGTTCTGGATCGTCGTAACTGTCATCGAAGTGTTTCCAGGCGAGCAATACGTGCGGGGACGTTCCGTCTGCATGAATTGTAGCGATTTCAGCGATGAAGCTATGTGGGTTCCTGACAAACCTGACAGTGATCAAACTAAGCGTTGATGTTGACGTGCTTGGATCTCGCTACTTGTTTCCGTTCGGGATTTGCTGATTCACGTGAAGATCAGCACTAAACGCTTGCAGTCCGCACGCCCAGGCGGCGTCGAGATCAGCATCAGGTGGGAAGCGGTCATCGATCTCGAGAATCGTCATCCCGTGTGCGAACGCCCAGGCAGCTCTGGCCAGATCCGGGCTACCGAAGAGTTCGCCCAGACCGGCCGCAGCGTTTTCCTCCGAGCCGGGTCGAATCCGGGAGCGTGGCAGTTGCCCCTCAGTAATCAGGCGGTAGAGATGAGGATGAGCAACCCCAAAACGTCGATAGGTCCGGCCAAATGCAGCTACCTTGTCACCCGGATCGGCCAGCGACTGCTGCAATGCGATCGACCATTCCTGAAAACCGATTTCGATCAATCCGATTTCGATCGCCGATTTGTCACGAAAATGCTTGTACAGCGAAGGTGCGCGAATACCAAGCGATTCTGCGATCGCTCGCATGGTCAGTCCCGCTCTCCCTTCCTGTTCCAGGATCGTGCGTGCAACAGTGAGAATTTGCTCGGCGCGGGGCAACTCCTGCTGCCGGTCAGCGGACTCAATCACGCTGATATCCCTCTCGAGTGCGCAATCCGTAGCCGACAGCACGATCGATTGCGATGTGGAGACTCCAGGTCAGCGCAGCGACAAGCCAGACGGATGGGATGACCTCGACGAACGCGAGAACCCCGAGAAGGACTGGCGCCACAAAGCGGTGAAGGGCGTTGTACAGCGGAACGGCTCGCGGATGCATCTGGCCTTTGGCGAGCGTTGTTGATATTCCTGTCAGGCCAGCAACGTCCGGCATCATGATGAACGCCAGCACATACCAGCCACCACCGCTCCGGTGGACCGTTAGCGTGATGGCAGTAATCAGTGCTAGTGCCACACTCGCCCAGAGGAATCGATTCGAATAGACACTTGCCGCTGAATAGCTCACTCGTCGTTCCACTTTCCTCCGTCGATTCAAAACGAATCTTAGCTAACGCCATTAGCTCGATGGTAGGCTAATAGTGTTAGCTTGTCAAGAACCTGCTCAGATTCGTTCATCCGGGTAGGATTTCCTGGTCAAACGCTAGCGCATTGACGTCAGGAGGACGTATGACTGCACCGACCAGTACGCTCGCCCGGGGAATCGGGGAACCACTTCCGCCGATCGTCCTTCCCGATCTCGAGGGCAACCCGCTCGATCTGAGCACGCTGACCGGAAAACGGCGCCTCCTCTTCATGTGGGCCTCGTGGTGACAATGCCGCGATCAGTTGCCCGGGTGGCGACGCTTCATCGAGGAAAATGACGATAGCGGGTTTGAAATTCTGTTGATCGCGCTCGATCACGAAGGACCAGAAGCATCCCGGCCGTATGCCGAAACAGCGGGGCCGGCGATCAGAACCGTGGTCGACAGTCGCGGTTTGCTGAGCAATCACTTCGGTTTTCAGGTTGTTCCCAATGGCTATCTGGTTGACGAAAACGGTCTGCTCCAGTTCGCCAAGCACGGGTTCAGTGTTGATAGCGCCGAAGATCTCGAAACCGTTGCGCGCTTCCGTGCGACAGGGGAAACGCCTGTTTCCAGTCGCGCCGATCCGGGTTATGAGGTCGATCCGGCGAGTACACGCATCATCGAACACCTCCTGGATCAAAGCAGGCTGGAGCGAGAGCGAGGTGATTTCTCAGAAGCTGCAAGGCTCATGCGTGTGGCATTGAGGCGCGATCCAGCCAACTACACGATCCGGAAACAGATCTGGGCGCTTGAGCATCCCGAAAAGTTTCATCCGGTCATCGATTTTGCCTGGCAGAAGGAACAGTTGCTGCGTGAGCGAAACGAGGAAACAGATGCGGGTTGGTTTGACAAGGATGGTTCTTTCGTTCCGGTCTGATGACCTGAAAACGTGCCAACTTCACGTAAACACGCCTATGCGGTAGCCAATGACACCGGCCTCTACGCCACAGCGGCTATAGTTGTTCATAGATTGCACAGAATTACTGTGCGTTAATGCAGCGATTTGCTGGGACAACTGGAGCATTGATCATGATCGACAAACTCGAACAATGGGGAATTACTTCACCGGTGGCGTATGCGGCCTCGTTTGCATCGATCGCGCTCAGTATCATGATCTGGTTTCTCAAACGCGGAGATGACCGCGCCAACGCGGAGCGATTCGGTATTTTCGTCGGTCTCTGGGCGCCAACGCTGCTTGGCATCGGCAAAATCCTCGAAGATCGCGAAGTGGTGAAAACCCGCAAAGCGATCGATTCGGTTTGACCGATCGCTGAAATCCAGAACAATTGAGCGAAGCCGACCTGGTTATCCGGGTCGGCTTTCGTTTTGCCCGGAAATCGCTCATCGACAAACGAACGCAGCGATTCTGATTCTGGAAAGAGTTGGTCAAAGTTGACGGAAATTGTTTTCTTCTGGACAATGGAGCAAGAAGACCAGAGTTTACCGGGAACGAGCCAACGGCATCACTGCATGGTTACGTTCCCATAGCGGTTTTCGTAGCATGTTTGGGAAAGGAGGACAGAACGGGAGTTAGTCACGAATTCGTGTCGCGTTCTGTCTGCGAGATCGGGGATCTGTTCTCGGCGAAGAACGCGCCAGACCTGTAGAACCAAAGAGGAGGATCAGATGCTAAAGAACGATCTCAGAATGACCGGTGTTCAGCGAGAAAAGCTCGAGCGAGACATCGAGCGGATGTTGAAACAGGTCGACGGCAAATCAGTTTCACGACGTGAACTGATCAAGCGCGGCGCTGCCATCGGCGTCGGTGGATATGGTCTTGCGGCTGCTCTGAATACCGTTAGTGGTAGTGGACGAGCGAGCGCTCGCAATCTGATGTCGGTGTTACAGGATGATCCTGGAGCCGGTGTGTTCGGCGGCACCCTTCGAATCGCTGAAATCGGCGAACCGCCAACCCTTGACGAGCATCAGACCACCGTCGGCGTGACCGCCACGACTGGCTACCTGATGTATGAAACGCTGGTGACCTACGACTCCCAGTATGGAATCGCCCCGGAACTGGCTGAGTCATGGTCGGTCAGCGAGGATCAGCTGAGCCACACATTCAACCTGAAACAAGGTGTCACCTTCCACAACGGTGAGCCCTTCACATCTGCCGACGTTCTTGCCTCGCTCGAGCGTTGGGGCCAGATCAGTGGTGTGGGCAAGAACCTCTTTGAAGCCACCGCCAGCCTGGAAGCGCCGGACGAGAACACTGTCGTCTGGAACTTCACGCGGCCATATGGCACGGTCTACGTGGCGTTGTCGCACAACACCCAGGCACCCGTCATCTATCCAAAATCTGTGATCGACGCCGGGTCGCTTGAGCCGAACGAATCGGCCATCGGAACCGGTCCCTACAAGTTGGTCGAATGGAAACCGGATGCCTACATCCGCTTTGAACGCTTCGACGACTATGTTCAGGTAGAGGGTGGTCCGAACGGCTATGGCGGTACGAAGTATGCCTATGCTGACGTTGTTGAGATCATCCCGGTGCCGGATCCGTCGGCTCGTGTGGCCGGTATGCAGGCTGGTGACTATCACCACGCCATCAACATCACCAATGACAACTACGAGCTGTTGCGCGACTATCCTGGCTTGGTCACGACAATCGAAACACCAAAAGACTGGCCAGTGTTCTTCCTCAATTGGCAGTCGCCGATCTTCCAGGACAACCTGGCGATGCGCGAAGCAGTGCAGGCGGCCCTCAACCATGAGCCACTGTTGCAGTCGGCTTACGGTACCGAGGACTTCTATGCGCTCGATCCGGGTCTGATGATGACCCAGACAGCATGGTGGACCGACGCTGGCGGAGATCGTTTCAATATCAACGATCCCGATCTGGCCAAGGCCAAGCTGGAGGAAGCGGGATACGACGGCGCCCCGATCCGGTTCATGGCGAGCCAGGAGTATGGATACATGTATGCCACTGGTGCTCCGGCTGCGCAGCAGCTCGAAGCAGTGGGTATGACGGTCGACCTGCAGTCACCGGACTGGGCAACCGTGGTAGAACGACGGGCCAAGCCGGAAGAGTGGGATATGTTCGTTACTGGCCACGGTTTTGTTCCTGATCCATCCCAGATCAGCTATGTCGGTCAGATGAACATCTACCCAGGCTGGTGGAATAGCGAAGAGAGTCTCGCTCTCGCTGAAGAACTTCTGGCCTTGAGCGACTTCGATGCTCGTTATCCGATCTGGGAGGAAGTGCAGGCGAATGCCTACACCGAAATCCCTGCGATCAAGATTGGTGATGGCGCCAGCATCTCAGTCGTGGCTGACAATGTCGGTGGCTGGGATCCACAGTTCGAACGTGGTGTGAAGTACTGGAATCTCTGGATCAAGGAGTAATCCCAGACGTCACCCAGTGATCTCGCGTGGTGGATGCGGGCCGGTGCCCGCGTCCACCATTCGTTGCCTGAAGCCAGGTTGGAACAAGTGTTGAAACAGTGACAACATACATTCTCCGCAGGATCATCTTGTTGATTCCCGTTATGCTGGTTGTTGGTGTCGTGGTGTTCATGCTGGTTCACCTGACGCCCGGCGACCCGGCAGCGGTGATGCTTGGGGATCAGTCGACCCCAGAACAGGTCGAGCAGCTCCGCGAGCAAATGGGTCTCAACGATCCCTTGCCGGTGCAATTCGTGAGTTGGTTCAGCGATGCCCTGCGGCTCGATTTTGGGAGTTCCTATTTCAATGACCAATCGGTCATCGAAGCGCTCAATCAGCGCAAGGAGCCAACGATTCTTCTGACAACCTATGCCCTGCTGATCGAGGTCATGATCGGCATTCCGGCCGGCGTCATTGCAGCTGTCAAGAAGAACTCGATCGTTGACCGTGGCCTGATGGTTCTCTCTATCAGCGGAGCGGCTATCCCGACATTCTTTCTCGGAATCGTCCTGATTCTTATTTTCGCCGTCAACTTGCGCTGGGTACCCAGCGGTGGCTATACCCCAATCGGTGAAGATCCCGTTGCCCACTTCAAGGGAATGATCCTGCCCGCGTTCACGCTTGGTTTCGCTTCGGCCGGCCTACTGGCTCGTCTTGTGCGCTCATCGATGCTGGATGTCATGCGGGAGGACTACGTCCGCACTGCGCAAGCAAAAGGACTCCAGTTCAAAGACGTTGTCAACCGCCACGCTCTGCGAAACGCGCTTATTCCAGCGATCACGGTTATCGGATTCTCTCTCGGTGGGCTGCTTGGCGGCGCAGTGGTCACCGAAACCATGTTCACCATTCCGGGAATGGGACGCCTGGTGGTGACCAGCATCTCCCGGCGAGACTATCCGGTCATCCAGGGCGCCATCATGATCATTGCCGGCGTCTACGTGATGGTCAACCTGCTGGTGGATATTCTCTACGCCTATATCGATCCCAGGATTCACTATGGCGGCAGTTGAGACTCAGAGCCTGTCCCAGTTCGAGGAAATCGCTGCGGCGGCAGACGCGGACCGGCAGCGCGCGAGCAAACGGCGCTGGTTGAAGTCGTTGAAGCGAAACAAGACCGCTATGGCCAGTGGGGTGATCTTGCTGGTGATCGTGACGTTGGCCGTGCTGGCGCCATGGATTGTTCCGCACGACCCGGTGTTTATTGATCCGGGAATCCGGTTGCAGGAACCGAACGCGGAGTATCGGTTTGGTACGGATGACTTCGGTCGCGATGTGCTCAGCCGCGTGATCTATGGCGCGCGAGCGTCGCTGCCAATCGGCGTGGGTGTCACCATTCTGGCAGCGTTGTTTGGCTCGATCCTGGGTCTTCTGTCCGGTTACTACAATCGACTTGATTCGCCGATCATGCGAGTCATGGACGGTCTGATGGCCTTCCCGAGCATCTTGCTGGCGATTGCGATCGTTGCCAGCCGGGGGGCCAGCACGGAGAACGTGTTTATCGCGCTGACCGTGGTGTACATACCCAGCATTGCCCGCCTGATGCGTGGTTCGACGCTCGTCATCAAGAACCAGCTCTATGTCGAGTCTGCCCGGTCAGCGGGACTCCGAGATCACTCGATCCTCTGGAAGTACATCTTTTTGAATTCGCTTTCGCCGTTGATCGTGCAATGCACTTTCGTGATCGCGTTTGCGATTATCTCGGAAGCAGCGTTGTCGTTCCTCGGAGCGGGTGTGCCGCCCTCGACGCCATCCTGGGGCAACATGCTTCGGGATGGGCAGAAGTTCATCCAGTCAGCGTGGTGGATGGCGATCTATCCCGGTATGGCGTTGTTTATCACCGTGCTGGCTTTGAATCTGCTTGGAGATGGACTCCGTGACGCGCTCGATCCACGCGCGCGCGAACGATAGATCTTGTCGGCGCTTTGATCGATTCTCGTATGAGTCAAGGAGAATACACGGATGCTCGTCGTCGATAGTCATCTCGATCTCGCAATGAACGCGGTCTATCTGAATCGCGATCTGACCATGTCGATCGCTGAGATTCGAGCGTCAGAAGTGGGGGTCGATCGGAAGGGATTCGGAAACAACACCGTGTCGTTTCCGGAACTGCGCCGGACCGAAATTGCCGTCACCTTCTGCACAGTGATCGCGCGAACCAAGTCGGGTCGACAGAGTTCGATCGACTTTCGTACTCAGGAAATCGCGTACGCGCACGCGCAGGGTCAACTCGCTTATTACCGGCAGCACGAACGCGAAGGCGATATCCGGATGATCGGTACCCGGCAGGCGCTCGAACGACACCTCCAGGACTGGCAAGCCGATCCCGAGAACACCCCTCTCGGCTTGGTGTTGACGATGGAAGGGGCTGACCCGATCGTTGATCTCGAGAATATCGATCTCTGGTGGGAGGATGGTCTTCGTGCTGTCAGTCTTTCTCACTATGGTCCGAGCGAATATGCCCATGGCACCGAGAGTCTGGGCGGTCTGACTGACCGGGGCAAGGAACTCCTCAAGAAGATGAACGAGATGGAAATCGTGCTCGACATCAGTCATTTCAACGACCAGTCCTTCTGGGAAGGGGTCGAGGTCTTCAATGGTCCGATTTGGGCGTCCCATTCAAACTGTCGCGAACTCGTTCCCGGTGATCGCCAGCTGACGGACGACATGCTCCGGGTGATCATCGAGCGCGACGGAGTGGTCGGTTCAGTGCTTGATGCCTGGATGCTCTATCCCGGTTGGGTTCGCGGCGAAACCACACCGGATAACGTGTCGATGGAGGACTTTGTCAACCATATCGACCATGTCTGCCAGGTGGCCGGTAACGCGAATCATGCGGGTATCGGTACCGATCTCGACGGCGGTTACGGCACGGAGCAGACACCGCGTGACCTCGACACCATCTACGCGCTGCAGATGATTCCCGACATCCTTACCAACCGCGGCTACTCGAGCGAGGACATCGAAAAGGTCATGCACGGCAACTGGTTGCGGATGCTCGGTCGCGTACTGCCGAGCGAATAAGGTTTGGCCTATTTGACGGCGGTGTGCATCGCGACGGTGCCACCGCCGAGTTTCCTCCACGTCACCTGGCTGAAACCCGCTTGCCGCATCATCACGGCCAGCGACACCACGTCTGGAAATCCAGCGACCGAATCAGGAAGATACCGATAGGCTGACCGGTCCCCGCTGATTACGCCACCAATTCGCGGCACCACCTGGGTGAAATAGGTGTTGAACAGCGAACCCAGCACCGGCGTGCGGTAGGGGGTCATTTCGAGGACCACCAATCGTCCGCCCGGTTGGAGCACTCTCAGCATTTCGCGGATACCGGCGGCATAGTCGGGAAGATTTCGCAGGCCAAAAGAAATCGTGCAGGCGGCGAAGGTACCGTCCGGAAACGGAAGGTGCATCCCATCGCCAACGACGAAGGTCACGTTGGAGCGTTGCCCCCGTTTCGCGTCGGCATGCGCAATCATCGGCGCTGAGAAATCGAGACCGACCACCTGACCGGCGACGGTATTGGCCAGGGCGAGAGCGAGATCACCGGTCCCGGTGGCGATATCGAGAAAGCGGTCTCCACCCTCTTCCGTAGCGGCGGCGACGCTGAGTTGGCGCCAACGGATGTCCTGCCCACCGGTCATGACTCGATTCATGAGGTCATAACGAGGAGCAATCCGTCCGAACATCTCCTGGACCTGATCACGAGCGGCGATGGCACCGCTTTGGGTTGGTTTACTCACAGAACGATCCCAGCTGAGAAAAGCAAAGAAAACACTAACGCCAATCGAGCGGTCTGGGCGAGAACTGGATTGAGCGCCGGTCCGGTTTCGGTGGCTATTGCCTTGGCGAGCGGAAAGGCCAGCATCAGAGATGCCCAGGGAATGATCCAGCCCCAGCCGATGTCGTCGATCAGATAGAGAACGAACGTCACCACAAAACTCACGCCCAGGAGGATCCGGTATTCCAGGATGGTGGCATCGCGTCCGATCCGGACGGCCAGGGTCTTCTTACCCGCGAGGCGATCAGTGGGAATATCGCGGAGATTATTGACCACGATAATCGCGGTCGTCAGACATCCGACCGGTATAGCGGCAAGAAGTGACAATCTGGTCAGGTCTTCCATTTGAACATAGGCAGACCCGGTCACACCGACCAACCCGAAAAAGAGAAACACAAAGAGATCCCCGAGTCCGTGATATCCGAGCGGAAAGGGACCGGCGGTGTAGGCGACGGCAGCCACGATCGATGCGAGTCCGAGAAGGAGAACCGGCCAGCCGCCACGCTGAACCAGTACAAGGCCAAGCACGATTGCGGCCGTTATCGCAATGATGGTGGCTTTCCTGATCTGGTTTGGTGTGACGAGACCACTCTGAGTCACCCGAACTGGACCGGTCCGACCCTGGTCGGCACCACGATGAAAATCGTAGAGGTCGTTGGCGAGGTTCGCGCTGATCTGCAGCAGGAGCGCGACCCCAAGCGCAGCCAGCGCGGCAATCAGATCGAACCCATTTTCGCGAATCGCAACCGATGTTCCCACGACGATCGGCGCAATCGCCGCCGGAAGCGTTTTCGGCCGAATCGCCAGCCACCAGACGTTGGTCACGATGCCTGATGGCTCATCGACGATCCATTGGCATGATCGGGTCTCAACGAAGCGTCCTAGAACCCTTCTCCGGTGCGATGTTCTTCGTCTAGCGTGAACGTCTCGCCGAAACAGCGGCGACACTTGGTCGGTTGACTGAACCCGCGTTCGAAGTCGCCGCAGGTGGTGCAGGTCCAGCGCACATGACCATGGAGACGGAGAAGGTCGGAACGGGTCACGATGCCGACGAGTTTGCCGTCACGGACAATGGGCACGCGGCGAATCCCATGCAGCCCCATCAAACTCGTGAGCTGATCGGCGGTCGTTTCATCGCCAACACTGACGACTCCTCGACTCATGATGTCGTCGGCGGTGTCTCCCCGTTTCGAGATGATGTCGAATTCGCTCACGATCCCGATCAGGATACCGTCTTCATCGACCACGGGCAGACCGCCAAATCCGCGCGTGCGCAGGGTGCTAGCGATGTCATCGATGGCTGCGTCTGGGGTTGTAGTGACGATGTCAGTGGTCATGATCCGGCTCACGGGGATCCGGATTTCAATCGCTTCTTTGGTCATACTGTCTGCCTCGGATTGCTGGTTGCGGAATGCTGTGTTTCAGCGTCGCGTCGTCCTGTAATTGTACGAGGCATTCGGACGGAGGGAGCGTTCGCCTGCTTCGCTGCAGCGGTAATGACCTAACGAACGTGATGGGTTTAGCCGACACTCCGATTGAAGCGTTCGATCGCGCCCATCAGTTCATCGAGCGAAGCTTCCTGCTCCTCGGGCTCTGCAGTTATGACGCAGCCGCGGATGTGATCTTCGAGCACCAGGAGTCCCGTTGCCCGCAGACTCGCGACAATCGCAGAGATCTGGGTCAGGACATCGACGCAATACCGGTCTTCCTCGACCATCCTGTGGACGCCGCGGACTTGCCCCTCCGCCCGTTTCAGACGGGCGAGGATTTTCGCTTTGTCCTGTTCATAGGAAGCGGAATGATGATGGGGGGATTCGGAAATTGATGCTGAATCGTTCATGCAGGCAAAGATAGCACGATGATCCCGGTCGTTCGTGTCGCTCAGGCGGTTTCTGCCATCGCGCGTTCGGCCGGACGAAGATGCTCGAGCGGCTCAACATAGCGGCGGATCGAGAGCGCGGCAGTTGCACCCTCGCCAGCAGCGCTGGCCGCTTGCTTAGTGCTGCCAGCGCGAACATCACCAGCCGCAAAGACACCCGAAACACTGGTTTCCAAGGTCTCATCGGTGATGACGAAACCTGAATCGTTGAGGGCGATCAGGTCCTTTGCGAAATCCGAGTTTGGGACCAATCCGACGAACACGAAGACCCCGGCCGGATTGACGGTGGTTTCTTCTCCCGTGGTGAGTTCGCGCAGGGTGACGCTCGCGAGCCTATTGTCGCCGTCGAAGCGGACGGCCTCGACGTTCGGCATGATCTCGATAGCAGGATCCTCGGCCAGTTTTTCCAGAATCACCCGACTGGCCTTGAGACTATCGCCCCGGGTCGCGATCGTGACCTTGGCGGCAAATCGGGAGAGAAACTGGCTTTCTTCGGCAGCACTGTTTCCACCGCCAATGACCAGAACCTCCTGGCCGCGATAAAAAGGGCCGTCACAAGTTGCGCAGAAATGGACACCTGAGCCGATGAAATCGTCTTCTCCCGGAATACCGAGCTGGCGATAGACCGACCCCGTGGCCAGCAAGACCGCGAACGAGTGATAGACCGAGTCGTCCTCAGTGCGCACCATGCGATAGTGACCATCTTCGGCGACCTCGACCACATCCTGGGCCTGGAGGATCTCCACTCCGAACCGTTCCGCTTGGTCACGGAGACGATCGGCAAACTCTTCTCCAGAAAGCCCAGCGGGAAACCCGGGGAAGTTGTCGAGCCGCTCGGTGACACCGGCTTGACCACCGATACCGGCGCGTTCGATTACCAGGGTCGAAAGGCCTTCCCTGGCTGTGTAGAGTGCGGCCGTCAAACCTGCTGGACCGCTCCCGATGATCGTGACGTCGTGGAAAGGATGCTCATCGCGGGTGACAAGTCCGAGTTTCGCCGCGAGTTCCGCGTTCGATGGTTCGGTCAAGGTCGAGCTATCATCAAAAACGATCACCGGAATCTGCTGTTTGCCATCATTGACGGCTTCGACAAATCGCATCGCCTCGTTGTTTTCATCGACATCGACAAAGGTGTAGGGGATCCGATGTCCACCGAGAAACTGCTTGGCGCGGCGACAGTCGGCGCACCAGTAGGTGCCATACATGGTTATTGACATTGTGTGCTCCCAGGAACCTCGATCATCTCGCGGAGGTCATAGCTCTCTCACGCCGATACTAATGCGAAGGCGGTAAAAGTGGCTGTAACGATCCTCACGGCCAAGGGTAGTATCGTCCGTGAATCGACGGCTCCTTTGCGGTAGTCTGACAGCGTACAGTTGATCTGGCGACCCATGGTCACGTCCAGTGGCATGCGTTTCCGCTTGTTCGTCCTATTTCGGGTTTCTCCACGTGAATTCAGCGATGCTCCTGCTTTCGATTGCCTTGCTCGCGGCGCCAGTTGCTGTCGTCGCCGGCAAAGTGCGTTCGTCCTGGACCGCACCCGTAAGCATCATCATGGTGGCGCTATCGTTTGGAGCGGCGCTTTACGCCTGGGCGGAACCAGGTTCATCGATCGATCGAGACTGGGCGCCCACCTGGGGGTTCCGGCTCCATTTCGAGGTAGACGGCCTGGCCAACCTGTACGCGATTCTCGCTACTGGAATCGGTCTGGCGGTTGCCATCTATGCCTCCGGCTACATGCCCTCACATTTGCATCATGAACACCGACCAGATAGTGATGTGGTTCGATTTTACGGTTTTCTGCTCTTGTTCATGGGTGCCATGGTTGGCTTGGTCCTCGCTCAGGACACGATGCTGATCTTTCTCTTCTGGGATCTCACTGCAATTGCCTCCTACTTCCTCATCGGCTATGACAACCAGAAGCAGGAAGCCCGTGTTTCGGCGTTGATGGCGCTCCTGGTTACCGGTGTTTCCGCCATAGGGTTTCTCATCGGCGCGCTTGTTCTCGCGAGCACCTATGACACCTATCAGCTGCCGGAGCTCTTCGATCGTGCCCAGCCTGGCACCGAACTCTCAATCGCGGCCGGGTTGATGATGCTCGCGGCGCTCGCGAAGAGCGCTCAGTTCCCGTTCCATTTCTGGTTACCGCGAGCCATGGCGGCGCCAACCCCAGTCTCGGCGTATCTCCATTCGGCGGCGATGGTGGCTGCTGGAGTTTTTCTGATCGGGCGGATTTATCCCCTGATCGAACCGAGCGAAACACTCCTGACGATTCTGCTCCTGGTGGGTATAGCTTCCATCCTGACCGGTGGGGTGCTGGCACTGACGCGAGACAACATGAAGCAGTTGCTCGCGTATTCCACGATCTCCCAATACGGGTATGTCGTGATGATGTTTGGTGTTGGCGGAAAGTACGGAATCGGCGCAGCTTCCTTTTACGTAATCGCGCATGCACTTGCCAAGAGCGCTCTTTTTCTGACGGCGGGAACGGTTGCCGAAGCGACAGGCGCCAAGGAGCTTTCCTCGACCGGTGGCCTCTGGCGGCAGATGCCGCTCTTGGCGATCGGCAGCGCTGCCGCCGCGGCTGGGCTGGCAGCCTTGCCACTGACGATCGGTTTTTTCAAGGACGAACTCTTTTTCAAGGCGGCCGCCAACGAGGGTCCGTGGATCCAGGCAGTATCGGTTCTGGCCGCGACGTTGACGTTCACCTATATGGCCCGATTCTGGTTCGGCATCTTTGGGGGTGAACCGGGGACATTGCTCAGCAAGGCGCCAAGGGTGATGGTGACACCCGTGGCCGCTCTCGGTGCACTTACGATCATCGGCGGTCTCTGGCCGGATCCGTTTGTTCGGTTGGCCGAAACTGCGTCCGATACCACCTTGCAAGCACCGGTTGATATCCATGTGAAATACGCATTGACCGCGTCAACCGAGAACGTGATGGCCATTGTGGCGATTGGTCTCGGGACGCTCCTCTTCCTGACCAGCAAATACTGGACGAGAGCCGCCACCGTGCCAAGTACGATCGGTTCCCGGTTCGGACCCGAGCACGCGTACAGCACATCGCTCTATCGTCTCAATCAGTTTTCTGATCGCATTCACTGGATCGAGGTCCGGGATCTTCGGAGCCGGATCGCGACCGTTCTCCTGCCGGCCGCTGTACTGGTGGGGCTGGCTCTGGTGTTTTCCGATGTGACCGATGTCCTCACGTTCGGAGAGATCAAGCGCGGCGATCTTCCCCTTGCACTCCTGATCATCATCGTCGCATTGGCGGCAGTCACAGCGGCGGTGCCACGCGACCATTTTTCGATGGCGCTGGCGCTGTCCGGTGTCGGTTTTGGATTGGCGGTCGTCTATTCCCTGTTGACCGCTCCCGATGTGGCACTGGTGGCCGTGCTGATCGAAACGATTTTCGGCTTGCTCATTTTCGGGTTTCTGGCGCTGCTCCCGCGTGGTATCGATCATGCTGAAGTGGTGCCATCGGACGACCCGAAGTACCAGAACGATTCTCATGAGATCCGCGACGCGGTTCTCGCCATCATTGCAGGGGCATTTGCTTTCGTGGTGGCCTGGGGAGTGCTCTCCAAACCCGCGGCGCTCGAAAGCGTGATCGAAGAGCATATTGCTCTGACCCCGGAAGCGCATGGCAAGGCGGTCGTCACCGTGATCCTGGCCGATTTCCGTGGTCTGGATACGCTCGGTGAAATCACCGTCATCGGGGTTGCTTTTCTTGGAATCGCCACGCTGATGCGGCGAAGGATTTCGCAATGACCGTGATGACTCAGACTGTTGCCCGGGTGCTCCTGCTCTTTTCCTGGATGGTCGCGTTCGCGATTCTGGTCAAAGGGTATGTGGAGGCTGGCGATGGATTCAGCGCCGGGGTGGTGGCGTCGCTCGGCATCCTCATTCAATACGTCGCGTTCGGAACGGATATTGCAAGCAGGATCCTTCCGCTGCAGCGTGCGATGTATCTGTCTGCGATTGGCTTGCTGATCGCGCTGTCAGTTGCGGTCCTCACCGCGATAGACGGCGATCCGATCATGACCCACTGGCCACCGGTCGGTGAGAAGCCGATTTATCTTGGATCGCTCGAGTTGATCAGCGCGTTTGCCTTTGACATAGGCGTTTTTCTGCTGGTGCTGGGATTCTGCGTGGGCGTGATCGACATGATCGCTCACGCAGTCGGGGAGATCGAACGGTGATCTTTCTCGTTTCCCTCGGTATCGCGGTCGTCTTTGGCTCAGGTGCCTATCTGCTCCTGAAGCACGACTTTATCAAGGTTATCGCCGGAATCGTTCTTGTCTCGAATGCGGCCAACCTCTTCATCATGGCCTCCGGGCTATCCCGAGGAGACGAACCGATCTATCCGCTCATCACCGGTGATTCAGTCAGTGATCCGTTGGTTCAGGCCATGACTTTGACGGCGATCGTCATCGGGTTCGGCGTTACGGCACTGATGATCTCACTTGTTTATCGTGTCTATCAAACGCACCAGTCGGTCGATATCGAACAACTGTCGGACATCGAAGAGCGTGTGGTGAAGGAAGAAGAACTGACGCCAATCGAAGAGCGAATCGAAGCAATGGAGGATCGTGAAGAACAGGAATTCCTGCCCTCCGCTCCGATTCTTCGTGGGGAGCACTGATCTGATGCAGATCGTGCTACCACTTGCTATCCCCTGGATCGCCGCCATCATTGTGGCTTTGATGGATGGACGTCGCCGACATGTTGGATGGCTGGCCGTCGGGATTCTCATCGCGACCTTCGTATCGGTAGCAGCGCTTGGTCTCGATGTTTATCGAAATGGTGACCAGGTGCAGGTGGCGGGCAACTGGGAGGTTGGGGTCGGCATTCCGCTCCGCATCGATCTCCTCGGAATCACGTTTGCGCTGCTTTCGCTTGGTGTTCTGATTGCGGCGCTGGTGTTCGAGGTGCTGTCGGGCGTCCGCTCTCGCTCGTTCCCGGCCACGGTTCTCTTTCTCGCCGCTGGATTGACTGGTCTGTTCATGACCGGCGATGCGTTCAACTTTTATGTCTTCTTCGAGATCGCGATGATCGCATCATATATCTTGACCGGCTATGGGCAGGAAGCGCGACAATTGCGGGCCGCGACGATCTTTATCGTGGTCAACCTGCTTGGGTCCGCTTTCTTCCTGATCGGGATCGCATCGCTTTATCACATCACCGGGCGGCTCGATATGGCCGGAATCGGTGTGCGGGTGCTGGTATTTGAACCGGAAGCGGTCATTCTGAGTGCGGTGCTCATCTTCACGGCTTTCAGTATCAAGCTTGGGATCTTTCCGTTCCACTTTTGGCTCCCGGCTGTCTATACGGGAACGAGTCCTGCCGTTGCGGCGATCCTCAGTGGAGCAGTCGCGAATATCGGCAGTTACGGCTTGTTGCGATTCGGTGGCGAGGTGATGCCGGAGGAACTGCAACTCGGAGCACCAGTGCTGTTCACCCTTGGGATCATGAGCATTGTCTATGGTTCGATGCAGGCAATCTCGCGACGATCGATTCCAGAAGTCCTGGCCTATTCCTCCATCGGTCAGGTCGGTTTCATCCTCATCGCTCTCGCGATCGGCGGTGAAGCAGGCTATGCGGCGGCCGTGCTCTTCGCGATCGTCAACTCTCTGAACAAGACCCTGCTGTTTCTCTCCGAGAACTTGCGCGGTTGGCTTGTGGGGTTCGCATTTGTGGTAGGGGCCTTTAGCGTGGCCGGTGTTCCGCCCGCGGGAGGCTTTCTCGGTAAAGCAGGATTGTTCCGCGCGGCGGCCGGTGATGACCAGTGGGCCATCATTGCATTGGTTGTCGTCGGCAGTGTTTTCTCCTTCGTCTACATGTTCCAGGCTTATCAGCGGCGCTTCTGGATCCCGGCAGAATCGGTGAGCATAACCAGACCAGACAGTCCGACGCCTTTGCGCGGCGTCGTGGTCGTGATCGCGATCCTGACGTTGTTGATCGGGGTCTGGCCAGAACCTGTGCTCTGGATTAGTCACCAAGCGGCCCTCGCTGTGCCATTGGGGTCGCCATGATCGGTTCTGTCATGATCGTCGCGGCAATGACGCTCACGTATTGCTTCGCGCTGGCCAGTTTCCACCCGTGGGATGTCGGCATTGGGGTGGCGCTTTCGATTCTTACTCTGCTTGTTTTTCGAGCTTTCTTGCGTTCGACAGCTGACGCGGTGGCACGAGGAAAGCGACCTGGCCCGGTTCGTCGGTTTGTGGCGTTTTTTCCATTCGCGTTCAAAGTCGTCTGGGATATCGTGGCCGGAACCTTGCAGGTCCTCCTGATCCTGATCGGTGTTCGCCCCCTTGATCAGCCGGGAATTGTCAAAGTGCCAATTGGCGACCGAAGTCCGACCGGTGTGGCCGTTTCGGGAATGGCAACGACGCTCGCGCCAGGAACCGTGCTCGTCGATGTCGACTGGGAAGAAGGCGTCATGCTGATTCATGCCATCAGTGCGGCTGACCCCGATGAGGTCCGGCGGGTGCACAAGGACTTCTATGATCGGTACCAGCGTTATGTCTTTCCCTGACGGCCGGAGGTCGACCAATCATGCATGAACAGGTCTTCTATCTCGCCAGTTTCTGGATTGCCGGATTGATCAGTGTTGGGGTCATCGTGGTGATCAGGGCATCGTCTGCGATGGTCCGCGTACTCGCGCTCGACATGGTCACACTTCTCCTGGTGGCCATGCTGGTGCTCTATTCTGATTCCCGCAAAGTGCCCTACTACCTCGATGCGGCGCTGGTGCTGGCGTTGGTTTCGGTGGCATCGACTATCGCAGCAGCGAGGTATCACAGCCAGGGAAAGATTTTCTGATGATGGACCTGCTCGATCAGATCGGACCGTACGTTGCCGATGTGCTGGTGGTGTTTGGCTGCTTCATTCTGACCACTGGTGTGATCGGCCTGATTCGGATGCCGGATATCTACACCAAGATTCATGCTGCCAGCAAAGCCGTGTTTCTTGGCGCTATCGTGCTCATGATTGCATCGGTTGCAACAAACGATTCCGATATCATTCTGCGGGTCGTCTTGATCGGGATCGCCCTCATGCTGACGACTCCGGTCGCGTCGCATGTGATCGCGCAAGCAGCCGCGCGGGAACATGAAGTGATGGCGACCCCGAACGCTATCGACGAATCCGATTATCATTTGACCGAGGAAGAAGAAGATTCCGCCGGACCAATACCTGACTCCACTCTCGGATTCAGGCGCCTGAGTCAACGATTTCGTGATCAACAAACGATGGAGGATCAAACTCTGTGACTGATGGCCCGCAACCAACCGTCCCTGCGCCAACGCCAACAACTCCCGAACCCAGTAAGTCCCTGGCTGAGAAAGCGCAGAAGACAGCATCAAACACCTATCGACTCGCGAAGATCATCGCGTTTGCGGTCATCGCAGTGCTTGCCACCCTATTCGTCATGCGGAACTGGGACGATGTCGAAGTCGATTACGTGTTCGGTGATGTGATGATGCCGCTCGCCCTGGTCATGCTCCTTGGAGCCTTTGTGGGCGCTTTGCTCGCAATCCTGGGTCGGTGGATCTGGTTTCGTGATTGAGCGTGAGCCATTTCGTTGGCCACGGTCGCAAATTCAAGCAGGTAAGAAAGCAATGACAAGGTTCTTCCGCTTAAGCAGAGTTCTTTCAGTCGCCATGATGATGGCAATGGTGGTATCGGGGAGTGTGGTGGTGACCAACTCAGTCACTGCGCAGGACGGTACACCGGAAGCTGCGGTGGACGCGTGCGCCCCGCTCATGGGTATTGGTTCCCCTGAGGATTCGTGTATCACGGTAGTCCATGCGGTCGCGGACGCACCGGGTGTCGATATCTATCTCAATGGCCAGCTAGCGATCGAAAACCTCCAGTTCGCGGAGACGAGTGGCTATACGGCTATTCCCGCTGGGACCTACTCGATCGACGTTGTGCCAACCGCTGGCGCACTCGAAGATTCCGTGCTGAATGTCCCGAGTCTGGCGGTGGAAACGGGTATGGCCTATGAAGTCGCCGCTGTGGGAACACTCGATTCGATTCAGCCTCAAGTCTATCCTGTTGATTTGTCGCCGCTTCCACCTGGACCAGAAGGAACGCCTCTACAGAACACGCGGGTTCGTGTGGTCCACGCAGTGCCAGATGCGCCAGCTGTCAATATCACCATCATCGCTGGCGATATCGCCCAGCGACCGATTACCGATCTGGCATTTCCCGACGCCAGTGACTACATCACTGAACGAGCTGGAACCTATCGAATTCGAGTCGAATTAGCTGACTTTCCGGTCGGTTCGCTTGATCTGAGCTCCGTGACGTTTGAAGGTGAATCGGTCTACACCGTTTACGCGCTCGGTTCGATTGGCGACGGCGAGCTGCAATCATTGCCGATTGTGATCAATCTCGATACTGGTGAGTTTACCGGTCGCGAGAGCGCATCTCAGGATTCAGCTCCTGTGGCAGAAGCAGGTTTGGTCGCGTCTGTCCGGCTTGGAACTTGCACCGAGTTCGCCGATGAGCCAGCGTGGGAGCTCAAGGGAGATGGCTATGACAAGGCTGGCGCGGGTGCTATCGTTCCATGGTCTGGTAGCAGCGAAAGCGTTGGCGATCCCGAGGCGATTCCTGTGCTTTACGGCGAAGGAGTGATGCTGGAAGCCAACTTCGACCAGCTCCTCGATCGAGCGGTCTACGCTTTGGTCGTGACCGATACGGCCACGGGCGAAACCGTTGCCTGCGGCGGCATCGGCGGCCAAGTCGAGAAAGGCAAACACCTTTGGGGTCACGATCAAATCAAGTTTGGCATCGAAGCCGTTGACGGATCCGGAATCTCGGGGGTAGCGACGCTCACCGAAGATCGGGGCATACTTGTCGATCGGGTGCACTTGTCGATCGAATTGCTCGATCAGTCCGAAAACGGCTAACCAACAGAATAGGAAACTGCAAGCAAAAGGCGCCCCTCAAGGGGCGCCTTTGACGTTCGTGTCTATCCTCAGGGCCGGACAACGCATCGAAAAGAGATGTGATTCGTGCCGGTATCGATCGGGTGATGCATTCGGGCCGAAGGGCGATACCGCTTGCAATACGTTTCCGCGCAGGCGAATGAACCACCTTTGAGGACTTTGCGTGGAATCGCGCCCGGTTCGTTCGGGTCGATGCTTCCAGCTCGATCGTCATTGAGCGGATTGGCTACCGACGGACTGCAGCAGCCATCCGATGCGACATGGTGATCGCGATACCAATCCGCTGTCCAGTCCCACGTGTTACCGATCATGTCATAGAGACCGTAGCCATTGGGTGGAAAAGACCCGACCGGAGCCGTCCGTTCGTAACCGTCGAGTTTCAGGTTCTCCCAGGGAAATGCGCCCTGCCAATAGTTAGCCATCATCTTGCCTTCGGGTGCGAGTTCATCTCCCCAGGCATAGGGTTTTCCATCGAGGCCCCCGCGGGCTGCATATTCCCATTCGGCTTCGGTCGGCAATGATTTGCCAGCCCAGGTCGCGTAGGCTTCCACGTCTTCCCACGCAACGTGGACAACCGGATGGCGATCGCGACCATGAAGATTTGACTCCGGGCCTTCTGGGTGACGCCAGTCAGCTCCGGGCTTCCAAGCCCACCAGTTGTAGTGGTTCCGCAGGTCGACCTGACCCATTGGCTGGTCGAACACGATCGATCCGGCGACCAGCATCTCTGGCAGAGCCCCAGGATAGTCTTCGGCTTCAGGCACACGTTCCGCTATCGTGACATATCCCGTGTCTTTGATGAACCGTCGGAACTGCGCATTTGTGACCTGGTAGGTATCGATCCAGAATCCATCGACCGTCACCAGGTGAACGGGAGCCTCTTCGGCATAGGCTTCTTCGGATCCCATGAGAAAGGTGCCGCCGGGAATCCAGGTCATGTTCTTGTGTTCTGTCAGTGCAGATTTCTGATCGGTCGCGGTCATCATATGGTGTCCCGTGCTTGGAAAAAGACCCGCGCCGTCCGGCGGTCGTCTCGTTCAAGTCTACAAGACAGAACTCGAGGCGGTCGCAAGTCGACGGCTCTTCAGCTGACGTTTGACTTCCGCGCCGAGTGAACGTCGCATCCCGGCTGGAGTCGAGGTCGTGATCATGACTTCCGGAGTTTTGTGCCAAATCGCGCAGTCAATCAAGGCGGTCGCCAAGCCACGAATCAAAGAATCATCTGGTTTGACATCCGGTTCGAGATGGAGGGATTTCACTTCGAATCGCTCGTCCTTGCGATGGGCTTTGGCATCGAGACGACCGACCAATTCACCTCTGTGCAGTAGTGGCAGACAGAAGTAGCCAAACTGCCGTTTGGCTTCCGGGGTATAGCACTCGATTCGGTAAACGAAATCAAACAGCTCTTCATTGCGACGCCGGTCCCAGACGACCGGATCGAATGGTGAAAGCAAAGTCGTTCGCGTCGCCTTCTCGCTTCCCGCTTCAATTGCTTCGACCAACGGGGCATGTGTGGAATCCACGTAAGCCGTGCCCGCTAGACCGGCGATCGATGTTTCGGTCACTGATCCGTCTGCCACCAGTCCGGGCAAGACGCGGTTGACATCCGCGACCATGAGTCGGTAATAGTCGGCGATCCATCGGTGATGCGCAACGCCCAGCGCTTTGATCGTCTTGAGCACATACGCAGCGATCATGTCGTCGGTAGAGGGTTGTTCGAGTGTTGTGATACGGGGGTGAACCCGGTGGGTGAGGTCGTAGACACGTTGAAAACGATGTCGTCTTGTGACCATCAGTTCACCGGAGGCGAATAGCGCTTCCAGGAGGAGTTTCTCGTGTTTCCAGTCCCACCAGCCACCGCGCTTGTCGTCCGGGTTTTCGAAGTCAGACGATCGGACCGGCCCGACCGTTTCGATCTGGCGCAGTAGCGTGTCCGCAGAGACCCGGTGTTCGTCCAGGAGTTTGCGCAACGACTTCCGCCAGGAGTGCGGATGATGAATGCGAGCTCGCGTGTTGTGCAGATCGGAACTTGGGAGAAAACACGCTTCGTGCGACCAGGCCTCGTAAATTGCGCCCTCTTCCAGCAACTCCTCCAGCCAAAACGGATCGTAGTCGCCAAGTCGGGTCCAGAGCACGAAGTAGGGGCTTCGCGCGACAACGTTGATCGTATCGATCTGCAATTGGCCCATGGTTTCGATCGCGCCGAGGACGTCCTGTTTCTCGGCTGGGTTTGGTCGGTTGCCTTCGACGCCCTGGGCATGGAGGAGGGCAAGTCGGACGGTTTCGCGACTGAGTGGTTTCTGGTTGCACGGCGGCACGCTCAAGGCCCTTTGCGGAACATCGCGGATGCCTTAGTAGCCATCCGCGTTTCCCAAGCATAGCAGTGGTGAAAGGGCAAAATCAGGGATAGATCTGCTCGAAGGTATCCTTCATGCTGACGATCGTGATACCCCGCTCGGCCGCTTCGTCGAGCCCCACAGCCAGGTTCCCTTCTGCTGATTCGCGGTCGTACGCGACTTCCCGGTCAGCGTCGTCGTGATGAAGAATGAAACCGGCGCGCGGTCCATCACCGGCGAGCGTATATTCGAGCATTTCGAGATCGCCATCGGAGTTGCCGAAGGCGAAAATCGGACGCTTGCCGATGAAGTGATTGATCCCGACTGGTTTGCCGGGGCCGTCGTTGTAGAAATCGAGTTCTGGTTGGCGCACCAGCACCGGCACACCGTCGTGGACTTCGTAGGTGGTGACGATGCTGGAACCAGTTACCTGCTCTGGGTAAATGCCGTAGGTTTCCTCGGCGAACGCTCGGATGAATTCAACTCCACCACCGGAAACGATGTGCGTCCGGAAGTCATGCGCCCGCAGAAAGTCGAGCAGTTCCAGCATCGGCGCGAAAACCATTTCGTTGTATTTTCTGCCGGTGGTGGGATGGGTAGCGTTCGCGAGCCATGTCGCGACCGAAGCATTGAACTCATCCGTTGTCATACCGGCGTGAGTGACTGCCAGGATCTTTGCGGCGGCGGTTTCCTTGTTGGCGATGAGCGTCTCGATATCACCAGCAAGCGCCGCCGTCATGAGCGGGTCCTCACGCCATTCGGGATGGTCAGGAAACATCAGCTTGATCTGGTCGAGCGCAAAAATAAGCTGGAAATAGGTGGGCTTTTCGCTCCAAAGGGTGCCGTCGTTGTCAAAAGTGGCGATCCGATCTCGCGGCGGCACGAAACTCCCGGCTTCCTTCAGACGTCACGTTTTCAACGAATTCAATGATCTGCCGCTTGGCGTGGCCGTCATTCCAGAGCGAGAGCATATGGTTGTTCATCGGCTAGTTACTCCTGCTCTCCGTTTATGTCGGATCGAGAAACGGCCTTGGCCAACGGATCAGTAGATTCCTCGACTGCCACCAAAGTGTCCCGCTCTTTCTCTCTCCGCATCCGGGACTTGATACGCGTGTCTTCGGATTCGGTCGCCCAGATGAGCACGGCAAACATGGCGACCAGGGGAACGAGCACGACCGCGATGGCGGCCCCAAAGTAGATGATATCGGTGCTGCCATCCCAGTCCACCACCCGGCCGAGAAAGGTGATTCCGAGTACGACGATCGTGACTGCCAGCAGATCCTTCTTCAGATCGTCCAGGGTTGTTACTTCCAGCCATGCCGGAATCTCAACCTCCGTATCAAAGAAGAGCTGGTAGAGTCCGATAGCGACAATGAACATGACCACGCCGATGAGAAACGCGTCAGCAACCTCGATGACTTCGACCGAAAACGAGCGAACGATCTCGAGGTCAATCGAACCTGCCGCGATCAGATCCCACGAGGCCTTGATGATCGATACAAAACCGGCAATGATCATCGCTCCACCAGCGATAACCGATCCGATCACTGCAATCATGATAAAGAACTGCGTCGAATTCGATATCACATTGAGCCGATTCATCTATCCACCGAGCTTTCATCGCGCGAAGAAATGCAGCCACCGCTCATTGTCTCATTTCGGCAGGTCTCTGACGACCAACCGTTTCTGATCGACGTGTGCGAGGCGTGCCGCCGAACCTTTGTTCGATCGTCCGTTCTGGGAGTTGGTTCTGGAAACGGGAACCCGGGGTTGGCAACCCCCGGGTTCTGATTCCTGTATCGATCCGGCTCTCGGCCAGGACCTTAGTGCATGCCTTCGCTCATGGCGCTTTCGAGCTGGGCCATGATTTCGTCCATGTTGAAGGACGCTGGTTTTTGCCGTGGCGGATATTCGACCAACGTTTGTGCCATATAGCCAACGTAGCGCTGGGCTGGATAGAGGAGAAAAACGTGATCCAGAAGCCAGTCATAATAGGTATTTGAGTTTTCGTCCGCTCGTTCGAATGGATCGCGGCGAAGGTTGAAGATCTTCGGAACGCGCAACGTGACAAACGGTTCCATCCAGACCTTAAAACCTTTTTCGCGTTGCTCCATGAAGACCATTTTCCAGTCGTTCATGCGCAGTGCAACCAGCTGTCCGTCATCGTTGACGTAGAAGTAGCTTTCGCGAGGAGACACGTCAGACTTGCCGGTGAAGTAGTCCAGCATGTTGAAGCCATCGATGCGCACCTTGTAGGTGCGGTCGCCGATCGTATAGCCATCGAGCAGCTTCTGATTGACATCGGGATCACCGGCAGCTGCCAGCAAGGTTGGCAGCACATCCTGGTGAGAGACGATGCCATTCAAGACCCGGCCCGCTTCGAACTCGCCTGGCCAGCGGAAAAAGCAGGGAACACGATACGCGCCTTCCCAGTTCGTGTTCTTTTCCGAGCGCCAGGGCGAAATCGCGCCGTCCGGCCAGGCGTTGTAGTGGGGACCGTTGTCGGTCGAGTACATGACGATGGTGTTGTCGGCAATGCCGAGCTCATCCAGCTTGTCGAGCATGACGCCGACGAGTTCATCGTGGTAGGCCATCGCATCCGCGTAGAAACCTTGCCCAGTGCGACCTTCATCCTCAGCCCTAAGGTGGGTGCGGAAGTGCATGTGGGTTGCGTTCCACCAGAGGAAAAAGGGTTTGTCATCCTCGACAGCCTGATCGATGAAGCCGAGAGCGAGTTCGGTAATCTCGGTGTCGATCGTTTCCATCCGCTTTTTGGTCAGTGGACCGGTATCTTCAATCTTCTGGGTTCCGTCCGGCTGCGCCCAGCTGTGGATCACGCCGCGAGGCTTGAGACCTTCCATCCAGGGAGAATCCTTCGGATAGTCCGGGTGCTCAGGTTCTTCTTCGGCGTTGAGGTGATAAAGGTTTCCGAAGAATTCATCGAAACCGTGAGCGGTCGGAAGAAACTCATCCTTGTCGCCGAGGTGATTCTTGCCAAACTGGCCAGTCACATACCCATGATCCTTGAGCAGGTTGGCGATAGTTGGATCCTCTGCCTGTAAACCAAGGTCAGCGCCAGGCACACCAACCTTGGTGAGTCCGGTGCGAAGCGGGTTCTGTCCGGTTATAAAAGCGGCGCGGCCGGCCGTGCAGGATTGTTGTGCATAGTAATCAGTGAAATCAATCCCCTCTTTGGCGATGCGATCGATATTCGGTGTGTGGTAGCCCATCGCGCCCTTGTTGTTGTGACTGATGTTGTACCAGCCGATATCGTCGCCCCAGAGAATGAGGATATTTGGTTTCTTTGCCGTCGGCATTCGAAAACTCCCTCCGTTAGTCCGTTACTCAAACACGGATGCGCAATTGAAAGACCTATCCAACCGCTGCTCTCCGAGCATCGGAGGGCAGCGCTTGAAGCTGTCCTCGTAGCATAACAGCAGAGTCCGTGAATGTTCACTCTCCTGTTACAGCCTGGACGACGAAACGGACAACAAAACGGCCAGGCGAAACACCTGGCCGCTCGTCGCAAATTCTGAAACTATTTCAGGTCGGCTGGCACGTACTGCGAGTACTGTGCGGGCACGTCCCGACCGCGTCGCCAGATGACATTCATCCAGCCGAGCACATCGGCCGCGACACCGAGACCAATGAGCACCCAATCCCAGCCATTGATCGGCTCACCGCCGAGAATGAGGAACATGAGAATGGTCCACGGCGCAAAGATGAACCCGATCGCTTTGAAGACGAAGGAGGCGTCGCCCCACGCATCATTCCATGACGATCTCGATACGATCCACCAGAAGGCCATCGCCGTTCTTGGTCCAAAAAAGCCTAAGAGCAACGCGAAACAGCACACAGTTTCTCTCTCCCTCCGCACGGATAACTCTCAAGTTGAGTCGTCAATCGGAATAATAGCGTGTTTTCGAGGTAAATGTCGGTTTTGGGATCGAGCTGTTTTTCGATGCCGGTGCCGCTGAGACACTCGAGTATCCCTAGAGATGCTCGAGAGCAAAACCCAATGCGAATCCGAGCACCACCATCGCGCCCGCTCTCCGGCCGGCTTTTTCGTAGCCTTCGGGGATCATCGCGGTCGCTAGAACCATCAGCACCGCGCCACCGGCGAACCCGTTGAAGACCGCGCCGCCGGCATCGGTCATATCAGCAATGACTTGATGACCAAGGATCGCGGCGATAACTGAAGCGCCAGCGATTGCGAACCACGCCAGAAAAACCTGACCCTTGTGTGGATCGACTTTTTCCAGTTCCTCAGTTCCGCCAAGACTTTCCGATATGTTGGCAATGAACGCGGCGACTACCAGAGGAATACTTGCCGCTCCGGTCAACGCCACCGAAATGCCAATCACCAGTGATTCTGGTATTCCATCGAGAACGGCTCCGAGGACAAGAGAAAGACCTGAACCCCCCTCTTTACCAGCCGTGAATTTCGAGATGAGGACGTCTCCGATGTAATACACGGCGGCTCCGAGCGCAATGCCGACAGCGACCCGGATTGGTCTTCCCGACTCTTCGATCGTTTCCAGGACCAGGGAATAGGAAACGACCGCAATGAGTAACCCTGCCCCGAGTCCCATGGCCATGCCAATGTACTCGGGAGCAGGGTGAAATCGATTTGCGAGGCCGAACCCGACCAACAGCCCACATGCGGCGAGTCCCGCCATGAATGCTGCTTCCCACATGCGCGCTCTACTCCGATAGACCGCACCCGGCTATGGTAGCGGCGCAAATGACTGAATGTGAGCTTAACCCGATCCTACTCTGCGAGATAGCCAAGCTCGTATCCGAGCTCGACGAGATCCTCAGCGTGCAGGATGTCATCAGAAACGATGATACCAGCGCTTGAACGAATTGCGGTCATCAGTCCTCGAGCCCATGTCTGCTCGAAAACTGCCACAGCTGCTGCTCCACCGACGGGCAGCAAGTCTGCGAGTTCCATCAAATCCTCGCTATCGGCAGGATCCGCGCCGACCATCAAACCGGCTTCCGCTCCAGCGATGGCGCCTTCTTCACCGGCGGCTCCGAAACCAAGCAATCCGCCAATGACTGCGCCGAGAAGTGGCCGACCTTCGAAGACTTCGACATCGAGGTCGATGGCGCTGAACTCATCCTCGGACTCCCGAATGACGAGAGCGGCATCGATGAGGGTGACAACTCCTGAGGCGTCAAGTGCCTCAAATTGCTCGATGATTCTGCCGTCGAACTTTGGCTCTTCGAGCACCACGATCATGATCTGAATTGGGCCAATTGGCAACATTTCGTTGTCAGTCATAGTCAACCAGTCCTTTCAAGGAGTTTTCTGAGTTTTCGGCAGACCACTGTTTGCCGCAAAAACTCAAAGATTCTGGCTTCATGATACGGATGCGACTGTACCTGAGTCAATCATCCGAAAGTGGCACATGTGAAATAGCATGAGCACATGAGCGGAATCGTCCGAGAGAAAGATTGGATTCGTCTGTAAAGACGAGGGTATCCATAGCGCCAAGGAGGCGACCTTCGACAGGTAGCCAACGAGAGTCCACTCATGCGACCTCTCGCCGTGTCACGGTCGAACCTATGTGAAGTTGGATGTCCAGGAGAACGACGCACCGTGGATACCCACGGTGCGTCGTCCGCTTCCAGTGAGCGTGTTACTGCCTGGCCATCAACATCCGAAGTTCGGCCTCGGTGTCTTTGATGACCTCCCCGCTGACGTCGACGGTGACCTTTTTCAAATCCCCGTTGAACTCGAAGTCAGGCTCCCAGAAATCACCGATGGGAGCACCGGTGGCAATCCCGGCCTGGATACCGCTCGTCAATCCGAGAGAAAGCGGGGTGGTAACCGGCAGATCTATTCCAGCCACCAGTTGGCCATCGATATAGAGCTGACCGCGTCCCGGAGTGCCCTTGCCGTGAGCAAAGTCCGCATCTCCAGTGACCTCGAACTCGTATCTCAGTTCGTGTTGGCCCTCGGGTACCGGCTCAGGCGCAACTACGTGGAAGTACTCGATCGCGCAGAAGTTGTGAACGTATTGCAGCTTGCCGTCCTTCATGAACAGCGCGTAGCCGCCATCCGTGCCTCCGTGCCGCAGGAGCATTCCTTCCCCGCCACCGTTCGGAACCGTTGCATAGGCCGTAATCGAATGTGATCGATTCAGCACGTTCGGACCAGCGTTCGGTGGAATGGCCTGCGTGCCCGGGAAGATATCGTAGCTGGTGCGCCCCAAGGTGATTTGGGGACGTTCTTCGGCAAATCGCTGGGTGCCGCGTCCATCGACCGGCATGACCTGATACTTGCCAGCTTCGACGTACCAGGTGCCGATCAGTTCGACGAGCTTGTCACGATGGCGTGTCGGCAAGGTTGTGATTCTCGGCCCAGTCCTCATCGACGTGATAGAGCTCCCAGCCGGTGAAATCAAGCTCGGTGAGCTTCTCGTACGGTATTGGCGTTCCAAACGGCATGCCAGCTTCCTCGAAGGATGCTCCCGGCCATGGACAGACTGCACGCCAGCCGTTCTGGTAGATCGACCGATGGCCCATCATCTCGAAGTACTGCGTCTGGTGTTTGCTGTCTGCTTCTGCGTCCTTGAAGCTATGCGCGAAACTCACCCCCTCGATTGGAGACTGGGTCACGCCTTTGACAGTTGATGGCGGTTCGACACCGACTGCGGCCAACACGGTTGGCACCATGTCGATGGCGTGCGCGTACTGGTAGCGGACCTCTCCCCCGGTTTGGATACCGCGTGGCCAGTGAACGATGAATGGATCACTGATTCCACCCCGGTAGGTCTCACGTTTCCAGCGCCGAAACGGTGTATTGCCGGCCCACGTCCATCCCCACGCGTAGTGGTTGAACGTAGTCGGTCCACCGAGATCGTCGATTGCCGCCAGGTTGGTTTCCAGTGATTCAGGGACGTTGTTGAAGAAGAGATTTTCGTTCACCGAGCCGGTTGGACCGCCCTCAGACGATGCACCATTGTCCGAAATGAGCATGATCAGCGTGTTGTCGAACTGGCCGGTTTCTTTGAGGAAATCGAGCAATCTGCCAATATGGTAGTCGGTGTGCTCGAGGAAACCTGCGAAGACCTCCATCATCCGGGCATAGAGGCGTTTTTCATCGGAGGAGCACTCGTCCCAGGGTTGAACGTCGGGATCGTGACGGGAAAGCTCGGCATCGGCAGGAATGATGCCCATTTCCTTCTGGCGAGCGAACACATGCTCGCGATAGGCTTCCCACCCTCCGTCGAATTTCCCTTTGTACTTGTCCGACCATTCCTTGCGTACGTGGTGGGGTGCATGCATTGCTCCCGGGCAGAAATACATGAAGAATGGCTTATCCGGCGCCACTTGCTTGGCATCGGCAATGAACGCAATTGCCCGGTCAACCAGATCTTCCGTGAGGTGGTATCCCTCCTCGGGGGTCTTCGGTGGTTCGACGCGATGATTGTCGTAAGTGAGTTCCGGGTAGTACTGGTGGGTCTCCCCACCGAGAAATCCATAGAACCGTTCGAAACCTCGTCCGAGCGGCCAGCGGTCGTAACTCCCGGCGGCGCTGATCTGATCGGCCGGAGTCAGGTGCCACTTGCCGACGGCGTAGGTGTTGTAGCCATGACCAAGCAGTATTTCCGAGAGGAAGCCGTTCTCGAAGGGGATATTGCCGTTGGATCCGGGATACCCGGTTGAACCCTCGGTAATACACGCCATCGCGTTCGAGTGATGATTGCGTCCGGTCAGAATGCACGATCGAGTTGGCGAGCAGAGCGCCGTCGTATGCATGTTCGTGTACCGAAGCCCACCTTCGGCGAGGCTGTCGATATTTGGTGTAGCGATCGGGCTGCCGAAACACCCGAGTTGTCCAAATCCGGTGTCATCGAGGACGATGAAGAGGACATTCGGAGCGCCCTCCTTCGAACGAACGGGCTCCGGCCAGGCCGGTTCCGAAACGTCGTAGGTCCGCCCGATCACACCGTTGAACGCCGAGCCCGGTTTGTATTCCTTCATACTGGTCAAATCTCCTTGATCGAGGTTCCGCTCGTAAGCAGAAACCTACACGCCGAGGAGCTTGGCCTTGGCGACCTGGAACTCGGCGTCAGTCAACAGACCGGCATCTTTCATCTGAGCAAGTTGCTGGAGCTGACCCATGATGTCGCCGCCGGCTGCTGCGGCGCCCGCAGCAGCAGCCCCTTGACTCGCCTGCATCGCCTGCATTTGTGCCTGCATTTCGGCCAGTTGTTGCGATTCAGCTGCCTGTTGCTGCTGAGCCTCTGCCGCCGCCTGCTGTTGCTGAGATTTGGCCGCGTATTTTTGCTGCTGTTTATTCGACACAGCTCCCGCAGTGCCAACCACCACCGCAGTCGTGGCCATTGTTCCGACAACTCCGCGTCCACCTCTTGCTCGTCTCATCGTTATGTGTCCTTTCTTTTTCGGAGAGATTTCAATCCGTGATGTGCGTTTCCATATCTCAGGTATAGGCTTCAGCCAGGATCGTTTCGATCACAACCCCTGGAACACGCTCGTTCAGCAGGACCTCGCCATCGGCATTACGCACGGCTGTCGCGAACCTCGCTGCCCATGTGTTTTCAAACAGAAAGAGCGCGGCGGACGAATTTGGCTCGAGGAGATCGGCGATGGCCAACGCGTCGGCCTCTGCGAAAAGCTCGTCTTCGGTTTGCGCCAACGGGTCGAGTTGGGCTCGCACCGCTTCGGACAAAGCATCAATCTCAATCATCTCGACGTTTCCGTCACCATCCTTGATCGCGAAAAGCAAGTCGATGATGCGGATTGTTTCACTGTCGATCAACTCCTGGAGCGCGGGAATGATTTCTCCAGAGAATTGGTTTCCGGGAAAGCGAAGAACAAGAAACTCGACTGGTCCGTATGCCATCTGAGAAAACCTCCAGAATCACAATCGGTAGGTGGTCAATCTAACACAGAGACGGCGATGAGGTGGCCAGTTTCGCAAAAGCAGATATGTTCGTTCACGTCTTCTTGACACATGGGCGCCAATTTGGTCACCGTTTCCAAGGCTCGCAAGAGTGCACGTCGAAGTCGGTCGTATCACACGTAGTCGCTCAGCTACCGTTCCCGTCCTCTCTACCTCATTCCAATTCTGGCAGAAGAACAGACGTCTCGATGTCGAGCGAATCCTTGAAGAGCAGCACTGCCAAGACAACGAGCCATGCGACAAAGACCAGAAAGAGCCAGTTGCTGATGGTTGGAACAAGGATCAGAACGATACCGGCAGCCAGACTCAACCAGTTGAACCAGTTCGGCAGAATGCCAGTGCCGCGGCCGATCGATGAGGTGGTCATCGCGGTCATAGAAACGAGTTTCATGGCCATGACGATGAAAAGCACCTGTCCGAGTAATGGGAACATTCTGACCGTGGTGTCGTCATAAGGTCCGCTGGTGAATTCGACCAAGGAGGGAGTGACTGCCAATGCCGCTGCCGTGGCCAGCGTGAGGATCACATAACCAACCGACGAAAACAGCTGCACGTTGTAAGCGACGGATCGGGTGATGCCGGTTTTGCGCTGGATCCAGGCTCCGGAAGGCGTTGATGAACCAGATGAAACTGATGGCTGCGAACGGTATGAGATAGAACGCAGTCAGCAGTACCATTCTGCGGTCCTGTTCATCCTGGAAATAGGCCAGGATTTCTTCCGAGGACGCATCGACTCCAGGCGTTCGCGACTGAATCAGGTAGAGCGAGAGACCGGCCAGAATCGCGTGAGCGATGGCAAACGTGGCCGCCAGGCGTGCTGCCTTGGAAGCACTTTTGTCCATCTCGTAAATGGATGCTGTGACATTTGGCAGAGTGCTAGCCGATACCGTCAACTCACGAGCCATTTCGTTGTCCTCACACGGGCCGTCAGCGACGGCGCTGCGATGACTGAAACGCTTACGAACAGATTTCCAGAACAGCTCACGCGCTTGCTATTGAGATGCGATCGCTGCCTGAAACAATCCTTCTGACAGCCTCTCCTGATCCTCCGGGGAAAGCGCGTCGAGCATCGTTTCGATATCGATGACGACCTTCTCGATCACACCAGTGAATGGAAAGCCCTGCTCATACGGTCCCACGGGAGCATTGGTGTCGATCCCGATGTCAAACGTTTCGCCACTCATCGAGAAAACAAAGGGAACGGTCTGTTCGATTCTGCCTTCTGCAACCTGCTCATCGTCAATGAACATCGTGACATTGCCGCCCTTGCCGAGCCCACCACCGTCATAGTCGAATACGACCTTGAGTTCGGTGGAGCCTTGCGGAAGTGCCGTTGCTGATTCGATCGCGGTCAACTCGTGCCCCATCCAGTTGTAGAAATACGTGGGCTTCGAGTCTTTGACGAAAAGTGACCATCCGGCCATGTTGCCGCCTTGACAAGCGACCACGCCGTCCGCTCCTTCGGCCGGGATGTCGAGATACGCGGTCATCTCGAATGAGCTGTTCTTCAGGTTGACAATCGCCATTTCCGGCATGTGGACGTTGTCCGGATAATACGTGAACGATTTGCGACCGGCGATCAGGCTCGGCCGATTGAAGGGCAAGGAGCGTTGCGTGGTTCCACCGTCGAGCGGATAGACGTTGTATTTCCAGCATTCCTGATCGAAGATGTCTTGAAGTTCCTTCAGCTTGTCGGGAAATTGCTCGGCGACGTTCACAGCTTGACTGAAATCGTTCTCGATGTGGTAAAGCTCCCAGACTTCCTGATCACCAAAAACCTCCAGGTTGGCGGAACGTTCCCACGGTGTGCGGCCATGGAAGCAGCAGGCCACCCAGCCCTCATGATAGATCGCTCGATTCGCCAGGATCTCGAAATACTGGGTTGTGCGCTTGCTTGAAGCTTCAGCAGTGTCAAAGGAGTAGAGCATGCTCACGCCCTCGATAGGCGCTTGCTTGATTCCCTTGACCTCAACTGGCGGATCAATCGTCGCCGCTTCCAGGATTGTCGGAGAAAGATCGATCACATGATGAAACTGGCTTCGCCGCCCGCCAGCGTCCTTGATCCTCGCTGGCCAGGAGAGAACCATCCCATTCCGGGTTCCGCCGAAATGAGAGGCGACCTGTTTCATCCATTGCAGTGGTGAATTGAGCGCGAAAGCCCAGCCGACGTTGTAGTGATTCTCGCAGTGGGCGCTCCCGAAGTCTTCCATGTGATCCAGAAGCCACTCGGGATCCTCAGGTATTCCATTCTGGAAGGATGGGGCGCTCCAGGCGCCATGAAGCGTGCCTTCAGCCGATGCACCGTTGTCGCCAATAATGTAGACGAAGAGCGTGTTGTCCCATTGGTCGAGCTCCTTGATGGCATCGATGAGCCGATCGACTTGCGCGTCCACGTGAGCGAGGAAGGCCGCGTAGACCTCCATCAGGCGGCTCGCTACCGGTTTGAACCTGTCTGGGTAGTCTTCCCATGAGGGTATTGATTCTGGTCGCGGTGTTTGCTGGGTTCCGGGCGGGATAACTCCAAGTTCGAGTTGGCGTCTGAAGGACCTCTCCCGGAGTGCATCCCAGCCATCGTCGAACTGACCCTTGAACTTGTCGATCCACTCCTTGGGAGCGTGATGGGGAGAATGGGTCGCTCCTGGAGCGAAATAGATGTAGAACGGTTTGTCTGGTGCTGACGCTTTCTGATTGCGTATCCAGCCGATAGCCTGGTTGGCGAGATCCTCGGACAGGTGGTAGTCCTCTTTCCCATCGGCAGGCGTAATCGGCGTGGTCTGATCGGTCAAGGATGGCTCCCACTGGGAGGCTTCGCCGCCCATGAATCCGTAGAAGCGATCGAATCCGAGGCCGGTTGGCCAATGGTCGAATGGTCCAGCAGGGCTCGTTTCCCACATTGGCATGACATGGTTCTTGCCAAACCATGCGGTGTTATAGCCGTTGTCTCGCAATACTTCGGCGGTAGTTGCCTTGCTCTTGGGGATTACGCTGTTGTACCCAGGATAGCCGACCGCGATTTCTGCGATCGCGCCGAATCCGACGCTGTGGTGATTTCTTCCCGTCAGGAGCGCGGCGCGAGTAGGTGAACAGAGGGCGGTGGTGTGGAACTGATTGTAGGTCAGGCCCTCGGCTGCGACGCGACTGGCAGCGGGCATCGGCACTGGTCCACCGAAGAGATCGGACGCTGCGAAGCCAACGTCGTCGAGGAGAACGATCACCACGTTGGGTGCCGCCTCCGGGGCCAACAGAAGTTGTGGTTTGGATTGCGTAGATTCGGCTTCAGTCTTGCCGATGGTCCCTTCGAACGGCAAATCGTCTCGTGGGATCGCAGTCAGTGACATATGGTTCTCCATCGCCGCGTGGTGGCGAAACTCACAAAAATAAACATTTCATTTCCGTGTCCGGCCCGATGTCGATTCGAGTTCCACACAACGAAACCTCGGACCAGCTGATCGAAAAACGTAGGCTCTGTTTCGGGGTCAGGTTCTCTTGCCCAAGTCATCCTCTTTAGTTTGTTCCCGTCCTGCTTTTGGTACACTGGTGGCCGCACTTCCAGCCGCACTGGCCATCTTCTGAGTCGTTTGATCAACGGCCGACTTTGTCTTGGCAATGGAATCTTCCACCGCATCTGGAACCAGCAGGTCCTTGATCTGGCGATTGCGGAAGTTCAGCCAGAAGACGATGGCCAGAGCGGCCAGACCGACTGAAATTGCCAGGGGAATGAAACGCATAAAACCGGTTTCGTCTTCGAGGCCAAAGAGCCCCGCGATGAGGCCGCCGATAAATCCCGCCGCCGTACCAATGACAAGCATTTCGATCCCGGTGATAGCCTGTTTTCCGGGAAGTAGCAATTTCGCTATTCCGGCTACTGCCACGCCGCTGACAGATCCTCCCAGCAGCAACCAAAGTATTTCCGAATTCATCCCTTGGCCCCCTTGCCTCACCTCTCCTGAACTGGCGCCCCAAGCGACACCACTCGTATCTGCCCAGAATGGATTCAGATTGTCTGACGCATAATCGGTCGCAATCTGATTTTAGGCTACCTAACGATAGCAGTTCGTGGGAAAATCCGGGATTTAGCGGTCACTGCGTGCTCATCAAAGGATGGTGGTGGCCCGATTTGAATCGCTTCCGACGTGACGGGTTGAAACCCAGCGCTGACAGGCTGAAGTCCTGCGGACTGATGGTGGCTGGAGAGCGGTGCGACATGATGATCGCGCCGGGTTGAAACCCAGCGCTGACAGGCCGAAGTCCTGCGGACTGATGGTGGCTGGAGAGCGGTGCGACGTGATGATCGCGCCGGGTTGAAACCCAGCGCTGACAGGCTGAAGTCCTGCGGACTGAGGGTGGCTGGAGAGCGGTGCGACATGATGATCGCGCCGGGTTGAAACCCAGCGCTGACAGGCTGAAGTCCTGCGGACTGATGGTGGCTGGAGAGCGGTGCGACATGATGATCGCGCCGGGTTGAAACCCAGCGCTGACAGGCCGAAGTCCTGCGGACTGATGGTGGTTTTGCATGCTCCTTTCTGTGTTGGTAGTTCACCGGCGCAGGACCGGCGGCTACGGGTTTGTGACGAGCGGCGGAATCGACCAAGACGAAGGCCCCCAATTGGAAAGGTCAGACACGGGGGTCTGACCCTACAGGATCGATTGGGGAATTCCGGGATTCGGCGCCGAGTGTGGATGACGGGTAACCAGCCCGGACAGGTTTAATGGCTGCGCCGTCCGCAGACCTGTCCGCTGGGATCGTGTGACGTAGATGATAGAACATGTGTTCTTTTTTGTCAACCGCTGGCACGGCTCATCTGCGTCCAGCAAGACCCGATCACGAGTCGAGCGGACGCGTGCTTTCGGCCTGCGCCAGCATCTGGGCGATGAGGTCGAAACCGCGGTTGCGAGCGTGCGTCAGCGGCGTGACGCCATCGAAGTCGGCAATCGTTGGATTGGCGCCGTGCGCGAGGAGGAGTCGGACGATCTCCTGGTGTCTCGGACCGCCGTCTGACAGCACTACGGCTTCCATGAGAGCGGTCCAGCCGAGGCGATTGACATGGTTGACGTCGATTTCCGTCTCCTCGAGGAGATAGCGGACGATTTCGACATGACCCCGCTCGGACGCCGGAATGATCGCGACCCCGCCGTACCGATTGGTCAACGTTGGATCGGCGCCAGCCTCGTTGGCCAGGACCAGGATCTCCAAGAGTCCCTCGGCGCCGGCGTAGAGAAATGGGTTGTCCTGGAGGTCGTCCTGAAGATCGACATCTGCGCCGACCTCGAGGAGCATTCGAAACGCTTCCGGCTGATTGCCGTGGGTCGCCGCCATCAATGGTGTTCTGCCTCGCTCATCGCGGGAATTGACCGCAATGTCACTCTGGATCAAACGAGCGAGTGAATCGAGATCTCCCGTTTCGGCGGCGGCGTGCAACGGAAAGCTCTGGATCATCGCCGGATGAGCTTTCTACCGGAAGTCAGAAACTGATCTCGTCGAATCATCCGTAGTACCGATTCTCCATTCTCTTCTGGTTCTGGCCCTGGCTTGGCGAAAAGGCCAGGAGCCGCATAAACCGTCAGGCGAGTGCCGGGGACGCAGCTCCAGGTGATTCTGGTTCCTCCTCGGCATCGGCCCACTGGGACAGTTCTTCATCCTTGGGCGCTGCCAGGATCTCATCTGCTGTGGCCCGGCCGCCAAGGGTCAGATAGTAGAGCGTCGAGGCGGAGATTGCGATTGGGTACGCGATCAGGTAGATCGCGGTGGAGATGAGGTCAGCAACATCCATCGAGACATTGAAAAGCGCCAATGCCGCTGTACCAACGAGTGGGCCGGGTACACCGGAAAAGATCGTGATCGCGGCGGCTATACCGAGCGATCGGATCCAGTGCTTCCGGACGATTCGCTTGCTGACATGGCGTGCCTGGCGCCAATCCGCGTCACTGATGATCACCGCATGGGGAGTGAAGAGCCATTGCACGCCCTTGTAGATAGCAAGTGGTGCCAGGATCACCGTGGCCATCATGATCCCGGTGAGCAGAAGTGGCAGGATCACGGCCAGGAGCGTCCTGGGAAACCTTCCGAGAGCGAACCGCCACGATTCCCGCACGCCGATATCATCATCCCGCAGGATGTCTCGAGTCAGGTAAATGATGGCGGGTGCAACCAGCGCGTAGACGAGCAGTTGCTGGATTCCCTGCAACCCGATTCCAAGGCCCGATTCGAAGAGTGCCCCGAATCCGGTCACACCTCCAGGATTTCGATCTGGCACCCAACCCTGGAACGCGTCGTCGAGAGAAGCGCCGACTGAACTGATGAAGAACAGGAGCATCGAGGACACCAGGAATGGTGGTAGATAGCGGAAGTAGAGTGCGGTTCCTTTCGTGATATATCGCCAGCCGAGAGCCAGAAAGGCCGCCAGGAGGATCAGGATCAAGATCGGGACCAAGGCCACAAGCTCCGGGAAAACCGGAAAAAAGGTCATCAGTGAACCAGCCGTGCCAGAGATGGAACAGAAAATCCCGGACGGGCCGGGACCGACCGTCGAATGCGACGGAACCGCCAAGCTGTCGGTGCGGATATCGTCGGTCCAGCTGATCGGAGTCGTCCACTTCGCGCCCTGGTTCGGGCCCTTGGGACCGTTGAATTCCCAGTTCTGCCGTTCTCCCCAACGCCCCTCGAAAAGAAGCCATGCAAAATCCCCGTCCGGAGTGATCTCATCGGGAATCAAGGCAATGTCCGGGCTGAGCCGGACGATCGGTTCACGAATATCGTCGCACCCGAATCCGGACCCGTTGGCGCCCCAGCCAATCCAGAGTGCTTCCTGGTAGTAGGTCGCATGGGAACCGGCAGCCGGAAAGATCAGGATCCGGTCACCTTCCCGTTGGAGTTTCTCGTCGTCCCATTCTGCAGATTCGCCGCCACCGTGCTGAGCGAATGCGACCAGGGAAGGGTCCATCGTCAGCGCTTCGGCTGCGTTATCGGCGGCGAAGTTGAGCTGGACCATTTCCCAGTCGGATTCGTGCGTGTTGTTGAAATCATCGAAAACCCAGTAGTGCCAGTACTGGAGCGCCAGCTCTCCCGGTCGACCTTCCTCGGTCGCGATTCGAGCGTAGAGCAGCGGCTCGATCCCCTTTTCCGCTGAGCGAAGACGGAACCACTCTTCGTAATCACACTGGGGGTTGCGCGGATTCCCGGGAAGATCGAGATAGTGATTCTCATCCAGTCCGGCGAGCGACTGTGCGTTGGGCGCAGTCTGCACCACGGGATCTTCCGGTTCGTCGCCCGTCTTGATTCTGCGCACGGTGACATCCGGATCATCGAATATGGCGTCGACAGAAACAGGAAGATACGGTTCGCCCGTGGAGCTGCACTCGCTCGGTTGTTCCTTGACGTAGACAATCGGTGCGTATTTCCGCACAAGTTCGATCTCGGGCGTATCGTTTTGCGCCGAAGCGGAATGAGGTAGCGGAGCGACTGAGGTCCATCCCACCGTGATCAGCACCACCACCACAATGGCCAGCCTGACTCTCGCCAGGGTTCCCAATCGCCGGGATCTCATCATGGCTCTACTCCGTCTATCCATCCTGATTGCAAACGTGGATGTCGCCCGTGGTTCCGGATCATCGATCAAGCGTAGCACTGAGGGAGCCGGGCGATTGCTCTGTTGCGTTTCCAGGAGTAACAGGGATTGCTACTGGCCCATTGGGCGGACTAACGAACCGGCCAGGTTGGGAATTTCGGACCCAGGATTTGAGAATCTGGTGGAGTGTGGCCGCGCCCACAACCGTCTCAGTCGGATACGGGAAGTCAACAGGATGGAGAACAAACGGCTCCTGTTGTGGGCCACCCAGACCGCCATGATTGCCGACAAGGTCCTCGAATGCCGATGTTTCACCCGTGACTGGATTGAAGCGGCTCATTACGAGGATATCTGGCGCATTCGAAAATGAGTCGGTCCGGAGCAGGTGGGCACGGGCGGTGGGCCCGTATACCGAGAGTGGATCTTCGCCGATCAGTCGGTCCTCTCTCAGGTAGCGTCGCCCCCTGGGTCCAATGACGACAGCCTCATCGTCTTCGCGAGCATGGACCATCACGAAACCAATCCCCGGGTGGCGAGCCAACCCATCGATCAAACCTGGAAGATCCGACTCGATCTCCTCGAGTGGCACGCGCGTGGGTACCGACGTGAAGGAGATCAATCCGAGATTGCCGGATGCCATGACCGCGATATCCTGGTCGCTGGTCGATTCGAGCGCGATGTCGTCGGAATCGGATGCTCCCGCTCCGACCCCCACCATCTGGGCCACGCGAGCCTTGCGGGAGTCCCTGGCGAGCAACTGCTCGATGGCGATCTGGATGTTTCCCATCGACTCGGAGCGATCCTCGAACTCTACGAACGTGACATCCCTTCCGATCAGTTCGAGGACGAGGTCGCGGAGCGAAGTGCCATAGCGTTTCTCGAACGGCAGACCCTGGCTCTGGCCATGATCGGAGAGGACGACGAAACGATAAGGACGGTTTGCATAGGAAGCTGCGGATTCGAGTCTCGCGAAACCCTCGTCGAGCTTGCCGAGAACCTTGATCGCATCCTGGCTGTGCGGTCCGGAGTGGTGGGCGACTTCGTCATAGGCAAAAAAGGTGTTGTAGACAACTGGGATACCGGCCATCATGTCAGAAATGAGCATGAAGAAACTGGCTTCCTGCATCGACGTGGTCGTCGCCGCCCTGACGAGCGAGTACTTGGCTCCGCGATGAATACGGGGTTCGATGTTTTGGCGCCTCTGTCTCCATGCCTGCCAGAGCTCGCGAACGATCTCAGCCAGGAAGAGACCGCTCGTGCGAGAAAGTGCGATCGGGTTGGAGACGTAGGCCATCGATCCAGCCGTGGTGAGGAGATCCCGGTGTCTCACCGTGCTGAAGGTCGCGATTGCGTTGGTGGCATCGCCACTGAAGACGTTCCAGCGACTGCCACCGCCAACGAGGAGCCCGTGACCATCGGAAAGCCGAGCCTCGAGGAGTTCGGCGGTATCCGATCCGCTCGAGACCATGGCTTTGCCCGACGCTTTGTCCCACCAGCGGAAAGCCGGGATGTCATGGTTGCTTCCCAGGAGAATGCCGGCCTGGCTCGCTGACGTTTGCGAGGAGAGATCGGGCTCCCATGCCGACAGCGTATGGCTCCCGTCTTCGAGCCATCGCTTGAGCGTCGGTGTACGACCCTGGGCCATGGCTTCGCGCAGGATCGGCAGCGCGAGTCCGTCGATCTCGAGAAAGAGGATTCCGGGTTCGCTCGCAGGTTCGACGGCTTTCTGGTTCTGGCCCAGACCCTTCGCGATCGCGTCGTAGTAGCCGAGGTCGTCTGACGAAGCACGGATGGCTTCGGCGAAGGATTGCGCCAGGAGCAGGCAAGCGACCACGGCGACCACCGTCCAGTTGCCGCCGACCCGAACATCCGTGAATCCAAGTTCTTCGACGATGAATACTGACAGTCGAAAAGCAAGGATCGCGAGTAGAAAGGTGATCAGCAGGTAGATCACCGGTCGAAATCGAAACGAGAGTCGGAAGGTCAGGGGGTAGACCAGCGTAGACATGATGCTGAACGTGATGGCCAGGGCGATCGCTCCACCGAGTCCTCCCACCGAGAAGCTGTCGAGTAACCCGGCGACGATCACCAGCACGGGAGTCATCACGAACAGCGCAATGAGGAAGATCTTGCTCCATCTGGACAGACGCGCTCGGAATGAATTCATCAACGGAAGCCGCTCTCGCGCCATACTATGGAAAGAACCTGCCGAAGTTCTCCGGGGTAGGGCAGGAAAATCAGTGTAGCGTGAATCTGATTCTCCCCCGGCATGGAGCAGTGAATTCTTGCGCCCGGCGGCTTCCTGTTTGATGCGCTGCCAAACTGGAGTGAGAGTGATCAGCGCGAGCGAAAGGCAGAATTGGCTTGATGGAAAAGAAACTCAAGGTCGAGGTAGAGATTTCTGGAATGGCTGAAATCCGGGTCGAAGGGCAACCACCCCGCGAAGCCGCTGTTCGGGTCCGTTACGAGTGGGACGATGAAAACATGACTGTCCGGGGTGGCCAACTCGGCGAGAACGAGTGGCGGGTGACGAAAACGTATCCGCTTTCGGGCGATTTCGTGCGTGAAGAGCGAGTCGACAACACACTGAGATGGTTTGGTCTCACTCGCCAGGATATCGGGATCGACTAATCCTCTTCGATCATTTTGGCGAGGAGCACTTGTGGGGTGTGGCCGCGATCGAGTTCGAGCATCCGATCGAGTTGATCGATGATCGAAATAAGGCGGGTATCAGTCCAGTGGACGTCCAGCATCCGGTTGTAGAGCGCTCGCCTCGGATCACCAGGCACGAAGGGCTCGACCGGTCTGCCCTCAATCGGGATCTCAGCCGGATCGAGTTCGCCGGCGGCGATGAGAATATCCATGTGCGACACGCCCAACGCCCGTGCCAGGGACCGTCTTTTCTCGACACCGGGGACCTTGATACGCCGGTTTTCAATTGACGAGAGTTCGGATTTCGAAAGTCCAGAGCGACAGGCGAGTTCGGAGAGCGAGTAGCCTCGTTGCTTCCGGATCGTTCGAATGTAGTCCGCCAGATCGTTCAAACGTGGTTCCGTGTGTTGGTCCAAGAGGATAACGCTCACCATTAGCCTGCCCGTTGCGAGGACGCACGTCACCCCGGCGTTCCGCTGGACAGCAGTGAATTGAGTATACGCGTCGATCATCACTGTGGGCCGAACCCTGAATATGGGCGGCTTCGATCTCTTCGCATCTCGATATCCAGAAAATAGCGTCAGTCCCAGATGGTTGTGTGTAAACACACTGTATCGTGTAGTGTCGCGATATAATACCCGGATGTTCGGTGGCACGATGTGTTGCTAACACCCTGTGTTTGCGGAACGGTCCGCGACGACGGCCGTTTCTGAAGAAGGAGAGTGGTGGAAGATGACGGAGCAAATTGGGCGACGAGAGATTGTCAAAACGAGCGCTGGGTTGGGACTCGCCCTGGCGGCCGTAGGGATAGGTGCTCCCCGACTAACCTCAGCACAAGCTGACATCGAGCAGGAAAAAGCCGACACGCAGGCGGCGATCGACGAGAAGAAAACACTGCTTGAGACGATCGAGGGCGATGTTACGAGCGAAACACAAGCGATCTACGATCGCTTGAAGGAGATCGTCGCTGAAGCCGAGGAGAAGTTCGAGGGCGCCGAAGGCGCTGCCGAGGGCGATGCCAAGCGTGCTTATCGAGAGATCCAGCACCTGATGCATGAAGCCGATCACGAGATCGACAAAGCACTGCACTTCGTCGGACACTCGGCCGACTCGGTCTGGAACGATCTTCGCTCAGCTTCTCGCAAGATCCACAACGCGATGGATCACCTGATCGACAAGTTCTAGGGAGCAAGACCCGACGAAGAGAGGAAGATCAATCGCAGCGAGAAGGGTGGTCGAGATTGTGACCACCCTTCTTGTTGGTTCTCCAGCAATGGCTGTCCAACCCATCTTGTGGTTTCAGAGGTCATCATTGGCAAGCCAGTGGCGCGGGAGAGGAGGGATTGCCGTGCTTCGTGTATCACGACTTTACCAAGGCGTGGAGTGATACGGTACAGTGGTAGCGCTGGTGTTTAGCATGTATTCAAGTGCATAGAGGAGGACCGATGAAACCTGTTCGAGTGCTTTTCGCCACGATGTTGGCGATACTTCTTTTCGGGCAAATGGCAGTGGTGGCTCAGGACGCTACGCCAGTGCCATCCAATGTTTCGGCCGAGACGCGAGAATATGTTGATGTGATTCTCTCCGATGCGGAACAGGGATTCATGCCTGGGGTGGTTGTTTTCATCGATGGACCGAACCAGCAGATGTGGGAATCGGCAGGTGTTGCAAACCTCGAAACCAACGAACCAATCGACCCCACCGCTGACTTCCAGATTGGCAGCAACACCAAGATGATGACGGCCGCGATGGTGATGCAGCTCCAGGAAGAAGGCCTGGTCGATGTCGACGGTCTGCTTGTCGATTATCTTCCGGAGGTGGCCGGACAGTTTCCGGGTGGTGATTTCATTACGATCCGGATGCTCTTGAACCACACATCTGGGCTCTACGACGTTGTCGAAGACATGGCTGCTTCCATCTTCGTCGACTGGCACTTGAACCAGAGCACCGATGCTTTGACGCAGGCGTGGACGATGGACCAAGCCGTTGCCTACTCAGGCATGTATCGGGGAGGAAATGCGTATTTCGGGCCTGGCGATGAAGACCAATGGCACTACACGAACACGGGCTACTTTATTCTGGGGTTGCTGATCGAAGAGGTAACCGGCCTGTCATACTCGGAGAACATCCAGACCCGAATCTTCGAACCGCTCGGAATGGATGCTTCCTACTACTCCGATGGAGTCTGGCAGGATCCCACCCGCGGCTACTACCAGTATCCGTTCGATTTCGACACCTCGGACTGGAATCTTACCCAGGGCGCGGCGGCTGGTGCGGTCGTGTCCAGTCTCGAAGACATGGCTGTTTTCATGCGGGCGCTTTTCAAAGGAGAGCTCTTCACCGATCCGGCAACGCTGGCGATGATGCAGGAAACAGTGGCAGCTCCGGCGCTGCTCGCGTACTACGGTCTCGGGATTATCGACTTCGGCGGAAATGTCTGGGGTCATGGCGGTCAGACCCTGGGATTCTATTCGCACACGTTCTACAATCTCGATACGGATACGATCGTGATCGCCTGGACGAACACGGCGTCGCCAGTTTCCACCAATCTCTCGATCATGCAATTCTCCCTATCGTTTCTCACCGCTTAGCGAGAAACAGAGTCACAGGCTCGCAGAAATGGAAAGACCCGGTCAAACGACCGGGTCTTTCCGCTTGATCCTGCTCCGTGACTGCTTCCTTGCAGTTGAACGCAACGCTTGCGGGCGCTCGAGATGAGCAGACTGCCTCCATCAATGGCCAAGCGTTGCACGACGTTCGATGCTAGAGACTCGACCTGATCAGTGAAGTGATGGAAACGGAGTGCCCTCGTTTGGCTCACCGTACTGGTTCGCACGAGGGTCACCCGGAAGCACCCAGAGCACAACAAGCATGATCAGGCTGCCGACGATCGGAATCAGGTTGACCAACAGCCACCAGCCTGAACGACCGGTGTCGTGAAGGCGTTTGAAACCATTCGGCAGTCCGATCAACAGTCCGATCGCCAGCATGACCAGCGAGACCCAGAGCGGTGGTTCCTGAGCGTCTGTCAGGGCTGCAAGGATGATCCCGACCAGGATCACCGCCCCGGTAACAAGGATGTAGTCCTTTCGTCCGATACGACCGCTGAGTGAAAAGAGATTCGCGATATCCATTGATACTTCTCCTGTTGAATCAGAAACAGTGGCTTCCAGCTGCCTCTGCTGCCATTGTCGAAAATCCACTAACTGAACATGGCATTGATCTGGCAAGCGTGAAATGCCCCCCGGGACTGGACAGGTCTGCGGTGGGCAACCAGTCCGGCAGCGAGAAGCGCTACGCCGGTTCCGGAAGACCGTTGACACTTTCGGTGCCCCGATTGTCCCCACCCAGCATCAACATTTCGATCAGCGCTTTGCCGTCGTAGAGATTGAGTTTGCGTATCTCAAGACCAATGACTGCTCCGGTGGTGGCGTCTTCGAGAGCGATCTCGTGATACACCCAGTGATTCTTGACGGATACACCGAGATTCCGGCGCTCGATCTCGGCCAGAGGCGACAGATTGAAGGTGGCAGGATTCTTATCGTCGCCAAGAAGATAGACCTTCGTTGGCGTGACGGCAACACAGATATCTGCTGGCAACTGCGCTTGTTGGCTCGCCATTTCCTGGCCTACGAAACCGCCAATCAACGCTCCGCCTACTCCCACCAGCGAGCCCCAGGATGAATCGGTGGCGTTTCCACCGGCGCTTCCCAGCACCGAACCAAGTCCCATACCGATACTCTGGGCCTTGATGGTGCCGCTTGGCATCATCATCGCGACGTCGATGATGCTTTCGTCCCCGGTTACTTCGACGGCCGCTTGGCGCAGTTTGTTTTCGTAATGGTCCATATTGAGAGCCCTCCCCTACCGAGCGATTACTGGGACCAGGTTCACTAGCACTTCACGATCAAGTGCAGCAAGACTATACCCGGTCTGGGGTCTCTCAACCGGCGCCAGTTTCCACAGCTGCCTCATCGATCCCACCCAGATCGATGCCGACGAGGGAGAGCATGAGTGCTGACACGGTGAGAATTGCGGCGGCGGCAGCGGAACCGATCCCGGCGAAATAGGCGATATCGAAATCGACCTCGGTCAACGTGGCCCAGGCGTTGTTGAGCACCACCCCGAGAAGAGTGATGAGCGCAATGGCCAGCGTCACGGCTCCAATCGCAACCAGGGTCTGCAGGGTTTCCTGGCGGCGGTCGGCCAGATGGAGATCGAGCACGTGAACGGCGCTGCCCTGGTCTCTCGACCAAAGAAGGAGTGCCGCCACCAATCCTCCCCAGAAAACGACCACGAGATAGGCAGCCATAGCATCGCTCGGTCGATGCCATCCGGCGGTGATCGTTGCGACACCAATGCCAATAGCGTAGAGAGTGGTCGGAACCACGCCGAGCCAGCGAACCCGTGGTGGCAAAACGAGTCCCAGCCCGACAACCAGCGACATTGCGACCGTCGCATGACCACTCGGCAGACTGTTGCCCCAACCGAAGATGTCACCTTCGTCAACGAGAAACGGACGGGTCAGCACGTCGTTCTTGAGCACCTGGGTGGTTACATTGGAAAAGAGAATGACGATTCCAACGCCGAAACCGAGACGCCAGCCTCCACGAATCAAGCCGATCAGACAGATGGCGCCGCCAGCGAAAGCGAGTGAGAGCACACTGATGGTTGAAAGAAGATCGAGACTGGTGTCGATCAGATCCGGAGGTCGATTGCGTCGGCCGGCGAGAGCGGCGTTTCCGGCTCGTTGACCCCAGGCGGTTTCGACGGCGACGAAGTACAGCACCACGAACAGCACCACGCAGCCAACACACAACCAGCCGAGGAGATGGATCCGTCGGTGGATCCTGGCTGGCGACACGGCCTGCGCGGTCCTGGTGCCTGACGGCGATGGCGTGGTCATTGGAAATACGCGCGATCTTCGTTGAGAGGGATCAGGGGATCGTATGAAACTGCTGGTGCGGATTGTGCCATGGTTGTTTTCTAGCTGACTGAATGCAGCGGGTTCCATCGCGGGTTCGCGATGGAGTCGTGACCATTCGGGGTATCCTTGCGGCGACTAATCCCGTCACTATGGATACCCTAGAATGGACCGGACTTTCCGATGAACCGACCACCCGCGACTCTGGCGCTTGCCGCAGTGGCAGCCATTTCAGCCATAACCAATCTCACCATATCCTTGCAGTTCCTGGGTGTCCTTGACTGGGGGAGCGAGGATCTCGATTTCTGGGGCGGCAAATGGGCCGGGGTTTTCCTCTTCGGTCTCGCTGGGGCAATTGGTGTACTTGTTGTCTACGGTTGGCTCACGCTCAAGCCGTGGGCTCTGACGTTCACAATCCTCATGGCGTTTTTGTCATTTTCGATTCCATTCATGGCCGTCATTGCCGGTACCGAAACCCTATCGACCGCGCTGGTCCCAATGACGATCGATATCCTGATCATCTACCTCGCCATGCGGAAAGACGTGCGGGAAGCAGTCAAGATCAATCCGCACTGCCTGACGTTTTCCTTATGCGGCGGCGAGCCACTTCTCGTAGATCGTGCGGGTGATTGGCGCCGCGTAACTGACACCTTCACCGCTCGATTCGACCATCACAATTGACGTGATTTCCGGGGTGTCACCGTAGGGACCGAAGGCGGCAAACCAGGAATGAGGTTTCTGGGCCAGATTGCTCTGGTTCTGGGCGGTTCCCGTTTTGCCAGCGATCGGCCACGTGAAATCGCCAAACACGGTGACCGACCCAGCTCCCCATGAATTGCTGGTCTGATCGCGGAGGGCGCTCTGAATTTCGGCGATGTCGGCATCCGATACCGGCACTCGAGCGATCTCGGTCCGCGTTCCCACCTCTGTAGTCGTCTGCGCGAGCGGGTCGAAGAAACTGCTGACGATATAGGGCTGGAGTAGGTAGCCGCCATTGGCAATCGTGGCGTAGACATTCGCCATCTGCAGTGGCGTCGCTTCGAGGAACCCCTGACCAATCGAGAGGTTGATGGCATCGCCGGTTGCCCAGTAGTCGTTGACCGCGGCGACCTTCCAGTCGGGATCAGGCACGGTACCACCGGTTTCCTGGATATACGGAATACCGGTTGGGGAACCGAGACCGAAGGCCTTGGCCATGCCGGGGAGGAGCGTCTGATCTTCGCGGTCGAGTTCGTAACCGAGTTGATAGAAGACGGTATTGCAGGAGTTGACCAGCGCGGTGTGCAGATTCAGAAGCCCTTGGTCACCACCTCCGTATTCCGATGTCCAGTCGCGCCAAATCTGCTGGGTACCCGGAATGCTCCATTCGGTCGGGCAATAGATCTCGCTGCCACCGTCATAGCCGAGATACTCCATTCCGGCCGCCATGGTTATGACCTTGAAGATAGAACCGGTGGGATAGCCCTGCTGGGTCGCACGGTTGATCAGGGGTCTGGCTGTTTCGTCGAAAATGTCAGCGGCTTGTTTGTCGGTCAGGCCCTTCACGAAGAGATTGGGATCGAAGGTGGGATGGCTGACCATTGCCATGATCGCTCCCGTTTCGGGTTCGATCACGACAGCGCTGCCGGTGACGTTACCGAGCGCGGCGTCGACCTGTTTCTGGAAGTTCGCGTCGATGGTCAGGACGATATCCTGCGGCGCCTGACCAGGGGCGGAGGCAATGACCTCCTGCTCGACCCTGGTGGTGCAGCTGACGATGCTGAGGCGACCTCCCGGGTTACCGGCGAGGATGTCGTTGGCCGCGGCTTCGAGACCCGCCCGCCCGAGCATCTCCCCCGCGACCAGATTGCCGTTCGTATCCGCTTCGAGGTCCTCTGCGTTGACCGGTGTGACATAGCCAGTGATATGAGCCGCGACTGGTCCGAGCGGATAAATCCGCGATGTTTTCTCACGCACGGCCACCCCGGCCATGTTCGAGATACCGTTCAGGATTTCGGTGTCCAGTGGATCGGGTACCTCGGTGATCGGGATGAACCACTCGGGTTCGGCATCTTTGTATCGCGCTTTGATGTCGGTTGTTTTCATCCCAATGAGCTTGGAAAGCGCAGCGATCGTCTGGGTTTCGTTTTCGAGTTTGCCGGGAATGATCCCGATTTCGTTGACGATGCCGTCGTAAGCCAGTAATTCGCCGTTCCGATCGACGATGCTTCCCCGTTTGGCCGATTGCTGGGTGAAATCGATGCAGCCGTCGTCGAGTCCGGCGATGATCGTGGACGGAGACCAAACCACTTTCCATGTGCCATCTTCGGCTCGGGTCTGGATCTGATTGTCCTGCGAGATGGTTCCGACCTTGGTCGTTTGCAGCTCGACGCGGACTGGAACCTCGTCAGTGGAGGTCTGCTCACCGGTGAGCGTGACCGCGACATCGAAAATGCCAGCTTCCTGAACGATGCCGAGATAGCGGTTGATGAATTCCTCGCGTGAGAGTTCAGATTGCGTTTCGGCCGCCAGGAGATCGTACATGGCGCCGTAGTCGCCTTTGACCCAGGCTTCGGAAAACGCGAACGCCGCATCTTGCGCTGAGGCTGGATCGGTTGACGGCTGCGATTCTTCAGTGGGAGCAGGCTCTTTCGTCTGCTCGGGGTTTGCCACGGTCAGCGAAACGCCACTATCGGGCGCCGCCCCTCCATTGGTGGGACCAGCATCGGCAGATGTTTCGGTCTGATCCGCTGATTGCGCGGCTGGCGCCAAAGCGACGGTTGGTTCCTGGGTCGAAGCAGGTCGCAATCCATCGATCCAATCAGCTGGAGACTGGCCGCTACCGAGATAGACACCGACGCCCAATGCCATCACGGTCACGATCAGCAGACCGAGCAGTTTTGGCCACAGCGGAGCCTTTCCATTCGACGAAAAGGATGGACCCTGGGTGTGATACCGGGACGACCGACCATAGGACATGGAGACGAACTCTCTGTGAGACAGGACGCGGGTTCAATTGCGGGGAACGGTCCGAAAGCGCGCTATAACTGCGTACGTACGGACTCATCGACAGTATACTGTGTCTGTCGGCGAGATGGCGATGGCCGTTCATTCAAGAGCGGCCCAGTTTCCGTCACCTCCATGAACGAGCGGGAGCGGACTCTGGTTTCATCTCGTCGGGTTCAAGAAAGAACCGCCGATGGATGAGAGTCGTACGTTTTATACTGACGGGTCTGCCAGAGCGCTGGCATGAAACGGGGTAGATTCTTCGTGCGTTAGAAGCGCTGAAGAGGGTTTGCCCGGGCGGACATGAGCCCACGCTGAGCTGCGCTGATACTGGAGTACGAACGAATGAATCGACGAGTAATTGGGCTGCTGACACTGATCATGATGCTCTCGGCGTTCATGCCTATGGCTGGTTTGGCCCAGGGTGTGGTTGGCCCGCGTCAAGTTGGTGAAATGCCAACAACCGGTGGGATGAGGCCTGGTCCATCCGAAGCTTCTCCGGGCGACCGCAAACCAGGCATTTTGCCAATCGCGCTGCGTGTGCAGTCGGTCGATATCGAAGCGCCAATCGAGCAGCAGGAGATTATCGACGGGGTGATGCAGAATCCTTCTGGCCCATTTGTGGTCAGCTGGTATAAGGAAACAGGTCGTCTCGGCGAAACGAACAATATCGTGATGGCGGGCCATCTCGATTACTGGGATGTCGGTGAAGCCGTTTTCTACAATGTCTGGAAGCTCGAACCGGGTGAAACGATCGAGGTCCTAGGCAAAGATGACGTGGTCTATCAGTACAAGGTTGATTGGGTCAGGAACTTCAAGGTCGCTGAATTGACCCCAGAAACCATTCAGAGTGAGATCGTCGGCGCGACCCCGGTCGAGACGCTGACATTGATTACCTGCGGTGGTCCCTTTGATTACGCTGCCGGTGAATACGAAGAGCGGATTGTGATCCGCGCCACGCGGGTTGTCAGCGAATAGACTGACCTCCAAGGTTTCCTGGCGGCGCCTGGAAACACCGATCGTAGCGCCGCGTTCGCATGCCGGTTCGGGATGCGAACGCGGATTTTTGTGAGTCAGGTAAGATCAGCAGTATGACGAGTCCAGCCCTCACCCTCAATCCAGTGGTCGCGCTCGAATCTCCGAATCCGGTTCAGGATCTGATTCGTGCAGGAAAGATCGGACCCGTTGATGGCCACGGCAAAACGGTTGTCGTCGCCATGAGTGGTGGCGTCGATAGCGCTGTGACGGCTCTCATCATGCGCGAACGGGGCTACCGGGTCGTTGGCATGAATCTCCGCCTCTTTTCGCCCGATGATCCGGATCACCGCGCCAATCCCTGTTGCGGGATTCCGGCAATGGATGACGCGCGGATGACCTGTGCTCGAATCGGCGTTCCTTTTTATGCGTTGAACATGGAAAGCGAGTTCAGCGAAGCGGTGGTCGATCGCTTCGTCAATGAATACGCGGCTGGGCGGACACCGAATCCCTGCCTCGAATGCAACCGACATGTCAAGTTCCGGCACCTGGTGGAGCGGGCACGGGCGCTGGGCGCCGACTGTCTCGCCACCGGTCACTATGCCCGGATCGAGCATGCGCAGCCCGGTGAGAGTGAACGCCATCGCCTTTTTCGGGCTGTCGATGAGCGCAAGGACCAGAGCTACGTGCTCTACACGCTCAACCAGGATCAGATGGGATTCATCCGGTTTCCCCTGGGTGAACTGACGAAACCGGAAGTCCGCGAGATCGCCCGCCATTTCGATCTGCCGGTAGCGGATAAGCCTGAAAGTCAGGAAATATGCTTTGTCGGCGACAGGTCCTATGCCGAGTTCGTGGCCGAACGCCGTCCCGATGTGACCAAGCCCGGGAACATTGTCGATACGGCGGGCGCAACGATCGGGCAGCACCAGGGACTGGTGCGTCACACGATCGGGCAACGCCGCGGGATTGGTATTCCCCGCGAAAAACCGCTCTTTGTGCTGCATCTAGATACTGGACAGAACCAGCTCGTCGTTGGCTCGCGTGAGGAAGCAATTGCCCATTCGCTGCGCTCTGATGACGTTTCGTTTACGAGCGGGCAGTGGCCGATCGAACCCATTGAATGCGAGGCATCGGTCCGCTATCGTGGGCGTCCAACTCGTTCGGTGATCGCGCCTGAGTCTTCGATTGAGGTTTCGGTGCGGTTTCTGGACGAAGGGCCAATTGCCGCTCCCGGGCAAGCGATCGTCTTTTATCGAGGCGATGAAGTCCTCGGTGGGGGGACGATCTCGCACGTGACCCGGCGAACCGAGTAGAGTTTTCATCAGCAACAAACGCGTTATCGTGCGACGTAGGTCAGCTCCAGGAGCCGTGGATGGATTCTAAACCGACCGAAACAACAGACACTGAGGTAACTCAGAAGCCGGAGACGACTCCTCATGGGCTTGGCGCTGAATTCACCGACACGGTCGACGCGGTGTTCTCCGACGAAAAAGAGGTTGATTCGAAAACCAAGCTCTATGCCGCGCTGATCGGTATCGGTGTTCTGCTGCTGTTCATTCTGCTGACGATCGGTTTGTATGCACTCGGCGGCGATGACCAGTCTGCTCTCGAGCGCTTGCGCGATATTGCCGTGATCTATATCGTCCTGATTTCTTTGATCTTGTCGATCCTGCTCGCGGCCACCACCGCTGCGCTGGTCTATCTCGTGATCCAGATCAAGGATCAGGTGATTCCGCTTCTCGAAGAAATCAATGCGACGATGCTGCGCGTGCGCGGAACGACCGAGTTCATGAGCGAGCAAGCGGTCAAACCGGTTATCAATGTTTCCAGCAAAGTCGCGCAGTGGAAAGCGATGGTCCGGGTCGCGACCGGCAAAGAACCGAAGTAACGGTCGGTCAGCTCGGTTTCTCGCCCCGGATCCCGCTGGCGCTGGGGCCAACGTGACGATCGAGCCAGCCGACCAGGGGCGCCGCGCTCGTCCAGGCATGCATTGTCAAGTCGTATGGCGCCCGGGTAAAGACTGCATTTCGGTCGGCGAGACGCTCAGTCGTCCAGAGATCTTTCATTCGGAGCAGTTCGATCCGCGGATGATCCTTGGCGTAGCCTCGCGGCGCGGTCTTGAGCGCATTGCCTTCGATCGATAAGCCAGAGGACTTAACGGTATCGACAATTCCCGGCAGATCTTCACCGGACGATCCGGCCACCTGTTCGCGAAACCGCTCGAGTTGATCTGCTTCCATGCCGTAGTACCCAGTTCCCGTGACAAATCCACTCGCATCGATGGCGGCATAGATTCCTGCTGCCGAATCGTCCGGAAAGACGACGCCATAGGTCGAGGTCTTGTATGGCGACTTGTCCTTCGAGAATCGAATATCCCGGTTTGGGCGGAAGATCTTGATTGTTCCGCCGGTATGGCTGGCCACCTCATTCAGCAGGGCTTCCAGTGGTTCGCGGATTTGATGGAGATAGATCGGTCGATGGGCTTCGAAATACGCTTTTGAGTTGTCAACTTCCAGACCTTCGAAAAACGTGAAGACCTCGGGTCCGAAACCGGTGAACGTCGCTGGTGCGGTCATGTTGCATCTCCTTTGAAATCGTCTACGGCTCACTGAACCTATCATAGTAGGCAGGTACTAGCTGCGATCGGGTCTCGATTACGGGAGCATCGTTCAGCAAGGTTCAGTTTCTACTGCTTGACAGCGTGACAGGAGGTCGCCGATGACCAAATCAGACGTAACCCGCAAGCCATCCTATTCCGATTTCGCCGCGGTGGTCAGCTATGGGTCATCGCTTTCGTTTTCTCCAGATGGTCGCGAGATCGCCTGTTCATCGAATGCGTCCGGCCAATTCAACCTCTGGGTGTATCCGGTCGATGGCTCTGAGCCGCGGCAGCTAACGTCGTACACCGATGAAGCCGTGCGCCAGCTCGCTTGGTCCCCTAAGGGAGATCAGATCGTTTTCACCGCAGATGCGGGAGGAAACGAAAAGCACCAGTTGCGGCTTACTGACCCAACCGGGTCGAGCGTCGAAAGCATGACTGACCGACCAGATGTGCAGTACTACCTCGCTGGCGATGCCTGGTCTGCCGATGGCAACTACATCCTCTATGCCGGCAACGATCGTGAACCGACCGCCCAGGATGTCATCATCCGCGAAGTGCCTACGGGAGAGGATGACCGCCCGGTGGCGGATGGCGGTGTCTCCATGCCCGGTGGCTGGTCTCCGGATGGGAAATTCATCTCCTCGACCGAAGTTCGTTCCAACACCGATACGTTTGTCCTGCTGTCGGATCTCGAGCAAGGCATCACCGAAACAGTGCTCGGGGCTGACGACGATCATGTCTATGCGGCTGGGCCCTGGGCGGCGGATGGCGCGGGTTTCTGGGTCGTCACCGATCGTGATCGCGAGTTCAATGGTCTCGGGTTTTATGCGATTGACGACAGATCGTTTGCCTGGGTCGAAACGCCAGAATGGGATATTGAAAGCGTCTCTGCTTCCCACGATGGCCGCTATCTCGCCTGGTCGACCAATGTGAGTGGAAAATCGGTGATCTCGCTTCGCGATCTCGATTCTGGCGACCTGGTCGCATTGCCTGATATCCCACAGGGGGTGCTCGGCAGTGAACTGACCTTTTCACCGGACGGTTCCCAGATTGCGTTTCGACTCGAGGCGGCGACGGCTCCAGCCGAAATCTATCTGCTCGATATCCCTGCACAGACGCTGACAAAACTGACCGACAGTCTCCGATTCGATCTGAGCAGCATCGAGATGGTCGATCCGGAGCTCGTCGATTTCGAAACGTTTGATGGGCGTCGAATCCCAGCGTGGCTCTATAGGCCGGTTGGAACGGGAACGTTTCCAGTTGTGCTTTCGATTCATGGTGGACCGGAATCGCAGGAAAGACCCACCTATGGCTATCGTGGGTTCTATCAGTACCTTCTCAGCCGTGGAATTGGGGTTTTAGCGCCAAACATCCGCGGTTCATCCGGGTACGGAAAGAGCTACCAGAAGCTGATCCATCGCGATCTCGGCGGCAATGATGTTCATGACTTCGAAGCCGCCGCGAAATACCTGCAGAGCCTGGAGTGGGTCGATAAGGACCGAATCGGTGTGTTCGGCGGCTCGTATGGCGGTTTTGCGGTTCTGACCTGCGTCAGCCGCCTGCCCGAATACTGGGCGGCTGCTGTTGACATCGTCGGGCCGTCGAATCTGGTAACGATGCTGAAGTCTTTTCCGCCGACCTGGAAGGAAATGGCCAAGCAGACGTTCGGCGACGTCGACTCCGAAGAGGAAGATTTGCTGCGGCGATCGCCGATCACCTATGTCGACCAGATCGAAACACCGCTCTTCATCATCCAGGGCGCGAATGACCCTCGGGTGGTCAAAGCCGAAAGCGACCAGATTGTCGAGAAACTTCGGGAACGTGGTGTGAATGTTCGTTACGACGTCTATGAGGACGAGGGTCACGGATTCACGAAAAAGGAAAACGAACTCAAAGCAATTGGCGACTCGGCCGCGTTCTTTGAAGAGCATCTCCTGGCAACGTAGCCGGCTGGGCTAAGGAAAAAGGTTGCTAGTCACTCGTGACCAGATACTCCCTGATGACGGTCTCGTCAATCTCGATCCCAAGGCCCGGTCGATCGGGAATCTCGATCCATCCATCGACCATCTGAGCACGATCTGGAGAGAGGATGTCACGGAACGGGTTGGGCGTGCGGTCGAACTCGAACAACGGTTCGATCGGGTGGAGGGATTGCGTTGCCGGGGTCAGCGACGCTGCAAACTGAAGAGACGCGCTGAATCCGATTGCACTCCCCCAGACATGCGGAAGATAGCGAACGCCAAAGGCCGACGCGATCGCCGCGATGCGCTGGCATTCAGTGAAGCCGCCGGCGATGGTCAGATCTGGTTGCACGATATCGATGGCTCGTTCCGACAACAACCTTCTGAAACCAAAACGGGTGTATTCGGCTTCGCCGCCGGCAATTGGCATTGGCAGCGCCTGTCTGACCTCTTTGTAAGCATCAATGTCTTCCGGGATCACTGGTTCCTCGAACCAGTCGATGTTGAGATCGGCGAGTTCCCGTCCGAGACGAATCGCGGTCGCTGCGTCGTAGGCATGATTTGCGTCCACCATCAAACCGATATCTGGCCCAAGTACATCCCGAACGGCACGTGCGTTGGCGAGGTCGCGTTCAGGTGTCAGACCGATCTTGAGTTTCACGGCTTGAAAACCGGCCGCTACATGACTTCTGGCTTCTTCCACAAGCGCATCGCGATAGTCCAGACCCTCCCGAAAATAGAGACCGGTCGCATACGGCTGGATCCGTTCGCGAAAGCGACCGCCAAGAAGCCTGGAGACGGACACACCGAGGGTCTGACCTTTGAGATCCCACATGGCAATATCGATAGCGCTGATGGCGTGGATGACCATCCCTTTCTGGCCATAGTCGCGAGTGCGGGCATAGGAACGTTCCCAGAGCGGAGCCGGATCGAGTGCATCGGCTTCCAGCACCAGGGGAGCAAGTACGTGATCGATGATCGCGGCAATCGGCTCGGGTGGACCGAATGCTTCTCCCCACCCGGTGCGACCATCTTCATCGGTCAGTCTGACCAGCACTGCGGTACGGGTGTCATACCACGCTTGCGAATAGCCAAACGGCTCGGCCAGGGGAGCGCGCAAACAGTACGTGTCGACGGCCGCAATCTGCATCAGTGAGTGCCTCTTGAAGTCACGAATGACCCGACGACGGTCAATGGATCCACGAGTAAGATAGCAATGTCTCGAAGTTCGATTGCTCCGCCTTGGAGTTCTACCACCGGAACGGCAGTTCAATGAAAACTGAGGCAATCCAGGCGGTCTACGATCAACGCGCCGCGACCTATGATCGCTCGATCGGATTGACGGAAAACATCGCGCTCGGCGATTTGCGCAAACGGTTTGGCGCTGCACTCCGGGGAGACACCCTGGAGTTGGCGATTGGCAGTGGTCTCAATCTTCCTTATTACAGTGGCGCAGTGACGTCAGCGGTTGGCGGCGACCTTTCGATGGGGATGCTTGCGGTGGCTCGGGCACGAGCAGATACGCTCGGCCGCGCAATCGATCTGACCGTGATGAACGCCGAACGTCTTGCGGTTTCATCCCAGTCGTTTGACACGGTTGCGATTAGTCTGGCGCTCTGCACGACTCCAGATCCGGCGGCGGCGCTGCGAGAAATGGCGAGAGTCTGCCGACCTGATGGGCGAGTGGTGTTCCTCGAGCATGTTCGCTCGAACCATAAACCACTGTATTGGCTCGAGCGACTCTGGTCTCCTATTCAGGAGAGGACACTTGGCTGCTCGTTGATCCGGGACACCGTGGGATTGATCGAATCCGAGGGATTCGTGGTCGAATGGGAACATACTCGCTTTTTCGGTGTGTTTCGGCTCATCGTCGCGAGCCCACCTCCGGTAGAATAGGCACGACCGTGGTGCCGGAGCCGGCAGTGTTTGAGTCGAAACGTCAGTTGGAAGGTAACGTAGGCTGTGGAACAAGAGATCAGAAGAGTACCAAAGTCGCCGCCCGCTCCCGGAGCGGCAACGTCGCCACAACGTCCTGGTCAGACTCCTGATCATTCATCGATACCGGGTCAAATGGTGGACCCGCCGCCGACGGCACCGACTCCAATCGTTCGTCCGTTGACAGAATACGGCACTGCCCAGCAGGTGATGAACCTGATGCCAGCACCGAATGAAGAAGCGAAGCCGGCTGATTTCGAGCAACCAAAATCGTCGTTCCAGGAGCTGCGGAAAGCCTATCCATGGCAGGTTCCACCGGTCAGACCAACCGCCAGTTTCGCGCTCGATCAGGGCACCTCAACGGAGCCACCGGTGCTCACCAGCGGTGAACTTGATGCGATCGAATCGTCCAGTGGCGGAGAAGCTTAGGCGGCAGGAGACTGACTGAGACGGTTGTGAACGACACTTCCGTTCATGTTCGGTACAATTGGCCGTTGATGGTTCACGATCCCGTCGTCGGTTCATTCCGAAACCGCGTCTTGGATGCGACGACTGCGATTTGACCTCGTGATGGTGAATCCCGAAAAAACTCGGTACTCGGAGGCGACTATGGCAACAACGCAGAATGCATCCAGAAAACGGAAGACCGCTTCTGCGGCTGCCAACGGCGCCAAACCAGGTTTGCCTGACGTAGATACGGAGAAGCTTCTGGAGCTTTATCGCAAGATGGTCGGGATTCGTCTCTTCGAGGAAGCCTGCCAGCGCGGGTTCCGGCAGGGACGAATCGGTGGCTATCTCCACATGTACATCGGCCAGGAAGCCGTTGCCACCGGGCTGATGGAAGCGATTACAGAACCGGACCGGGTCATCACAGCCTACCGTGATCATGCACATGTCCTCCTTCTTGGCAGCACGCCGAACGAGGTGATGGCCGAGCTCTATGGCAAAGGCACAGGACTGGTCAAGGGCAAGGGTGGGTCGATGCACCTGTTCGATGTCGAGAATCAGTTCATGGGTGGCTACGGCATCGTTGGCGGGCATATCCCGCTTGGGGTCGGCATGGCGTTTGCGCAGGCCTACGGCAAAACCGGTGGTGTGACGCACCTCTATTTCGGCGATGGCGCCATGAATAACGGTGCGTTTCACGAAGGAGCCAATCTGGCCGGGCTCTGGGGTAAGAGCGAACTCAATCCAACCCTTTTCATTCTTGAAAACAACCAGTACGGCATGGGCACCAGTGTCGAGCGGTCGACCGCAATGACCGATCTGGGCCGGAAGTTCGATTCCTACGGGATCGAGCATGAAAAGGTGGACGGGATGGATCTCGCCGCGGTCATGGAAGCGGGCAAACGGGCGACCGCCCGAGTTCGCGAGAGCAATGCTCCCTACGCACTCGAAATGATGACCTATCGCTTGTCTCCACACGGCGCGGCCGACTTCCTCGAGAAGTACCGATCGAAGGATGAAGTCGCGGAAGCGCGGAAGCGTGACCCAATCGGTCTCTATGAAGCGCAGTTGCTCAAGACCAAGAAAGCAGACGAGGAAACGCTCGCCCGGATCAGGGTCGAAGAAAAAGCAATTGTGGACGAGGCCGTGACCTTCGCCGAAGAGAGTCCTGAGCCAGAGCTGTCAGAGCTCTATACCGACGTTTACGCGGACTCCTAGCCGCACCAGATTGAATCCAGTGAAGCGCTGGTGTGAACCGGTGCTGGTGTTCTGAAGAAGAAAGGTCCGCGAACACATGGCGGTTATGACCTACCGGGAAGCAATCAAATCCGCGATGGCGGAGGAGATGGAAAGGGACGAACGCGTCGTTCTGCTCGGCGAGGATATCGGGCTCTATGGCGGTACCCACCTCGTCACTGACGGCCTGCTCGACCGATTTGGCCCAACCCGCGTGCTCGACACCCCCATCACCGAGGGTGGTTTCACCGGTGCTGCGATCGGGATGGCGATGATGGGGATGCGCCCGATCGTCGAAATGATGACCTGGAACTTCTCGTTTCAGGCCGCTGACCAGATCATCCAGAACGCCGCGAAACTCCGCTATTTTTCGGGTGGTCAAGCGTCTGTGCCGCTCGTTATCCGCGGTCCGAACGGTGGCGGCGTACAACTGTCCGCGCAACACACCCATAGCCTCGAAGCAATGTATGGCCATTTTCCTGGTCTGAAAGTGATTGCCCCGGCAACTCCCCACGACGCGAAAGGGATGATGCTTGAAGCGATTCGTGATCCGGACCCGGTCTTGATCATGGAAGCCGGAGCGCTCTATGGCACCAAAGGTGAAGTACCCGAGGGTGATTACACCGTGGAGTTCGGAAAATCGCGAATTGCCCGCGAAGGGAACGACGTTTCGCTGATTGGCTACGGTCGTCAGGTGAATCAACTGCTGAAGGTGGCTGAGAAACTGGAGGCCGAAGAACAGATTGATTGCGAAGTGGTCGATCTGCGCTCGATTCGGCCCTTCGATGACGTGTTGCTGGTCGAGTCAGTGAAAAAGACGAATCGTGCAGTCGCGGTCGAAGAACAGTGGCGCTGGTTCAGCGTTGCCAGCGAGGTCGCCGCGATTTTGCAGGAAAAAGCATTTGATTATCTTGACGCACCGGTGGAGCGCGTAAGTGGAGCGGAAGTGCCTGCGCCATATGCTCGCAACCTCGAAGCAGCTGCCTTCCCAAGTGAAGACGACATTGTCGAGGCCGTTCACCGTGTGCTCTATCGGGGGACCGGTTCATGAGTGTCATCATCATGCCCAAGATGGGCGACGGTATGGAAGAAGGAACGGTTCTCCGCTGGTTGAAGGAGATCGGTGACGAAGTCGAGGTCGGTGATCCGATAGCCGAGATCGAGACCGACAAAGTCGCGCTTGAGATCGAAGCCTCTGAAGGCGGTACTTTCACCCAGCAGTTGGTGGCCGAAGGTCAAACCGTCCCGATCGGCACGCCAATTGCCACGGTCGGTGCACCGGGTGAAGTCGTCGAAGCGGCGGCAGCACCAGAAGCCGCGCCGGTTGTTGCCGCTGCTCAGGCCACCGAAACACCGGCGCCGACTGAACCGACCGCCGTCGCAGCAGCTTCTCCAAAAGAAGTCGTCTCGAACGCCCCCACTAATGGCGCAGCGAACGAAGCGCAAGTTGCTGATCGGGCGCCTGGTGAACGGATGCGCGCATCGCCGATTGTCAAACGGCTGGCGGCCGAACATGGTATCGATTTGTCGGCAGTCCCTGGGACGGGTCCCGGCGGTCGCATCGTCAAAGACGATCTGACCCCCTATCTCACTGGCGCCCAACCGATACCGAAGGCAGCACCGGATTCGGCTCCGAAACCAGCGGTTGCGCCAGCCGATGGGTCGCGTCCGGCAGGAACGCCGCGTGACATGAGCCGCGTGCGCAAGACCACCGGCAAGCGGATGGCGGAATCGAAGGACGTTATCCCGCATTTCTATGTGTCGACCGAGGTCGACATGGTCGCGGCAATGGATTTCCGCGCCCAGGTGAACGCGCAACTGACCGATGAAGCGGCGAAGATTTCGGTCAATGACCTGATCGTCAAAGCGGCCGCCCTGGCACTGCGTGATTTTCCGAATCTGAACGCCTCACTCGAGGGTGACACCCTCTACGATCACGCGAACATCGATGTGAACGTGGCTGTAGCGATCGAAAACGGTTTGATCGCGCCATTCGTTCCCGACGCGGACAAGCAACCCTTGACCGCGATTGCGCGGATGACAAAGGATCTGATCGGCAGGGCGCGCGAAGGCGGATTGACTCCAGAGGAATACCAGGGTGGAACCTTCACGATTTCGAATCTCGGCATGATGGACGTGGCCGAGTTCATCGCCATCATCAATCCACCTCAGGCCGCCATTCTGGCAGTTGGTTCGGCTTATGACACACCGGTCTTCGACGATGATGGCAATGTCGCGGTTGGCAAACGTATGAAGATCACTCTATCAGCCGACCATCGAATCACCGATGGTGCTGAAGTGGCCAAGTTCTTGCAGGCCATCAAGCAGTCCTTGCAGAATCCGTTGTTGATGCTCGTCTAGCACATGACGCTGACAATACTGGCCGGAATGCCCTTTGCTTCAAAGCGGAGGGCGTTTTCGTTGTGAGCGGTATTCCGCCTTCCCCGAAAACGCCACCGCCAGACGGGATTCTGGCGCGGGCGCTTTATGGTGGGCTGCTGTCGACGCTGCGGCGATTCAGTCGCTGGTTCAACCTGACGATGATCCAGCAAGGGATGTGGCCGCTCCTGCTGTTGCTGACGTCAGCGCCTGCAGTCGACGTGCGTGATACCCCCACCGGTTGGTTTGTGATCCGTCTGGCGGCTCCCGTGCTGGCCGCCCTGATGGCGCTACTTCTTTCCTTTCCCGGTCACCGCGGTTCCCTTGTCTCCACGAGGCCATGCCCGCATCGATGCTGGCGACGCAACTCCGCTATGTCATCGTCGGTGTGGCCGTCGCGCTGGCGTGTCGCGATTCTTCGCCGGACCGATCGACGAATCCCTGAAGCTCATCCTTTTCGGGTTGGCCAGTGTGGCCGCCTATCACCTCATCCATTTCGGGATCGTGCCGCGAACATTTCCCGATGCGATCCATCCGAATCTGATGCCAGTGCTGCTTTTTGGCTTGTCCTGGGGTCTCCACGATCTGCTGCTTGTATCTACAGACGACGGCGTCTGGTATCTCGCGTTGATAGCCGGGTGTGTGCTTGGCTGGATCGTTGGATTGGTTTCCGTCGGTCTACGTCGGTGGCCGGGCGGAGGCTGACCGCTGCGGCGGCGCACTTCGCCGTGATCTACATGACGCTCGGGTATCTCTAGAGTTGCTTGTGAGGTACCGGATTTTCAGAGGCATTAGCAAGGAGCGAAATCAGCAGTGAAGATCATCGATGTTACCGTCACAAAGCTGAACTACACGATGGATACGCCGATGGCGGATGCGATTCATTACATGCCGGAGCGTGGTCTTCTTATCGTCCATGTGCACACCGATAGCGGCTTGACCGGCATCGGCGAATCGGCGACCTATGGTGGCGACATCGATGGCATCGCCAGAATGGTGACGAGCGAATTGAAACACGCCATTCTCGGCGAAGACCCGTTCGACGTCGAGCGACTCTGGCAGCGGATGGCGATGCGCTCCCACCAGCGTGGAACCCGGGGCGCATTGATGATGGCGATCAGCGGGGTCGATACCGCTCTCTGGGACATCATTGGCCAGGCTACGAGTACGCCGCTGTATCGCTTGCTTGGCGGTTACCGCCATGAACTGACGGCCTATGCCTCGGCCGGGTTTTATTCGCGGGGCAAGGATGCGGGCGCACTCGCTGAAGAAACTGCTAGCTATGCTGAGCGCGGTTTTCAGTGGTTGAAGATCAAAGTTGGCCGGAATCCCGACATCATATTGAATCCGCTGCATAACATGATCGAGCCTGAGTACGCGACTGCCACCTTCGAGGAGGATGTCGAACGAGTGCGGGCGGTGCGCAGAGCCGTTGGACCAGACGTCAAGGTGGCGATCGACGCCAACAACGCCTGGACGCCACCGGTAGCGCTTGCCTTCATGGAACGAGTCAGAGACCAGGACATCGCCTGGTTGGAGGAACCGGTGGCAACTGAGGATCGGCGCGGGAGTGCCGAGGTGGCGCGAGCACTGACAACACCGGTGTCAGGGTACGAAACCGAAACAGGTGTGGCCGGTTTCCGCGATCTCATGCTGGCGGGAGCCGTTGACATTGTTCAGCCGGATGTAATCTGGACAGGAGGTATCACCCCATGTCGCAAGATCGCGGCGCTGGCTGAAGCGTTTGGGTTGCCGGTCATCCCGCATGTGTTTTCGTCGGGATTGGCGACGATTGCGAATATGCATTTCATCGCATCGATCCCCAATGGCGGGTTGCTCGAATGCGACCAGAACCCGAATCCGCTCCGCTCAGACCTGTTCGAAGAACCGATCACGGTTGATCGGAACGGAAAGGTCCCTATGCCAACGGGTGCTGGTCTTGGCGTCCGATTGAATCCGGAAACGATCGAACGCTATCTCGTCGAATAACAGCGCGGCTCGGTCCAAAACATCAATCGAAAGCGTGGTCGTCTGGCAGGCAGTGGCCGATTCAGCGGTTCCGCCTATTGGCTGGACATCCATTCGAGCGCATCGGAGCGTTTGATACTGATGATGTCGTGATTGACGATCTCGGCTTTGAGTTTGCCTTCGTAGCAGGCTTCCCTGATGCGGTTGACGTTCAAGTCCATGAGGGTCGCCAATTCTTCCGGCGTATAACTGTCCTGCGCGAGGAGTTCGGCGGTTGTTTTGTTCGAGTGGCCTGAGATTTCCATTGTCTGTCTTCCTGCTGGTTGAAGTCGGCGTCACGCCTGACAGGATACCGCAATCACAAGGCAGCCCGGGCTACTGATCAGCCTGCTCCATCATCTCGTGGGCAATCCGAGCGGCCGTTTCGCGGTCTCCGGGTTCAAGTTCCCCATCAATCACGAGTTCGCGAAGGTGGTTCTTGATATCGGCGATCCAGCGGCCTGGCGGTCGATCGAACATCGCCATCAGCTCGTTTCCGTCTAGTGGGCTGTCGAACGCGACGAGGTCGCTTTGTTCTCGAATACGGTGAATGCGATCACGCAGTCGATCGATTCGCTGCTCGGCGGCTAGTTGCCGTTCGGTGCGAGCCGAGGTAACATCGGCCGCGGCCAACGCCAACAAGGCGTCGATGTCGCTATCGGCATCGAGCATCAGGCGGCGAACGGCGCTGTCGGTCCAGGAGTCCTCGTAGGTTTCGGGTCGACCATGGAGTTCGACCACCCGGCAAACGGATTCGACCAGGTGCTTGCCGGCTTTGAGATTGCCGAGGACGGTTCTGGCCATCACCGCGCCTTCGCGTTCGTGACCAAAGAAGTGAATCTCGCCAGTCCGATCGATGGAACGCCGGCGAGGTTTGGCGGCGTCGTGCAGTAAAGCGGCCCAGCGGACGACTGGGTCGGCATCAGCACGGTCGACAACCCGGATCGTGTGTTCCCAGAGATCTTTTTCACGATGCACAGCGGCGTCGACGCTGGTATCGAACGCGAGTTCTTCCAGTTCTGGCATCGTCTGCGCGAGGAGTCCGGTTTCTCGCAGCGTTGTCAGTCCATGCGAAGCCCAGCGACCGGTGAGCAAACGGGTCAGCTCCGCCAGGATCCGCTCGCGACTAATCCGGGCAAGGCTCTCCGCTTGCCGTTCCATCGCGCTGGCGGTTTCGGCGTCGATTGCGAAACCGAGCTGGGAAACAAAACGGGCGGCGCGCAGGATGCGAAGTGGGTCCTCGCGGAAGCGCTCATCGGGATCGCCGACAGCCCGAATCAAGCCGCGAGCGATATCAGCCTGGCCGTCGAAAGGATCATGGAGTTCGCCAGTTACCGCATCCGAGGCAATTGCGTTGATGGTGAAATCCCGCCGGGAGAGATCATCGAGCAGCGTTTCGCCAAACTCGACCTCCGGTTTGCGGGTGTCATGCGGATAATTTTCGGCGCGATACGTCGTGATCTCGACCTGGATCGGCGACCCACCTGGGTTGGTTGGGGCAAAAACCAGGCCCACCGTTCCGAACTGGACTCCAACGAGATAGACCGATTCGGCTCCAGCCTGGGTTCCCAGCTCGACTGTTTCCTCGGGCACCGCGTTGGTCGCGAAATCGAGATCAGCCGGCAGGTCTTCGCCGATCAGGAGATCGCGCACGATCCCGCCGACTAGCACGAGTTCGCGGTCAGCGTTGGCGAACGTAGCGGCCAGTCGATCGACCACCGCTGCATGATCTTCGGGGAGTACAGTATGAAGTGGCGACGGCATGAGACCTGCTGATTGTGCGTAGTGCCTGCAGATGATTGAGACGCGTTCACACCCGCATCCTTGCAGGCTGGTCCCGTAACCCTTGGAGTCTAAACCATTGAATCGTCCTGGCCACCAGAACTGGGAGCAGAAAGAACGCTGGTGTTCATGAATGGTGAGATCGTGGTGGCGATGGAGCGCGTTTCGGCAACCTATGCCGAGGGTGGCTATGTTCTCCCTGTTCTCGACGACGTTTCGCTGGCGGTGACCGCAGGTGAGATTGTCGCGCTGGTCGGACCATCGGGTTGTGGCAAGAGCACGCTGCTCAATATCGTTGCCGGTCTTCTCGATCCTGACAGCGGCCAGGTTCGTATCCATGGCGAGCCGACGCGTGCTGCTGATCGTTTGGGTAACTCAGCGTATATGCATCAGCGCGATCTCCTCCTGCCATGGAGAACCGCGCTGGCGAACGCGGCGCTTGCGCTCGAAGTCCAGGGTTCGGGTCGATCTGATGCGCGAGCGAGAGCTGGCCAGGAGTTCGCGACGTTTGGTCTGGCCGGATTCGAGGATCGCTACCCGGCGCAGCTCTCGGGAGGGATGCGGCAACGGGTTGCGTTTGTGCGAACGATTGTCGGTGGACAGGATCTTCTCCTGCTCGATGAACCGTTTGGCGCTCTTGATGCCCTCACCCGGACCGAGGCTCAGGAATGGCTCGGCGAGGCGCTCAGGCTCGAACCCCGGACGACGATGCTGGTTACTCATGATGTCGACGAAGCCGTCTTTCTCGCCGACCGGATCCTCGTGCTTTCGTCCAGACCTGGTCGGGTTACCGGAGAAGAGCGAGTGGAGGCGCCGCATCCACGACCACCGGAGTTCCGCCGCGATCCGGAATTCGAACGGATCCGGCTCTCGCTCCTGGAGCAACTGGGAGTTATCGACCACCGGGGTTGGCGATCGTGATGGAGCCAAATGATTTCCCACCGGGCCGACCGTTCCTGTCGCCGTCGCGCCAACCCGGACCCGCAGTCGTGTGCTCGCCTGGGTTGCTCCGATTCTGGTCATTCTTCTCTTTCTGCTGATGTGGGAAGTGTGGGTCAGCGTGACCGATAAACCCGCCTGGTATCTGCCACCGCCGAGCCTGGTGGCGCAGACCGGCTGGGCAGAACGGTCGCTTCTCCTGTCTGACAGTTGGGTGACGCTCCAGGAAGTGCTGATCGGGTTCGGTGTGGCACTGATCGCCGGGATCGCCACCGCGACGGCGTTTCATTTTTCCCGGTTGCTCGAAAGGACGTTCTACCCTCTGGTGATCGCCAGTCAGGCGATTCCGGTGGTGGCACTGGCGCCGCTCCTGCTGATCTGGTTTGGTCACGGTCTCCTGCCGAAGGTGATCATGGTCGCGTTGATCTCCTTTTTCCCGATCGCGGTCGCCACGACCGATGGACTCCGCTCCGCCGACCGTGAAACCCTCGATCTCCTGCGCACAATGGGAGCGAGCACCTGGCAGCAGTTCCGTTTTGTGAGTGCACCAGGTGCGCTGCCGTATCTCTTTTCAGGGGCCAGGGTGGGTATTGCGGTCGCCGTGATTGGCGCGGTGATTGGCGAATTTGTTGGTTCTGATTCCGGTCTCGGGCACGCGATTATCCTGGCCAATGCCAGCCTGCGCACAGATCTGGTGTTTGCCTGTGTTGCCGTGCTGGCGGTGATGGCTGTCTTGCTCTTTGCGGCGGTCAGTTTGGCGGAACGGGCGTTGCTCCCGTGGCGACAGTTCTACGCCAACGACACGCGCTAGCCGGAATGTCAGACCCGGATCATCGAGTATGATCCGGGTCTGACGGGGTTGCTTGCTAGTCGTCCAGGCTCTTGCCGACCTCGGCCGTCGATTCCTGAAGCCGTTCGATTTCGGATTTGTTCTTGCTGATTGTCGCTTCGAGATCGCTGATCTGTGTATCGAGCGCGGTTTGCTCGTCGCCGGTCGCGCTCGAACGCTCGCTCTGCAATTCCTTGAGGGTCTCTACCTGTTCCTCGACGGCGCGTTCGAGACTGATGATCTGACCCTCGGAACGAAGAAGGGCTTCCCGAAGTTTGCCTTCCCAGGAGACGGCCCGGCGCGCGCCTTCCGCAGCAGCATTGACCCGGATATCACCGAGCGCCTTACGGGCGCGGCGGGCAAGCGCTTCCTCACGATCCTGGCGGATCGGTGGCAACGCGTCGAACTCTGCTTTCAACCGTTTGGCTTCGTCGGCGGCGTCGACTGGATCGGGAGAATAGGCGAGAGCTTCGATGGCGACAACGAGACTCTCTTTTTCCTGCATCGATTCCCGGAAGGCAGAATCGCGAGCAGCCGTGACCTTCTTCCGTGAATCGAAGAACTCGTTCTGGGATGCCCGGAAGCGGGTCCAGAGCGCGTCATCGACGTCGCGTTTGCCAGTCGTACCGATCGTTTTCCATTCCGCCATCAGTTCTTTCATCGCTTCAACGGTCACTTCGCGCTCTTCATCGCTGGTGCTTGCGGCTTCGGAGCGTTCACAGAGCGCTTCCTTGGCTTTGCGGTTTTCTTCCCAGAACGTCTTGCGACGATCGTAGAAAATCTCTTGCGCCGCCCGAAACTGTTTCCACAGTTCCTCGTCCGACTGCCGCCCGGCGCTGCCGACCTTTTTCCAGTCATCGAACACCGCTCGCATCGCAATCGATGTGTCGCGCCATTCGGTCGAGGAACTCAGTTCCAGTGCTTTGACGATCAGGTCCTGTTTGAGCAGGCGATTCTGATCCCACTGCTCGCGGCGTTCCTCGAAGTGGACACCCCGGGCTTTGTTGAACTCCTCGCGCGCGCCAATGAAACGAGCCCAGAGCGCATCGTCAGCCTCGCGACCGGTCGCGCCAACCGCTTTCCATTCTTCGAACAGCGCTTTGTAGGCATCACCAGTGGCTTTCCAGCTGGTCGAATCCTTGAGCGCTTCCGATTTGACGATCAGTTCCTCTTTGACCGCACGCCGCTCGTTGATCTCGGTCTGGATCGTGGCTTCGAGCGCGTTCAGGCGGGAAAAGAGATCTTCGAAATCTCCGAGGGCCTGCGCTTTGCCGGCGGTCGATTTCATCCGCCGCACCCGACCCATGACCGCAACTTTGTTTTTCGCGGCGGCAACTTCGACTTCGAGCGCTTCGACGTCCTTCACCAACGGCAGGAAGTTGGCTTCGAATTCTGGTACTTGCGGAGGGTCTTCGCCGACAGCAACACCGATCGCTCGCCCACGGAAATGCTCGGTCGTGGCCTGGTAAATCTTCCCTTCGGTATCGATGAAACCCCATGTCAGTTGGGTCGCAACGATTGGTTCTGGCGCTGGCTCAGCGGGAGCGGCTGGTTCCGGAGTCGTTTCGGGGGCCGCGTCGGCATCAGGAACCGGTGTTTGAGTCGAACCAGTTGCTTCCGGTGCGATCGCTCCGACGGCCGCTACCACCAGCGCATCAGTGGCCGCCGCTAGGGCTGCTTCGTCTGCGCTCTCGCTGGTGTCGGCAGGTGCTGCTGGAGCGTCTTCGACTGTGGCTGGTTCTGGAGCAACAGCTATAGGCGGATCAAATGAAGCGTCCTCGCTCACGTCAGCGACAGACGCCGTCTCCAGCGATTCTTCAGTCTCGGTAATGAGTTCAACGGATGCTGAATCGATCGACGCTGTACCGGAATCGCCGACGGTCTCGGCCGCAAGTTCCGGTGACGCGTCAGCAGATTCCTTCGCGGTTGGCGCACTCACCTCATCCACTTGTTCGTCAGACCCGGTCAATGCGTCGACCACCGCTTCAGCGGTGTCTTCGAGCTGATCCTTGACCTCACCGAGTTTTTTCGCAATCTCATCGACCACCAGGCTACCCTCTTCCGCACTCTGTGCCAACTGAATGGCACTCGCAAACCGTCACCGGAATGATCCGGTTGTCTCACACGCCCTGAAAAACGTCCATCGCTTTTCGAAAGTTCGGTGTGTCGTTGGAGAGTTTAGCGGTTGAAGCGAAAACGCGGTACTGATTGGCGTTTTTCGACGGCACGAGGGCCGTCAGGCGTTCCATGCTCTTTCGAGCATCACCAGGTAGTCGTCTTCGCGCATCGCGCGGGCATTGCTGCTGTTGGAAAGATTGGCTGCCGAGGCTGCTGCGATCCAGGGGAAATCGTCGGGCGCGATCCCGGCAATCTGCTGCAGATGCGGGATACCGATCGATCGCCCGAGTTCGACCAGATAACGCGAACCGGCCAGGGCGGCGTCTGCGGTCGCCTGACTTGCATCGGCGGCTCCGAGCGCGACCGCGACCTGGGCATGCCGTTCGGGCGCGATTTCGGCGTTGTAGGCGAAGAGGTAGGGCAAAAAGAGGGAGTTCGCGACACCATGTGGGGTGTCATACCGCCCACCAATCGCTTCGGCGATGCAATGGACGGCGGCGACATCAGAATTACTGAACGCCATTCCGGCGATAACGCTTGCCATCATCATCGCTTCCCGGGCCTCGCGATTGCCGCCATCGGCGACGGCTATCGGAAGGTTCGCGGCGATCATCTTCATCGCCTGCAAGGCCAGCGCGTCCGTAATCGGTGTTGCCAACCGACCGGTGTAGGCCTCGATCGCGTGGGTGAGGGCATCCATCCCGGTGGAAGCGGTCAACGCTGCCGGTAGCGAATAGGTTAGTTCGGGATCGACGAGCGCGACTTTCGGCGCGATGGCCGAATCGCGAAGTGAGATCTTGATCTGTCGCTCAGTGTCGTTGATGACCGAACTGCGGGTGACTTCGCTGCCAGTCCCGGCCGTAGTCGGGATGGCGATGATCGGTAGAGGCAGCTTGGAGAACGGTCTGGGCGCGACCCAGTCCTGCGGCGTGCCACCGTTGGTTGCGATCCCGGCTACCGCTTTGGCGAGGTCTATCGGGCTACCCCCGCCGACCGCCACGATCAGGTCCGCATGCACCAGCATGGATCGATCAACTGCCGCTTGAACTTCAGTGTCGCGGGGATTCGGGCTGACGTCGGCGAAAACGATCACCGGCAAGCCCGCCCGCTCGAGTTTTGCTTCGATCGGGGCCGAGATACCGGCGGCGATGACACCAGGATCGGTGATCAGCAGGACCCGCTTTCCACCGAGACGCGCGACCTCTTCGGCAACTCTTTGGGAAACACCATTGCCGAACTGAATTTCACCAGGCAGTCGAAAGGTTCGCGCGGATACCGAAGCGTAATCTGTCACTGCGATCAAGCTCCCGATTCGGCTGGCGCTTCGCAAGCAGACCAGAGTCCGGTCGCATTCTGCTGAGCGACCAGGTTCTCGCCAGAGAGCCAACCTGCAAAGCGAATGTCCGGAGCTTCAGGAGAGGCAGTCGCAACGCCATTGGCCACCAGGATCGCGCTGGCCAATGTCCGGTTGCCGGCGCCGTCATCGACCCAGGCATCCCGCAGGAAGACATCGGTTGCGTCGCGGCTGCGACGTTCGCGCTCGAGAAAGACCGTTTGGCCGACCATCAATTCGCTATTGGCAGTGGTCGATTCGTCAGCGAAGCACTCGCCAGCGGCTGGCACTGAGATGCCCGGATATTGCACGGTGAAGGAGTTGCCGTCCACTTCGACCACGATCGTGCGGCCGTCAATGACGTCAACGACCTGGGCTTCGACGAGTTCCGGTGCGACCGCTTGGCCAGGTCCGGTGAAGCCGCCGGCGGTCCGGGTCAACGCTGGTCCGAGCGCGACCGTTTGCTCACCCGCGCGCAAGGCGAGATCGCCAAGACCAGTGGGAACCGAAAAGACGAGCGCAATCCGGTCAATGCTACCGGTCGAAATTTCGCCGGTCTCGTTCATACCGAGCGCCGGTGACATCCCAAGATAGGCGGCAACGGAACCCGTGGCCGTGTCGAGCGGGTATTCGGTGGAGAGATCGTCTTCATCAGCGACACGGAAGTCTGGCATGACGACCGGTAACGGGGCGTCTGACCAGTTGTAGACACTCACAATCAGAACGACCCATTCGCCGATCTTGGAGCGTCCGAGCGTCAGTTCCGGGACAGACTCGGACCGATAGGCGGCTTCGATTGTGTAGCGGCCACCGTTCAGGGCAAAGGAATCGGCCGCGACCTCGGCGCTATCGATCGTGGCGCTCTGGGAGTTGATGGCGCCACCGATATCAGTTCCAGTGATGGTTGTGCTTGGGGTGGCTTCTGTTCCAGTCTCGACTTCCGACGTCGCGGTGACTTCCTCGGTGGGGACAGCCGTTTCTGGTGTTGCTGTCGGTTCGATCGTATCGGTCGGCGCTGGTGGTGGGATGATCGGTGTTTGGTCGACCGGGGTTTCGGTGACGTCCTGAGCGGCGGCAACCTGATCGGAGACGGTGGTCGGTTCCGGCACTTCGGTAGGTGCTTCGGTTGGAAATGGGGTTTCAGTGGGAGCGAGGGTTGGTTCGGCTGTTGGAGCGGGCGGCTCGGTCGGTTCGGCGGCAACCTCTGGCTCATCCGTCGTTTCGGTCATTCCACCGACGCCCATGGCTTCGGCTGTTTCCTGGGGGACGACGGTTGGGTCCATGGGGTCTGTCGACTGAGGCATCGAAACCGTGCTCGCGGTAGCGGTTGGCGCGACGGTTTCGACGATGGTTGGAGCGACTGTCGGTGGTGGTGTTGGAGCAAGGACTTCAGCGACCGAGACGACGGTTGGTTCGTCGGGTTGAATTGCGTTCTGAATGTCAGACCAGCCTGGGAGGAGACCGCTGGCGAAACCAGCGAAAAGTGCGAAAGCGGCCACGAGTCCGCTCAAGCGAATGATCCAGGCCCGGTGGGCGCGTTCATCGCGCGATTCGAGACCGGGCACCGGCGTGAGCGGAGAATCTGGTTTGCGGACCGAACCGGCCAATGCCACTGGTCCATCGATGTCGCCGCTCAGGTCTATGTTCCAACCCCAGCCGGACGGTTCGATCGACCGGGCAACGATCGGTGGAAAATCGTCGTCATCGAGCATTTCAAATACCGGCAACACGGGTTCGGCGTCGAATCGATTCGCGGCGGTATCAGCTGGCTCGCTCCAGGAGCGGGCCAGCGGCAGATCAGGTGTCTGGGGTGGTGTGGTCGGAACGTAGGTTTGCAGCGAGGCCGGAGTAGCCCAGGTTTCTTCTTCTGGCGACAGGAGCGAAACCATCCGGGCTGCTTCGCGACGACCAGCACGCACTTCGACGGTGATAGAGTCGGATGTGTGAGAATCAGGCGCGGCGATCCAGAGAAGAACGGAACCCGTTCGTCGCAGCACTGGAGTCGGATAGAGCCATTCGCGGTCGACATCGAGCGCAATGGAGCCACCGCGAACGAAAGCCAATCGTTCGTTGGTGATGATAAGCAGAGCAGCGAGGTCTGCTTCGTCGCCGGTGATCAGGATCTGTCCTTCCCAGACGATCCCTTCTTCGGTCAGTTGGCGCCAGGCGTTTCCTCGCGGACGGCCAACATCAGGAAGCTGTTCGGCCATAGACAGTGTTTCCCCTTCGACGCAGACAGCGTTCGCCAGCCGAACGCCATCGATGAACTGAGACCCGGCTGCCAGACGCGCTGACAGACCAGGAATTGCGGGGAACACGAGCCGTCATCTCAGTGACCGCACACAGTGTACGTACATACTAGCACAGCCAATGGTGTAATGCGGGATGAGGTTTCTTTAGCCCGGCAATGGCCGTGGCGGGACCTGTTCCCGCTTATGCCCACAGTTGCCACTGGGCTGCTTTAGGCAGTCCGGTCGTTTTGCTGTCTGAAGAACGGAGTTCTACGACAGGATCTCAGCTGCCGAGATCGGTTGTCCGAGGACAAAGACGCTGTCACCGGCGAGGGTCGGTGTGGTCGCGCGGATGACCGTCAGGATCCCGTCGAGTGGCGCGGTGAAGGTCCGTGGTTTCCGTTCAGGAGTTGCCGGAAACCAGAGTCTTCCGACCGGGTCACCCGCCTTCACTGAATCGCCAGCCTCGAGAAGGTTCTCCCAGAAACCGGCTTCGTCGGTGTTGACGTAGTTGGTCGGGTCGCGTCCATCGATGATGATTGCTGGCGGGAGTCCGAGTGATTCGCGAGTCTGGACCTCTCCTCCAAGTACCCCTTCGTGGCGGAGAACGTTGGTCAGACCGCTCCAGGCGAGTTGGTGGACAGCGGCCGGAACCCGACCACCACCACCGAGTTCGGTGGTGATCACTGTCTTGCCCTGATTCTCTGCTTCGACCGGCAGCAGCCCGGCGCCGTTGACATCGATATAGAGAAAATGAAAATCGCTGTTCCAGGCGAGCATGCCGTCGAGCATCGCTTTGCGTTGAACCGGATCGTCGACCACGTGCATATGCGAACAGGGGAGAAACCAGAACGCGTTGCCCCCTGAGTGCATGTCGATCACGACATCGGCCATCGGAAAAAGCACCCGGGTGAAATAGTCGGCCAGGAGTTCATGGGGTGGTCCATCGGGCCGACCAGGGAAGGAGCGGTTGAAATTCACTCCAGACGGCCAGAGACGGGTGTTCGCCCAAGCGGCCTCAGCCGAGATGACCGGCACGACAATGATCCGTCCCGTCACCTGATCGGCTTCGATCTCGTCGATCAGTCGCAACGCGGCAATCTGGCCTTCGTATTCATTTCCATGATTGCCACCGCTGACGAGGACGGTTGGGCCGTCGCCATTCGCAATGGTCGCGATGGGAACAAGATCGTAGGCCCAACCGCCATTGTTCGAGATACGCGGATAGCGGAGACGACCGATCTGCTTGCCGGGGGCGTTGAGATCGATGGTGGAGGTCACTGCGGGTGGGTTCATGGTGCTCCTGACATGTGTGTCTGAGTTCAGAGCGTCATCGTACCCGAGGTCAATGTCTTTGCGGTGATTATTGAAAGTTGACAATGCAGAACCGGAGCGGAAAGGCCGCTCCGGTTCACAGCGAATGTCGTTGAAGCCGTGGTTCAGGAGCAGCCGAGGCTATTCCCGCAGTTCAGGCAGCGATAGCACGAGCCGTTGCGAACGGTGATATGGCCGCACTGGTCGCAGAAAGGAGCGTCGCCCATCATCTCGGAAAGTTGGGCGTCGATCGAAGAGGTGATGACTCCGACTGAAATCGAGACTGACTCCGCGGTCGCGTGCAGGGTGCCGTTGCCATTCCCGTTCTTGTAGCCGTTCGGCGTGGTCAGCGGTCGTGGCGCTTCTGCTTTCGGCACGATCTCGGTTGCGACGGCGGCTGGTTCGGCTTTGACAGTCGTGGCTTCTGTTGCGGCTGCGGCTGGCTCGACCGTTTCCGGTTCGCGGAAAGCCTCGATCTGCGGCATTTCGTCATACGAGGAACCATCGGGTTCGTCAAGATCGGGCGGCACCTGGGCCAGATCGGTCCGGTCGAGATACTCCAGTCCAAGCACGCGGAAGACATAGTCGATGATCGAGGTCGACATCTTGATGTTCGGATGTCCCGCGACCATTCCCTGCGGTTCGAAGCGGGTGAAGGTGAAGGTGTCGACGAACTCGTCGAGCGGCACACCGTACTGCAGACCCTTGGACACCGCGATCGCGAAGCAGTTGATCATCGACCGGTAGGCCGCACCTTCCTTGTGCATGTCGATGAAGATCTCGCCGAGTTTGCCATCTTCATATTCCCCGGTGCGGAGGAAGACCTTGTGGCCAGCGATCCGGGCTTCCTGGGTGAATCCCGTCCGGCGGGCTGGCAAGCGGTGGCGATAGGGAGTCCCCATGCCAAGTTCGGAGCGAACGGCGGCGACAGCCTCTTCGACGGCAGCGGCTTGTTCGGCGGCGGCTCGTTCCCGCTCCGCCGCGACCGCTTCGGCCACCCGCTTTTCGATTTCCGCTTCGACTGATTCCGCGTCTTTGTCACTCGAGCCTTCGGCGCGTGACGAAAGTGGCTGGCTCGATTTCGAACCGTCGCGATAGATTGCCATTGCTTTCAGACTGTAGTGCCAACTCTGGTCGTAGGCATCGAGGATGTCTTCGACGGTCGCTTCGTTCGGCATGTTGATCGTTTTCGAGATCGCGCCGGAGAGGAAACTCTGGGCAGCAGCCATCATCTTGACGTGACCGAGATAGTGAATGAATCGGGTGCCTTTCTTGCCGCAGCGATTGGCGGTGTCGAACACGGGCAGATGCTCGTCTTTGAGCAGTGGCGCACCTTCGACCGTCATCGTGCCGCAGATGTATTCGTTGGCGGCTTCGATCTGGTTGGCGGAGAACCCGACGGCTTTGAGGAGATCGAAACCAGGCTGGGAAGCGGCGTCCATTGAGATACCGAGTCGACCGAGCGTTTCTTCGCCGAGGGTCCAGGCTGAAAACGCGTAGGGAAGCTCGAACACGCCGGGCAGGGAGCGGTTGATCTGATCGATATCGCTATCGAGCAATCCGCGCGCTTTCAGTGACTCGCGATTGATATGGGGCGCGCCATCGAGTGACATCGACCCGAGCACGTACTGCAGAATCGCTTTGCGTTCCGCCGGGGTATACCCGAGGTTGCGCAGTGCCGGTTCAATGCTGTGATTGGCGATCTTGAAATAGCCGCCACCGGCGAGTTTCTTGAACTTCACGAGGGCAAAGTCGGGTTCGACGCCGGTAGTGTCGCAATCCATCAACAACCCAATCGTGCCGGTCGGCGCGAGAAGGGTCGTCTGGGCATTGCGATAGCCGTGAGTTTCGCCCTGAGTCAGCGCCCGGTCCCAGCTTTCGCGGGCCGCGTCAACCAGGTTCGCCGGAGCGAGATCGGCATCGAGTCCCATCGGCGGAACGGAGAGGCCTTCGTATTCCTCGGCCGGGGCGTTGTAGGCCGCGCGGCGATGATTGCGGATCACCCGGAGCATATGCTCGGCGTTCAACTCATATTCGCGGAAGGGACCGAGATTGCCAGCCATTTCCGCGGAAGCGGCATACGACTCGCCAGTCAGGATGGCGGTCATGGCGCTGGTGAAGGCGCGGGCTTCGTCTGAGTCATAGGGAAGACCGCGGAGCATCAGCACGGTGCCGATATTCGCGTAGCCAAGACCGAGCGTGCGGAAATCATAGGAAAGCCGAGCGATTTCCTCACTTGGAAACTGCGCCATCAGAACGCTGATCTCGAGCACCATCGTCCAGAGGCGGATGGCGTGCTTGTAGCCTTCGAGATCGACTTCCCCGGTTTCCGAATCGACGAATTTCATCAGGTTCAGACTGGCGAGATTGCAGGCGGTGTTGTCGAGGAACATGTATTCGCTGCAGGGGTTTGAAGCGTTGATCGGACCCGAAGCCGGGCAGGTGTGCCATTCATTGATGGTCGAGTCGTACTGAACGCCGGGATCAGCGCATTTCCAGGCCGAGTCGGCGACCGTCCGCCAGAGTTCACGCGCCTTGATCGTTTTGTGTACCGCTCCGTCGGTCCGGCGGATCAGATTCCAGTCCTCGTCGTTAGCGACGGCGTCGAGGAAGTCATTGGTGATGCGGACCGAGTTGTTGGCGTTCTGACCAGAGATCGTTTGATAAGCCTCGCCATTGAAATCAGCGGGATAGCCGGCATCGATGAGCGCCTGGACCTTCCGCTCTTCATCCGCTTTCCAGGTGACGAAGTTCTCAATGTCTGGATGGTCGACATCGAGGCAGACCATCTTGGCGGCGCGTCGCGTGGTGCCACCACTCTTGATCGCGCCAGCAGCGCGGTCGCCTACGCGCAGGAAACTCATCAAACCGGACGATGAACCACCACCGGAGAGGGGTTCGCCTTCACCGCGGATGGAGGAGAAGTTCGTGCCGGTCCCGGAACCATATTTGAACAAGCGGGCTTCGCGCACCCAGAGATCCATGATGCCGCCATCGCCGACCAGGTCGTCTTTGATCGACTGGATGAAGCAAGCATGCGGTTGCGGATGGGTGTAGGCATCCTCGGAGTGGAGGACCTCGCCGGTTTCGGGAACACAGTAGTAGTGACCCTGGGCCGGACCGGTGATGCCATAGGCCCAGTTCAGACCAGTGTTGAACCATTGCGGTGAATTCGGAGCGGCCATCTGATGGACAAGCATGTAGGCGAGTTCGTCGTAAAACGCTTGCGCGTCCTCCGGGGTCGCGAAATAGTCATGCGTTTCGCCCCAATGACGCCAGCACCCGGCGAGCCGGTGGATTACCTGGCGAGCGGATCGTTCTGGACCGAGAACTGGATCCCCATTTTCGTCGAGAAGTGGAGCACCGTCGTCGGCGAACTGGGGCACGCCGGCTTTGCGGAAATACTTCGACACCATGATGTCGGTGGCAACCTGGGACCAGGTGGCTGGGACCTCGGCGTCTTTCATCTCGAAGACGATCGAGCCATCCTGGTTGGTGATCTTCGACGTTCGCCGCGACCACTCGACCGAAGCATACGGGCTCTCCCCGACCTTGGTGAAATAGCGCTGGATCGCGAGACCGTGCGGGGAGCGTTTCGATAGTGTTGCGGTTCGTTGCTTTGCAGTCATTGCACCTTGCCCAATTGCGACACGAGGATCAACCGCCCAGACAGTTTTTCGCGTCGACATCCTCGATTCCTGTCGGCACCGCGATTGCGGTGCTCTGCGCTCCTGGAGACGCTGAGGGTCATCATCATTGTCAGTACGCGATGCCAGCGTACCTACGCATTTTTCGATGATCGATCTCGGCGAAATTCTGGGTGTTTCACTGGTCGGGGCGACGTCTGAGAACTACTCAAATCAAGTCGCGTAACCAAGCCCTAGTATAGCGCCCGGCAATTGAAACACAATATGTGCCATTCTGTCATCCTCGAGCGCAAAACTCGATTCGGTTTGCTTTTTTCGTTGTGGTGGTTGGGCAGGTGGCCACAGGCCGGGCTTGGCGAACGGCGTGAACGCCGGGGAAGGAGCGCGAGAGAAGAGAAGAATCCTGGATCTAGCGTTGGTCGTCAGCGGGTTGATCGCTGAATTCTGTCCAGGGTTCCCACGAAAACTGGCGACGGTAGCGCTCGAGTGTTTTCAGGATTGGAAGACCGAGCACTATCACCAGCGCAACATTGCCGAGCGCGCGAAAGGCGTCATACCAAATCGAAGTCACGAGGTAAAAGCGGAGATAGTGCTCGACTGATTCGCTGGCGGACAACGACGGCGACCAGTAGAGACCGACATCTTCCGTCAACCCCGGGGCCGTGAAGGGCCACGACCAGAGATTCATGATCGCGCCGTATCCGAATCCCCAGAGGGCTCCGAAAGCGGCGAGAACAGCGATCTTGCGGGCGGTCGACGCTGGTAGTGGCAGATAGCCGGCGGTCAGTCCGATCCAGCCAGCCACCAGCATTTGAAACGGGAGCCACGGTCCGATCCCGCCAGTCATGAAGGCCGAGAGGAGAAGGGTCAGGGTACCCATCTGAAAGCCGACGACAGGACCGAACGCCACACCCGTCAGCATGATGAGCAGAAAAATCGGCGAAGCTCCCAGAAAGGTTGGAATCAAACGCAGCGCCGCGTCGGCAGCAACCAGCACACCGAGCAAGGCGGTGGTCTTAGCCGCGGATTGCAGTGACGCTGCATCAGCGGTAGGCCGGAATTCGAAGGCTATCGCCGCCAGGCAAAGCGCGGTCACGATGAGAAAGAGAAACGGGGCTTCGCTCGACCGGACCCGGTTTTCCGGGATTGGCTCGATGACGGGGAGCAGAAACGGGTAAAGGAACGCCAGGATACCGACCAATGAGGCGGAAAGCACAATGACCAGGGAATTGATTGGTATTCGAGGAGCGTTCATCGAGATTGTATCCAGATGGTGTTTGTGCAAGAATCCCAAGAGGTCGCTGAGTTGTTGCGGTCAGTGGGGTTCATCGTCTCGCAAAAATGCAGGATCGTCGGGGAGCAACAGGGCTCGTTGCACAATTACTTTGCCCGTCCGAAAGGTTCATGATGGCTGAAATCACGATTGCTGACTTGCTGACCTGGGATCATCGTTTTGCTCTCGACGACCCCTCTGGATACTACTCGACACGTGGTTCGCTGAGCCGAGATCTCGAACGTGAGGTTACATGGGGAGTGACCTTGCGAGCGTCGATGCCGATTCTGCCACCAATCCGGGGGGGCGAGGTTGTCATTATGCCCGATCGCATCCTGTCAGAGTCCGGGGTGCGACACGAAGAGATCATGCGAGAGGTTGTGGCCCGAGGCGCAACCGGGGTAATTGTTGATGGTCCGGTCGATGTTCCGGAACCGTTGGTGGCGATCTGGTCCGAATCCATCCCGCCCGATCTCGAAAGCGATATCAATCGCTTGCTCACCGAACAGCGAGGCCTCATCTATCAGCGCGGCACTGATCTTGGGCGCATGTTGTCGCAAGCGAATGCGCTAGGTGCTTCGGTTGGTGACATTGTCCAGAAGACTGCGGATGCGCTTGGTGTCGAAGTCGCGGTGGCCCATCCTCGCGATGGTGTCGCTCAAGCGAGCGCCGGTTTTGACGTCGGTCGACAGATGGAGCCGGATGGTCCTCTTCCAACCAAAGGGTGGGTCGGTCCGTGCTATGTCACCCGTCTCGTGGGTGGGTCGTCGCTCTTTCTTGGACCCGTGAATGGTGACGATAGGGCGATGGTCCGGATCGTTGCCGAACGGATAGCGGTCGCGGTCGAATCGGCGCAGTCGCATGCCAACGATGTCCGACCGCGTGGCAATGCTCGCTCGGCGGCATTGGCCGGATTGCTTATGGAAAGCTCCGACGAAGTGGGGCGCGTTGCGGGATCGCTCGGTCTCCCTTCGAACGGCGTGTTTCAGGTTGTTCTGGCAGGACCAGAAGTCGATCGGTTGTCAATTCATCGCGAACTCAGTGGTGGCGGCACGGTGCACGACGCCGGGGAAGTCGACGGCTTTTCGGCAATACTCGTTGAGTATCCGACTGGGATGACCCGGCACCTTCGCGGACAAGTCATGCCTGCGCCGACGTCAGAGAGTGCCGGAGTCTGGACGGTTTATTCGACACGGATCGGAGGAACCAGCGGCATCCCAACGGCAGCTGGTCAGGCGCGCTTTCTGGCATCGCTGGTACAGAGCGGATTGATTACGCCCGGACAGATTCGATTCGATTCCCCGGCCAACGTTGGTATCTATCGGCTCCTCTTTCCCCTTTGGGGGAGCGGGGCGCTGCAATCGTATGCTGCCGATACGCTTGGAGACCTGATCGAAAGGGACCGTCGGGGCATTCTCCAGGAAACCCTGCTCGCGTTCCTGGAATCAGGAGGATCGCAAATCGAAGCTGCTCGCCTACTGGGCGTCCACCGCAATACGCTGGCATATCGGTTGAAACAGATTGGTGAGATGACTGGTGCGAACCCTACGCATCCTCATGAACGTCTCTCGCTCCACGTCGCGCTGATCGCGTCGAAACTGCCGCCTTCGCCGCGCGGAACCGTTCCGGCGGCTCAGTCAGGCTGAGTGAGCAGGGCTTACAAGGTGAGACGATCGAAACCACTCTTGTAGACCGGATCGTGACGGCGGAATGTATCGGGATCGAGACTCTTGCGGGTCGCCATGGCATACGCGAGCATCTGCATAGGAACGACGGTCAGCAGGGGCGAAAGGATCTCGGGGAGCGTCGGCAGGATGAACGTTTCCGCTTCCGGGTTTCCTTCGATCTCCTGGCCGACGAGCCAGAGGCGAGCGCCAAAACCATCGAGAACCTGTCCGATATCGGCGACCCGTTTGGACGCGTTTCCAGCGACCTGAATGACGATCGCCATGTCGCCGGAATTGACTGCCACCATTGGACCGTGGAGAAACTGCTCTGCCGCCATGCCATCGACGCGGGCATACGCGGCTTCCCTGGCTTTGATGACGAGTTCGAGAGCCGTCGCTTCGTTGGGTCCGGCTCCGGTTGCATAGATCTGGTGATCGACTCCATAGGCGGCTGCGGGTTCGATCTCCTCGAGCCGTTCCAGGACACCGTTGATCTGCTCGGGTAGCGCAGTCAAGCCCTTCCGGAAATCGGCGGTTTCGGCCCGCTTTCGCTCCTCACCGAGCGCGGTTGCGATCTGAGCCAGAACCGTCATAGCGCACAGATGGGAACTTGTGTACGCGGCCGATTGCTCTCTCGGAACCGTTCTCAGGATCTGGGATGAGCCGGGATGCTCGGCTGTCTGGCTCCCAACACTGATCACCGTGGCGCCACTGGAGACCGCTCGTTCAAGCGCTGAGGATGAGAACGATTTGACGCCTGTGTGCGCCATCACGATCACCGCGTCGGATTCACCGATTGGGTAGGAGTCGGGGAAGGTGGCGAGATCGAAGGAACTGATTGCACGGCTGTCGCTACCGGCCGCACGCAAGAGCCACGAACCGACTAGCGCCGCGTGAAAACTCGTGCCAATCCCCGTCAGGATGATTCGCGACGCTCCGGAAAGTGACTCAGCCGCGCTGCTAGCGTCTGCCCATCCGGACGTGAGCAACTCCTGGGCGTCATCCGGTTGGCGCATCATTGTTTCGTACATCTTCGACTCGATGCCAATTCCGGCCATCACTCAACTCCTATCTTGGGCAGACTCGACGGAGCGATGGTACCAGAGGGAAGAGTGCCAACTGTTGCGTTCCTGCGATAGCGGAACCGTGCTTCGCTGCGACAGCGATACGGGCGATTCGCTATGCTGACACTTGAGGGCATCTGATGATGCCTGCCGATTGAGATTCATTTGAATCTTTGGGCGAGGAAATGGAGTCATCGATGACCGAGCAAGGAACCGTACTTGTACCGCTTGATGGATCTCCGCTGGCCGAACAGGCAATTCCGTTTGCCCAGGCCGTTGCCGGTGACGAAATGGGGCTGACCTTTCTTCAGGTTGTGCCAACGCCCGAACCGCTCCGCGGCATCATGGGATCGGTTCTGGCGACAGAAGATGATGTTCTGTCGATGGAGCAGGAAACCGCAGCTGCGCTCTTGTTAGAAACCGCAGAACGGTGGAACGCAATCGTGACGTCTCCAGTAAGCGTTGAGGTCGCTACCGGAGACCCGGCCAGCGGAATTCTGGACACGGCCGAGAACCTGGGTGCCGAGATCATCGTCATCGCCAGTCATGGGCGGGGAGCGCTTGGCCGTCTGGCGTTCGGAAGCGTTGCGGATCGCATTGCCCGGGCATCGAGTACCCCGGTGCTGATCGTTCATCCAGAAACAGAGGGCGCTGACATTGCTTCGCCACCAACGCTGCAGCGGCTTGTCGTGCCGATTGATGGTTCTGACAATGCGCTGCAGGCGCTACCTCTCGCGATAGCAATCGCCAAGCGCCAAAATCTGCCAATTCATCTCGTCGAGGTTATCAATCCAGCCAATCTTCTGCTTCCAACTCCAATCGGAGTCTCCAACTATCCTGCCGACTTCTACCAGGAAATCGAAGACGAAATGACAACATCTGCGCGAGAGTCACTTGATCTCGCCTCTGAAGGGATCAGCTCCGCTGGCGTTTCCTTCACCACTGCGATTCTCACGGGCTCGACGGTTGACGCCATTGAATCGGAATTGGAGCCGGGGGATCTGATTGTTATGACCAGTCATGGTCGAAGCGGAATTCGGCGGTGGTTGCTTGGGAGTGTTGCCGAGAAACTGATCCGCTCTGGCAAGAGTCCGGTTGTTCTCGTTCCAATCGAAGATCGGCAGACGCTCACAGAGGCCGGTTGATTGGCGGGCGACAATCGGTGGAACTGAAAGAGAGAGGATGATGCTGAAACGAATTCTGGTTCCACTCGATGGTTCGGATGCGTCAGCGGCGGCGCTCGACTATGCGAGCTCACTCCCAACCAGCGAGATCGAACTCCTGGCGACGGTCGAAGAGCCCGACGGATTGACCCAGTTCATGTCGGCGGCGGATCGTGAAACGTGGCAACTTGCCGCCGAGAAAACCGCACTCGACTACCTTGCAGGTAAGGCCGCAACGCTCGGTGATCGCAATACCACTGTTCGTACAACAGTTCTGTTTGGCGATCCGGCCGAGCGAATCGTTGACGCGAGCCACGACGCCGACTTAATCGTCATGACGACACATGGGTATGGATCCGGTCGGCGGTTAGTCTATGGCAGCGTGGCGGACCGGGTTGCTCGCCATGCAGCATCGCCAGTGCTGATGCTCCGTGGAGGCGATCATCCGCTCAATACGGAGCCGATCAACCGAATCGTGATTGCACTCGATGGTTCACCTCTCTCGGAGCAAGCGCTTGCATTTGCGGAAGACCTCGCACGCGATCTTGGTGCCTCGATGCTGCTGATCCGGGTGCTCGATGCCGAAGCGGTCCAGGCTGCTGTGCACGCCGGCGGATCGCCAATTGCCAGCTATGCTGAATCGGCCGAAACGGTTGGTCATGCTATGGTCGGTTATCTGGCTGAGCATGCGGCCAGGCTCCGTGATGAAGGTATTCCGACGGCGATCGAAGTCCCGACCGGTGACCCGGCTCACGAAATTCTTGCCACCGGAAAACCCGGTGATCTGATCGTCATGACCAGTCACGGACGAGGCGGGATTGGCCGTTGGTTGCTTGGCAGTGTTGCAGAGAAACTCGTTCGTCAGGCCCGCGCACCGGTTCTTCTCATGCGCAGTCGCGAAACTGTCTAGACATACGGGTAATCTTGCACTGACATTTGCGATTGTGTGAGGTGTGGCTGTGAGGTTAATCGAGATCGGGCTGGCGCACGTGAATTCGACCGTTGGGGCGTTCGATGCCAATCTCGAACGAGCGGTCGAGCAAGCCACTGCGATGGCGGCCGCCGATGTCACGGTCGGTCTTTTCCCCGAACAAACGCTCGGTGGCTATACACCTGAAGACCTTGTTCAATGGCAAGGGTTCGTCGATCGCCAGTGGTTGGCCCTCGAGTCTTTTGCCGAGCGAACTGGCCATTTTCCGACCGTTTTTGTGATCGGCGTCGTCATCCAGCAACAGGGATTGCGCTACAACTGCGCCGCAGTGGTTGCGGGTGGCGTTATTCGGGGGCTTGTTCCCAAAGAAAAACTGCCAACCTACAACATCTTCTATGAAGGTCGGACGATGTCACGTGGCTATGCTGGTCTCCGGGAGGAGCACCAGGGCGTGCCGTTCGGAGATCTCCTATTTCAGTTCGATTTCGGGCTGATTGCGGTCGAGGTTTGCGAGGATATCTGGAGCGCTGATGGACCTCTGCGGCGTCGCGCCTATGCCGGCGCGGAATTGGTCGCCAACATCTCGGCGTCGCCATTTCGGGTAGGAGTGGTTCAGACCCGGAGAGAGTTGATCGCGACCCGGGCGGCTGACAACCAGTGCACGATTGCCTACACCAATCTCCTCGGCGCCAACGACGGGTTGATCTTCGATGGGGGTGGGTTTATCAACCAGAACGGGAAACCGATGCTGGAAGGTGCCCGCTTCGAAGAAAGCTTTAGTCATGGCACGGTCGATCTCGACCGCACGTTACGCCTGCGGGCGGAAAACACGACGTGGCGGATGGACCAGGAAGACTATGTCGTGGAGGGTGTGCTGCCGGAAATCGTTTTGGTTCAACCGGAACAGTTTTCAACGTCCGATTCCCGCGCGAAACTGCGTTATCCCGTTCCGACTCATCGGAGTTTCTTTCTCCCGTCCGGTTCTGTTGAACGACCAGCGCGAGTGGCACTCTGCGAAGATATTCTCGACGCGCTGGCTCTGGGGATCGGGGATTACTTCGAAAAGACCGGCGCATTTTCGTATCTTGGGATTTCGCTGTCAGGTGGGCGTGATTCGCTGCTGACCCTTTTGATCGCCCATCGATATGCCCGCAAAACACGACCGGAGAATCCCGGTTCACTGATCCGGGCGTTTTACCAACCGTCCCGTTTTTCTTCTGATGAGACCAGGCGTGGGGCGGAACAGATTTGCGCGGATCTTGGGGTGCCATTCAAGATTCTGTCGATCGACGACGCATTCGCCCGCGAAGAAGCCGTTGTTGACGAGATGCTCGACGACGATCAGACGGTCACGGCGATCACGCGACAGAACATTCAAGCGCGTTTGCGAGCGCAACGGATGTGGAACTGGTCGAATTCCTCCGGTGGACTCTTTCTCCAGACCGGCAATATGACCGAGAAAGCGGTCGGATACACCACCATTGGCGGTGATTTGATGGGTGCGTTGGCCGTACTGGCGAATGTGCCGAAAACGGTGGTGATGTACCTGCTGGATTACATCTACGAGGTCGAGAGATACGAGGGAATTCAGGCAGTGCTGGTCAAGGACGCGGGACCGGAATTGGCGCCGAATCAGAGCGGTGAATCAGAACTGATGCCGTTCCCGGTGCTCGATGCCTGTTTCTATCTGTTCGCGGGCGAAAAACTTCTGCCGGAAGAGGTCGAAGTTGTGGTTGCCGAGATGTTCCCCGAGTATCGTCAAGATGAGATTGGCGCGTTCGTCGGGAAGTTCGTCCGCCTTTTTCTGCAGTCGATCTACAAATGGGTCCAGTCCCCGCTGTCGCTTCATATCGGAAACCTCGATCTCGAACGGGAACGAGCGCTGCAATTGCCGGTGGTCACCAGCGCAAACTGGACCCGGAATGGTGGCAATCAGATTGTGGATCCCGCCGAATAGCGCTGATGCAACAGTGGACCGAATCTAATCAAGATCAGACCGCTGATGACCAACGCTGCGCCGACGATCTTGGCGATCCCAAACTGCTCATCGAAAAACACTACGGAGAGAATTCCACTCAAAACCGGTACCAGCATCCCGAAACTGGATGCGATCGCCGCGCCTCGGCGAGCGATACCGAAATTCCATAACATGTAAGCGATATAGACCGGAAAGATGACCATGTAGATGATGGCGACCCAGCTGCTGGTTGGGAGCGACGCCCAATCCTGCTCCCGGACCGAAGGGAGCGACAAGAGTAGAAGGGGGATCGAGCCAAAGAGCATGGTGTATGCGGTATAGGTTGGAGCCGGGTATTTCGTGACGAGGGGGCGGTTGATGATGCCGTAGATCGAAAACGACGCGGCCGCGCCGATACAGAGCAGGTCGCCGCTGAGACTCCGCTCGCCACCTCGCTTGTCGAGCAGAAAGATCGCCACACCCGCCAACGCAATCGCCATTCCCAGCCAGGAGATAGCCGGCGGACGTTCGCCGGCGATGAACAGAAAAACAAGCGTAAAGAGCGGAGCTGTCGCAACCAGAAGCGAGGCTGCGAAAACCGAAGTCCGGTCGAGACCGAAAACAAAACCGATCTGATAGAGGGTGTAGCCGGTCAATCCGGCCATTGCGATGCGCACCAGATCAGCCCGTTCGGGCGAGGTCTGATCAAGTGACCGCGAGCGGAGAAGGAGCACGGCGAATGCCAGTACGATCATTAATCCGAACCTGACGCCGATAAACGCAAACGGCGATATCCGGTCGAGCTGGTCCTTGGTCACGATGAACGTCGAGGACCAGAGTCCAATGGTGGTCAGGAGTGCGAGATCGGGTCCGAAGCGTAAACCTGGAGATCCTGGCGCGAGTTCCGGACTGGTCGGCGAGCTCAATCAGGTATCTCGACCATCAGGCCATCCCAGGCGATCGTGACCCAATCCGGTACCAGCGCTTGTGCATTGGCATGACCGAGTTCATGGGAGAGATGGATGAGATAGGCGGCGCGAGGTTGAATTCGTTGGATGACCTCGACCGCTTCGTGAATGCTGAGATGGGTAGGATGGGGTCGTTCCCTGAGTGCATTCAAGACCAGTACTTCAACACCCTGCAGCGCGTCGATCGTCTCCTCCGGAACAATCTTGGCATCAGTCACATAGGCAAGTGGGCCAAAGCGAAAACCCGTCACCGGCATCTTTCCATGCCAGACCGTGACAGGCTGGATCTGATGGTCATTGATCGTAAACGGCCCATCGATCTCATTCAGCACAAGATCGGGTTTGCCCCCATAGAACGAGAAGTGATCGGTAAATGCATAGGCATAGCGTTCGCGCAGACTGACCGCAGTTTCAGGGCTGGCGTAGATCGGCAGGTGAGACTGAGAGAGTTCATTGAACCGGCGCAGATCGTCGAAGCCGCCGGTGTGGTCGGCGTGCGGATGGGTGAAAAGCACCGCATCGACGTGGTCGAGCCCCGCAGCCCGGGCCTGCAACCGGAGTTCAGTGGCGGTGTCGATCAGGAACGTCGTGTCGTTCCAGCGGACGACGGCCGAGGTCCGGGAGCGGCTGTCACGTGGATCGGATGACGAGCAGACATCACATGTGCAGCCGATAACCGGGATACCATTGGACGTGCCGGTACCGAGAAAAGTGAAGCTGATCATGGAATTCGAAATGCCCGAGTCGCGTCGTCGATAGGCCAGGTTCGCCTAAGCGAGTATAGACGCCGAGTTTTCTGGAACCCTCCGCTGACCCGTTGACCCTTGTGCTACGCCTGCACCAAGCGATAGATCGTGCCGTCATAACCGACCACAAAGAGTTCGCCATCGAGTCCCTCGCCGAAGGATGAAATGTTGATCCCGGTGTCGAATGGGCCGAGGGTGACGGATTCTTCACCGCCTGGCTGGTGGATCCAGATGAACCCGGAGCCGAAATCGCCGAAGAGATAGGACCCGACCAGGTCAGGCATGGCGTTGCCGCGATAGAGATAGCCACCGGTCACCGAGGTGCCGAAATCGTGGGAGTAGCTCACTTCGGGCCAGGTGAACTCGCCGGTATCGCAGTCTTCCACGGCATAGCAACTATCCCCCTCCGAGAGGTTCCAACCGAAGTTCATCCCGCCATCGCCGGCAGGCTGGAGATCGATCTCTTCGTAGTTGTTCTGTCCGACATCGCCAATCCAGAGATCACCGGTTTCGCGATCAAAACTGAAGCGCCAGGGGTTGCGGAATCCATACGACCAAATTTCCGGTTGCGCGGTTGGGTCATCTACGAACGGATTGTCGGCCGGGATCGCATATGGCTTTTCCGCGCTCGTGTTGTCGATATCGATCCGGAGAATCGAGCCGAGAAGCGTGCCTGGATTCTGCCCGTTGCCCTCAGGATCGCCCTGATTGCCGCCGTCGCCGAGACCGATATAGAGATATCCATCCGGGCCGAAGGCGATGCCACCACCGTTGTGGTTCCGGGCTGGTTGCTCGACCTGGAGGATTGTCGTCGCGGTGGAGGGGTCAGCCTGAAACGGGTCTGATTCCATCACGCGATACCGCACCACGTTGGTGTTTCCAGCGAGATCCGTGAAATTGACGAAAAAGAGCCCGTTGTCGATGAAATCGGGATGGAGCGCCAGTCCAAGTAATCCCTGCTCGCTCCCACCCGTCACCAGGTCGCTGATGTCGAGAAACGGTGTTTCCAGTGTCTCGCTGTTGTCGACGAGGAGGATCTTCCCTGTTTGCTCGACCACGAAGAGGAGTCCTGGCTGGCCGGGGTATTCAGCCACATACAGTGGACGCTCGAATCCAGTTGCAATCGGTTCGAGTTGGAACGGCGGTGCCTGTGCATCCGCCGCATCAGTGATGATGGCCAAGGATAGGAGCAGCAGAACGGAGGCGAGCGACCACCGGATGATTGGATGGGTTTTCATGATACGACTCACTTTTCTAGATTGCGGTCCAGCCGCCATCGACCGGTAGCGCATGTCCGTGGACCATAGCGGCTCCCGGACTCGCGAGATAGACCACCGTTGCCGCGATTTCTTCCGGTGTTGCCAAGCGTCCGAGTGGTGTGCGGCGCAGGATGTCGTCGAGAAACTCGGGTTGGGCTTCAAACATCGGACGGGTCAATTCGGTGTCGACGAAAGTCGGGCAAACGGCGTTGACACGAATCTTGCTCGGCGCCCACTCGACGGCCAGGTTTCGGGTGAGATTGACCACTCCGGCTTTGCTGGAGCAGTAGGACGCGCGCTGGTAATACCCGATCAGACCCATGATGCTAGCCATATTGATGATCGACCCACCCTGCGGGTCCTGGTCGCGCATGACCCGACCAACTGCCTGGGCCATGAAAAAGACCCCTTTGAGGTTGACATCGAGCACCGCGTCCCAGTCGGCTTCAGTGACCTCGAACGCATCGCGGCGGACATTGACCCCCGCGTTGTTGACGAGGATATCAATCCGGCCATGGGTGGCAACCGTTTCGGCTACGCAGGACTGGATATTGCCGAGATCGAGCACATTCAACCCGATCGCCGACGCCGAGCCACCAGCTGCTTCGATCGTCTCGACGACTTCGTTGGCTTTGTCGAGCCGGTCCGGTAACTCCGTGACGACAACGGTCGCGCCGTGTTCAGCCAAGGCAATCGCGCTGGCCGCACCCAAACCCGATCCCGCTCCGGTCACAATCGCTGTCTTGCCCTCAAACATCATTGGTCCTTTCTGATTCTGCTTGGATTCGACTCTAGGTGAATCACGATGCTGGATTGGAATTCAACCGATCTGACGGTTGACATCAGTGTGATTTGTGCTACCATCCTCCGCAAGGCAATAACTTCATAGAGATCTCTGGTTTGGATTCGAGCTACCGACCAAAAAAGGTTGGAAGCGTATATCGGACACCCGTGTGACTGTAACCGCTTCTGTGAGAGCGGTCGTCACCAGCCCACAGGCCAAACGCAAACGGAACGCAAGGACGTTTCGGAGCTCTTGGTACCGGCGCATCTGGCGTCGGTCGAACGGAAAACATCGAGGAGGAAAAAAGCATGTTGCCACTACGACAGCGTTTCGAACGGATGACACGAACCGAGCGGCGAAGCGCGCTTGAGAGCATCAGCCGCCGTGGATTTATGGGCGGGGCAACTGCTCTTGGCGCCATCGCGGTGGCGGCCGGTCTTCGACCGGGTGTTTCTGCGGCTGCAGCGCTCAACAACCTCGGGATTGTTCCTGAGGATCTCCCGGAGAAGAGATATCGCGCTGCCACCGTGGAAGTCGGCGCGGCGTCGACCTGGGTGTCGCACGGTATCGAAACCTCGAAGTTCTTTGGCGATCTTCTCGGCGTCGAAGTGACATCGTTCGACGGTGAGTTCGCGGTTGAAAAGCAGCTGCAGGCGCTCCAGGCGATCTCGGCTGAGGATTGGGACTACGTCGCGTTGCATCCGTCCGCTTCGGACGCGCTTGTCGATGGCGCTGACGCGATCATTGCCAACGGTACGCCGTTTATCGTGATGGACACGCGGCTGATTCAGGACCCCGAGGAGTTTTCGAACTACGGCCATCTGACCTATCTCGAGCCGGACAACATCTACATGGGCACGACTGTGGCTGAAGAGTTGTTCAAGGCGATCAACTACGAAGGCGAAGTCGTTCACACCCAGGGGCAACTCGGACACACTGGCGCTCAAGGCCGAGCGGCTGGGTTTAACGCCGCGGTCGCGAAGTACCCGGGGATCAAGGTTGTCGACGAAACACCTGGCGATTGGCAGATCGAGTTGGTCGCTTCGCTTTGGCAAGACCTCCTCCAGCGCTATCCGAACATCGTTGGCGGGTACTTCCATTCCGACGACATGGCCCTTGCGGCTTCCAGCGTGGTGGACCAGGCGGGGATGTCCGATCAAGTCAACCTCGTTGGGGTCGACGGTCTGAAGAACGCTTGCGAGGCGATTCTCGAAGACCGGCTCTTGGCGTCGGTCATCAATCCGAGTGGACGAATCCATGGCGGAGCGATCTGGGCAGGTTACCTGACCGTCTCCGGAACCGATAACGCTGAGGGCGGATTGCCGAAGTTTATTCGAACCGACGGCGGTCCGATCACCAAGGACAACGCCGAAGGCTATATCTGGTTGCACGACAACTACCAGTACTAGCAACGCAACGCAAACGGACAGGACGTTTTCTACAAGAGGAACAGTTAGCGAATATGTCGGCAGCGAACGAGCGAACAGAAAGCGTCCTTTCCGACGCGGTGTCCGGAAATACCTTTCCGGACACCGCGCCCATTCTCGAAGTTCGTGGCGTCACCAAGCGCTTTGGTGGCGCCACGGCTTTGAATGACGTGGATTTTGATCTCCGCCGGGGAGAAATCCATGGCCTGGTTGGTGAAAACGGCGCGGGAAAGAGCACGTTGGTCAAGATCTTGAGTGGCGTGCAGGAGCCGGATCTGGGGGAGCTCCTGCTGAATGGCCAACCGATTCGATTCAAGTCATCAGCCGATGCCCAGAGCCATGGAATCGGCATGATCTACCAGGAACTGACGATGATGCCGGCTTTGTCGGTTGCTGAAAACGTCTTTCTCGGTCGTCAACCAACGAACCGATTCCGCATCGTCGACTGGAAGCGGATGCGCAGAGATGCGCAGGCACAGCTTTCCGCGTTCGGGATCGATGTCGATGTCGACATCCGGGTCGGAAAGCTTTCACTCGGAAACCAGCAGTTGGTCGAGATTGCTCGGGTCGTCTATTCCGGCGCCGACGTGATCATTCTCGACGAACCTACCTCCGCGCTATCGCCTCCAGAAGCCGAACGTCTCTTTGAGGTGATGAAAGAGCTCCAAGACCGTGGCAAGAGCATGATCTTCATTTCCCATTTCCTCGAGGATGTGCTTGCGGTTTCCGACCGAGTCACCGTTCTGAAGAACTCCAGGAGAGTAGCCTCCGAACGGGTGGAGGCGCTCAGCAAGCACCGACTGATCGAATTCATGATCGGTGGAGAAGCGACGGAACTCGCGAAGAGTTACGAGGTTGGCATCAGACTTCCAGCTCCCAATGCGAACAAACCGGTATTGGAAATCAACCATCTCTCCGCGACCAGTGCGTACCAGGATGTTTCGTTGACCATCCACGAAGGTGAGATTCTCGGTGTGTTCGGTTATCTCGGATCCGGGATGACGGAAATCGCCCGATCACTTTTCGGCACGATGAAACCTGATGCTGGATCGATGATGCTCGAAGGCGAAGTGATCGCACCGAAAAATCCGCATTCGGCGAAGAAACTCGGACTGGCTTACCTGACTGAGAATCGCCGCGCGACGCTTTTCCCCAAACACGAGATTTACAAGAACGTCACGCTGGCACATCTCGATCATCTGGTTCGACCAGTCTTTCGGCATCCCTCCGAGATCGAAGTGACCAACAGACAGGTCGCGCGAACGGGAGTACGGCCGCAGAGTTCGGTGATGCTGGCGGGACACCTTAGCGGTGGCAATCAGCAGAAGGTTGTGTTGGCAAAATGGTTGACCAAGCAACCCAAAGTGTTGATCTTGAACGAACCGACTCGAGGAATGGATGTTGGGGCTAAACGTGAGGTGCTAGACCTGGTCAAGGAATTGAAGGCAGAAGGGGTGGCAATTCTGTTGCTTTCGACTGAACCCGAAACGGTCCTGACCGAGTCCGACCGGATTTTGGTGATGTCGAAGGGGCGGATTACGAAGGAATTCGCCGACGAAACGGTGTCGAAAGAAGACTTGATGGAATACGCCTGAGCGTGGGCAATCGCGGTGAGAGCGACGGGGAGGAAACATGGCGGAAGCAGGGTCACTACCGGGTCCAGGATCGTCGAATCAGGGGTTCGCCGACCAGGTGCTGAGGTTCGGTAGCAAAAACGCGCGTATTCTGGCACCGCTCGTAACATTGATCACGTTGTTCATCTTTTTCAGTTTCAGTACTGACGTCTTTCTGACAACGAGAAATCTGCAGAATGTGATCACTCAGGTGGCGCCGATCGCGGTAGCTGCCACAGGGATAACCTTTGTGCTCCTCTGCGCTGAGATTGACTTGAGTATCGCTTCGATTTCGACCCTGGCGGGCGTCGTGGCAGCCTATTTCTGGGTAGGCGAAACGCTCGACCTCGGGAGCTGGGGAATTCTCGTTGCCGCGCTGGTGGCTGCTGGTTGCGGTCTGATCAACGGTTTCTTCATTGCCTATATCGGCATTCCATCATTCATGATGACCCTGGCCATGCTCACGATCGCGCATGGGATGTCGGTCTATATCACTGAAGGGAAACCAATCTTCGATGTTCCCGACATCCTGCGCAAGATTGGCAGTGCGGGAAATCTCTTTCTTGGTATCCCGGTGATCGGAATCTTTGCCGGGATAGTCATGCTAATCGGGCATCTCATTCTCTCGTACACGAAGTTTGGTCGCTACGTCTACATGACTGGCGGCAATCGAGAAGCTGCGGAAATGTCTGGAGTCGACACCAAGCGAGTGATCATGACCGTGATGATGATTTCTGGATTGACGGCCGGGATCACGGGCATGCTGTTCATTGGACGTCTGAGCAGCGCGAATCCATCTGCTGGCACTGATGTCCTGATCGACACGATCGCCGCGGTTGTTCTGGGAGGAACCTCGCTTTTCGGTGGGGAGGGCGGGATGGTCAATACCCTGATCGGGGTCATGATCTTTGGCATTCTGTCGAATGGCCTCAATCTCATGCCTAACATCAGTATCTATTTCAAAGAAGCACTCACCGGCATCATTCTCCTGGCGGCGCTGCTGTTGAACGTGGTCGCGCTCCGACTGGAAAACGTGCAACGAGCGACTGACTAATCGAATCACGTCATGTGGGTGTTTCTCACATCAAATCGCTGGCGACCTTGTTATGATGCCGTCAGTTGATGTTGGGGCGCGCCCACTTTCGAGAGCGGACGCGATTGAAACGAGGAAACGATGAGCGACGAACGATTTCTGGTAACCGGTGCGTTTGGGTGCATCGGGGCGTGGACGGTCAAATTGCTGCTTGATGAGGGGACACCAGTTTTTACCTACGACCTGCCTGGGAATCCGCATCGGTTGAAGCTAATCATGGACGACCACCAACTCGACTCCGTCACGATGGTCGATGGTGATATCACCGATCAGGAGAACTTCGAAGCGGTTGTGGTCGACAATGGCATCACCCACATTATCCACCTGGCTGCGTTGCAGGTTCCATTTGTCCGGGCTGATCCAGTACTCGGGATGCGAGTCAACGTCGTTGGGTCAACCATTGTTCTCGAGACTGCGAAGCGCCATGCCGATCAGATCAAAGGACTTTCCTATGCCAGCTCGGTGGCTGTATACGGACCTCTGCATCTCTATCCTCCCGGTCCACTAACTGACGATGCTGCGCTTCTGCCAGCGACGCTCTATGGCGTCTCGAAACAGGCCAATGAATGGTCAGCGAAGGTCTATTGGCAGGACTATCAGGTGAGGTCGGTTGGACTCCGACCGTTTTTCGTCTATGGACCTGGTCGAGATCAGGGAGCGACTTCGGTTCCAACCAAAGCAATGCTCGCGGCAGCGGTAGGTCGGCCATACGAGATCAATATCTCTGGCACAGCCACCTATCAGCACGCTGAGGATGTGGCGAGAGCGTTCGTGATGGCGGTCCGCTCGGGGATTGAAGGCGCTCCGGTCTTCAACCTCGGTGGCACCAAAGCGTCGATGACGGAGGTCGTTAGCGCAATCGATGCCGCTGTCCCGTCTGCGGCAGGATCGATCACTATTTCGGGTGCGCCGATGCCAGTGCCTGAAGACGTGGACGGATCTCCGGCTGAAGCTGCGATCGGTGCGATTGGATGGCGACCGTTCGATGTTGGAGTGGCGGAAACGATCGCTGCCTTCAAAGCCGCCGCTGACGCTGGACGGATCGATGTCGAACGCGCGATCTCCTGACCTGGTCAGGCTGATGGGTCGTCAGGCGATCCGGCGACCCATCAGCATGCCGGCGTAGCACGCTATCAGCGCGAGCATGGTGCTGGCGGCGACATAGATTGCTGCGCGAGCAATGCGGTCTGTTTCCAGGAGCGTGACTGTCTCCAGTGCGAACGTGCTGAAGGTGGTATACCCGCCGAGAAAACCGACCATGACCAGCAGGCGGAGCTGAGGATGATCGACCATCTGCTCGGCCAGCACTTCGAAGAGCAGTCCGATCAGCAGTGCTCCGGTGACATTGACGAGCAGCGTGCCCCAGGGAAAAGCTGGCCCGTAGCGATCGAGCACTGTGCGCCCGACGAGATAGCGGAGATTCGCCCCGAGAAAGCCACCCATCCCGATCCAGAACATGGTTGACATCGATTGAACGACTCCCAAACTTCGACTGACATCACAGAGTGACCACGTGCGGGAGGCTATCATAGCCTTCCCGGCGCCTTGCATGTGATCGAGATGAGAATGCTTCCGGAGTCAAACCTGCTGCCCTCCTGCCAATCCCGATTCGATACCTCCGGTCTGTGTCGCCACCTCCCTCAGAGCGACGGTTTCTGATCCCGATGGCAATGACCCGCACCTGGCATCGATCGCAACCGGTTACCGCGCCGCGGCGAGACCGGCGACGGCGACCATCCGCAACCGGAAGTCAATTCCCGCTCCTCTGGCGACTTGCGGCGCTTGTGCTTGTGGTTGCGGTTTTTTGTATCCCCAGGTTCTACGAACTCGACCGGATGGTCACACCCGACGAGCCGATCTGGCTGGCGCGATCGGCGAACTTCTACGAAGCACTGAGCAGTCAGGATTGGCAATCGACCTATCAGTTCGCCCACCCGGGAGTCACCGTGATGTGGGCCGGAGCGATCGGCTACCGGTTCGCGGCTCCCGATTACCCGGAGCTCGCCGGCGGACAGATAAGCCAACGTCAGAACGTTGTTGCCGGCGTTCTTGAGGATCAGGCTCGGGTTCCGCTTGATGTGTTGGTGGCGGGGCGGCAAGTCTCGATTGTCCTGATGGCGATCGTCTTCGCGCTAGCGTTCTGGATGGCCCTGCGCTTGCTCGGTTTTTTCGAGGTGACACTCGGTTTTCTCCTCATCGCGCTCGAACCATTCACGCTTGCCCTGACGCGATTACTGCATGTGGATGGAATGAGCAGCATCATGATGCTGTTCGCGGTGCTAGCGTTTCTCGTCTATCTCATCCGAGGGCGAAAACGAAGAGATCTCGTGATCGCCGGTATTGGGGCTGGGTTGAGCGTTCTGACCCGTTCGCAGTTGGGCATCCTCTTTCCCTGGGTCGTGCTGCTGCTCGTTCTCGATGCGATGCGCTGGCGATGGCAGTGGCCTGGGCGTCAGGCTCTGATCGCGACAGTTGTCAAACCTGCGTTGGTCTGGGGGATCGCCGCTGCCGCGACTGCGTTCGTGCTCTGGCCGGCGCTCTGGGTCGATCCGATCGGTGTTGCCCGGGGAATGCTCGATTTCGCCGAAACAGCGGCGATCGAAGGGCATGAAAAGGTCATCTATTTCGTCGGCGTTGTCATCGAAGGTGATCCTGGTCCGCGTTTCTATCCGACCACCTTTTTCTGGAGGGCAACACCAGCGACGGTGATCGGGATTGTGCTGGCGGTGGTGGCGCTGGCGCGATCCCGACGTTGGCAGATCCACGAGGATCAGGTGCGAATTCTTCTGGGGCTACTGTCGGCGGTCGCTCTTTACGGCGGCATGATGACGCTCGCGGCCAAGAAATTCGACCGCTACCTCCTGCCGGTCTATCCCCTTCTTGGACTGGTGGCGGCGTGGGGGATCATTACGGTCGGTCGTCGACTCGGGACTCGTTTCCCTGGAAATGCCTGGATTCCCGCCGCTGCTGGAGCGGCGTTGGCACTTCTGGTGCAGGTGAATGGCGTCACCTCGACGCAACCGTACTACCTCGATTACTACAGTCCTGCGCTCGGCGGAACGGCGACGGCCCCGGAAACGATGATGGTCGGCTGGGGTGAAGGTCTCGATCAGGTCGCTGCCTACCTCAATGACAAACCCGATGCTGAGAATCTGGTTGCTGCCACCGAGTCGTGGCGGACTCCCCTTTCCTATTTCTTCGATGGAGATTCCCGCTTCGCTGGGTTTGTTGACGATGCGCCCGGTATCTATCGCTGGGCCCGCTCTGATTACTACATCCGCTATATCACGCCGCTGACCCGCAACGGCATCTGGCCTGGTTTGCTCGAATACGTCGACACGCTCGAACCGGAACTGGTCGTCACGCTCAATGGCCTCGAGTACGCAGCGGTCTACGACATTTCTGACCAACCGCTGCCGGCCTACATGGAATCGGAACGCTCCGGCATGGTCCATTGGCAGGGTGTTGGGCGACTGGTTGCTGGTGGTGGTGAATCGCCGGAGGGATCGCGACCGGGAAACCCGATCGATGTCACCCTCTATTTCGACGGGATCGAACCAGACCAGATCGACGCTCTCGCGGAGGATCTGATTCTCCGTTTGCGCCTGCGCACACCGTATGGCGAACTCGTTGCCACCACCGACGCGCCTTTTGCTCTCGCCGATCCGGTCCGGCATGGCTTGTACACTGCGTCGCAGCGGATCATGATCCCAACCGACGCCGCTCGCGGCACTTACAGAGTTGAAGTTCAACTTGTCGATCGTGCCACCGGATTAGTACTTCCAGTCTATGGCGACTACCTCGGCGTTCCGATTGGTGAAAGCATCACGGTTGACCGCACCTATGTCTACGTGGACGAGCTCGAACAGAACACGTTGCCAGAAGAGGATCCGTAGCCGTGAGTGAACCCGCAGAAGCGCAAATGGCCATAGGTCTGCACCTGCCCGAAACCGAGCGGGTTGTGCCCTGGATTGAGATCGCCGATCTCTGCACTACCGCCGAAGCGGTCGGGTTTGATTCGCTGTGGGTGCCGGATCACTTGCTCTACGAGGAACCCGACGGCGACAAAACGGGTCCGTGGGAATGCTGGTCCCAGCTTTGCGCAATCGCTGCGATCACCGAGCGAGTCGCGATCGCTCCGCTGGTACTGTGTACCAGTTTTCGAGAACCAGGACTGATCGCCAAGATGGCGGTCACACTCGATGAGATTAGCGATGGTCGGTTGATTCTCGGACTCGGCGCAGGCTGGAACGAGCCGGAGTATCGAGCCTTCGGATTTCCATATGAAAGCCGGTTCAGCCGGTTTCTCGAATCATTCACGATCATCCGAACCTTGTTGCAAGAAGGAGCAATCGATTTCATCGGCCGCTACTACACGCTGCGTGATTGCGAAATCCGTCCACAAGGACCGAGACCCGAAGGGCCGCCCCTGCTGATCGGTTCCCGTGGACCGCGGGTTCTTGCCGCGACCTTGCCCCACGTCGACTACTGGAATGGGTGGGCACGGTGGTGGGGGAATGATCCAGCTCGGTTTTCGGAACTGGTCGATCAGGTTGACTCGATGATGGATCTAACGGGCACGCCGCGTGGCCAGGTTGAGAAAACCTGCTCGCTGTTCATCCGTCTCGACAACGGGATCACGCCAGACAACCCGGAGGCACCTCACTTCCAAGGAACCCCGGACGCGATCGTCGAACTTCTGCAGCAGTATCAGCAGCTGGGAATCGAGCATGTCCAGATCGTGCTCGACCCGATCACCCCGGACGGAGTGACACAATTTGGCAAGATTATCGAGCGATTTCGAACAGCGTGAGTCAGTTGATCTTAATAAGGGGGAAGCGATGACGCGACCGCTCAAGGTTGGCATTTTCATCACAGCAATGGCGGGGGGCATGCGTGACGGTGCTTTGCGCTGGACCGATCTGCGCGCCATGGCGACCGAATCCGAATCGATCGGTTTTGATTCATTCTGGGTACCGGATCATTTGCTGTTCAAGAATCCGGGTGAAGCACCGCATGGACCATGGGAATGCTGGTCGCTCCTGCCGGCTTTGGCGGCGAGCACTTCGAAAATGGAACTGGGCTCGCTGGTGACTTGCATCTCCTTTCGCAATCCCGGGTTGATGGCAAAGATCGCTGACACGGTCGACGAGATCAGCGGTGGTCGGTTGATCCTTGGTCTCGGCGCTGGTTGGCATGAGCCGGAATACGAAGCCTTTGGCTATCCCTTCGATCACCGTTTCAGCCGTTTCGACGAAGCCGTCACGATAATCCGCACGTTGCTCAGAGAGGGTGCGATCGACCATGAAGGGACCTATTTCACCCTCCGCGACTGTGAACTCCGACCCCGGGGACCGCGACCTGAAGGACCTCCGATCCTCATCGGCGCGCTGGCGTCGAAGCAACGGATGCTTGGGCTTGTCGCAAAGCATGCCGATCTGTGGAATGGGTGGTTAGTACATGGCAAGAGTGATGTCAGCGAAGTCCCGCCGATGCGCGAGGCTGTTGATGCCGCCTGTCTCGAAATCGGACGGAACCCAGCGTCGCTCGGGCGGACGATCGGCGTGATGATCGACCAACGTCCCGAATCAGAATGGGAAGCCAATGCGTCCAGTCCGGTCCAGCCGCTTCGAGGTTCGGTCGAAGAGATCGCGCTGATGCTGCAAGCATTCGCTGATGAGGGAATCTCGCATATCCAGATCACGCCGCGGGTTCAAGGCGTGGCCGGCATCGAGGCGCTTGCACCAGTTCTGGCCGAGCTCGACCGGCTCGGTTCGTCGGCATCGTAGACTGAGCAGAGACTAGATAGGCAGTCATCCCGGAGGCACCCACGTGGAAACGGAAACCAGCGAAGGCGTTGTTTCGATTGTCGAACCACCGATCGAGGAATCGGCTCATCTCCTCGGCCAGGACGGCTCGAGCGATGAACGGGTCGATGCAGTGGTGGTGCTCGATTTTGGGTCGCAATACAGTCAGTTGATTACCCGGCGAGTGCGGGAAGCCGGTGTCTACAGCGAACTCGTTCCGTTCGACGCACCTTGGGAGCACATCGCCGCGCTGCACCCGAAAGGGATCATCCTTTCTGGTGGCCCGGCGAGTGTCTACGAAAAAGGCGCTCCGCAACTGCCGGCATGGGTGCTGAAATCCGGGTTGCCGGTGCTTGGTATCTGCTATGGAATGCAATTACTGGCGCGGGAGTTCGGTGGCGCGGTCGAACCGGCAGATCATCGCGAATACGGTTTGGCGATGCTTTCGGTTGTCGAAGCCGACCCACTTTTCGATGGTCTCGACGACCAGCTGAGTGTCTGGATGAGCCATGGTGACCATGTCGAAACGGCGCCGGACGGTTTCGCGGTGCTCGCCAGGTCCGCCAACGCGCCGATCGCCGCGATCGGCCGCGAACCGTATTACGCGATCCAGTTCCATCCCGAGGTAGCTCATACGCCGCAGGGCCAGCACATCCTGACGAATTTCCTGACCAACGTCTGCGGTGTATCGCGGAACTGGACGCCGGAGTCGTTTGTCGACGCCGCTGTTCGCAGTATTCGCGAGCAAGTGGGCGACAAGCGGGTACTCCTTGGTTTGAGCGGTGGGGTCGATTCGTCGGTGGCGGCAGCGTTGATCCACCGTGCGATCGGCGATCAACTGACACCGGTTTTCGTCAACAATGGTCTTCTCCGCCAGGGTGAGGCCGATCTCGTGCGGGATGTCTTCACCCGCAACTTCGGGATGCAGCTGGTCTACGCAGACGCTGGAGCCGGGTTTCTTTTTCGCCTAGAAGGTATCGCCGATCCTGAGGAAAAACGCAGGATCATTGGTGACGAATTCGTGCGCGTGTTCGAACGTGAAGCTGACACCCACGGTCCGTTTGAGTTTCTCGCTCAGGGAACGCTCTATCCCGACGTGATCGAAAGCACGACTGCAGACACCAAAGCCGCTGCCAAGATCAAGACACATCACAATGTCGGCGGTCTTCCGGACGATATGGAGTTTTCGCTGCTCGAACCGCTCAAGTTCCTGTTCAAGGACGAGGTCCGAGCGGTCGGGTCTGCGCTCGGGTTGCCAGACGAAATCGTCTGGCGGCAACCTTTCCCCGGTCCCGGTCTGGCCGTTCGCATTCTCGGCGATGTCAATGAGGCCGATCTCGATCTGCTCCGCCGCGCGGATGCCATCGTCCGTGAGGAGATCGAAAAAGCGGGTCTCGACCGGGAGATCTGGCAGTACTTTGCTGTGTTGTTGCCGGTGAACTCGACCGGAGTGATGGGCGATTACCGCACCTATGCCCGGGTCTGCGCGATCCGTGCCGTAGCCAGTCAGGATGCGATGACGGCGGACTGGGCCCGGATTCCGTATGATGTGCTGGCGACCATGAGCAGCCGGATTGTCAACGAAGTCCGCGGGATCAACCGGGTCGTCTACGACATCTCGTCCAAACCGCCAGCAACAATCGAGTGGGAGTAGGCGAGTCCGAAGACCCGCCTACTTCGCGTTGTCTATTCCAGATACAGGCTATACGCCCAACCAGCGGTGCCGTTGAAGGTCACCGAGGTGAAGCCGTCTCGCTCCTCGCCGTTCAGGGTGACGGTGGCACCGTCCGGGAGAACAAGGAGAACCGCAGAGCTCGTGCTTGGCTGCTCGCGCAGATTGAGCGTGCCGTCGATCACGGTTGCGGTGTTGCTCCCTGACGGGGCGGTCGGCGCCGCTGCACCGATTTCCAGATATTGCGCGGCTGCGTAGCCGGATTGACCGTTGTAGGTCAGCCCCAGATAGCCGTTGCTCGTTTCTCCGGTTAATGTCACGGCCGCTCCGCGTGGCATCACCGTAACCACGCCATAACTCGTTCCTGGTCCACTGCGGAGGTTGAGCGATGTGGTCACTGTCGCTGGTCCAGTCTGACCGGTTGACGGCGGTGGAGTGGGAGTTGTAGGTGGGGGCGTTGTCGGAACGGACCCGGTGGTCAGATAGTCGCCATATGCCCACCCAGTTGTGCCGTTGTAGGTCACTTTTTGGTAACCGTTCGACTGACTGCCATTGAGCGTGACTGTCGCGCCTGGCGGCATCACCAGCAAAACACCAAAACTCGTGCCAGCGCCGGAGCGGAGATTAAGCGACGTCGTCACGGTAGCGGTGCCGGTCGGTCCGCTCGATGGAGGTGGTTCGGTTGGTGTGGACCCGGTCGAAAGATAGTCACCGTAGGCCCAACCAGCGGTGCCGTTGTAGGAAACGGAAAGCCAACTGCCGGAGGTCTGACCAGTCAACGTGACGCTGGCACCGGCCGGCATCACCAGAATTGGGGCATTGCTGCTTCCCGGTCCGGAGCGAAGATAGAGCGATGTCGTCACAGTCGCCGTCGACCCTCCGGTCGTAGGTGGCGAGGGCGTTGGTGTCGGAGTTGGGGTCGAGCTTTCGCTGCCATCGCTGCCGGGATCTTGACCGGCATCGATCGAGAGGAAGTTGCCCGACGCCCAGCCGCTGCTGCCATTGAAGGTGAGCGGGTAGAAGCCACCCTGACTTCCTCCGGTAACGGTCACACGACTGCCCGATGGCATCACCGTGATGATCCCAGAGGACAGACTCGGTCCGGACCGCAGTCTCAGGCCGGTCGTTGTGCTGGCGTTGCCCGTTGCTGGAGTCGTGTCGCCGGGAGTGCTTCCGCCAGGAGAACCATTGCAGGCCTGGGTATGGGTTATCCCGGCCTGCCAGAGCATGGTGACGGTTACCGACGTGATCCCCGCCGAAATGGGCAGCCCGAGTGCTTTCCAGGTCCCGCCAGCGAGGTCGATTCCAGCCGCGTACCGGTACACATTCTGGATGTCATAGCCCACGTCGCTGATGCCGGCGCCAAACCCGAAATTCGTCCCGTCGCGGGCATATTCAGCGGCGGGAATGCCCTGGGGCACGTTGTATTTCCGGGCGGACTGAGCCGCCCACCAGTTGTCTTTGACAAAAAGCGGGCCACGATCGTGGACCGGCGCGACCGTACAGGCGCCGGTGGTGTCGCTGACGATCTGGACCCAGCAGAGCCCGTCACTTTCGGCGCAGGTGGTCTGTGGACCGTAGGTTCCGTTTACCCCGGTTCCGGTCGCAACCCAGGGACAGGATGACTGCGTGCAGCCTGGGAGTGCAACGAGATTGTCATTCGCCTGGATGAGATGTCCGCTGGAGGCAATTGTTCCAACCTGGCCATCGGTGCCCTCTGCAAAGACCGACGCGGTGACCCGGTATGTTCCGCCTCCGAGATTGACGGCATTGGTTTGCGGCTGTTCGCCGCTCGAATCCGGTGCTGCCAGCACAGCCTCGGACAGTAACGTGAAACAGAAAAGCGTGGCGATCACCACTAGTAACCAGCGATGAATCGGCGGGTGCCCATCACCATGCCTTCTGACCATTCCTCTTCGCACGGCCATCCCCCTTTCCTCAGTGGATCGTGCGTATTGGTCGGGTCGAAGGAGCGGGAAGCTCATTCGATTGGGACCGGAATACCACACCGGGCAACCGCTTTGCAAACGTGACGTCGTGCTTCCTACCCGATTTGGCCGGCGGTTTTCGCCTGTGTATCCTCTTGTTTCCACACGCCAGACCGGGCTATAGTCCGAGACTCAGAGTGTTCTCGCGCCACGCCGAACCGCTACGGCAAACCAGACGAGGAACGAGCACCATGCGAAGTCGCAATCTGATGATGTTGGAATCCCAGCAACGATCCGAATCAGCAGTTCACGATCCGTTTGAAAACAACCCCATTCGCCGCTCTTTCCTGCTGGTTATCGGCTGCAGCCTGGTGCTCTTCCTCCCCTGGCTGATCAGTGACAGCGCGGGTGAATCCGTCATGATTTCGATCGGCTGGCTTGCGCTGACCGGTATTGTCATCGGAATCCCGGTGCTGATTATCAGCCTCATCGAACTGGCGGCGGCATCGATCCGGGCACGGATCTATCCCCGAATCGAGCTTCTCGATCTTTCACCGCGGGTGAACCATATTCTCCTCCGGCATGGAGTGGAAACGATTGCTGAAGCGGAGCGGTTGAGTGACGCCGCGTTGCTCTCTTTTTCGAACATGGATGAGCGGTCGGTGCGGGAGATCCGTCGGCAATTGACCGTCTGGAATTATCAGCAATGGCAGCAGGACGGTTTTCCGGCTCGCGATGCGGCGTGAATCTCAGCGATTAGTCTGGTAGGTAGTAGGTCATTGACTGCAGCGAGGAGATCGGATCGATCTCGCGGACAGTAACGCTATCCGGCACGCGCAGCACCACGGGCGCGTAATTGAGAATGGCTTCAACCCCGGCATCGACCATCTGGTCCGCGACCTTCTGCGCTTCGCTGGCGGGAACAGCGATGATCCCAATACGAATACCCAGCTGACTAATGACGTCTCCGATTTGTTCGTCACTATAGATCGGTTGCTCTTCGTCATTCGGCTCTTGGATACCGGCTGCCTGATCGAAAATCGCGACGATAGAAAAGGATGACGGGATCAGACCGCGATAGCCAACAATCGCCCGACCGAGATTGCCGTATCCAACCAGCGCGACTGGCCATTGCCGATCGAGCTTGAGGAAATGGGCGAACGCGTCCGCGAGATACGCGGTTTCATAGCCTTTTCCTTGTTTACCGAACCTGCCGAAATAGGAAAGGTCGCGCCGAACCTGGGCGGCGGTGACCCCGATCGCTTCGGCCAGGCCCTCTGACGAAACTGACGCAATCCCCAGATCGCTCATGGCACGCAATGACCGGACGTAAAGCGGAAGGCGGCGAACGACGACGTCCGGTACGGCAGGATGGTCTGTAGAAGATGTGTCTTGGAGGCCCAGGTCCAGATGTGGCGTTTGGACGGAGGTTTGGCGGTTTACCATTTACGAGTTCGTCACTTACCCGGGGCGGGATGCGAAGGAGCGGCGGCGGCATGGGCTTCACCAACGATGAAAAGCCACCATGCATTCTTGCAAAGAGTATGTGCGAGATGGTTGATGGGCGTCAACGAAGTTGTTTGCGAGAGTCATCTATCCTGTACGGACGCACCCAGTTCGGCACGGCGCATGGTCGATGTGTTCGAAATTGATTCTTGCAATTGGGTATGGTTGTTGCTAGACTGATGTTAGTTGGCCACCTGTGGCTTGGGTTAGTGTGTTTCTCCGGGAGGGGTTATGTCTCGAAGTGAGTTGACAGACGCGTATGTGCGTGGGCGAATCAGCCGCCGGTCTTTTGTCCGCGGTATGGTTGGTCTTGGAGCATCGATGGCTGCGGCCGTTGCTCTTGCTGACAATCTGTCGGCCGCCCCGGCGAGCAAGAAAGCAGTCCTGTCGTCGGATGTCTACGGACAGGAAGTTGGTGGCGGTGACGTTTATGGCGGCGGCGGTGGCGGCGGTCATGCTGGCGGCGGAAGCGGCGGCATGCATTCCGGTGGCGGGGGTGGCGGCAAGACTTCCGGTGGCGTAACCGTGGCTGCTCTTCCCTCGACTGGTGTGGCAGACGGACAGAGTGGCATGAACACGACCGTGATCGCAGCTGGAGCTGCGGCCGCGGCACTGATCGCTCTGCGAATGCGCCAGCCGAAGACCGCTGCTGAAGAAGCAGAGTAAACACCCGTACGAAATCCAAAACACCCGGCGGTTTTCCGCCGGGTGTTTTTTTGTCCCCTTTTTGGGCTTATCGTAATGGCCTAAGCATTGCGGGATCGTAGTGCTCCCCAAGAAACTCCGCAACGAGCATTAGGGTCCTAGCAGCGTCGCCGATCATATCGGCCCGATCAACTCGCAGGACACTCTCCGCTCCAAACGCTCGTTCGATCTGCACACACGCTTCAACTCGTTCGACCCATTCGTCATAAGCATCTTCGGCGGTCATCGTGACAAAACGGGAGCGATACCAGCGTGCGTTGTCCCCGGTCAGTGATGCGACCACTTCGTCGGGATCTCGGACGACATGGATAAACTGTGCTCGCGGAAAAAGCCGGTGCAATGCGAACGCAAAGGGTACCGTGGCTGGATCGCTGCTGATGAATCGCGATGCCTGCGAATACCGACGATACTGTGGAGTCGGGAGATCGATGCTTTGGTCCGTTCGCAACGGTGCGAGGAGATCAGGTGAAACTCCATGCAGGATCAGATCGGACGCTGCCTTGCCAAAATGGGCGAGAAACCCTTCGATGTCCGCACCGAGAAGTGACAGGGTCGACGGCAACATCGCGTTTTCGCTTTCGAGGAACACTCGCTGAACCGCCGCTGACAGATCAAACAGCCATCCCGGTTCGAGGAGTTGCTCAAAAGCTTCGTGCTGAACGAGGCATGAAGCAAGCAGGCTAGCACCTGACCTGGGGGCGCCAATGATGAACACTGGTCTTACCGGTGGTGCTGCCGCTGTTTCTCGCCTGGAGGCAGATTGCGGAAGCGCTGTTCGCGGAAGAGGAGCTATGTTGGCCGGACTCGTATCTGAAAATGGCGAAAGCGCGGGTCCGGAAAGATAGTCCAGGGTGACTGGGTCTGACATCGACATCGGCAACAACACGGGTGGAGCGCCCGACCGGGCACGCGCTGCATTGTGATCGGCGCGAGCGTGTTGAAAACTCCAAAGCTGGCGTCTGACCGGAGTATGGTTACCGGTTTCATCAGAACCGGTGAGGGAATCGCGGCGGGTTCGATAGAAATAGAGAAGTTCCGGCACATTGTCGATCGGTCCAGCAAATGCAGCGCGGCGCAGAAATTCGGTGTCGCCGGAATAGCGGAATCCCGTGCCAAACCCGCCAGCGCGGAGGATGAGATTCCTGCTCACCAACGTGGTCGGATGATGGACAGGTTTGGAACTTGGTCGTTCCAGAATCGTTCGGGCTGGTTCGAGCGAATGGCTGTAGGTCACCACCTCGCCTTCATCTTCGATGAGCCGGTAACCCTGACTCCCGACCAGTTCTGTCCCGGTTTCGATCGCATGCTGGAGCAGGATTTCGAGACGGTCGTGCCTGGACCAGTCATCCGCATCCTGGAAGAGAAACGCGTCGAAGTCGGTCGATCCGATTACCTGCTGAATCAGGCGATAAGGTCCAGAGGACTCAGTCGATCGCAAAAGTGTGACCTCCGGGAAGCGCGCCACGATGTCGGTCGGCGGCTCTGCGGAGCAATCGTCGATAACCACAATGGCATCGAGTTTCCTTGTCTGTTTGACCAGAGAATCGAGCGCATCGGCCAGATAGCGCTCGGCCGCGAAATGCGGTATCAACGCACAGATGCGAGAGTCCGCCGTCAGGGGCGAGTCCGACGAGGGAGCCGAGGCCCACGGCATCGAGACTGGTTGGTCCCGGACGGCACTCCGTGCCTCGCGGGCGTACGATGAGTTGCTGACGCCGGGTGAGATCCGGGTCATCGGATCTGACAATGCGTTCGAGGTGATCATCCTTGCCCAGCCATAGGGCAGTCGTCACCGTGGAGTAGATCGTCTCGATCTCGTCAACAGTGGGTTCGGGAGTTTCAAGGAGTAACTGCACCTGCTTGTAGTCGGCGATGTCATAGATCGGATGCGATTGATCTAAGAGATAGTCCACGATCTGGTTTCGATGAGAGCGGAATCGATCGACCCGCCTATCCCCGCCAGAATCGACACTCAGTGGGGGAGCGAACCCTGGCGGTTGCTCGAGATGCTGCGACGCCGTTGCGGGCCAGTTGGCTTCTGTGAACGGGAGGAGTTCAAGGCCGATGCTGGTACCCTGCATGATGTCGAGTAACAACCGGTTGTCGAAGCGATCTTCCTCGGGAATGCTCTCCATGATCGCGACCAGAGCATGGTCTAGCCAGGGATCGCACCACGGAACTGGGCTGATTTCAGCGGCCGCCCCAATAGTCCGCCGATGCTCGCCGATGAATGGCTCTTTCCCCCGTTTGTCTGTCCATAAGTCCGTGTGGTCCGGGACGAGCCTAGCCTGCTCACTCGCGAAGTACGCTTCCTGATCAGGCTTGAGGAGTGAGATTCTTGGGTGAGGATCGACCGAAAGACCGGACGATCCGCTGACGCGCACGATGTCGGCTGACACCGTGTTGCTCATTTCGGTCCAGCCGCTGACGGTCCCGGAAACCAGTGCCGCGTGGATGCGCTGTGACTCCCAAAACAGATCTCCTCCACTGTCAGGGTGATCGTCGAAGTGGAGGTCCAGACCAGCTGCGTCTGCGAGCTGCTTCGTGATCTGACCATCAGCAGATTCGCGATCCGCGAGGGTCCGGAAGATGAACCGGTCCTGGAGGCCTTCTGAAAGCACGAGGGCGAGTAGGAGTCGGGAGGCCTTTCCACTGTCGAGCAAGAACTCACGGCGACCGAATGGCAGCGCCGCAAGCGCTCGCAGGGAGCCGCGTAAACGAGCGTCAATTGCGTCGGCCGCACTTGATAATGACCTCTGCTCGACGCGTTTTCTGGATTTTTCTGGTAATCGATCGATCAGCGCTTTGCCCGCGGAATCGATCGCCAGAAAACCACCCGGCGGAACAACCGAAACACCGCGATAGCCCGTTTCCGCTCCGTGGCACTGGTTGTCGTAGAGGAGCCAACCGGGACCGCGCCAGTCACGCGGAGAGGGTGTATCGATCGGAGAGAGCACACGGGCGACCAGGCTGGCCCGATTGGATAGGATAATTGTGTCTCCGATTTCGGCAGTGTAGAGGAGTCCACCAGAGAGCCCATCCGAACCGACATAGCTTTCGCCGCTCTTGAGCAATCGATACCTTGTGAACACGCCGATCAGGCGATCGCTAATAGCAGCTGGACTGGAGGCTTGGACCTCTTCCGCCAGATGGGTGCTCCAGTTCTTGCCCGATGGCCATGCCCCATCCCACCAGACCGGCAAACCGGAAAAACCGGTCAGAGAGTGCAGATCGGCATGCCAGTGACTTCCAATCTGGCCCACTTCGGCAAAAGCTTGCCAGCCGGCAAAGCGGATTGAACCGCTCTGATTGGACCAGGTCATATGCTGATCAGGGGTAAAGGGGAGTTCAGGGAGATCGAGACGGTCGAAACGACGAACAATCTGCTCATCGACAGGAGCGCCGTCTTTGCTTCCGGCGATTACGAATACGTGCACTGGAACTCCTCGCGGATGGGAGAAACGGTCAGCATTGGATGGTCAAACACCGATCCGAGAATCTTCGAGCGCGACCCAATCCGCAAATGCCTGTTCGAGTTCGAGATAGGATCGAAGGTCTCCACTCGTTGGTGGGCCTGAGACTCGTTTGAGCTGGTCGAACAATCGGCGCGCGCGCAGGGGGCGATCGATAACTTCGGTGAATAGCGCTTCGAATGCATCGATCTCCCGCTCAGTAGTGAATTCTGTTTCGACCCGATGACGTCCGGCCGACCCCATCGCTTGACGCAACGCAGGATCCATCGCCAAGTCTCGTAATCGGTCAGCGGTGGTAAGGGGATCGCGTTTCGGAACAACGAAGCCGGTCACTCCGTCAGCAACATTTTCGGGAAGTCCTTCGGCATCCGAAGCAACAACAGGAAGTCGCATCGACTGCGCTTCCAGGGCTGAAATTCCGAATCCCTCGCTGAGACTGGTCATCATGAACGCGTCCGCCGCCATCATCTCGTCGAAGACGCGATCGCGGGACTGGGCGCCGAGCAAGGTGACGTGATCAGCCAAGCCAAGGTCAAATATGGTGTACTCCACATTGGAGCGCATATTGCCATCTCCGATGATGGTCAGGTGCGCATGAACTCCTGAATCGAGGAGTTCACGAAGGGCCTGCAAACCGATTTCGTAGCCTTTTTTCCAGACCAGTCGGCCGACGCTAACAATCCGAAACGGCCGCTCGGCAGTGCCAGTGACGTCGCGATGGGCACGTTCACCGGGGTCGAACAATTGGCTATCGACTGCGCCAACGATCACGGTGTGCAGTTTGTCTGGGGGGCAGCCACGCTCGATTGCCCTGCTCCAGAGATCATCGCTCCGAAGCATGACCGCGTCGGCCTGATCCCAGATCTCCCGGTAATAGCCGGGGACTGAGAGACCTTGATAACAGATGTCATACCCGCGAAAACCGACGATCGAGCGTGCCTTGATGGCTTTGACGGTCTCGAGTGAACCGAGTGCCAGATCGCCGAATTCGAAGTTGACGAGATCGGGTTTAAGTTCGTGGAGTCGTTCTGCTATCGAGCGACCGGTGAACACACGATCGCGAAGAAGTGGTTCCGATTCGATCTCGGGATAGAGATCCCAGCGTTCCTTATCGCGGTTAAGGGCGATGATGTTGATATCCCACCCTCGACTGAGGAGGTGAAGGTATTTGTCGACGATGAACGTCTGGGAAGGTACCGGAAAATTCGAAACCACAAGCGCAATCGATTTCGGCGGTGCGGAAAACTGGACAGGTCTGGAGCTGCTTACGATTTTGTGAACGGACTCGGGGTCACTGGGCGGAGCGGGTTGCGTGCTGCTGAACGCGGGAACATCGCGTGGTTTTCCAGGCTCGCTCTGGTAGAAATCGAGCTCCCCGGTTCGGTTCATGCGCGCTGGCAGTTCGTGGTGACCGAGCCAGAGAGCGGTCGAAAAGATCGAATAGAGCGTCCTTAATCGGCCGGTGGTGATCTCGGGAGATGCCACCAGGTTCATGACCCGGTTGTAATCGACCAGGTCGAAGACCGGATTGCTGGGATCATCGAGATAGCGTCTGAAAATCGGCCGGTGCGCATCGAACTGCGCCACTCGCCAGTGGGTGGGTTCCGGACCCGCCGGGCTTACGAACGGAATATCGGCATAGTCTGCCGCGTTTGGCAGATGGCTATAGGCAGTTTCGCGCCAGCCGTGATTGACGAATGGGAGTTTGGCCAGGTCAGGATGGGCATGATTGATGATGTCAAAATGCAAACGCTGGGTGTAGCGCCGATCGAGAGGAAGATTCTGCGCGGCTCTGGCCCCAGCCGGGGAATAGAGCGGATAGATCCAGGTTCGCGTCATGACCTCGCTACCGGCGCCGTAAAGGCGGCGACCGACGATTTCCGGCATGAAGAGCGATCCGAGGCGAGTCAATTCCACTCCGTCGGCGTAACGCTGTCGGATCCATTCCGCGAACGCCTGGTTGTAATGCTCTCGGACCTCTGGTTTGAGCATCCGGGCAAAGTCGCTGTTCCGTGAAAGGAGGATGGCGTCCCGGCTCTCCTCGAAGGTCGTCGCAGTCAGCGTCGAAGCCGAGGATGGACCGAAGCGAAAGAGCTCGCTCATGTTTCCTGAGAGGGTCATACCGGTGGAAGCTCGCAACTGTCCCTTCGCGTCCCAACCAGTCCGGGCGCCGGAGACCTGAAACGCGTTGATGCGCTGTGGTTGCTCGAACTCTCGTTCTTCTGGCGCCTCCCTCGATTCGAATTTCCAGTTCAGATCGAACCGTTCGGCAATGCTGCGGGCCACAATGACATCAGGCGTGCGTTCCAGGCCGAAACTGAAAAAGGTGAACGCGTCCTGAACTTCTTCAAGCAGAATAAGGGCGGCGATAAGACGTGAATCGCGTCCGCCGCTCAGACGCATCTGGCGTTCCGACGCGGGAAACTCGGACAGGGTCCGGATCGTCGCGCGCAACTCGTTTTCGAGATAGCCTCCGATTCCCTGTTCATCCAACGGGAACGACGGTTCGCCGGGGATCTCCCAGAAAGGGCGTTCCCGGGGCACGATCCTGGCTCCACGACCAGGATCGAATTCGACGTGACTTGTGAACGGGAGAGCCTGGACGTTTGCAAATCCGGTGTCGAGCGAGATCGGTACCTGCGAATAAGGAATCCAGCCTGACCCAAGGAGATCACGGGCTGGTTCGATTCCGTCTGGTGTCAATGCCCGGGCGACGAGTGCAGCGCGGCTTGCAATGATCAGATGATTGCCAACCCGACCGTTGTAGAGAAGACCCATTGAAATGAGATCAGAGACGGCGTAACCGGGCTCTTCGAAGGGAAGGCTGAGAATGCTAAATAGACCGAGGAGGCGTTCTTCAGCCGTGAGCACACCGTGCATTGCAAGATCATCAGCAAGTTGCGCAGCCCATGTCCCTCCAGTCCGGCTCCACCCGCCGCCACGTGGAGCAGGATGACCCGTGAACATGGTTAGCCCGTGGGAATTGGTGTGCCAATGCGAACCAACCCCATTGAGATCGGTGAATGCTTGCCAAGCACTCACGTGAACATTGTGGCGCGCATTCGACCAGCGCAGATAGTCGTCCGGGACGAAAGGAAGATCGGGATGATCGGTCTGATCGACGCGGCGTACGATCTCCGGATCGACCGGGGAGCCATCTGTCGTTGCGATGACCACAAACGTGTTCATAGGATCGCTGAGTTCCTGCGTAACCGGATGCTCACCAGAGCGGAGTTCGACGACACAATTGCGAACACACGCCTTATCTCATCACCGCCGTTTTGGCACGAGGCGGGAAACGAGGTCGGGAGGCACCGTCCTGACCGCAATTCTGCCATGACCATTGCGCGCTTGTATCAATTCGCGACTTTGCCGACCGGATCTTCGGATACGGCGGAGATCCTCGAGGTCGCCGAGCCAAACCGCTGCTGTCAATGCACTGTAAAGCATCCGCGCGTTTCCGCCGGTTGCCTCTGGCAGCGCCAGCAGGCGTTCGAGGCGCGCGCGATCGACGATTGAGAAGATCAGGTTGGATCGGTCGGCAAACACGTCCAGGAAAAACGCTCTATCCTGGGCGAATTGATTCGACCGCCAGTTTCGTGATTCGACTGTCGAAATCACCTCCCCAGCTTCGAGAGCCGTTTGCCCGAGTGGATGATGCTGACAATCCTTTGGAATCCAGGGGTTCCCTGCGAGTGGGATGGCAAGCAGGTTCGGCTGGAATCTGGCGATCAAATCGAAATGGAACCGGGCGCCACTGAGCGATGCTGATGGCAAGTCGAGCAAAGACCGCGTGACCCGAGGTGTGATGAACGGCAATGCCCACAGACTCGCTTTGGCGCTCCGGTTTGGACCCAACCATGAACGAGGTCGGGTGTCGGGCAGGAAATAGATCCCGAGTTTCTCCGGGACCGCGCCTTCTGCAATGCGTGCCTCGGCCCAGCTGGCCATCTGGTCGCGGTAGCGCTCGTTGGTCTCCGCATTCAGGAGACGACTGGGATCGAAGCTCTTTCTGGTCCGCATACTCTCGATGACGTTTGCTGATGATCGATCCGCGAGGCCCAGAAACTGATTCGAGAGCGGACCGGGGCGCATGAATTCGCCAAGATTACCGGTTACGACGGTCTCGTCGCTTGCCACGGATTCCGAGGTCCGGTCCCAGGCATTGGTCAATCCTTCGACATGAGCAGTATGGATCGGAACTGTGACCGAACCTGGCAAACCGTCTGCTCCGGTCCGGTCTTCAAATGACCAGTCGAGACCTGCTGCTTCGGCCACCATCCGACCAGCTTCGACATCGGCAAACCCGGGCACGCCATACGTGATAAACCGAAAACGATCTTGCAGGTCACAATGTGCGACGACCGCGGCCAGCAAGCGCGAATCCTTGCCACCACTGAGATGAACAACTGGTTTCGGGCCCGGCAGAGTGGCCAGACCGCGTATCGAATCGATCAGGTCCCGTTCGAGGAAGGGCAGGACTGATTCGTAGGTCGAGCGACCCACCCCGTTCCCCGGCTCCTCCCAGAATTTGGATGACTTGCGTCGAAGCCGGGCTCCCTGAGGAGTGCCGAGTTCGATGAAGGAGTCGACCGGCAAGCGATTGACATGTCGATAGCCAGTTTCGTTGGACAGGATCGTGCCCCAGAACATCAGCCAGCCAACGCCGTCTGGCGATTTCTCCATGCCGTCGGATCTGGGAAGCGCTGCTGCCACCATCCCGGCCCGATTCGAGACAAAGAGCGTCCCATCGGCTTCCGCCCAAAAAACCGGTGAAACCGAAAGCAAATCCGTGAAGAGCATCCCGGTGCCTTCGTTAGGCATGGTGAGCACCGCAAAATTGCCAAACAGCGTTTCCACCGAATCCATCAGGTCATGTTTCATGAGGTGCAAGGCAGCCATTTCAGCCCATGATCGATCTGGGTCTGGACCGGTTTCGTGGGGCCAGGCATGACCGGCGACCGATGTTAGCCCCACGTCATCGATCGCCCAATGACTGCGGACGCCATGGTGATCGGTGAAGGCCTGCCATCCCTTGAACGAAACAGTGCCGGCGCGATTGGACCAGGAGAGGGTTTCTTCTGGATCGAACAACAATTGTCGCTCGACCAGATCGCGTCGGTGAAACGGCAGGACGGGTTCGATTGGCTGGTCGGTGGTGCTGGCCCGGATCAGGAACGAAAACACAGCGCTCAGTCGCGGCGGATGCGAGTCGAGGACTCATGCTCGCCGAGCCAGATAGCCGCGGTCAGGATCCCGTGGAGTTGCCGGAAGGCTTTCGGGTTGGTGGGAGGTTTTCGTACCGAATCGAGGAGCGCCTCAGAATTGACATAGTCATGGATTGGGTTCGATCGATCGCTGAGTACGTCTTGGAAGAGTGGTGAGAGTTCGGCGAAGCGGCGGGCTCGGGCATTCGGGGCACCGCTGGAAGGCGCCGACCACCGTTCGACCTTGCTCAGTTCCTCAGCGCGGGCATAGCCTTCGATCGCTTCGGAACGCCACGGTTCATCGGCGAATGGGATGTGAGCGAGTCGCTCCGAGGCCCGTCGGATAATTTCGAAATGGAAGCGTTCGGTGATGAATCGATCGGCGCTGATGCGATGAACAGCGCGTACGCAGGTGGCCGAGACGAAAGGGACGATCCAGAAATCGGGCTTGGATGACCGGCTCAGCCCTACCCAGCACCGAACCATGATCAGTTGCCTGCCGGTCGCGAGATTGCGGGCAAAGTTCGTTTCGAGTTCCGAAAGGCTAAACGACCAGTCCTTGAACGCCCGGTTGAGTTCGGCGCGGACATCGTCCCGAATTAGATGACCTTGATCCCAGTACGCCGCGCCGACATAGCGTTCGAAGATCTCCTCTGGGTCCGACGCGTCGGCGGCGTGCTGATAGCGTGCGTTGATCCGCATCAGTTCGCCGATCGTACCAGTGACGACAATCCGATCACTGACCGAGGTCGTTCCCGAGAGATCGGCAAAACTGACCATCCCCTCGGAGTGAAAAACATGACTCGCCAGCAACTCCTGCACATGCGCGACATCCCGTGTATTGCGGTGTTCGAAAGTCCACGGGAGATTGAATTGTCGCGCGATTTCATGCGCGACCAGCGTGTCGCGATTCCAGCGCGATCCGAACGTATGCAGGGTGAACTCCGACTCAAGACCGCTTCTGAGAGCGACCGCGAGGAGCATGCGCGAGTCCTTGCCGCCGCTGAGCCGGAGTTCACGTCCACTGGCGGATGGCAAACGCGACGTGATGGCCATCGTGCTCCGCAGGTCGGCTTCGACCTCATCCGCGACGGTTTCGAAATCAGTTTCTTCGGGCGGGCGTCCGTCCACATTATGAAGAAGAAACCGGCCATGTTCAGTGATCACCGGGCCGCTGCCGACCGGAAATCGGATCGATGCGTTCTGCTGGATTGGTTTGACTGCAGTGAAGCCGGTCGAAAACGGCGGACCGTGATTCCAGAGACCCATCCAGAGAACGCCCATCGGATCGCGGACGGGACGCTCTCCGAGCGGAGTCACCAGTCTGGCGACCAGACTGCTACGGTTCGAGATGATCAGCAGATCGTCGGTTTCGGCGAGGTAGAGCATCCCGAGCCCGAGAATGTCGGCACCGACCCAGCCGTCGCCATTGAAGGGTAGCCGGATCGCGGCGAACTGACCGTAGAGCGTTTCCCGGGATTCCTCAGGGGGTGTCGTTTCGTAGAAGCGGTTGAGTTGCGAGGCCCAGCTCTCGCCGGTTTGCGTCCAACCCGTTTCTTTGGGCCAGGCATGGCCGGAGAAGGCGGTCAGTCCGCGGTCGTCCGTGTGCCAATGCGACCCCATGCCATACATCTCGGTGAATGCCTGCCACCCTGAGAAGGCGACCGATCCGGACTGATTCGTCCAGAAGAGATGCTCGTCGGGCTCGAAATGCAGTTCCGGCAAATCGTCCTGATCTGTCCTGAAGAGGATCTCAGGAGCAAGTGGCGCTCCGGATTTACTGGCGAGAATGACAAAGGTCAGCATAGGCAGAGTATAGGCTTCCCGTTCCGAGATCTGGTGAAAAGCGGCACTTGTGGCTTTTTCTTCTGGGCCCGATGCTAGTTCAGTTTGGGCGAACTGACGAGATATGCGAAACTGACGCCATATTCCAGTTCATGAACGCAGGTCCCAGCAATGGCTGCGTGGGGGTGAAGATGACGAGTTCCAACGGTTCCAACGGGAGAGCGTCCAACGGATTCGATATGCGGCACAAGAGTCGAACCATCCTCGATGGTCCGGAGCGCGCGGGAGCGCGTTCGATGCTCAAGGGCATCGGGTTGACCGACGATGACCTCAAGAAACCGATGGTGTTGATCGCCAACACCTGGATCGAAACCATGCCCTGCAACTTCGGTTTGCGCACACTTGCGCACGCCGTCAAGGAAGGCGTCCGTGCTGCCGGTGGGACCCCGATGGAGATCAATACGATCGCCATTTCCGACGGGATCACTATGGGCACCGAGGGGATGAAGAGTTCGCTCATATCACGGGAAGTGATTGCCGATTCGGTCGAACTCGTTGGCCGTGGTCACATGTTCGATGCTGTCATCGGTCTTGGCGCGTGTGACAAAACGCTCCCCGGTCTTTCGATGGCGCTGGCGCGCCTCAACATTCCCGGTTTCCTGATCTATGGCGGAACCATTCTGCCGGGTGAGGTGGAAGTCAACGGTGAAATGAAAGAAGCCACTGTTCGCTCAGTCTATGAAGCCATTGGTGCGTTCATGGCCGGCCGGATCGGTGAAGAAGAATTGAAACTCATCGAGGATCACGCCTGCCCCACTCATGGTGCCTGCGGTGGTCAATACACCGCCAATACGATGGCGATGGCGATGGAGTTCATCGGACTCTCCCCGCTTGGCTCGGCGTCGACTCCGGCGGTTTCCTGGGAACAGGCCAAGGCGGGCGATGGCACCAAGGGCAATGTCGTCCATCCGCGCAAGATGGAGATTGGACGTCAAGCGGGTGAACTGATCATGAGTCTCCTCCAGGAGGGGATTCGTCCACTCGATATCCTCACCCGGGAAGCGTTCGAAAACGCGATCGCTGGCGTCGCTGCCAGCGGTGGTTCGACCAATGCCGTTCTCCATCTCCTCGCGCTCGCGCGCGAAGCCAACGTCGAACTGTCGATCGACGACTTCGATCAGATCTCCGCGAACACACCACTAATCTGCGACATGATGCCGGGCGGCAAATACGCGGCCGCCGATCTCGATGCCGCCGGTGGCACGCCGCTTGTTGCTCAGCGAATGATCGAGGGCGGCAAACTCCGCGGTGATCTCATGACCGCCAGCGGTCACTCATTCGCCGAGGAAGCGGCCAAAGCCCACGAAACGCCAGGTCAGGATGTTGTCGTCACGGTGGACAAACCGATCAAGGAGTCGGGCGGTCTGGTCATCCTCAAAGGCAATATCGCTCCCGATGGATCGGTGATCAAGATCTTCGGATACGAGCGGCTCTATCACAAGGGACCGGCGCGAGTGTTCGATTCCGAGCATGAAGCATTGCAGGCGGTTTACGGCAGCCAGATCAACGAGGGTGATGTGGTCGTGATCCGGTACGAAGGCCCTCGCGGCGGACCAGGCATGCAGGAGATGCTGGCGATTACGGCGGCGTTGATTGGGCAGGGCCTCGGTGGTAGCGTGGCGCTCGTTACTGACGGGCGATTCAGTGGCGCGACCAAAGGACTGATGACAGGCCACGTCGCTCCGGAAGCCTTTGTTGGTGGACCGATCGCGGCCATTCACGAAGGTGACACTATCGTGATGGATATCGAAAATCGGCGCCTCGATGCTGAGATTTCGGATGAGGTCATCGCCGAGCGACTGGCTGCCTGGACCCCGCCAGCGCCGCGATACACCACCGGTGTGCTGGCGAAGTACGCGGCGTTGGTCTCACAAGCCAATGAGGGCGCAGTCACCCGACCAAACGGATAGCCTTGCCAAAGGAATCTGCCACAGGCTGACAGGACGACCGGAAACTGCACCGTTTCCGGTCGTGCCGTTATGGTCGGATGGGGATGCCGTTGTTCCAGGCGATGAAGATAAAGACAGCGGCCACGACGACGAGCAGCGAAAGCCAGATCAGCCAGAGCAATGGCTGCCGTGATGGCCGTTCTTCTTCTGTGTTGATCGGGTTCGTGATCTCGGCTATCGAAGCCAGCGGATCCCGATCAATATGCGGCTCGATCGAAGCGGTCATGCTAGTCGCCGCTGCTCTTCAGGCACAGATCCGGCGTTTTCGTGCTAACGGTTCTTGGTGCGGCCGGGCTGACCCGGCGAATTGCGACGAATGAGAGGAAAACCACGCCGACCCCGACAATCCCATCGATGACGTAATGGTTCCCGGTCGCAACGACCGCGAGTTGCATGAGTGTGACGTGAATGATTGCGAGTGGGATCAGCCAGCGTCGCGTCGGAAATGCGGCGATCAGCAGGATCCCGGCGATCAGAGACCAGCCAACGTGCATGCTGGGCATCGCTGCATATTCGTTCACCATGCTCGGTATGGAGCCGTAGGCGTTGAATAGCGAAGCTCCAGATTCATCACCGTAATAGCGCGGTCCATGAACCATCAATGTGTCGACAAAGCCCGAAGATTCACCGAGTAGACGGGGAGGAGTTAGGGGAAAGAGTGAGAAAAGAACCAGCGCTGCTCCCAGAGACATGGCGAAGACGTTTCGCCAGAAGTTGAAAACGGCGGGTGCCCGAAATGCGCTCAAGAGCGCTGAACCAATCAGGACTGGCAGAAAAGCGTAAACATAATAGTGATTTGCCAACCAGACCAGAGCGTTGTGAGGGAGCACATTGGATTGCAGAGCCAGTTCCCAGTCGACACCCATCCGTCGTTCGAACGCCATAATCCGAGAAGCGTTGTGATCTCCCGTATCTGCTCCTCGTTCGACAACGGTCCAGCGTACGAAGGTATAGAAAAGGTAGAGCAGCACGAGTGGCGCCATCGCCACGGCGACGGAGCGTGAACGATCGGATACGTGCAGGGCTTTTGCCGCGGTCGCAAGCGTCGGTTGTGAATTTCGAACATTCATGGTGCAGCCTGATCGTTCGATACTTCGAGACCATCTCGGCATGAACGATGAGATGGTGATTCGTGCCGGGAATGTGGCAATTAACCCCGATGATGGCAGACCATCTGAAACTGCCGACGCGACCGCAGTCACAATTCATCTGAAGTTCAACTGAATAATACCACTGACCAGTTGAAAAAAGGGCACCGGTGTCAGCTGGTCACAGCTGGGCGGAAAACTCGTCCAGCAGGAGTTTTTCCCAGTCAGCACTCGGAATCTGGCGCACAGTGGAGGTTCCGACGACCCGGATGAGCCTCCGACGCTCCTCGAACTGCTTGAAGTGGTCGTCAGTCAGCCCAACGACATCTCGCCATGGCATGCGGGAGGAAAACCCAAGAGGCGGTCGTTCGAAACGAACCCAGACGTCAGTCGACCATTTTTCCGGTTTGGGGATATCGATTAGGACGGCGGAGGAGGAGAGCGGTTGCTTCAGTCGGCGAGAGAGCCGCTGCGTCAATGCGATTTCGATGCGGCGACGAGATCCAGGATCGAAAAAGAGTTTCCCGAGGTGGTCGTAAAGTGGATTGGCGCGGGAGCTTACTTCCAGCACTCGCTTGTGAACATGGCGGCGATTGATCTGATCGACGAGTTCGCGCGTGGCTGGCGGCATGTCTGGTTGCGAAAGTCGTTCGAGCAAAGACCGATCGTCGAAACCCGTCAATTCGGCCGCGGTTAAGTCACCTTCGATCAAGCCATCCTGGACCGCGCGCAAGAGCATCGCCATGAATGCACGATTCGTGTGGTGCCAATAGACGTTGTCGAACATCTCCTGGCGAGCGTTGATGAGCGAATGAAGCGGGCTGACGCCCTTGGCATCTACACCGATACGATAGCGAGCTCCTTCAATGTTTTCTTCGATTCTGAGCGCATCCAGCAGCCGTTCGGTATCAACCCCTCCGTAGGGAACACCGCACGCTTTCGCGTCTCGGGGAAGGTAATCGAGCTTGTCGACGTCGAGTGGACCGGACAGGATGCCGCGCAAGAGCCGATCGGCTTCTGGGAGTGAACGAATGCCGGGCGCGATGATACCGGCGACGCGCTCGGGATCGACCTGCCATTGGCCGCGAAGAATGGCCGCAATGGGACTCTGGAGGATGATCCGGGTACCCGCATCCTCGTGGGAAACAATCGGATCACCGAGTTCCTCGATCGCGTGTGAAAATGGATAATGACCGATGTCGTGCAGAAGCGCAGCAGCGGCAGTTGTGCGGGCGTCCTCGTCGGTCAAGAATGCCGCCGAGGATTGCAGCCGCAATCGCTCAATCGCTTTCCGGGCGAGATGAAACACGCCGATCGAGTGCTCGAAACGAGTGTGGCGCGCTCCCGGCCAGATACGGGAAACGAAACCCAGTTGCTGGATTCGCTCGAGGCGGAGAAAACGCTCGTCCGAGAGAATCGCAACCTCGGGTTGGCCGAGCGGGATACGATCATGCAGCGGATCGCGAATGGTGGCTACCACCGGAAACAGGGTTCCGGGGGTCTGGTTCGGTGTCATGAGGCGAAGGATATCCTCTTCGGCTTGCTGGTGATAACTGAAGGCGCTCGCTGTGGTGCTGGCTGAGCAGAACGTGGAGGAGGTAGCGACCAACGAGGTTGATCTCTTCGAGAAACCGAGAAGCCGCCGGCGATCGATCCCGATCAGTACGCTGCCCTTTCCACTTGCATTTCTCGTCGTTGCGCTGACCTATTTCTCGATCGACTCGCTCTCGCCCGCGCTGGCGTCCTTGAAGGCCGATTTGGGCCTGACCGCGGCAGGCGCTGGTCTCATTTTCAGCCTTCTTTTTCTCGGCCGCCTGATCGGTAACTTCCCAGCCGCACCGCTTCTGGTCAGACGCGGCGCAACGGTCACCGCCGCAATTGGCGGCGGCGTGCTGCTGATCGGTTCCGTGATGGCGGCCACGGCGTCAGTTGTCGAGGTTCTCTACGCTGCACGGATTCTCCAAGGCGTTGGCATCTCGCTTGCCGTCAACGCCGGATTGCGATCGATCCTGACCGCCAAACCGGAACGCGGAGCGGCTATGACCCTCTTTGGCGTGGCGTCGACGTTTGGTGGGATCTTTGGGCTGCAACTTGGCGGCTATCTGACAGACGAGTTTGATTGGCGGGCGGTTTTCGCGTTGGCCGGTGTGCTTGCGCTGGCAATCGTCGTGCTTTCAATCGCGAGCGGGGTGCGCGCCCAGCGGACAGGAGCCGCAATTGCCGCCACTTCGACTCCTGATCCGATCCGGATTGGCGCCGATCGTCGGCAAGTGCTGATTCCGCTTTTCGCCAACTTTCTGGTCTTTGCCAACTATGCGGCATGGGTGGCTTTACCGTTGTATGTGGCCGATCAATTCGATATCTCGGCTGGCAAGACCGCCAACCTCCTGTTTGTAATCACCGTGACGCATCTCGTGGCAGCGTTTCCGATGGCTCGGCTTATTCGCCGATTTGGTTCCCAGCGGGTACTGCCGATCTCATTGATGATCTCCATCATCGGCACGTTGTTGATCCCGCTCGCACCGACGCTGATGTTGCTCTACGTTCCGATTGTGATTTACGGTATTGGGCAGGTCGGATCGGTCAATGCTGGTGGCGATATCGTTCTTCAGGCAAGCCATGGCTCGAGCGCTGCGATTGGCACGTTGCGTTTGAGTAGTGATCTTGGTCTGGTGGTAGGTCCGCTGCTTGCCGGCCTGGTGGCTGATCGTTATGGGTTTGGCGCTCCGTTCCAGGTGTTGCCTGTGCTCATGCTTCTCGCACTCGCCATGGCGATCTTCAACATCCGCAAAGGAGATGTGAGCGATGAATGAACAATCCTGGGAACTCCCGGGAGACGACGAAATCCTGGAAGAACGATTGCGGGAACGGCTCAAGGAGTCGGCAAGGCGAGCTCCGGCGTATCTTCGCCTGACTGCAAACATGGTCCGTGATGACGATGTCCCTCCTCGAGCGAAACTGACCTTGCTGGCGGGTGGCGTTTATGTTGTGTCGCCGATTGACCTCATTCCGGGCATCATCCCTGTACTCGGACAACTTGACGACCTGATCGTGCTGATGGTTGCGCTGCGGTCCGCGCTCGGGATGTGTTCGGACGAATTGACGGAGTTCCATCTAAGTGAAGTCGGCTTGAGTCGAGACGATATCAAGCGGGATCAGGAAACGGCCATTCTCGGCGCACGTTGGATCGGAAAGAAGGGGCTTTCTGTTGCCCGGGTCGTTGGCGAACGGGGCTATCGGGTGAGCACGGAAACCGTTCGGGAGATGCGAAACCGGGCAGTTGAACGGTGGGATGCGCGCAGAAGCCCGTAAATATGCTCGTGTATACTGGGGTCAATGGGCGGAGCTTCGTTGCGGGGCCCATTGTCCGGAATTCAATGACGAATCCCTGAGTTTCACGCCCGTCAGGCCGCCAGAATCCCATTCTGGTTGCGACCGTTCGATCAATCGAATGGGAGGTCAGGGACGTTGTTGATCGGACCGCGAAGACACGGGAAGGTGTCGGCACATGAGCCGCGAGCGACGCGGGCTCTTCGTGATCGAAGAGCCGTCGGCGGAGCCGGGGACCTATGGGTGTCCGATGCTTGTGCGAGGCAGGCGAACCGATCCAACAAACGACGCGCGCCCATTCTGGCGCTGCTCGCTGGGTTGGTCAGTACACGGAGAAACGGAAGCCGCTTATTGCCAGGCAACCGAATCGGTGGATGATTGCTGGAAGTCACATCCTGAACGGACTCCTTTGCTGGAGTTTCCGCTTGATGTGGTAGATCCTCAGAAATCTAGCGCCGACTAGGACGAAAGACACCACTTAGGCACGGTGCCGCCGACCAACACCTAACATCTGTTGAAACCGCTCCGGAAACTCCGGGGCGGTTTTTCTTGTCTCGTTGGTGATCATTACCGGGGTGGTCTAGTGCTTTCGCGCTTGGGCGGTCGCCACGGCTGCGTCGTTTGGCGCGTACTGGCGTATATAGCGTTCGATCGCTTCGGGGGAATGTTCTCGCAAGTCCAACGCCGGGTATTTGAGATCGTCTGGAAGATAGAGATGGAAGGTAAAGGTCACCGGCTCGATCCGCTCCGCTTCCGCCCACCAGGCATAGAGTTTCGGCAACCAGTCGAACCCGGTTGCTTCGATTCGCCAGAGAGCAACCCCAGCGCCTCGTTCATACGTCAACGCTTCACCGAAGTAGACGTTCGCCTGCGGATCGCTGTTGATCAGGTTGAGGACATCGTCATAGTGACGCGGCGAACCCTTGAGCGCAAAGCGCCAGCCGCCCGTGACGCCTGCTGGTGGAACGGGCTGTCGACCAAACCAGTAGGCCTGACCTCGTCCCGTGTTTTTGCTGAAGAGTCCCATGAATCCCGCAACTTTCTGGTTGAAAACGACGCTATCCCGGATATCACGGTCCGGTATGAACAACCGGATTGTACCCGACTCAGGCACTTGTCTCCGGTGCCTGGATCGGAACTGCTTCGCCGATTTCCGTGGGCAGGTTGGTGATCCGTTTGGGATTGTTCGCCCTGACATCCTGGATGGCGCCAGTCAGAACCAGAGCCAACGGTCCACCGATCCCGACAAAGAGCCCGATCATGCTCAGCGTGGCGGGAGCACCAAAGCGATCCGTGAGCCATCCAGTTATGGCGAAACTCACCAACCCCGACGCGGCAATGATTCCGCCCCAGATCGCGAAAACGCGACCGCGCGCGTCATCGGGAACCGATTGAGCCAGATAGGCATAGATCGCGATAACGGCCCAGGCATCGGTGAATCCAAGCGCAATCGTGCAGACAAAAATGATCGGCAATGGCGGCGTGAAGACCATCGGCACAAGAAACAGCGGTCCAAGGTATCCGATGGCCAGGAGCACTGGCAAGCCGCGCCGCTTTTCGATACGTGTCGCGACTAGTGCGCCGACAACGGCGCCAGTGCTGACACTGGCGAAAAGCAGAGCGTAAACCGTGTCTGCGTTGGACCCGAGATCGAGGGATTCCCGGGCAAAGACCACAAAAGTGATCGAAAGTGCGGCCATCACGAATGACCAGATCGCTTCGGTCGCGCAGACCCCACGGACGATCGGGGTCGACACGACGATTGTCAGCCCTTCGCGGAACTCCTGTACGGCGTACTTGATCATGGCTCCGAAACTGGCGAATGCATCTCGGTCGGCAGGAGCGGGGAGTTCGACGCGGGTCAACCAGATGGCGGCCAGGAGAAAGAGAACGGCTTGTAACCCAAACGCGGGGCGCGGACCCGAAAGACCGATGATGGCGGCGCCAACGGCTGGCCCGATGATCCGCATGAGTGTCCCCATGATCTGCATGAACGACATCGCGGTCACGAGTTCGCTCTTGGGAACGGTGTTTGGAATCGAAGCCATCTGTGCAGGTTGGAAAACTGCTTTGCCAGCAGCCATGAACACGCCGATGACTGCTATCTGCCAGGCTTCATAGACAAACGGAAGGAACGCCACGGCCGCTGCTCGCAACAATTGCGAGGAGATCATCAACGTTTTCCGATCAAACGTGTCGGCAAGGACTCCGGTGATCGGTGAAAGCAATGCTTCGGTCATGAACTGTGCGGCGAAAACCGCGCTCATCAGTCCCGCGGACCCCGTGATGTCATAGACGAGCAGTGGCAGCGCGACCAGCGCGACCGTTGCTCCAGCCATCGACAAGAAGGTTGCGAGCCAGAGATTGCGGAAATCCGCGTATCCAAGCAGTTCGCGATATCCGCCCCTGCTCTTGGTTGAAGTGGAAGTGGTGCCCGTTTCGCTCATGAGATCGAGAGAACTCCACGAGGGACGACGGAGCAGCATACACGATGCCGATTGACCCATGACGGCGCGTCCAGGGAGATCGACTGTGTTTCAGCCTGTATCGTTACCAGAAGCTGCAGGTCGTGAGCAACCCGCACGTGGCGGATGTCGAACAACCTGTCCACGATTCCGAGAGGAAGCATTCTCATGAAAACTGGCGTGATCCTGCCGATGGGAGAAAATGAGGAAACCGGTCGTGTGCGCTCCTACGGAGAAATACGATCGCTGGCGTTGGCCGCCGAGGCGAACGGACTGGACGCGATCTGGATCTACGATCACCTTCTGTTTCATTTCGAGGAGAAGGAGCCGCAGGGGGTGTGGGAAGCTTGGACCATTATGTCGGCACTTGCTGAAGTGACCGAGCGGGTCGAGATCGGTTCCCTGGTCCTCTGCACGGCGTTCAGGAATCCGGCGGTGCTTGCGAAAATGGCAGTCGCGCTCGACGAAGTTAGCAGCGGACGGCTGACGCTGGGGATTGGAGCCGGTTGGCACAAACCGGAGTTCGATGCCTTCGGGTTGCAGTTCACCCACCTTGTCGATCAGTTCGAGGAGGCTGTCGAGATTATTGCTCCCCTCATCCGCGAGGGTTCGGTTGACTTCGAGGGGACCTACTCGTCCGCACCGAATTGTCTGATGGTGCCGCCACCAACCCGGCCCGTTCCGCTCTTGATTGCCGGATTCAAGCCGAGAATGGCGAGACTCGTGGCCAAATACGCGGATGCCTGGAACACTTGCTGGCATGGGTATCCGGAAGCGACGGAGGATCATCTGCGCGGTCTCAAGGCGGCGTGCGAGGCTGAGGGACGGGATATCGCTTCGATCGACATCACGGTTGGGGTGAATATTGCCTTCACCGACCTGGCGCCGGCACCAGAAGGAAGCGACAACCGGATGAAATACATCACTGGCTCGGTCCAAGATGTGGCTGCGGGTCTCTCCGAATACCGTGAAAGAGGGACCAGTCAGGTGATCGCTGCGTTGCACCCCTTGACAACGGAAGGTGTCGAGGCTCTGGCTGCAGCCGGCGCTCTCAGCCGTTAGGAACGAACCAGTGCAAATGCTGACCGATAGCTGAGCATGCGTTTGCTCGCGGCTACTTCGGGTTCACTCCGGGCTGAGCGAAATTTCGTTCGATTGTGGAGCGGGCAAACCGTTTCAGTATTCGGCTCGCTGCTGACCCATGTCGCGATTCCATTCGTTGCGATCATCGAGCTTGACGCGTCGGCGGGTGATATCGCCGTGCTCAGGATCGCTGCAACGGTTTCTGCGTTCTTCGCCGGATTCATCGCTGGCCTGATCGTCGATCGTCTTCGTCGCAAATCGTTGATGATCGGCACTGATTTTGTGCGGGCGGGGGTGGTCATCCTCATTCCGGTGGCATTCCTTTTCGATCAACTCTCGATGCCGTTACTTGTAACCGTTATCTCCGTAGCCGGTGGACTCGGAGTGGTATTCGATGTTGCCTACCAGTCGTTTCTCCCCAGTCTCGTCGGCCGAAAACATATCGTCGAAGCAAACAGCAAGATGACGGCCAGTAGCTCGGTTGCTGAGTTCTTCGCATTCGCGTCAGGAGGCTGGTTCGTTCAGCTCCTGACCGCGCCGTTTGCGTTGGTCATCGATGCTTTGACCTTTCTCGTTTCCGCTTTCTTTCTCAAGCGGATCGATGCTGACGAAGTCGTTGCGAGCGACCGGACTGAGCCTCCTGAAGTCAGCAGTCTGTTTGCGGGTTTTCGCCGAGTTGCCGCCGACCCGAGATTGCGTGCGTTGGCCATGGTGACCATTTGTCTCAGTCTGGCCCAGTCGATCTTCGGCGTCGCATTTCTGCTTTATGTGATAGAGGACCTCGGTTTTCGACCAGGTCTGCTTGGCGTGATCTTCGGATTGGGCGGGGTTGCATCGCTGCTGGGAGCGCTTCGAGCCGCACCCGTTCTCCTCCGCTATGGAATCAAGAACACACTGATTCTGGGGATGCTGATCATTGCTGGTGGTCAGGCGCTTATTCCGTTGTCGCCTGAATTTGGTGTCGTGGCGATCGTTTTGCTCGTGTTGCAGCAGTTCACGATCGACCCAGCCTGGACGATCGCCGAAATAGCTGGCGTGAGCTATCGCCAGGATGTCACTCCGGAGGACTGGCTGGGTCGGGTCAACGCCGTATTCCGGGTGCTGGAGTTCGGCTCTCTGCTGGTTGGAACGGGAATAGGGGCATGGGTCGCATCGGTCTACGGCCTTCACCTCGCGCTGTGGTTTGCCGTCGCCGCGCCGCTTATCGCCATTCCTTTTCTCCAGAGGGGATTCATGCCCGCTGATCAGACTTCGTCAGCATGAAGCCTACGCCCACGCGAGTGGTTGACAATGCATGGGCAGTATTCCATGCTTCGCCGGCGGATTTTTGGTGCCTTCAGCGAAGCGTTCGTTGATTCAGGGACGCTGATATTCAGGAAGGTAATGCGCGTGACGGCTCAGGTATTTGCTCGAGAACTGCAGAATCAGCCCGGGATTGGAACCCGAACGGTTCTGGAGACGTTCAATCTTTCCAAGAAGTTTGGCGACTTCCTGGCGGTCGACGATCTCAGTTTCTCGATGAACGCTGGTGAGGTGCTTGGTTTTCTCGGTCCCAACGGCGCAGGTAAGAGCACCACGGTCGGAATGATTCTCAACCTGATCAGGCCGACGCAGGGATCGATCACGATTGCGGGAAAACCTCTCGAAGGTAACCCTGGGATCGTCTCGGAAACGATCGGAGCGATTATCGAGAATCCGGCGTTCTACCCCTACTTGACCGGTCGTGAGAACCTGCGCGCACTCGCCATGCTCTCTGGCACGGTTGACAATGCCCGTATCGACTATCTCCTCAACCTGGTAAACATGGAAAGCCGAGCCGATCAGAAGTACAAGACCTTTTCGCTCGGAATGAAACAGCGACTTGGTCTGGCTGCCACGCTGCTGACCAACCCTGCCATCGTGATTCTCGACGAGCCAACGAATGGGCTCGATCCTGCTGGCCAGCGGGAGGTGCGGGAGATCATCCCACGGTTGGCAGTTGAAGGGCATTCCGTCTTTCTCGCGAGCCACCTGCTCAATGAGGTGGAGCAGGTCAGTGATCGAGTCGCCATCATTCAAAAAGGCAAACTCGTGGCGACTGGCACGGTCGACGAGTTGCTCCGTGATCAGGCTTACATCGAAGTGCTGGTTCAGGCGACTGCTCAGCAGCAGGCGATTGCCGTGCTCGAAACAATGAGCATCGTCGAGCGAATCGAATCAGGCGATGGTCAGCTTCGCATCGTCGCTCCGGAGGATTCGGCGGCGCTGATCAATCAGGTGCTCGCAGAGGCCGGTATCTATGCCCACGGGATTGCCAACAAGCGCCAGTCGCTCGAAGAACTCTTCCTGGGTCTGACCGACGAAGATCACCCGACGGATTGACCCGGAACGAACACCCATCGATGAACACGATTTGAGAAAGGATCGGCTGGTGTCAGGAATTCTTCGAAGTGAACTCTATCGGATCAGCAAACGAGCGCAATCGAAAACGTTGCTTGCCATCATGGCCGTTATCATTCTGCTCTTCTACGGAGGATTCACGATCGCTCACTTCGTGAATCCGGACGATCAGGACTACATTGATTTCGTCAGTGTCGACAATATCGTGGACAATGGACTGTCGTTCGTCTTCCTCTTTGGGACCATCCTCCTGACCGTCTTTTCATCAAGCCTGATCGGGTCCGAATTCGGATGGAACACCTTGCGACCGCTCCTGGCGCGCACCCCCACCCGTTCAGCCCTGCTTGGGGCGAAGTGGGCGACGGTTGCCATCTATGTCGCGGTGTTTGTGCTCTTCTCCGTACTCTTTACGATTGTGACTGCCACTGTCGCGAGCATGATCGTTGGTGAGGGATTCGGTCTGTCGATGTCGCACATTACGGACAATCTCGGTGCGGCGGCTCGACTCTTCATCGCGTTCCTTCCAATTGCCGCCTTAGCGATGATGTTCGCTCTGGTCACAAAGTCGAACGCTGCTGGTATCGCGCTTGGGGTCGTGTATGCGTTTATCGAGCCGATTGTCTTCGCGTTACTTGGTGCATTGAGTGACGTGTTCGACTCCATCCAGAAGGCGATGCCCTATTACAGCGCTGGTGAGGTCTTTTCCTATGGAACCGAGGATGGATCAACGCGGAGCGAGATGTTGACCGGAATTGGCGTGATCGGAATCTGGGTGGCGCTATTCGTTCTAATCACCCTGTTCGTCTTCAATCGCCGGGATGTGACCTCCGGATAACCCGCTCAGCAGAAAAGCCGGGACCATTTGGTCCCGGCTTTTTCGTTACCGGTGGGCGGCAATCTGCTAGTAGGTCGCGCGGCCACCAGAAAGATCGAAGACCGCGCCGGTCGAGAACGACAGGTCGTCGGAAGCGAGGAAGCAGGCCAGGGCGGCAACTTCTTCTGGCTGACCGACACGGCCCATCGGGATCCGGCTGGTCATATAGGCGATGTGCTCTTCGGTCAGCTGCTCGAGAATCTCCGTCGCGATTACCGCAGGGGTGATGCAATTGACCAACACCCCCTTGGTCGCAACTTCTTTAGCGATCGATTTGGTCAGACCAATCACGCCGGACTTCGCAGCCGAGTAGGGTGCGGCGTTCGGATTTCCCTCCTTACCGGCAATCGAAGCGATATTGATGATCCGACCCCAGCCCCGCTCGATCATCCCCGGCAACGCCGTATGGCAGCCAAGAAAAACACCTGTAAGATCGATGTCGATAACCTGACTCCATTCTTCCGGGGTGATTTCCCATGAGGGAGCGGAGCGACCAGCAATTCCGGCGTTGTTGACCAGGATATCGACCGATCCGCTGCTGGCGATTGCCTCTGCCCACGACTCGGGCGAGGTAACGTCGAGCGACACCGCTTTGGCGTTGGCACCAATTGCCGCCGCAGTGGCCGCTGCCCGTTCGACGTCGATGTCTGCGACGATGACCGTCGCGCCCTCATTGCCGAGTCTGGTGGCAATAGCTGCACCGATTCCCTTGGCGCTCCCGGAGACGAGTGCTGTCCTACCGTCGAATCGCATTCGTGTTTCCCTTCATCCATACGTGTCATGCACACTGGTCGGCAGTGTGCCATAACGGTTCGCCGGTTTGCCGTTACCCCTTGACGCTTCCGGCCGTCAGACCAGCGATGAACTGACGGGAGAGCATCAGATAGGCGATGACGACCGGAACAGAGGAGATGATGACGCTCGCAAAGATCAGGCCCCACTTGGTCAGATAGGTGCCGCGAAACGCCATGATTGCAACCGGCAACGGTGATAGAGGATCTGGTCCGAGATGAGGATGAAACCGAGAAAGAAATCGTTCCACATCCAGATGCCATTGAGGATAACCACTGCCAGCGATCGCTGGACGGGAAAGTGGGACCATGATCCGCCAGAAGATCTCGAAGTGACTTGCACCATCGATCCGGGCAGCATCCTCGAGGTCCTTCGGTAAGAGGCTGAAGAACCCAGTGAGCACCAGTGTCTCCAAGTGGAATTCCGAAAACGCAGAAGACTAGCGCAAGTGGGGAAAGGCCACCAAGCATGCCAAGGTCACGAAAAATGTATCAGCAAGGGCAGAATGATGAGTTGCACCGGCACCACCAGTCCGCCAATGAAAAGAAGGCGTAGCCAGATCTGCCGCCGAACTGAAACCGTGAAATCCCATACGAAGCGAATGCTGCCAGAAGAGTGCTGACGCCACGCCGACGGACGGTTGAAAGAACGCTATTGACGCAGGGCTAGTCTGGAGTTCTGCTTTTTCCCAGGCGTCGCGATAATTCGCCAGATTCCACGATTCAGGCAGCCGTATAGGTTGTCTGAGGAACTCGGAATTGACTTAAACGATCCAAAAAAAACCATCAGAATTGGCGACGAAGTCACGAAGAAGCATGCGGCTAAGAAGCCAACGTGCCAGGCCATGTTTCTAACCACGCCTGCAACTTCTTGGAGCGCTGACTTTGAATTGACTGTCTGACGGATTGAGGTTAATCGCGCTCATGTCTGGATCGCTTCCTCTCGTTTTCCAAGGCCCTTGATTATCACGGCCTGACACTGCCGGCCAGGAAGATGAAAAGTGTCACTCCCTCTGCGATGGCGTAGCTAAATCGAGGTGCAGCGCCATACCGCTGGTGCCAAATGCATCTGCCATAGATCAGTACACCGAGCAACATGGGTGACGACCTCCTGGTGCTCCCTGTGGACCGGTCAGAACATAGAGCAGATCGAACGCTCGAAAGATCAGGATGAATGACAGGACAGTCACGATCGTGAATGCTGGGGCCAGCATCGGGAAGGTGACGTCACGAAAGACCTGCCAACCGGTTGGCTCCATCCAATAGCGCCGCATGCTGGAGATCTTCAGGAACACTCTGTAGACCGGCCAGAAAGAGCACAACGGCCATCCCGTTCCATTGCCAGAACTGCACCAAATAGACGGTCTTCATCGCCCATTCAGGATCGGCTTGCCAGAGTCTGACCAAGTCTAGCTAATCCGAGGTCCTCCAACATTGGGTTCACGACTCCAATTGTCGGATCGAGCATGAGCACTCCAAATGATGCCCGGTTGCAACGGCCGATATCACGACCGGCAGAAAGATGATTGCTCGGTAAACGTGTGTGATCGAGAGACCGCCGGTTGAGCATAACCGCCAGTCCGAGCGAAACGCGTGTTCTGGAGTAGGAAGATCGCCAGGAACAGCTTGGTCGAATTCTTCACCGCGTTCCAGAAACTATCGCTGCCTAAGAAGCTCTTTGAAGTTGTCAAGGCCGATGAAGCCGCCAGATCGGCCCGATGCCGGACCAGTCGAAGACGGCTGTAATAGAAAGCTCGTAGCAGTCGGATAGATAAAGAGCAGGCATAACCAACGATGGCTGGCAAAATGAACCAGAGAAAGGGCCATCGCTGCCAGAACGACGGCGCTCGCGGATGCGGATACATCTTGCACGTTGATGCGTCGGCCATTGGGTGCCCGGACCTTAATTGCCAGACTCCGGGCGGTTGACCGACCGCCCGAGTCACTCAACTGATTGCTCAAGATCCGTGAGTTTACTGCGCGCCCCAGATGGCATTATCGTGGATTGCATCTCTGCAGCGAACTGCTCGGGCGTACAACTCGCCAGTCCAAAGCCTGCCGGAGTTCTCGAGACACCAGTTGAATGTGCCGGCAGTTTCTGGTAACGCGTACCAGACTGGTACATCGTGATCGCGTACAGCAATCGTCTCGGCCTTGATTGGATCTGTCAATCTCGGTCACGTTCTTGTTCGACATGGAAGGCGATGATATCAGCAACGATGCTGCTGCGCTCTTCGCCGGCCAGCCACGCCACGAATCTGGTTGCCGCTTCCTGTTCTCTCTGGCGACGAGTACTGCTGACCGTGTATTGAGAAGCTCCATACCGGTGTTTGTTGCGTACTTTCCTGCCTCCGGTCCGGCCAGGCGACGAAGCCTAGATCTGCGTCAGGATTCTCCTCCTTGAACCCGGTGAAGTCAGCAGTGCCGGCAACCATCATCGCAGCCAAGTCCTTGAGCAAATAGCGCCTTGGACGGTCACATAGTCTGTTGCTTCGAATCCTTCGTTGTAGTACGGGTTGCAAATCAAGCAGCATCTGAGCCGCAGGTAGAACAGCATCGGTCCGTAAGTTGCCTCTCGCCCGCGCTGCAGCTGGGCGAATCCCTCGATTCCGAGGATCGATGAAGCAAGGCCGATGTACATGAAGAATGTGTGCACCCCATCCTTGGCCCCAAAGTCAGCGGTGTGACTCCGTTGTCGAGTAGTGTTTGGCACGTAGCTTTGAGTTCGTCCCATGTGGTTGGGGCGGTCACACCGTTGTCAGCCAGAATGGATTTTTGAACTGCCAAGCCGACGGTGTAGGAGGCCAGCGGTATTCCGTAGGATTTCCCATCGTACTCGACCTGGAGACTGCGCTGAATCGATCAGCTGCGTGGTGTCGACTACTGCCAGTAAGATCGATGCAAGGCAATTCGCCCCGATGCCCGTACTTGCCGTAGATGTCGCCTTCAAGAAGAACTAGTATGTCTGACACCGTCTTCTGCTGCCAATCCGGTTTGCAGCTTGGCCGGATAGTCCTGACCAGGGAATCGATGTCAGCTCGATCGTGTACGTCTGGGTTCGCTGCCGCGAAAGCCTCCATGAGACTGTAGGGTCTGATCTTGCCACTCCGGGTGATTGCTCCAAAGGTGATTTCGACTGCATCCTGCGCGGTTGCCACCGGGATGCGCAGTGTGCCAATCGCGGCAGCTCCAGCAACCGCTCCCGAGCCGATCAGGAGTTTTCTACGCGAAACTGTCGAACTGGTAATTGCTTGCAGATCTCTCACGAGAACACCTTTCGCTTGAACGCCACGAATCAAATCGAATTCTTTCGAACCGGTCGCCATGCTAGCAGTTGATCCGGTGGACGTCAACTCTATCTCATGCCAGCTGATTCCTTTGCATCCGTCATTTTCATCCCTCCTGATTCATTCGCAACTGCGTCCCAGCACTCTGGACACCTGGCAGACTATGAACGCTGAAGCGTAAGTCTATCACGATGATCATGGAATCTTTTTGCGCTCGCTCAGGGAGGAGGACTCAGTTGCCGAACAGCCGGCCAATCAGCGCGCTCCGTTCCAGGTCGGTCGCGCCTTGAGGCACTCGGATATTCCAGATCAACGGCCTGACGTTGCAGATTGCCGCGGCTCCCGACCGGTCCAGCTTTGCTCGCTGTGCGGTGGAAGTCCGCCAGTCTCTCGACGGATCGTGGACCGTGTGGTGGCAGGACCGTTGTCTGTACACTCAATCAGCACCAGCCCGCGCTCGTCAGCTCCGAGCGCAGCGCGGTAAACGTCTCCATCCGTTGGCCCAGCGCATAATCCTGTTCCCATCGAGATGTCGACTCTGAAGCTGATCGACCACGCTGAGCCGCCTCACCCCAAGGCAACTTGGAAATCGGCGCTCGATCACCCATGGACGCCAAGCGTTCAACTTATAGGGGCGATTTCACATAGCAGTTAGCGGTCAGAATCCCTAGACCGCAACACACTATTTCAGCCATGAATCACCCGAGTTACAGACTCATTTCCTGATCGTGCCGATGGTCAATCACGGAAGAGAATGATCTCTCCAACGTCGGGCACCCGGATCTCCGCACCACCGCCGATCAGCGTATGAAACCGCTCGAATTCCGTTGGATCGAGCGTCGCGTCCGGTCCGAAATGTTCGGGTGACCACATGTTGTAGTGCATCGGGATGGCGATTCCTGGATTGACCGTTTTCGTGAGCAACGCCGCTTCTTCGGCATTCATGTTTCCGCCAACACCATTGATCGGAACGAGCGCGAGATCGATCTTCTCATCCTTCATCGCACGCAAGCGAGCATCGTATTCGGTGTCGCCGACGTACCAAACGCGAACACCCCCGATGTCGATGAGAAACCCGATTGCATCGTCAGCCGGTGCGGCGGGCACGTCATGCCGGGCATAGGTCGGTCTGACGGTGACATCGGCCTGCGTGTACGATCCGCCCTTTTCGAGGAGATGCACCTGACTATCCGGCCAGCCCCACGCGGCGGCTCGCACGGTACAGGTTAGTGGCCCGACGAAATCGCCAGACGGATCCTCGGAAGCCCATTGCTTGACCAGTGGGGCGTCGAGATGATCTTCATGCCAATGACTGATCAACAGAAGGTCAGGCTTGAGGCTGGCGGGATCGATGGGCGCCGGAATGACCCGTTTCATCCCCCACTGAGTTTCTGCCCAATCAGTCAGGTAGGGATCGATCATCACGATCACTCCTCCAGAGGACTTCAACAGAAAACTCGCTTGTCCGAACCAGACCAATGCCGTTTTCCCTTTGGGAACGGTCAGCGTTTTGATGCGCTCTTCGAGTGAACCTGACATCGGCGTCTCCCTCGCAGATGGACGTTTACAGCAAATTACCCGCTACTCGACCCGGTAGGTTTTGACGACATCGGGATCGAGTTCGATTCCGAGTCCAGGTCCTGGCGGGATGACGATGCAACCGTCGTCGTCGAGCTTCACTGGAGGAATGACGAGATCGGTGTTCAGGACCGAACCGACACCCGGAGCCGGTGTTTCCTGGAAGAGTCCGTTCGGAATCGAGGCGTTGACGTGGATCGAAGCCGCACCAAGGATACCGGTGCTGAAATGATGGGGGACAATCGGGCGGCGATGCGCGTGCGCATAGGCGGAGATCCGCATCACTTCGGTGATACCTCCTGCGCGAGCGACGTCTGGCTGGAATACGTCGACGTGTGAGCCTTCGAGCAACTGTCGGAACTCGCCGAGAGTGGCCAGTTGCTCACCAGCCGCAATTCGGATCGGTGAGCGATCGCAGAGTTCTCGGTAACCCTCCCAGTCGTCCGGGTGAAGAGGCTCTTCAAGCCAGTAGATGTTGTATGGCTCGAACAACCGTGCTCGCTGAAGTGCCGTCGTGTGGTCCCATTCCGGTCCGCCACTGTCATAAGCCCAGCCGACATCGAGCATCAGGGGCTGATCGGGTCCGACAGCATCGCGGACTCCCTCGATATGAGCGATATCGGTTTTTGCGCTGCGACCGAAATCCATCCACCCGAACTTGTAGGCGGTGTAACCCGCTTCCTTGTACATCGCCGCTTTTTCGCCAGTTTCCTTGCCATCTCTCCCGAAGAGCGCTGAGGCGTAGGCGCGGACTTTGGCATCGGACGAACCTCCGAGGAGTTCGCAGACAGGCTTGCCGTAGGCTTTGCCTTTGAGGTCCCAGAGAGCGATATCGACGCCGCTGATGGCATGAATCACCGCTCCCCGGCGGCCGAAATAGATCGAGGCCTGGTACATCTTGCGCCAAAGTCGCTCGATATCGAGGGGGTTTTCTCCTATCAACACCTCTCGCAAGCCAACCATCACCGAATGGGAACGGGGTGCTTCGATGATCGCCTTCATCACATGCGGGGAGGATTCCGCTTCACCGATCCCGGTGATCCCCTCGTCGGTATGAACGAGCACGACGGCGCAATCCTGAGTGCCGTTCGAGATCTCCGCGATTTGCGGGATCCTGAGATGGATGACTTCGACATCGGTGATTTTCACGCGCTTCCCCTCAACTCGTTCAAGAACGGACAAACCGTGCCGGCATTGTAGCCGGGTCGGTCGAGCTGTGGGGAGGGCGGCTTAGCCTTCGATGGTCAAGGCGAGTGTGGCCGTCCAACCTGATTCGCGGGCACTGAGAGCGATCGGATCGGCCGAGGTCGAACTCAGAATGACGGTGACCGGTCCCGAACTGGTAATCCACCCTGTCAGCGAAACCGAAACCTCGGATCCGCCGCTGAGGTTCACACTGGTGACGTATGAACCAGCAGGAACCAAACCGGCCGCAATAGTCGATTCATCGACACCGACCTGTGGTGCGATAGCCAGATCAGTCGAGCCAGCTCCAGAGGCGATCGGAAGCACGAGCGTCGCGTTTGCGACGCTGCCTGACGCAGGCATGTCAACCCAGAACGTCAAATACGCGACCCATCCGTCTGGTCCGCCAACCAAGACGGTGGCGGGATCGGCTGTGGAGCCATCCACGATCGGGCTGTAACTGCCATCGGCAGCTACTGCCACGGTCGAATACGTAACCGGGATCGCCGTCGCGGTGGGCTCGCCAAACGGAGTCGGGTCACAGGCATCGTCGAGACCATCGGCGTCACTATCCAGGCCGCTATTGGTGATCGACGGACAGCTGTCCGAGAGATCTGGCACGCCGTCGCCATCTCCATCGGGGGCCAGTGTGGCGGTCACGAGCGCGGTCGGGGTGGTTTCGTTTGATTCCGGTCGTGCACTTTCGGTTGGTGTTTCGGAGGCCAGTTCGACATCAGGCGTCGTCGCTGGAAGCGATTCTTCCACCTGTATGCCGGAAGCGATGGAAACACCCGCAAGCGCGATGAAATCCGATGCGACCCAGCCGGTGCTTGCATTTGTCGATATCTGGAACCAGGTGAAGCCATTTGCGGCGACGGGGCTGCTCAGAATCGTGCCGGTTGTTCCGATCGGCAATGTCCCGATGATTGTCGATGTCGTGCCGGCGGAAGAGCGGAAATTCAGGGGACCGTCCGTGACGACGATTTGCGTTCCAATAGCGAATCCGCCAACAACGGTTGCTGTGGCCGTGGGAGTTGACGTTGCAGTAGGCGTTGCCGTCGGCGAAGGTGTCAGGGTTCGAGTTGGCGTGTTGGTGGGTGTTGGGGGTATCTCATCCAGATAGTTCGACGCCACCCATCCGCTGCCAGCGGTTGACTGGACCTGATACCAGAGATAGCCATCGGCGCTCTGTTCAGGACCGAGTCTGGTCAGTACGTCCCCCCGGTTGAGTTTGGCAACGATTGCGGCCGATGTCGACGGCTGGACCCGGAGATTCAGGAGTCCGACATTGACTGTGAACGTGCTGCCCGCTGACGATGGCACTGTCGTAAGCGTGGGAGAAGCTGTGGGAATCGGCGTGCGCGTGGAGGTCGCGGTACTAGACGGCACCGGCGTCATCGACGCGGTTGATCCGACACCTGCCGTGAGATACTGGGACGCGACCCAGCCAGTTCCAAAGCCAGTCATCGATACCGGGTTCCAGACAACATTGCCCACCTGAATTGCTGTGCCGATTGTGATCCCCACCGTTCCGCGAGGCATGACAGCGATAACGCTGGCACTGAGACTGGCACTGCTGCGGAGATTCAGACGTGCGGTATCGACGACCACAGCGGCACCGCTGGGGAATCCACCGGAAATGGTGGTAGCGGTAGGTGTCGGCGAGGACGTCGGTGTCGTCGTTGATGAGGCGGTTCGTGTGGCCGTTGCAGTTGGCGTTCGGCTTGGACTCGGCGTGGACGTCGCAGTAGCGGTTGGTGTGGCGCCAGCAGTCAGATATTGGGAGGCGACCCACCCGGAACCAAAACTGTTCATCGAAACGGGATTCCAGACGAGGTTTCCGATCTGAATCGCTGGCCCGGTGGTCGTTCCGGTCGTTCCGCGCGGCATGACTCCCAGGACTGGAGCGCTCAGACTAGCGCTGCCACGAAGATTCAGCCGGCCAATGTCGACCACGATGGCGGTTCCGGCAGCGAAACCACCTGGAACGGGGGTCGCCGTGCTCGTCCGGGTTGCAGTCGAGGACGGAGTCGGTGTGAGGGTGCGTGTCGCTGTTGCCGTCGGGCTCGGTGTTCTCGTTGGGGTCGCAGTCGGGACGGTGACAGTCGCCATGAACTCTTGCGCCAGCCATCCAGCGCCATAGCCGTTCATGGTGACCGGGAGCCAGGTGTAGGTGCTATCAGTAACGGCTGGACCGGTGACAATACCGGTTGTGCCGCGCGGAAGTACAGCCAAACTGGCGTTGCCAAGTCCAGGACCACTGCGGAAATTGAGCAACGCGATATCGACGACGACTGTGGTGCCCGGTTCGAAGGTTCCGGGACGCGGTGTTGGAGTCTGGGTCGGGGTGCGCGTGGTTGTTGGTGTTGCTGTTGCTGTCATGGTTCTGGTGGCGGTCGGTGTGGTGGTTCCGGCAGGACCGGGAGATACCAGCACCATCAGCTGACCAGCGACCCAGCCTTCGGTTCCGGCCGACGTTCGGATCTGGTACCAGTCGTAGTTGTCCAGGCGGATTGGACCCGAGAGCACCGTGCCCTCGGTGGTTGGTCCAAGGACGCGCACGATGCTCGCGGACAGGCCGGGATTCGCGCGCATGTTGATCGTGTTGTTGCCAACCTTGATTATCGATCCGATTGTGAACTCCGCCGGGACCGCAGTCTGGGTTGGTCCAGGTGTCGGTGTCGGTGGTGGAGTCCAATCAGATCCTCCGGGTGTTGTTCCGATCAAATTGAAGGCATGCGTGCGGAACATGTTCATATACGTGCTGGTGTTCGTGCCTGTGACGTCCGTACCGTATCCAAAGTAGGCACCGGCGACGAGATCCCACTCGTTCGAATTGATCGCGATTGATTTGTTGATGAGTTCAGTCGCGCCCGCGAAGGTTTGCCGATAGGCGTTACCACAAAGCCAGGTCACATCTCTCAACTGCGGAGGAAGTGCTGACAGGGCGCCTACCTGCATCAGACCGAAGTAGTAACCGCTCGATGTCAGCGGTGAGCGAGCATCGAGTTGACCGCGGGATTCGACCCACATGATCGCCTTGATCACGTTGGTGGGAACGCCAGTCTCCTGGTGAACCTGAATGATCTCCGCGTTCCAGCGATGGACATCGTCATAGGTGCCGGTCATCCCGGTCCAGGAAGCTGGAGGACACGGAAACGGTGTAGCCGTTGGAGTCGGCGTACGGGTTGGAGTTGCGGTGTTCGTCGGCGTAGCGGTCGAGGTCGTCGTGGTCGAGATCGTCTGGGCCGGAGTGGATGGTACGAAAGGAAAGGCGGCCAGCAACATCACCAGGATGGCAAGGGGGCCGACCAGGCGAGCGGGGTGGAGACTATCGAGATGGCGTAAAGAGGAGGGAAATCCGCGCATTCGAATCCACGCGCTCGTCAGGCGATACGGAAGAATTCAGGAACGATTCGGTGGTCTCTACCCATTGAGAAGCCAGCACTTCGATCAGCGGGATGTCAAGAGGATACCATAGCTCCGGACGATCATATCCTAGGATGGCCGCGAACGTACTAGAGCGATAGCGTGCGCAACACTGCACGCATGCGAAAGGGAGTCTTGGCTCTGCTGGGACGCTGGCTCAGGATTCGTACCGCTTGAACACCATCACGGCATTTTGGCCGCCAAATCCGAAGCCATTGGCGAGGGCGACATCCACATTCATACTGCGACTGACGTTGGGGATGTAATCGAGATCGCAGCGGGGATCAGGATCGGTCAGGTTGATCGTTGGCGGAACCCGTCCATCCCGGATAGCCATCACACAGCCGATCGAGGAAACGGCTCCAGCGGCGCCAAGCAAGTGTCCGAGCATTGACTTGTTGGCCGACGCCGAGAGCTTGTAGGCATGGTCGCCAAAGGCTCGTTTCAAAGCGTCCGTTTCGGCGATATCTCCGAGCGGAGTCGACGTTGCGTGGGCCGCAACATAGTCGACATCGGTAGGCTGGATACCGGAGCGTTCCATCGCCAGGGTCATGGCCCGGGCAGCGTGGATACCGTCTGGATTTGGCGCCGTGATATGAAACGCATCTGACGTGAACGCGCCTCGACCAGTCTCCGCGAGGATCGATGCGCCCCGATTTAGCGCGTGTTCCTCGGACTCGAGAATCATCACACCGCATCCTTCGGCAAAAACGAACCCATCCCGGCCGAGATCGAAGGGACGACTTGCGCCTTCAGGGTCGTCGTTGCGCTTCGAGAGCGCACCCATATTGGCCATTGCGGTGACCGACGTCCGGCTCAACCCGGCTTCGGCGCCACCGGTGATAACCACATCGGCTTCGCCTCGTTCGATCATTTGCTGGGCCTGCACGAAAGCCTGAATACCGGATGCGCAGGCTGCCGAGGAGGTCACAGTTGGGCCGTGAATACCGTGGATCATCGAAACCTGGCAGCTCGCCATGTTTGGGGCGAAAAGCGCAATAAGCAGAGGGTGAACCCATTTTGGCCCTTTTTCGATCATGTGCTCGACTTCGCTTTGCATGATCGGGATGCCACCACCACCCGTGTTGATGATCACGCCGACCCGATCACGATTGGCATCGGTGATTTCGAGATTGGCGGACGCGAGAGCCTCACTCGAAGCGGCTACGGAAAAATGGGCGAATCGGTCCATCCGTTTTGCCGATTTGGCGTCCATGAAATCCTTGGGATCGAAATTGCGCACTTCGCCACCGATCTTCACTTCGAGATCAGAAACGTCGAAGTTCTCGATCTGCCGAATTCCCGATTGTCCAGCCAGCATCCCCGACCAGAGGGTCTCAGCGCCAATACCGAGTGGTGAAACTGCTCCTATACCTGTAATCACTACACGAGTCACCGTGAATCACCCCTTTTGCAACCATCATGCATTGACGTGCCACCGAACGGTTCAGAATGCTCGCTTCAACTGAAGGACCGTAACCACTTATGAGGGCGGCATCAGACACGAGCGATAAGTGTACGAGATTCGGCCTCAGGCTCCTGCTTTCTGTTCATTGATCGTGGTGCTGAGCGATTGGTAGTCGGCCGCAGTCGAAATCGTGGCTTCGCGATTGATTCGTTTGATCAGGCTACTGAGGACGTTACCAGGTCCGACCTCGACGAACGTGGTGATGCCGTCATCGGTCATCCGTGTTACCGTGCCAGTCCAATCAACTGGATGTTCCATTTGCAGATGTAGCTCTTCGAGGATCCCTGCACGTGTGGTCAGCGGTGACGCGGTGACATTCCCCACCACCGGGATCTGCGGGTCGCGCAAATCGGCTTCTTCGACCAGGGCATAGAAGACGGCGTTGGCTTCTTTCATGAGGGGCGAATGAGAGGCGATGCTGACGCCAAGACGCGCAGCCCGCTTTGCGCCCGCGGATTTGGCGAGTTCCATGGCTCGTTCCAGAGCTTCGATTTCGCCCGAGATCACAATCTGACCTGGGCAGTTCCGGTTGGCTGGCACGATTACACCGTAGACGCTCGCTTCTGCGCAAACCTGATCGATGGCGGCGTCATCGAGACCGAGGATGGCAGCCATTCCCCCCGGATGGTGGTCTCCCGCTTGTTTCATCAACCGACCGCGTTCGCGAACGAGATGAAGTGCCGTCGGAAAATCAAGCGAGCCAGCCGCTACCAGCGCCGAAAACTCTCCAAGTGAATGACCGGCAAGCATGTCAGGTTCTCGCCATGATTTGGAGGCATCGAGCCGTTCACGCAGAGCCGCAAGCATGGCGATGGAAGTGGTGAGAATGGCTGGTTGGGCATTGATCGTATCCTCGAGGATCTCTGCCGGTCCTTCGGCCATCAGGTCGGAAAGGGGAAATCCGAGCAGGTCGTCGGCTTGCTGGATCACAGCGTCTGCCGCCGCTGACTCACCAGCCACGGCCGTAGCCATCCCGACGGACTGACTTCCCTGGCCCGGGAAAACAAACGCGACAGAAGGGGAAGATAGTGATCCGTTCTCCATCAATGACTCCGTTCTTCAGCGCATCCACAATAAATCGTGATGTGGACAGGAATGTACCAGACCATTAGTCCGTTTCGGACGTTGGCGATTGGTTCTCCGGTTTGTGTCCACGACCGGTAAAATGCCAGGGATGGTCCTTTGTATCTACTGTTGTCAGGAGTTCTCATGTCTGCTTCCCTCTATGAATTGCTCGGAGTCGAGCCGGTCATCAACTGCGCGACGACCTATACCCGGCTTGGCGGATCGACCATGGCGCCTCATGTTGCCCAAGCGATGGCTGATTCTGCGGATGCGTTTGTTGATGTGTTCGCGCTTCAGCGTGCCATCGGGGAGCGTCTCGCGGCCGCCACCAACAACGAAGCCGCCTACGTGAGCAATGGCGCGGCGGCTGGTATCGCGCTCGCTGTGGCCGGAGCGATGACTGGCGACGATCCAGCGTTGATGGCGCGTTTGCCGCTCGACACCGACGGTATGAAAAACGAGGTCGTTGTTCATCGGGTTCAGCGAAACTGGTATGACATCGCTATCCGGCAGGTTGGAGCCCGAATCATCGAAATCGGTCATTCACTCGAAACGCAGCCCTGGGAGCTCGATGCGGCGATCAACGACCGCACCGCTGCGGTGGTCTATTTCGCTGGGAGTCACCTCAATCGGAACACCCTCCCGCTGCCCTATGTTGTCGAACGTGCGCATGCACGCGGGATCCCGGTCATCGTCGATGCCGCCGCCCAGCTTCCGCCGAAGGAAAATCTCTGGCGTTATACCCGCGATGAAGGTGCTGATGTCGCGCTCTTCAGCGGTGGGAAAGGCATGGCAGGCCCACAGAACAGCGGTCTGGCGGTTGGCAAAGCGGAAATGATCGAAGCGATGCGATTGAATGGCCCGCCATTTCAACGAATTGGCCGGTCCCTCAAAGTCTCGAAAGAAGCAATGATCGGTTTGATGACCGCTGTCGAGACGTTTCTGGAAACCGATTTCGACGCACAAGCGTTAGGGTGGAAAGAGGTTGTCGATGGCTGGGGTGACCACTGGGAGGAGGTTTGCCCGGAGTGGTATAGCCTCGAACGATCCGACCGAAATGAGGCCGGTGAACCGATTCCGCGGATCATTCTGCGGCTCGATGGCGGCACTCCGGGTCGCGATGTATTCATTGAACGTCTGCGGGCTGGTAGTCCGCCAATCGAAGTGGTGCTCAATGATCATGAGAGTATTGCCTTCAGCCCCCACTTGCTGAGTGGGAATCAGGCGGGAATTGTCTCGGAGCGAGTAGCATCCCTCCTGAAAGACGATCACCTCCGCGGTCCATCCGCTGACTGAACCGTGGATCGTAGCGTCAAGACCCCATCGGTTCGGCACGACAAGAAAGGAACGACCATGCGATTTCGATTTGTGGCGCTAATGCTCATGCTGGTGATGACTCTCCTTGCTGTACCCGGTGCGCTGGCGCAGAACGATCCGGCCACCCCGGCGGCAACGCCAGTTGCCGCGGACACGGACGCGACTCCAATTGCGGAGCCGACGGCCGAAGCAGTGCGGGTGATTACGCTGGTGATGTGGTATCAGACACCGGCAGATGCTGAGTTCGTTGAAATCGGCCCAATAGCGACGAACAACCAGTTGATCGCAGGGCCCGGCGATCCTACGAACGCCGCAACCGGGCGAATCGACTTCACTTCGCCGGACAATAGCGATCTCCCGCGTATCACGATCGGGGATTCGGTTTTTGACGCTTATGCACCAAACGATGACGCCGGCGCTACATTCCGCTGGATCTATTTCGATGGTGATGCCGATGTTCGTCCCGCGACGCTGGTGCTTCAGGTTCGTGCCACAGAGGGGCCGTACAAGGATTCAGAAGGCACCGCGACCTTTTCCTCACGGAGCAATCCCGGCAGCGGCGTGCTCGTGATCATGCTCAACCCACCAACGACGTCCTAACCGGTTTTGGTTCGGCAGTGATCACGTTGTGCGGGCCGGAAGCGGCGACATGATCGTGTCCGGATCCAGACGGGCCAGGAGGTCAAGACCGATACGGGCGCGGCGAAGCCGTTCTCGGGTCAACGCGATCGCGGTCGATTCGAGATGGGTTCCGCTCGGGTAGATATTGGGCGCATTCCGGAGACCGAATTTCAGATAGACTGGGGAGGCGACCCGGACAATATCAGCGATTTCATAGTGGCGGATGAAGCCACCGATGTCGTCTGGGACTTCTATATAGATATCGAGTGGCATCGTGGTCGCCGCGCGAATGGCTGCGATCTGCGCGACGGTCAGATCAGTCGGGGTGTTGAAGGTGGTAAGACCCATCCGCTCCAGCAAACGAATCGAAACCGGATTGCTTGCGCCGAGCATCACCGAGCCTTTGAGGATGAGTTCTGCAGGAAGGACGCCAGAGTCGCGCATGTGACCGAGAACGGAAAGGAGTCCTTCATCGGTCACCAGAACGCTGGTGATACCGTGGTCACAGGCGCGATGGACCTCCTCGACCGCCTGGACTAGTTGATCCATACCCCGGATCTTAGGCGAGACAATCTTGCCAGCCGGCATATAGGCCATGGCGCCGATATCCCAACCGGCGCGCGGTCCGACGAACAAACTGATTTCGATACCCCGTTCGCGACCGAGCGCGGACATCTCGTCCAGTTCGGCGTCGGTCAGCAGCATGACTCCGCTACCCTGGCTGACGCGATGGACGGGAACCTCATAGTCGTCAGCAGCGGCGTAGACCGCTCGAAGCGCGTTGGGTCCTTCAACGCTCGGGATTTCGACCCGCCATTGGCCGCCATCAGGAAAACGAAGATTCGACGCCGGCGCTTCTGGAAGATCACCCTCGGGCAGACCGATACTCTTGAGAAAGTCGCGTGTTTGCCGCATGCTATTTGCCATGATCGTTTCTCCTTGATGACATTCGTCGATGTGTCGCCACTACCTTCGTCCTGAACTACAGTCTGCGACCGTCTTTGCCGCAATGTCGCTGTCCGTCATTGAAGTGTCAAATCTGACGTGGTTGTTCCTGGCACACGTGGACCGGTTATCGCTTGCCATTCGCTCGCGAAGGCGTGGTGAGCAACCATCTGACCCGATCCCAGGTGACGGCATAGTGGATGCCGACGAGTGTCAGCAGGGTTTCTCCGGCGGCCCGGGAAGCCGTTGTCCAGAGACCATAGGCCGCTATCCCTGTAATCACGAATTCGATGAGCAACCGGACCCGCCCGGAGATTGGGATGGTGAGTGGAACAGGGAGACCAACGTCCCCGGGAACCCTGCAGACGATCCAGATTGCTGCCACCGAAAACAACGCTACAACCGCACCGAACCAGCCGATCCACTCGCCCTCTATCCAGAAATGAACGGAATACCCGATCGAACCGAAGATCGCCAGATCGACGATTGTTCGGATCCCGCCGCGTATCAACGTGAGCGAGCGGGAAGGCTCATGAGTTCCGGGGTGGGTTTCCGGGTCAGAGTGAGTTGATTCGCTCACTGTTCGCGCGGTGAACCAGTCGGCGCTTTACCGATTACGAGACAGGCATTCTGCCCGCCGAGGCCGAAGCCATGTTTGGTCATGATGTCGAATTGATGTGGTCGCGGTTCACCGGACACCACATCGAGCGGAATCTCGGGATCCGGGTGCTTGTAGTTTCTGGTTGGCGGTACGACCTGGTGCATCAAGGAGTAGACGCCCATCACGCTTTCGACCGCGCCAGCTGCACCCATGCAATGCCCGATATTGCCCTTGACCGACGTCACCGGAATCGAACTCGCACGTTCTCCGAAGACCAGAGAAATTGCTTTCCCTTCGGCAAGATCGCCAGCCGGAGTCGACGCTGCGTGAGCCTGGACATGACCAACCTGATCCGCCGTGATCCCGGCGTCATCGAGAGCTGCCTGGATGGCGCGGCCAGCGCCAACACCATCCGGGTGTGGCGCAATTGGATGATAGGCATCGTTGCTTGATGCGAACCCGAGAATTTCGGCCAGGATCGTTGCCCCTCGAGATGTTGCGTGGTCATAGTCCTCGAGAACGAGTGCCGCTGCTCCTTCGCCGAGAGCGAAACCGGCACGGGTAGCATCGAATGGGCGGAGCGCCTGCTCCGGGCGGTCATTCGAGTCAGTGACCAGAGCGCGCATGGCTGCGAACCCGGCAGTTCCCATCGGGTTCGATGTCGATTCCGCAGCGCCGGCAACCATGATTTCGGCGAGTCCGTGTGCGATCGCATGGAACGCTTCACCAACTGCTTGTGTTCCAGTGGCGCAGGCGGTTGAAACGGTGTTGCTTGGTCCACCGAGCCCAAAGCGCCATTGGGCGGTATAGGCGGCCATATTCAACGGGAACTTCACGTGGAGATGTGGCGGAAGGCGGTCTGGACCGCGGTCGCGGAAGACCTCGTACGCCGGCAGGAGTTCATCGTACATACCGCCAACGCATGAACCGATAACGCTACCGCCTTCGCCGAGATCGACGAGGGAGTTACCTGCTTCATCGATGAGACCGGCCTGAAGGAGCGCTTCGCCAGTAGCCTCGGTCAGCCAGAGCGCGAATTCGGACGTGTTGCGGGCGGTTTTGGCATCAAGAAAGTGGTTTGCTATCGCGCCTGGATCAACGTCACCGCGGACCGAGCAGGGATAGCCCGCTTCGTAAAGAGACGGAATCGATTTGATACCGCACACACCCGCAAGGAGGCTCGTCCATGTCTCAGGAGCGGTCAGGCCAATGGACGTGACCGCGCCGAGACCGGTGACAACGACTCGCCGTCGTCCGCCGATGCCGCCGGAGGTCAGATTTGCGCCGCAATATGGGCAGAAGGGGCCGTCCGTCGAACTCGTTTTCTGGCAACGGGGGCAGGTATGCGCAGTGAATGACTGAGACATCATGAAACCTTGTGTAGTCAGATCATGGCGGGGTCGAGCGACACCATTGTCGCCTTGAAAAGAGCCAAACCGATCAAGTGGCCAAAGTATACCGGGATGAGCGCAAACAGGAACACCCGGGCAGCTAGAGGCTGTCCGGGTGTTTTCTGGGTCGATCGCTACCGGGGTTTGCCGACATCGATCGCGATCGAAGAGATCGGGTGTCGGTGAGGTTTCCGAGAGGAGACGAGCAAGCACTCGTCCGTTTAGAGGATTAAAGAGGCGCATTGTGGTCGGGCGGCAGGCTAACGCCGCCAGCAGAGTGCCTAATCCAAGTTTGCCGCGTTTCCGCGACCCCTCTTGATCCCGGAGTCCACGATCCCGGGATGGCTACGCTCGATTGTCAACGTACTTCAGACAACGAGTGTCTGCCATATACAACGCACGACCTGAGCATCTGGACGTATAAGATGTAGCAAACACTACTTATGAGCGGTCGTCGAAAATCAGGGTCAATTCTTCGCCGGCCGACATGACCGAGGTGATTGCGGTCGTGAGCGATTCCGCTTCGCCCGGTGACATCGACAGGCGAACCGAAGGAGCGCCGTCGGCAGGGCCAAAATCGAGAAAAAGATCACCGGTTGTGTTGGAGCGAACGACAACGGCGCCAACACTTGTGCCTGTGCCATGCTGGTCTGGAAACTCAATATGCATCAGTCGAGCCTCACTTTCGGAAACCGAGCAGATTACGCATCTGGCGAACGAGAAGAAGTGGTCTGCTAACGAGAACAAGATGTCTGCTATTGCGAGACTTCTTCGATCGGGATCTCTTCGCCGTCGTCGGAACCCGCAGAGGGGAGCGGTCCCGAATAGGCGCCGACCGCGCTGGCGTAACGGTAAATGCTATCAATGGCGTCACCAGAGTATTTCCCACCGTTCTGCTGAACATCGGTCAGTGCCAGTTGCACTTCCTTCAGTTCGTAGGCGGAAACCTGATTGCAGTCGAGTGCAGGGCCTTCGCCATTGACTAGCCACTCTTTCCTGGAGTCCCATTGATTTGAAGGTTGATGGCCGGTCACAGAGCAGACGTCACGCTGAGTGAGATCGGTGGGCACGGAAAAGGTTTCCGGGAGCGGTTGCCCGTTTGGACCATAGAGGAGCGCAGCCCATTCCGGATTGCTGTGAATTTCAACCATCATCTGTTGCCAGATCGGCCCGGCTCCCTGGATGCCATCGAGTTGCGGGAGTTCGATTTCGGCTGTTCCGCTCTGGGAGGTTTGCCCGGTCCAGACGCCAATAGAGACATCGGTCGTATACCCCATCGTCCAGATGTCTTTCCAGCCATCAGTCGTGCCCGATTTGGCCGCCACTGGTCGACCGAGTTGGTCACCAGTTCGTTCGAAGAGATTGCCCCGTCCGAAAACGAGACCGCGGGCTTCATCGTCTGTGAGAATCGAGGTTATCTGATAGGAGTATGCCGCTTTCAAAGCGGGAGTGCCTTCTTCGAGCGTTTTCGAGCGATCGAGCTCATAGAGCAGGTTGCCATTGGAATCGGTCATCTTGATCACTGGATGAGCGGGGACATAGGTGCCATTGTTCGCAAATGTGGCATAGGCGTTCGTGTGTTCCAGAAGTGGGACTTCACCCGATCCGAGCGAGAAAGAGAGTCCGTAGTTTTCCCATGAATTTGGCAACCCCGTTTTGATCCCCATCCGCCGAGCCAGATCGTAAGCGTGATCGATACCGGCATAGCGGCCAGCCTTGACGGCCGGGATGTTCAAGGAGTTCGAAAGCGCCGTCCGCACCGAAACGGCTCCATAAAACCTGCCGGTGTAGTTCTGGGGCTCATAGAAGGGATTAGGCGCGCCCGGGGTTGGCTCTTTGAGCGTGATGTCCATCACGGTTGTCGCCGGGGTCCATCCGCTTTCAAACGCAGCCGCATAAACGATTGGTTTGATCGACGATCCTGGTTGGAGATTTGCGCGCGCGAAGTTGATCTGTCCACCAATATCGGGATTGTTGAAATCAGCCGAACCGACCATTGCCAGGACTTCGCCGGTGTAAGGCACCATCACCACCATTGCCGCATTGTTTCGGCGGTAGGCATTGAGGAACGGCATGTTCTCGGCGACGATTTGCTCGGCTCGGGCTTGAAGTCCAACGTCGATACTCGTCCAGATCTGCAACCCGCCCTTGGTCAATGCATCAGGACCATAGAGATCGGTCACATAATCCTTCACGTATTGGACAAAGTGCGGAGCAGCCTGGATTTCGCTGGTGCGGGTTTGGGGCTGCAACGGTTCCTGGAATGCCGCGTCGGCTTCGGCCCGACTGATGTAGTCGTACTTGACCATCTGGTCGAGTACGTACTTCTGACGGAGTTTCGCCTGATCCATCCTGACAGTCGGATCGAAAAAGGACGGCGCCTGCGGTAAGCCTGCCAGGAGCGATGCTTCAGCGAGAGTCAGTTCGCTTGCATGTTTGTTGAAATAGGTTTGCGATGCCGCCTCGATGCCGTACGAGCGTTGCCCGTAGAACACAAGGTTCATATACATCGTCATGATGTCCTGTTTGCTGAACTTGCGATCGAGTTCAACCGCCGCCAGCGCTTCCTTAAACTTCCGAGTGATCGAGAGTTCGAAACCGATCTGTTCCGGGTAGAGCCCCCTGGCGAGTTGCTGGGTGATCGTTGACCCGCCCGATGATCCCTCACCGCTGGCATTGATCACCGCTCCGCGCAGGATCGCCATTGGTTCGACGCCCCAGTGTGACCAGAAGGTGGCATCTTCGGCCGCCACCGTGGCATCGATGGCGTACTGGGAGACCTGATCGATCTCCACGAACGTACGCCAACCCCCATCGGGCGCTTCGATTTCCTGGAGAAGAACACCGTTGCGGTCGTAGATCCTTGATGTCTGGAAGGTGTCGGTGGTGACGACTGCTGCATTCGGGAGATCGTCATTGACATCTTGATAGGCCAAGACAGTGCCACCAACCGCGGCTGATGCGGACAGGGCGAACGAAATGATCGTTGTGATGGTCAATCCGAGAAAGAGAAGACCGCCTACCAGCGCAAACCGGTTCCGGGTCGAGTTGTCACCGCGTGAGCGACGCGCACCGGGAAGAAGGTGAGGTGGCAATTTGCGAGCACGGTGTTTCGATGTTGGGAGCGAGCCGTTCGTCGATGTTCGAGTCGAGCGTATCCGTCTGGCCGTGCTGGGCGAGTTTGGTTCCATTGCAGTCGAAGCCAACGAAGCGAGAATGAAAAAGGGGAGGCGTGTTCGCCAGGGAAGAGAAGACTGGATCGCCTTCGCTAGTCAGCCATGGTAGCACGATTTGGTCGGCGATCCGAGTCTGGTACGTTCGCGTCTGCGATCCTCTCGAAATCGGCCATGATCCCGCGTTGCTTCGTATCGAGCTCGCACTTGGCGAGATAACCGCGGCGGTAGAGATCGGCAACTGCGTGGAGCCGAGCCACGCACTCTCCAGTCCGGCGACACCGATCGGAAATCTCCCGACCGCGTTGGCGCGAGAGTTCGCCATTGGCAACCACTAGATCGATCCGGCGGAGAAGACCGTCGAGCGATTCGGGCGGTGACTCAAACACAATCGACGGTTCCGCTTCGGTATGGATGATCACTTCGATGGCGTGCCGCAGTCGGGCGATGACCGCAAGTTGGTGACGTTCAAAAGCGAGGACTGAAGCACGAACGCTGGTCATGGTTTCGGGATGAAGCGGAGAACCGCGCCGGTTTCGTTCCAAAGGACGCACGCCTTGCCAGGTCAAATCGAGAGCGACGTCCTGTGATATGGCCGCCTCTTGCTCTTCACTCGACCATTGGGCGAGCAGGATATCGTCGTTCGCACGCTCGGTCAGTCGTCCGATCGTTCGAATTGGCCTCGTTCGTCCTCGTTTTGCCTGTTCCATTGACAGCAGTACCTTACCAGCGGGGATGCTTAGCATACCGCATTGAAGTGCGTACGTACAGACTATGTTGTTGACGACGAGATGTTTGACCAATCCGTCTCACAATTACAGGGTCGGTGCGTTTCATCTTGTGATGCCGAGTTTCGTCTGAACGGAGAGACGCGAAGTGACAGCTTCTTTTACCTTGGCAGAGCTGAGACCGCACAGGAAGGAACGTGATCCATCTGATGATCCGGACACACGTATGAACGAAACTGTTCGTGAACCGACGTTCGAATCGAGTTTTGCCTGCTATCAATCAGAGTTGTATCGCTATGCCTATCGGCTGACCCAGCATCAGGCGGATGCTGACGATTTGCTGCAGGAGTCAATGCTGAAAGCATTCCGCGGATTCGAAGCGCTTCAGACAACATCGGAATTGCGGGCCTGGTTTTACACGATTGTCACGAACACCTTTGTTAGTCAGAAGCGAAAAACACGACGGGAACAGACTCTTGATGATGGCATGGCAGCAACGCTGCGAGCGCCAGAAGTCGACCTGGCCAGATCGATCGATGCACAGGACACCCTCGAGGATGTGCGCATGTTCGTCGATGAATTGCCTGAAAAGCAGCGGGCAGCGCTGGTTCTCCGGAAATACCACGAGTTCGGTTATGGCGAGATTGCGTTGATGCTCGATTCGTCCGAGGACGCTGCCCGGGCTAACGTCTATGAAGCCGTTCGCAAACTTCGACGTCGTTTCGGCGACCGGATCTGAGGGATACGAAAGATGATCAGCACCCACCCTAACCCTGATTTCGGCGTTGCACTACAGGCTCTGGCTTCCGAACCTGGAATCGATCCCTGTGACATTGCCGAATCCGCGATGCCAGCACTCCTGCTCGACGATCTCGACCAGGCAGATCAACGCTGGCTCGTCGACCACACCGAGCAATGCGAATCGTGCCGTGACGAACTGCGACACTTTTCTGGAAGTCTGTCTATCCTTGACGAGTTCGAAAACCAAATGGCACGGGAAACCCCACCCTTGCTCCGCCTGCCCGTTGCCAAGCCGATTGCCCGGTTTGGAACCGTCGATTCGATTCTCGGACCTCTTCTCGTCGGTATTAGCGACGATGGTGTATGCGAGATTGGGTTCGCCCGGAGTGGCGAAGAGGAGTTCATCGATGAATTGGTCGAACGAGGATATGAACCAATCCGGGACGACCAGGCAATCGGGCCGGTGGTCGAACGCCTCGAGCGGTACTTCTCTGGACAGACACGGGGGTTTGATCTGCCGGTTGATTTGAAGGGCGTGACTCCGTTCACCCGGACCGTGCTCGAAGCGACTGCTGAGATCCCATTTGGGTCATTGTTGACCTATCACGATCTGGCGGTGCGGATCGGCAAACCCGGCGCTTCCCGGGCGGTCGGAAACGCGCTCGGTCGGAACCCGATTCCGGTGATCGTTCCATGCCACCGGGTGATCCGCAGCGATCGCACGTTGGGGGGATACACCGGCGGGCTCGATATCAAGCAAACCCTGCTCCAGATCGAAGGTGCAATGCTGACCGGCTGAACCGAGTCCGGCGCGTATCCTTCCGGCACCAATCGATCATTTGATGGCAGGAATGATGCGTGGATAATCGCCGTAGGCACTCAATCGAAAGCGAACGCGCGATTGACGTGGCCGATGGTGCCATGTTGGCGGTTGTGGTTATCTGGGCTGGCAACAACGTTCTGACTAAGTCCGCTCTTGGCACGGATATATCGCCGCGGTTGTACGTCCTACTCCGTTTGCTGATCGTGTCGATGCTGCTGGGAGCCTGGCTCCTAGCTCGTCGAGAAGCGTGGCGCCTCCCCCGTGCGGAAGCGACAAGGATTATTCTGGCCGGGGTTTCCGGTTACGCGGTTTACAACCTTCTCTTCGTGATCGGCCTCTCCCGCACGACGGCGTTTTCGGCCGCGATTCTGATCGCGATGGCTCCGGTCATTACGCTGGTCCTCTCAGCCGCGCTCGGTCTGGAACCGGTTTCTCCACGCCAGTGGGCCGGCGTGATCGCCGCAGTTATCGGGGTTTCGGTTTTTGTCGGCGAGAAGCTTCTCGTTGGAGCCCCAGCGCTTGGCGATCTCCTGAATCTGCTGGCAGCTCTCAGCTTTTCGATCTACAGCCTGACCACTCAGGGACTCGTTCGTCGGTATCCATCCCCGGTCGTGACCTTCTGGTCGGTGACGGTTGGGCTCATTGCGGTGATTCCCTTTACCTTGACGGCAGCTTGGAGTGAGAACTGGCAGACTCTCCAATGGCGTGGATGGACCGCCGTGGTCTATGCCGCAGTCTTGTCGATGATGGTTGCTTACACCATCTGGGGGTGGGCGATCGCCCGCAGGGGGACCGGGCGGACAGTGCCTTTTCTGTTTCTGATCCCTATCGTGACTGGCCTTCTTTCCGTACTTTTTCTGGATGAGGAAATCGGGTCTTTGCAGCTGGTTGGGGCTGGACTCGTTCTCGGCGGCGTGGCCCTGGCGCGAGCGGGGGTTGGCAATGGGTTTCAATCGCGAGTTGTGACCGCTAATCGCTCTGGTTTGCGCCGCTACATAGAATAGAGAGCGGAAAAGACGAAGTGGACGTGCAGTTCGGTTTGGCAGTTCTGAGCCGTACTGATTCGAAGAAGGAGGACGGTTAGCGTCATGGCGTATGCAATTGAGGTGAAACCGGGATCACGCGTGGACCTTTCGGAGGTTTCCACTGATGAAAACGGCGGGATGAACAAGAAGGAAGGCGAGAAAAAGCTTCTCGAACTGACCACCGAGATCAATGAACTTCAGGACCTCCTCTATGCTGCAAGCGATCAGTCGGTTTTGATCGTGCTCCAGGGGATGGACACAAGCGGAAAAGACGGAACGATCAAATCAGTGTTCCGTGCGGTAGATCCGCTCGGTTGCCGGGTCTGGCCCTTCAAGGTACCGACTGAACTCGAATCGAAACATGACTTCCTCTGGCGCGCTCATGACAAAGTGCCCGAACTGGGCATGATGACTCTCTTCAATCGCTCGTATTACGAGGATGTGATCGTTGTCCGCGTCCGCGAGCTTGCGCCAGTCGATGTCTGGCGGCCTCGCTACGAGCAAATCAACCATTTCGAGCGTTTGCTGACGGACAACAAGACTATCGTGCTCAAGTTCTTCCTGCATATCAGCCGCGTCGAACAACGGGAGCGACTTCTGAAACGGGAAACGAAAGTGACAACAGCCTGGAAACTCTCGGTCGGAGACTGGGAGGAGCGCCAGCGTTGGGATGATTACACGGACGCCTACGAAGACGCATTGACGAAATGCTCGACCAAACATTCACCCTGGTTCATCGTTCCGGCCGATCGCAAGTGGTATCGCGATCTGGCGGTTGCTGACACGATCGTGAAAGCGCTCCGGCCGATGAAAGACGGCTGGACGGAATCGCTATCCGAACTCGGCAAAGCGCAATTAGCTTCACTCGAGGAGTATCGCCGCCGAGGTGGCGAACGGTAACGAGCGATCTAGATCGTTTTCGCACGAAGCAACAGCGCAGCGGTGGCGGTGTTGGTAGCGATAGGGATGTTGTGCACATTGCAGACCCGCTGGATTGCCTGGATATCCGGATCATGCGGATGGGCGTTCAGCGGGTCGACCAGGAAAATGACCGCGTGGACATCTCCGGTTGCGACCCGCGCCGCGATCTGGACATCGCCACCGAGTGGTCCCGAAAGAAGTTTTTCGATAGGCAGACCGGTTTCCTGGTGCACGAGTTCGGCAGTTGTGTTGGTGCCGATGAGTGCGAACTGCTCTAATTCGTTCCGGTATTCCTTCGCCAATGCCACCATCTCGTCTTTCTTGCCGTCGTGAGCAATCAGCGCTACGGTCAGTTTTTCCGGTTGGCTCATCGTGAATCCTTTGCTTTTGTCGCGAGCGTGCCGCTCAACCTATTGCTCACTGTGCACACTATGATCGTATCGTGCTGCCGGTCAGGGTGTACATGCCATGACTGCGAAAGGACATCACCATTTCCGCTCCTGCCCTCCTGAGATCTGATTACGTTGAAGCGATGAGCCGGATCGCCTCGAGTGTGGCCGTGGTCACCACGGCCGGACCTGATGGCCCGATGGGGTTAACGGTCAGCGCGGTGACCTCAGTCACCGCCGATCCTCCCACGCTTCTCATCTGTATCAATCGCAAAAACCCAATCGAAACGGCGATCCGGGAAGCCGGTTTCTTCGCGGTCAACATTCTTCGCTCGGATCAACGGCAGGTTGCGGAATCATTTGCAGGGCGCCCTCGGCGGGGCGATGCCTATGACTTTTCAGCGACCAGATGGGAATCTTCCCCGCATGGATGCCCGGTGTTTGCCGGCGCGATTGCCTGGTTTGATTGTCGAATCACGGCCGAGCATGCTGTCGGAACGCATCGCATCTTCATCGGACGCGTCGAAGCGGCCGGGTCGAGCGCGGGGATGCCGCTGGTATATGGCAGTCGATCATTCGCGGAAATTCTTCATCTCCCCATCGCCGACGAGGGAACCGGTATCTTTCCTGATCCCGTTTGGGATGAACCTGAAGAGGAGGAAGCGATCGAATGATTCGGACTGGTGACGACTACCGGGCTTCTATCCGCGACGGGCGGCAGGTCTGGATCGATGGCGAACGGGTCGACGATGTGACAACCCACCCCTTTTTCAAACCGATCGTGGATGTCCGCGCCCGGATTTACGACCTCGCGCATCTGCCAGCAACGCGCGAGGTCATGACTTATGTCGAACCTGGCACGGGTGAGCGCAACGCGGTCGGGCCGAAATTGCCGAAAACACGTGCCGACTGGCGCGCAAAACGACTCGCGGTTGACACGGTGCTGACTGATATTGGTGGAGTGGTCACCAGGGTTGGCGACGAAACCGTTGGCGAGATGTGGTCTCTCTACGATGGGCAGGAGATGCTCAACGAGGTGGATCCCCGCTTTGCCGAGAACATCCGCCGCCATGTCGATCGCGCTGTCCACGAGGATCCGTTTCATGTTTCGGCAAACACCGATCCTAAAGGCGATCGCTCCCGGAGTCCGCAAGACCAGGATCCCGACATGCTCCTGCACGTTGTCGGTGAAACCGACCGCGGCATCATCGTTCGCGGCGCCAAATATGAAACGGCGGCCGCGTATGCCAACCAAGCGTTTGTCAAACCGACGATCGCCAACTGGGGCGACAGCGAGCTCTCCGATTACGCGCTTGGGTTCATCGTGGAAATGGGTCAGCCGGGCATTCGCCACATCTGCCGCAGTGGCTTCACCGGCCGCCGACCGATCGAGGACTATCCCCTTTCAAACCAGTTCGATGAGGTCGACACATTGGTCATTTTCGACGACGTCGAAATCCCGTGGGAAAACGTCCTCTTCTATCGGTACACGAGAGCTGCAGCCTATATTCGCGCCACGTTGCATCGCTACAGTGCGTTTCCCTTCCTGCAGCGGACCCTGCGCTATGCCGATCTCCTGATCGGAACGGCGTTGTTCAATGTCCGCCAGACTGGATTGGAAAAACAGCAGGCCGTTCAGGAAAAACTGGCCGCGCTCGCCGTCTATCGAGAAGGGATCAACGCTCACCTGACCGCATCAATCGATCAGGCTGAGGAAAGTCCTGCCGGTTTGCTGATGCCGAACCAGTCGCTGCTCTACACCGGTCGAGTGCTGGCGTCGTCTCAGCTTCCGGCGATGATGCATCTCGCTCGCGAACTCTGCGGTGGCCAAATCGGGGTGACGCCAGATCTCGCCAGTTTCGAACACCCGGAAACAGGTCCCTGGCTCGAGAAGTACTACACGATCAACCAGCAATGGGGTTTCGACGATCGGCGGAAACTTCTGGCGTTTGGCCGGGATCTGATCAACTCCGATTACGCTGGCCACAGGTTGACCTTTCAGTTGTTCGCCCAATCGCCGCCATTTGCGAATCTGGCGGCGGTCTACCGGTCGTTCGATTGGGACCAGCCGCTGGCACTAGTCAAGGATGCTGCTGGGCTGTCCGATGCGGTTGAAGGCGTAACGTCGTGACCCATCAGCGGATCCGACCCTTCAACACGCGCGATACCTATCCCGATCAGCAGCTGGACAATGATCTTTGCCAGGTCGTCGTTGCCGGAAGCTTGGTGTTTGTTCGCGGCCAGGTCGGCCAGAATTTGGACACCTCGGTTTCTGTCGGGATAGGCGATCCCGCCGCCCAAGCCGACCAGGCGATGCGGAACATCGATCAACTGCTAACTGAAGCGGGTTCCTCGCTCGACGAGATTTGCCGGATCGTGATCTATCTCACCGATCCGCGTTACCGGGAACCGATCTACCAGGTGGTGGGTCGCTGGCTCCATGGGGTGTTTCCTGTTTCGACCGGTCTGGTCGTGAATGCGCTGGCCCGACCAGAGTGGCTGGTCGAAATCGAGGTCACCGCGGTGATCGCAGAATGACCTTTTCGATTGCAGCCCGCTGTGGACGTACCGGCATGTTCGGCGTCGCGATTTCGTCTTCCAGTCCAGCGGTTGCGGCTCGCTGCGCCTGGGTGCGAGCCGGTGTTGGCGCTGCTTGCAGCCAGAATGTCACCGATCCGCGGTTGGGACCGGCGCTGCTCGACCTCCTCGAGCGAGGACAGACAACATCCGAGGCAATAGGAGGGCTGGTGCAGATCACCCCGGATATCGACTTCCGGCAGCTTTCCGTGGTCGATCGGAAAGGAGACAGCGCCTGGTTTTCCGGTGACTGTTGTCTGGGCAGCGTGGCTGGGGCGAATGCAACGAATGTCGTGGCCATCGGCAATTTGCTGGCCTCGGACCTTATTCCCCCAGCAATGGTGGCAGCGTTTGCGCTCGAACCGCAGTCCCACCTCGGCGATCGCCTGATCGCCGCCCTGCACGCCGCGATGGAACTCGGCGGCGAAACCGGACCGGTCCATTCCGCCGGATTGGTGATTGTTGATCAGGTGTCGTGGCCAGTCGCTGATCTTCGGGTCGACTGGGACGGCGAGCCGATCGAGCGCCTGACCGCCCTCTGGAGACTCTGGCGACCACAGATGGACTCCTATGTCACTCGGGCGCTCGATCCTCGCTCAGCGCCCGCCTACGGTGTCCCAGGTGATTCCGCCTGACGTTCATTCGATAAACGGCGCGAAGGTCTGTGGCGAAAGTACGTCGACAGGGCGTTCGAGCCGGTCGACCTCACCCATCCGCGCCCACATCCGTTCAGCTGCCTCCTGAAGTTCGTTCGAGACGGCCGATTCATCGACGGTCAGGACCGTGCCGTCACGCATGACCTGCTCGCCATCGATGAAGACATGCTGCAAATCCTCTGCCTGAGCGGAGTACACGATGTTCTTGACCGGATCACGCATCGGAGTCATGAAAAGCGAATCCGCTTTCCAGACCAGGAGATCGGCTTTGGCTCCCGGAGCAACACGGCCGAGATCATCGCGACCGAGCGCTTGCGCTCCTCCCAGTGTCGCGACATCGAACACGTCCCGGGCGGTGGCGATTTCCGTACGACGATCAATGATCTTGCTGACCACTGCCGCCCAGCGCATCGATTCCAGCATGCTTTGCGGACTGGTGTCCGTTCCGAGGGTCATTGAAACGCCTCGCTCGCGATAGCGATGAAACGATTCCATCGCGATCCCACGTCGAGCGAACACCCAGACACAATGGGCAACATTGGTGCCGGTGTCAGCAAGGATCCCGATGTCGTCGGCGTGGTAGTTTGCCCATGAGGTTCCACCGACGACGATGGCATGGCCGAGGATGACATCCGGTCCGAGAAATCCGATCTGCTCGAGCCATTCAATCGGGGTCAAGCCGTGCCGCCGGATCATCTCCTGGAATTCATTGACTGACTGCGAGGTGTGGAGAGCGAGAGGAACACCGAGAGAGGTTGCCGCGTCACGTGACCGGCGGAGGAGATCCTCGGTGCAGGTGTCGATCTGGGAAGGGGTCAGAAAGCCGCGAATGCGATCGTTGTGAGCACCATTGACCCGTTCAACAAAGGCAACCGCCTCATCCATCGCTCTCAGGCCAGCCTCTTCGTCCCAGGAGTACTTGACCTGCAAACCGTCGTCGCTATACCACGCTCCGGATCGGTACATCTGACCTGCGTACAGCCGCATGCCAGCCTCCCCGGCGATGGAGACGGCCTCGTCGCCGAGAGATCCGAGTTCCATCACGGTGGTAGTGCCGGTCCGGATCAGTTCCGCCATCGAATAGCGGAGGCAGGAGAGACTGGCTTCGCGATCCTGAGCGGCGGAGCGGACCGGGAGATACTCGAAGAGCCCGGAAAGATAGAACTGTCGGCTGCCGCGATCCTCGATAAACGATTTGTCGAGGGGGGAACCGGCCAGATGGGAATGCGTATTGACGAAACCAGGGGTGATGATCGCTGAACCCAGATCGATGACCTCATCGACGGCTCCGTCGAATGACCGACCGACGAACGCCACGGCATTGTCCTCCAGGAGGACCACTCCATCAGCGAGATGACGATGTTCACCGTCCTGAAACGCAATAATGTCGGACGCTTTGAGCAATCTGCGGGTCATGATCTTCCTCTCATGAATCGACGATTGTCGAATCATAGCGGCTCAAACCTCTGGTTGGCACTCGTGTTTTCGCCTGCTGACTCAGGGGATGACTGGGCGTATTCCAGCCAGGGGCGTCGGCGGAAATCGTGTGGAGTAGCAACGGCTACCCCACGTTGCACAGATATGGTTCATATTAGTTGCGCAATAGCTGTGCATTATTGATGCAGCAAGTTTGCAAGACCGGTGGGAGGTCCGCCGGGGTATCGACAACTGGGAGGTTAGAATCGTGGACTTTGGTATTGTGAAGCGCGCTTCCAAAGCTGTTCTGGCGGCAACGCTGGTAGTTGGTTTGGGTGTGACCGGCATAGGGTCGGTTGGCGCACAGGACGAAAACGCAACTGTTCGTATCACTCACGCGTCGCCAGACGCTCCGGCGGTCGACATCTGGGTCAACGGCGAGCCCGCTGTGACGGATCTCGCATTCGGTTCGTCGACTGATCTCATCTCGCTTCCAGGCGGAAGCTATGACGTTGCCGTCACTCCTGCCGGCAGCACCGATCCTGAAGCTGATGCCGTTATCTCGGCCACCCTCGATCTTGTCGGCGGTGAAGGCTATGACGTTGTCGCGACCGGAAACCTTGCCAGCATCGGCGCTCAGGTTTATCCACTCGATCTGACTGCACTCGACGAAGGAACGTCACGAATTCAGTTCGTGCATGCATCTCCGGATGCTCCTGCGGTCGATATTCTCGTGAACGGCGGCGCGGCGGTTGAGGGACTCGAGTTCCCAAATGCTAGCGGCTTCCTCGAAGTTCCAGCCGGCACCTATGATGTTCAGGTCGCAGTCTCCGAGACCGGTGATGTTGCGATCGATGCCCCGGGCGTTGCGCTCGAAGCCGGCACTGTCTACACCGTGATGGCGATCGGCGAAGTCGGTAACGGCACTCTCGCTCCGATCATCCTGACCGCTCCGGCCGCAGCTGTTGGTGGTGAGGCCGCCGCTGCTTCGACTGACACTGCCGTGACGGCCGCCCCGGCAACGGGTATCGGTTCCACCGCTTCTTCCTCGGCCATGTTCGGCCTCATGCTTGCGGCTGCCCTGATCCTCTTCGCAGGTGCTGGTGCATTCCGCTTCCTTCCCGCGATGAATCGCTCTCGCTAAGAGTCGATTCTTCCTCCAGGGGGCGGGCCCGGCGAAAGCCGGGCCCGCTCTCTTTTTGTCGTGGCTAGACGGCACCTTCGCCAAAGGAGCCTTCCATTGGGATGTAAGGCACCTCGGGATAGCCGAAAGCCGCTGGTCCGACGACCTTTAGCGCCGCTTCCGTCTTGATCTGTCTGGGAGCCGGAATTCCGAGAACGGTGGCACGCAGACCGTATCGCAGAATCTCGGTCGTAATCGGTTCGCCACTGTCGCTGTCGACGATGCAAATAAGGTCAGGTACCACCGCGAGAATTGCGCCACCGCGTTTGGTGGCAATCAGGTTCTCGTTCTGGAACTCGATATCGAGGTGCGAGCCTTCGTCCGGACCCATTCCAGCAAATGAGACCGTCCCGCGCGAGAACCCGCCTTCGAGCCGCCGGGCCACGTCGCTGATTTTGCCGGTGAAAAGCGCGCGGCCTCCTGTTACGCCGAGAATGGCCGCAATCGGGTCGGTGTGGTGAGTTCTGGCCATGCGGACGGCGACACCAAGTTCAGTCGCCAGTGTGACCGTTCCTGGAATCACAGTTCGGCGGAGTTCGGCACCGGACATCACCGGGAAGGCATAGCCGGCCGATCCGCCCATACCAATCGTCACCGACCGACCATAGCGTTCCAGCGTTTCGGCTTCGGCAAAGCCATCGAATATCGCGACGTGATCGCGAGGGTCGGCAATGGCTGCCGGCGTCGCTGGAATCCCGAGGATCGAAAAGGTGTCCATCTGTAGTTCTGGAAACGCCCGACCCATACCGTCGCCATCGACAATCGGCAGTCCAGCCATCGAACCTATAGCCAGCGGCGCCATCGAGTTCGCGCCGCCGATTTCTCCGGCGACCACGTGCGTGAAGCGTTTGCCGATGTGTTTTTCGAGTGCTCGCATGGCCACCAACGGTTCGTCGCCCCGTTTCAGCCGCTCGACACTGACGACTGGTGCGCCGATATAGCCGACCGAGGTGATCAGATGGTCGTCGTCGACCTCGCTGGGATCGGCCAGCTGCATCACACCTCCCTCGCGGAGGATCTTCTGTGCATGAACCTTGCCGACGTAGGGATTCCCGCCGCCACCAGTGCCGAGAATTCCGGCGCCAATTGCCAGTGATTCGATGTCGTCGTGGGTCAGCGTTCTCATGAGTCTGTCTTATCCTCTGTTCAGGATTTCAGCGGAGCCCGGCTGCTTGAGCTGCGTTCCAGAAATCGAAGGTTGTTACCGCAATGATGTCAGATGGAGATCATGGTGTGAATGGAGCCGGCTTCTGCGCCCAATGTGGCGGACGCAACGACTGGCAGCTCGTCGAGCAACGCAGCCGGCCGGTCTGCACGGGGTGTCACGCAGTGTCGTATCTCGACCCCAAGCTCGCGGTTGGCGTTCTGGTGACCAAGAATGGCCGACTTCTGTTAGGTCGACGAGCCGAAGGGGCGCGGGAAGCCGGGCGCTGGAGTTTTCCGGCGGGTTTTGTTGAGCGGGGCGAAACCGTGGAAGCAGCCGCAGTGCGTGAAACCCGAGAGGAAACCGGACTCGAGGTGGATCTGGACGAACTGGTTGGCGTCTATTCGGAATCCGGCGAGACCGTCGTCTTGATCGTTTACGCCGGCAGCCTGGTTGGTGGTAGTGAACAGGCTGATGATGACCTCGATATGCTCGGCTGGTTCGAGCCGAGCGAACTGCCGGAACTCGCGTTCCCGCGTGATTACCGGATCATTGCAGCCTGGTTCGCGGAACACGGAGATAAACGCGAATCTGCTGAGCCACGTGGCTGAGAAAGCGCATTGGGTCTGACAGGAAACGCGATTTTGTCGTGATACACTGCCAGTCCAGGTGCTTTCGTCAAGGCGAACGCAGGGAAAGGGAAAAGTCATGCAACTCGTTGGCGACCATACGTTCAACGCCCCCCGGCAGAAGGTCTGGGATGCACTGTTGAGCCCAGACGTTCTGCAGCAATGTCTGCCAGGGTGTGAGGCGCTCGAAAAAACGGGCGAGGACGAGTACACCGCCACAATGAAAATCGGAATCGCGATGATCAAGGGAACCTTTTCTGGTCATGTGAAGATTTCCGACAAAGTGGAGCCCGAGAGCTACACGATGGAAGTTGACGGGAGTGGTCCCCAGGGACAGGTTTCCGGTGTCGGAAAACTCGAACTGTTTGAAGAGAATGGCGTGACGACGCTCAAGTACTCCGGCGATGCCAATGTTCGTGGGACAATTGCCCGGGTTGGAGCCCGGATGATTCAGCCCGCCGCTCGGCAGATCGTCGGGCAGTTTTTCGACTGCTTCGAATCGAAAACTCAAACGGACTAATCGGCGGCAAGTAGTCACGGGCGCTGCGGGCGTTCACGACGGGAGAGCGATCAGTGGAAAAGGTTCAGGTCACGATTACGGTCAATGGCAGCGAGCGCAAAGCCGAGATCGAGCCGCGAATGCTGCTCGTTCAGTTTCTCCGCGACCATCTCGGTATGACCGGGACGCATATTGGCTGCGAAACCAGTCAGTGTGGTGCGTGCACTGTGCTCGTTGATGGCGTTGGCGTCAAGAGTTGCTCGCTTCTCGCGGTCCAGGCGGACGGAAGTTCCGTCACTACGATCGAAGGTCTTGCACCGAGCGGAATGCTCCATCCGATTCAGCGCGCTTTCTGGGAAGAACATGGGATCCAATGTGGTTATTGCACACCCGGGATGATCATGACGACGGCGTCGCTGTTGAACCGCGATCCGAATCCATCGGCCGATGTCATTCGCTACGAACTTGAAGGCAATATCTGCCGTTGCACTGGCTACCATTCGATCGTCAAATCGGTGCAGAAAGCGGCCGAGATGATCAATGCTGGTGCAGAGCCAGAACCGGTTGCCAAATAGCAGCGAGTTCAAACGTATTCGATAGAGGGTAAGCAGTTTGAGTTTCGATCTCGCAGGAATCATTAATCTCGTTTTCACGGCGCTGATGCTACTGGTTCTCGCCCGGGCGATCTTTTCCTGGTTCGATCCTGGGTTGAAGACGAAACTGGGGAAACTGATTTTTCGGCTGACCGAACCAATGTTGGCACCGATCAGACGCATTCTCCCCTCCACCGGAATGCTCGATCTTTCGCCGATCATTTTGATCGTCGCTCTGCAGATCGTAAGAAACCTGCTGCTCAACGCTATCGGCTAGACCACGGCGATCACGAGGAGAATCATGGCAACCACCAACTGGCTCGAGTATTTCGAAGCACGGTCCGAATCCGCAATGGCGGAATTGTTCGAACTTCTCCGCATCCCCAGCATCTCGGCGCTTCCTGCTCATAACGACGACACCCGGCGCGCCGCCGACTGGGTTGCTGCCCGGATGGCAACCGCTGGTATCCCCGACGTCGAAATCATCGAAACTGGCGGTCATCCGCTCGTGGTTGGCAGTTGGCAGGTTGACGAGGCTCTTCCCACGGTGATGCTGTACGCCCACTATGACGTCCAGCCACCCGATCCACTCGATCTCTGGAAGAGCCCTCCGTTTGAACCGGAAGTGCGCGACGGGAAGATCTACGCTCGTGGTTCTGGTGATGACAAAGCCGGTCTGATGGTGATTCTCTGGACCGTCGAAGGATTGGTTGAGAAGCATGGCCGCCCGCCGGTCAATCTCGTTTTCTTTTTCGAGGGGGAAGAGGAAATCGGGAGTCCGAACGTCGCGCCCGCTGTTCAGCGCTTCAGCGATCGGCTTGCTTGCGATCTCGTCATGAGTGGTGATGGCATGCAATGGGGCGAGGAGATTCCCTGCCTTCTTCTTTCGCTCAAGGGACTGGCCGGATGTCAGATCGATCTCCGCACAGCCGCGACTGACATGCATTCAGGAATCTTCGGCGCGAGTGTACGCAATGCAGCCCAGACGGTCGCAGAACTGGCGGCATCGTTGCACGACGAAAACGGACGAGTCGCGGTCGCCGGGTTCTACGATCGCGTGATCGAGCCGACTGCGGAGATTCGCGCGGAAACTGCCGAGGTTCCTTTCGACCAGGATTCGTATTTTGCGCCTGTCGGCGTCAGCGAACCGTATGGGGAAGCGGGATACACCCCGCTCGAACGGATGTGGCTGAGACCGACCCTTGACATCAATGGCATCTGGAGCGGGTTTCAGGGGGATGGAAGCAAGACGGTCACCCCGGCCGAGAGTCATCTCAAGATCACCTGCAGATTGGTTCCGGACCAGGATCCCAACGAGATTCTTGATCTCATCGAAACTCATGTCCGCGCGTTCCTGCCATCTGGTGTTGAGATGACGATGACCCGCCTTGGAACCGCGAGACCGTATGCGGTTCCTCGCGACCTCCCGGCGCTCGGAGCAGCGGAGCACGCGCTCAAGGCGATCTACGGTCGTGATCCCGTGATGATCCGGAGCGGTGGCTCGATCCCTGTCGCCGAGGTTTTCAAGCAGGCGCTTGGCGCTGACTTTGTTGATTTCGCGTTCAGTCTCGAAGACTGCAACGCCCATGCGCCGAACGAATGGTTTCTCGTCCGCGATCTGTCGCGCGGTCCAGCCGCCACGGCCGAGTTTCTCGAACGACTGGGAGCATCCTCAAGCTGACGGTTTACGGTGCGTTGGGCACGGCCTCGGCCGTTGGTTTCGTGGCGCGGCCATTCTCGGCAGGCATCGTGAATCCGACTATTTCCATCAATCGCAGCGCGTTGGTCGAGGTCGCCAGCCCTGGCTTTAGCACATAATCGAACGTCATCTCGGGGCGGCCATCTTTCTCGGAAACCTGATCCGAGAAATGCACGAGCGTGGCCAAACGCTTGAGGTCGCCGCTATCCGCCAATGAGAGATCGTGAGTCGACACTGCTCCGATCGCATCCAGGCGAATCAGCGAAGCGATGATGTGGCGTGCGGCGATCTGCCGTTCGCCGGTGTTGGTTCCATGCAGGATCTCGTCAAGCAAATAGGCAAAGGGTCGATGCTCGGCATAGGCCTTTTCGGCAGCGCCATGCACTTGCTTCAATCGCAGGAGTTCGGCCATGTAGTAGGAGATCCCCTGCTCCAGTGAATCCGACACGCGGACACTGGTCCAGAGTTCGGATGGAGGCATCGTCACCGCGCGCGCACAGGTCGACGTGCCTGCCTGCGCCAGCACCATGTTGACCCCGATCGAACGAAGCATCGTGCTTTTCCCGGACATGTTCGAACCGGTGATCAGCAAAACAGACCCGGATGGACCCATCACAACATCGTTGACCACCCGGGCGGCATCCGGAATGAGAGGATGCCCCAGCGCCGTGGCGTCGAACGCGCCCACGTTCTCGGCGACGGTCGGGGTTGCCCAATCGGGATTGTCATAGGTGAGATGCGCCAGCGAACTGAGTGCTTCAAACTGACCGATGGTTTCGATCCAGCCACTGACATGCTTGCCATTCCGCATCTGCCACTTCTCAAGCGTCCAGAGAACCTGCAAATCCCAGTTCGCCAGTGCCTGCAACGGGAGATAGGAAAGGGATCCCTTGGGAACCGCGAACGACGTGATCCGGTCGAGACGTCCGATTTCAGCGTGAGCGGGATCGGCAGAGTCACTGCTGAGCGTGGCCACCCGCTCCTGCAACAGTGGTGAGACGTAATTCGTCGACTCGAGGTGCTGGACCATTGACGCATAAGCGCCAATCGACCTGCTTTCCTGCGCGGCGAGACTAATGGCGTCGCCGACGATTCCCTGGGTCGCCATGCTGAAGACCAGATTCAGGATGAGAGGAATTGTGATGAACGCGGCTGGTATCACGCCCGCGATCGCCAGGACAACAGCGACGATCGTGGCCAGGAAACCCAGCCGGGCAATCCAGATCAGAAGCGGTCTGGTGTGGAGGGTGACCGGGCCGGCCGCCCATTCGAGGAACGCAGCTGGGTCGGGACGATCCTGGGCGCCGAGGCGGCCAAGCACCGCAAATTCTTCGCGCCAGTCCGGCTGATCGGCCAGTTCGCTGATCGCGGGCTGGCGCTGCCGTAGCTCTTCCACCGGAGCCGGGGAGAGGAGCCAGGAAAGGAGCGTTTGCTCGCCGACGCTTGTCGAAACCTCATCGATGAGGTGCATAACCGATCCATACCCCAGGATATCGAGATCGCCGGAGTAGGGATGGTCGGGAGCAGCAACAGCGTCATGGCGCAGCGGCAGATTTGACCAATCCCGTTCGAGGCGTGCCAGCGCATCCCGCAAATAGGCGCTGCGCATCTGAACCCGCACCAGTTCGCGAGCGCGTTTGCGATAGATGACTACCAGCGCAACAAAGGCGAGAGCAGCGACGATAGCCAGAACCAGTGGGACAACTGGAGCGTCCAGGATGACGGCGAGCAGAAATCCGATTACCGAAAGTGCGGCCGCCAGTAAACGGAGATTCGACAATCGGTTTTGGGTCGTTTCGAGTTCTTCCTGTTCGGTTTCAACCATTTCCAGGCTGGTCTGGTAGAGAGAAAGCCGTGGGGAGCGTGAGGACGGCTCCGTGCTTTCGCGATCGTCCACAGCCGAATCAGCCAACCCGTCTTCAGCCATGGAGAGTGTGCGGGTCGGGGTCATGAAGAGTGGCGCTGCGTGGTGAACGAGGCGTCGTATGCCAGCTCGTCTTCTTCGTCATTTGAATAGGATTTGTCAGGGCCGTTCGCCTCGGCGGGAACGGTCAACCGACCGCTCGCATCGAGAGCGTATCCGGGAAGAGCCTCTTGCACGAGCGGATGATAGGGATTGAGTTCAGTCGTCATCAGTTCCTGGTTCTGGCCGTTGAGCGTCTGGCGCTTGGTCAAAATGTCGCGCCGCAGCAGTTCCATGACCTTCGCTTCGATGTGCTCCGAGGGCACGAGATCCCGGTCGAGAAACCGCCAGAGCGTGCGGCTCATGTGGCTTTGAGTGGGCACGAACCCCTCATGGAGTTGGCGGATGTACTGATCGATGGCGCGGATGACCTGGATGTCTGTATCTGGTCCGGGGTCGAGCGTGAGTGGGTCTTCCTCACCAGCGGCAGCAACCAGATCGGGACTGACCGAACCGGGAACGCCGCAGATGACGACGCGCCGACCCAGGCGATTGCGCAAGGTGGTGACAACGCGAATGAAATCCTTGTCGCCGGTAAACAGCAAAAAGGTCTTGATGTCGGGTCGCACGAGCGCCGTGTTCAGAATATCGAGAGCGAAATTGAGATCCGAACGCGACACGATCTTTTCCCGGCCGGAGGCCTGATCGACTGACCGCTTGGCGGGATAGTGCTGAGCCTCGAACCCCGCGACATCGAGACGGGTGCGGTAGTGGGCGGGATGCTGGTCGAAGTCGGCGTAGGCTCGGGCGACCGCCATCAAGCCGTATTCCAGCGATTTGTCCCGCCAGAGGATGGGATCAGGTTCGCGGCCAAGTGAGTTGACGGTGGAATAGCGGATGTTTTCGAAATCCACGAACGCAGCGACTTCGGCTGCAGTTGGGGTGATGATATCTGTTTGCGAGATCGGCAGGTCGACCATAGCCGAGGTCCTCCGTAGACGACCAAGGGTGACGCGGAAATGGGTTGCGTAAGAAAGAAAACACGTAACCGAAGCCGGTGGCTTCTGAAGAAATACGACTTACTGCCAACACATCCGTGAACACCACACTGTTTCGCCATTAGTACGTTTCGGTCAGCGTTCTCCGCTCGACCATCGATTATTACCGGGGTCCGATACTTATTTCCCGGCTGAAACCGAGTCTATCATGACGCCTCGGACTACTCGGTTGCGGCGATCTCTCGCTGCGCATGGATCGCCGCGCCAACAACACCGGCGTCGTCGCCAAGTTTTGCCTTGACGATCTCGACCGCTTTGGCCGCGGTTGGCAGCGATTCGCGGATCGCCCGATCTGAGGCGACCTTGAACAAACGGTCGATCGATTCGATCGCGCCCCCACCGAGAACGATCAGCGGCGGATTGAGCAAGTTGATCGCTGAAGCCAGCCCGATTCCGAGGTAGAAAGCGGCTTCGTCGACAACCTCGATTGCGAGATCGTCTTTGTCATCGACAGCTTTGGCCAGGACACCAGAGCGGACGGTCACACTCGTTTCGTCGGCGGTTTCCAATTCAGGCAGCAGTTTGGTTAGTTTCGATTTGCGACCACGGCGGAGCTCCCCGACGATCGAGGTGGTGATTGCGGTCCGGGATGCGTACGCTTCCAGATGTCCACGCCCGCCACAGCCGCAAAGACGACCATTGGCATCGACGACAAGGTGGCCGATTTCTCCAGCCGACCCACTCGTGCCGCGCACCAAGGTGCGGCTGTGGACGATTGCTCCGCCTACTCCAGTTCCGACGAACACACAGAGAAAGTCATCGGTTTTCCGGCCGGCGCCGAACGTGGCTTCGCCGAGTGCGGCGATCTGGACATCGTTGAGAAGAAAGGTGGGGATGTCATAGCGATCCTGCAGCATCGCCGCGATCGGCAGGTTGACCGTCGCGCTACTGAGATTCGGAGCGGCCAGCAGGATTCCTTTGTCGCTGTCGACCTGGCCCGCGATTCCAACGCCCATTCCGCCGACAGCGTGCTTTTTGGAGAGGTCGGCTTCGTCGAGCGCTTCATCGATCGCGCTGTAAAGTCTATCCATGAGTTCGTCTGGCGAATCAGTGGGATCTGTTTTCTTTTTTGAAGACGAAAGGACTTTGCCTGAGTCGAGATCGACGACCGATGCCAGCAATTTCGTCCCGCCGAAATCGACGCCGAGACCATAGTTCTTTCCCATACAAGACCTCCAGTGGGTTCAGCCATCGGCCGCGTCGTCACAGGTTCGAGCGTACACTCAAAGTATCGCGGTTTCTTGAAGGGATGTGTATGAGTGCTGACATGGACCGTCTGGCCGATCAGCCGGAACAGAATGAACCAACGCCACTTGATGCGTTCGCCGGGATCGTCTATGTAAAGATGAGCGGTTCCGGGAACGATTTCGTGGTTGTCGATAATCGCGCCGGAGTCCTTCCGGAAGAATCGATCAGCCCTTGGACCCGGGCGGTGTGTCGCCGCCGGGTGTCAGTTGGCGCCGATGGTGTTGTGCTTCTGCAGCAACGCTCTCCAGATACCGAAACCGATCATGATTTTGGATGGCGGTATTTCAATGCCGACGGAACGGAAGGGGAGATGTGCGGGAATGGCGCGATGTGTGGCGCACACGTCGCTCACCGAGCCGGAATCGCGGGAGAACGAATGCGATTTCTGACGCCGAGCGGTATCGTGTCGGCCTCAGTGGAATCGTTCACGTGGGGAAGCCGGGTCTGGCTCGATCTTCCGGATATTGGACTGGTCGGTAAGCCAGTGACGGTGGATTCGATAGCGGGCATCGACGAGTTTGTTCCGGTCGAGGTCGGTGTGCCCCATGCCGTATCGATCGTGGATGATGCGGACGGTGTGATGGACGATGAGGTGTTCGACCGGTTCGGTCGGGCGGTTCGGTATGATGCTGCGTTCGCGCCGGCTGGTACGAACGTCAATATCATCAGCGTGAGACCAGAGGGCGGTATCCGAATGCGAACGTGGGAACGTGGGGTGGAAGCGGAAACGCTGGCCTGCGGCACCGGAGCCGTTGCCAGCGCGCTCGTTGCTGTGCTTTCCGGAAGTGCAAGCCTCCCCGTCACGGTACGGACAACGAGCGGAGAGGACCTGATCGTCGATCTCACTCTCCTTGATGAGCGCCAGGCAACCGCTGTCCGTCTTGGCGGCCGGGCGGTCGAAGTGGCCCGTGGGGTCATTGCAACGGGGGCTTTTCAATGAGTGACGTGTCGCATCATCAAACTGATGGAGTGTCCGGTGATGACCAGAACAGTCCCCAGGATGTACCGGATTCGAAACGGACCAGAAACATCATCGCCGCGATAGCGACGGTCGCCATCCTGGCGGTGCTCGCGTTTTCGATCTTCGATAGCGGGGACCCGGAACCGAGTGTAACGCCCACTGTGGTCGACGAATTGCCGTCTGATGGCAATGGAGCCACGACGATTCCGGAGGGCGTTGAACTCGGGAGTCTTTCGATCGCGGCTTACGCGTGCGCTGAAGCCGACATGTCGGATGCGTTTTGCGCTGAGGGCCAGCCGATTCCGCTTGAGAATGCCATTTTTCAACTCGATGATGGCTCGACTGTGTCGATCGGACCAGAGATGCGGGTGGAAGACGGAACCTACGCGTTGCTGAACGTGCCGGTGGGTGTCTATCTGCTGCAGGCGCAAACCATTGTTGGACCGGAAGGAACACTCCTGCGCAACGTGATTGGACCCGTCGAAGCCGTGCCTGAAGGGTGGCGGGTATCGAACCTCGATCCGAATCAGCCAGCGATGATTCAGATCAACTTCGCGCTTGTGGAAGGGAGCCCGGTCGCTGGTTGATCACGCTGCGGCTGATGCCACCTTGTGGCTCTTTTCTCCGGCGGTGAAGGGGTTTGACCAACCAACAGCGCCGTTTTCAAAGCGACGAGGATCGAATGGATCGAGATCATAGGGGATCTTCTCCCCGCCGATAAGCGCAGCAACCACCTTGCCGACCACTGCTCCCCAGGAAAATCCGCCACCATTGAAACCGGCTGCTACGATCAGACGCTGATCGGCATCCATCGCACCAATCAGGGGAATGCCATCCGCTGTGAAGCCCATGATCCCGGCCCAGGCGCGGACAACCTGGATATCAGCGAGAACCGGATAAAGCGTCGAAAGGCAGCGTGCGATCCCAGCAAGCACTGGGACGGTGACCTCTTCACGGTAGAGACCCAGACCCTCCTGGTCGTCGAGGCGGCGGTAACCACCGCAAAGGATCGGCCCTCCCGGGACCTGGCGACCGTACTCCTTGTCGAAATTCGTGCCAAATGGATGCTTCAAGATCGGCGGCATTGGCTGCGTGACGAGAATCTGGCCTCGAGCCGGGACAATCGCACCGGCTGGGAGTTCATCGAGCAGGAGCGGTGTATAGGCGTTCGTGGCCAGAACGACCGTTTCCGCTTCGATAGACTCACCTGATTCTGTAACTACGCCGCGAACCCGGTCAGCCTGTCTCAGCAAACCGGTAATCGGGGTTCGGGTTCGAATCTCGGCGCCCAGTCGCGTGGCCTCGCGAGCGAAGCCAAAGACAAGACCGAAGGGCCAGAGATGGCCATGCCCTTCAGCGAACTTGGCTCCCAGGATGTCTGGTGCGAGTGCCGGCTGTCGTTTCCGGGCTTCGTGAGCATCGAGAAGATCAACCTCCAGACCGGCGGCCTTCTGTTGCGACACCGCTTCTTGGAGATGGTGGAGTTGTTCCGGAGTTGTTGCAACGTCGAGAGTTCCTGGCAGACGGAGTTCAAAGTCGGTATCGAGGATGCGGCTGAGATCGCCGAGCATCCGCAGGTTCTCCGACGTCAGATCATAGACGGCTCGTCCCGCTGTCGCGTGGAGCGCGGATCCCTCTCCCGTCATGCCGCCGTTACGACCGGATGCCCCTGAACAAATATCCCGTTGCTCAAGGAGGAGCACGCTCTTTCCGGCCAGCGAGAGTTGATAAGTGATCGAGCAGCCAACCAATCCGCCGCCGACCACAATGACGTCGTATGTTCTGGCTGGCATTCCTGATCGCTCCTCGTGATTACTGCCGGTTGAGAACCATTCGCGGCTGGTGAAGTGGAGGCGATTTTATCACTGCGGCGGTGCTATTGATCGGCGGTTGGCGATAACCCGAACGCGTCATAATGCCTCTGCAACGATTGATCGCGGTTGCACGCACGCAGGCGGAAAAAGCCAAATGGTTGTTGCTCGATGAGAAATCTCGCCGGAAGACTGAACAATCGCTCGCTGCCCTCGCTGATGGCGATTGCGGACCAATGGCAGATTCCGGTTTCGGCCAGCGATCGTCACGGACTGGTCGGCGAGGTTTATCGCGGGATGCGTGATATCCGCGCCGTCAGGGATTGCTGGGACACGCTCGACCCAGGTGAGCAACAGGTTGTGCGGTTGCTGGCCGTCGCCAAGGATGCTCCTTCGCTGTCGATCACCGTGGCCGAACTTGCCGTTTTCCTTGAACAGGGTTTTGACGAAACCTGGGAACTCGCTGCGTCGCTTTATCGAAAAGGGATTCTCGCCAGGGAAGGAAACGACGATGAGATCCCGATTGGTGAGTCGCCACGAGTCTTTCTTCCGCGTGAACTCGCGCTCCTCTTTCGGCGGGTACAGGACGAGCTCGACGCCGGTGATCTCAGTCATACGAGATTGCCGGTTCTCCTCGAACTACTTGATGACGCCGAAATCGAACACGCTGCGGGTATCTGGGGAAAGCACGTGACGCCCGGAGTCGATCGCAGGGAAGAATTGACGGCTTTTCTGATCGAAGCGACCGGTGATCCGGCGTCCCGGGCGAAAGTGTTCGCCAGGCTGAGTGAACACGCCGCTCATGTTTTGCAGGGAGTTATCAACGCCGAACCGAAAGGCCCGGTTCCTCTGGAAACGGTGTACGAGTGGTTTCCGACCGGACCTACCCCTCTTTCCGAAGTGTCGATTCGCCGTCGCGTGATTGGCGATCTGGAGTCCGCGCTGCTCGTCTGGCATAGCTACGACGATCAGGGCGAGCGTTCCCTTTTCGTTCCAGCTGACGTACGCCAATCGGTGACGTCCGACTCGTCAGACGTTGTCGAACCAGTACCCGTTGACCCGGATGTGGTCGTTTCTGCTCTAGCGGTGAATCCCTACATGGTCGCGTGGGATCAGCTGACGTTGCTGCGCGGTATCGTCGCCGCGCGCTCACCTGGAATCGAATCGGTCGCTACTGCGTCTCCTCGATGGCGCGAAACTATCAACAGTCGGCTCTGGCACGAGCAACGCGATCCGGAACAGCTCACTGGTTACCTTGATTTCCTGATTGCGCTGATGCGGATGGAAAGCGTCGTCACGGGCGGCGCAGGGGAAAAGACGCCGTTGGCGTCCGGCCCGGGATGGGATCTCTGGCGGAAACGGTCGTTCCAGGAGCAGGTTTCGCATCTCCTCTGGTTTTGGCTTTCCCATTCAGCGTGGATCGAAGGAGGGGCCGAACGGGAGGTTGTAGTCGACCATGCCAACTGGTCTCAAGCGCGCCGCCATCTCATCGTTCGGCTGGCAGAACTGCCGGTTGGACAGTGGTTCGATCTTGCCACCGTCGCCGATTCGATCGCGAGCAAGGATTCCGATCTCTTTGGGGATGAGGCAACCGCCGAGCTCGTGGGCGGTCCGATGCGGAACGAAACGGCTGAAAACCGACGGCGAACAGCGGTCAGCCGGATGATTACGTCGCTGTTGCTGACTGGCTTCGCCTGGTTTGGTTTCGTCGATGTGGGTCGATTGCGGGAGGGTGGAGTCGCGATCCGAATCACCGACCGGCTGCAAGCTTTCGCGCGCACGGAGCCGCTCCCTGATTATCCTGTTCGGGCCGGTGCGCCGCTCGAGATCGAACCTGACCTGACTGTTTCTCTAATCAACCCCAGTCCAATCCGAGTCTGGAGTCTGACGGCGTTTGCGGAGCAGCGCACGCTCCGACCAGAGCCGCGCTATCAAATCACTGAAGCCTCGGTCTTGCGGGCATTGGAAAGCGGGTTCCGTATCGCGGACATCACCGATTTCCTTCGGAACCAGTCGGGAGCTGAACTGACGCAAGTACAACTCGACCGACTGCAGACTTATGCGGGAACGTACAAGCGAGCTTGGATTTCGGGTCAGGTCTTAGTGGAACTTGATGACCGGTCCGAAACTGAAAAGGTTCTGGCCGCTCTCCGGGAGGCGGGGATGCGGGCAGTGGAATCAGAAAAAGGACTCATCGTTTCGGCGCAGACATCTGAATCGCTCGATCTTCTTCAGCGCACCGTTCAGAAACTCCTCAGCGACAATGGACTCACTCCTCAGACCCGTTCGAGTCCGGCGGTACAGCCCATTGCCAAAGAGGTGGATCGGAAGCCAACGGATGCGTCCTAGATCGTCGACGACTCGAGTTCTTTCGCAACTGGGCGCAATGATGTCATCGCACTTGTCACGGAGCCTAGTTCAGAGGAGTTCAGCGATTCAAGAGCGTCGCCGAGTTCATTCACCAACTGAGCCCGCGCATCGTCAGCTGCTTCACGACCGGCCGGCGTGAGCGCGAGCAAAACCCGTCGTCGATCTTCCGTGCTGTTGATCCGTCGGACATAGCCGCGATTCTCCAGCCGATCGATCAGACCGGTCACAACTGCCGGTGTGACCCGCAGCGCACGCGCCACGTCTCCCAGCGTTGTTTTTTCGTCTTCGATCATCGAGAGTGCCGATAGTTGTCGCAAACTCAATCGAAACCCTTCCGCGCTGCGGGAGACACGCGTTTCTGCCCAGCGATTGATCTGCGGAACGACATCGAGAATCGTCGATGCAGCAGCGCGCTGCGATGTGCCGTTGGTCGAGGCCATAATAAACTCCTTCGATTGTGGCCGATGCAAAAATCGTTTCGGGCCTCCGTTTCCCGAAAGACTCTTTCGTTATTCTATCGCAACTATTGGGTAAGGGATAGGGGTGCACAAAACCTGCGCAGTTCTGATCAATGCTGCGCATACAACGGCACACTGTGCAGCTTGGTCCTGAGCGCGTAAAGTTGCATCATGGCTGATTCTGAAAAACGCTCCAGTTCAAATCGAAATCGTTTATCGACTCTCCTGTTTATCGCAGCGGCGGCGCTTCTGGCGTTTGCTGCTTGGCAATACTGGCAGGATCGGAACAGCAACGATGTTCCACCGCCGCCACCCAGTGTTCCAGGGCGTGCCGAACTCAAGAATGTCTACGATGTACTGACGACCGAGGGCCTCGATGTCGCCTATGGTCAAGACGGAGCCCGCATAGAGGACTTGACGCCAGCTGGACAGCAATTGACGGTGAATGGTCAGGATCTGTTCGTGTTCATCTTCACCGATGTCGCCGCCAGGGAAGAGCAAATGGCAAGTATCGATCCTGAATCGATCGAACTGGTCGATCTCTTTGGCGATCCTATCACGGACGAAACACTTCACGTTTATCAGCAGAGCAACATCCTGGCGGTGCTGGTTGGAGGGGATGAAGAACTCCAGCAATCGGTGGCCACCGCCATTTCACAGATACCCTGAGCGAGATGCAGGAACCCGAAAAGCCTCCTTCAGCAATCCCCGACCCTGATACGCCAGAGCCTGATCTCGAAGATCATGGTCGGATCGGGTATGGGCTGTACGGGCGCTATTCCCCGGCCATTCTTGGGCTCCTGATTGTCGCGGTCGTTGCGATTATTGGATTTCGGGAGTCACGTCCCGAAGACTCGCTTCCGCGTGCCGGCAAGTTAGTCGATCGGCCCGCTCCTTTGTTCACCCTTGAACTTTTCGACGGCACTACCCTCGCTCTCGATGATCTTGCGGGTCAAGCGGTGGTGCTCAATTTCTGGGCGTCATGGTGCGTGCCGTGCCGTACCGAGATGCCGGACCTGCAAGCCGTCGCAGATGAAAGCAACGCCGCCGGTTTGCCGGTGACGGTGGTTGGCGTCGGTATCAAGAACGACTACGGTGAAAGTGCCCTCGATCTGGTCGAGGAACTCGGTATTACATATCCAACCGGTCGCGATACCGCCGGCGATGATCCGGTGCGGGGACCGATCGAAGCCGATTACGGGGTTGTCTCGTATCCCACCACGGTCTTCATACGCCCGGATGGAACCATCTTTGCAGTTCGCATCGGTGCCGTGACTCAAGAGGATGTGCAGCGATATCTTGATGCCACGCTCGTAGAGTGATGATTCGGATTAGTCGCCGACCGCCACCGGTGATTTCAGCATAGCCCGGGTAATCCACTCAGCGTAGCGATTGTCGCGACCACGAACCGTGTCGAAAAAGGTTTTGGTGATCTGGTCGGTGATTGGTCCGCGGCTGCGGGATCCGACTGGGCGACCATCAATCTCCTCGATCCAAGCGATCTGGACTCCGGTACCACAGAAAAACGCTTCATCGGCGAGATAGAGTTCGGTCCGATCGATCTCCCGGATCTCGACCGGGATACCAGCATCGGCCGCCATTCTCAAGACGGATCGGCGAGTGATCCCCTCGAGAATATCGGACGAAAAAGGTGGAGTCGTCAAAACCCCGTTGCGAACGACAAAGAGATTGCATCCGCTCCCCTCAGCCACCTTGCCAGCGGTGTTGAGCATGATCGCTTCGTCTGCGCCACGCTGTTCGGCTTCATCCTTGGCGAAAGAGGAATTGACATAGGCGCCAGAGAGTTTTCCACGGCTTGGGATGGCGTTGTCCGGTATACGCACCCACGAAGAAATGATCGCTTTCTGCCCTCGCTCGAGGTCGAGATAGTTCCCCATTGGCATCATGTATACCGCCAGTTCGTCGCCGAGACCGCGGAGTCGCGGAGTCAACTGGACGGCGGGTTTGTAGATAAAGGGGCGGATATAGATGTCTCCCGTCGGGTTGTTCTGTTCGGCGAGTGATCGGATGATTTCGGCGACTTCCGCCGGTCCGTAAGGAAGTTCGGCGCGGAGCAGTTTGCCTGAATTGAGCAAACGCTGGGCGTGATCGGGCAATCGAAAAATGTTGATGCTTTCGCCAGAGTCATCGAGGTAGCCACGAATTCCTGCGAACGCACCCGTTCCGTACTGGACGCAGTGGGTGCCGATGCTGATGTTCGCTTCCGAGAACGGAATGACTTTTCCCTCAAAGAAAGCAAACTCCATCATGTTCGCGTCCATCGTGTTCTCCTCTGACGAATCACTTCGGGTATCCCGATGCAAAAAACGATTCCCATGCTGGAAGGCATGCAGGCAGCCGTGGGCGATAGCGCATTATGGCATACCGATCGTGCTCAGCAAACGGATGAATCAGTTGGACGGGAGTGATCGCAACCAATCGATAGCGGCTTCTGTTTGCGCGAATCGCAGACGGGTGGTTTCTTCCAGAAAACGCTGATCAGAATCATCAGGCTCTCCGCTGATTTCACCAAGGCGGTGATTCAGTTCGGTGAGCATCTGCTCACTGACCTCGAGTTGTTCAGCCAGAAGTCTGGAAGCCACAGCTGGTTCGATCCGAAGTGCAAAATACCGCTTGACCAGGAACTCGAGACGGATATCGCGAGTTCTCGTGACTGGTTCCTGAAGCCAGGCCAGGAGTTGCTCCTTGCCGGTGCGGGTGAGGTGATAGACCTGCCGGGCTGGGCGGGCGTCTTGAATCTCCACGGTCGACGTGACGAATCCTGCTTTCTCAAGACGTTTGAGGTAGTGGTAAAGCATTCCAGCTTCGAGATGGAGCACCGCGCCGGGCAGCGCGTCATTCGAAAAGCGCCGGGACAATTCGTAGCCATGGCTGCCATCTGGAGACAGGAGGAGGAGCCCGAGAATGGCGTGTTCGCCGATCGTCTGCTTTGTCGCCATGTTTGTTTCTCCCCTGCTTGGATTGTACCAACCGATGACGCCCAGCCTTTGCGTGGACATCCCCGATGAATGCGGGTCCACGAATCGAGTCCCTGGAGGCAGAGAATTGCTGAAATACTGGCGTCCGTTCGCGAAATCGTGCACTATTACGAAGCAATCGTAAACGACACACGCGGGTGTGTTCTGGTTGGAGCGAGGTGTCGGGCACTCGATGACAAGCGATTTCCTTGGCGAGTTGTTCGCATCGAAACTGCGCGCCGCCGTGCTGACCTGGATGATCCCGCGGCCGCACCGGGGCTTCTCGCTCACGGAACTCTCGCGTGAACTCGGTTTGCCGATTAGCAGTCTTCAACACGAGTGCTACAAACTCGAACGAATAGGCGTGCTGACTTCGAGGCGTTTTGGCGCATCACGACGCTATTCCATCAATCCAGGCAGTCTGGTCAGACCGGAGTTGACTGCTCTGGTTGTTCGCGCGATCGGTGAAGATGTCGCACTCACCGCTGCACTTGAAGACGTAGCGGGCCTGGAGACAGCGTTTGTCGCTGCCGAGCTTCCACTTTCCGAGGAGGTCCGGCAGGATCCCAATGCCCTTCTGCCGTTGGTGCTGATCGGTGATATCGGACTCGATGATCTGGACGCCGTACAGCAGCGAGCCGCAGCTATTCTCGGCCTGCCGTTGGCGCGACTGGAGATCGTGTATTTCCCTCGAACCGATTGGACCGAACGTGTTCGGCAACGGGCTCCGTATGCGGTTTGGCTCCTCGACAATGCTCGCACCCACCTCGCGGGTGCACCCGTCAAATTGGCCTGACCACGTTCGATTGTGAGTGGCCAGATCAACATGAAACGAGATCGTAAGCGCTGATGGTCAGAGATTTTCTCAAGCGAACACGAGGATTGCCTGGCAAGTCGCGGACGACAGGTGGAGTACTGAGCGCGCGCGAGCATGAACTCGCAACCGAGGAGATTGAACTTCTCGAAGAGCTCGAGCAGGTTCTGCGATCTTTTCCGGCCACCGCTGATGATCTCGAACAGGTCCAGGAAGCTCGCTATCGTCTGGCTGCTCTTTTCTTGCTCGTCGTCGCTGGCGAGTTCAATTCGGGGAAATCAGCGTTCATCAACGCGCTTACCGGCACCGACATTATGCCAGAGGGTGTCACGCCCACAACCGCCGTGATCAACATCCTGACGCATGGCGAAGAACAGACAGAAACGGTGCTGGCCGACGGAACCATCGAGCGAACGCATCCGATGCTGATGCTCGAAGACATTACGGTTGTCGATACCCCCGGAACCAACGCCATTATCCGAGAACACGAAGCGCTGACCCAGCGATTCATCCCGAACGCGGATATCGTTTTCTTTGTGACTTCAGCGGATCGCCCGTTCACCGAAAGCGAGCGGGAGTTCATGGTGGACATCCGCGAATGGGGTAAGAAGATCGTGGTGGTGATCAACAAGATCGATCTCCTGCGATCTCCTGAACAGCGTGAGGAAGTTCGAATCTTCGTTGAAGAGAATCTGGCTCGACTTCTCGATATCACACCGGTGGTCTTTCCAGTCTCTGCTATGCAAGCCCAGCAAGCCAACACTCTCGCTCTGCCGAACCCGGATGAAAGCGCCCGGCTCTGGAAAGAGAGTCAGTTTGGCGACCTTGAGCGATACATCTTCGAAACGCTCGACCAAGAGGGGCGGATCGAACTCAAACTCCTCAGTCCGTTAGGCACCGCTGAGTTCCTGGCCAATCGATATCTTCAGGTCACCCGCGACCGTTTGCTCGTCCTGGGGGATGATGTTGAAACGCTCCAGGCAATCGATCGCCAGCTCGAGCTTCATCGTGAAGACATGCGGCGACAGCTTTCGTACCATCTGACCCGGATCGAAAACATCATCTCCCGGATGAATACTCGCGGGGATGAGTTCTTTGAAGAAACGATCCGTATCGGTCGTGTGTTCGATCTCATGAAGTCAGACAAGATCAGGGCGGATTTCGAAGACCAGGTCATCGGGAATAGCGAAAAAGAGATCGACGACGCCCTACAGGAACTGATCGATTGGATGGTCGAGCAAGATCTACGCACCTGGGAAGCGATCAATGGGCACCTCGATCGGCAACGCCTTGCCCAGTACGAATCGCAGATGGTGGGGGATGTTGGTTACCAGTTCCGCTACGATCGGCGGGCGCTACTCGATTCGGTGAATCGCCGCGCTCGCGAAGAAGTCGAACGCTATGATCCTGAGCGGGCTGCCTACGATCTCTCCCAGTCAGTTCGGAATGCGGTCACTCAGGTCGCCATGGCCGAAGCCGGAGCAATCGGACTCGGCGCAATCGTCGTAGCGGCAGCCAGTACGGTGGCGGTCGACGTTACCGGGCTCCTGGCCGCCAGTCTTCTCGCCGGGCTGGGTTTAGTCATTCTTCCGCGCAAGCGCAAACGGAGTCGGGAGGAGTTTCGGCGGCGATCAACCGAACTCGAAGAGCGTTTGATCGACGTGATGAACGATCAATTCGAAATCGAGTTGTCCCGATCAACTCAGCGGATCGAATCCGCAATTGCTCCGTACTCTCGCTTTGTCCGCGATCAGCAGGAGTCGCTGCTCGCCACCGAACAGCAACTCGAAGCGATCTTGCAGCGAATCCGAGATCTTCGTCAGCAGATCACGCAGGATCGCCGAACACCAGAGGCTCTCCCGGCGCAAACGATGTCCGACACATCTGCGTAGGCCTGCAAACAGAAAACGCCGGTATCGCTCTTGCGATACCGGCGTTTCTCCAAGCGTCCCTCAGAGATTAGGCTTGAATGACCACCCGGGAGTACAACGGCAGCCAGTAGTAGAGCCATTCAGAGAACGGCACAGGCAGATTGACGCAACCATGGCTGCGCACTGTGCCGAACTGATCGTGCCAGTAGGCGCCATGGATGTAGAACCCACCTGATCGGAAGAGTTGTGAGAATGGCACATTTGGCGTGTCCCAGCATTCTCCGTTGACGCATGCTGCCATTCTCACCGAAACCGCCTTGTAGTAGGTGTAGTAGTCGCCCTTTGGAGTCGAAAATCCAGGTTTCCCGGTCGAAACAAGAGATGTCGTAACCAGCGAGTTCCCCTGATACACATACATACGCTGCTCGGAAAGATCGACCTTGACCCAGCGCGCGCCGCTCGAACCGTCCGCGCATGAGCGAGTGATCTGGCCGGCCGAGGTGTTGATCACCACACCCTCAGACGAACCGTATTTGTTCAGGAGAATATAGTCATTTGTCAGAACGAACTGCCCGCTGGCGCCGCCGCCTGCCTGATAGGTGCGAGACTGTTTGCCACCAAGGGTCTGGTTCAGCGTGTACGGACCGGTCTCGCCGCGGACGGTCGCTATCGAGTAGATCGTGACGGAACTGCTCATGCTATTGGTGATCGTGATTGTTTCCGGTGAGGAGCGGCAGTCGAGCGCGACCGAGAGCTTCCAGAGCTGAGCCGAAGGCGTCGGCGTTGTCAGTGACTGATGATTCACGTAATTGCTTGCGACCCAGCCGTCCGGACCGGTAGCGAAGTCGACCTCGATCCATTGGTATGAACCACCGACGGTATTGCCGGTCTTAACGACGCCTGAAAGCCCCGTTGGAGCAACGCCCAGGACGCCGTTGTTCGTCCCCGGCCCGCTGCGTACGTTGACCGAAGTCCTGACCACGATCAGGTCGCCGGGGCTGTATGCACCCGGCACTTTGGTGCCCGAGGCCGTCGGCGTGGCGGTGACCGTCGGAGTGTTAGTAGCTGTCGCGGTTGCAGTTTCTGAACCGGTCAGTGTTGCTGTTTCGGTTGGAGTAGTGGTTTCTGTCGGTACAGGCGTTTCCGTGGGCACAGCAGTTGGTTCCGGCGGTGTTCCTTCGATTGCCACCTTGACGTACTGTGCGGCGACCCATCCACTTGATTCCGACGTTGTGACCTGATTGTCGAGTTCAAGCCGGATCCATTCATAGGCTCCGCCGGTCACCGGACCCTCGAGCACGAGGAATTGCTGACCGCGAGCGATCTGCTTGATCACACTCGACCCGGATGTCGTCGGTTGATTGCGAACATTGAGCAATCCAGTGGTGACTTCAATTGTGTCACCGGCGTTCAGTCCCTTGTAAGGCGTGGCGGTCGGCGTGAGCGTTTCCGCCGGGGTTGAGGTCAGGCTGGGAACAGCTGTTCCGGACGGAGCCGAGGTCGCACTCGGAACCGCGGTGTTCGTGGATGTTGGTGGTACAGCGGTGTTGGTTGGTGGAACGGCGGTGTTCGTCTCCGTTGGAGGAGTCGGCGTTTCGGAGGGAACTGCCGTGTTGGTTTCTGTGGGGGGGATCGGAATGCTGGTTTCGGTCGGCACGTCGGTCGGCGTTCCGTCAACCGAGACCTCGACTTCGTCCTGGAAAGCACGGACAGGTACTGGCGACATGATCGCGGCCAACTGCACAAACAGTAAACCAGCAAGAGCCAGAAAAAGCAGGCTACGTCTCACGAGATTTTCCCCTTCTTGGGCGGTCTGTTACTGCACCCGACCGCACGCGCACTCCCTCTACCTCCAGTTTAGGCGTTTTCGGTGTCGGTGTGTACCCATACGAACGCTTTCTGTGACGGAGTAACGCTATCGCACCGTAGCATGAGGTACTAGCCAGTGTTTTTCAGTGCGCCCGCAATCCCGTTGATGCTCAAGAGGACCGGGCGCAAATAGTCGTCCAGATCACTCTCCGCCCGGAGTCGTTTGAGCAACTCCACCTGCACGAGCGACAAAGGGTCGACATACGGATTGCGGCGCTCGATCGAGCGCTTTATGACGGGTTCGCCCTCGAGCAGTTCCAGTTGTCCGGTGACGTCGAGAATGCCCTGGCGGGTCAGGTCGTATTCCAGGTTGATGGCATTCCAGATCTCGTCTCGATCGGCGGACGGATCGACCAGTTCCAGGTAACGAGCCGCGATCGCGAGATCGGCTTTGGCGAGAACGAGTTCGGCGTTCGCGATCACAGCAGTGAAAAACGGCCAATTCTGTTCCATTTCCTGGAGCAGTTCGAGAGATTCCTCGGTGATTGCTCGCGAAATTGCGGTGCCCAATCCATACCAACCAGGTATCAGCAGGCGGGATTGGGTCCAGGAAAAGACCCAGGGAATGGCGCGCAGGTCTTCGATCCGGTGGGATTGTGTGCGCCGGGCGGGTCGAGAACCGATCTTGAGTTCACTGAGCTCGCGAATAGGCGTGGCTTGCTCGAAAAACGGAATCAGCCCGTCGTGCTCGTAGATCAACCCTCGGTAGGCTTCCGATGACCATCCGGCCATTTTCGACATCAGCGATTCATAGCGGGTCAGATCTTCCGGTCGCGGCGCCGGGATGATCCCTACCGTCGAAACAAGAACAGCGCTCGTGACCAACTCGAGTTCGCGGTGCGCGATTTCGGGAAGACCATACCGACTTGAAATCACCTCGCCCTGTTCGGTCAGTTTGATACGACCATTGACCGTTCCTGGAGGCTGAGCCAGGATCGCCTGGTTGGTCGGTCCACCCCCTCGGCCAATCGAACCGCCTCGACCGTGGAAAAACGCAAACTCGACATCCTCGTTCCGGAACAGATCTGCCAGTTCGCATTCGGCGTTGTAAAGCGCCCATGACGATGCCAGATATCCGATCTCTTTGTTCGAGTCGGAATAGCCGAGCATGATTTCCTGCGATCCGCCGGTCGCCCACAGCGCCTGCTGGTAAGCCGGGACCCCCAGAAGCTCGGACATGATCGCCTGCCCTGTTTCCAGTGAAGATCGTTGCTCGAATAGCGGGACGATCTGAAGCAGCGCATCAATGCCGCCGTGATCAGCCAGGCGAGCTTCCTTCATCAGGAGGAGGACCTCCAGACTATCTGACGGGGTATCGGCTGCCGAGATGACATAGGACTCGAGCGCGTCGCGATGACCCGAATCGGCCAGATCGCGGAGCGTGCGAAAGGTCTCGATCACCTCCCGCGCGATCGGGGAAAACGCGCTCAGGTCAGTGGAGATGAGTGGTCGCTTCTGATCGATGAGATCGGTAAGCAATGTCATTTTGGCGGTTTCGTCGAGCGACGAATAATCGTCCTCGATGCCAACCAGTTGGAGCGCTTCAGTTACAGCTCTCTCGTGGCGTCCGGAGTGGTCACGGATATCGAGCCGAGCGTAGTGGAATCCGAACACTTCCACTTGCCGAATCAGGTCGTGAATTTCGCCCGACGCAACGAGTGGTTCGCCCTGGTGGATCAGCGCGCGCTGCACAAGGCGGAGATCGCGAAGCAAATCACCCGGTCCTTGATACGCCATCGGAGTCCGATCGCGTGTCGCCCGAACCCGTTCGCGCATCAACGTCAGAGCCTGGCGATAGAGTTCATCACCATTGCGATCGGTCAGCTCTTCTGCAGTTTCTGGGAAGAGATCGGCGTACTCGTTCAGGAGACTGTCAAGAAAGGGTGTTCGCCCCGCGATGAGTGTCGAAACCGACACACGGCCGGCAATGATCCCCAGTCGCTGTTCGAGCATAGCGAGGCAGGAGTCGCGCATGATTTCGAGGGTTTCCCGGGTCACAGCCGGTGTCACAAAGGGATTGCCGTCGCGGTCGCCACCGACCCACGATCCGAAATTCAGGAACGGCGGCACCGGTATGGCCTCGCCCGGATAGAACTCTTCCAAAGCATCCTCGATCTCCCGGTAGAGTTCGGGAACAACTTCGAAAAGCGTCGTCCGGAAATGAATCAGGATCGACTGAAGTTCATCGAGCACGGTGATACGGATTGCCCGGACCTCGTTTGAACTCCACAGTTCAGCAATCGTGGCGGCCAGTACGCGGCGGGTACGTTTTTCGTCGGAGGGCGTTCCAGGCCGCTCGTCCAGATCGCGAATAGCGGCGAACACACGGGCCTGCTTTTCCAGAATGGTGCGCCGCCGAGCCTCGGTGGGGTGAGCGGTCATGACGAGTCGGACTTCAGCTCGTGCCAGCAGGGCAGCGAGATCGACGGCCGACATCCCCGCATCCTTGAGCAAGGCGATCGCTTCCCGCATCGATCCACGGCGCGGTTCGGGATAGCTGTCGGTTTCGCGATTGCGAATCCGGCGAACCCGTTCGTTATCTTCGGCGAGGTTGATGAGCTGAAAGTAACTCGTGAACGCTCGGATCAGGAGCGTGGCTTGCTCTGGGGTGAGCTTTTCGACAAACGCATCGAGTTTTTCATCAGCGTCCTCTTCCCCTGCGCGTCGGGCCTTGGCGAGCGCTCGCATCTCTTCTTCCAGCGCGTATCCGGATTCGCCCGATTGTGCGCGGATGACGTCCCCGAGCAGCCCGGCCAGGAGATAGATGTCGTCGGATATTGTTCGAGGATCGTCGAATCGTTTGTTTTCCACGTGCAATTACACCTGCATATCACGGCCTGACGGGACCATCGATTGTGACCGATCATAATCGCCTTGCATAGACGCGCGAGAATGGTGAGAACAGGATTTCGTGAGGAGGGTACAAGTGGCCGCACATGTAGTTGGCATCTATGTCGCTGAATCGGGCGGCGCTCAACCGGTTTCGCGGGAGCGGGCGACTGCTCTCGCCGGGAAGGGACTCGAAGGTGATCGCTATGCAAATGGAACGGGGTTCTATTCCGCTCGGCCGACCACCCCAGGCGCGCGAGAGGTGACCTTGATCGATCGGCAATCTGTCGAAGCAGCGTATGCGTCGATAGCACATCCGGTCGATTTCGCCAGTACGAGGCGCAACATCGTGACCGAAGGCGTGCACCTGCGCGGCTTGATTGGCAAACGCTTCACCATCGGAAACGCGATTTGCGAAGGGGTTCGAGATTGTCCACCCTGCAATCATCTCGAGGAATTGACCGGACTGAAACTGCTCAAACCGCTGGTCGACACCGGTGGCTTGCGTGCGCGAGTCGTGATCGGGGGTGAGATCGTGGTGGGAGATCCGATCACGGAAACAGGCGACGCTCTTGGCGAATCAGAGGGAGTGGAATGAATCAGCCGAGTCACCGGACATACAAGATTGCTGTCGTACCGGGCGACGGTATTGGTCGTGAAGTGGTGCCTGAGGGGCTCAAAGTGCTTGACGCGGTTGCCGCAAAATCTGGTGGCGCTATTGCGTTCGACTATGAGCACTATCCCTGGGGCGTGACGTACTACCTTGAAACTGGTCGAATCATGGATGACGATGGTCTTGATCGGATGAAGAAGAGGGACGCAATCTTTTTTGGCGCATCTGGTTGGCCTGGTGTTCCTGATCATCTTCACCTGTTTCAGTTTCGGTTGGCGGTTTGCCATGGGTTCGATCTGTTTGCCTCGGTGCGCCCGGTCCGACTCTTTCCGGGTGTCACCAGTCCGCTGCGCAACGGAACCACGGAATCGATCGATTTTGTCGTTGTCCGGGAGAACTCCGAAGGGGAGTATTCCGGTCTTGGTGGCCGCCATCTCGGTTTTCGAGGACCGCAAAAGGAGGTCGCGATCGAAGCATCTCTCTACACCGCCGAAGGATGCGAGCGAATCATCCGGTATGCTTTCGAGTTGGCCAGAACTCGTTCCCGACGGACCGTCACCAGCATCACGAAACCGAACGCGCTCCAATATGGGATGCAACTCTGGGACGACTGCTTTCATCGGGTGAGAACCGAGTTTCCGGATGTGAACGCTGAAGAAGCGCTGGTCGACGCAATGGCCGCCCGAATGGTGCTGCATCCGGAATCGCTCGACGTGCTGGTTGGCTCGAACCTCTTTGGCGACATCCTCTCGGATCTCGGCGGCGCGCTCGGCGGCAGCCTCGGGATCGCGGCCAGTGGCAATATCGATCCCTTTCACAAGATGCCGAGCATGTTCGAACCGGTGCACGGTTCCGCGCCCGACATTGCTGGCAAGGGCATTGCCAATCCAATCGCCGCGATCTGGTCGGCGGCGATGATGCTCGAACATCTCGGGTTGGTCGATGAATCCGCTGCGATCATCAGCGCGATCGGCGCGGCGACCAGCGCCGGGATCGTGACCGCTGACCTCGGCGGCCGGGCAACCACGGTTGAAGTGGGTGATTCGATCGCCGCTGCAATCTGAAGCCGGGTTCATTCCCTTGACGACCATCATCTTCGAGGAGTAGGCTAATTCCGACTGATTTAGTCGGAATTAGTTCCATCGAGGAGTTGATGAACGCGTGACGGGCAAAACAAAGCATGCGATGAGTGGTATTCAGCAAAGCCGGCGCGGATTTCTGGCGTTGGGAGGCGCCATGGCGGGAGGGCTGGCCGTGGGTCGATTCCTTCCCGCGGCGGCGGCATCGCTTCAGGAAACTGGGGAGATAACCGTTTACTCAGGCCGGAACGAGAATCTGGTCGGACCAGTGTTCGAGCTGTTCACTGCGGCAACTGGTATCTCGGTCAATGCTCGCTATGGTGATACCGCCGAGATGGCAGCCGCGATTCTCGAGGAGGGCCAAAACAGCCCTGCTGATCTCTATCTCGGTCAGGATGCCGGTGCACTCGGCGCTATCGAGGCTGAAGGCATCTTCAGCCCGATCCCGGATGAGCTCAAATCGCGGGTCGATCCGAAGTTCCAATCTGACAGCGGTGGATGGATCGGGATTACTGGTCGAGCTCGCGTCGCCGTCTACAACACCGACCTGGTGCCAGAGGACACCTTGCCTGCCTCGGTTGATGGCTTTCTCGGATCCGAATGGAAAGGAAAAATCGGGTGGGCCCCGACCAACGGTTCCTTCCAGTCGTTCGTAACGGCCTACCGCCTGCTTAAGGGGGATGATGCTGCGCGTTCCTGGCTGGACGGCATGATCGCGAATGATGTCATCACCTTTGACGGCAACGGCGCCATCACCCGCGCTGTTGGCGCTGGCGAGATTTCCGCCGGACTGGTCAATCACTACTACATCTACGAGGTGGAGGCCGAAGAAGGCGAATCGTTAGCAGCCACTAATCACTTCTTCGAGGGTGGTGATCCGGGGAGCCTGGTCAATGTCTCTGGTATTGGTATCCTGGCGACCTCCACGAAAGGTGATCTCGCGCAAGCACTGATTGATTATCTGCTCCAGACAGAAGCGCAGGCTTATTTCGCCACCGAAGTCTGGGAGTATCCTCTTATTCCTGACGTGGATATCGCAGACGGTCTTATCCCGCTCGACGAGATCCAGAGTCCAGACATCGATCTATCTGACCTGTCGGATTTGCAGGGAACGCTCGAGTTACTTGCTGAAACGGGAGCAATCTAGACCATCAGGGAGAGAGTTGGCAGACTCCGATTTCGTGATCGATTCGGCAAATCTTCCACTTCCACGATCGCGATGGCGACGGGCGGCAACGGTCAGTAAGGGCCGAAAGCCACCCGTCGTCCTTTCGCTGTTGGCGTTGCTGATTTCCGGGCTGGTGCTCATACCGATCGGATATCTCCTTATCCGGGCGTTGCAGGCCGACGGCGGTCTATGGAATCTGGTGTCGCGGCAGCGAACACTCGAGGTACTGGTCAACACTGTTGTTCTCGCGATGGCGGTGGGACTCACGGCGGCGCTGATCGCAATACCCTCCGCGTGGTTGTTGTTGCGAACCGATATTCCCTTTGCCAGGGTGCTGACACCGGCTTGTGCGTTGCCACTCGTCATTCCGTCCTACGTTGGCGCCCTTGCGTACATCGCCGCATTCGGACCGAGGGGGAGTCTGCAGCAATGGTTGAGCACGGCGTTCGACATCGATCATTTCCCCTCCCTTTATGGTTTCACCGGCGCGTGGCTGACGCTCTCATTGTTTACGTTTCCCTATGTCTTTCTGACCGTGAGCGCCGCCATCCGGCGCATTGATCCGCAGCATGAAGAAGCAGCTCGCTCGCTTGGCAAAGGACCGGTAGGCGCCTTCCTTTCGACCACGCTCGCGCAACTCCGCCCGGCGGCGGTCTCGGGGATGCTATTGGCAGCGCTCTACGCTGTCAGTGATTTCGGGGTCGTCACCCTGTTTCGCTACGACTCCCTCACCCGCGCCATTTTTGTCCAGTACCGATCTTCTTTTGACCGGTCATATGCGGCTGTACTGGCGCTGATTCTGGTCCTGTTCGCGATGTTTCTCCTTCTCCTCGATTCGCTCCTGCAGGGCCGAGCTGCCTATTACCGCATCGGTTCAGGGGTTGCGCGCAAGCCACGGAGGGTCTCGATTGGCCGTTGGCGCTATCTCGGTCTGGTCTGGATTCTGACGATTCTTGGGTTAGCGCTGGCGACCCCGATCTTCATTCTGGTCCAGTGGCTCCTGCGCACGCTTCGCCGCGGTGATGAGATTGATTCGCTCCTTGGCCCGTCGATTTACACCATCGGGCTCGGCGCAGTGGCTGCGGTTCTTTGCGTTCTTCTGGCGTTGCCAATTTCGCTGCTTTCGACCCGTTACCGCTCCCGGATTGGGACACTGAGCGAACGCTTTGTCTACATCGGTTATGGCTTGCCGGGAATCGTTGTCGGACTCTCGTTTGTTTTTCTCGGCGCCAACTACCTTCCTGGTCTCTATCAGACCACTGCGTTGCTCTTGGTCGCCTATGCCATCCGGTTTCTCCCGCAGGCGGTGGCGACGACCCGTTCGTCCTTCCTGCAAATCAATCCGCGCCTGGAAGAGGCGGCGCGTGGTCTCGGAAGGACCTCGGTAGGAGCGTTCTTTTCCGTCACAGCACCGATTTCGATACCCGGCCTGACGGCTGGACTGGCGCTTGTCTTTCTGACGGTGGTGAAGGAACTGCCAATCACGCTCTTGCTCCGTCCGACCGGGAGCGACACACTTGCCACCGAAGTCTGGTCCGCCGCTGGCGCAGGGCGATTTGGCGAGGCAGCGGCGCCGTCGCTTGTACTGATCGCGCTTTCCGCTATTCCCGCTATTCTGGTCTTTGGTGGAAGTCGGGAAACCAGCACCCGCGGGGAAGAATGATGGTCGCCGTGATCGATCAACCAACAGTCAGGCAAATGTCGGAACTCCCCGGCCATTTTCCGGTCGAGATACCGCTTGCACTCGATGTGCGTGGGGTGACCAAGCGGTTCGGTTCAGTCGAAGCGGTGCGGACCGTCAATCTGAAAGCGGAACGGGGCGAATTCGTTGCGATTCTTGGACCGAGCGGTTGTGGGAAATCGACCATACTCCGCTTGATCGCCGGATTCGAGGAACCGGACGCAGGCGAAGTCTTCATCAGCGGCGAGCGAGTTGCCGCTCCTGGCGCATCACTCGCGCCAGAACGCCGACGGACTGGCATGGTATTCCAGGAAGGCGTTCTTTTCCCGCACAAGTCGGTTGCCGACAACATCGCATTTGGTTTGAAACGAGGCGCTCCGAAACGGGAGCTTGTTGACCGCGCTCTGAATCTCGTCGGTCTCCGCGGTCTGGGGCAACGAATGCCCTACGAGCTTTCTGGTGGGCAACAGCAACGGGTGGCGTTGGCCCGCGCGCTTGCGCCCAATCCGGATCTAGTGCTGCTCGATGAACCTTTTGCCAGTCTTGATGCAGCGTTGCGCGCCCGACTCCGGGTCGATCTGCGGCAGATCCTGACCGAGGTTGGTGCGACAGTAGTGCTGGTCACCCACGACCAGGAAGAAGCGCTCAGCATGGCTGACCGTGTGGCGGTCATGTTCGATGGCAAGATCCTCCAAGACGCACCGCCGGAAGAGCTCTATCACCGTCCGGCATCGATCGCGATCGGTGAGTTCGTGGGCGATGCTCAGTTTCTCCCCGGTCAGGCGAGTGGCCGCCGGGTCCAGTGCGAACTCGGCGATCTGCCCATAGTCGGCGTCGCTGAAGGTCCGGTACATGTCATGGTCCGCCCTGAATCGCTCCGACTTGTTTCGCCGTCGGAAGAAACACCTGCGCAAGCGACGGTGGTTTCGCGCCTCTTCTATGGCCACGACCAGTTGATGCGTGTCCAACTCGATTCCGGCACACTGATCAATGCGCGCCTCGGCAGCTACGGCGGTATCCGCCCCGGTGACCGCGTGCATATCGGCGTCCGTGGTGCGTTTCTGACCTTTCCCAGTGTCGACGCGACGCCGACATGATCGAATTCCTCAGCCACAACTCCGAAGCAACCCAAAACCTTGGCTCCGCGCTCGGCAGCCTGCTGGAAGCGGGGGATGTTCTCTATCTGCACGGGGATCTTGGTTCAGGCAAAACAACCTTTGCTCAGGGTGTGGCAATCGGCGCCGGGGTGGACGATCATCTGACGAGTCCGACCTTTGCGCTGATCACTGAAGCCGTTGCGAATCCACCGGGCAGCAGCCCGATTCCGTTGTTTCACCTCGATCTCTATCGCCTCGAATCGGGTGACGACGTCGAATCAATTGGATTCAGCGATCTCCTCACTCGCAATACGGGAATCGTCGTGGTCGAATGGCCAGAACGCGCCGCCGATCTGCCGGGAGGCCTGCTGGTCGAGTTCAAATTTGCCGGTGAGCGTCAGCGCACGATCGTGCTGAGACCAATCGGTCAGAGCGATCGAGCGTCAGCGCTGATCGAAGAACTACGCCAATCGTTGTCGTCGCACTCTCGCTGATGAGACACGATTCGTATCCCTGCCATCCCGGAAACCGGGCTGCGCAGCACTCCTCCGCTAAACTGAACAGGCTAAGAATGGTTGCCGGCGGTGGTGACCAGCGGTGAGGATGAGCAGCGAATGGAAAACGGACTGCTGCTGGCAATCGATACGGCGACCGAGCAATCAGGAATTGCGCTCTATGATGGCGACTGCCTCGATGAGGTCGCCTGGACGACTTGCCGCAATCAAACGGTCAATATGCTCAGCCAGATCGATCACTTGCTGCGTCGGGCTGAATGCGAGATATCGCGTGTTGGTGCAGTGGCGGTGACCACCGGGCCGGGGCGATTCACATCGCTCCGGGTCGGACTCAGTATCGCCAAGGGACTCGTGGTTGCGCAGGAGGTGGCGGTGCTCGGTATCCCCACGCTCGATGCTGTAGCGCTCCCTTATCGATCATCGAACTGGTCAGTTGTTGCTGCTGTCAACGCCGGTCGGAACCGGTTAGCCTGGTCGGTTTATCAAAGATCCGAGGGGGTTCTGGAGCGACCGGTGGTACATCTCGGCAATGCCTCGGCGCTCGTCATGACGGTTGTTGCTCAACCCGGGCTCGTGACCGTCACCGGCGAAATCGGTCCAGAGGTGATCGATGGAGTCAAACATCTGACCCAGGTTACAGTCGTTCCGCAGGCGGGTCGACTCGGCCGCGCAGGCGCAGCCGCGGAGATTGGCTGGCGCCGCTGGCGGGCTGGCGACGTCGATGAGCCGGTGAGCCTTTCCCCTTCATATGTTCATACTCAGTCGGGCACCGGGAGCGAGTGAATCAGTTGTGTTTCGGATCGAACCGATGGACGAATTGGATATTGCTGAGGTCAGCAGTCTTGAGCGGCACTGTTTTTCAAACCCGTGGCCGCAGTCTGCCTATCGTCGCGAGTTGCGCAATACGAGCCAGAATCGCTATGTTGTCTTGCGGCTCGGTTCCGGAACTGCCGAAGAGTGGATGCAGCGACCCGAACCAACGAACGGGCGATCGTTTCGATTTCGGCTCCCCCTGCCGCAACTCGGTCGTCGCGCCGGCAATGATCTGGGCGAAGGGTCGATCATCGGGTTTTCGGGTTTCTGGATTCTTTTCGACGAAGCCCACATCACCACGATCGGGGTCGATCCTCGCTTCCGACGTCGCCATCTGGGCGAACTCCTGCTGCTCGATATGGTCGAAGCGGCGAGACGGCAAGGAGCGCGATATCTCTCTCTCGAAGTGCGCAAATCGAACGCGAGTGCCATTCGACTCTACGAGAAGTACGATTTTTCGATTCGTGGGGTTAAACCCCGCTATTACACCGACGACGGTGAGGATGCGTTCGTAATGTGGTCGGGTGATATCCGCACACCCGAGTTCCGTGAGCGGTTGCAGGCCCTGCGGGCAGACCTCGAAGCAGAGTTTGGCGACAGTGCCGTGCTTCCAGCAAGCGCGGACGCTTTCCTGTTTCAGCCACAGCGGCTGGAGGCGATGGAATGAATATCCTCGGAATCGAAACCTCCTGCGATGAAACCTCGGCTGCGGTTGTGGTCGATGGCCGTCATGTGCTCTCCAATGTGATCTCGTCTCAACTCGACATTCATCAGCCCTATGGCGGCATCGTGCCAGAGTTGGCGGCGCGGGCGCAGGTCACGGCGATCATTCCGGTCGTTCAGGAAGCTTTGTCTCTGGCGCGCGTTCCATTGGCGGAAATCGACGCGATTGCTGTCACCAACGGACCCGGACTGGCTGGTTCTCTGCTGATTGGAGTCAATTTCGCCAAAACCGTGGCCTATGCTCGCGACTTACCCTTGATCCCGGTCAATCATCTCGAATCGCACATCTATGCGAACTGGCTGAGTCGGAAAACGGAAGACGAACGGCGCCCTGAGTTTCCACTCGTCAGTCTGCTGGTTTCTGGTGGGCATACCGAACTGATTCTCATGACCGATTTCGGTCGCTATCACGTGCTTGGGAGAACGCTCGACGATGCCGCAGGCGAAGCGTTCGACAAGGGCGCCCGCTTGCTCGGACTTGGCTATCCTGGTGGGCCGGCAATCCAGAAACTGGCCGAACAGGGAGACCAGAATGCGGTTGTCCTGCCGCGGGCGTGGCTTGAGGATTCTTTCGATTTCAGTTTCTCCGGATTGAAGACAGCATTACTCCGACTGGCGGAACCTTATCGACTTCCCGATGAGGAGCCCAAGCCCGACCCAGATTTGCCATTCGCGCCGCATCGACCACCGACCTATCGCGACGACTTTCCGGCTGCCGACCTGGCCGCTGCGTTTCAGATGGCGATTGCAGATGTGCTGGCCGTGAAAACTGCGCGTGCCGCGGAGGCGCACAGTGCGCGCTCGGTTCTGCTTGGTGGTGGGGTGGCAGCGAATGCGCTGCTCAGAAGCCGACTGTCCGAAGCAATCGAACACGCTGATATGGAAACGCCCAGCCTCTTCATCCCGCCGCTCGAACTCTGCACAGACAATGCGGCGATGGTGGCCGGGGCTGGCTTTTACGGTCTCCGCCGCGGAAATCAAGCTGGCTGGGAATTCGACGTCGCAGCCCGTTTGCCGCTCGCGACCCGATAATCATTGACGATAAGACCGACCCGTAGCATCACGACGAGGGGATTCATTGTGACTGACCCGGCTTTGATTCAGGAAGCACATGCGTTGGCGATCTATGCGTCTCGATCAGCTGGCGCCATGCTGCGTGGTCGTTTGTCCGATACCCGAACCATCACGTTCAAGAGCGCGGTCGATCTTGTGACTGATGCCGATCAGCGCGCTGAAGCAATGATTCTCGAACGAATTCAGACTGCTTTTCCAGACCACTATTTTCTTGGCGAGGAATCGACCCATGTCGCTGGAGGCTATGACGTTGGCGCTGGCGGTTACGCCTGGATCGTCGATCCACTCGACGGCACGACCAACTACACCCATGGCTATCCCCATTTTGCTGTTTCGATTGCTCTGGCTCACGGTAACGACGTGGTGATCGGGGTAGTCTATGACCCGATGCGAGATGAATTGTTCGACGCGATAGCCGGAGGTGGCGCCAGGCTGAATGGCGCTCCGATGAGCGTTTCGAAAACCGCAACGCTCGGACACTCATTGCTCGCCACCGGGTTCGCTTACGATCCGGCGGCGAGGACGGAAACCCAGCGCGTCTGGGATTCGCTCATGCCAGTAACCCGTGGCGTCCGTCGCGATGGTTCGGCAGCGCTGGATGCCGTCTATGTCGCCGCTGGCCGTCTGGATGGGTTCTGGGAAAGACCAATCAATCCGTGGGATATCGCCGCGGGTGCGCTGACGGTTATCGAAGCCGGCGGGATAGTGACTGGCTACGGCGGGGAAGCCTTCGATCCGTTTGCGCATGAACTTAGTCGCCTCGAACGGTCACCTTCATGCGGTCCTTCTCGACCAGATCAGCGCCACCCTGGCAAGCGAGACTGCGGCATAATTGCATTCAGGCCAGTCTTCATCGGTTCTTTGAACCAGTTCTCCAGGCATTGCCATGGATAACGACCAGAGCGATTACGCAAGCCAGCTGCGGGATGTCCTCCTAACCGCTGATGTGATGAGCATCTTCTTCTTTCGGGTCGGACAATCGCTGATCCTCGATTTCCGCGAGGACGTTCTTTCGCCGCCGCTGATCCAGATCGAACCGATGGTCGAGTCTCCATACGATCGGTTGATGAGCTTCGAGGTGCTCCGTTCGACCTTGCCGATTCCGGAAGAGCTCACGTTGGCTCCCTGGACAACACGAGTGCGCGCATTCGAAGAGGAAGGTGTCCTCGAAACGATGCTGCAGCGGTGCGAGGAGGTGGGAGGAGTAGAACTCCGCTCATCCGCTGAGAATTCCTTCCGCACACTGCTGAGAATGGAACAGCAAGCGCTGCGGGACATGATTCGCGGAGTCGGGATGAGGACACTCTGGCGACGCGACGAGGATCCGTTCGAAGAGGAGGGAAGATCTGGATGAAAGCCTACATCCTGATGGCGACAAAAGTGGGGAGTTCCCCATCAATCCAGGAAGAGCTCCGTTCCTGGGGAGCTGATGGCGGCATTCTCGAAGCTGATGCCGTGGCTGGGACGTTTGATGTGGTGGCAGTGGTTGAAGCGGCGACTCCCCAGGAGATTGGCAAGCTCGTCATGGGCAAGATGCAGAAGCTCGACGGGGTGATCAGCACGGTCACGCTGCTCGCGATTGGCTGAACAGGGTCCCGGAATCCATTCTGGACCCGCTTGTTTGCTAGACTTGTTGGGCTCGATGTGTTGTATCTCAGCCCTGAAAGGCCAGGTCGGTCGCACACGCGAACGACCGTCCGCTGGTGGACGGATCAAACCATCACACGAAGGAGTGTCGCCATGAAACTGATCATCGCGATCGTCCAGGACGAAGATATCGAAGCGCTCACGACCGCGTTGATCGACGAAGGCTACCGCTTTACCAAGATCAGCACATCCGGATCATTCCTGAGAATGGGAAACACGAGTCTGATGATTGGTGTCGAGGATGACCAGGTCGACGAAGTCATGGAGATCCTTCGCCGGACCTGTCATCGCCGCACCCAGATCGCTGTCCCGTATTCCCCGGCGCTCGAACCCGGTTTGCTCTACATGCCGGAGAATTTCGAAGTCGAGGTCGGCGGCGCAATCGTCTTCGTCGCCAACGTCTCTCGGTTCGAGCGGATCTAGCCAACGACGTCCGGACGGACGAAAACTCGAGGAGTCTCGACGAAGGGAATCAGTGTTGAAAAGCCAGTCCGCAGTCGATCAGGTCAACCGGGACGACATCGTCACTCTTGCGAGCGAGCTCATCGCCATCCCCAGTCCAAGTGGCGAGGAACTCGATGTCATGGAGTTCGTCAGTCGCTGGACCGCTGAGCAGGGTCTCCATCAGGATGTGCGCGCTCTCGATCCGAAACGACCAAATGTGATTATTTCGGTCGGCTCGGCTGATGATGGGCCCACGATTGCCATGAACGGCCATCTTGACACCGTACCGATTTCAGATCCAGATGCCTGGAGCTCCCATCCCTACGATCCAACGGTGACCGCCGACAGCCGGAAACTGGTTGGTCGCGGCGCTTCAGACATGAAATCGAGTGTGGCGGTGATGATGTATGTCGCCAGATTGCTCAAGGATGCGCCTCTCAAGGGGCGGATCGAGGTTCATGTGGTCTCCGACGAGGAAACGAGTGGTGTTTACGGCACCCAGTTCCTGATCGGCGAGATGGAAGCCGGACGGATGCCCAAACCTGACTACTGCCTGATTGGCGAAAAGAGCGACCTCAAGGTCCGCAATGCGGAGCGGGGGATCCTCGGCGTTGAGATCACGTTCCATGGACGCGCGAGCCACACCGCGTCTGCGCGAGCGACGGGAATCAATGCCATCGCCAAAGCCGCCAAGGGTGTGCTGGCGCTCGAAGGTGATATCGATCGCTTCCATCCCGCCGTCGGCAAACCGGTCATTAGCGTCAACACGATGGCTGCCGGTGTCGCTCACAATGTCGTTCCCGGCGAAGCCCATATCCGGGTTGATCGGCGACTAGTGCCTGGGGAAACCAAGGAATCCGCAGTCGCTGAAATGCGGGCTGCGCTCGATGCCGTCGCCAGCGATGATCCTGACTTCAAATACACGATGAATGTCGATCCCACAGGCGATTTCATTGCCGCCAACATCACCGAAGCATCGTCACCGATCGTTGCGGCGTTGCAAGCGTCCGTGAAGGACATCACCGGCGCCGATCCGGAGTATTTCGTTGCCTGGGCTGGGGCCACTGATGGCCGTTTTTATCGGCAGGCAGGTATCGACACGGTCGGGTACGGACCGGGTGGTGAAAACGCCCACGGCGCCAACGAAGCCGTGTTCATCGACGATCTCGTCACGCAGGCGAGGGTTTATGTCGATACGATCTCGCGCTTGCTCCTGACAGAGGCTTAACCGACCGAACTCAGTTTCAATCCTGGGGCGATCGTGTCCCGCGAAACCGCAACATCGATCACCACGATGCCATCGTGCGCGAGGGCATCTGCAACGGCGGCTGGGGCGTCGTTATCGTTTTCGACCCGGATCCCGAGGCCGCCAAACGCTTCCGCGAATTTGACCAGATCTGGCGTCCAGATTTCGGTGCCGGAAACGCGACCAGGATATTCCCGCGCCTGGTGCAAACGAATGGTGCCATACAAGGCATTGTTGAAGACACAACAGATGACCTTGCGATCGAGCGCGGCCGCCGTCGCGAGTTCGTTCGCCGTCATGAGAAACCCGCCGTCGCCGCTGGTCGATACCACCGGAACCTGGTTGTCGCGCACAATCGCGGCCGCCACGGCTGATGGAACTGCATAGCCCATTGCGCCCGAGGTTGGCCCGAGAAACGTTCCCGGTTCGCGGAACTGCGAAAAGCGTTGCACCCAGGAAAAGAAATTCCCAGCGTCTGATGTGATCACGCTGTCGGGTGGTAACTGCTCGGCAAACGCCTTGACGACCGAGGCTGGATTGACCAGATCGACCGGTCCGGCAGAGGCTTCTTCGATGGCATCCAGGTAGGCTTTGCGATCGTTCTGATTGGCGGCACAGCGATCCGGCCACGACCGTTGCTGCGCTGCGGATAGCAACTCGGTCAACGCCGAATGCGCATCAGCAACTGCCGCAAAGGTGGCAGGATACGATTTGCCGAGATCGTCGGCGGCGATGTCGATCTGGATCAGGATTGCGCCCTCCCCAGGAACGGAATAGCCGAGCGTGGTGATCTCGCTCATGCGCGTGCCAATGGCGAGAATGACATCTGCCGCGCGAGCGCGATCAGCCATCACCCGTGGTGTACCGAATGAGAGGGAACCGAGCGAGAGGTCATGCTCTGTGGGGAAGGCGTCGAGCCGTCGGAAGGCGGTCATGACCGGTGTCTGGGTCAGTTCGGCAAAGGACTGCAGCAGGGGGGTCGCGCCGCTGCGTAGCACACCAGCGCCCGGGATGATCAATGGACGTTCTGCCCTGGCGAGGAGGTCGATGATGGCGTGGGCGCTCTCTGGCGAGAGTTCCGGCTTCGGAAAAGCCGTCCTGGCGAGACACTCGAACGGGATCTCTTCATCGAGGATATCGCCGCGCAACGCGATCGCAACCGGACCGGGGCGACCGGTGGTCGCAACCCGGTAGGCCTCAGAAGTAATCCGCGGAAGCGTGGTGGCATCCGGAGGTTCAATCGCTATTTTCGTGATCGGGCCCAGAAACTGGCTCAATTCCACTTCCTGGAGCGCTTCCTTATGCCGGGCGGGGGTTTCCACCTGCCCAACCATGGCGATCATGGGGGTCGAATCCTGGAAGGCCGTGTGGATGCCAATCGAGAGATTGCCGGACCCGACACCGCGGGTGCCCATGCAGATCGCTGGCTGCCCGGTGAGTTTGGCGGCTGCGTCAGCCATGAACGCTGCGCCACCTTCATGGCGGGTGGTGACGAGATCGATCTCGGGCGCGTCGATCAGCGCATCCAGCAACCCGAGAAAACTCTCTCCCGGCACACCAAAGGCATACTGCACGCCACGGTCCCGGAGGACATCGACTGCGGCGGTGACCGCTCTAACTGTTGAAGCCATCGTTTACTCCGTTCTTCCTGACCGTGTGGCACGCAAGGCTCTTCGCTGATTTGACCAGAGTAGCTCGAGCGGCATACGATGATGGCGACAACGACTGGCGAAAGGAGCGAACCTGCGTATGCCTCAGTTTGCAGCAAATCTCGGCATGCTCTTCACGGAGTATCCCATGGCGGAACGGATCGACCGCGCGGCAGCGGCCGGTTTCAAAGCGGTCGAATTGCTCTATCCGAGCGCTGACGACGCTGGCTGGATTCGTGACGCACTGGCTCGGAACAACGTTACCCTGGTGCAGTTCAATCTTCCTGCCGGAAACCTGTCGGCTGGAGAACGGGGATTTGCCAACGACTCACGCCGGACTGACGAGTTTCGCAGCGGCACGCTTGCCGCGCTCGAACTCGCCTCTGAACTGGGTGTCGGTCAACTCAATTGCCTGGTAGGCCGGTCGATCGGCGATTTGCCGATCCACGACCAGTGGACCACCCTGCGGGAGAATATCGCGTTTGCGGCAGAAGAAGCATCGAAACGCGGAATTCTGCAGATGATCGAACCGATCAACACCATCGATTCAGCGGGCTATATGCTCTGCTCGCCCCACCGTGGGTTCGCTTTTCTCGACGAAGTCGGCCATCCCAACCTGAAAGTCCAATACGATCTCTATCACGCCCAGCGTATGGAAGGAAACCTCCTCGCGACGATGCGTGATCATGTCGGGCAGATCGGGCATATCCAGATCGCTGACAGTCCCGATCGACACGAACCGGGAACGGGGGAGATCTGCTATTCCTTTCTTCTCCCGGCGATCGACGAGATTGGCTACCGGGGTTGGGTTAGCCTCGAATATAACCCGGCCACGACCACGGAAGCGGGTCTTGGCTGGGTGCAAGACCTCGGCTATTCCCTCTAGCTAGCGCAAAGGATGCACAGATGACGGAACCGATCGGATTTATCGGACTCGGGATCATGGGTCGCCCAATGGTCCGCAACCTCGAAAGAGCCGGATTCGAGCTGGTGTTGCACAACCGCAGCCGGGATGACGTCGATCTCCTGCTCTCGGAATCGGACAGGTTCTCCGCCGCGTCGAGTCCGCGGGAGGTCGCCACGCGCACTAAAACGATCATCACGATGCTCCCGGACTCGCCTGATGTCCAGGATGTCGTTTTTGGTGAAGAGGGACTGTTGGCTGGTCTCCAGCCAGGGACCCTCCTGATCGACATGAGCACGATTTCGCCCAAGGTTTCGATCGACGTCGATACCGCGCTGCGCAAAGTCGGCGGGTCCGCGCTCGATGCCCCGGTCAGCGGTGGCGAAGCCGGGGCGATCAATGCCGCGCTTTCGATCATGGTTGGTGGTTCAGCGGCTGATTTCGAGCGCGCAATGCCGCTTTTCGAAGCGATGGGCAAAACGATCGTTCATGTCGGTGAACCGGGAGCTGGTCAGGTCGTCAAGATGTGCAATCAGATTGCGGTGGCCATGCATTACGCCGCTGCCAGCGAAGCGCTGGTTCTTGGTGCCAAAGCGGGGGTTGATCCGGCCAAGATCGTCCAGGTGCTTTCAGGTGGTTTGGCGGGGAGTCGAGTGCTCGAGCTCAAGGGCCAGAAGATGATCGACCGAGGCTTCGAGCCGGGTTTCAGGGTCGATCTCCATCGCAAGGACCTCAATATCGCCATGCAGGCCGGGCGCGAATTTGGCGTTGCATTACCAGGAGCGGCAGTTGTGCAGCAACTCTTTGAAGCATTGGCGGCCAACGGTGGCGGCGACCTCGATCACTCGGCGCTGATCACCGTCTACGAAAAATTGGCCAATTTTCAAGTTGAAGCCAAAGCCTAGCACCGGGTCATCGTCCGGGAGGCAAAAGTGGCCACCCGTCGTCGGCCGGCGCAAGAAGGCGGGCACAGGTCCCGCCTCTACGACTGGGTTTTCCGGGTTTCCTGCCAAGCGGCACGGGTCTCTTCGTTCGGTGGATAAGTTCCGCGGAGGGGCGCGCCGCTTTCGACCTTCGTCATGATGAATCGTTCCATCGATTCCTGATCCGCCGCCGGTTGGGCGATCTCATCGGCGAGATGCCGCGGTATCACGACCACTCCTTCTTCATCGCCAACCAGAACATCGCCGGGATAGACTGGAACACCGGCGCAGCCGATCGGCACATCGATATCGACGGCATGATGAACGGCCAGACTCAGTGTTGCAGATCGTCCTGCTGCAAAGACCGGAAATGGCATCGCGGCGATTTCGGGTGAATCGCGTAGGGCGCCGTCACTGACGATTGCGGCCGCTCCTCGCATCCGCGCCCGCGTGACGAGAATCCCGCCAGCGTTCGCTGCGCTCAGGTCGCCGCGACAATCGAGCACCAGCACCTCGCCGGGGCCGACCGTTTCGATCGCTTTCCGCTGCGGATGCTCAGGATCCTGGAAGACCGATTCGACATCGAGATCCTCGCGGGCCGGGATGCTCCGCAATGTCACCGCTTGAGCCACGAAGCGGCAATGGTCGGGATTGAGCGGCAACACGCCATTGAGAAACGTGTTCCGCAGCCCTCGTTTGAACAACTGGGTGGTGATCGTCGCCGTCGATGCCTGCGAGAGCAGCGCTCGGGTTTCCTCGCTTAGCGTTCCAAGTTCATCTTGCATCGGACATTCCTTTCTGGTGGGAGCTCTTTCCGAGTCGCCATCAGCGCGATCCGCACATCTGGCACAATGCATGACGGAAGTGTCGCCGATAGCAGCAAGGGGAACGCAGATGCCAGTCAACCGGGTCAAAAGGACATTGAAGGATGGCGGTTGGGTTAGTGGACCGATTATCGAAGAGTTCCGTTCGGTCGGACCGGTGAAAACGCTGGCGAACGCTGGTCATGATTTTCTCTGGTTCGATCTCGAACACAATATGACCGACTTCGAAACGCTCTTGACGCTGGTTCAGGTTTCGCTCGATTCCGATATCGTCCCTCTCGTTCGGGTGACTGACCTCTCCTATGCGGCGGTGGCTCGCGCGCTCGATACCGGCGCGCTCGGGATCATCATTCCCCGGGTCGACACCGTCGAGCAGGTTGAGGACACGGTCAGGTTCGCCAAGTACCCGCCGCTCGGTCGGCGTGGCGCTGGTGGTTTAGCCCGTAATGCTTACGAACCGAAATCTGTCAAGGCGGCGATCGAGGATGGGAATCGCGAAACGATGGTGATCGTTCAGATCGAATCGCCGGAAGGCGTCGCCAACGTCGAAGCTTTTGCCTCGGTCGAGGGTGTTGATGTCATCTGCATCGGTCCCCAGGATCTCTCGATCAACATGGGGATGCCGGGCGAGTTCGACAATCCTGAGTTCATCGAAACGATTCGCTCGGTCGCGACGGTCGCGAATGCTCACGGTCTTGCCTGTGGAATGGTCAGCCGCGACGCTGATTCGTTCCAGACCTGGTTCAATGTCGGTTGCCGGTTCCTCGTCTGCAACAGCGATTTGAGTTTGCTCGGTCAAGCGGCTGGGCGGGACCGGAAACGTCTCGAGGAGCTAACCGCTTCCTGACGTTACTGCGAACCGAAATGGTCGAAGGCACCCGCGGTGGCTGGAACTAGGTCGCCGCGGGCGTCGCGCAACCAAAGTTGGGTCTCGGCACCGGCTTGCGGGATGATCTCGCCGACGGTGGTGAAAGTGATTCCTTCTTCCGCGCCGTTTCGTTGCAGATCGTCGAAGACCGGCCGTGACATGGTCAGGAGCAGCTCGTAGTCTTCGCCGCCCCGGAGGGCGAACTGTTCCGCTTCTGCGGGGAAAAGTACTTGAACAGCAGCCGGAATTGGTACGCGATCTGATTCGAGGATGCCATCGACATCGCTGGCCCGCAGGATCTTCGGCAGATCGCCGAGCAGGCCATCCGAGAGGTCCATCCCAGCTGTCACGCCGTGTTGTGCAGCCATTCGTCCTGCTTCAACGCGTGGAACAGGACGGAGGTGGCTTTCGATCAGAAGTGGAGCGGTCGCGGCTTGGCGTTTCGGGTCGTCGTCGGGGAGTTGCAGGAGTGCCAGCCCGGCCGCCGACGCGCCCAGCAGTCCGGTGACCACGATCAGATCGCCTGGTTTTGCGGCGGAACGGGTCAAAGTCTGGTGGTCAACCGTTTGCCCAAACAACGTGACCGCAATCATTCGGTCGAGGAGCGTCGCGGTGATATCGCCGCCCGAGATCGAGACCTTGTGTTGGAGGGCCAACGTCGCCATCCCGCGATAGAAGTCTTCGATATCGGTCACGAGTTCTTCGCCCGTCAGCGAGAGTGAGACTTCCGCCAGCGCTGGCTCGGCACCCATTCCAGCGAGATCAGAGAGGTTGACAGCCAGGGATTTCCAGCCGAGTTGCTCCCAGGTTGTCCAGTCGAGGAGGAAATGGACGCGTTCGATCAGGCTGTCAGCGGTGACCACGACATCTTCGTCTGGCTCGGGTCGCCAGATCGCAGCATCATCGCCAATGCCGAGACGGAGATCCGCCCGACCGCGAGGAAAGTCGCGCAGGACCGCGTCGATCCGATCGATTAGTCCGAATTCGCCGACGTCAGCGACGGTTTCGCTCATTCCGGTCGTGCTTTCCGATAAGACTGGACCGTCAACCTCGCCGTTTCCTGCCAGGTGAACCTCCGCGCCCGCTTCAGACCAGCGCTTGTCAGTCGAGTGCGCAGATCCTGGTCGGCGAGTATGTTCTGGATAGCATCGGCAAGCGTTTCAGGTTGAGGATCGACGAGGGTCGCGGCCTCGCCAGCCATTTCCGGGAGAGAACCACGGTTTGACGCGATCACCGGTGTCCCGCAGGCCATTGCTTCGAGCATGGTCAACCCAAATCCCTCATACCAGGACGGTATCACGAAGAGTTCGGCAGCGGCGTAGAGGGTGGGGAGTCTGTCTGGTGCGAGATATCCGGGCAGGTGCACTCGATCGGTCAGGAGGGGGTCGTTGAGCAATGCCAGGAGCGGATCCGCTTTCCAGCCGGTCGCTCCGGCCAGGACCAGATCGTGCGGGATGTCTGCAGCGATCTGGGCAAACGCCTCGACGAGTGATTCGAGGTTCTTGCGCGGTTCGAGATTCCCGACCGCGAGAACAAAGGGCCGCCTGATCGAGAGTTCAGTCAGCAGATCGCCAATCGCTTGGTCAGAGAGTTGCTTCGGTGTCGGCGGAGTGACGCCAAGTGGGGTCACGTCGATCTTGGCGGGATCGGCTCCAAGAAGGTCGACCATGTCGGCTTTCGTTGCTTCAGAAACCGCGATCAGGCGGGTCGCGGTGGCGGTCGAATACTGGACCGCGCGACTCAGATAGGCATGTCGTTGACTCGTAACCTGAGCGGGCCAGCGCAGAAACGCAAGATCGTGAAACGTCGCGATTGTTGGTCCGGCCATGCCTCGGGGCAGAGCGAACGCTGGCCCGTGGAAGACATCCAGGCGATCTCGCCGCCCAGCTACTGGCAGCGCCAGGTGTTCCACTATCACCCGTTCATACCGAGTCGGCGCCTTCGTAAGTGAAACCGCCCGGAGCCCTCCCCCGGTCCTGGTCGATTGTCCGCGTGCACCGTAAACGACGAGTTCGTCGGTTGGTTCGAGCGCATTTGGCAACGCGGCGATAAGGTTGGTCAGGTACTGGTGGATACCCGAGCGACCTGTTCCTGGGGGAGCGGTCAGAAGGAGACCATTAATTCCGATACGCACCGCATTGCCGATCCTGAGACATAGCTTCTTGGCACTCCGGTGATTCTAGGTGGTCTTGAACGACGTGAATACCAGAGTGCGATTGTAGATTGGCGATGAGATCAGGGACTTTCGCATCCCGTGGTTCCGGGAAAGTGCGACACTTGGAGCATGAAATTCCTGAGCGACTGTCGCGGGTGGTCCTGCGATGTCGACCGGGCTGAGTTCGTGTGTGATCGTGCCGAAGGACGACGAAGATCTTGACGCTCAAACAAGCTGAACCTGTCGAACCAACCCTCGATGCTGATCTGCTCCAGTTTGGTTCGCTCTATCCCTTTCCGCTCGATCCATTCCAGATCGAAGCGATTTCGGCTTACCGGGATGCAGCCTCGGTCATGGTTGCCGCTCCGACCGGCACCGGCAAAACGATCGTGGCGGAATATGGCATCTACGATTCGTTCAAGCGCAACGGCCGCGTGTTCTACACAACGCCGATCAAAGCGCTTTCGAACCAGAAGTTTCGTGATCTCCGCCAGCTCTATGGCAATGATGTCGGCCTTCTCACCGGGGACGTGACCGAGAATCGCGAGGCGCGCGTCCTTGTCATGACGACCGAAGTCCTGCGCAACATGCTCCTGCAGACGCCCTGGGATGTCGATGACGTCGACGTTGTCATTTTCGACGAAATCCACTTCCTCGCCGACACCGAACGCGGTACCACCTGGGAAGAATCGATCATTCTCTGCCCGGAACACATCCAGCTCATCTGCCTCTCGGCCACGGTGTCGAATGCGCCTGAGATTGCCGAATGGATCAGTCGGACCCATCGACCGATCGAGTTGATCACGCACGAACGGCGGGCGGTTCCGTTGTCGCTTTCCTATTTCGTCAACGGCGAACTCCATGAGGTCGTCAACCATCATGGACAGATCGTGCGGGATTTCCCGAAAACCGGTGGAGAAGCCAAGAAGCAGGTTGGTCGCAACGGTCGGCGTCGCGGCGATGAACCTGGAATGGATGAACCGCATCCTCACGAGATCATCGACGCACTGCGAGCGAAATCGATGCTCCCAGCGATCTATTTCCTGTTCAGCCGCAACGACTGTCAGGTCTTTGCCGAGCGACTGGCCATGATGCGGCCTGATCTTGTTTCGCAGGAACAGGAAGGAGCGATCAACGCGGTGGTCGACACCTATCTCGAATCGCTCCGACCCGAGGACCGCGAACTCGATCAGGTTCAGTTGATCACAGCGCTTGCCCGCAAAGGGATTGGTTTTCACCACGCCGGTTTGCTGCCCGTTCTCAAACAACTGGTCGAAGTCCTTTTCGGACGCGGTTTGATGATGGTTGTTTTCGCCACCGATACCCTCGCACTGGGAGTCAACATGCCCGCGCGGACAGTGGTGATTGGGCGGATGAGCAAATGGGACGGTCGGCGACGGCGAGTCCTGACCCCGAATGAGTTTCAGCAGATGGCCGGCCGAGCCGGCCGTCGGGGGATGGATGAGTTTGGCCAGGTCGTTGTTCCCTATTCGCCCTGGATTGAATTTCGCGATATGCGCGAGATCGCAACGGGACCGCTCGAACCTGTCCGTTCTGCGTTTGCGATTCGGTACAACACCGTGCTCAATCTCTGGGATCCACCAGATGGCGACCGGGTCCGGCAAATCCTGCAGCAAAGCCTTGCCCAGTTCCAGACCAGTCAACGCGTCAGGCAACTCGAAGACGACATCATCGAAGTCAATGGCGACATTCTCGGTGTACCCAAGGGTTGCCTTATCGGTCTCGAAGCGGGTGATGAACTCCTCGAGGAATACCGTCTGCTGACCGGCACGATCACGACCGCTGAACAGAAGGTGAAGCGACTGGTCGCAAATCTGCGGACTTTCGATGACGCAGTCGAGAGCCCGCCGTGGCGCGAACCAGGACGGCAACTCCTGCGAAAAACGATCCGATTCGCTCGTCCTGGGCTGGTCATTCACGAACGTGACCACGGGTGGGGTGTTTTTCTGCGCCGCTCGAATGCGGGAATCGGAGACTTTCTTTTCGGCGATTCCGTCGAGACGCTTCCGGAGTACCGCGGGATTGACTTTCTCCCCGACAACGCGCAACTTGAACTCCCTCAGGCTCTCCTGGAACGCCTGACGGGAAGCGAAGCAATCGAGATCACGCCGGAGATTGTCGCCGCCGTTCAGCACCAGCTGGAGCAACTCGATCTTCCCGATCTGGTCGCTGAGCGATTAGCGCATCAGGAAGCCGAAGCAGTGCGATTGGCGGAGGTGCGGCAAGAGATGGCTTCTTCGCTGCAAGCGGCTGAAGAGCAACTGGCTTCGCTTCAGATGATGCGGAGCGAGCATCCGTGCGGCACCTGTCCGGTTCGCAAGGAGCATCGCGCTCATCTGGTCCGAATCGATCGCCTCGAAAAAGAACGAGCGTCGCTCGAACTCGTGCTCGAAAAAGAGATCGAAACCGAAGAAGCACGGATCGAGGGTGTTATCACCGGTATTCGCGAGGTGCTTCACCGCTTCGGGTATATGCATCGCGGCTTTCCAACCGCGAAGTCAGACATGCTGGCAGCCGTTTTCGACAACGATGCCCTGATTCTCTGCGAGATGGTCGATTCTGGCATGCTCGATCGCCTCGCGCCCGAAGATCTGGCGGAGGTTTTTTCCTGGTTCAGTTTCGATCGCGACTACCGCTACACCAATCATTTCACCCTTCCAGTTGATCTCGTGCAGTTGCGGCGTCGCCTGGAAGAACTCGAACACGCCATCTTGGGTGAAGAACGAGACTATGGGTTGTTCATTTCCGAGGGACACAATGGCGCGTTTTACGGCGCCGCTCGGGCGTGGGCCATGGGTGAATCAATGGCGGGGATCTTCGAGAAACTCGAACTCTCCGAAGGCGATCTCGTTCTGACCTTCAACAAAACGATCGATCTACTTCGACAGGTCCGCGAAATGCTGGAAGATGTGGTGCCGGAGAACAAACTCCGGATCCCGTTGCGGGAAGCAGAACGACTCCTGCGCCGCGATATCGTCGCCCAGTCGCTTTCACTTGGTTTTGCGCCGATCGATGAGATAGAAGCGGAAACGGTCGAGGACGCGGTGCTGGGCGAGTCGCCGTGACGCGCCTGTAGCAGTCTGATAACTTGAGATCAGAAAAAAGAAGAACCAGGGGCTGCGAAGAGGACGAGTACCCGGCTGACGCGATGCAGAGAACCGCGGTTGCTGCAAAGCGAGATCGGTACGCAGGTGAACATGACCAGATGGTGAAGCACTCATGCTCACGCATCAAGCGCTCAGGCGGCGGACGTTCGCCGACGGAACGGTCGAGGTTGCTGGGTGGCTGATCGATCAGCCTCCCAGCCTCCAGGGAATGGATGACTTTCTGCGTGCGCAGCGAATCTAACTGCTGACCCGGTAGTTGGGTGCTTCCCGGGTCACGATCACATCGTGAGGATGGCTTTCGCGCAATCCGGCCGAAGTGATCTGGACGAACTGGGCGTCGCGTTTCAGGGTGGCGATATCTGCGGCGCCGCAATAGCCCATGGCGGCCCGTAACCCGCCGACAAGCTGAAAGATCAGATTGCTGAGCGGGCCTTTGTACGCGACCCGGCCCTCGATCCCCTCTGGAACGAGTTTGTCCGAGGCTGCGCCTTCCTGAAAATAGCGATCCTTGGAAAACGAGCGGGCTTTCATCGCCCCGATCGATCCCATGCCCCGGTATTCCTTGAACCGCTCGCCTTGGTAGAGCACGACCTCACCTGGGCTTTCGTCGACACCAGCCAACAGGCTGCCGAGCATGACCGCATCTGCGCCGGCCGCGATCGCTTTTCCGATGTCACCAGAATATTGAATACCGCCGTCGCCGATGATTGGAATGCCGTGCCGGGCCGCTGCCTGCGCACAGTGGTAGATCGCGCTGACCTGGGGGACACCGGTTCCGGCGACTACCCGGGTCGTGCAGATAGAACCCGGACCAACGCCAACCTTGACCGCATCCGCTCCGGCTTCGATCAGTGCTTCGGTGGCCGAGGCGGTAGCGACATTGCCAGCCATGATTGGAATATCGAGCATCCGCTTGAGCGTTCTGACCATCTCGAGCACACCTTCAGAATGGCCGTGAGCGGTATCGACCACCAGCAAATCGACATCGTCCGCGGCTAGCGCCTGCGCTCGTTCGATCGCGTCAGCGCCGACACCGACAGCAGCGCCAACTCGCAAGCGGCCACGACTGTCCTTGGTGGCGTTCGGGAACTGAATCTTCTTCTGGATGTCTTTGACCGTGATCAGACCGGTCAGGATGCCATGGTCATCGACCACGGGGAGCTTCTCGACCTTTTGCTTGTGCAGAATGGCACTGGCTTGATCGAGGGTGGTTCCGAGTGGTGCCGTGATCAGTCCGGTGCTGGTCATCAGCGCGGAAACGGGCTGGGTTTCGTCCTGAACAAATCGCAGATCGCGGTTGGTCAGGATACCGACCAGACGGCCATCGGCTTCGGTGATCGGGACACCCGAAATGTGATACCGCTCCATGACCGCGAGCGCGTCGCTGACCAGCGCATCAGGCGGAAGGGTGAGCGGTTCGACAATCATCCCCGATTCGGAGCGTTTGACTTTGTCGACCTCGGACACCTGATCTTCGATCGAGAGATTCCGGTGGATGATGCCCATCCCACCTTCGCGCGCGAGCGAAATCGCGAGCCTAGCCTCCGTGACGGTGTCCATGGCGGCGGACATGATCGGGATGTGGAGCGTGATGTCACCCGCAACACGGGTGGATGTATTGGCCTCGGAGGGGATAACATCGGATTTCGCCGGCAAGAGCAGGACATCATCGAAGGTCAGACCGGTACCGGTGAACTTGTAGGTGTCGGTCAAGTGCTGCTGGAGTATCCAGGTGGCCGGATCAGTTCGTGGCTGCTCAGCGGGATCTTCAGACGTCTGGGAGCGAATTGTTTCTTCGGTGATGCTCATCGCGGAACCTCCTCTAAGCTGCGGATCAGGCCGAAACGGTGTCAGAACGGTCGCGCGTGCGCGTCAGGGTGTTCGAAAGGATTGGGCGGAGTTGGAGTCGATCGATGAGTTCGGCGGCAACGAGATCGTAGGCGGCGGCTCCACGAGAGGCTGGATCGTATTCATCGATGGTTTGCCCATAACTGGGGGCTTCAGCCAGTCGGACAGAACGGGGAACGATGGTCTTGAACGTGCGCTGCGGAAAAAAGCGCCGCACTTCTTCGACAACGTGCGCCGAAAGGCGAGTTCGAACGTCGTACATGGTCATCAGCACGCCGGTGACATCGAGATCAGGATTGAGTGATTGTTTGACCATATCGATCGTCGCGATCAACTGTCCGAGGCCTTCGAGGGCAAGGTATTCGCACTGAATTGGGACGATTACGCTATCGACCGCAGTCAACGCATTCAAGGTCAACAAGCCAAGCGATGGCGGGCAATCGACCATGATCAGATCGTACTCGCTGGAGATCGCGGCAAGAGCGTCTTTGAGTACGAACGTGCGGGCATCAAACTCGACGAGTTCGACCTCGGCGCCGGAAAGATTGGCGTTGGCGGGAAGGAGATCGAGCCGGGGCCGGACGGCAGGAACGATCGCATCCTCGATCGGAACGTCATTGACGAGAACGTCGTAGACCGTTGTCTTGAGCGCTCGTTTGTCGAGACCGAGGGAGGATGTGGCATTCCCCTGTGGATCGATATCGACCAGGAGAACCTGATACCCTCTCCCCGCGAGCAGGGTGGCAAGATTGACAGCGGAGGTTGTCTTTCCCACGCCACCTTTCTGGTTCGTCAATGCCACGGCGACGGCCGAGCGACGATTCCTGCTGGACTGATCGACCGATTCCAAGATGGGCAACGCCTCGGTGATGGGCCCTCAACGCGACCGGAAAGCTGCCGATCGCCCGTTGATGATCCCGACATGGTAGCACCGGCAGGTATGCCCTACAACATCCTGTACATCGCTGAGATGACAAAAGCCGGTCTGCAAACTCCAGACCGGCTTTGAACGAGAATTGCTTCTATTTCTACTTGTGAACCCAGACCATTGTTCCCAATGGTGCCCACGCATAGAGGAACTGAGCAAAATCGAGCGGAAGATTGACACAGCCGTGGCTCATGGGATTGCCGAAGTTGTTGTGCCAGTAGGCGCCGTGGAGTGCCTCCGCTTCCTGGTTGATGTACATGACGTTGGGCACGTCCTTGACCACGTACGCATCCTGGTTTTGCACGGCACCAGACTGTGCGTCTTTGGCGGCATCCTCGCCAAGCGCGACGACGGCTCCGGTTTCGTCAGTTGTGCCGATCATGTCCTGCTTTTCAAGTTTGTACCGTACGTGGAACGTGCCGACTTCTGTTTCGTTTGGCGTTAGCCCGGTACTTATCAACGTAGAGGCCACGAGCGTCGACCCCTGGTAAGCATAGAGACGTTGCTCAGGAATGTTGATCTCTATCCAGCGCTTGCCCGGTGCGTCCAGGTTCGTGCCGAGACCCATCAAGCCGGCGGGATAAAAGAGAGCGTCGTTGTAAACCATCATGCCGGAGCCGTCGACCGGGGTTGTGTCAATTCCCATCGCTGGGGCGACCTCACGTGCAAGCGGAGCCATCCGCACCCGACCGAAGCTATCCAATTCCAGCAAACCACCTTCGAAATACTGCACCACCCGACCTCGTTCGGTGAGGGGCTGACTGATGGGCTCGCCGAGGTAGTAAGTCCCTTCATGCGCTGCGTACCAGTCGTAGACCGGGCCAGACATCGTGTGGCCGGTTATCTCCGACCAAACACCGCCAGTGCTGACTGCGGTCAGAGCGGTCACGCCTTCCGGGCTGACCGGTTTCCACGTCGACGAACGACGGTCCCCGCCGCCGAAACCACGGCGCCCATCGGCACGAAAGGTATCGACCCGGCTATCAAGCGCCGCTGAACCAATTGGCATTAGCGTGACGGAGGGAAGATCGGTCCAGATGAGTTCGAGGACGAATTGGAAGATTCCGTTCTCGAACGCCTGACTGTAGTAGCCATCGGAAGAAGCGAATGGTTCAGAGATCGGGTTGCCGAAAACGGATGCACCGCCGTTTGCCCGCCAGTAGTCGAGGAAATAGCCGCGCAAGGTGTGTCCAGTTTCGGGAACATAGACCTGCATCGCGGATTGCCCGAGATCGGGAGGAATGTTCACATTGACGAAGGGATCGACGGCGTTCTCTGCTGCGACCGATGAACTGGCGAGTGGCACCGCGATTGACACCATCATCAGGACAACGGCGAGTAAAAGAGAAGAGAATCTGAGCTTCATGGTCTGCCTCTGGCCCCTGATACTACCGATCGAATCGGGTCGCCGCTTTCCAGCGGATCTACGAATGCGAGTATGACTCGAACGTCAACGGCTCCTGTTTGGTTGCGGGGTCTCTAGGCTACCACGGGTGACCGCCGTTGACTAGAGTCACAGACAGGAGTGTCAACTCATTTCTATTGTAGGTACTACGCGGGCGAAAAACACGGTCGAAAACCGGGAGCTCAGGAGGTGACTGATTCCGACACCAGCTGATTGAGGGAAACCACCGCCGACCGGCTCGCCTCACCAAAATCCGCTTCAGTGCTCGCGTAAATGATCGATCGAGAGGCCGAAACGATCAAATCTCCCGGATGCGAACCCGAACCCGCTGCCAATGCGGTCGCAAGATCCCCTTCCTGCGCTCCCACCCCTGGCATCAAGATCGGCAGGTCAGGCGCAACCGTGCGCACCTCGCGCAACTGCTCCGGCCAGGTCGCTCCGACTACCAAGCCAGCCGTTCCTGGCAGATCCTCATTCCAGGCGTCCACTCGTTCGGCCACCGTGATGTAGAGCGGATTGGTGCGATCCGTATGCTGGACAGTCAGGTCCTGGAACTCACCACTACCCGGATTGCTTGTCTTGCAGAGGACGAACGCGCCTTTCTCTGCTCGACCGAGGAACGGCTGCAAACTCTCCCGGCCGATATACGGACTGGCTGTCACCGCATCGAATTCCCATTCGTCAAGAAAGCCCCGAGCATAGGACGCTGCGGTGTATTCGAAATCTCCCACCTTGCAGTCGAGGATGACCGGAATCGAGCGGTCGATCATCCGCCGGGTTTCGGCCAAAGCTTCAAGCCCGGCGACGCCGTAGGCGATGTAGAAACCAAGATTTGGTTTGAACGCCATCGCGACGTCGGCTGTGGCGTCGATAATGGCCCGGTTGAACGCAATGATGGCTTGGGCTGGTTCGAGCGAATGCAGGTGGGTGGGCATCTTGTCGAGCACGGGGTCGAGACCGACACAAACGATACTGTTGGCACGGTGGGCTGAAGCCCGCAACTGCTGCTGAAATGACTTCTCGATGGTGCCCACGCTTTCCTCCGTTTTCCGAGCCTTCGGTTCCGCCGATCTGATCTTCCCGGCGTCACTGCTATGCTACACTCCGGTTACCCGCAGAGTGATCATTGCAGAACTGACCGCCACCGCATTCGTGTCCTGAACGTGGCGATGTGTGTGACCATTGTGCGCCTGTGCTGATCACTCGGCTGGGAAGTTTGCAGACTTGGGTGGGAAGGCGTTGGAGAATCAGTTTATGACCATGGTCGATGGTGACGACCGTTCTGTGCATTCAGTCACTCAAACCTACGATCGCATGCGGATTCCAACGCTGCAGGATGTGTATCTGGCTCGGAACGTGATCGCACCGTTTTTGGCGCCGACGCCCTTGCTGCGTTCCGCAGTGCTGTCGGAAAAGCTCGAAGCGGACATCTATCTGAAATGCGAAAACCTGCAACCGATCGGTGCGTTCAAGATCCGCGGCGGTGTCAACCTGATGGCGAATCTTGGCCCTGCTGAGCGGGCTGCTGGCGTTGTCACCGCCTCTACTGGCAATCATGGCCAATCGATCGCCTTCGCAGCCGGCAAATTCGGAGTCAACGCGACCGTGTTTATGCCCGAGCGCGCTAATCCGATCAAGGTCCGTTCGATGGAGCGACTTGGCGCCACCGTTGTGTTCGACGGTGAGGACTTCGATGCCTGTCGACTGGCCGCTGAAACGTTTGCAAATGCGACCGGAGCCTACTTCGTCCATTCGGCCAATGAAACCCACTTGATCGCTGGTGTCGGTACCTATTCACTCGAAATCATGGAAGCCATTCCCGACCTCGAAATGCTGATCGTGCCGATCGGCGCGGGCAGTGGCGCGTGCGGTGCGGTCGTAGCCGGCAAGTCGATCAATCCCGATCTCAAGGTGATCGGGGTTCAGGCTGCCGGCGCGCCCGTTTTTCGCGATTCCTGGCTGCAACGCACACTGCTCGCCTATGACAAGATGGAGACGTTCGCCGAAGGAATGGCAACCCGGGTAGCGTTTGAACTCCCGGCCGACATCCTTTTCGACGGAATCGATGATATTGAGCTTGTTTCCGACCAGGAGATTGGTCAAGCGATCTTGACGTTGCTGGAATCAGATCGCATGCTTGCAGAAGGGGCTGGAGCCGCCTCGGTGGCGGCAGCGAAACATCTGCGGGACGCAGGTGATTTGAGGGGGAAAAAGGTGGCGTTGGTTATCAGCGGCGGGAATCTGACGATCGACACGTTACAGGACGTGATGGCAAAGGAGCGAGCCTGGTGACACGGATTCGATCGCTCTTTACCGCCAGAAATACCGATTACGGCAATTGCGATGCGATTTTCCAGATCGCGCGTGAGGTGGTGGAACGACGCCGCTCCATGCAGGGAGCTCTGAACGAAATCCGCCATCCGGCTGTACTCGACGACCTCTCCGATGCCGATTTTGCCATGCTCGACGAAGCCATTGCTGAAAGTGCTTCCGATTATCGCGAGTACGCTCTCGTCCTGGCTCGGTTGACCCATGCGGCAGCACGTGCCAAGGGGTTTGATCGGCAGATTGTCGACGCCGCTCTCCGCCTTGATTCCTTTCTTCCGTTGGACGATCCGAGTCGAGAACGTGAACAGTTGCTTCGTGATGCCTATACCACTGCGCAGCGAGCTGGCTATGCCAAGGGCGGACGAGCGGCGCTCGCCCGGTTGGGCGAACGCGCTCTGGCTGCTGATGACTTCGAACGCGCCCGCGCGATGTTCCAGCAGCAGCTTGATATCGGCGACGAATCGACCGATGTCGAAAGCGATGTCGATTCCGCGATCATGCTGGGTGACTTGATTCGGCGTGAGGGTGACCTGGCGGCGTCACAGAGTTACTACCGGCGGGCGTCGCGTTCCGCGACGAGACTTGAATACCAGCGTGGTATTGCCGAATCACTGGTGCGCCAGAGCGAACTCCTCGAAGGTACCGACGATCTCGAAACGCTCGCGCAGTTGCAACGGCAGTCTCTCGATGCAGCAAAGCGGACTTCGGACGTGAGTTTGCAGTCGCGAATGGTGCTTAATCTTGCTGAAACATTGGCCCGACTTGGTCGAATCGACGAAGTCACGGAGCAACTCGAGGATGGTGTCGAACTCGCGCGGCAGATCGGCGATTTGTCGGTCGAGAGCGAATGTCTGCAAGCGTTGGTCGAGGCCTATCGTCAGCGCGGCGATCTGGTCAGTGTGGCCCGACGTCAACATGAGTTGATGCAGCTCGAAGAACGGCTCGGTAATCGAGCCGATGCTGCCAAATGGGCTATCAGGCTCGGAACCACACTGATGGCCATGGATAAACCGCAACGCGCCGCCGAGGCCTATGCCCGCGGTCAGCAACATTCACGATCTCTCAACGATCCGCGGATCGAGCAACGCGCGCTTGGTGGCCTCGGTGTTGCCTACACCGCCCTCGATCGACCAGCGGATGCGCTAGAGAATCTGGTCGCTGCGCTCAAGATCGCTCGGCAGACCGGAGATATGCCGAGGCAAGCCCAATGGCTCGCCAGTATCGGTCAGGCGTTGTGGAAGTTCGACCAACCAACCGAAGCGATCGAATCACTCAATGAGAGTCTTGGCATTGCGAGACGGCTCGATGATATCGCCCTGCAAGCGGATCTCCTGGCGCTGGAAGGCGAGATTTTTGACAAGACTGGGCAGTTGCCCCGTTCACGCGAGTCGTATCATCGCGCGCTCGAGCTTTCCCGCCGATTCGATGACAAGGATCAGCAGATCGAACTGCTGACCGCCTTAGGCGGCATTGCGGCCAAAGCGCAGCAGTTTTCACAGGCGAATGCGCAATTCACGCAAGCATTGCAGTTGGCGATCGAAACCGGCGACCGCGCTTCGGGCGCCCGACTGCAGGGACGGCTGGGCAAACTCGCGCAGCAGCAACGTGATCTTCCGAAGGCGTTTGACCACTACCGGAGAGCGGTCGATCTCGCCGAAACGATCGACGCGCCCCGTTTGACTGGACAACTTCTGTTGCAGTTGGCGGGTATCCAGCATGCCATCGGCGACCCGGCTGCGGCCAACACCTATCGACGCGCCTTGGCGATCGCCCAGCAACTTGGGGATGTTCATCGCGAAGCACTGATTCGATTGAACCTTGGCACCCTTCTCTGCACCGACGGTCGCCGCGCCGATGGTCTCGATCATCTCTATCAGGCGGCTGACCTCGCTGCCGAGATCGGCGCGCTCGATCCGTCCCTCGGTCAGCGAATCGAAGAAACGATCATTCGGGTTGGGGGATCACCACGATCCCCGCTTGGCGAATCGCGATACGCGGGTTCGGAGCGCGGCGAAGATGCTTTTCCGCTCGCCGGAGATCCACGGCGGTATCGGGATGAGCTTCATAACGAAGCGACCTTGCCACCGCGCTAGTGATTGTGGTCGAGGATCTCGGCCACTCGTTGCGTCGATTTCAGACCCATCCCGGTCGCCAGAATCAGAACTTGCCGCTTATCGTTAGGGTCTGACGTTATTCAACAGATTCTGGGTTGCTGCGACCGCCACAGCGGACGTTGGCTCGAGATAGATCCCCTGACTGGCTGCGAGTCGAAACGCTCCTTCAATTTCCGATTCTGTAGTAGCGATCGCGCCACCTGCTGTTCTCCTGATAGCTTCGAGCAATGCCCTCCCGCGGACTGGATTCGCGATTGCCGTTCCCTCAGCCATCGACGGCTGTGGTTCGACTGGTTCAACCTCATTGTCGCCATTCGACCAGGCGCTGAAGACTGGTGCGCAAGCTGCGGGTTGAGCCGCCCAGAGCCGAGGGAGCGTCTCGATTTCCCCACGTTGATGGAGCCATTTCGCCATCCTGTAGGCACCCAGCAGAGCGCTCCCGGAGCCGACTGGGATCACTAGATCCGTGGGCAAGCTCCCACCGCATTGCTCCCAGGTTTCGAGCAGCCAGACGCCAACCCCAGCGATAAAGAATGGATGCCAGTTGTGAGAAGCATAGAACTGCCCTTTGCCGGCGTCATGAGCGCTTTCAGCGGCCTTTCCCACGTCGGCCCGACTTCCAGCAACGGGGATTACCTCAGCGCCATAGGCCCGCGCCTGGACGAGTTTTCCGGGCGACGCTGTGGCCGGGGCGTACACGGTGCAGGACACACCCGCCCGGGCGGCAAAGCCTGCAAGCGATGACGCAGCATTGCCAGACGAATCTTCGACAAAGCGAGTTGGACCGAGCGTATGCAGCGCCGAAACAACCGCGGCATTGCCACGGTCTTTGAACGAACCGGTTGGGCAGAGCGAATCGAGTTTGATTGCAACCGCATGCCCTTCGATGTCAATGGTTGTGATCGGCGTAGTCGCATCGCCGAGGCTGATCCAATGCTCGATCACCGGTAATGCGGCTGCATAGCGAGCGGGGCCTTTCGAGTTGCAGTCGATGGTCGGTTGAGGTGAGTGCGGGTCTGGGAACCATTCGAGAGGTGAGCCGCATTCGCAACAACGCCACTCACCCCGCCCGAAGGAGGTGGTCCACCCACAGACGCTGCAGGCAAGAGGTGTTTGAGCCAGTAGGCTCTTTGCAGTCATGTGCTGATCCCTGTTCGCTGTGCCCAATCTGGTTGCGATTCCGTTGGGTGACATTGTCCATGATCGCGACTCGACCGGGACTTGTATACTGCTCAGGTCCGCGAGTTCGTCACCGACGAGCGACTTGTGCAAGCGGATCCAGCGCACAGAACAGCCTGAGCTTTCCCAGTTGGGAAGGAGGTCTTCCGCGATGGCCTACGTCATCACGCAGCCGTGCATTGGCACGAAGGATGCTTCTTGCGTCGAAGTCTGTCCGGTCGATTGTATTCACACCACCGATGAAGCGGAGCAATACTTCATCGATCCGGATGAGTGCATCGATTGTGGCGTTTGCGCCGAGGTTTGCCCGGTGGAAGCCATCTTCTTCGAAGATGATGTTCCCGAGCAATGGAATGCATTCATCCAGCTGAACAAAGAGTTCTTTGTGAAGTAGGAGTCCGGCTCGGGCCGGAAACATGGAAACTGCCAAGATCGCAAGGTCTTGGCAGTTTCCTTATTCCTCTTCCTCGGGCAGTGGCGCTTGCCAGAGCGCGCCATTTCCGGCCCAGTAGACATTTCCCGTGGTTTCGTCAACGACAAGACTCTGCAGCTCCGCGAATGCCGCGGACGCATCGCTCTCCGTGAATCCTTCGCTATCTGGACCGAGCAGATAAATCGAACCTGCGCCTGTCTCCGCGACAATCTTCAACAATGCTGGTTGGCCATTCTTGGTGCCCGCAATATAGAACGATTTGGTTAGCGGGCCATAGGTCATCGCGGTCGGGTCTTCGAAACTGAAGTTGTCACTGATTGATTCGGTGACATAGCGGGAGCCCTCGTACAACGAGGCAAGCTCTCCGGACTTGTACACGACGTGCACCCCGCCGTCGACCACCATGCCCACACTGTCCTCTCCGAGTGGGTCCTGATCCGAAAGAAGCCAGCGTCGAGATTCTGCGGTTTCAGGATCAGTAACCCATATCTCGCCGAGCGACGGATCAAGCAGATAGAGCCGACCCGAAAAAACAGAGGCGAATGACTCCGCCGGATCGAACCCTTCCGGCCATTGACCGTAGTACTGCGAGAAGGTCGTGTCTCCCGCTTTCTGAAAAAACGCCACCTGATCTGACGCAATCGCGACCGTGGTGCCGTCGCTCGAGGCAATCAGGGCGGTTCCCGAATCGATTTCACTGGCAGCGGATGCCCAAACCCAGAGTTCACGATTGGCTGGATCGACGCGATAAAGTGTTTCGCCCAACACCAACAGGTCTTTGTTCAAGAGAACAAGTGACGCTTTGCGGTCATCAAATTCTGCCGGGAGGCTGCCGATTTTCTCGACGGACCCGAGACGATCGGCGCCGTTTACGAGGTCCTTCCCCTCGAGCAGAGTGAATCGCAGCGTTGTTACCTCGTCTGTGGTCAGTCCAGATCGTTCAGCAAGCGACAGTGTCTGTTCTGCACCAGGAATCAGGGTATCGATCGCATCGATGTTGTCGGCTTCGATCGCCGATAACAATGCCGCCGATTGTTGTTCCACTTGAGCAGTCACCGGGATTGAGTCATTTGGACGATTGGCAAACAGCCAGTAGCCGAATCCAATTAGCAATGTCGCCGCCAGGAGCGCACCAATCATTACTTTGAAAGGTGGTCGTCCACGCGGCATCCGGGAGTGAAGGGCGCCCGGTGTGCGGCTGCGCGAGCTCTGTCCGTACCGTCGCAATGCATCGGCTCCAAGTGGTTTAGCGCGATATCCGCCGACCGATGGCGCGACCAGATCCCAGGTTGCCGGAGCCGGTTGGACGATTGTCGCCGACTGTGTCACGATCGGTTCAAACTCTTCGTCCAGACCGAGCGAATACTCTGGAAGCGTCAATTCGAACCAGATAGCTGAGCCCGTCGGGCCAATTGCTGCGTCCAGATCCGCTGCGGATTCGACCAGTTGCAGATCAGCGACAGCCTGCTCCGGATCCGCGACCGCGAGGGCGAGGATGTCCCCTTCCAGCAGTTCCGCTCTGAAGATGCTGACGCCGTCAGTTCCATCAGCAGCGAAGGGAAATACGATTCGCTCGCCATCCTGGTCCAGCAATCCCTGCGCGACGGGACGCGCCGCCAGGATTGCGTCGGCGCCTTCGATCAGGGCAATCGCGAAACTGATCTCCGCCGGAATGCTGGTGACGAGTGAGTCGAGAGTGTTTTCGGCGCTTGAAGTCGCCTTGGTGAGAAACAGACGTTCGATCCGGTCTGTGAGCGAGGCGACTTCGAGAACAGCAGCTGAGGCTCCTTGCGAAGCGATGACAGCGAGCAATCGCCGTCTGCCCCAGCCATCGGATAGATCGACGGCCGTAGAAACAAAGCGAGATCCGGGGACAACCTCGGGAAGCGGGATCGGAATCGACTCAATTGGTAACGCTGCGGGGTTCGGCGCTTGCATCTCAGTATTCCACGGGGCCTATCGGGCGAGCGCTCGGTCAGCGTTTGCATGACCAATAGCAGAAACGCCCTGATCGCCCCAATTCTTTGACTGAGAGACAGTATATTGGTGGCTCGTACGTACGTCGAGTGTACGGTCATCCCGCAATCACTGTGTTTCCCTGGTGTCATCTCCGGGAGACGATTTTCGATCATACTCCGATCGTCGCAGGGTCGTTCAGAAGAAGAGGCCAGATGAGAGTCCAGAAACTAGCGTCAGCTCGGCCACCCAGGTTCGCAGTGCTCCTTTCCGGCAGTGGCCGAACGCTCGAGAACCTCTTGAGATCGATCGATGAAGGGGCGTTGCGTGGCGCGATCGCGGTGGTTGTCAGCTCACGACCCGGGGTGCGAGGTATCGAGGTCGCCCGATCAGCGGGCATACCTACCTTTGTCCTTGACCGGAGAACGTACCCGTCTGACGATGCATACAGCGCCGCGGTTTATCGCCATATCGAACCTTTCGAAATCGATCTGATCCTGCTGGCTGGATTCTTGCGCAGATTGACTGTTGCTGATCCGTGGCAAGGGCGTATCCTCAACATCCATCCGGCTTTGCTTCCCGATGCGCACTGGGCTTCCGGTAAGGGGTTCTATGGTGATCGCGTTCACGAGGCCGTTCTGGATCACGGTGTGGAGAAAAGTGGCGCGACGGTGCACCTGGTCGATGACCAGTATGACAGTGGGCGAATCATCGATCGGCTCGAGGTGCCGGTCCGACCTGGCGACACCGTTCAAAGCCTGGGAGTCCGCGTCTTTGAAGCCGAGTGCCAACTTTATCCACGGGCTATCAGCCGTTATCTCGAAGAGCACCCATATCTGGTCGGTTCGGAGATCGATACTTGACAGCAGGTCACCTTGACGATCAGTATGTTTATTGTGCATACGTACGCTGTGGAATGACGCGTGGTTCACCGTGGATCGGTCTAAGCGTCAATGACCGCCAAGCTCGATTTTGACAATTGGGCGATGATGAGGAAGAAGGAGTGGTCCGATGGATATTGTTGTTGGCGTAGTCATGGTGGCGATTGGACTTGTTGTTGCTTTTGCCGGGCTGCGTGTGTTTGGCATCGCGCTGCCAGTGCTTGGATTTGTGGTCGGTATGTCGCTCGGTGTCGAAGTGATTCATCACTTCTTCGATGATGGTTTCCTCACGACCACGCTGGGAATCGTCACCGGAGTTGTCGGAGGGATCATCCTGGCGGTGACTTCCTACATGTTCTGGTACATCGCTGTGATTTTCGGAGGTGCATTTCTGGGAGCGACCGTTGGCGCTGGATTGATGAATGTGTTCAATGTCAACACTGAATGGGTGATAGCGGCAGCGGCGATCATCGGCGCAATTGTGATGGGTATGCTGACCGTCGTTCTCGACCTCCCGGTCTATTGGGCTTTGGTCATCACTGCGTTTGCTGGTGCGGCCTGGGCAGTCGCTGGAGCGATGCTGGTCCTCAATCGAATCGATCGCGAAAACCTCGAGTACGGCACGGCTTGGGCGGCGATCCAGGAAAGTTGGTTCTGGATAGTGATCTGGATCGTTGTCGCTGCGTTGGCCATCGGTTCGCAAATGTCGAAACTGACCGAAGCCATGTTGCCGGAGTCGAAATGGGAGCAATTGCCGGCACCACAGGTGTAGTACAAGCAGCGGAGAGAGAAAGAGCCGCCGAAAGGCGGCTCTTCGCGTGTCTGGTCAGGAAACCCAATACCAGTTGGCGAACTGGAACGTCAGCAAGATCAGGAGCACGGTCGACAGCGCGGCCATTGGTAGGGCTAACCACCGCCAGCGGAGAATGATCGCAATCACTACAAACAGCGGAAAAAGCGTGATCCCAAAACGCGGCATGCTCATCAGTGGATGGACAGTGGAGGGGCTGAACAACGGGATGATCAGTCCGGGGATCAACCAGGCGGATTGATAGAGAGGCAGTAGGAAGAGCCCGACGACTGCCAGGACCAAAAAAAGCACAGTCATGGTCAGTTCGAGGGTGTCTGAGTTGGCGACAGTTTTCCGGAAGGTCTCACTCGCTATCAGATCGAGGGAGAAATCCGTCCGGAGTTGCTGCAACCACGACCAGTCGGCGCCGTCGACCGCCTTGTCACTGGTATTGCCGTATTGCGTCAGGGTGAGGGTGCAGCCATCGATCGCACAGCGCATGGTTTGCCAGGGCCAGGCGAACGTCCGATTCCACATGTTTTGGACATCGATAAACGCTTTCCAGTTTCCAAGTTCCCGTTCGAGAAAGACGGCAAAGACGGCGGGGCCGAGTGCAGGCATCGACACGGCAAGGAGCTTCGGGAGGAGATCGCGGAGATAGAAACCGTATTGCTGAATAAGGAGCACGAGCATTGGCAAAAAGAGAAAAACGCCATATGAGCGGGTGAGCGCTGCCAGCGCTCCGAGCAGACCGGCCAGCCACCATTTGCCCTTTCGGGCCGAGAGCAGACATGCCACCGAGAGGAGGAGAAAGAGCGACTCGGTATAGACCGCCGTGAAAAAGAGCGAGGTGGGAAAGAGAGCCAGCACCCAGAGACTCTTCCGACTGATCCGCTCACTGAAATCGAGGCCGATCAGCCGATACAGCAGTATCAGTGCGAGAGCGAACGTGACATTCGCAATGAGAAAACCGGAGATGTCGAATCCAAGTCCGGTGACGCGGCTCAAACCTCGCATCGAAAGTGGATAGAGTGGCCAGAATGCGGCGTTGGCTTCGTGAAATCCGTAGCCACGGTCCGCCACCAAGCGATACCAGAGCCCGTCCCAGTGCCGAAGCGGTTCGACGAGGCTCGCGGTCCAACCGCTCAGCGGTTCAGGTTCACCGATCGATGTGACGAAGGGGGCGGAGGATGAGGTTGATTCGAAATACCGCCACGCAACGATCGCCGCCACACTGACGATCGTGATATGAACGAACGCAACCAGAAGCGGGAAGGCGATGGGCGCTCCGAGAGGCTCACGGTAGGCGATCGGTGCGCTGACTGGGGTTTCTTCTTCCTGGAGAATGGGTATGGTGTCGCCGGGATCGATCGGTGTCGAGGTGAATGTCTGGCGCGGCAATGCTCCCATGCGGTAAGGATAGATGCCTGCCAGGTGAAATGCTACGCGTGCATTGTCCGTTTCCTGTACCATCAATCGAGCACAGATGGCAGTCGGTCAGACCGACGTGTCTTTGAAACGAGTATCCTGACCCTCGAAATGCAAGGGTTCTGTTTTTTCAGGAAGTGAGGGAGCACCATGGCGTTCAGGCAGGCAGCAATCGGCGCGGATGTTCGCACCAGCGATGGCAAATCGATCGGCAAAGTCCATCATCTTATCTTCGATACCACTAGACGACGCCTCGACGGAGTAGTCGCTGATGAAGGAATCTTCGACAGCGGACGGGTTGTCGACATCGAATACATCGAGTCGATGACCGAAGAAGTGGTCACATTGAAGTTGAGCGAGGCAGAAGCCAAATCTCTCCCAGGTTTTGTGACGCAGGAATTTGTGCAGTTTGGCGATTCGACGGCCGCCGGTATGCGCGGCGGAATGGTCGACGTCTCCGGTTCGAACACCTGGATGCATGTCGGTCCAAGTTCCGGCGGGATGGCCAGCACTGGATCGGGATCATTGTTTCAACCAGCGATCATTGGCGAGATGAATACTCGCACGATTGGACCGCTGACTGATTCTGATGTCACGATTAGCAACGATACGCACGTCGAAACCCTGGATGAAAAGAACATTGGGCAAGTAGACGACGTTCTGTTCGACGACGAGGGGAACATAACCGGCCTGATCATCGAGCAGGGCCGGATCTTCCATCACGATGTCCACATTCCAGCGGAGTGGATTGCCGGTGTAACTCACGAGCGTGTCCGCTTGTCGGTGACCAAAGCAGAAGTCGAAGCTTCCAAGAAGTAGCGGGACGGGGAGTGGCTGAAGCGGGTTTCCGGGTGTGCAAACGCCCGGAAACCCGTTTTTTCTTTGGCTGGTTTAGTCGATCGTTGTTTGACCGCCAGCCAGAGTGGGATGGCTGGACAGCCGTTCGAGCACACTGATACCATCAGCCCCTTCGGTGATTTTCCAGGCTTCGTCGAACGCCGGGCTGTTCTGAATGTCGTCGACATGACTGATGGCGAACAACTGCCGGAACGGACCACCATCTCCGACCAGTCGTTGGAGTGTTTCCATCAGATTCTGACGGCGGACCTGATCGAGCGATCCAAATACCTCATCGAGCACCACGAACTGGAGCGGATGATGGCCACTGCCGCCGATCAGTTGCGACAGCGCCAGGCGAGCACAAAGCGCGACGACATCGCGTTCACCGCCGGAAAACTGCTCGAGCGGGAAGCTATCGTCGTTACCGTCAAAGACCCGCACGCCAAAATCGTCATCGAACTCGACCCGGTCGTATTTGCCTTCGGTAACTTCGGCGACCATCTGACCCGTCAGATCGGCGAGCGCCGGCGCGATCGACTGAGCGACGAACTTGTCGAACAAATTGAACTCTGTGTACATCCGGCTCAGGCGCTCGGCCTCGGCTTGGGCTGCTTCTGACTCGACTCGATAGCGCTCAAACAGATCCTGGTCTTTTTTGATCTGAGCTTGATCCCGCTGAGCGGCGTCGAGCTCGCGGGTGATCGAATTCAGACGATCTGATGCATCCTGTCTCGATCTCAGGGCAGTCGCTTCCTCTGCGCTGGCGAGTGGATGCTCATCAGGATCGAAACCGAATGCCTGCAGCGCGGAGTTGCTGCCAGCAAGGGATTCCGAAAGCTTCTCTGCTTCTGTTCGTGCATCGATTAGTGAGGTTTCCAACGCTGGACGCTGGAGCAGGCGTGCCTCGATTTCGCGGATTTGCGTAACCGCCTCGCGGACTCGTAGCAGTTGTCGTTCGTCGTCCTTGTGCGACTTCTGATCATAGGTGTCCGGACCGAGGGCCGTCAGCTGCCTGGTGGCCATTTCACGACTGTTGGAGCAGCGTTCCTGCTGTTGGAGGAGATCGTGGATGCGATCAGATTGCCCGGCGCGATGCCTCACCCGATCCAGGGCTTGGCGGGCAGCCTCGATGTCTGCATCGGACGGAAAAGAACCGCGTCCGGCTGATTGCAGAGCGTCTGCCAAGATCGCTTCCGCCTCTGCGACCGCTGCGGTTGCTTCCTCCATCGGTCGCTTGCTCTCGGTCAGACGCACGCGATTCTTGTCGAGCTGGGTCCTGCGCTCCGCCAGTATCTGGAGCTGAGTATCGAGCGTTTTCTCTTTCGTTCGGCAGGACTCGATGGTCGCGGACGTCGTGGTGATGGTCGCGCTGAGCTCGCGAATCTGATTGCCGAGGGTGGTCAGATAGCCATCACGTTCGCCAGGCCCGAAGGGGCGATTGCAGGTGGGACACGATTCGGTGTCGTCCGCTTCCTCGAGAAGCCGTTGGCGCATCGTGGTCAAGCGATCACGATCGGTTGTGGCCGTCTTGTTCGTGGCTGCGTCAGCCGCGCGCTGTTCACGGATCTCCTGAAGCTGCTGCTCCAGTGCGGAAATGGCATCAGCAGGATCACCATGCTCGAGGAGACGTTCGATCTCACGATGAATTCCCGCGATCACGTCTTCATAGCGTTTGAGTGTGGTCTGGGCGGCGGTCAGCCCTTTCTCGGCGTCGATACAGGCGGTCAGATGGTTCAGGGTTGCTTCCGCACCGCCGGGGTCTGCTTCGACAGCACGTTTCAACAGCGCTTGCAGGCGGACCGTCGATTCGCTGGGTGGAGACTCGGCAATCCGCAGGCCGGTCTGTTCACCGTCCCAAAACTGGACCTCGATCTGTTCGACATTCTCCGCGACCTGTTTGAGATCGTCATCGAGTCTGGTGATCTGCTCGGTCAAAGCGATTCGCTGTCGCCGTTGGTCGAGCGCGAGGCTATGGTCTTCCATCCGCTTGATCAGATCGGATTCAGTCGCCGCAATAGGACGAAGGTCAACCAACCGGATGGCGTCTCGATCCAGATCATGCTGCTGCTTTTCGAGCGACTCGATCGACGATTTGACCCTGCGCAGTTCTCCTTCGATCTTGGTTTGGACGAGCTGGAGATTGGAATGCTCCTCCCGCCGTTGCGAGGCCCGAGTGACAGCAGCACGGGCGTTGTTCAGACGGAGATCTGCGCTGGCGAGAGCCGTTTGCTGCAGTCCGACCTCCAGCGAGGCGGTTGCGATCCGGTTGTCGATCGCCGTCGACTCTTTCTCGAAATCGCGTTCCGCCGCGACTTCCTCGACCCGACTCGTTTTCGCTCTGGCTTCTGACTGTTTTTCCAGCCGTCGCTTACTGATCGCTTCCTGGGCCGTCCGAATCGTTTCCAGCCCGAGGAGTTTGCCGACTTCGCGTCGCCGATCGGTCGGCTTGAGCGATCCGAAAAACCCGAGTTCTTTCTGGCGAGTGAGAAATGTGGCCGAAAAGGCCTGGTGACTCATACCCAGGAGTTGGCGGGCAACATATTCCGACACCGGGCGCGTTCCCTGGACGAGTGGCGCCGTGGGGTTGTCGGCGCGATAGACCGCGGCCTCGGTTGTGGTTTTCTTCGACTCCCTTTCGATTTCGAATCGTTCGCCGGTGGTGGGATTCTCGAGCACGACCCTTACTCGAGGATTGCCGGGATAGACGCGGTTGCGGATGTCATCGCGTTTGATCGCATTCGGAGCGAAGAGACACCACTCGATCGATTCGAACAGGGTCGTTTTTCCGGCGCCGTTTTCACCCAGGATCGCCACCATGGCTTGCTCCCCGGGGGAAAAGATATGCGTTCCACTGAACTGGCGATAGTTCGTGAGCTCGACCTCGACCAGGTTCATGGCGCGACTTCCTCGCCGATCGCCTCGTTCGCTTGTTCGATCGCATGTTTCAGTTCGGCCGTGCCAGTCTCGCGAAACGCGTCGGCAAACGCCTGGTCGTAATCGCCGCTGGCAAGACGCTGGTCGATGAACGCCGAGAATTGATCGAGGAGATCAATACTCGGCAGATCGGCACGGCTGTTGGCAAAGCCCGCGAATTGATCTGAGCGCGAAACGACCTGAATCGACCAGACGAGATCGCGACCGGCTTCCTGAATCAACGATTCGGCTCGTCGTTTGGTCGTGCGCGATACCGAGCCAAGCATCACCCGGACCATGGCGTCCGGTTCGGAAAGCGCGGCTATCCGCTCGATAGCCAAGGCAGCGATTGCTTCAGGGTCATCATCGACCGAGAGATGAGCTGGAATGTCGATTTGCTCCATCGGTCGGACCGGCAGCGGGACATGGGTGACGGTTCGCTTTTTCGGTTCATCACCGAGTTCGACCAACGCATACCCGGGTACGTTCTGCTGATCACCCCATCCCATTCGTTCGGTGGCGCCGGAATACCACGCGTTGGCGACGCCAGCAGGTTGATGGAAAGCGTGATAGTGACCGAGCGCAATGTAGTCGAACCCAGCGTCGAGCATTTCGTCGGAGAGCGCTTCTTCACCCGGTTCCCGCCGAACGGCGTCGAGATCGACACTTGGAGCGAGACCGTGTGTGACGAGAATGTTGCGTCCGCTGCCAACTGGCAGGGGTATCGGTGGTTCCGGATTGGTCAGACTTCCATGTGGCATCAGCATCAGGGTGATGTCGAGTTCTGGTAAGGGGTGGGGGATCATCTCGTAGCCACCGGCAAACGTGATATCCGGCAGCGCGACCGCAAGCAGTCCAAACACCGAACCACTCGCACGCATCCGCGGGGTATCGTGGTTGCCACCGATCACCACTGTCGGAATGCCGGCCGCTTCCAAGCGTCGAAACTGCCGGATCGCTAGACTGATCGCCGGAAAAACCGGACGCGGGTGCTGAAAGAGATCGCCAGCATGGATCACGAGATCGATGTCCCGTTCGAGCAGGTCATCGATCGTGCGCACGAACGCTCGCTCGATATCTTCGGAGCGTTGGTTGCGGCCAGTCAGCGGATCGGTTTTGCTGAGCGCGCGATAACCGAGATGCGTATCGGCCAGATGAGCGATGCGGAGAGATGCCACAGGGAGTCGAGTCCTTGTTACTGAATCAGATCCGGGTCGACGTCATTTTGACGGTTCTGATCGCGTTCTGGCACATCGACCAGGGAGAAATCCGGCGGGCAGCGGATGTGCCGACCTTACTTCGCCAGGACAGACGTACTTTGTTGCAGATCTGTTCGATTTCCTCCGGGGTAAGCCCTTCGGTTTCGGTGCGGACGATCCCCTTGGACACCCCACTCGTGTCACCGAGTTCACGGAGGAGGAAATAGACCGGATCACCCGGATGGCCGAAGGCATTCGCTTCTCCGGCAGTGGTGTTGTTGAAGACCCGTTGTCCATCCATGCCGGGGATAACCGGTGGTCTCGGGAAGAGCCCAAAGAGGGGCGCACGGAAATGTGCGTGGCGCACCAGCAACCTCCCTTTGGGTAATCCGAGGAGTTCGGCCTTGGTTGTTTCACTCAGCGAGCGATAGGAACTGTTGATAATTTCTTCATCACCGACGCGACCATAAAGTGAGGTGCCGCAATTGCCGAGAATCTCGCCATCGACTTTGGACCGAAACTGCTGCGCACCGAAGAGCACAACATTGAGATGGCGACCACGAGCGGCGATATCGACGAGTGTGTCGCGCAGACCTCCTTGCCCACCGGCGGGAGCATGTTTGTTCAATTCGTCGACGAAAACAATCAGTTTGCTGACCCCGAGTTCCTGATTTTCCGCCAGTCTCCAGACGCGCTGGATGACATTGGAAACGATCAGTTCCTGAACATTGCTGCTGCATCCTGCGATATCGACGACTCGTACTTCCTGGTTGCTGAAGGGTTCGTCGACTTTCGGCAGTCTGCCGTAGTCCACCTCGCCATCGGTCAGCAACCCGGCGAACTTGGTCGGTAGTCCGCCGAAGCGGTTGAGCGCTTTCTGGATCGTGAACTTGTGGTGATTTCGCCATTCACTGCCGCCCGTTTCGGTGAGTTCAGTGAGGGCTTCCGTGAGCGTCTTCTGGAGTTCGATCAGCGATTTGACCCCGATTTGATCTCGTAGTTCGGCGATGAGCGCCCAAAGTTTGTCATCGAGATCGTTGAAGTCGAACAATTGATAGGGATTGGCCAGCAAGGTCCGCAGCCCCCAGAGAATCGGAAACACGGTGGTGCGATGGGCGGGATTGTCGCGCAGCGTGTTCAGGTTCGAGCGGTAGTCGCCATTCGCCATCGACACAACCGGATCGTTCCAGGTTCCAGTCGGTGCCTGGCCCGGTTTGAACGGCGCAAAGAGGCGGAAGTTGTCGAACGGTTTGATCTCGAGCCCGAGAGCGGCGTATGCCTCGATATCGAGATCGGGCAGACCGCTGACATTCGCTCGCGCAAACGCTGACTCCAGATCGTCATCCGGGGTCGCTGGTTTGTCGAGCCAGATCAGGTCTGGTCCTTTGACATTGAACATCAATGCTGCGACCGACTTGTCTTCTTTTTCGAGTTGCTGGAAAACGGCGCTGGTCAGAAAAAGCGCGTGACTGGTTTTGGTTGCCAGACCAGATTGACCCGTCCAGTTCGCGTGCCCGGCTTCAGGGCCGAGGAGATAGTCTTCGTCAAGCCAGATTGCGGACCGCTGGAAGATCTCGTTACCGTTCGCGTCGCGGCGTGGCTGTCCGTGCTCGTCACGCTGGGCGTTGCCGTTGACATGGAGGAGAGCCGGGATCGGCACGCCGCCGAAGCCATCTCGTCCGAGCGCGAAGTCGATTGCTTCGTTGGTGGCGAAAAAGACCGGACCAGCGATCACCGGGCGGCGGGAATCGACATCTGGTCGGATGTGTTTCGTGCGCAGGACGTTGACTTGAAACACCAGGATTTCCGGACGAGCGGTGGGAGGTTCGCTTTCGAGCGCGTTTTCCATGTGACGATCGAAAAAGTCGTCGAGAAACGAGCGCATGTCTGAATAGCGGCGCGGTTCATCGACCACACCGATGACAGCAGCATCCTCGGAAAACGCGACGATGATATGGCCGACATCGAGGGTGCGCTGATCTTCACCGGCCCAGAAAAAGAACTGATGCGACCCAGATGGTTCGCGTTCACTGGCAACAACCCGTCCGATCGGACCGTGTTGACGATCGATCAGTGGTTCAAAGGCGGCAGTCCGCTCCAGCCAGGGTTGAAGGCTTGTTTCGAAACCGTTTTCGTCAAACTCGGGAAGCCAGTCGGGCATCGTCAGATCATCCATGGCTGTCAGTCTAGCCTGTTCCTCGCGGCCAGCCACGTGTTTCCCGCTCCAGCGATCGATGCAGAATTCGTTCGAGATAGTGGATCGGATAGAGGAGGGTGGCCCAGCGTTCGTCACTGCGGGCACTCGGACGACTCTCATTGAGGATCCAGCGGGAGATTTCATCTGGTCCCGGCGTCGTAACGTCGGACCCGGTTTCGATCCGGACGAGACCATGGCGAGGATCGCGTCCCTGGGCAGTCCGCATGCGCAGGTACCAGACCCGGTAGCGACCCTGCCGCCAGCCATCGTCAACCTCGATCGCGCTCGAACGCGATCCCGCTGGAAGTTGGAGCAACGCCGCCGCGTTGGCGCCATCGAGATATTGGCGCGAGTACGACTTGACCAGTCCGATCGATCGGTCCGCGTCTTTCCGGAGCGGGCCATCGACGACGATCCAGTCATCGCTTCCAGCGGTTTCATCCAGCCATTTGTGGAAAAGCGACGTTTCAAGGTCGGCACGCATCGAGCGCGCTTTGGCATATGCGCGTTGTTCGAGGCGTGGATAGTCGTGCAGAGCCTGCTGGTACGCCGTCTCCTCCAAGCCATCGAGCGGGTCGACCACGTCGATTCCAAGCGACTCCGCTGTGCGAGTGAAATCCTGCAGAGCCTGCACACCCGACCGGCGTGGTGCGATCCAAACCCGGCGAGTAGACACCATACCTGGCATGATTGCGGGACCGTCAGGTCCATTTCGATCGAGTACTGCTGCCGCCACGATCGACGCGACAACGGGTATCGACCCGACGAAATAGCCCGGCAGCGTGCGCTGGGAACCGTCCAGGAAAAAGCGAACCAGGGAGGGAGGTGCCCAGTCTGGGACGATGTGCGCTAGCGGGGATTCCGGTTCGAGCCAGGTGATCGTTGACTCGACACCCGGTCCTGACGTCCGATCCTCGTCACCACTATCGGAAGTCGCCAGGCGAGTTTCGAGATGGGGTTCGCCGCGAATATCAAACAATCCGCCGCCATTCGCTGTCAGGGTTTCGTGGAGTTGTCGAGCAGTGTCTGCAAACGGAGCGCGAGTCACGCGGTAAAGCCTGCTTCTAGAACGGGTGTACTACTCGCAGAAGTATACCGAACCGGGGACCGGGATTCATACGGCGCTCCAGGAAGCGTCCTCCCCGTCCGATCGATGTTGGACGAGGAGGATCGGTTGCACTTGGTTTAGTCGGCAGCGCTCGACGACGTCTGGCTTTCAACGATTGCGCGCCAGATCTTTTCCGGGGTCAGCGGCGTATCCAGATGGGTGATACCGAACGCGGAGAGTGCGTCGATGACCGCATTCGCCATCGCCGGAGTCGAACCGATCGTCGCGGCTTCCCCGATTCCCTTGGCGCCCATAGGATTGATGTAGGTCGGGGTCACGGTGTGATGAGTTTCGAAATGCGGAAAATCCGCCGCTTTCGGGATCTTGTATTCGGTCAGTGTGCCCGTCAGGAGTTCGCCGCTGCTGTCGTAATGAACTTCTTCCCAGAGCGCCTGCGCGATACCCTGGGCCAGACCGCCATGAACCTGGCCCGTTACCAGCAGCGGGCTGATGATATTGCCGCAGTCGTCGACCGAAACATACTTCACGATCTGGACTTCGCCGGTTTCCGGAAAGACCTCGACGACTGCCAGGTGGGTTCCAAACGGGAATGTTTCCTCGGGAACCTTGAAGAAGTCAGTGCTGTCGAGACCGGGAGTGACGCCTTCGGGGAGGTCATCGCTATACGCTTTGTCGGCAATATCGATGAGGGATACACCTTTCGATGGAACGCCGCGGACGCGATACATCCCTCTGTCGAGATCGATGTCCTCGACCGATGCTTCGAGGATATGCGCCGCGATGCGCTTGGCTTTTTCACGCAGGTTGTCGAGGGACATCATCAGCGCGGCGCCACCGACAGCCAGACCGCGGCTGCCCATGGTGCCATTTCCCTGTGGAGTGTTGCTGGTGTCGCCGTGATGAACGATCACCGTGCCAAAATCGGCGCCTAGATAATCGGCGGCCATCTGCGCGAAGGTAGTTTCCTGACCCTGACCGTGGGGAGAGATCCCGGTGAAGATCGTCACCTGTCCACCAGGCTCAACTCGCACGGTTGAACTCTCGTAGGGACCAAAACCGCAGATCTCGACATACGAGGCCAATCCGACACCGATGTAGCGGCCTTCCTTCCGCAACGCCTCCTGCTGTTGAAGGAGCGCGGAGTAGTCGGCGACCTCTAGCGCTTTGTCGAGGGCTTTGGCGTATTCGCCCGAGTCGTACTGCTCTTCGGTCAGCGTCATATACGGGAACATCTCTGGTGGAATGAAGTTGACGCGGCGAACATCGGCCGGATCGAGCCCGGATTCATCCGCGATCTTGTCCATGATCCGCTCAAGATAAAACGCCGCTTCAGGACGTCCGGCGCCGCGATACGCGCCGTTGGCCATCGTATTGGTATAGACGCCGAGCACTTCGTAATCGATGTTGTCGATCAGATAAGGCCCGGTCGACATGACCCAGGTGCACCAGGCGAGATCAAGGGCTTTCGGATAGGCTCCTGAATCAAGCACAATCCGGGCTTTCATGGCGGTGATTTTGCCGTTCTTGTCAGCGCCAATCTCGAACTCGGACCACTGATTGCGGCCATGATTGGTGGCGAGGAAGTTCTCTGAACGCGATTCGATCCATTTGACCGGTCGGTTCATCTCCTGCGCCAGAGCCGCGACGACGAATTCCTCCGGATATGCGCCGATCTTGCAGCCGAAACCACCACCGACTTCGGGAGCAATCGCCCTGACCTGGTTCTGGCTCAGGCCAAGGGCTTCGGCGATCGAGTTCCGGTTCCAGTGTGGCGCCTGGGTCGAGGTCCAGAAAGTCAATCCGCGCGTGATCGGATCAGGAACCGCGATGATCCCGCGTGGCTCGATCGGAACCGGATGACAACGGGGTGAGCGGATCTTGATCGTGAACCTGACCGGCGCCTCAGCCAGGGCAGCTTCGACATCGCCATGAGCAATGTGCTCGCGAATCGCAATGTTGTTTTCGACTTTGTCATAGAGCTGTGGCGCACCATCCTGCATCGCCGCATAGGGATCGACGACAGGATCGAGTTCTTCGTAGTCCACCATCACCAAACTGGCAGCGTCTTCGGCCGACGCGCGTGTGTCGGCCACCACGGCCACGATCGGTTCGCCGACGTAGCGAACCCGTTTTGATGGCATCGGTTGCACCTTGGGCACGATGATGTCGCTCTCGTCCTCGATCTCCTTGTAGAGATCGTGGCCAACCTCGCTGTGCGCTTCCATCGGATACATGTCGGTGAGCATGTTGGCCAACTCGGCGCCTGTCAGGATGCGGTGAACTCCTGGCAAGGAGAGGGCTTCGCTTCCGTCGATCGAAACGATGTTGGCGTGGGGATAGGCGCTCCGCACGAAGGCGACGTGGACGGTGCCATTGAGTTTGAGATCGTCGACATAGGTCGAGGAGCCGGTGATCAAACGCGGATCTTCTTTGCGTTTGACCGATGCCCCGACGTAGCTGCTGAGAACCATCGTGACGTTCCTCCGACGAAGTTGATATGCAATTGCACTCACCATATTGGTTGAGCTACTTGTGACAGTTTACCGATCTTTGTCGATTCTGAAACCCCGCCTGTCCGGGCGCGATCCTCGCACTTGCCAGAAATCTGTTCGCTGTCTGAGCGTATGCTAGAGTTCGTCGGTTCGGGATGTTCCCGGTACGGCGGTCCTGATGATGACGGCCCGTTTCGGAAGCGGAAGTAAAAGTGAGGAGACTCAGTTAATGAGCCAGCCAACTTTGATGGCCGAACCGCGATCTGTGGTCGGCAAGAAGGTTAAGACGTTGCGCCGTCAGGGACTCGTTCCAGGTGTGGTCTATGGACCGACACTCGATGAGACCGTGCAGGTGTCGGTCAATTCGCGAGATTTCGAGAAGTTCCTGCGTATCTATGGCCACGCCACGCTCTTCGATCTCGAATGTGATGGCGTGAAATATCCGTCCTTCATCCGCGATGTTCAGATTGATCCGATCCGGCGCAACGCAGTTCATGTCGACTTTTTCTCGCCAAACCTGAAGAAGATGATCGACGCTTCGGTGCCGCTGGTCTTTATCCACCATCCCGAAGGCGACGGTATCTTCACGACCAACCTGTCCGACATCGTGTTGCACGGGTTGCCGGCGATTCTGCCAAGCAGGATCACAGTTGATTGCTCCTCTCTGAAGGAGATCGGCGACACCATCCGGGTCGGTGATCTGACGATCCCCGGCGATGTCACGCTGGTTACGCCGGAAGACGAACTCGTCGCCATGATCGCGGCCGAATCCGTTGAGCCGGAGCCCGGAGAAGAAGTCGAGAGCGCAGAAGGAGCCGAAGTCGAAGCTGCCGAGGCTGACGAAGAGTCCGGCGACGAGGAGAGCGGCGACTCCGACGAGTAGCCTGCTTCACTCCAGGCGCGATCCAACGCAGAACAGGCTGGTCAATCTTGACCGGCCTGTTTGCTTTCCGGGTTTTCGTTCAGGCGAGAGCGGGTATGACTTCGGTTGCAAGCAATCGGAAGCAGCGCTCGATCCTGGCATCGTCGACCGCGGCCGCATAGGGATTGGCCAGGAAACACGTCGAATCCGATGGTTTCCTGGAATCTGGTGATCTGCTCGACGACGCTGGCAGGTGACCCCGCGATGAAGATCTCGTCTGCGATCAATTGGTGAACAGCTTCTGTCGCTTTCTCGCGTTCGGCCGGTGTGATTTCGACTGGTGCTTCAGAACCGAAAGCGTTGAGGCGAATGAGATCGGTCGCCATCTCGCTCCAGGCTTGTTCATCGGTGGGAGCCAGATAGACCTGCCGCATCAGCGCCAGCCGGCCGGCGCCGGGTTTGCTGTCCTCATCGCTGGCTGCTTGATACACGGCGGCCTGCTCGCGGAATGCGTCGGCAACCGGTTTCAGGTCCGAAGACAACTTGAATCCGAGCGCGAGGCTCAAGCCGGCGCTTCCTGCCCATTGAGCGGACCGGACATCACCGCCGGCAAACCAGACTGGTGGTTGGGGTTTCTGCTGGGGAAGGGGATGGATGACCGCTTTGTTGACAATCGTCTGATCGCCATCGAGTGAGACCTCGTTGCCATTCCAGAGCGCTTCCATCACTGCCAACCGTTGCTGGAAAATCCGGATTCGGTTTGGAATGTCCATGCCAAGAACGTGAAGTTCCTCCAGGCGATGCCCGAGACCGACACCGACCTCGAGTCGACCATCGCTGAGCCAGTCGAGCACGGCGATCTCTTCAGCCAGTTCGACCGGCTGGTGGATCGGCAGGGTATAGGCCATGGTGCCAATCCGAATCTGCCTGGTCCGCTGGCTGACTGCTGAAAGCCAGGCGGTCGACGCTGGAAACCGATAAACCGGCATGTAGTGCCGTTCGGCGGCGAAGTAGTAGCGGAAACCAAGTTCATCAGCGAACGCGACATCATCGAGACGTTTGCGATAGACCTCTCCATGCGTGCGGGGATCGAGGGGATCAATCTGGCCGATATCGAAGAGACCGATGGCAATGGACATGGGGCGTGGTCCTCAAGAGGTGGGTGAAATACATCGAGGGCCGGTCCAAAGACCGACCCTCGAGCGTTTGGGCATCACGGTGGTGATGACTTAGAAAGACATCACCTCGACCGTGATGCCCGTACTACCGTGACTACTCATGGGCATCACCTCCTTCACCCTACTCGGTTAAACGGAAACTCTGCACCGACACAATGGAACGGGTTCCTCGGTCGGTGAACAGAATCTAGCACGGAGTGTGGTGGGCGTCAATGTAGGTGGTAGCGCAATTTCGAGATTCGGTCCACGACCTTCCAAGTGGACATTCAATCCGGGTACTATCCGGCTATCAGGGTTTTGGCAGTGGAGCCGCGACAAACGGTATCGTGACGAAAGTGAGACGGCGATGGCAACAAGTCAGCAGGGCGCGTTCACTCCCGACCAGTATCATGGGCCGACGGTGTCGGCGACCCCGCTTTTCCGGAAAGCGATTCTCAAAGCGACCAACCAGGATCTCGTCGCCAATAACGTGCGCAAGTACGGGATGCAACTGGGCGCTTCCCGGTTTGTGGCCGGCGAAACCATGGACGATTGCATTCCCGTTCTCCGCGGTCTGAACGAACAAGGTTTCCGCACGAATACGACGTTGCTTGGTGAAGCGGTCACGGATGTTGCCACCTCGAACTGGGTCGCCGATCAGTACATCGAAATCCTCGATCGGATCGCCGCCGAAGCCGTCACCTGCAATGTCGCGCTCAAACTGACCCATCTCGGTCTCGACCTGGGCCAGGATGTCGCCTATAGCAATGTCGAGCGGGTGGTGTCGCACGCCGCGACCTTGTCGAACTTCGTCCGGATGGACATGGAGGAATCGACGCGGGTTGACGACACGCTGCAGATCTACGAACGCTTGCGGGCTGCCGGTCACGACAATGTCGGCACGGTGTTGCAGTCGTACCTCTTCCGCACGCAGGATGATCTCAGCCGACTGATTCCAGGCAATCCTAATTTGCGTCTCGTCAAAGGCGCCTATCTCGAACCGGATTCGATTGTGTTTTCGGACAAGAAAGAGGTCGACCGCGAGTTTGTGTCGCTGGCCGAACGGATGCTGAATGAGATCGCCTACACCGGTATTGCCACGCACGACGATCGGATTATCGATCATCTGATCAACTACACCGAACGCCAGGGGATTGGGAAGGAACGGTTCGAATTCCAGATGCTCTACGGCATTCGCAGCCAGCTCCAGCGCGAACTGGTCATGCGCGGCTACACCGTCCTGATTGCCACTCCACACGGTCCTGACTGGTATTACTACCTGATGCGGCGGTTAGCAGAACGCCCGGCCAACCTCCTCTTTTTCGCCAAGAACGCGGTTCGGCGCTAGGCGGGGATTCACCGACTGAGCGATCGTACCTGCAAGTCAAGTGCCCTGAATAGGTTGCATGGGGTACCCCTGTAGGGTACAATGTATCCGTAACAGTGCATTGGATTGGATAGCAGCCTGGCTGCCATCCTCTGCGTCTATGGAGAAGCCATGCCCTTCTATGACTACAAGTGCAAAACCTGTGGGCATCAATTCGAGAAACTCTCAAGAACGATGCCCGGTCCCTCCGTACTCGAATGTCCCGAGTGTCAGACTCTGACCGCCACTCGGCAGATGAGCGCGTTTGCGACCACCGGAATGAAGAAATCTGGCAACGCGGCCGGATGTGCGCCTTCTGGAGGTGGCTGAGGCATCAATTTCGCGAGCCGTCGGCCCGCTTGACCTGTGAATCGCGAGCAAATGCGAAAGGATCAATCATGCCAAGCATCTCGAATCTTCCCGAGTCTGAACGCGCCGAGATGCAGGCGCGCTTGAAAAGAATCGAAGGCCAGGCCAAAGGCGTGCAGAAGATGGTTGACGAAGGGCGTGACTGTGTCGACATTCTCAACCAGCTCGCTGCCATCAAAGCCGCGGTCAATTCACTTAGTGGGGAGCTGCTGGAAGCGTATGCACTCCGCTGCCTCCAGCATCCGGACGAGTTTCCGTCCCAGGAAGCCGCCATTGAACAAGCGGTGCGCGCGCTCGTTCGATCTGGACGCTAGAACCGACCCTCAACGAATCAAGGAACAGGAGGTCAATCACCTATGATCATCGAACGTGTCTTCACCCCCGGTCTCGCCCAGGTAGCGTATCTGGTCGGAGACGAGTCATCTGGCAAGATGGCGGTCATCGATCCGCGTCGAGACGTCGACGAATACGTCCGCATTGCGAATGAGCGGGGCATGGAGATCACCGCGATTCTCGAAACCCATGTTCACGCCGACTTCGTTTCTGGAGCGCTAGAGCTAGCCGAAATCACTGGCGCGCCCATTTACTCGAGTCGGTTGGGTGCCCAGGAGTTCGATCATACCCCGCTCGATGATGGAGACACTGTTCCACTCGGCACGCTCTTACTCGAAACGTTCTGGACCCCTGGACATACGCCGGAACATATCGGCTTTCTCCTCATCGATCCCGCACAGCGGCCGGAACCGGTAGCCTTTTTCACCGGAGATCTCCTTTTCGTTGGCGAAGTGGGCCGCCCCGATCTCCTCGGAAAAGCTCACACCGGCGAACTTGCCCATCAGCTCTACGAAACGATCGCTACGCGCCTACCGCGATTGAAGGATGATGTCGTCGTGTATCCGGGCCATACTGCGGGATCATCGTGTGGCAAGAAGATCGGCGAAGCGCCCCATTCGACGATGGCCAACGAGCGGATTGGCAATTACGCTCTGCGGCCGATGTCGGAACCGGAGTTCATCGACTCGGTCATGACCGGTATGCCGATCGCTCCGTCCTACTATCCGACGATGAAGCGGGTCAACAAGCTCGGCCCGGCGTTGGTGCGCGATCTGCCCGACGGAACGCCGCTGACCGTGGCTGAGGCGTCCGAAATCGTGGAGTCTGGTGGGTTGATCGTCGACGCACGCTCCGAATCCGCCTATGATGCTGCCCACATCCCCGGTTCATTTTTCGCCGGAAGCGAGCCAGATTTCGTCAACTGGATCGGCTGGTTTGCTCCCTACGATCGGCCGCTGATTCTCCTCCTCGCCGATGATGCCGAATACGCGTTCTATCGCAACGAACTCCGCCGGATCGGGCTGGATGCAGTTAGTGGATTCCTCGAAGGTGGAATCGAAGCCTGGAAAGCAGCCGGCCAGCCAACCGAGGCGCTCCAGTCGATCGAACCGACTGAGCTCTTCCAGACCTTGCAGCAACGGGAATCCATTCGCGTCGTGGATGTGCGGTCGGACGAGGAATGGCGGGAAGGTCATATCGATGGTGCGGTTCATCATTACGTGGGGCGGATCACTCAGGGAGCAGCCTTGCCGCTCGACGCCGGTGATCCGGTTGTCTTGACCTGCCAGAGCGGCCTCCGTTCACGGGTCGCAGCGAGTCTTCTTCAGAATGCGGGCTATGGCGATATTCTCAACGTCGATGGCGGGATTGATGCCTGGCAAGCCGCCGGACTCCCGGTGGTGACCTCCTGATGGAATCACTGGCGGGTGCACTACCGATTCTGTTGGCCGTCGGCGGCTGGTTCCTTTTGCAGCGGGTCATCCTGCCGAAGATGGGTGTCGGAACCTGAATGGTTCCACTTCCTCCTCCGGCGGGGGAGATGAACGAGAATGACGAGATGACCGACCCATCTCCGGTCGTGGAAGGAAAACGTCCGAAATGCTGAAAAAACTCTTTTCAACCGGTCTCGATCCGCTCGAGGTAGATGTGACGCACTTGGTCGAAGCCCGGAATGATGCCGATGTGCAGGTTGTCGACTGTCGCGAGCAAAATGAATGGATGGCCGGTCATCTGCCCGAATCAACATTGATTCCGCTCGATGCGCTCGCCTTTCGCAAAGGCGAGCTGGATCCGCAGAAACCGGTCATTATTGTCTGCCGTTCTGGGAGACGTAGCCTGATAGCGGCGGAAATGCTGGAGCGATCAGGATTCACGGACGCGAAGAGCCTGAACGGTGGGTTGATCGCTTGGGTCAACGCCGGACACGACCTGGTTCAGGGGCAATGACACTTCACGCAGAAAGGCAGTGAATTCATGACAACATCGCTAGGTACTGGTTACGGCTTCGGGACAGCTCTTGATGTTCCGTTCGAGGAAGCGGTTGAGAAAACCACCGCCGCTCTGAAAACAGAAGGTTTCGGAGTGTTGACGACAATCGACGTCAAAGCAACCATGAAGGAAAAACTCGATCTCGTTCGAGATCCTTATGTGATTCTCGGGGCGTGCAATCCAGGGCTCGCTCACCGCGCGATCGAGGCCGAACCGGAGATCGGTCTCCTGCTGCCGTGTAATGTGATTATTCACGAACATGAGGGCAAAACGATCGTGTCGATCGTTGATCCCAACGCGATGCTTGGGGTTGCTCCGAACAATGAGGCGTTGGGCGCGGTCGCGGTCGAAGCTTCGGAACGACTCCGGAGGGTTGTTGACGCGCTTGAGCAATCCGACAACTGATCAGGATTCTGAGACAGGCGTGCCGGGTGGGATCATCAGGATCTGCCCGGCGAACAACGCGTTCGGATCGACGAGCTGATTGGCGGCGATGATCATGTCAATGGTGACACCGAATTGAATCGCGATATCCAAGAGTGTGTCCCCTTCCTGGACAGTGTATTCGCTCAGTTCGACTCGCGGGGTTGAAGTCGCTTGCACCGTGGGCGTGACGATCACGAGCATGTCGTCGGCGGTCGGCGTCGCCGCTGATTCGTTCTTGTTCCCCTCCCGAAAACCGCACCCAGTCAGTACGAAAACCAGGAGTCCCGTCGCCAGCCATGTTGCAGCGACCGACACGGTTCGTTTGAGGTCAAGCATGCCGATTCGGACTCCTGGCGCTGTCAGCGCGTTCCACCGCGTAATCCTGGATCAGGAAACCGGGATTGCGTCCTCGGCCCACTGATAGCGATCAGGCATGCGGTTTGCAACCGAGGGCACCTGCTTGCGGACCTTTTCCAATTGCTCCAACTCGATATTGGCGGAAATGATCGTTTCTCGATCAGGAGCCGTTGTGAGAACCACACCCCAGGGATCGACGATCATCGAGCGGCCGTAGCACCATTTTCCGTCTGAATCCTGACCAACCTGGCCGGCGGCTACCATGAAAACCTGGTTTTCGATCGCCCGTGCCCGGATGAGCACCTCCCAGTGGTCCTTGCCAGTGGTCATCGTGAATGCAGCCGGCAGGATGATGATATCGGCACCCCGCAGCGTCAGAATCCGGAAGAGTTCCGGGAAGCGAAGGTCATAGCAGATCGCCAGACCAACGGTGACGCTATCGATCTCAACCGTGACAATCTCATCCCCGGGTGCGACCGTGTTCGATTCCTGGTATGACGCGACGCCATCGAGCACGACATCGAACATATGAATCTTGCTGTAGCGTCCGATGATCGCGCCGGATGGATCGATGACCACGGATGTGTTGGAAACCTTTGGTTCTCCCGGTCGGGATTCGAGAATCGAACCGGCGTGGATGTAGACATCATGTTGCCGGGCTTTGTCAGCGAGCAGATCGGTCACTGGTCCGGGAATCGGTTCCGCGTTGTCGCGATTCCCCTCTTCGGGACCGAGATAGGTCCAGACTTCAGGCAAGACGATCAATCGAGCACCCGCTCGAGCGGCCTCGTCGATCAACGACATCGCGGTCTGAATGTTGTGCGACTTGTCGTCGCGAGAATTCAACTGCACGATGGAGACTGAAAGAGCGCCGGATTGGCTTGTTTGCATCATCGTCCTCCTCTGATCGAGATCCCGGTGAATGCGACTTGTTCGTTTGTCATAGTATTGCCGAGATTCCCTTTTCGTGAACGCGTCAAGTCACGTATGCTTACACATTGCGGAAGCGTTGTCCGTGAACCGCTAATGTTGGTAGATCGGCGGAGGCTGCTCCAACCACCATTGCTCCCCGTAGCCCGGCTCAGGGCATCTGCGGGAGACGATGTACGAGATCAACAACCCATGTATGCGCGTTCCGGCCAATTGTCGGGCCACGGATCATGCTGGAGGAACTATGTCTGAAACGATTGCTGCGCCGCAAATCGGCAAAGCCCCCAATGAATTGCGCGACTGGTTTACTGATGGATTGCGCCGCCAGCTGCTGGCAAAAGGATATCCAGTGGTGGAAGGTGACGAACCCGCCGAGCGCGGGGGTATCGCATTGCACCCAGTCGACACCGAGTCACCTCGAAGCTTCCGCCGCAAGAATCGCGCGGTTTTCGTGGTTGGGATTGGTGAGGATGAAGAACCACCGGAAGTGCCGCTCGCCCGACTCTATCCCCTCCAACTGCGCTCGCTTGGCAATATCTTTGTTCTCGCCGTGCGAAACGGAAAGAATGGTTTGCCCGAAGCGTTCGTTTCCACGTTGGAGCAGGGCTCTTACTCGATTCCCTGGGAAGGCGATGAGAACGCCTTTTTCGATGTCTTGGTTGAACGTCTCGCCCCGCTGGCAACCTCCAATCTGATTATCGAAAACGAATTCGTGCCTGATCTCGAACCAGAACTCTGGGATGGAGATGAAATCACGGCTTCGATTACCCGGGCCGGCAAACGTCTCGACGAACTCGATCTCTTGCCGTCACCGTTTCCGATCGTCGATTACTTGCCCGAGGCTGATCTTCGTCACTTGAAGCAGATGTTCAACATAGGCGGGCTGAGTTATGGCAACGTGAGTGCGCGCAAGGATGCTGAGCGCTTCTGGATGAGCGCCAGTGGCGTCGACAAGAGCAATCTCGAAGAGGTTGGCACCGAGATCCTGATGGTGACCGATTTTCTTCCCGAACGCAAAGCCATGCGCCTGAGTGTGCCGCCGGACATCAATCCGAGGCGGGTTTCGGTTGATGCGATCGAGCATTTCAAGATCTATCGTGGCCACCCCGAAGTCGGAGCTATTCTGCACATCCATGCCTGGATGCCGGATATTCCGTCGACCAACGTCAACTACCCCTGTGGCACGATCGAGCTGGCTGATGCAGTCTCCAAACTGGTCGACGAATCGCCAGATCCTGGTCACGCGGTGATCGGTCTCCGAAATCATGGATTGACCATCACCGGTGAGAGCCTTGATGAGATTTTCGACCGGATCGAAGGCCAGGTCCAACGTCAGGTGCCAATGATCTAGGCGCGCGTCATCGAGTCAACGTGAAAAAGCCGCCGCCCTCCGGGATGGCGGCTTTTTGCACAGGAGGAACCCAGTGAACGCTCTTGTCTACCATTTTTCGATTCCAAATTACCTTAAGGTTCGGGCTGCTGACCGTCTTCCAATAAAGCGTCTCGAGCGCGGCGATATCCCTGGTTTGAGCGAAGCCGATTTGCCGAAGACTCCGCTGCGCGGCGACGACTGGCTGCGGCTGGCACCGGTGATGACCGGCATCTGCGGGAGCGATATGTCGATGCTCCTTAATCGCTCTGGACCGGCCCTTACTCCATTCGTTTCGTTCCCGCTCGTTCCGGGCCATGAGGTTCTTGCGACGGTGGTGGAAATGGGACCAGACGTCAGGGGCTTGGAAGTCGGTCAGCGAGTAGTGGTTAATCCCGTCATCTCCTGCGCGATGCGAGGTCTGGTGCCATGCCGCTCCTGCGCTCACGGGGAGCCAGGACTGTGTATGCGCAGCGCTGAAGGGCAGATATCCGCTGGGATGCTGACCGGTTTTTGTCACGATCTTCCAGGTGGCTGGTCGACGGACATGATCGTTCACCGCAGCCAGGTGTTTTCGGTTCCGGATAGTGTCAACGCGAAAACGGCCGTCGTGGTCGAACCATTCAGTGTAGCGGTCCATGCTGTGCTGCGGAATCCACCCCCACCGGGAGCGAAAGTACTGATCATCGGCAGTGGAACGATTGGGTTGCTGGTGATGGCGGCGCTGCGGATGCTTGGGCATACATGTGATGTCACGGTTCTCTCTCGCCATTCCCATCAGACTGAGCTGGCGAGGAGTTTTGGTGCCACCGCTGTGCTCGAACGGGTGGCTCCCGGTGAAGCAGCCGTGGAGATCGCCGGTGCGCGTCGCTACAAGCCGATCCGAGGCAAACCGGTGTATGCGGGTGGTTTCGACTGGGTTTATGACTGCGTGGGGTCAGCCTCGAGCGTTGATGAGAGCCTGCGCGTGGCGGGACCGAAAGGGCAGGTCATGCTGGTCGGGTGCGCAGCGGAAGTTCCCAAACTCGATCTTTCGTTTGTTTGGGCTCGCGAGCTTCAGATCACCGGGTCATATGTTTATGGTCCAGAACGCAGTCTGGAAGGCGCACCGCATACGTTTGACGTGGCGATGGACCTGATCCAGAAGCATCCGGAAATCGACCTGTCATCGATCGTCACACATGTCTTCCCCCTCGCGGATTGGCACGACGCGATTCGCACCAGTCTGGTGCGCGGCAAAGAAAGCGCGGTCAAGATCGTCTTCGACTGCTCGCAACCAGTAGCGGTTGTTTCCTGACGGTGCTGATGGATCCGCTCGTTCAGGAGAGCAAATAGACGAGAAAAGCCGCAAAGGCGAGCAGCAGGATTATCCCGAAAAGAATCAGGATCGCCTGGCAGGAACGCGCAGCCGAAGCGATATCCTCGGGCTTGCTGCCCGCGCTTTCGATATCGTCTTCATCAAGAAAACTCACTTGACGTTAGATTCGGGTTTTGCTTCGTCAGGAGTCGGAGAGCAAATCCGGTGGTTGGAGCGACAACTTCCAGACATGGAACATTCGCCAAACCGCGGTAATGTGCGTGCCAACGGCAAGAATGCCGAGTGCCCAGACGGGATAGCCTACGACGAGTCCGATTGACAAAATCACGACCCGTTCAGAACGTGCGAATAATCCAACCGAAGCAGTCCAGCCGGCGGCTTCGGCGCGAGCGCGGGCATAACTGATCATCAATGCCCCGGTTGCGGCCAGAAGTGTGAGCATGGCGCCCCATTTCCAGTCATCGGTGCCGAGGAGATACCAGAGCAGTCCGACGTAGACCACGATCTCGGAATAGCGGTCGACGGTGGAATCGAAAAAACCGCCGAACTTGCTGGCTTTGCCGGTTGCTCGCGCCACCGAACCATCAAGGACGTCAAAGCCGCTCGAAAAGAGGAGGAGCACGCCGCCAAGCCGGACATGACCGGTTGCGATGATGATCGCCACGACCACGTTGAGCACGAATCCAATGATGGTCAGGAGGTTCGGTGTCAGACCAAGCTTGCCGAGGAACTCACCAACCACGAGCATTTGCTGCCGCGCCCAGCCGCCGATTCGTTCTGAAATCATCGAGAGACACCTGCCATCGATCGGCCATAGACGTCGAGCACCTGTTTGGCAACGACGGGCCAGGCGTATTGCTGGGACGTGATCCGTCCCTGTTCTGAAATTCGCTGAGCCAGACCGGTATCTGAAAGGAGCCGGACGATTGCCAAGGCTATCGATGCCGGGTCTTTCGGCCCGGTGAGCAAACCGTCTACGTTGCTCGTAACCACGCTGGCGTAGCCGGGAATGTTCGAGGCAACAACTGGTTTGCCGGAGGCCATTCCTTCGAGAAGCACCAATCCAAAGCTTTCGCCGTGGGTTGCTGGGGAGGCAAATACGGTGCAACTTGCGTAGTATCGTGGCAAGTCAGCTGGTGATACAGCGCCAACAAAATCGACACCGTGGATCCCATAGCGGTCGATGACGTCCTGGAATTTCCCCCGGTCGCCCGGTCCGACCACCACAAGTCGCGTGTCTGGAAACTGCTGCTGAACCATCGGCAAGGCACGGATCAGATACTTGAAGCCCTTTCGGGATTCATTGAAGCGGCCGACGAAGAGGATTGAAGGACGTCCATCAAAGGCCCATGGAAAGGGTTCGACGTCCGGAGAGTACCGTGTGATGTCGATGCCGTTCGGGATAATGTCATAGGTCCCGCCAAAATACTGCTTGACAACCTCTTCGGCAGGCTTGGAAACGCATATTCGCGAATCGAGTCGGCTGAGCATGAACGAGAGGTAGGGCTTCAGTACCGAATACCAGTGATTGGTTTCGCGGGCGGCATGAAACGTCGCCACATTGACTGAGTTGGAGTTGGTCAGAACCATGTACGGGAGCAGCGGAGTCAACGGTTCATGCAGGTGAACAACGTCAAAATTCTCCCGGTTCAAAATCTCCTTCACCACGTTGTAGAGTGAAATATCAAATGTCAAGCGAGCCTGACTGCCGTTCGCTGGGATCGCGATTGTACGCCCCACCCCATAGAAACCCGGTCCGATTTCCAGCCCGCCCTTGTTTCCCTTGGGTGCCATAACGGACACCTCATGGCCTTGCGCTTCGAATTCTTTTTTTAGGTGGTAGATGTGCTGACCGACGCCACCGGGGTGGGCCACGTCATACGGGGTAACCTGAGCGATTTTCACACGGAAACCTTGGCCAGACTTCGTTCGATCAGGATTGTGCGGGTGGAGTCCAGCCAGCACTCACCCACACGAACTCGCCAGTCCGTTACTGATCCACGATGATAGCAGACCAACCGAAGCATGACAGATTCGTCTGTCACACGGGAGGATGAGCCGATTCGATCGCTTCGGCGAAGTGGCAGGCAACTAGATGACTCGTTCCGAGGTCGCGGAGAATGGGCTCCTCCGCGGCGCAATGGTCCTGCGCATACACACAGCGCGTGCGGAAACGGCAGCCGCTGGGGGGATTGATTGGACTGGGTGGATCGCCAGGCAGCAGCAACCGCGTCCGCGGAGCGTCCGGATTGGCGACCGGTGCCGCTGAAAGCAATGCGCGGGTGTATGGATGCAAGGGTCTGATGAACAGGTCTCTTGTCGCCGCCTGTTCGACGATTTTGCCGAGATACATCACCGCGACTTTGTCGGCAATGTGTTTGACCACGCCAAGATCGTGGCTGATGAAGAGATAGGAAAGCCCGCGGTCCTCGCGCAAATTCTCGAGCAAGCGCAGAATCTGCGCCTGCACGGAAACATCAAGCGCGCTGACCGGTTCGTCGGCAACAACCAGGCGAGGGTTGACTGCCAATGCCCGCGCGATCCCGACCCGCTGCCGCTGGCCTCCCGACAATTCATTCGGATAGCGACTATCGTGTTGAGCTGATAGTCCGACCGTTTCAAGGAGGTCAGCAACCGCGCCATCACGTTCGCTTCCTGGAACGATGTGGTGAAACGCGATCGCTTCTTTCAGCGTTTGGCCGACGGTCATGCGGGGATTCAGCGACGAATTCGGGTCCTGGAAAATGATCTGCATGTCTTTGCGGCGGTCGCGCATCGCCGATCCATTGTTCGGATCGATCGTCTGGCCATCAAATACCACCTCACCAGCTGTTGGTGGCTGCAGATAAAGTACACACCGCCCGGTTGTGGATTTACCGCAACCGCTTTCGCCTACCAGCGCCATGGTTTCGCCAGACATGATGGTCAGACTGATACCGTCAACAGCACGCACGACCGCTTCTGGTCGTCCTCGAATCCGCGAGATGAGACCCCTGGTCAAAGGGAAGTGCTTGACCATGCCCCGCACTTCAAGCAATGGCGTTTCTACGGATGCCCGGGTCTCGCTGGAGAGAGGTGTGCTCACGAGGTTGAACCCGAAGCTAGAGAATCGACTCGACTTGCCGCTGAGACCTTGCCCGTTCCTGCAAAATGGCAGCGCGACCAATGCCCAGAATCGATTTCGAGTGACGCTGGTTCCTCGATGCGGCAACGTTCTTCGGCCATCCAGCAGCGCGGATTGAACCGGCATCCAGGAGGCACGCGCACGAGGTCAGGCGGTGAACCAGGGATCGGTTCCGGACCAGCACCGGCGTAATTCGAACCTGGAACTGCCGCAAGGAGTCCAACGCTATACGGATGTTCAGGTCGGTTAAAGAGATCTCGAACTGGGGCTCGTTCGACGATCTGGCCCGCGTACATGACGGCGACGTTGTCACACATCTCCGCCACCACACCCAGGTCGTGGGTGATCAGGAGGATGCTCATACCGAGTTTCGCCTGGAGATCACGGAGGAGATCGAGGATCTGGGCCTGGATAGTGACATCCAGGGCGGTGGTCGGTTCGTCGGCGATGAGGAGTTCTGGACTGGACGAAAGCGCCATGGCGATCATGACCCGCTGCCGCATCCCGCCAGACAGCTGATGGGGATAGCTCGAGTACCGTTCTTCTGAACTAGGAATACCAACGAGTTTGAACAGATCGATGGTCTGCGCTTTCGCTTCACCGCGGGAAGCGCCCCCATGGAGCCGAATCGCTTCGGCAACCTGCTCACCGGCGGTGTAGACCGGATTGAGAAACGTCATTGGATCCTGGAAGATCATCCCGATCCGGCCACCCCTGATCGCGCGCATCGCATCATTGGATACGTCGAGGAGATTGCTGCCATCGAAGCGGATTTCCCCGCCCGCATACCGACCGGGTGGCGTCGGCACGAGACGCATGATTGCCCGAGCGGTCACGCTCTTGCCAGAACCCGATTCACCGACCAGACCGAGGGTTTCTCCGCGTCCGATCGAGAAGGTGACCCCGTCGACCGCTTTGGCGTCGCCGACTCTCGTGTTGAAATAGACGTGAAGATCGTCAACTTCGAGAATGGGTGTGGCTGCGGTCATTAGTTCTCCTGTTGTCGCGGATCGAGCACGTCGCTCAACCCATCGCCAAGCAGATTGAAGCCCACGACGGCAATCACGATGGCGATCCCGGCAAACACAGCCACGTGCGGGGAGGTGAGGAGCACAGCACGGCCCTCGCTCAGCATCGTGCCCCAGTCAGGTGTTGGTGGCTGGACACCCAGACCGAGAAATGAGAGAGCGGCGATATCGAGCATGGCATAGGCAAGGTCGAGCGATGAAACAACAATCACCGGTGAGATGCAGTTCGGCAGGATATGGCGAAAGATGATTCGCCATTGGCCGTATCCCATGGCTTCCGCCGCTTCGGTATATGCCATTTCTTTCTGAACGAGCGCGACACTCCTCACCACTCGGGCGATGAAAGGAACATAGAGGATTCCCAAAGCAACTACGACATTACGAAGCGACGGCCCGAAAGCGGCAACGACCGCGAACGAGAGCAGGAGTGGCGGGAACGCAAGCATCATGTCGAACAGCCGCATCACAATTTCGTCGACCCAGCCACCCTTATAGGCGGCCCAGATGCCGAGCGGCACCCCGATGACCTCTGAAATCAACACCACGGCCAGCGCGCCGCCGAGCGCCACTCGGGCTCCATAGATCAACCGACTGAGCACGTCGCGACCGTTCTTGTCGGCGCCGAGGAGATACTCGCGACTCGGTCCAGCAAGACTGTCCGAGAGAGTGCCATCGAGTGGATCCTTGGGAGCCAGGAATGGAGCGAAAAGTGCAATAAGCAGAAGGGAGACCACGATGATCAGCCCGAGCATGGCTTTCGTGTTGTTGCGAAATCGCCAGAGAAAGAGCGACCGGGTCGAAGGCAAATCCGCAATGGTTTGCGGAGCCGGAACTGAGGCTTCCATCGCCATGAGGTTGGACGCTACCCCCCGTACCGGACACGCGGATCGATGACCGCATAAAGAATATCGACAAGCAGATTGATCAGGATGAACATCAGAGCAATGAAGATCGTTGTGCCCTGAACAACGGGATAATCGCGGACTTGCACCGCCTGGACGATCAGAGAACCAAGGCCACCGAGCCCGAAGGTATGTTCGACGAGAACGGTTCCGACCAGCAATATCCCGAACTGAAGACCAGCAACCGTGACGATCGGAATGAGTGCATTCCGGAACGCGTGTTTCATCACGATGGTTCTCGTCGGCAGACCTTTTGCCCGGGCGGTTTCGATGTAGTCCTGCGAAAGCGATTCGATCATGGCGGTGCGAGTGATTCGGGTAGTGATGCACGCCAGCGAGAGACCGAGTGTCATCGCTGGCATAGCAAGGTGTTTCACTGAATCCCAGCCACCATCGCCAGCACCTAGTGCAGGCATCCAGCCAAGACGGTAGGAAAAGATCAAGATAAACAAGATGCCAGTGAAATAGACCGGCGACGACGCGCCGACGAGGGAAAACGTGGTGGCGGAAAGGTCGAGCCAGGAGTTGCGTTTGAGAGCGGCCAGCAAGCCAAGCGGGATCGAAATCATCAGCGAAATCATGAAGCTGGCGGTTGCGAGTTTGAGCGTGAGTGGAAGGCGACTCAGAATCAGATCGGCCACATCTGTGCGTTGGCGGAAAGAACGACCGAGGTCGCCTTGGAGCAGATCACCAACCCAATAGCCGTATTGGACCAGCACTGGCTTGTCCAGGCGATATTGCTCCCTGATCACCTGCAGGTTTTCTTCCGTGATTCGCTGATTCCCCACGATGATTCGGGCCGGATCACCAGGGACGAACCGAAGCATCATGAAGACTACCGACGCGATGATGAACATCAACGGTATCAGCGTCAACAGCCGGGTAACAATTAATCGGACCATAGAGATGGTGAACCAGAGGAAAGACCGGAGGCGATCACTCGCCTCCGGTCAAAAAACGAACGAACTAGCCGGCGTTCTGCAGATCCCGCATAAACGCATCCCAATACCAGAGCGGTGTGACCTCATAGCCACTGACGCTGCTGGACATCGGCATGAACCATTTGAAGTGCTCGAAGAAGATCGCTGGCTGATCTGCGGCAATCTGCTTCTGGATATCGATCAACTGCTGTGTCCTGGCTTCCTCGTCGAGTTCGGCCTCGGACGCATCCAGCATGGCGTCGACATCCGGGTTGTTGTAGTAGGCATGATTGTTCTGTGGCGGGAAGTTCCGCGAATGGAAGAGTGGCAAGAGCATACCGCTGGCATCCGGGAAGTCGGATCCCCACTGGAAGTTCATGAGGCCCTCGTAGTCGCCAGCCTGCTGCAGCGTGATCATTTGATCGTAGGCCATCTGGACGATCTCGAGGTCGACGTTGATCTCTTTCAGCGCTTCCTGAACGGCGACGGCCATTGGAATCCAGACGTCGTTGGGGGCAATGACATGGTACTTCGTCGAGAAACCATCAGGCATCGACGATTCGGCCAGAGCCGCTTTGGCACCTTCGAGGTCATACACCGGAGCGGCGATCTGATCACCAGCACTACCAGGCATGTTCGGCGGCACCGTTGAACTGAACGACTGCACACCCGTCGACTTGACGATGTTGGCCATGATGTCTTCATACGGAATGGCCATCGACACAGCCTTGCGGATCATGGGGTCGTCGAATGGAGCCTGGTCAGTGCGCATTGTCGCCATGTTGATTGTGTATCCGACGACTTCCTGCCAGGTAATGTTCTCGAACTCCTGGATGGCCTCCACCTGGTCGGGCGGAACCTGGGTCATTGCGTTGATTTCGTCGTTCTTGAGACCGGCAACGCGTGTTGTTCCTTCTGGTACGATCTTGAAGAAGACTTTATCGAAATACGGCTTCCCTTCCTGCCAGTATTCGGTGTTTTTTTCGAGTTCGATTTCGGATCCCTGATCGTACTTGACGAACTTGTACGGGCCTGTTCCGACGGGATTGATCGCGAGGTCGAGCCCGAACTCCTCGATCGCGGATTTTGGAATGACATGACCGGCCGTTGTGGCCGCCACGTAGCGATAGAGCGCACTCGGTGCGGAGAGTGTGATCTGAAGCGTCGAATCGTCGACCTTTTCGATCGACTCGACCGGGTCGTACATCCAACCCATCGGACCCGCCACTTCTGGATCCTGGACGCGCTCGATGGATGCGATAACGTCATCGAGCGTCACCGGTTCTCCGTTATGGAACGTGACACCAGAACGAAGGGTGTACAAGTAGGTCACAGCGTCCGGCTGTTCCGCGCTCTCTGCCAGCAGCGGAACCATGGAGCCGTCAGGCATGAACTGCATCAAGCCCTCGGAGATCTGGCAAACGACGGGATTGGCCGCGAAGTCGTAGGCAAGGGCTGGTTCCAGGCCGCGAACATCGCCCTCGAGGGCGAAGGAGAAGGACGTCTCGTCCTGAGCGAGCACGCTCAGTCCGGGCAGGAAAGGCTTGGCGCCCACAGTGCCGGCTGCCGCCAGACCCATTGCGCCTGCGCCCAGCCGGACGAATCCACGCCGACTCATCGCCTGATTGCGGAGACCATTGAGATAGATCGACATCTTCTGGTCGAAGATCCGACCAGCATCATTCTTGTTCTTGGTCACGGAAATCCTCCTCGATAGACGCGCGTACCAGCGAATGGCGGAGAGGAAATGCTGCCGCCACTGTCACCGGTTCCGAAAGTTAACAACCAGCACCAGCGTCAATGCTGAGGCTCACTGCATAGTACCTGAAAACGGCTTCCCAAGAAGGTCGGTTGTTCGAGCAAAGAAAGGACGGCTCTTTGCTGCAGCTTGCCCAAACGAGTGCTGGCAGGAGATGTGTGCGTTGCGGTGAATCGATTGCCTCCGACGCGAGATTACGCCAAGGGGAGCCGCCGCTGATTGAGGACGTACGATCAAAGGTCTACTGGAATCCGAGGCGTTTCCCGCACCATCAGCTGGTGGGCGATACCCCGCGAGCGGGTTCCTTCGCCCTTCGCCCGGAAGCCATAGCGTTCGTAGAGAGCGATTGCCGGTATCTGGGCATTCAAGATGAGGGGGTCGAAACCGGCGCGGTCGGCCAGGGACACGAGTTCCGCTACCACGAGATTGGCCGCCCCCAGTCGCCTGTAGTCTGGGAGTGTGGCCACCCAGGCTATCGACGCCGGCTGCTTTCCGATCGGACCTGTCAGGCGACCTGTTGCCACGGTGATATTGTCGACAGCGGCGAGCAAGGTCACGCTGTTTCGATCATCCCTATCGCGGGAAACAACATCCACCAGTCCCTGTTCGCGGAGAAAGACACGCCGCCGGATGCGCAGCACGTCGTGCCAATCGCTCTCGGTCGAAGCGACCCAGACATCAAGTTGGTGCTTTGCCTGTGCGGGTGACATGGTCGACAGAATGCTCATCGCGGTCAGCGTCCCGGTGATCCTGCTGTCATAACGGTTTCGAGTCGGTCCTGACGCGCCGCCAAGTCGATGCGTTGGGACGCGAGACGCTCTTCTGCGGATGCGAGCGCCTGGATGACCCGGTTCGGAGCGGTCCCGCCGGGAACATCCCGGGCGGAAACGCTTTCCATGGCGTTGAGCGGTGGTCGTTGTTGACCGAAGAGCGGGTGAATTGACGTCCAATCTTCCACTGACAGGTCTTCGAATGTGCGGTTCGACTCGACGCACGTGCGAACGAGATTGCCAACGATTTCATGAGCTTCCCGGAATGCAATGCCGTTCCGGGCGAGAAGATCGGCGGCGTCGGTTGCAAGAGAAAAATCGCCCACCGCTGCTTCCGCCATCCGCTGCTCATTGACTGTCAACGTGTCGATCATTCCGCTCATCACCGCGAGGACTCCATTGACGGTATCGACGGTATCGAAGAGCGCTTCCTTGTCTTCCTGCATGTCGCTGTTGTAGGTCAGTGGCAGACCCTTCATCGTGGCCAGCAAACCGGTCAGATGACCGAGCACGCGGCCAGTTTTGCCGCGAGAGAGTTCTGCGACATCGGGGTTCTTTTTCTGCGGCATGATCGAACTGCCAGTGGCGAAAGCGTCGGAGATCGTCACAAATCGAAACTCACCGCTCGACCAGTAGACCAGTTCTTCCGCCAACCGGGAGGCATGCATCTGGATCATGCTGAGGGCATACATCGTGTCGAGGACGAAATCCCGATCCGCGATCGCATCCATGCTGTTGGCCGAAATGGCGGAAAAGCCGAGATCGGTGGCGACTGATTCGCGATCGATGGGATAGGTCACACCGGCAAGCGCTCCCGACCCAAGTGGCATCTGGTCGACTCGATCGAAAGCTTGTTGCAGGCGTTCGAGATCACGGGCCAGCATTTCGACATAGGCCAGCAGATGATGCGCCAACAGCACCGGCTGCGCCCGCTGGGTGTGGGTGTAACCGGGGAGGACGACATCGGTCGTGTTCGACGCTAGCCGGAGCAGGCTTTCACTCAAGCGAAGAACGCTTTCCTCGGTGCGGAGCAGCGCGCCTTTGGTCCAGAGTCGGGTATCGGTCGCGACCTGGTCGTTACGACTCCTGCCGGTGTGGAGTTTCCCTTGTGCCGGTCCAATCAGCTCGCGCAGACGGCGTTCAACGGCGCTGTGAATATCCTCGTCAGCCACAGAGTAGGTGAAGGTCCCGTTCTCGACCTCATCCCAGATCAGCCACAGACCTGTTTCGATCAGGGCAGCGTCTTCGGCGGGGATGATCGACTGCCGCCCGAGCATCCGGACATGAGCGACCGACCCGCGAATATCTTCCCGCACCATTCGGTTGTCGAACAGGATCGACGCGGTGAATGCGGCCGCGGCTTCGTCCGGAGCAACGGCGAAACGCCCGCCCCAGAGTTTCTTTCCTTGGCTATCTGAACGTTCGCTCACCGGTCGCTCCCCGTTGAATCACCACTCCGATCTGGCAGTGTACTATCCTGCGGCAGCGTTGAAGGCAGAGAGGGATGGCCAATCATGACAACTCTCGTAACCGGCGGAAATGGCTGGGTTCCGAGTCACATCGTTCGCCGTCTGGCGCGACGCGGCGAAACCGTTGTTTCCTACGATCTGATGCCTCCGGATCAACTGCTTGGCACGATGCTCGGAGATGCTGTCAGCAACGTTGTTTTTGAGCAGGGGGACGTAACGTCCTATGATGCGATGCTCGATGTTGCTGGCAGGAATGAGGTTACCCGGATCATCCATGCGGCCGCGATTACGCCCCGTCTCCATCGTGAGCACGCTGAACCCCGTCGGATCATCGAGGTCAACTTGCTTGGAACGGTCAACGCGCTCGATGTTGCTCGATCGCTTCCTGATTTCGAGCGATTCGTCTATGTCTCTTCCGGCGCGGCCACTGGCGCGTGGCCCGATCTCGAAGTTGTCGACGAATCGACTCCATCCCGGGCCAGCGGTCTCTATGGAATCACTAAACACACCAGCGAACGCGTTGTGCAGCGCTACCGCGATCTGTTCGGACTCGATACGGTGGCGATGCGACCAGCAAACGTGTTTGGACCAATGGAACGAGACACGCCCGGTTATGTCGGCGGGACAGAGCCGCGGGAAATGCTGCGCATCTACTTCGATCATCAACCTGTGCGTATCAATTCCCTTGCGGGCCCCTGGCTGGATTGGACTTATGTCGAAGATATCGCCGAAGGTATCGAGCGTGCGTGGTCTACGCCAAATCTCCCTGAACCTGTCTATTCGCTCACAGCCGGACGACTCTATTCGATAGGAGATGTACTCGTAGCCTTCGATCGTTACCTCCCTGACTTTCACTATGAGGTCGTGCCAGTGGCAGAGGCCAACTATCTGGTTGATGGTGAACCTCCCGGACCCGTACCGAGCAATGCTCTGCTCAAACGGGATTTCGGCTGGGTTCCGCCAACGTCATTCGAGGATGGAATGAAGCAGTATCTCGACTGGATTCTGGAAAACGGACCGCAATAGGTCACCAAGGGAGGATTCTCTGATGTCGTCAACGCCAACCCGTCGTGTAAAAGCCCTGGCCGATCTGACTGCTTCCGATTTGCGCGAGGGCGGCTTCGATACCGCCATCCTGCCGGTCGGAGCCACTGAGTTTCATGGTGACCACCTGCCATTCAGCACTGACACGATCGCGGCCGAAGCGATTGCCCTGCGCTTGGCTGATGAACTCGGAACTGCGGTGGTGTTGCCTGCACTCGATTACGGGATGTCGCTCCATATGATGGGTTGGCCGTGGAGTCTTTCTCTCCGCCCCCAGACGTTGACCGCCGTCATCGTCGACATTGCCGAATCGCTCATGCTCCACGATATCCGACGTCTTCTGGTCGTCAGCGCTCACGATGGCAATCCTGCCTGTATAGAAAACGCCGCCCGGGAACTCAACGATACCCACGAAATGGTGGTTGCGATTTTCAAGGGCTGGCAAGGACTTGGCGCACAGTTGCTGCAAGGGCAGTATGACGTTGACGAGGATCACGGCGGTCAGTCGGAAATGTCGATGGTGCTTTACGCCGCTCCCCATCTCGCTCGCCAGGAACTCGCAGTCGATCTGCCAAATCAGATCATGGATCATCCGCTCGAAGTCCGTGGATCGTTCAGCAATGTGGTTCCGCACGGCTATAGCGGCAAGCCTTCGCTTGGAACCGCTGCAGAGGGACAAGCCGTTGTTGAAGCGTTGGCCGCTTACGTTGGTCCATTCCTGCGGGAACTGGCGAACAATGACTGGTCGAATGGACTCTGGATGAGCGGGATGCCAGCTCCTGATCCGGAAACGGACCCGCGCAAGATCGAATGGCGCCCGGTCAGGTGATCAGCGCGCGCTTTCTGATTCGAATGACCGGATGATCTGGTAACCACGAAGAAGGATCGCAACCACGCCAACAGCTGAGATCGCGATGACCACCCAGACCAGTTCCTCCTGTTGTTCGGGATCTCCGCCCGCGGCCAAACCGACTGGCGTGACGGCGAGCATCACTAAGCCAGTCACCATCAGGATCAAACCAGTTGGCTTGTTGACCGCGTACCAGAGTGACTTGTCGGATAACGTCGCCCGAGTTCGAAAGCCGTAGAGTTTGTTTGGAGGAATGCGGTCGAGCCAGAGTGGGATCGCCAGCAATACGAAAACCGCACCCATCAAACCTGCCACAATTGCGCCCGCCCAGCCATCGAACATTCGTTTCTCCTTCATTGAACGACCAGGCACTTGCCGTCGGCGCAATGCCTGAAAACCACTGTCTATCTCGAGTAGGAACCTGCGCACAAAGAACTGGCCGATAGTTGAAACATCCTCACTGCGTCTGACGAGATTTGGTGCAGTTGGCGTGGTCGTAGATCATTTATGGAGGTCCTTGGTCGACGCGCTTCCTTGACACAGGCAATTCAACCTGACTACGATTCGCGAATTGCCGATCAAGTTGACGGGTCGATGTTGAGATGTTTGACCATGTTGTTTGGTGATCTCTATCGCAATTCGCAGGCGAGACCTACGTCAAACCAAAGCGAGTCAAGTGGTATGACTCGCAGGGAATTGCAGCGGCCCCGGGCAGGGACAATCTCATGAGTCAGTTTCTGATTCGCCGAATTCTGATTTCCATTTTTACCCTGGTGGCGATCAGCATGGTGATTTTCTCCATTCTGGCGTTAGCCCCGGGCGATCCGTTGTCGGGCTTTGCCGCCAACCCCAATGTCCCAGCCGAACTTCGGCAACAACTCAGGGCGCAAATGGGTATCGATGATCCACTGCCTGAGCAGTATTATCGCTGGGCCACGCAATACCTTCAGGGGAATTGGGGTATTTCGTATACGACCCGATCAAGCGTGAGTGAATACCTCCTTGAGCGACTACCGGTCACCCTCAAGATCGTTGGTGGCGCCTATCTGGTTTCGGTGATGATCGCGATTCCGGTCGGCGTCATTTCCGCGATCAAGCAGTACTCCGTTTTTGACAACGTCGCGACGACGATCGCCTTCCTCGGATTCAGCATTCCGACGTTCTACACCGGTATCGTGCTCATCGTTATCTTCAGCGTGAAGCTGGATTGGTTGCCGTTTGTCTACGACAGCAATGTTCAAGGCTTCTGGCCGAACATGAAGCAATCGATTATGCCCATCATGGTGCTTGCGCTGGCCGGTGCAGGTTCGCTGACGCGCTTTGTGCGTGCTTCGATGCTCGAAGTCATAGGTCAGGACTACGTTCGTACAGCGCGCGCCAAGGGTCTTCGCGAAAACAGCGTGATCATTTCTCATGCGATGCGGAATGCATTAATCCCGGTCGTGACGATTATTGCCCTTGATGTTCCGGCGGTGGTTGGTGGCGCGGTCATCACCGAGCAGATTTTCCGAATTCCAGGGATTGGATCAGCAATCGTGAGCGGGGTCCAGGAAAAGGATGTCCCGGTTGTGATGGCCGTCGCATTCGGCTATTCCATTCTCGTGGTGATTTTCAATATCGTGGCAGATCTTTTGTATGCGGGGCTCGATCCACGGATCAAGTATTCGTGATGATGATTCGAGAGAGCGTGGTGAGGGTCCCAGGAAGCTTGATGACGGTGGAGGCGTTGCGATGAGTCAGTCCGAATCCTCGTTGCGCCTGGAGGATATTGCCGAACCAGGGGCGCTTGTGAAGAGTGGGAAGAATTCCCGCTCTTTGTGGGGTAACGCTTGGCGGCAATTCCGGCGCCATAAGCTGGCAATGGCCGGACTCATTGTGTTGGTCATTCTGGTGTTGGGAACGTTTGTCGGCAATGCGATCTACCCGCGTGAAATCGACGAGATCAATTTCGAAGTTGCTGATCAGGGACCTTCACTGAGTTATCCGTTCGGAACGGACTCACTGGGTCAGGATATATTCGCGCGGGCTCTCTGGGGTGGCCGCATTTCGCTCGCCGTTGGTTTTCTCGCCGCGTTCGTTGCGGTTTCGTTCGGTACTCTGATCGGTGCGCTTAGCGGTTTCCTCGCCGGTTTCACCGATGGTTTGCTCATGCGAATCACCGACATGTTTATCAGTCTGCCGCAATTACCGCTGCTGCTGGTGATCAGTTTTCTGTACCGAGACAAGATATACAACTCTTTCGACTCGGCGTTAGGGGGCAGGGACCTGGGTCCGCTCGATGTGATCATTGACCCTCAACTCCAGGGTGGGAATCTCGGAATCTTTTTCCTGATCATCTTTGTTATCGCTATCCTCAACTGGATGTCGACGGCACGTCTGGTGCGGTCACAGTTCCTGTCGCTGAAGGAAAAGGAATTCGTCGAAGCCGCCAAATCGATCGGTGCGCGTGAGTCGACATTGATGTTCCGGCATATCCTGCCAAATGTCATGAGCCCGATCATCGTTGCGGGAACGCTTGCGGTCGGCGCAGCGATTATCACCGAGTCGTCGCTCTCGTTTCTCGGGCTTGGTTTCCCATCAGACGTTCCCACGTGGGGCCGGATGCTCTTCGAGTACAAGGACTTCATTCAGGTCGCACCCTATCAGTCACTCTTTCCTGGTCTGATGATTTTCCTGACCGTGCTGTCGATCAACTATGTTGGCGACGGATTGCGGGATGCGCTCGACCCGCGCAAGAGTCGCTAGCGCTGGTTCCTTCCAGAACGCAATCAGATTCGCAGGATGCCCCGGCGGGTGGCGATCATGACCGCTTCAGCGCGGCTATCGGCGCCGAGTTTTTCCAGGAGCGAACCAACGTGAAACTTAACGGTGTGCTCGCTGATGCCGAGTTCGGCTGCTATCGCTTTGTTCGGTAGGCCATCGGCAATCCGCTCGAGAACCTGAATCTCACGCGGGGAGACCGTGTCACGCGGTGTTTCCCCGATCCGTGCTGATTCGTTCTGAGTCACTCGGAGGCGCCGGGCGAAAACCGGATCGAGAACCAAGAGCCCCTGATGAAGTGCCCGGATTGAGGCTGTAACGGACTGAGCATCAGCGTCGGCGCTGAGCAGGCCAAGAGGTCGATTGGAGAGATCGGGCAACGCAATTGTTTCATCCTCGATCAGGCAGAGTACGGGAAGTGACGAGTCGAGACTCTCAAGCGTTGCGTGCAACTCATCATCGTCCGCAAGAAACGCCAGCGCGATGTCGATGCTGAATTGGCCATCCAGTCCCGGTCCGGCCGGAAAGACACCAACATCCAGTGATGGATCACCAGCCATCATCGCCATCAAACCCCGCTCGATCAGCGGAATGGTGGCTATGATGCCGACGCGCAAACGTGGACCAGCCTCTCTCATAGCAATCGCTGCTCGTTAGGGCGCGAAAGTAACCGGGATCTCCTAGTGTTGATGGTCAGTCTCCGGATGACGAATCGTGGGCTCGACCACGATAGTCAAGGGCGAACCACCCCGCAGGATACCCAAACGGACTTCGTGCTGCGTGCGACCGTAACCAAGCAAGGTAGCGAGCGATTCACCTGCGGCAATGGCGTAGTCGTCGACGCTAAGAACGATATCACCCAGCCTCAGACCAGCGGTCGTCGCCGGACCCTCAGGAGCCAGCGCGGTGATGACCAGACCAAACGTATCCGGATTCTGGCTGATGGTCGCTTCGACCGCATCGAACCCGAGATAGTCGCGTTGTTGCGGGAGGAACGCACCGTCGACGAATTGGGAGACGATCTGACTGGGTACGGACATACCGAGTCGGCCCGATACCCGCGAACAGATTCCAATCACGGCTCCAGCAGCGTTGACCACGGGTCCGCCTGAGTTTCCTGGACCAAAGCGAGCATCGGAGAGAAGCATGTTTTCCCGGCCACCAGCGCCGGCATAGGCGGCGCTTTCTATCGCAACGACTACTCCAAATGTCATCGCGTCACGAAAACCATTTGGATGGCCGATCGCAATCGCCAGTTCGCCCGGTCGGACTTGCGCCGAGTCGGCCGCAACAATGGCCGGAAGATTGCTTGCGGCAACCTTGAGCAGCGCAAGGTCACGGGTGGGATGGCGCGCCGCCACGATCGCTTTGAGTTTGCGCCCGTCCGCCAGGACGACGTTGGCTTCGCCTTCGGCGTTGACGACATGGTTGTTCGTCACGATCAGCCCGTCCGACCCCCAGATGGTTCCGGCGCCGCTCCCACCGCCGCGATACACAAGTACCACACTCTGTCGCACCTTTTCATAGAGCGATTTCAATTCATGATCGACCTCACGAGAAACGGTCGCTGCTGCTTTCGAAGAATCTACCGCCATGGATCTACCTGTCATTCTCAATGCGACACTCAAGCCGGGACTGTTTTGTGAAAGTCGAGTAGTCTCTACCGGCGCTCAGCTGCCGTGACATCGAGGTGTTGCAGTGCGCCGCCTCTGACGATACGAAGCGTCACCGGTTTGCCGACCAACTCTCCGGTGAGGAGGTTCTGAACGTCTTCCACCTTGGCGACCGGGTGTCCTTCCAGCGTGAGAATCACATCACCGATCATGAGACCGGCCTTTTCTCCCGGTCCATCGCTTTCGAGTCCGACGACAACCAGACCAGTCTCGTTTTCCAGACCGAGAGCGGACGACAAGCGATTGTTCAACGTCACTGACTGAGCGCCAATGCCGATATACCCGCGTCGAATCTTGCCATGCGTTTGCAGCGCTTCGACGATTCTGCTCAGATCACTATGCGGAATGGTGAGACTCCCACGACGACCGACTGACGAGGAGTTCATACCGATCACCGCTCCGCTGGTGCTGATCAGTGGGCCACCGGAGAAACCGGGAAGCATTGCAGCGTCGGTGCGCAGAAAGCTGTCGAGTTGCGCGCCGTCTCCTGAGCGCCATTGCCCTCCCACCATGCTGACGACGCCGAGCGAGGCCATCGCGCCGGAGTTACCGGGTCGGCCGACCGCTAACACGATCTGGCCAGGACGAGCCGGACTATCGGTAAGCGTCGCCGGTGGCGAAAAGTCTGCGTTGACTTTCAGAAGCGCTGTGTCACTCCCGGGATCGCGACCGACAAGGGTCGCTGAAACCCAGGTGCCGTCCGAAGCCGAAACGTGAAGATCATCGTCGCGTTCAACCACGTGATTTGCGGTCACCACGAGCCCATCACCGTTCCAGCTGATCCCGGATGCTGGCATTCGCTTGCGAGCGTTGACGGTCACTGTGCTGGCCGCAGCGGTTTCGACCGCATCGGCCATCGAGGCCGAGAGTTCTTCTAGCAGGGTTGCGCCTTTTGAATCCATTGAACTGTCCTTTGCGTGTCGTCTTGACCGGGACGTGTTGACTTGATCTAACCCTAGTGACCATCTTCGTCGATGTCATACCCTTCTCGGGTAGGTAGCGGCCTGTCCAATTGGGTAGGCGAGTCTACCTGATACGCTTCATATTCTCTGGTCAGGATCGACTGGCCTTCGCACGGGCAGGTTGGAGACATTCTCTTGAAGATCGAGCCATTTACTCTCGAGCGCTGGATGACCGTCTGGGAAACCGAGGTCAAATACGACATCGCCGAAAGCGGTATCTACCCGATGAATACGGGAGAGTTGCTCTCTCTGCTTCCTGCGGATGAGCAGGAGGCTACCCATCGGGCATTGCTCGACCTTCGCCTTGGCTACTCCGAAGCGAGAGGAACTGAAGCCCTGCGAGCGGAAATCGCATCCACCTACACGGGGGTTTGCGCAGACGAAGTCCTGGTCACCACTGGGGCGATCGAAGCCAATTATCTGATTTTCACCACCTTGCTGTCGGCAGGCGACCATGTTGTGGCTGTCTATCCGGCCTACCAGCAGTTGTTCAGCGTCGCCCGGGCGGTCGGTTGCGACGTCACCCTCTGGACGATCGAAGAAGCTGATGGGGAATACCGCTTCGACGTCAATGCCCTGGAAGGTCTCCTCCGAGCCGACACCAAAATGATCGTCATCAACACCCCGCACAATCCAACCGGCGCCTATCTCACCGATGGCGATCTCGCCCGTGTCTATGACCTCGCCGAAGAGCGCGGCGCTGTGGTGCTCTGTGACGAAGCCTATCGCTGGCTCGACTTGCCGGGTGGAGTCGAGGCGACCTCTCCGCTGCGCAATCGCGGCACGACCGCGATCAGTGTCGGCACGGTGTCAAAACCCTTCGGCCTGCCAGGACTGCGGATCGGATGGATCGCGGCGACAGAGGAGATCGCGCAGAAATGCTGGGCTGCGCGAGACTACGTCTCGCTGTCGCCGGGCAAGATCAGCGATTTTCTGGCGCTGATCGCGATTCAGCATCGCGATCTGATTCAACAGCGGAACGAGCGAATTCTCGAACCGAATCTCGCCACCGCTGATGCCTGGTTTGCGGAAAACGCAGACGTGGCGAGCTGGAACCGACCGAAAGCAGGTCTCCTCGCGTTGATGAAATACACGGCCGACATGCCGTCTGCGGAACTGGCGGATCATCTCGCCCGCGACTATTCGGTCATGCTCGCGCCCGGATCTGCGTTTGGCTATGAGGGTCACCTGCGCATTGGCGTCGGTCAGGAACCCTCCATCTTCGCCAAGGGCCTCGAGGAAGCCGCTCGCTGTTTCCGCGCGCTTCGCTGATGCGGTTACGCCGTGACCTGATGGTCGCGGATGTAGTCCCAGTCAATCGAATACCCAAGTCCTGGTTTCTGCGGAAGCGTGACGTATCCGTCTGGATCGAGTGCGTCGATCGGCTCGGTGAGATAGGGGAGCGGGGCGTCGTAGTCGACACCGGGGGCGAGGAGACCACGCTCGTAGTAGCCACAGGTGTCCTCTGGCATCGACCCGATCACATGCAGGTTCCCAATGCCGCTCATGTGGATTTCGCAGCGGGCCCCAAAGGCTTCGCAAACGATCGCGGTTTTGCGGGCGGCGGTGATGCCGCCGCGAAGCACATCGATCCGGCTCCAGTCGGAAGCGCCCTGGCGGAGCCATTCGGCGCGGGTGAAGACGTGGCCTTCCAGGATCTCCGGTGACAGAATCGGGATATCAAGCGTATCCGTGAGTTTGATGTAGGGCAGCATTCGTTGCTCTGGCATCGGATGTTCGTACCAGTAGAAGTCGAGTCGCTCCAGTTCGCGACCAACTTCCAGCGCTTCTTCGTAGATGTGATAGGTACCCCAGGGATCAAACATCAGCACCATGTCGTCGCCAACAGCCGCCCGGACCTTTTCGCAGACCTCGATATCCCAAGCGATATGTGACGGACGCCCTGGTACTTCCTCACCCGTTTCCGGATTCCAGTAGTAGTACGGATGGATCTTGTAGGCGCGATAGCCCTCTTTCTTGCAGGCGAGTGCGTGGGCAGCGTAGTTGTCCGGTGACCCCATGTTTGGATAGGTGCTGGCATAGGCGAGCACCCGGTCGCGACATCCTCCGAGCATCTTGTAAACCGGTTGCTGAGCTGCGTTGCCAGCCAGATCCCAAAGCGCCAAATCGACAACGCCCATCAGGTTTTCTGGTGTCTTGGCAGCATAGAGCCATTGCCAGAATCGTTCCCGATCAAGCGGATCCTGACCGATGAGCATCGGTTTGATTCTCGCTTCGAGATACGAGCGGTCCTCGGCGGTGAGACCATCCTGATCACCATGACCATGGCCACCGAAATAGCGACCTGAGATTCCGTCGTCGGTCGTGATCGTCGTGACGGTTTGGACGATCTCGACGTTTCTAAGCGGAGTGCCATTGTGGTAGCGATCAGCCGTGATGGTGAATGGGGTCACGGTGATGTCAGTGATCTTCATCCTGGTCTCCTTTGCTTCTGATGTAACTGAACGGGCACGATCGTCATACGAGTCCGAGTCGAACACAGACCTCGTCGAGTTCCTCCATCGTGATTGGATCGAGCGGCCGCGACGGCCCTCGGACCACCGGGGTCTTGATAACTCCTTGCCGGTAGAGCAAGTACTTGTGGACGAGATGCCCGCCATTGATGGAACGGACGGGGATGTTCAGCAGCGGCGCGAGATCTGATTCGAAGCGGGACGTTGCGGCGGTTCTATCCCCGGCCTGCCAGAGATCCCAGACGGCCACAAACGCGGCTGGCGTGCTCGGCCAGGGCATGGTCCCGATCGCTCCACGTCGGAGTTCAGCGAGCAAATAGGTACCGGCTGCGCCGCCGATGATGCCGACGGTTCCGTTGCTTCCCCGCACGGCAGCGTCGACCTGCACTGGCTGAGGCGTGCTTTCAACTTTCGCGTATTTTACACCCGGGCATTGGTTCGCGATCGTACTGATCATTGCGGCGTTGATCGGATTCGCGTCGGTGTCCTGGACCACCACTGGCACGGTCACCGAGTTTGCGATTGCGCCGAAATAGTCGACGATCTCCGCCTCGGAAAAGCCAGGGCCGGGCGAAGTGCACATTACTGCGGCTGCGCCGGCTTCTTCCGCCAGGCGGCTCAAATAGACCGCCAGATCGGTGCCTGGGGCGCCGGTGTTCACCACGACCGGAACTCGCTGATTGGTCTGATCGATAACCGCGGCGATGACCGAGACGCGTTCGGTTTCGGTAAGCTTGTAGACCTCACTGCCGAGCGCAATCCCAAGACCGTGCACCCCAGCAGCGAGCGTGAAGTCGACCAGATTGCGCAAGCTGTCGTCATCGATCTCGCCGGAGTCGGTGAACGGAGTGACCAGAATCGGAATGATTCCATGAAGTTGCATTTCGCTCATCGTTTGCCTCTTGATTGCTTGCTGGTAACGGCTAGCCACCGATCCCGTTGCGATCCGCCGCTCCATCCATCTTGGGGTGGGGATTCTGCCCGTATGACTACTGCTTCGTGCATTTCGTACAAGGAACTATCTCATGACTCCTCCGAATAATGTTGGAGCGTTCGAGAGAGTTCTTATCGAGAGCCGGACCTTAGCGTTGATCGCGAAATGGGTCAGGCCTGCTATCTTAATGAGCACGCCGATCGGGTATAAGTGACCGCTTCGGGCGTTGTTCGGCGACGCGCTCACACCAGTTCGAGCGCTTCATGAAGGTGAAAATCGTTTGAGTGCTTCCACGATCCTGAGTCGACCGGTCATACCGGCACACATCGATCCCTCTCTAGCACCAGTTGTCGTCACAAACGATCTGACCAAAGCCTATGACGGGGTGCTCGCCCTTGATCACCTCGATCTCGAATTGCCTCCCGCTGCAATCGGCTTGCTGGGGCCAAACGGCGCGGGAAAAACGACGCTCATTCGGTTGTTGCTCGGTTTGACTCGACCAACCCAGGGCTCGGCGACGGTGCTCGACTACGACTCCGAGGAAGCCGGGATTCAGATCCGCGAACGCGTTGGCTATATGCCAGAGTCCGATTGCCTGCCGTCGAACGCCACCGCTGCTGATTTTGTCGGTCACATGGCCGAAGTGAGCGGCTTGCCGAAAGTCGAAGCCCGTCAGCGTGCTGCTGATGTTCTCTATCAGGTTGGTCTCGACGAAGAGCGCTATCGCTTGATCAAGGGCTTTTCAACCGGTATGAAGCAGCGGGTCAAACTGGCCCAGGCGATCGTTCATGATCCATCGCTGGTCTTTCTCGACGAACCGACGGCAGGACTCGATCCTCCCGGACGGGAAGCGATGCTCGAACTCGTCGATCGCGTTTATCGGCGGATGGGGATGACCGTGATTCTTTCTTCCCACATCCTCGAGGATATCGAACGGGTTTGTAACTACGTCGTGATCATTAACGGCGGAAAGCTCATGCTGTCTCAGCCTCTGGGTGGACCCACCACGGATGAGCGGGAAATCGCTGTCAAGATCGAAGGCAACCCGGATCCGTTCATTCAGCGGTTGGCAGGGTATGGCATTACCGATGTCGTGAATCTCCATCCTGAATCGCTCATGATTCACGATCTGATCATTCGTCACGACAACGAGGAAGCCTACGATGCGATTCGAGATAGCGCGGTAGACGTGGGCGTCGGTTTGCGCAGTCTCCGGAGTCGAACCCGTTCGCTCGAGGAACTCTATCTGCGCGCGGTTGCCGATCAGCGCATTGTTGCTGAAGCGGAGGAATCATCGAGTGAGTGATTCTGGCGTGATCCCAGCCCAACCAACGACCAGCGGTCAGAACTTCGGTGAAGTGTATGACCGTGGATATCAGCACTACGAAGGCGAGCGACTCGGACGCGAGCACGGTGCTCGCACGCTGACGACCTATTCCATGAAACGAGCGCTTGGAGCGAAAAAGAGCTGGACCGCGAAGGTCATCCCCGTGCTTCTCTACATCGCGGTCGGGCTGGTCGTCGTCATCCCATTAGGGATTCGCGCGTTTATCCCAGATGCCGAAGTCGTCGCCTACTGGGAGTATTTCGGAATCATCTTCAGCATTCTTGGCGTGTTCGTGGCGGCCGTGGCTCCGGAGATGCTGTGTAACGACCGTCGCGAGAACGTCCTGACGCTCTATTTCTCTCGCCCAATCACACGAGGCGACTATCTCTTATCGAAACTTGTAGCCACAGCGCTGCTGACTCTGACGGTGTCATTGGTGCCGATGGTGATCTACTGGCTTGGACGACAGTTGCTCGAGGATTCGCCGCTGTCGGCCATGAAAGACAACGCGGGCGACCTGGGCCGCATTGTCATCATGAGTACGTTGACCGCGTTCTATCTCGGTGCGATCGCCTTGACGATTTCGTCTTTCACTGACCGGAAAGGCATAGCGGTCGCCATCATCATCATCGGCTTCTTGGTGGTTTCGATTTTTGCTGGCATATTGACCCAGGTGGTCTCGAACGAAAGCGTGCTGCCCTATCTCGCGTTTCTCAGTCCAGCTCGGTTGACGACTGAGTTTTCGCACGCGATTTTCAATCAGCCGATGCCGGATGAGGCCTTCGGGCAATCGCTTCCAGCTTGGGAGTATGCCGCCGGTATGGTCGCGATTGTTCTGGCATGCGTAGGAATCATGTACTGGCGTTATGTTCCAGCGGATTAGAGGAAAATCAGCCCCACCAGCCGAACTGATTTCGACGGCAGCCAGTCCGGCTGCAGTCATGACGACCGAACCTACCATCGTGCTCGATCACGTGTCGAAGTGGTACGGCGATCTTGTGGCCGTTTCCGATCTGTCGTTCAGCATCGGCAACGGAGTCACGGCGCTTCTTGGGCCGAACGGATCCGGCAAATCGACCAGCCTTAAGATGATCAGTGGGCTCATCGGCCAATCGACCGGCGAAATCCGGATTGGCGGCTATCCTCCCCGGGGCGAACCAGAAGCCTATCGAAGATTCGGCCTGGTCTCTGACGTCGACATGCTGTATCCGTATCTCTCCGGCTGGGAGTTCGTGCACTTCAACGCCATCATGCAGCAACTGCCAGATCCCGATGCGGCGACTCGGATGGCGATTGGGATCGTCGAGATGGAACCGGCGCAGGACAGAAAGCTCGGTGGGTATTCGAAAGGGATGCGTCAGCGGATCAAGCTGGCCGCCGCGCTCGTCCATGATCCCGACATCATCCTGATGGACGAACCACTGAACGGGACCGATCCGGAGCAGCGCGCGCATATGATCGACCTGATCCGCCATCTCGGCGCTTCGGGGAAAACGCTGTTGATCTCATCCCATGTACTGGTCGAGGTCGAACGATTCGCCGAGAACATCCTCGTTATCATCAACGGAAAGCTTGCCGCTGCCGGTGACTATCGGGTGATCCGGGAGCGGATCGACAATCGCCCACACGTCGTTCGATTGCGCGCCAGCGATCCTCGCCGTCTTGGTGCCCGGTTGCTCGAACAACCAATTGTCAGGTCGGTGAAGATCGACGAACTCGGTCGGCTTTTCGTTGAAACCACTGACGCTCGTGCGATTTTCGCCACGATACCGACCGTTGCCCGCGAAGAGGACATTCGACTCCACGAAATCGAACCCGCCGACGAATCGCTCGAATCGGTCTTCTCCTATCTGGTTCAGCGGTAAGGATGGGGTTGACGATCTGATGAACGGTCTCTGGAGTAACGTTCCTGTATTCATGCTCACTATTCGCCAGTTTGCCGGTGGCAAGGCGGTACGGGTGGTGGCTGGGATCATGGCCATCCCGATCGCGTTCGCCGTGGTTTGGGCTTTCGCCGCCACCCCGGAAGAAAACTCACTGAACTTCATGTCGGAATCGATTTTCCGACTTCTATTCATCGCCACGTTGCTACCGGTTGCTGTCCTCATCCTTGCGACTGGCGCTTTGGGCAATGAGATCGAGGATCAGACACTTCCATACCTGACTCTGAAACCAGTCAGCCGACTCAGGATCGTGATCGAGAAGCTTTCGGCGACGGTTGTCGTGTCGACGCCTTTGGCCTGGCTTGGACTTGCTATCGCCTACGTCATCATCCTCGGCGGAGATGCGACTGATTCCAACAACCTCCAGCTCCTCGGCGCCATGCTTGCGGCAACGTTGGGAGGCGTTCTCGCCTATGGTTCGATTTTCATGTTGGTGAGTCTCTATGCCGCCCGGGCACTTCTCGCCGGAATTACCTACGTGCTGGTCTGGGAATCGCTGCTGGGGCGTTATCTGCCCGGTCTCAAGGTCGTCTCGATCCAGCATTACACCGAATCGATCTATGCTGGCTTGATCGATAGTGATTATTACCGCACGGCTGTTGCTCCATCTGACCCGCTCGAGGATCCGACCAGTCTGGTCGTAGCGATCATCACGGTGCTCGTGGTGACAGCGATCGCTACCTGGCTCTCCTCGCGGCGGCTTGGGCGGCTCAACCTCGAATAGACTCGGCGCCACTGTTTTTGGAGGAAGGGACGACACCAGATGACTTCCAGTAAGACCGAAGCGGGACCAGCTCGTTGGCCTGTTACTAGACGTCAGATGGGGATTGGCTTCATGATGCCGGTTGCCGCCGGCGCATCGTTTGGTTCAGAGCCTCGCTACAGCGATATCCGCGCCATGGCCCAAGCCGCCGAAGCGAACGGCTACGATTCGCTCTGGATTCCTGATCACCTGATCCTGAAACTGCCACCCGAAAGTGGTCCCATTCGAGGAACGTGGGATCCGTGGACCCTCCTATCCGGTCTCGCCGAAGCGACCTCCACGATCACCCTCGGCGTGCTCGTGACCTGTCTGGGATGGCGGAACCCGGCTCTCGTGGCCAAGATGTCCGAAGGGATCGATGAGATCAGTGGCGGACGTTTCGTGCTCGGCGTTGGCGCGGGTTGGCATGAACCTGAATACGAGATGTTCGGTTTTCCCTGGGACCATCGGGTGTCTCGGTTCGAAGAGTCGCTCCAGATCATCTCCGGATTACTTCGCACCGGGACTGCTGAACTCGATGGCCGCTTTTTCTCGGCGCGAGACGCGGTGAATGAACCGCGGGGTCCCCGCGCTGAGAGTGGTGGGCCACCGATTCTCGTCGGGACCAGCGGTCCACGCATGCTCGGCTTGACCGCGCGTTATGCCGATGCCTGGAACACGAACTGGCTGGCCACCCCGGAAGCTGCGGCCGAACCGCTGGAGCGCTTGTGGAGAGCCTGCGAAGTGGAAAAGCGTGACCCAGCGACGATCATAAAAACCGTTGGCAGTAACGTCGCGATCGAGGGGGCGACGGGTACCCGGGCGAATCCAATAACCGGAACTGACGCGGAGATCGCCGAACAGATCCAGGCTTTTCGAGACCTTGGTTTCCAGCATTGGATTGCAGGTCTCGATCCATGCACCCCCGATTCTCTTGCCCGGTTCAAGGATGCTCTAGACTTGCTGGACCAACACAATCGAGAATAGGCGCTCTCTTGGGGCGCTTTCGTGATGGAGGAGCCTCATGTCTGTCGAGAACCGTCGTCCTATCAAGGTTGGCATCATGTTGCCCGAGTCGGAACGGGAAATGGCTGGCGACACTGCCCGCTGGTCCGATTTGATGGCAATGACCCAGAAGACGGAGGAACTCGGATTCGATTCCGTCTGGTTTGCCGATCATCTCCTGATGAAGATCGACGGTCACGAACCACAGGGGGCGTGGGAGTGCTGGTCGATGCTCGCGGCTTTTGCAGCAGTCACGGATCGGATCGAGCTAGCTCCTTTCGTGAGCTGCACTGCCTACCGAAACCCTGCGCTGCTGGCCAAAATGGCAGAAACAATTGACGAAATCAGTAATGGCCGTCTGATCCTCGGTCTTGGATCCGGATGGGCCGAACCTGAGTACAAAGCCTTTGGCTATCCCTATGATCACCGCGCGAGTCGATTCGAAGAAGCGCTCTCGATCATCTCGTCGCTCATACGAACCGGTTCGGTTAATTTTCAGGGCGAGTACTACAGTGCCGATGACTGCGAATTGCGACCTCGCGGTCCGCGCCCTGACGGTATGCCGATTATGATCGGCACCTTTCTCGGCGAGCGGATGATGCGCCTGACCGCTGAGCACGCCGACCACTGGAATCTTTGGGCCTGGTCGACCGGAAACACCCCGGCAACGACGAAACCCCTTCAGGAGAAGATGAACGCGGTCTGCGAATCGGTGGGTCGAGATCCGGCGACCCTCGAGCGGAGCGTTGCGGTACTGGTCGACTTCGAAGGAGCCTATGGCCGTCCAGGCCAGACGGTTCCATCGCTGACCGGTTCTCCAGAAATGATTGCTGAGGAATTCCGCACTTACGCCGATCTCGGGATCAGTCATTTGCAGGTCTATCCGGACCCATGCACTGTGAGCGCGATCGAGGAGCTGGCGCCAGTGCTAGAAATCCTCGATCAGGGATAACATCGTGAGTGGAAAAAACGGAGCCGCGTTTGGCGGCTCCGTTTTGTTGCATCTCAGGATTGATCCAGGATGATGAATGCCTTACTGCCGAGTTGGCGGCGGTGGAACATTCGCATGATCGTGCTCCAGCAGACCAATCTTTCGTGGTTCACCATGTCCCGTTTCCCACGGTGTGCCAAGAAGCGGGAGGAGATAGCGATCGAGACCCCAGAAGCCAGCGGTTTTCCAGGCGAGAACCAGGAAGACTGAGATTCCGAAGAGCACCGGATTCGAGCTGGCGCTGCCAGCGAGCATGAAGTTGAAGTTCATGAAGGTGCCGAGGAAAGCAGAGATACCGACCAGCGCGCCAACTATCAGCGCCAGTCCAACCAGCAGTTCGCCCCACATGATCAAATCTGCGAACCATGTGTACCATTCGTTGTCGAGCATGTACTGCAGGAAATCACGATACCAGTCGTACGTGATGGCTGGTCGTCCCGGGGGCTCAGGGATCGCCACTGCGCGTTCCCAATAGCCTTTGACTGATTCGCCGCTGCCGAACTCACCGCCGCGTATTTTTTCTTCTCCTGCAATCGCCCAGTCACGACCGGCGAAGAGCCGGACTGCCAGCCAGATGACCGAGTAGTAAACGTTCCCCATGAGGAGCTTCCATGTTGCCGGATCATCGACCTGACCTGGCACTGCCCGCTGCAGCTCGGGCGTAACATCGATCCCCGCATCGGGAATGCGCTGGGCTTGGTACAAACCAACCGCGATGATCGCGATCAGTCCGACATAGGTCCAGATGTTCGATTCGCTGATAACGTCTGAGTTCCAGAGATAATCTCCGTCGACTTTAAACCAGTTATCAGCGAATATCCAGCACAGCAAAACGTACAATACGGCTGCGATTGCAGTCAGGATGTACGTGCTTCGCTTGGTAATCATGATCCTTCCTCCACAGATGTTCCGACCAACTCGTTGTTCTCCCCAAGTCCCCTGACAACTCCTTTCTGGATAGTTCCTGAAAGCCCGAACCTTCCGTTTGGTGAACGATAGGGTTCAGAGAGTGCCGCAACTGCGAAAAAACGGAGGTCTGACGTGACAATTCTGCAAAGATCTGTGCCACCTTGTCAATAACTGCGTTGGTGACGGTGCCTTGCAGCCGGCCTCGGGCAAATGTCAGGCCGCTGAGGTGGCTGCGTCGGTGTCGGGCCGGGAGTTATCATCCACGTTCGAGATCGTGGTTGGCCCAGAGTTCGGTGAGCCATTGGGGCACAGTCGCATGAGGCTGCATCTCATCACGAGGGTAGTAGCCCTTGATGTCGATTACCGGAGTGCCATCCCAGGCATCTATACCGCTGACGGTGAGAAACCGGCCATCGACACTGACGAGCCGCGGTGAGGAAAGTCCGATGGGATTGGGTCGTTTCGGTGTCCGGGTGGCAAAGAAACCGACCTTCTGCGCTTGCGGATCGCCTTCAGCTGAGCGTGCCTTGCCAGCTGACCTACGCCGTGGTTGACGGTCGAGATAGAACATCACGACGAGATGGCTGAACTCCTCGATACCGGCCAATCCCTCTTCCCAGCGCGGATCAATTTCGATGACGGACGGTTGTGCTGGATCGAAAAAAACACCCGTGACACCACCGGGATCTCCAGTTCGATGAATCACCCCAATTTCCTGTACCCGGAACCATCTGGTCACGTGCGCTCCTTTCAGTTGAGATAGCACCGCAGAGTAGCAGCCACACTCACGATCAGACGTGCGCTCCCTAGGCTATCGATCAGAACAGGATAGCCCTGTGATCGAATCTGAGGATTAGCCGACCACGAAATGAGAGGACCATGACCGCAGTTTCCGCTTTCAAACCTGGCCAGCCCGCTCCGGATGCCGTTGTAAAGACGATGAATGGAGACGAGACAACTCTTGCTGACGTCTGGCAAAGCCATGATGGTCCGACAGTGCTGGTGTTTCTCCGCCATTTTGGGTGCATTTTTTGTCGAGAGCACGCTGCCCAGCTCGCGAGCGCGAAAGCAGAATTTGAGAAGCGGGGAGTGCAGATTGTTTTCGTCGGTATGGGCAATCCTGAAGAAGCCCGCGAGTTTCGGGCTGATCGCGACTTGCCTTTTGAAATCCTTGCCGATCCCGATCGGGTTGCTTATCGCGCGTTCGGTTTGCCTGAAGGACGTATTTCCCAGCTTGCCGGACCGGCCGTCGTTGGAGCGAGTGTTCGGGCGATGAAACATGGCGCCAGCGTTGGCAAAGCGGTGGGCAATCGGCGGCAACTACCCGGGACGTACATCATCGACCAGGACGGGCGATTTCTCTTCAGCAAACCAGCGGCTCACGCTGGCGATGTCGCCGAGATTGAAACACTGCTCGCCGCTCTCGATGCCAGCAGCCGTTCGAAAGCCGAACTGGTCTCCATGCACGCAGGCGCCTGAGTCGGATGTCGTCCTGTTCCGGGAACGCACATCCGACAAACCGTTCTAACCGCAGTGATTGTCTGTCTCCATGGGATAATCAAGTCAGTGAAGAGCGAGGTTACACGAAAGGATGTCTATGATGGCGATCGCCACACCAGCCGCAATCGACCATAAACGGGTTGCGGAACTCACGGAAATCGAAGAGAAACGACTCAACGAGTCGACACCGAAATCGGCGGAACTCTATCACCGTGCCCGGCAGACCCTTTCTGCTGGCGTTGCCTCGTCGTATCAGGTGCGCGATCCGTGGCCGATCTATATCGAATCAGGCAAGGGTTCGCAGGTGTGGGACGTCGATGGCGTCGAGCGGATCGATTTCCATAACGGTTTTGGTTCAATGGTTCAAGGGCATGCCCATCCCGCGATCGTGAAAGCCGTTCAGGATCGGGTAGGGCTGGGCACCCACTTCGCCGCGCCGGTCGAAGATGACCTGATCGTCAGTGAAGAACTGGTCAAACGGTTCGGACTCCCACAGTGGCGCTATGTCAATTCGGGTTCCGAAGCAACCATGGACGCAATCCGAATCGCACGTGCCTATACCGGTCGCGACACGGTCATGAAGATCTTCGGGTCATACCACGGTCATCATGACTACGTCATGGTGTCTACCGGTGGCGTTCCGTTCGAAGAGATCGGCGATCGAGACAATCTGGCATCGATCCCGTACGGAGCTGGTATTCCTGATGCCGTCGTTCAGATGACCGTTCCTGTTCCATTCAACGACCTCGCCGCGATGGAGTCTCGCATCGAGCGCTTGATCGAGGAGGGTCGCAAGCCGGCCTGCCTGATCATGGAAGCCGCGATGATGAATCTCGGTGTCGTTCTGCCGGAACCGGGCTATCTCGAAGGCGTGCGGTCCCTGACGCAAAAGCACGAGATCGTTCTTATTTTCGACGAGGTGAAAACCGGACTGTGCATTGCGGCCGGCGGTGCGACCGAAAAGTTCGGCGTGAAGCCCGACATGGTCACGCTCGCCAAAGCGCTCGGCGGCGGTCTACCTTCTGGGGCAATCGGCGGCTCGGATGAGGTTATGGAGGTCGTGCGCGATTTCCGGGTCAAACAGGTAGGTACCTACAACGGCAATCCCCTGACCATGGCGGCCGCGCGAGCGAGTCTGGAGGAGATCCTGACCCCAGAAGCGTACGAGCATCTCGACGCGCTCGATGCGCATTTGCAGTCTGGTTGTGCGGCCGTGCTCTCCAAGTACGGTTTGCCGGGTTATACGGTCGGCATCAGTTCGAAGGGCTGCGTGACGTTCTCCCCGGTCAAGATTACGGACTACGAGTCCTTTATGGAACATCAGAATCCGGCGCTGTGCGAACTTTCCTGGCTCTATGCCATGAACCGAGGCATCTATATGACGCCCGGCCGGGAAGAGGAATGGACGCTCTCCGTGGCTCACACGATCGCTGACGCTGACACGTATATCGCTGTTTTCGAGGAGATGGCTCACGACATAATGGCGTAGCGACAGAGCATCAACTGATGTCGCGATTACCGGTGGCTCGCAGGAGCCACCGGTTCGTCGTTCCGTGGGATCGCATGGTCGACGAAAGCTTGCTGGTAAGCTCGCAGTTGACCGCATGCGGCCCCGATATCGACACCACGGGAGTAGCGTACGGTGGTGGGTACACCCTTCGCCTCGAGAGCGGCCGCGAACCGGGCGATATCGTCCGGTGTCGATCGTTCGAAGGGGAGGAGGTCGACTGGGTTCAGCGGAATCAGGTTGACATGGCACAGGCGGCCCCGCAGTTTATTGCCAAGCTGGTTGGCAATATCCTCGCTGTCGTTGATCCCCTTCATCAACGCATATTCGAAGGAAATCCGGCGCTTGGTTTTCGCCTGGTAGCGATCACAGGCCTGGAAGAGATCGGCGAGTGGATAGCGACGATTGATTGGCACCAGCTCACTCCGGAGCGCGTCGTTAGGAGCATGCAGCGAGATTGCGAGGTTGACTTGGAGTGGGTCAGCTGCGAGTTTGTCGATGCCGGGCACGATCCCTGACGTCGAGATAGTGATCCGCCGCGCACCGATATTCAATCCTTCTGGATCGTTGATCAGGCGGCAGAAGCGAAGCGATTCGGAATAGTTCTGGAATGGCTCTCCCATACCCATCATCACGATGTTGGTCAGCGAGCGGTCGCGGGCGGCGGCCAGCCTGGCCGAGCGAATGACCTGGGAAACCATCTCGCCGGCCGTCAGATTCCGCTGCAACCCGCCAATACCGGTCGCGCAGAATGCACACCCGACCGCACACCCGACCTGACAAGAGACACAGACCGTCGTCCGATCGCGATAGAACATGAGGACAGTTTCGACCAGCAGTCCATCACGCGTGCGATAGAGCGTTTTGACGGTATCGCCATTGTCGGTGACCAGTTCTGTCACCGGTTCGAGCGGATCGAGCGTGATTTCAGCATCGATCGTGGCCCGGAAAGCCTTGGGTAAACTGGTCATGGTGTCCGTATCGGGGGCGAGGTGATGCTGCAACCACTGGTGGAGTTGCGGACCTCGATAAGCCGGTTGACCACGCTCGACAGCCCAGGCTGAGAGGTCATCGCGATCGAGATCGAGCAAGGTCGGTGGGAGCCGTCGCGAAGGCACCGAGCCTGCTTCCGGTTGCACCGATGACACGTTCCGTTTTTCTGGAGACATGAGAAACCCACAATCGAATTGAGTCGAACAACACAGGGGCACTGGGTGTCGGTGACGGGGATGAAAAGGAAGAACGGACCTCTTCTCGTGAAATGGATTATAAAAGGTGCTGCGCGTTCCGGTTGATCTTGACCCCGGAGACGGGTTTAGCGACGCCAGACACTGGAGCAATGGATGTCTTCGAACAAACCCAAGAAATCGACGGCTGCGAAAACGGCCAAGTCCCAAACCGCTGACGAAACCGCGAAGGTCTCGCGGCGAGCGCAGCGCAAGATGGAGGAATCGAACGCCCGCAAACGGCGTCTGATGTACATCATCGGGGCGATCGCGTTAAGTATCGTGGTGATCGGGTTTGGCTTGTGGATCCGGGATCGGAACCAGGACGATCCGCTCCCCGCGATCGTGGCTGCGACTGATCCGGCGATCACCGCACCGATCAATGGCCGAATTGCCGGCGATTCATCGACCGCCAAGGTTGAATTCGTCGAATGGGGGGACTATCAATGACCAGGCTGTGCAGCGTTCGCCCGTGAGGCGACACCCATCCTGATCGACGAGTACGTCAACACTGGCAAGATCACGTTCGAGTATCGCGATTTTCCGTTCCTGGGACCAGAGTCCTACAAAGCTGCAGAAGCGGCATGGTGTGCGGAGGACCAGGACGCATTCTTCCCGTACCACGAAACCATCTTTGCCAATCACGGAGCGGAAAATGCAGGGTATTACTCCGATGACCGTCTCCGCGAGATGGCCGTGGTTGCCGGACTCGATACCGATGCATTCAATTCCTGTTTCAACGATCGCACGCATGAAGACGATGTCACCAATTCCTACGCTGATGGGTCCGCGCTCGGGGTCAATCGCACACCGACGTTGATGATCAACGGGGAACTGGTGCAATACGCTGGCATCGATGACCTGCGTTTGCGACTCGACACGATTATCGACGCGCCCTAAGGCCTAAACGATCCAGAATCCGTGGGCGAACAGAACCGCCAAGAACGTCAGCGCCATCGCCAGAACGGTGAAAACCGTTTCCCGGACCGGGAATCTGGCGGTGGCGTTGTTGCTGAGCATCGATCCTGCCACGAGATAAACACCCACCGCTGGCAGCAAATACCGACCCAGCGAAACCCAGGTCATCATCGAGTGAATGACCACGATCAGCGTGGTGAACATCGCCACGCTCGGCGATGTCTGCTTCCAGACTCTTGGCAGGAAAGCCACGAAGAGAATGGCAACAACCAGGTTGAGCAGAATCACCGTATTGCGGGGATCACCGCGTAGGAATGCAGAGGGTTCGCGCAGGGCGAGATCTGCATAGTAACGAACGTGCTCATTCCATCCGCCCCATTCCGACTGGGCGTCGAAATAGGCGAGGGGATTGTCGTGCCGCCACCAGGTGAAAAGGCTCCAGAGCGCAAACCCAATGGTCGGCGCGATGCCAGCCCAGACCAGCCGCCAACCGCGTTCTCCCTCTTTCCACGCTCCATAAATCAGCGCTGGGGCGAGCAGGAGTCCTGCCAGACGTGTTCCTGAGGCGAGCGCGGCGACTACTCCAGCGCCAACCCATTGCCCTCGATTCGCGAGTATGAGCGTTCCCAGACAAAGAACGAGGAAGAGCGATTCAGAATAGGCGGCTGAATAGAAGAGTGAGAACGGAGCGATGGCGAAGAGCATTGTCGCAGTGAGGGCTGACCGGGAGTCGAAAGACTGTTGGGCGAGGAACGCCATCATGACGACCGCGACCAGAAAGAGAATATTCGACACCAGGATGCCGGCGACAGCGAACGCCCCGGACGAAGGTTCGATTCCGGGTATCTCGATCAGGTAGCGCATCAGAAGCGGGTAGCCGGGCAGGAATCCGAGTCCTTCACCGCGGTTCGGATTGGGTAGGCCGTACCCGAGTTGAGCGATGGCAACGTAGTGAGCTGAGTCCCAACGCGCCCAACCATCAAACGCCGGATGATTGGAAAGAAAGCTGTCGGGTACTTGAGCTGGGTACAATGCGCGTCGCTCAATAACTCTCAGCGAAAACCAGACGGCAAGAAATAATGCCACCCGTGTGGCAAGAGCAAATGCAAGGGCGGGCAATGACAGTGTCCGCCAGAACGTGGTCATCCCTGGACCAGTTCCTCGAGGTCATCGATTGTGAAGTCCTGGTTTCCTTCAGCGGCGAGGAACCAGTGGCGCCAGAGTTCGCCGAGATCGTCGCCGGAGGCCCGTTCCAGCGCGGTCTGGAGATCAACGGGCAGAGCGACATCAAACGCCTGGGCGGCAGCGTAGTTGGTCAGTCCGGTGAAAAAGGCTTCGTCGCCGATAGCAGCCCTGATGGCTTGGAATCCGAGAGCCCCTTTGCCGTAGACGATGCGCCCATAGGACCGGTCACTGATGAAATCGGCGGTAGGTTGGTCGACGATTTCATCGCCGGTCGATCCGAACAGCGCGGCGAAGTAGGGGCGTTTGAGATACGCATTGATAACGGATTGTGCTGCGTCTGGACCGTAGCGGAACTCGACATAGACCGTCGCGAGATAGTTGGTCAGGCTTTCATCCAGAAAGGCATGCTGGTACTGGTTGTTGCCGACCACGTTGTACCACCATTGATGGCCGACTTCGTGGGTCACCGTAAAAGCAAGGTAGCTGTTGTCGGGTTCATACAAATCAGCGCCGATGAAGACCAGACCCGGAAACTCGATACCGGCGGCGCGGGAACCGAGCCGCGCCTGGACAACATCAAACTCTTTGTAGGGATAGGGTCCGAGTAACTGGCTGTAGATGCGTATCGACTCAACGGCGGTATCGAGAACCTGCATGCCAGAATCCCGATCACGTTCGACGAAGAACGAACGGACCGTTGTGCCGTTGACCGTTGCGCTTTCCATGGCAAAGGTCGAACTCGCGATCATCACGAAATCGCGAGAAGGTCCGGAAACCCAGCGATGGATTGTGGAGTTCGCGGTATCGGTCGTTTCGATTTCACTACCACTAGTAGCGAATGTCAGATCGCTCGAAGCCTCCAGCGTAATGTCGAACAGCGCGGCATTGGTGAATACTGGATCACCACGAGTATCGACTGGCTCGAGATTCCAGCCGTTTTCGCTGTCCCAGCCGGTTACCAGCGGTAACCAGTGGGCCATGCTGAGTGTATTGCCGATCGTATCGAATTCGAACATGCCGTAGGTGTCCGGCGGATCAACCGGGATCACGGTTTCGAAATCGATCGAAATCGTCGTTCTCCCACCTGCGGCTAACGGCTCCGGCAATGGAATCTGGACGAGTGTAAGGTCAGTCATCTGGGGCGAATCGACTGCTGCGCCGTCGACCATGACTGAATCAAAAGTCATCTCGCCGTCGATATACGCGGGGTAGTTCGGATACAGTCTCATCGGCACCGAGCTGATCGGTTTGCCTGTCAGATTGACGAACTCGAGGTCGAGTTCCCCTTCGACGCGATAGGTGCCGTCCTGCTGGCTATTCAGTATTGCCGAAACGGTATAGGTGGGCAGCGCATACGCTGTCGCAGCGTAAATGGCCTCAACCTGATCGTCGAGTATTGCGTCGTAGACGACCGGAATCTGGAAAGGTGTCGCGTTCTGGCTGGCAGCCGCGAATGGCAGGTGAGCGAGGCTTGCAGATGAGAGTAATACCAGCAGGAGAAGGACCCGGGTGATGAAATGCATTGGATGTCGTCAACTCCTGCTTGCCGAGGCAATGAACGACGAGCGGTCATGCCGGTTCGACCTCGTCGAAGCGAAAGCAGTGCGCCCGGCCGGGCTTTCACCTCGATGACACGTGGGCTGGTCCTGAGCCAGGACCTGTTCGACCAGATTATCCGCCATCTGCGAGACTCTCTGCCGTTTGAAGGGTGTGGCCTTCTCGCGATTCCGACCGAAGACCACGAACACCGCATCGGAGCAGCGTTCTTCCCGGGTACCAATGTTGACCGCAGCACCACGCGGTACACGATGGATCCGGCCGAAGTGTTGGCAGCATTCAAGGCGATGCGAAGAGATGGACTGATGCTTGGCGCTATCGTCCACAGCCACCCTGGTTCGCCGGCAACGCCTTCTGAGACCGATCTGGCTGAAGCCTACTACCCTGATGCGTTGTTGCTTATCGTCTCTTTTGCTGCCTCCGAACCAGATGTTAGGGTCTGGAAACTCCAGTCCGGAATAATGCGAGAAGTCACACTCATCCTCACCTAGCAAGCCGGAAACGGGAGGAGGAGCGCTCCATCCTGTATCCTTGGCACGCTCGGGAACATCGTACCGATGTTCCGGTGCGGACTGACGGCTGCGGCGGTCATCGCGGGTCAAGGGGATGTGTGTGGAGCAATCACTTAGGTCACGAGAACACCTGATCGAGGAATTGGAAGGCTATCCAGACGAACTGGAGCGAGTGGTTTTTGCTGGCCACGTTACGGATGAAGATCGATTCCGTCCTGGCAGCGACGGCGGCTGGGGCATTGTCGAAATCCTGCCGCATCTCCGTGACTGGGAGCGAATCTATCTCGAAAGAGCTCACGCATTTGTCGAACAAGAGAATCCGCACATCCTCGGCTACGACGACGCCCTCTGGCCAATCGAACGCGATTATCGAGGGCAAGATCCGGCCACGGTCATGCAGGAGTTTCGCGACCTGCGTGCGGAACATGTCGCCTTTCTCCGCAACCTTCCCGCTGAGAACTGGAACAACCCCGGCGATCACAGCCTCTTCGGTGCAATCAGTCTTCTCTGGATGGAAAACCACGTTGTCGATCACGACCGGGAGCATTTGCAGCAGGCAACTGACGTCCTGACCGGGTAGATTTCGTTATGATGGTCATGGCAAGGGCAGCGCAGCATCGTAGAATGACGAGATGATGTCAGTGACAGCGGAAGTGACTACCGTGCAACCGAAATACCCACCACCACCATCTGCGGCCGATCTGGCCGTCGATGATATCGACAACGATTCGCTGATCCTGCGTCTACATATGACGCTCAACCACCTGTCACGCTGGTTGACGCCGATTACTGACCCAGTACCTCTTGAGCGGAGTCCACGCCGCGGAGAACCATCCGTGATGTCGATTCTTCAGCAGATGCGTGATGAGGAACTGCACCGCTACCCGCAGCTGCACGTGATTACCAACCAGATCAACCCTGATCTGGATGCTTTGCCAGACCTTCGACTCGATCCAGCGCGTCAGGTTCCGGGGTTCGACCGTTCTCCGCTTACTGTGCAAGCTGAGTTTCGTCGGTTGCGGCAGAGCACGTGCGGCTTGCTGCGCGCATTACCCGACGCAGCCTGGACCCGGGTCGGAACGAGCCGCAGCGAACATGATTGGCAGATCCGGACGCTCGCTGAGTATCTCGTCAACCATGACATGGACTGCATGTACGCCATGGACATGGCGCTCTACCAGTCAGGCGCCCGCCGGGACATCAACCACGTTGCTCAAATCAATTATCAGGAACTGCTGAAACTCATTCCAGTGCGCGAGAAGTAGGGTGAAAGCGGCTCGTGAGTAGCTCGTATCGGGAAACCGCGATTGCCGAAATCCTCGCGCGCGAGTTTTTCGCTGCCATCGATGCCCGTGATCCCCAGCGACTTATGGCGACTCTCGCCGACCACGCCACATTCCGAGCTCTGCCCCATGCGGCTCCAGTGCGACCGGCCGATGAAATCGTCGCCTATTTCGGGATGGTTGTTTCGTCTTACCCGGAAGCCCATTGGGAAATCAGCGACATCATCGCAACGACCGATCGTGCTTCGGTGCAGTTCGTCTTCCGCGAGTTCTCCAATCGACTCGGCAAGGAACTGGTGTCTGAGCAAGCCGCTGTCTTCCGCGTCGTCAACGGCAAAATAGTGAGCGTCGTCGGTTATTACGACACCGGCGAGTTTCGTCGTCTTTTCTGGGACGAAACCGGCTAAGCCCGACTACACCGATTTCAGCATGATGGTCGGTTTGCGAGGTTTTTTGACCGCGTCAGCACTGAGTCGGCCCGCCACCCGTTCGGCTGCATGCCTGAACGCGACGGCTGTGGCTGAGTCCGGATACTCCAGCACCACCGGTCGGCCCGTATCGCCGCCGCTCCGAACGGTCGGTTCGATCGGAATCTGACCGAGCAGCTCAACGCCATTTTCTTCGGCGATCCGTTTGCCTCCGCCAGTGCCAAAGATGTCGTGAGTTTCGCCACACGAGGGGCAAACAAACCCGCTCATGTTTTCGACGATACCGAGTACCGGGGTTTTCACTTCTTCGAACATCTTCAGTCCCTTGAGGGCGTCGGCGAGAGCGACCTCCTGGGGAGTCGTCGCAATCACGGCGCCGGAGATTGGAATCTTCTGGGCCAGGGTCAGCTGGACGTCGCCGGTTCCAGGTGGCATGTCGATGATGAGGTAATCGAGTTCACCCCAATCGACGTCGTTCAGGAACTGCGTTATCAGCTGGGCGACAAGCGGTCCGCGCCAGATCAGCGCTTTTTCCGGATCGAGAATGAATCCGACACTCATGAGCTTCACGTTGTGCGCTTCAAGTGGGACGATGCGTTGGTCGCGCATCAACGGTTTGTCGCGGGTCCCCATCATCAGCGGTATGCTCGGACCGTAGACATCGGCATCGAGCAGTCCGACTTTGGCCCCAGCATCTGCCAGTGCGCAAGCGAGGTTGACCGCGATGGTCGACTTCCCCACACCGCCTTTGCCAGAGGCCACCGCGATCGCATTCTTGACACCCTTGATTGGCTGTGCATCCGAACGTCCACTGCCACTGCTGCGGACACGGAAGGTCCAATCGATGGTGATGGCCTCCGGAGCCAGGTGACCAGCCAGAGCGGTCTGGATCTGCTTTTCAAGCGATGCTTTCGAAGGGGAAAGCGGAGAAAGGAGTTCGATTTGCAGTCGCAACCCGTTCTCATCGACAGAAACGACGTTAACCATTTTCATTTCCACGATCCCTTGACCCAGTTCGAGGTCGATTACCGGGGTCAGGAGTTCGAGAACGGTTTTCTGGTCAAGTCCGGTGGGAGTTTGTTGCATGAGATCCATTCCTGAATGAGTGTTTTGCGGGCTACTGCCACCACGAGCCGCCCCGGCTAGGCCAGCGATCATTCTACATGCGTTCTATGGGGCTTCGAGGGGCTCTGCGACAATCGATCGCTGAAAGACGCCGGTGGCGCGAGAGGGGAAATCCGATGGAAGCGATGAAAGCGGACGAGTTCACGTTTCGCGGAAACGGCGGTCTCCGCATCGCCGGTTGGCGCTGGTTGCAGGATGATCCCTCCGCGCCGGTAGTGGTGTTTGCCCACGGCTACACGTCCTACGCGGTGGCCTACCAGGATTTTCTCGACTTTCTGATCGCGCAAGGGTTCTCGGTCTACGCCATCGATCATCGCGGTCATGGCCATAGTGAAGGCGTCCGCGCGAGTCTCGATCGCTTCGACGATCTGGTGGATGATTTCCAGCGGACTGTGCACTACGCCAAATCAATGCATCCGGACGCCCGGGTTTTTTCCTGCGGTCATTCGATGGGAGGATTGCTGGTGTTCCGGCACGCGTTCCTGGCTCCAGATGATCTGGACGGCGTGATCTCGATGAGTCCAGCGCTGGTGGTGGGTATCGAGATGTCCGACCTTAAGCGAAACCTCCTGGTCAGGATTTCGCGCTGGTTTCCCGAGTTGGCGGTCATTCCGTTCGAAGCGCCACCTGAGGAGAGCGACGATCCGTTCGAGCCAGAACCGCAAGCCGATCTCTTTGCCTACACTGGAAAAACCCGCCTCAACCTCGCGCGGGAAATGGATTGGGCTGGTCGCGATGCACTCGAGCGCGCTCATGAAATTACCGTGCCGATCCTGCTGCAGCATGGCGAGGCTGATCCGGTCACGCTTTCATCAGGGTCCATCGACGCCTATGCCGACATCTCGAGTCGAGACAAAACCCTCGAAATCTGGCCCGGCCGACCCCATGGTCTGCCCTACGAGCAACAGTGGGAAGATGTGGCCGACGCGGCGATGAACTGGCTTAGAGCCCGTTCCTGACGAATCGAGGTCCTGATGCGGATCAGCGGGCAAAGGAGACCCAACCATCGGCAAATTGGACCAGGATTTCGTGGTTGGCGGCTAATGCGCCACGGTCAACTGAGAAGCCGGTTGCGCCGCGAACCTCGATCAACGACCCATCTGGCTGCAGGACCTGAAGCGGTCCAAAGCGAGCACCCACTCCACTGGCAAAGCGAAACGCCCGTTCAGCCGACCAGTCGCTACCGATGACGAGGTCCGTCGTCCGTGGAATTCGCGCCCAAGGCGGATCTAGCTGTGGTTGCGGCTCTCCAATGAGTTCGCCATTCCAGTAGTCAGCAGTCAACGGGACGAGGCGGGCAGCGGCGAGGTCGATCAGGTCGAGATCGAGTTTCTCCCAGCTGATTCCGGGCGGAAGCGGAACTCGCCCTTGGTGAAGCACCGGACCGGTGTCGAAACCCGCGTCCATGGCGTGAATCGTGACGCCGCTTTCGCGATCACCTCCATGAAAAGTCCAGAACAGCGGTTCTGGCCCGCGGTGGCGGGGCAGAAGCGACGGGTGGAGGTTCAGAGGAGGTCGAGGCAGTTCCCGTAGCAGGGCGACGGGCAGTTTGCGTGGAAAGCAGACCCCGATCGACAGACTCGTGTTCAGCGCGGCAAACCGGGTCGGCAGTGAGGGGAGATCGGCCGCTCGCGTTTCGACCATCATGATCCCATGCGCATAGCACAGCGAGGTCACCGTCGGAAGAACACGTGGCGACGGATCGGCCGCCAGCATGGGCAGACGCGGTTTGTTGGTCGGATGGTGGATGATTCGCACACCGCTGTCGGACAAGTCTGGCAGAATCACAAGCCGAACCGAATTGCCCTCCTCGATCAATCGCTGGAGCACGGTGGCTGTGAAGCGACAGTGCGTTCCAAAAAGCACGATGTCTGGAGCGGTTGAGAAGCGGCCGGTGGTACGGATAGGAGGGTTCATCGTTACCGATCTCTGGATTGACCGTACAATACTTGCGAACGAGTCCGTTCAGCGGGGCTATTCAGGCTTCGCGTCGTGATGACCATGCAAAGAGCCAATGACCAGAACTGTAGCCTGCGTGAAACTCGGACGAGAACTCCCCGCTCTCGATGCGCCGCCATTTCCCGGTCCATTGGGTGATCGCATCTATGAATCGGTTTCAGCCGAAGGATTTTCGCTCTGGCAGCCTCATATGACCATTCTGATCAACCATTACGGGCTCAACCCGGCCGATCCGGAAACTCGCCGAATTCTGCGCGAGCAGATGGAGGAGTTCTTTTTCGGAAGCGATGCCCGGATGCCAGACGGTTGGGTTCCTCCTGGACAGGGACAAGCCGCCAAAGGTGGTGGCGGAGCCGCTCCCCGGAAGAAATAGAGCCTGTCAGCGATCAGTCAATCCTTCGCAGTGACAGCAGCCGGTCGATCCTGATTTCCAGTCGACTGTGAGCTTCCCGGAGCGACTGTTCGACGGTCGCCGGATCGTCCCCCTTCGCGAAGATGAATCCGAGATAGCTCGCGCCCTCCGGCAAAGCCTGGATCGGTAGCCCAATCTGAGCGGTTAACTGCACGCCCGTGACACCCGCAACGGTGCGGGCTTCGTCGAGTCCGTTGACGCACCGCAGCACGCCAGAACCGGGAATTGGGATCATCATCACTCCGGCCGCGCCATCCATTGACCCAACCCCTTCGAAACGGCCAACAGCGTTCAGCAGGATCAGTTCCTCAAGGCTCGTGCCGGAACCGAACTCGAGAATCGTTGAGCACATCCCTCCAATCGATCGCCCAGCTAGTTCGATTACCCAGGCCTCATTGCCGTGGACACGCAGTTCCGCATGGACTGGGCCGGTGCGAATACCGAGTGCCTCCGCAGCGCCAGCCGTGCGATCGCTGATCGTTGCCTGAGCCGTGGCTGGGAGGCGGGAGGGGGTTACGTAGATTGTTTCCTCGAAAAATGGACCAACGAGCGGATCCGGCTTGTCAAAGATCGAAAGAACTTGGAGTCGCCCCTCGGTCATGATCGCTTCAACCGCGACTTCGTCTCCGGGGAGGTACTCCTCGACGATGAGAACGCCCGTGGCGGGATCGATACCCTCGGCGATCGAGATCGATTTCGTCCGATCGAACGCGGATGCGAATTCCTCCGGATCGTTGGCCCGAATCACCCCTCTGCTGCCAGACAGCGCCGTCGGTTTGACGACGCAGGGATAGGCGACGGCCGCCGCTATCCCCCTGGGATCGGTGGATAGAGGCACGGAGCGGAACCAGGGAACAGGTTCGCCAGCGGATTCGAGACGTTGGCGCATAACCAATTTGTCTCGTGCGGCAAGGGCCGAGTCGGGATCGTTGTGCGGGAGACCGCTGCGGTCACTGGCCGCTGCGGCCAGCAGAGTTGCTGTGTCGTCGATCGCGAGGATCGCCGTGGCGCCCCGATCGACCGCCATCGACGCAATCGTGGCTGCGGCTTCTTCTGGCTGGTTGTAGTCGACGGCAGTGGTCATTGCCGCGAACTCCGCCAACGGTTCCGGAATATCCGCCACTTCGATGAGGTCGATTTCCAATCGTTCGGCAGCAGCGCGAAAAGCCGCTCGCCGATAGGACGCAACGCCCGCGAGAATGATCACTCGCGGGCGTTGTCCGGTCGTTTCTGCGGTAGTCGGGCGCTCTTCAGCGTCCTTGCACCCTGTCAGGTCCAATCCTGCCGACTAGAGATCGGTGCTCGGAGCGGCCTTGGCGCCGAGATCAACCACGATCAGCGTGTAGACCCCACCGGAACCGTCCGGCGAAATCGTCACGTCGACGACCTTCAGATTCGGATAGGCGGACGTCGAACGGTCCTTGCCCAGCCAGCTGTTGACCTTGTCGAGCGCACCCGATGGATCGGCGGCGGCGTTCGGCGCGTGAAACAGGAACACCCGTGTGTCCCCGGCTGAAAGATTGAGCATCTGCTCAACTCCTTGGATAGTCGGCCACGTTCATCGTGGACGCGACCTCAACTCAACGGGCTGATTCAAGTGAAACAGCGTCGTGAAGTATACGAGACCGGCAGTGTTGTCCCGCAAGATGGATCAGGCGACTCCGCACCAGTCGAGAATGAATCCACCGAGCGCTTTAGCTACCGGATTCAGGCTCTCGAGATCGAGCCACTCGTCAACAGCGTGAGCATTGCCACCCGCCGCGCCATAGCAGGTCGCAGGCACGCCGTTGAAGATGTAATACCGCATGTCGTTGACCGCCGTGGCGATCCTTGGTTCCAGGACCGTATTGAAAACCTCGGTATGGGCGGCTGCTAAGCGCGGCGAGCATCGGTTCGGTTTCATCGAGGATCACGCCGGCGGTGCGGAAGCCATCGAAGGTGACGACGGGTGGGTGGTCGTGCAACCAGGGATCGTGGCGGGCGGCTTCGGCAATCGCGCTGGTGATGGTCGCCTGCATTTCATCCACAGAAATCGATGGAAAAAAGCTGACACGGCAATGGAGATCGCAGCTCCCCGGTACCGTGCTCGGCCAGTCGCCGCCTTGAATAACACCGATATTCAGGTTGATCGGGTGGGGGATTCCCTCCCAGATCGGATCGACCTGGAGATTGAGCGCCTGATCGAGAGCGGTCAACGCTTCGATTACGGGGACCGTTTTCACGATTGCATTGACTCCCTGCCAGGCATGACCGGCGTGGGTCGAAATACCGTCAATATGAACCCGAAACCAGATCACGCCGAGATGCGCTCTGGTATAGCTCGAGAATTGCGGTTCGGTCACGATCGCCGCGTCTGCAGAATCGCGGAGACTAGCGGCGAGTGCGCCGTTGCCGGTGCATTCTTCTTCGATCACGGAATGCACCATTAGGTCGGCGCCAAGATCAATACCGAGTCGCGCCAGCATCTGCGGAAGCACGAGGTTCAGACCGACGCCGCTCTTCATGTCGAATGACCCGCGCCCAAACATCCGGTTGTCGACGATCTCAGCGCCCCAGGGGTCATGCGTCCAGGCGCTCACGGGTTCCGGACTGACCACGTCGATATGCCCATTGAGGATCAGCGAGCGACCTTCTCCTGAACCACGTTTCTTGCCCGTGACATTAGGTCTGCCGGCGAAGGGAACTCCACTGCGCCCGGCGTTTGGTTGGTCGAGGATCGCATCGTCGAGATCCCAGGTTTCTGTTTCGAAACCGGATGAGACGAGACTGTCGGCAACATAGTGCTGGACCGGGGCCTCGTCGCCAAGAAGACTGGGAATCCGGACCAGGTCGGCGATGGTCGTGGTCAAGAGGTCTGGCTCGCGGTCGATCTGGTCCCAAAGCGTCTGTTTGGCCTCGCTGATGCGTTGTTCGGACATGGTGACTCCCCTATTCTTCTGGCGTGGCGCCGACACTCTGGAATCGTACCGCTTCTAGTTGGAGTCTGATGCGAGGATTTCTCGTCAGATCGAGAGCGAGGTGAATCCCGTGGTACTATCAGATTCCGCCGGAATGGCATTCTGGCGCCATAGCCAAGCGGTAAGGCACGGGTCTGCAAAACCCTGATCGGCGGTTCGAATCCGCCTGGCGCCTCCTCTCAACTCAACGAATAGAGGCCCGAGATGCCGGATGTCAAACAGTGGCGACCGGAGAATCCAGGCACCGAGGCGGTGGAAACGATTTACGCTGGGCGTTTGCTTGAGTTACGTATCAAGACTTTCGCGCAGCCGAATGGACAAGCCTCTCGGCGTGAAATCGTGTTCCATCCGGGTTCTGTGGGCGTTCTTCCGCTGACAACCGATGATCGGGTCGTGCTGGTGCGGCAATACAGGGCCGCGATCGATGACTACCTGCTCGAGATCCCGGCTGGTCTGATCGATGTTAACGAATCACCGGAAGCGGCAGCGCGCCGTGAATTGCACGAGGAAACGGGTTGTCGGGCCCGCCGATTCGATCTCCTTGGAACGTTTTGGTTGAGCCCTGGTTACAGCAGCGAGGAGTCCCATCTCTTCGTTGCGCCGGAATGTCGCTGCGCCGAATTGGTTACCCCAAAGGAAACGGGAGTGGAACTCGTGGTCCTGGCGGTAGGTGCGATTGCCGATTTGCTCGGTTCAAGTCGGCCAGTGATCGCCGACGCGAAAACGATGATCGCCCTCCAATGGCTCCTCTTGCAGCGCGCAAACCGGCAGCCGCTGTCCTGAAATCACTCCAGGGGGTGACTTTTGGCATCCCACTGATCACCCAGATGACTGATGCTACCGATCGAACACGTAGCCATGCTTGGAGGTAGTCGAGAGAATCAGGTCCGGGATGGGAGATATCATCGTGTTTGTGCGCAGAATCATCATTGCTGACGAACAGGTTATGTTTCGGGTGGGAGTGGCTCGCGAGATCGAACGGATGTCGGAACTGCGGTTGGTCGGCTCCGGGGGCAACGCTCACGATGCTATCCGCCTGATCCGTGAAAACCGTCCACATCTTGCGTTGCTGTCTGACACGTTGCCTGGGATCACCGGAGGCGCGCTGGCGCGCGAATTGCAGCGTTGCTGGCCTCACCTCGCGTTGGGGCTCTTTGTCGAAACACAGAACGACCGTCCATTGACCGGAGTCTGGACCCTTTCGCGGAAGACCGGAGCGGCGCAAATGACACGCACATTGCGGGAGATGTCCCGGTTTCAGCGCGTGCTCGGAAAGGAAGATCTGGTGGGACGGTCGCTGCCGAGCGGGTCCACCGACCGGTCTGGTTTGCTGGCGATCAGCCATCCTCTTTCGACCAAGGAAATCGAGGTGCTCGACTGTGTTGCGCATGGGCTGTCGAACAAGGAGATTGGCGGTGAACTCTCACTTACCGAGCAAACGGTTAAAAACCATCTGACCTCGGTCTTTCGTAAACTCGGAGTCAACGATCGTGTTCAGGCTGTTCTGAAAGCCGCTCAACTCGGTTGGGTCGACCTAAGTCCAGCAGGGTCCACGTCAAGGAACGAACGGCTGACCTCCTGACTCCTGCGGATCAGGTTGTTTCCCTCGCGGCGATGTCGGTGCGGTAGATGGCATCTGCGAACGCGATCTGGTCGACACCGGCATACGCTCGGGTGCGTGACGCGTCGAAGTCTGAACCTTGACCGACGACTACTAGTACCCTGCCACCAGCCGTGACGACTTTCTCCGACTCGAATCGCGTGCCGGCATGAAACACCAGCGCCTGCTGCGACGCGGATTCGAGACCTGAGATCGCCATCCCATTGACGTAGTGGCCCGGATAGCCACCAGATGCCATAACCACTCCAGTTGCAACGTCGTCTGACCAGGTGATCGGCGCGGCGTTGTCCAGGTTTCCCGTCGCGGTGGCGTGTAGCAGGTCGGCGAGGTCGCTGGTCATCAATGGCAAGACGACTTCCGTTTCCGGATCGCCAAAGCGGCAATTGAACTCGACCACCATCGGACCGGTCGCGGTCATCATCAGACCGGCGTAGAGCACACCGTTCATCGGCGATCCGGCGGCGTCCATGGCGGTGATCGTTGGTCGGAGAATGTCGTACTCGAACTGCTCCATGGTCTTGGAGTCGACGAAGGGCGCCGGTGCATAGGCACCCATCCCGCCGGTGTTCGGTCCTTGGTCGTCATCGCACGCGCGTTTGTAGTCGCAGGATGGGAGCAGCATCCGGATCGAGTTCCCATCGGTCAGCGCAAACAGCGAAACCTCGGTTCCGAGGAGAAATTCCTCGATCACGATCGATGCACCGGCTTCTCCAAGCGACTCCTCGATCATCATCGAATCGATTGCCTGGCGTGCTGTTTCCCTGGTTTCCGCGACCACAACGCCCTTGCCAGCGGCCAGCCCATCTGCTTTGATGACCAATGGTTCCGCAAAATCGCCCAAGGCTGCATAGGCCGCGTCAACGTCCTCAACGGTAACGCTGCGAGCCGTTGGCACCCCGGCAGCGGCCATGATCGCTTTCGCCCACGACTTGCTCGTCTCAATGCGCGCAGCAGCCTGTGAGGGACCAAAAACCGCTATCCCCTCCTCGCGGAGCGAGTCAGCCAAACCGAGTGCGAGCGGCGCTTCTGGACCAACTACGACCAGATCGATCGCCTGCTCGACTGCGGCTTTGGTTAGCCCGGGAATGTCGAGAACGGCAACTGGCAGGTTCTTGGCCACTGCGGTGGTGCCGGCATTTCCCGGCGCGCAGTAGATTGCTGTCACCTTCTGACTCTGAGCGAGTTTCCAGGCCAGCGCATGCTCACGTCCACCGCTCCCCACCACCAGAACCCGCATTCGGTCGTCGCTCCTTGTGAATCACCGTCGATATCTGTCTCCTGTTCAGGATGATACGCCCACCTTGAATTCGGTTAAGGCGTGGGCGTCGCCATCGAGAGGTCTGGTGCCTGTCCGCCTTGCTGCATCGCCTGCAGGTAGTTGATAGCATCCCAGATCTGGGCATCCGTTAACTCATCTCCGAAAGCTGGCATTCCCGTTCCTGATTTCCCCCGGTCGATCCAGTTGAATAACTGAGCATCGGGATGAATCAGCGCGTGCAAGGCGTGAAAATTGGCTGGTGGAGGCATCAGACCTTCTCCAGCGGGTCCATCGCCGTTTCCGTCAACGCCGTGGCAACTCAGACAACGTGATTCGTAGACCGCTTCGCCGGATAGCAACGAATTGGTCGATGCCGCTATAGGGTTGGGAGTCGACAAATCGAGGCCCGGCGAAGACGCTCCGGTCCAGGCAAGAACCATCAGTCCGGCTCCAACAGCGAGCGCCAGAAGGCTCAGCACGCTGATCTCCTTGCGAAACGCGGAGGAGGTTGTCCGCAGTCCGATGACCAAACCGATCAACCCAGTCAGAAGAAGAAACCCTCCTCCGAGACTATGCTGGTTGATTGGCGGAAACGAAACGAGCGGGACAACGGCGTCCATGGAACCTGTATCCTGGTGAGTGACCCCTAAGTGTGAGTAGTCTGGTCGTTCGAGTCAGAGGAGTAATCGACGATCTCATCACCGCGCGGCTTGACGAGCAGCCAGAATCCGAAAATCAGCAACGCTGCAACCACACCGACAGCCAATGCGATCAGAAACGCACGACCGTCGACAGAATCGTTGGCAATTCGCTCAGTTGATTGGCCGAGGATCATCCCGGCAACCGGAGTTCCTGCGGTCGGCGAAGCGACTGGAGTCGCCGCAACAGGACTTGCTATGGGACTCGCAACCGGAGTGTCGGTCAGCACAGTGAACGTGAACGATCCACTATCGGTGTCACCGTCTTCGCCAGACACAGAGGTCCATTCGACGGCATAGGTCGCCGCTGGGAGGTTGGGTTGCAGCGAGACCACGACATGCTTTCGATCGGGATCCTGCAGATCGAGTTCGGTGGCGCCAAGATCAACCCGATCGCCTGATGCAGTCTTGACGAGAACGACTGTTTCGCTTGTGACTTCTTCAGAAAACCAGATGTCGAGCTGATCTGGCGCCTGATCGACTTCACCATTGATCGGCGGGATCGCGCGTTCGGGTTCGGCGTGGGCAGAAACTGGTGAGGCCGCTCCGCTACTTAGGACTACCGCGAGCAACGCGACAGCAATAAAACGCAGGTGGGACATGCAAGAACTCCGTGCGTGGATGAAGCGACGCTGGTGGCGTCTCGAGCTTGAGGATACGATATTCACCCATTCCATTGCTGCATTTCCCGTAGCGTCAGCCAACCAAAAAAGAAACCGCTCCGGATTTCCGGAGCGGTTCGTCATTCGTCATGAGTTGAGCACTAGTAGTGGATTTCCACCCGAAGTCCGTCCGGTGCCCAGTTGTAGAGCCACTCCGCGAAATCAACCGGCATGTTAATGCAGCCATGGCTCATGACGGTGCCGAAGTTGTTGTGCCAGTAAGCGCCATGGAAAGCATGGCCGACGCTGGTGAAGTACATCACCCACGGAACATCGGGAACGTTGTAATACTCGCCGCCGATCAACCCTTCCATGTCTTCAATCGCGATGTGGTACTGGATATAAAAGGTCCCGGGAGGAGTGTCGAATCCTGGGCGACCAGTACTGACATACGTTTCGGCTATTGGTGTGTTCCCTTGCCACGCGATCAAATATTGCGAGCTAAGGTTGACCTCGATCCACTTCTCGCCCGTAGCCACGACCTGTTGAGGAGCAGGCTCCGGGGTTGGCGGCGGCACGAACAGCTCTTCTGAGTAGGTGGGTAGGTTGCCCTGGACCTGAGGTGTGGTGTCGAGTTGGTAGCGCTTGACCAGGGTTTCACCAACGGGGACGAGTCGCACACCGGTGTCTGGCGACCAAGCAAGCTGGCCCTTTTCGAAAACCTGATAGGTCGAGCCGTTGAGCGCGTATTCCTCGGTGATCGGGTTGCCGAGATAACTCGCTTCACCAGTTGATTCCCAGTAGTCCTTAAAACCCATCTGGACCGAATGGCGTGTTTCCGGAACATATCTCCAGGTGTCAGTGTTCGGCTTCTTGGAGATTTCAGCATCGAGTGGCAACCAAGCACGCATTTCGAGAGCGAGTTCTGCATTCGGGGTGGGAATCGCCCGATCAAGACCCGGGACTGCTGGAGCAGTACGGAAGACCGTGACGGGCTTAAGTTCTTTGCCTATCTCTCCGAACTTGACGACCTCACCATTTGGATCTTCAGGCCAGTATTCCATCCGCGCAAAATCGAAATACTGGACAATGCGGCCATTCTCGGTCAGCTCGGGCGTAATTGGGTTTCCGAGCGCATTCGCTCCACCCCAGGATCTCCAGACATCCAGGAAATAACCATCGATGCTCTGACCTGTTTCCGGAATGTAGACCGTGCGTGGCGGCGCCCAGTCAGCGGCTTTCGCGGTGGTTGGCGATAGCAACGCCGGAACGGCGGTGACCAGCAGCATTACTACCGCCAACAGGCTCAATGCACCAGAGCGACGTTTCAACCGGCGACTCCTCGAGATAGCCGCCAGATTCGCTGGTGTTCGATTCATAGATTCCCCCCTGAACGTCGACCCGTTGCGCCACACTCGGGTGAGCCGGAGCCGCATTGCCGACCCATCACAGATCACTCGCGAGCAGTCGGCAAAGAATAACATGTACGTACATCTGAATTCCTGTAATCTCGCCTACAATCGGATCGGCATGTGCAGGCTTGGCAACACACGCCAGCGTCTAGATCAATGCGAAATCGAGGCTGATATCGAGCGACGGCGCAGAATGGGTAAGTGCGCCGACCGAAATGAGATCAACCCCTGTTTCAGCGATCCCGGCAACGGTAGCGAGATTGACCCCGCCGGATGCTTCGACCAAAGCCCGGTGGTCGATCATCTTCACCGCTGCAGTCATTTCCTCCAGCGTCATATTGTCGAGCATGATGATGTCAGCACCAGCGGCGATCGCTCTGTCGACCTGCTCCAGATTGGTCACCTCGACCTCGATCTTAAGTGTATGTGGAGCTGTCGCGCGCGCTTGGGACACCGCTTCACCGATTGGATTCTGACCCCCAACGGCAGCCAGATGGTTGTCCTTGATCAAGACCCCGTCCGACAGGCCAAAACGGTGGTTTCCACCCCCGCCATGGCGCACGGCCGCTTTCTCGAGAACGCGCATCCCCGGGGTGGTCTTGCGAGTATCGACGACCATCGCTCGCCCCGCTGGCAACGCATCGACAAAGGCCCGGGTAACCGTGGCAACACCAGACAGCCGCTGCAGGAAGTTGAGCGCAACCCGTTCAGCCGCCAGGAGTGAGCGGGCATTTCCAGCGACGTTGGCGATTTCTGTCATCGCCGGCAATTGGTCGCCGTCATGGGCGAGCCGTTCGAATCTGGTCGACGGATCGATCCGATAGAACGTGTCCTCGGCGATGTCGAGACCGGAAATCACTCCTGCCTGCTTCAGATACAGACGACCTGTTGCCCGGGCATCCACTGGAATGGTGGCGTCACTGGTGACATCGCCGGTGCCGATGTCTTCGGACAACGCGAGGTCGAGGATTGCCATCGTCGACGGGTTCAGCGAACGGCGGGCGAAGGGATTGACCATAGCGTTGCCTTCTAGAAATGCAGGAGATTGTGAAACTTCTCGGGTTCCTCGAACGGCCCGATCAGCGACAGATTGAGCAGGTCCTCCTGGAAAAGTTCCTGTGACAATTCGAGAACCTGCTCGGCGGTGACGGCCTCGATTTCGGCCATCACCTCTTCCGGTGATTTGATCGTGCCGTAAACCAGTTCCTGACTGCCGACCCACGAAGCGGCTGAGCGACTGTCCTCGATACCCATCAGGAGGCGGCCCTGCCGCAAGTCCTTGCTACGGCGGAGTTCGTCCGCAGGAACGCCATCATCGCGCAGCTTTTTCATCTCGCCGATAATCGCTTCGATCGTTTCTTCTACCCGCTTCAGGTCCGTGCCAGCGTAGATGACAAACTGTCCTACATCTTCGTAGGGGCGCATGTAGCCGTAAACTGAATAGACGAGCCCTCGCTTTTCGCGAATTTCGAGAAAGAGACGAGAACTCATTCCAGCTGAAAGAATCGCCTCGATTGTCCCCTGTACATATCGGCGGTCGCTCGTGTACGGCAGCGCGGGAACCGCTACGCAAAGATGCGCCTGTTCAGTTTCACGATTGAGCACCTGTGATTGTGGAGCGGATTGCGACACCGAGGCGATCTCGATCTGGTCCCGTTCACCGGTTGCGCTGAAATCACCAAGGAGTTTTTCGGTCAGCGCGACCACGGTCTCATGGGCAACGTCCCCTCCAGACGCTACCACCATCCGGTCCGGCCGATAGTTCCGCTTCCAGAAATCGACCATCTGATCGCGGGTGATGTTCCCAACGGTTTCCTCGCTCCCGGCAATATCCCGACCGACGCTATGATCACCCCAGACCACCTTGTCGATGATGTCGTGAACGTATTCTTCCGGGGAGTCCTCGGACCCGCGGATTTCTTCGATGATCACCGAGCGTTCTTTGTTCAGTTCGGTTTCGTCGATCTGAGAGTCAAGGACCATATCGGCCAGAACATCGTAAGCGCGTTCGAAATGGATACTCGGCACTTTGCTCCAGTAATTCGTGGTTTCCTTGCTCGTGCCAGCGTTGAGAATCCCGCCGACACCCTCGATTTCGACCGAGATCATCTTGGCATCAGGGCGTTTGCCTGTTCCCTTGAAAAGCATGTGCTCGAGATAATGGGAAACACCAGCAATTGGCGGTTGCTCGTAGCGGGATCCAACGTCAAAGTAGAGGATCAGGCTGGCTGAGCGGACACCGGTCATCGGAGCCGTTACCACGCGAATCCCGTTGTCCAGCACGGTTTTCTCATATTGAAAGGTCAAGTGCTTCTCCTGCATATGCTATCGGCCGTTAGTCAGAACGACCGTCCTCGGTTTTCACTTTTCGCGCGGTCTGCTCGATCAACGCAAGCGCCACAATGGTCGATTGCCTGATGATGGACGCTCGGTCACCCTCGAAATGGTGTTCGAACGCGGTGGTCGCGTCCGGTTCGGCCAGCGCGATGAACACAGTTCCGACCGGTTTGCGGACCGTTCCACCGTCGGGTCCGGCGATTCCGGTGGTGGAAACAGCGATGTCGGCTTCGAGTCGCAACCGCGCGCCGTCTGCCATCGCGCATGCGCTTTCCGCGCTGACGGCACCGCGACGGGCAAGTATCTCATCAGGGACACCAAGCAGGGCGATCTTGGCTGCATTGCTGTAGGAAACGATGCCGCCCTGGAAATAGGCCGAACTCCCGGGAACAGACGTCAACGCGGCCGCGACGTTGCCACCGGTGCACGACTCAGCAGTTGCAAGCGTGAAAACCGGAGGATCGATCAGGAGCTGATTGATCCGTGCCGCGAGTTCCGCGATCCGTTCCGCACTAGTGTCTTCGTTCGTCACGCTCCCGGCGCTACCCACTCGTTTTGAAATAGCGGAAGTCCTCCGCATAGGCGACAGGCGGATCATGCTGTGCGCCGTCCTTGGCGTTCCACTCCCGGATCGGGCCGTCGGGATCCCAGTCTCCCATCTGGCTGGCGTGCGCCCGCAATGCGTCGATTTTCACCTCCATGAAATCGGTGATATCGATCCAGGTATCAGCTTGCCCGGGTGAGGCGACGTAGATCTGGGTGATCTTGTACGGTTCGAGACCTTCTTCGAGCAGCTCCGGGAAATAGAGCCGATTGCCGGCTGCGGGAAAAAGCGCCGCCATGGCCGCTTCGGCGACTGCGCGATGATCCGGGTGATTGATATATTCGTTGCCCTGCCAGTAGACGGAAGGATCGCCGCAGATCACGATATCAGGGCGCACCTGGCGCATGACCCGCACTAAATCGCGGCGCAAATCGAGATCGGCAACCACCACACCATCTTCGCGCCCCATCCAGATCACCTCGCGGACGCCGAGAATCTCGGCCGAGCGTGCTTGCTCGGCCCGACGGATCTCCTGCATGCGCGCGTGCGTCATCGCTGGATCATCGCTTCCCTTGTCGCCATTGGTCACGAGGCAAAACGTGACCTCGTGCCCTTCTGCCGCCCAACGCGCGACTGTGCCGCCGCAGACGAACTCTGCGTCGTCCGGATGGGCGCAGATGACGAGAACTCGAGGTGCTTCTGGGGATTCCGGTCCCGGAGCGAGGTCTTCATCGAGAACGACCTGTTGCTTGTCTGTCATAATTACTCCAACGTGATCGCGTCAGTTACTGGCAGTCAATTCTGACCTACCAGCGACCGGACCGCCAAAACGGCTCTGACTGACGGGTCACATTGCTTCCGCCCTTACTCCTGCCGCAGACGTCGGCGACTCCCGATCGACGTTATGGAAGAACCCTCGTGGCTGAATCAACGCTCGATCCGACCCGGGTCACCCAAGCAATGGAGGACTACCTCAAAGCGGTCTATCGCATTCGCGAGGTGGGTGAGGTCGCCACGACCCAGTTGATTGCCGATGAACTCGGGGTGACCGGGCCATCCGTTACCAACATGGTCAAGCGATTGCACGACATGCACTTGCTCGACTACACGCGGTATCACGGCGTCGAGTTGACAGAAACGGGCCGAAAAGTCGCCTTGGAGACGATCCGTCATCATCGCTTGCTCGAGCTCTACCTGGCCGAAGCGCTTGGCTTCGGCTGGGATCAGGTTCATGACGAGGCCGAGAAACTGGAGCACCATGTTTCCGCCGATCTCGAAGAGAAGATGGACATCATGCTCGGGTTTCCTACCCGCGATCCGCATGGCGATCCGATCCCTAGTCGGGACGGAGTGATCGAAAACGGGCCGTTGATGGCTCTCAAGGACGCACCGGTTGGCGTCACGCTCACCGTCGGGAGAGTGTCTGATCGGAGTTCAGAACAGCTGCGCTATCTCGGAGCGATGGGGCTTTACCCAGGTTCAGAAGTAGTGGTGCTCCAGCGGATGCCATTCGATGACCTCGTCGAAATAGCCGTCGGATCCAACGCTCACGTTCTGGGCCGGCAACTCGTCGAGGCCGTGCAAGTGCTGCGGGTCGACGAATCGGACTAAACCCTTGCGTTTGATCAAATCTCCAGGAACGCCCGACCTTCACCTGGGCCAGGAAAAGAACCATCGATGACGCAACGAAGGATGTTGGTGGTTGGACTTGTCGCCACGATTTCGGTGGTGGCGGGGGTACTCTTGTGGGTGTACTCCGGGGACGACGCGCCGTCCTTCGACGCAGACGCGGCGCTCGATCTCGGAATCGTGATGGAAGCTGAAGGCGCCTGGACCGGGACCGCGCAGTTTCGGATTTTTCCGGCCGTTGGAGGGGACGAGCAAGTACTCATTGCCTTCGAGCCGAGAGAAAACGGTTCGGTCGTTGAATCCATCGACGTGCAGTTGACCGGACTGACGTCTGGGGAAATTGTCGGACCAATTCCAGTGGACACTCCTCCGGGAGAGAACTCGAAACCAGTTTCCCTGGTATTGCCCGGGCAACAACTCTGGCAGATCGACCTGACCGCCTGGTCGGGGAATGATTTAGTGTCTACTGGAACTGCAACGTTTCTCCTTCCCGATCCGAATCTGAACGGCAACGATCAGGTCGACACCTGGGCCTCGGATGGAGAGGCTGCTGCGCTGTTCGAGCAAGCTGCCACACGGATCACCGATCTCCATCGTGTCGCTTACCGACAATCGGTGACGGATGGTTCCGGACTTGCGGTGGTGTCCTATCACCGGATCAATGATGGCGCTGATGGCAGCGAAGCCGGGTTTACCTATCAAACACCAGGCGGACTGGATGCAGTAGTGATCGGAACCGATCTCTGGAGTCGGTCCGGGGACGAACCCTGGAAACAGCGTTCCACCAATCCACTGGTGCCGCCATCCGAATGGATGGCCGAATACGAAGGCGCCACGGGGTTCGTCATGGGTCCGGAGATGAGCTTGCCCTCGGGAAACTGTCAGGTGATCACCTTTGTCGTTCCCGAAGCGAACAACCGATCGGTCGCTTGGTACGCGTGGTGCGTCGACGCCGAATCCGGCAATCTCCTCCGGGACGATATGGTCTCCCGGAATCACTATATGACCAGTGAGTTCGCCGAGTTCGACGCCGATATGCCGATCGAAGCACCTGTTACCTAGCCCGCGATCCGCTGGAACGATTGCCACAATCTGACCAGTCGACCTGGGCGCCGGTACATGGCCTGGATCCTTATTTAGCATGTTTTGCGCAGATAAAGAACGCGGCGTGATTATGCTATACTGCCGTGGGCTTTCGGAGCATGTTCTCAAGGCTGGATCGCTGTTGGATTTTTCTCTGTCCCGATCCACTTCCCCGTCATTTGTCCGTTGCCTGGAACAGGTTCTTTGAGGGAAGACCACTGTGATACGTCCCCTGGCGGCACTTTTCGGTTTCTTTAGTCGTGACCTCGGTATCGATCTCGGTACCGCGAATACCCTTGTCTACGTCCGGGGCAAGGGCATCGTTATTTCGGAACCATCGGTCGTTGCGATCGATACCAAAACCAAGCGCGCCTTGGCGGTCGGCGTCGAAGGCAAAGCCATGGTTGGGAAAACGCCCAACAGCATCATCGCCGTTCGACCATTGAAAGACGGTGTCATTGCCGATTTCGACACGGTTGAGATGATGCTCCATTACTTTATTCGCAAGGTTCACATGCAGCGGATGATGGCGCCCCATCCGCGGGTGGTCATAGGAATCCCAAGCGGCGTGACCGAAGTTGAAAAACGAGCCGCCAAGGACGCTGCATTGTCGGCGGGCGCCCGCGAGGCTTACACGATCGAAGAACCCATGGCGGCCGCGATCGGCGCCGGACTGCCGATCAATGAACCGGTAGGCAGCATGATTGTCGATATCGGCGGCGGTACGACTGAGGTTGCGGTGATCTCGCTTGGCGGGATCGTGGTCAACCATTCATTGCGTGTTGCTGGTGACGAAATCGACGATTCGATCATCCAGTACGCGCGCCGGGATCACAACCTGGTGATTGGTGAGCGGACCGCTGAAAACGCCAAGATCGCGGCTGGTTCCGCGTATCCGCTCGAGGAAGAAATCCGGGTCACCTTGCGTGGTCGAGATCTCCTGACCGGTTTGCCAAAAGCTATTGAAGTCAGTTCGGTCGAATTGCGCGACGCGATCTCGCAGCCGGTGAATACCATCGTTGAACTCGTCAAGACAGCCATTGAAGAAACACCGCCGGAACTCATTGCGGACATCATGGAAAACGGCATCGTTCTGGCGGGCGGTGGAGCGCTCCTCCATGGCCTCGATCGCCGTCTCCAGAACGAACTTCGCATGCCGGTATACCGTGCAGAAGACCCATTGACCTGTGTCGCGCGCGGCACGGGCCGGGTTGCCGAAGCGCTGCATCTCTACGAACGCGCACTAGCCGGGGGCCAGGAACTTCGCCCAACCGGGTAGGGGTGTTCCCGGTGGCGTAACGTGGGTGAGCAGACACGATCTCCTTTTAGCCTGATGAAACTGACGCCCAAGAGTGAGTCCTCTGCGGAGTTTTCGCGATTCCGCAAGCGCCACGGACGGCGGCCATGAACAGAGGTGGAGGCCGCCGGACACTCACAATTGGTCTGCTTTTCGCGATTCTCTGTGTAGTCATGATCGTCCTCGATAATCGGGGAGTGCTCGATCCACTAAAAACGGGCGTGCGAAATCTTGTCTCGCCCGTCGTGGAATGGGTTGATGACCTATGGCAACCGAACGAACCAACCACTGATTTGGAAATCCAGCTTGAACAGGTGACTGAACAGCGGGATGCGCTGCTAGCGGAAAATGCTCAGCTTAAACTCGACATGGAAGATGTCGACGAGCTGCGGAAGGTGGTCGATTTCCAGGAAGCGAATCCAAGTTTCACGCTGGTGACCGCCACCGTGGTTGGGACTGACCCGAGCGGACTGCAGAAGTTCATCACCATCGATCGCGGCTCGTTTGACGGAATCGAAGTCGGTATGGCGGTTGTTGATCCGTACTATTTTGTCGGACTCGTAACCGAAGTCGAAGAGCAGTCGGCCAGGATCACATTGGCGATCGACGCGACGTCGAGCGTGGGCGCCAAGCTGCTGGAATCGAAGGGCGTTGGTATCGTGTACGGTGAATGGCAATCCGGTGGTCGGATGACCATGCAACATGTCGATCGGGCCATTGTTCCGATTGACGGGGAAGCGGTCGTTACGTCTGATGAGGCTCAGGTGCGCACGGCGCGGGTTCCCGGTGGCTTGATCATCGGTCAGGTTTCGGGTGAGCCAGAACTCGACAATCAGTCAGATTCCCTGGTCATCCAGGTCCTGCCAGCCTCGGATTTCGATAATCTCTCGATGGTTACGGTGATTCTTGATGACACGGCTCAATCGGACTAACGTCGCTCTCGGGATTGGGTCTCTGCGGACCAGTGCCGCCATTGCCAGCGCGAAGATGACTTCCAACGCGCTTCGCTTGAGCGGCCGGGGTGGTGGAACGGCGGCTCCCGGTTTGGTGGCGACGACCGTTGACCCGGATCTGCTTGGCAAACTGGCCCGCCAGCTCGATGGCGGCGTCATGGTGGTCGCCGGCACAAATGGCAAGACGACGACCTCGCGCTTGCTGTTCGAAATGCTGGAAGAAGATGGACGCTCCGTGATTCACAACCGCTCGGGGTCAAATCTTCTCCGAGGGGTGGTTGCTGCCTTCGCTGAGCAGGCGTCAGTGACCGGTCGATTGCGCGAAAACGTGGGTGTTATCGAAGCCGACGAAGCTGCGTTTCCGGCCATTGTCCGCCTCACACAGCCGAGCTTGGTTCTGCTGACAAACCTGTTCCGGGATCAACTCGATCGCTACGGCGAACTCGATACGATCGCAAGACGCTGGAAATCAAGTCTTGCAAACCTTCCATCGACTACCCACCTCGTGTTTAACGCTGATGACCCGATGCTGTCCGCGCTAGCCGAAGCGAGTCCGGCGAGGGCCGTGCCGTATGGACTCGATCCCGGGCGATACGCACTGAGTCATCTGCCGCACGCAGCTGATGCCGCGATCTGTCGCCGGTGCGGCGCCGATCTGCGCTACCGCGTTCATACGTCATCGCATCTTGGCGACTGGTTCTGTCCGGTTTGCGGTTGGAAACGACCGGAGCTTGTTATCGATGGACGGCAGATCGTACTCGACGGTGTCGCAGGCCAGCGGCTGAAGGTAGCTCGTGACGGTCACGAGACTCTGGCGCTCGAAAGTTCAATCCCTGGTCTCTACAACGCCTACAACCTGGTTGCCGCAACGGCGGCGGCCACCTCGGTGAATGTCGCTGATCACGCGATCGAAACGGCCGTTCGGGACTTTACCGCGCCTTTCGGACGGATCCAGGCAGTCAAGATCCACGGTCGGACGGTGACATTGATCCTGGTCAAGAACCCGGTCGGGTTCAACGAGGTGTTACGGATGTTGACACTCGCTGACGAGGGACTTACTGCGCCAACGATGATCGTGATCAATGACCTGGATGCCGACGGACGAGATGTCTCCTGGCTCTGGGATGTCGATTTCGAGGTACTGGCACCCGGACGGCAAGCGCTCAAAACGGCTGGCATCCGCGGCCCCGATATGGCAAACCGACTCAAGTATGCCGGTGTGCAGGAGAAACGACTCGGTATTCTTGGTGAAGAGATTCGACCCGCTCTCTCCTCGTTTGTCGATTCTCTTCCGATCGGAGGATCCGGTTACATTCTCGCGACGTACACAGCCATGATGGATTTGCATCGGGTGCTCGCTGAAGACGATCTCACGCCAGCGTTTTGGCAGCAATAGCGACGCGATCACCATCCACGGTCATGACAGGATCGGTCACATGAACTACACGATTGGCTGGTTGTATCCGACCAAGATGAATATCTACGGTGATCGGGGCAACGTGATGGCCCTGGAACAACGTGCCCGCTGGAGAGGAATCAAAGCAAACGTCCAGCTCATCCACATTGGTCAGGAGATCCCCGAAGGGATCGACACCTTCTTTTTCGGCGGTGGTCAGGACCAGGAGCAGGTCGCAGTTTCGCGCGATCTGATGGGGCGCAAGGGAGAGCAGATTCGGACGATGGTTGAGAACGGCGTTTCGTTGCTCTCTGTCTGCGGTGGGTATCAACTCCTGGGTCACGACTATGCGCCGCATGACGCGGAACCGTTGCCCGGGATTGGACTCTTCGATGTCCGAAGTGTGGCCGGCAACGAGCGATTCATTGGCAATGTCGTTGTCGACAGTGAGTGGGGTGAGCTCGTCGGGTTCGAAAATCATTCTGGGCTCACCTGGCTCGGCCCCGATGCCCGTCCAATGGGGAGAGTTCGGATCGGCCGTGGGAACAACGGTAGCGATGGCACCGAGGGCGCGATCTATCGCAATGCGATTGGCTGCTACCTCCATGGAGCGCTCTTGCCGAAAAATCCGGTTCTGGCAGACTGGCTGATCGAACGTGGGATTCGACGACGAATCGACGGCTTCTCGCTGCCCCGTCTGGCGGACTCCACCGAGCCCATTGCGCATGCTTCTGCGGTGCAGCGAGCGGTCAGAACCCGATGAGTGCCATGATAGAATTCCTTTTGGCGAAGGCGCCGATTCTGGCGTCGATCGCCCGGCACAAGGGCAGCAACTGACGTGTCATCTCTACTGGTCGGGCTCTCATTGGTATTGAGTGCGATTTTTCAGGCGACCTTCATTCCGGAATCGACGCTATTGCCGATTTCACCTGACGTGACCCTTGTCATCCTCCTGGTCTGGAGTGCTGTTCGCGGCGTCGAAGAAGGTTTGGTCTGGGCCTTCGCCACGGGAATGCTTCTCGATGCGCTCTCGCTTGACCCACTTGGCGGGAATGCGCTAGCGCTGATGCCAGTCGTTATCGTCGGTGGGCTGGCGGGAAAGCGGTTTTTTCACAGCGGCCTGATTGTGCCGTTGGTGGCCGCATTTGTCGCTACTGGTCTTCACGCGATCGTGCTTCTCCTCGTGCGAAGTGCGAGTGGTGACACGCTCGGATTCGCCGAACTCGTTCGGGTGGTTGGTATTCAGTCAATTCTGAACGTTGTTCTGGTTCCTCCTATCTATCTGGTGGTGAGTCTTCTCAACAGATCTCCGGTGGTGCGTCATGCTTAAGCGAAACAAGCGGATTCCATACGATCCGCCGGGACAGCGAAAGAAGGGATCAAGCGGCAAAGGCTCTGAATGGCGCCGCGCGGATCAGATTTTCCTGAACCGTCGTGTGCTGCTAATGAAGGGCGCCGTCGTGGGTGGGTTTGCTGCTTTGGCGGCTCGACTCGGCTACATGCAAATCATGAACGCCGACTTCTACGAAGCCCAAACTGCGAACATGACCCAGGCGTGGAAAGTGGAGAAACCTGTTCGCGGGCTGATTCTCGACCGACAATCACGGTCACTCGCTGAGAATCGACGCGTCTGGGAAGTCCGGGCGATTCCATCGAAGCTACCGAAACAAGGCACACCAGAACGCGAGCGGGTCCGCAGCACCCTGATTTCAGCATTGCGCTTGCCTGAGGTTCTGGTGATCGATCCGAACGCCGTGCCGATGGGTGCTGAAGATACCGTCTACCGGCGGGTTGCAAAGCTTCTCGGGATCGAGGACAAAGACTCGATTGAGTCGTTTCTCGACATCATCAACATCCGCATCAAATACAACTATCTCGTCGAGGTCGATCAGTTTTCGGACGACCAAGCGCCGGTTTTCCGCGCGGCGGCCGAGGAACTTCCCGGCGTTTCGGTGATCAATCGATTTGACTATCTCGTCACCAACACCGCTGTACCCGATCTACCGGTGGTACTGAAACGGGATGTATCTCGCGATATCGCGCTCACACTCGAGGCTAATCAGCTCTATCTCCCAGGTGTTGAGCTGAACGATTCCGCGCTGATCAGGCAGTATCCGGCTGGTGAGGTCATGTCCCATGTTCTAGGGTATGTTGGCCCAGTGGTCGAAACCGAACGCAAGGATCCTGCCAACCAGACGCCCGGTGGCACGCCCTACTACGAGTACGATGACATCATTGGCAAAGCTGGCCTCGAACTCTGGATGGAAAAAGCGCTCCGTGGTAATCGGGGCGGGAGTTATCTTGAGGTCGACGGGCTCGGGATCGAAAGCCGAACGTTGTATACCAATCCATCAGTCCCTGGTCACAATCTCAAGCTGACCATCGATCTCGAACTGCAGGCCGCAGCCACAGCAGCACTTGAAGAAGGACTTCGGTTTTCGAACGAAGACCGAACCGCCGTCGATCGCGAGCAGGGCAAGGAGTATCGGGACTACAGTGCGCGGGCTGGAGCCGTCGTAGCAATGAGTCCGAAAACCGGTGAAGTCCTGGCGCTGGGCAGTTTCCCGCTCTACGACAATCAGTTGTTCGTTGAGGGGATTTCGACCCGAAAGTACCTCGAATACACCGAGGACGAAGACAATCCTCTCGTCAACAAAGCCGCCGCAGATCACTACCCACCAGGCTCGACGCTGAAGGTCTTCCTGGCGCTCGGTGCACTCAAGGAAAACGTGATCAATTCGCAGTCGTATTTCACCTGCACGAGCGGGATCTGGGTTCCCTATACCTGGGACGAGTCCAAAGGCGATCGCTATCTCTGCTGGCTGCGAGAAGGTGGTGGCCACGGCACGCTCGACCTTGTTCAGGCGATCGAACGCTCGTGCGACGTCTATTTCTATAATGTCGGAACCCCGGAACAGAAACCGGAAGGCGCAGAGCGAAACCTCCACTACCGTGATCTCTTTTACGAGACTGGCGACAAGGGTGAGATGCACTACTTCCGCGGTCTGGGTATTCAGCGAATCCACAGTAGCCTGAAGGATCGCTTCTGGTTCGGCGAGCAAACCGGGATCGAGCTCCCGTTCGAGGCGACCGGTCTCGTTCCTGACCCGGAATGGAAAGCCAACACCTATGAAGGTGAAGGCTGGGCGGCCGGTGACACGATCAATACCTCAATCGGTCAGGGCTTTTTCCTGGCGACACCGCTGCAAATCGCTGTGAATACGGCCGCAATTGCCAACGGCGGCACGGTCTATCGCCCGCGGTTGATCAAAGAGGTCGTCGACGATGAAGGGCGGACGACCCAGTCATTCGGCCCGGAAGTGAACCGCGAAATCGAGATGTCCGACGAGCATCTCGAACTTGTCCGTGAAGGGATGTGGCGCGTCGTCAACTTGCCTACTGGAACCGCGCATCAAGCGACCGATCGTTCCACGGGGGAGATCGTTGGCAAATGGACATTGACGAACCCTGAAAACGAAGAACCTATCGTGATCGCTGGCAAGACTGGCACAGCTGAAGTGGGTGTCAAGAGGGAAGATGGCACCCACACCGATTCCCATGCCTGGTTTACCTGCTACGCCCCCTATGACGATCCTGAGATTGTCGTGACGGTGTTCCTGAAAAAGGGCGGCGAGGGATCGAGCTATGCCGTGCCAGTTGCTGACAAGGTACTGCGGTCCTACTTCGAGCTCGCAGGTGCTCGCAAGCGTGGTCTGATGCTTCGCGAGGATGGCGTGCCGGTCGGCGTCAATGCCTCCGGGTTTCCAGATGCCGCCGGGACGCCGGTCACTGGTGATGGAACTGGGATCGACGATTCCAATCTGGTGCAACAACCGGCTGTCGAGGAAGGCCCGTAAAGATGGCGGCACCCAGGTCCTTTGCTCCGACCGGTCTCGAACTGCATCACGTTGGTTTAGTGGTCGACGACCTCGACGCCGCAGCCGAGCGCTACGAAACACTTGGATTCGGCCCAGCTGAACGATTCGAGATGCCGCAGCAGGGAGTGGTCGCATTGACGTACCATGCCGGGCCTGGTTTCGTGGAGTTGATCACCCCGACCGATCCTGAAGGACCAATTGCACGGTTTCTCCTCAAGCGCGGAAACTCGCTTCACCATGTCGCCTATCGGACGGATGATCTTGTGCAAACCCTCGCGGAACTCTCGGCGGCCGGTGTTCGCCTGATCGATGAGGTTCCGCGCGCTGGGACGCATGGCTGGCAAATCGCTTTTGTTCATCCGGAATCGTGCGCGGGAGTTTTGACGGAACTCGTCCAGGTGGGACCTCCACCGGGTTAGTTGCGAACGGGTCCGGCCGCACTGGATGGACCCTGGATTCATGAACAGGGAGGCAATGGTTTGGCGGCGAACGAAAGGAAATCAGCACCCCCGCCAATTGTGACTGATTCCGAAATCGAGATCGAACCGGTCTACCGAGCCAGCGACCCGCCCCCACAGCTCGAGGATCCCGGGCACTATCCCTTCACTCGCGGCGTCTATCCCAGCATGTACCGTGGTCGTCCCTGGACCATGCGCCAGTACGCAGGATTCGGTACCGCCAAAGAAAGCAACGAACGCTATCGGCTCTTGCTGGAACGTGGCCAGACGGGGCTAAGCGTGGCCTTCGATCTGCCGACCCAGCTGGGACTCGATTCCGATGATCCGCGCGCTGAGGGTGAAGTTGGTCGTGTCGGAGTGCCCGTGAGTACGCTCGACGATATGAGGCGGCTTTTCGACGGGATCGACCAGCAAGCGGTAACGACCTCGATGACCATCAATGCTCCGGCTGCCATGCTCCTTCTGATGTATCAGATCGTCGCGGAAGAGCGGGGCGCTGATACCGCCAAGCTTGGCGGCACGATCCAGAACGACATCCTCAAGGAATACGCCGCTCGTGGCACCTACATCTATCCTCCGCGTCCGTCAATGAGACTCGTGACGGACACGTTCGCCTATTGTCATGACGTGTTACCGTCGTGGAACACAATCTCGATTTCTGGCTATCACATTCGCGAGGCGGGTTCATCGGCAGCTCAGGAGGTCGGATTTACGCTGGCGAACGCCAAAGCTTACGTCCGGGCGGCCATCGCTACAGGCTTGCCGATCGACGATTTTGCTCCCAGGATGAGTTTTTTCTTTGCGGCCCATTCCAATCTCTTTGAAGAGGTAGCCAAGTTCCGGGCAGCCCGGGAAATCTGGGCGGAAATGGTTCGAGAGGAATTCGGCGCGACTGACGCCAAATCATGGATGCTCCGGTTTCACACCCAGACCGGTGGCGTCACTCTGACCGCCCAGCAACCGATGAACAACATCGTCCGTGTGGCCTATCAAGCGTTGTCTGCCGTGCTGGGCGGCACACAGAGCCTCCACACGAATGGCTATGACGAAGCTCTCGCACTGCCGACCGCCGAAGCCGCCACCCTGGCGCTACGCACTCAGCAAATGCTCGCCAATGAAACGGGCATTGTCGATACCGTCGATCCGCTGGCGGGATCGTATTTTGTCGAGGCGTTGACTAGCGAACTGAAGAAAAAAGCGCTCGACTGGATTCAGCAGATCGATGAGCAAGGCGGTTCAGTTTCGGCGATCGAAGGTGGATTCCTCCAGAATGCGATCGCCGAAAACGCCTATCGCCACGAACTCGCGATCGAGTCTGGCCAGCAGAAGATCGTGGGCGTGAACTGTTACCAGGATGATTCCATGGCGAATGTTCCCCTGCAGAAGATCGACGAAGGCGGAGTGGCTGAGCAGCGATCGCGGGTGCACACCTATAAGGAGAAGCAGGATCATCGCGCGATCGATGCTCAACTCGATAGCGTGCGTGCGACCGCTCGAGGAACTGCGAATCTCCTTCCGATTATGAAAGAAGCGTTTATGGCCGGTGCGACGCTCGGGCAGGTTGCCGGCGCTTTGCGGCAGGAATTTGGCGAGTATCGCGCCCATTGAGAAGCAACGAGCTCGGACGAGCAATCGACCGACCAGAAGGGATGGGGAAAACCGTGGCGCAAGTCATTGACGAAGAAACCGAGGCGACGACCAAGCAGGCTCCGTTGGAGCGATATGCGAGCGTCCAGGGGGAGATTCAAGCGCAACACCAGGCCGCTTCGGAGAAACAGGCCAAGCGGGGCAAACTGGGAGCCTATGAGCGGATTATCGCTCTGGTCGACGAAGGCTCCTTTGAGGAAATCGGGGCAATGGTTCGCCATCGCGCCAATGATTTTGGTCTGGCCGCCAGCCGACCGATGGGTGACGGCGTGGTCACGGGATTCGGACGGATCGACGGTCGCCTCGTCGCGATCTTCTCCCAGGATTTCAGTGTTTTCGGCGGATCGCTGGGCGAGGCCTTTGCCGAGAAAATGGTCAAGATCATGGATCTGGCTGAGCAGTATGGTTGCCCGGTCATCGGAATCAACGATTCCGCCGGAGCCCGGATCCAGGAAGGTGTCGAAGGGCTGGCCGGTTATGGTGATGTCTTCTTTCGCAACGTGCGCGCATCGGGGGTGATTCCGCAGATCTCGATCATCGCTGGTCCATGCGCCGGTGGGGCAGTCTATTCGCCTTCGATGACCGACTTCATCTTCATGGTCGAATCGACCAGTCAGATGTTCATCACTGGACCGGATGTGATCAAAACGGTCACCGGCGAGGAAGTGACGCACGAGCAACTCGGTGGCGCCGACACGCACAACCGGGTGAGTGGAGTGGCTCATTTCGCGGCCACTGATGAAGAAGACATGGTTTTTCTCGTTCGAGCGTTGCTTTCTTTTATTCCGTCGAACAACCTCGACGACGCACCCCGGGTCGAAACTCAGGATGATCCCGATCGCGAGGTGCCGGAGCTACTCGATATCGTCCCGGAATCGGCGCAACGTCCTTACAACATGAAGGACGTAATCGAAACGGTGATGGATAACGGTGAGTTCCTCGAAGTCCAGGAACGGCATGCGCGCAACATCGTCTGCGGTTTTGGACGTCTCGATGGTCATAGCGTCGGTGTGGTCGCCAATCAGCCCAACGCGTTGGCGGGCACACTCGATATCGATGCCAGCGTCAAGGGCGCGCGTTTCGTTCGTTTCTGCGACGCCTTCAATATCCCGTTGGTCGTGTTCGTCGATGTCCCCGGTTTTCTGCCCGGAACGACGCAGGAGTACCAGGGGATCATTCGGCACGGTTCGAAATTGCTCTATGCGTTTGCCGAAGCGACAGTTCCCAAAGTAACAGTAATAACCCGCAAGGCCTATGGTGGCGCCTATGTGGTGATGAATTCCAAGCACATCGGCGCTGATTTCAATACCGCCTGGCCGGCCGCGGAGATCGCGGTCATGGGACCCGATGCCGCTGTCAATCTGCTCTATCGGCGTGAACTGGCTGAGCTCGACGACCCGAAACCGAGACGCGCAGAACTTGTTTCAGAATACGAGCAATTGTTTGCCAGTCCCTACCAGGCCGCCTCCCGCGGCTATATCGACGACGTGATCGAGCCTGCGCAGACGAGGAAATGGCTCGTGCGTTCGCTCGAGATTGCGCGGACGAAGAGGGTCGCGACTCCGCACCGCAAGCACGGCAATATCCCACTATGAGGGCATCTGATACCCCGAATCCTGAGGAACCGAAGATCGATCTCTCGTTCGAGGTCATCCCGGCGCCGTCTGACGATGAACTCGAAGCCTTGATCGCGGCGTTGCTGATGCCGCGTTCGACGGCGGCGGAACCTGTGCCAACCGCAGCCATGTCACGGTGGACTCGGGCTGGGCGCTTGGAGGGACTTGCACGGCGAACACGACCGCTCGACAGCGGCTGGAAACGCTCGTCCTAGTCTGGTTTGTTTCATCCGAAAGGTGAACGCAATGGCTCGTGTGCGTGCGCGTGAACTTGGTATTGAGATTGGTCGGCTTTCGACTGGACCGCTCAATACGATGACGGATGTCCCTGGTGTCAGAGTGGGTCATACCACGCTCAACGTTGGCGACGGGAAACTGGATGTTGGCCATGGACCAGTAAGGACTGGGGTCACCGTGGTCATGCCGCATGAAGGGTTGATCGCCAACGATCCTGTCTTCGCCGGCTATCACCAACTCAACGGCAATGGTGAGATGACCGGTATTGCCTGGATCGAGGAGTCGGGTCTGCTGACCTCGCCAATCGGGATCACGAACACCCACAGCGTCGGCACGGTCCGCGATGCGATCATCGCCTGGGAAGTGCAGCACAATGCCTTCGCGGAAGAACTCAGTTTCGGACTCCCGGTGGTCGGGGAAACCTATGACGGTCGTCTCAACGATATCAATGGCTTTCACGTCAAACCGGAGCATGTCTTCGCGGCTCTCGATGGCGCGAGCGACGGCCCGGTCGCCGAGGGAAACGTCGGTGGCGGCACCGGCATGATCTGTCACGAGTTCAAGGGTGGGATCGGGACAGCCTCGCGACAGGTATCGCTCGGTCACGATACTTTCACGCTCGGCGTGCTCGTGCAGGCGAACTATGGCGACAGGGGCTTGCTTCGTGTCGACGGCGTTCCGGTTGGTCGAGAGATCGATATCGATGTGGTGCCGTCAGCCTGGGGTCGTCCTGTGCTCGAAAACGGCGAAGCCGGGTCGATTATCGTGCTGATTGCGACCGACGCTCCATTGCTGCCGCATCAATGCAAGCGGGTGGCTCAACGAGCCACGATCGGTGTGGCGCGGATGGGTGGATACGGAGGGAATGGAAGCGGAGATCTCTTTCTCGCCTTTTCGACCGGGAATCGGAACGTCGATCCTCCTGGAAACAAAGCCCTTTCCGTGGTGCAGCACTATCCGAACGATGGAATTAGCTCCCTCTTCGAAGCAACGGCCGAAGCGACTGAAGAAGCCATACTGAACGCGATGTGCATGGCCGAGGATATGGTCGGCATCGATGACCGTGTCGCAAGAGCCATTCCAGTCGATCAGCTCGTGGAAGTCATGCGCAGATACGGTCACGCTGACTGAAACCCCGCCGCTTTCCCCGGACGCTGGGGATTGAGCGGATTGATCGCGCTGCGGTCGTCTAAGAGGTTTTTCGATCGAAGGGAAACGTCTTGCTCTTGGCCCGGGCGATGAGTTCATTTCGACTCGTCGAGATTTGCTGACAGAGGCCAGGAGGCAGGTGGGCTTCCTCGAGTTCATCTTCGTCGCGAATGGTCATCGATCCGTCGGGAAGCACGATCAGATCGACGATCAAATCGTGCCAGAAGACCGTCGTCCTGCCCTCAGTCACGTCCATCCAGGCGGGATAGGTCACGTTGGCATACCACCCCCTCGTGACGCCGTCTGGCGCGATCACTTCGAAAACATTGAACCAATGCGACGGAGAAAAATACTCCCGCAGATGATCCCCCGGTTCAAATCTCAGACCGTCGAGGTGGACCGGATCGCGGGTCCATTCGGCCGCGATGGCTATCCATTCTGGATCTCCAACCTGGTCGAGGACACGGCCAGGATAACGGGTCGATTCATGGCCGTCAGTGTGAAGCTTGGCGATTTCGACGGCTGTCCCGGGTTGCAGTGGCTGCCAGGAGTAGTCTGTTTCGACTGGGCTGCGCTGAACCGACTCCACTCAGCGACCGAGTACCGCGAGGACTTCGTCCCTGAGCGATTCCATCTGGGCTCGGGTTTTCCCTTCGACGTTGACCCTCAGCAGCGGTTCCGTGTTCGAACCGCGGATGTTCAACCAGCGCTCACCAAAATCAACGGTCACCCCATCGAACTCATCGATTTCAGCATTGGTATCGCGAAAATGCGTGCGTACGGCATCGACCGCGGCGGCTTTGTCCGTCACCGTCATGTTGATTTCACCGCTTCGGGTCCAGGTATCCAACGGAGCAGCGATTTCCGAAAGGGGCTTGTTTTCGGCAGAAAGAAGCAAAAGCACGTTGAGCATCGCAATCAGACCGGAATCGGCATACCAATTGTCGCGGAAATAGTAGTGACCGGAATGTTCGCCGCCAAAGAGCGCATCTTCGCGGCGCATAATGTTTTTGATCAGCGAATGGCCAACCGGGGTGCGGACCGGCCGACCGCCATGAGCCAGAATCGTTTCCGGCACTGATTTGGAGCAGATCAGGTTATAGCAGATCGCTGCGCCTGGGTTGCGGTTGAGAAGAGGGATAGAGACCATCGAGGTCGTGATGTCCCCGCCGATCAGTTCGCCTTTTTCGTCGACGAGGAACATCCGGTCGGCGTCGCCGTCGAACGCGACTCCGAGATCACACGATTCATTCCGAACCATGGTTTGCAAATCGACCATGTTGGCTGGATCGATTGGATTCGCGGGATGATTCGGAAAGGTGCCATCGAGCTCGAAATACATCGGGATCAGTTCGCCAGGAAGTTTGGCGAAGAGCAACGGAATCGTCTTGCCCGCCATACCGTTGCCGGCATCGATCGCGATTTTGAATGGTTTGATGGCGGTGACATCGATGAGTCCGAGGCAATGGTCAATATAGGCCGGCAGGACGTCGCGGCGGATCAGATCACCCATGCGGCCATCGCCCGGGCGTTCCGGTCCACCTGCTTGCACGATCGATCGAATCTCACCCAGTTCGGCTTCGAGAGGGAGTGCTCGCGCCCCTTTGCCGCAAATCTTGAACCCGTTGTATTCCGGGGGATTGTGCGAGGCGGTGATCATGACGCCGGCATCGTACTCGTACTTTCCGACCGCGAAATAGAGAGCGTCCGTCGAGACTTCTCCAAGATCGATCACGTCTCCGCCCTGGTCAAGAATCCCGCTGGTCAAGGCTTCCGCCAGCGATTCGCCGGAAACACGCATGTCTCGTCCGACCGCAACCTGTGCGGGTTCGAGTCTGGCTACCAGCGCCCTCCCCGTTTCATAGGCGATGTCTTCATTGATTTCATCGGGATAGACGCCGCGGACATCATAGGCTTTGAAGAGTTTGCCAATCTCGGCGGCATCAGTTCGTTCGGGCATGGTGTGATACTCCAGTGACGCTGTCGTCCTTCGGCGGCGTTGTCAGCGGTTGATGGTGACACGGTCAGATGCTGCGGCGCAAGTCAACCGTGAACGTCCCAGCCATCATTGGTTAGCGAATGCGCAGGGCCAGTTGGGAAGGATGCGTACCATTACGGATCGAGACGGATGATCCTCCTCATGGAAAGGTAGTTGGGTTGGTACGAAAACGAAATCAGTCGAGGCCGCTTGCGCCGCTCCCCTTGACGGGCGATGCCGCCGTCGATCTTCATTTGCACACTCTCGCAAGCGACGGATTCTGGACACCCGCGGCGTTGATCGACTTTCTGCGTGAAGGTGGGTTTGCCGTCGCCTCGGTTTGCGACCACGATACCCAACGCTCCGTGGTCGACGCGATCGAGCTCGGAGAAAAGGCGGGCATCCGGGTTATTCCCGGAGTAGAGGTGACTTGCCGTTGGGAGGATCGCCAACTCCACGTTCTCGTGCACGGCATCGATCCTCGCCGGGAGGATGATGCCGCTCAACCATTTCTTCTGCTGTTGCAGGAGATCGATATTGCCCTGCAAAAAAACGCCTGGGATGCGAAACGGAGATTCGAGGAATCGGGTCGAGCGCTTCCGTCGCTGGAAGAAATCCGGGCAGGACGGCCGCTCTGGCCCTTTCATGTTCTCTCCGCGGCGATCAAGGATGGTCATGCCAAAAACCTGAAAGAGTCGGCTGAACTCCTGGTCAGTCTCGGCGGCACGTTCACTGCGGACCTGCCGGTTGCCGAGGTCGTTGAAGCGGCCCACCGTGCAGGTGGCATCTGCACGATCGCTCATCCGGGTCGTGCTGATGCGGTAGGAGTCGTGACCGATGTCGATCTCGATCGCATGCGAGAATCCGTTCCAGTTGATGGACTTGAAGCGCACTATCGCTCCTACACGGACGCGCAAACGGCGCTGTATCGCGAAATGGCCGTCGAGCGCTCGATGCTCATCTCATGCGGTTCCGATTCGCATGCCCCGAAGATGCCGGTCGACCCTCGTCCCTGGAAAGCGGCCTGGTGCGCGGAACTTCTGGGGCGTCTGGGAATTCCTGTCGATCCCGACACGATTACCGATCCAGTCTGGTCCGCCGGAATGGATCCGGATGCAGTGGTGCCGACACTCGAAGGGGAAGAGACTCCTCCTCAGATCGAACCCGCGGAAGAAGTCTTGATGGACGTCGAAGCCGAGCTAGAAGCAGCCCAACGAATTGAGGAGGAGCAGGGATGATGGTGATCGAAAAATACCCGGCTGGTCCGATCGATACGAATTCCTATCTGGTCATCGATGATGAGGCAAAACGCGTCCTGATCATCGACGCGCCGTATAGTGTGACCGCAGCTTTGACCGAGACGATCGCCGACCGTGGGCTTGATATCGTTGCGATTGTCCTCACCCATGCTCACTGGGACCATATTGCCGATGCGCAGGCGCTGCACGAAGTCACCGGTGCGCCCGTGCTGGCTCATCGGCTCTGCGAGGAACGACTCGCCGCTCCAGGGAGCGTCGTTTTCGATCTCCCCTTCGAGATCCCGCCGGTTCAGGTCGATCAATTCATCGGCGAGGGCGATACGGTCACCCTCTCACCTGGCCATGCGTTCGCGGTGTATCACCTTCCGGGTCACGATCCCGGCCATATCGTGCTCCACTCGGCGTCAGACGCAGTCGTACTCGGTGGAGATGTACTTTTTCCGAATGGTCACGGCCGGATCGATATTCCGGGCGCATCGGCCGAAGAGATGCGCCAATCGCTGATCCGGTTGGCTGATCTGCCTCCGGATACGATTGTCCATCCAGGGCATGGCGAGTCGACCTCGATAGGCCAGGAAGCCTGGCTCCACACGACCAGCTAGAGAGGAATTCAATGAGTCCGTATGCCAAAGCGATCTCGACCTTTCTGCATCGACTGACCGATCAGGTTTTCGCCACCCTTGACGGTGTCGACGAAGCGATTCTGATTTCGTGGCGCCCGGATGAACTCGGCGCCGATGGCAACACGATGATGGGTCTGGCCACCCACACGGTCGGCGCAGGCGAACACTGGCTACTCCAGGGTGCCGGGGGCGATACGATTCCAAGAGACCGCTTGGCCGAGTTTCGGGCGGAAGGCAGTGTGGCCGCGCTCCGCGAGCGGTACGATCGGTGGCTCGCGGAGTCTGATCGGGTGCTGGAACGTCTTGACGACGCAGCATTGGAGTCGATCTTCCGGCGTGAAGCGAATCCTGATCAGGGAATGACCGCGGCCGAGTTCACCCGGGCTGCTTGCGTGATCCACGCACTCGAGCACACCGCGCTCCACGTCGGCCATTTACAGATCCAGCGACAGCTCCTGGACAACCGCGAGCCGTCCCAGTAGGTCTGAGCCCTAGCTACTCGCGTCGCTCGTTTCCTCATCTTCGCGGTCGAGCTGACGGTCCTCGCGGTCGCGGGCCATAAGGTAGAGGAAGATCATCAGTAACGCCAGGGGAGCGATCACGATACAGGTCACCAGGGCCAGGAAACCTGAATCACCCGAATCGTCCTGGTTCAGCAGGTACAGCGTTCCGGAAGCGAGCAAGATCAGCAGGACAAGCGATCCCAGAGCCGCCGTGGACGAAACACAACCGCGCGCGTTGGTGTTGATATCCGCTTGGGCAGCCGATGGGCGTGATGGTCGGTCGGCGGCGAGCGCGTCCAGTTCAGCCATGCGGATATACCCGAGGCGCCCATAGGGAAGGCGAATGCGGGTGTAATCAGTGGGAGCATCGGGGTCGGGGACGACATCGAGTTCAGAACCGGACGGCACGATCTCGATGATTCGCGAGGCGGCATCGGGTCGCTCGAACACCCGCAACCCTTCGGTGGCGTGAAATGCATCGACGAGCGTCGACCCGCACGCCGCGCAGAAGAAGTTCGAGGACGGATTCAGCGCTCCACACATCCCGCAGAAAATCAGGTTGCCGCGGTCTTCATCTCCCGATCCCGATTCGCTGCCGCCCCCGGCTCCGGAGCGAGGGACTGAAACCGAGCCCTTTTCGGTGTGTCCCGCCGGATCCGATTCTGGTACTCGCCACTTGTCTGCTTCCGACCGCACGTGTGATTCCCTTTCGATCTGGTTTCCTGGTGCTCGAGAGGCAATCGTCACCACGCAGAATGCCCGATTCGGCGTCTCTTTCCCGACGGTATCCCATATCAGACAGCGGGATTGCAGGCAGTGCTACGCTGCGCAGGTTATGAGTGACACTCCACTTCCACCCGCAATTGTAACGACCAATCTCACGAAGCGTTATGGTTCGACAGTCGCCGCCAATGCGGTTTCGCTATCGGTACCCGAAACGAGCATCTACGGATTCCTCGGACCGAACGGCGCAGGCAAAACAACGACAATTCGGATGTTGCTTGGGTTCATCACTCCATCAGCGGGGTCTGCCACTGTTTTCGGTTTTGACACCCAGAGTGAAGGCGTTCGATCACGCGAGAACCTCGGGTACCTGGTGCCTTCCGAATCGTTCTATCCCCAGATGAGGGGGCGCGATCAGCTCGATTTCGCGGCGCGGCTCTCCAACCGCCAGCCCGTACTGCGTCAGCACGCGCTCGATCTGCTCGAGCTTTCGGACAAAGCTCTTGGTCAGAAACTCCAGTCCTATTCCAAAGGGATGAAACAGAAACTCGCTCTCGTTGCCGCTGTTCAACATGATCCGCGTTTGCTGATCCTGGACGAGCCGACCGATGGTCTCGATCCCCTCATCAGACGACGCTTCGAGGAGTTTCTCCAGGAGTTTCGGGGACGTGGCCGCACCATTTTCATGTCGTCACACGATCTCTCCGAGGTCGAACGGGTCTGCGATTCTGTGGCGGTCATTCGCGATGGATTCATCATCGCCGAGCAAACCGTGGACGAGTTGAAACGCTATCACCGCCAACGGCTGAACGTGACATTCCGTTCTGCGATCCCCGCCGGTCTCGAAACCATGGGCTCGGTCGAACACATTGACCCAGTTGCTCACACGGTCTCACTTCTCGTCGAAGCGGATGTGAACGATCTCATCGCCACGTTGCGGACAGAATCGGTCGAGGAGATCAGCATCACGCCGCCGAGTCTCGATGACATCTTTCTCGCCTTCTACGACGAAAACGACAAGGACCCCGACCTGGCAACGCCCCCGAACCTCCAGGCGAAGCGATGAAGCCGGTTCTGATTTCGTGGTGGTGGATCATGCGACGGTCAGCGGTTGGCCTGGTGGCATTACTGGCCGGAATCTTTGCGTTTGAGTTGGTCCAGCCGGTTGCGGTGGCGTCGTTTGGTGATCTCGATCGCATCCAGCAGATTTTCGAGTTCGTGCCTCCAACCTTCCTGGCGTTGCTCAACGTCACGCCGGAGTTTCTGGGTCGTGCAGGGTTGGCCGGTTATCTCTCGCTCGGATTCTCCCACCCTGTTTACCACCTTCTGGCCGCCGCTGCGGTGATCTGGTTCGCGTCGGTCAATCTCGCCGGCGAAATGGAGCGGGGATCTATCCAGATCGCTCTCTCCCGCCCAGTATCGCGCGGACAGGTCTATCTCTCCCGGGTGGCGGGTTTGGTCACGGTTACCTTCCTGATCGCGCTGGTTGGACCACTGGGTTCGATTGCTGGAGTGGCGCTCGCAGAACCTGATGGGGTCCTGATCCGATCACACTTCCTTGCCCAGGGGTTGGCGACGTCGATGCTGGTGATTGCGATTGCAGGTGTCGCACTTCTCCTGTCGGCCTACGCTGACCGGATGGCGCAAGCCGTTGGATGGGCAATCGGTTTGCTCGTGATCTCCTACGTGATCGACTATTTTGCTGATCTCTGGTCAGCGCTGGAACCTATCGAACCGTTCAGCATCTTCAACTACTACGATCCTCCCTTGGCGCTTTCGGCCGGCGAGGTTCCAACGCTGAACATAGCCGTACTGGCAACGGTCTCAGTGATCGGATTCGTCTCCGGTTTGATTGTTTTCCTCCGACGAGACCTCCCGAATTGACGGAATTCAGGTCGGAAGTGATGGGATCAGATCGATGAGCGTGAAATACCGTACCCTTCGTCTGTTTGACCGCAGCCTGCGGCCAGAGAACAGCGCGGTTCTGGGATGGAGGAAAATCAGTGGGTTCTAGTGCAGTACAGGAAGAAACCAAGACCGGAAGTGGTTCGGTTGCGACTCGTTTGACCGGCGGCCAGATGACCGTCGAGATGCTGAGGCGCAATGGAGTCGACACCATTTTCGGTTTGCCCGGGGTTCAGCTTGATGGTCTCTTTTCCGCTCTCTACGATTCGACCGACGACATCCGGGTCATCCATACCCGCCATGAGCAGGCGACAGCCTATATGGCGGATGGCTACGCCCGCGTAACCGGACGCGAAGGCGTCTGTCTGGTGGTGCCAGGCCCCGGATTGATGAATGCAGCAGCGGCTCTCGCCACGGCGTATGCGTGCAACTCTCCCGTTCTTTGCCTGACGGGTCAAATCCGTTCCGACATGATCGAAGTTGGCCGTGGCTTACTTCACGAAGTTCCCTATCAGCTCGAAATGACTCGTTCCTTCACCAAATCTGCGGCTCGCGCAATGACTCCTGGCGAGATTCCGGCAGCCGTCAATGCGTCGTTCGACTCGCTGCGTTCAGGTCGCCCGCGACCCGTCGAGATGGAAGTGCCGCCGGACATCTACTTTGCCGAAGACGATGTCATTCTTCCCGCCGGAGCAGCGCCTCGAGAGCGCTCGGCTGGCGATGACGAGTTTCTCAAAGCCGCTGCCAAAGCCCTCGTGCAATCGAAGAATCCCGTCCTGTATGGGGGTGGCGGTTTGCTTCGTTCAGATGCTGGCGACGCGCTGCTCCGTCTGGGGGAACTCCTGCAGGCGCCGATCGTTCTGACCAGGAATGGCAAGGGCGCGGTGTCCGACCGCGAAGATCTTGTGGTCGGCTCGATGGTCGACCCAGTCGTGCGTGAAACCGCCGATGTGATCGTTGGGGTCGGCACTCGCTTCATCGGAATCAACGAGCAACCGCGCGCTATCGATCCTGGTCAGACGCTGATCCGGATCGATATCGATCCGGAGGAGATCGAGCGCAATCAGCCTGCTGATATCAAGATTCTGGCGGATGCCAAAGCGGCACTCGAGCGTTTGATCGATTTGGTCGAACCAGTGATCGCCAAACGAGCGTCGCGACACGAGGAGTTTCGCGCTCTGGCAGCGGTGCAGAATGCCCGGGTGAATGCCATCCAGCCGCAGGCTGATTTTGGGGCCGCTCTGCGGAACGCGATTCCGGACGACGGCATCATGGTCAGTGAGATGACGCAGCTCGGCTACTGGGGCAATCTCGGGTATCCAGCCTATCGCCCGAACACCTACATCACGCCGGGCTATCAAGGAACCCTTGGCTATGGTTTCACCACCGCCATGGGCGCCAAGGTGGGGCAGCCGGACAAGGCCGTGGTCTCGGTCAACGGTGACGGTGGATTCGGCTTCACGCTCAATGAACTCTCGACGGTCGTTCAGCACGGCATCAATCTGGTGACCGTGGTTTTCAACGACTCCGCCTATGGCAACGTACGTCGGATCCAGAATGAAGATCTCGGTGGAAAAACGATCGCTTCTGATCTGCTCAATCCCGATTATCAGAAATTGGCCGCCGCATTCGGTATGCTCGGGCAGCAGGTTGACACACCCGATGCGCTCCAGAAAGCGGTGTCAGAGGGCATCGAAAGGGATGAGCCCGTGCTGATCGAGGTTCCGGTCGGCGTGATGCCGAATCCATGGCGGACCCTCGGACTGCGATAACCACTGAACGCCCTTCTCGAAGCCGCCGGTTCTCAGGAGCTGGCGGCTTCTTCGTTTGCAGATTGCTCGTCGCCGGTTATCGCGTAGAGATTGCCGTCGCGAGCGCCAATGTAAAGCGTTCCGTCGGCAGCGACGGGATCAGTGGTGGCCACGTCGCCGATCGGATAGCGCCACAACTGCGTGCCGGTGAGTCGGTCAAGCGCGAACAAAGTCGGCCCGGACGCGATGTAGAGCGTGTCCTCGACTACGACCGGGGACGAGACCTCACCGGATCCGGTCGAGAAAAGCCACAGCGGATCGTTCTTGATCAAATAGTCGAATGCATAGACCGCGCTATCGGAGCTGCCAACATAGATCGTCGATTCGTTGACCGCGACTGAAGTGATTCCACCGACCGGGTACGACCAGATCGGCGCTCCAGTGGCCGTTTCAAGTACCTGCGTGACCATGCTCTGATATGTCACGATTGTGCGGTCGCCATCGACTACGGCGGTCGAGAAGATCGGGCCAACCGGTTTCTCATTTGAGAGAACGGCAGGATATCGCCAGACGGCTCGACCAGTGTCCCGATCGACGCCGTAGACATTTCCGACATCGTCGCCGAGAACGACCAGGTCATCGCTCAACGAGGGCGATCCGAAGACCAATCCTTCGGCTTTGAACCCCCACTCGCGTTCGCCGGTCACGGCGTCGACGGCGTAAAGATAATTCTCTTTACTTGCGACATACACCGTTTCTCCATCGACGACCGGAGAGGATTCGCCAGCGTAGCCCATGTCGAAACGCCAGCGCTCCGTTCCCCGTTCTTCGTCGACCGCAAACAGCGCATAACCGCTGCTGACATAGACCGTCCGATTACTCACCGTCGGAGAACTGGCTACTGGATAGCCTCCGAGATCGAAGCGCCATGTCGGCAGACCGGTACTGAGATCGAGCGCGATCAAAAAGCCATCGTTCGTGCCCAGAAAGGCGATGCCTTCATGAATGACTGGGGCGGATTTGAGGTCGCGACCGGTGTCGTAGCGCCAAGCGCGATAGGGGTTGCCATCAAGCGCAGGCCCGGGCATGACACCGTCCCGCGTGATCGATCCCCTGGCCACCAGCATCGAGGCAAGGGTCGTTTCCGGAGCAAGGGAGGGGTCGTCCGGTCCTTGACTCTCGGGCGCCGACGCAACTAGCGCCAGATCACTCGTCGGTTCCACCTCCGGGTGATCCCTGGAAAACACTTGATAGCCAATGAAGGCAAGAACGAGGGTGGCCATCACCGCCGTCGTCAGACCAGTGCGCAGCATCGAGCCTTCGTCGGCACGAGCGCGCACGATGCCGATTCCGGTGAGGACGAATCCCGCGAGAAGGGAGGCGATCGCAGGGGGAGAGAGACTGCTTGTGACCGCAGGAACAAGGATCAGGGTCAGCCCAAGAAGCACGAATCCAGTGCCGGTTGTTTCCTGCCGTCGGTATCGATCCTGGGTTGCCCGAATCAGGTAATCGGGAATGATGAACTGGGTGTAGCCCTCAGCGTTCGAGGCGAGTTCGGGAGGATAGTGCTTTAGCGATACCGAGCAGGTTGGACAGAAGGTCTGGGTTTCGACAACCGCCGAACCGCACTGGGTGCAGCGTCGTTGCGGACCGTATCGTCGGAATCGGGAAGCGGTAGGGCTAGAAGCCATAGGGCATTGCTCGCGCGAAAGAATGGCCTCTGCCTAGCATACATCAGGGGGATGCTTGCACCGGTAGGCTCGGTCGCGATCGATGCGGGATTGCGGCTAAATCTGGCTCTGCCGTTTGCGCAGCAGCGCGATCGTCCATGGAAAGGAACCGCCGATCCATTCCACGTCAGCCTGTTGTTCGACAAAACGCCGAAACGCCGACCTGCTCCAGAATTGGCGGTGATCGGGATCACTGCCACGAGGCTGAATATCGAGGTTCTTCGCTCTGGCGGCGTTGGCCAGAGAAAAATACGGTTCGTGCGGAACGCTCAGGATCACGTTTTGGCGGGAAACCCGGAGGAGTTCAGACAGTGCTCGTTCCGGTTCATACAGATGCTCCATGACCTCGAAACAGCCGACGATATCGAATTCGGAATCGGGGAACGGGAGATTGAGGATGTCGGCAACGGTGTAGACCGCACCTGGATTCGTTGCGGCGGCCAGCGCAACGGAGTCAGGATTGAAATCAAATCCGGTGATCTCAAGCCCAGGGAAGCGTTCCAGCAGATAGTGGCTGACAAATCCTTCACCGCATCCTGCATCCAGAAATGACCGGGGCGCGGACGCAGCAATTCTGAGAGCGAGTTTCTGGTGGAACCGATCGATCAGTTTCCGTTGCATCGGATTGGCATGGGTGTGTTTCAAATAGTTGCTGGTGTCGATTCCAACCGGTGGGCTCTGGGTCACGCTCTTACCTCGTCATCTGTTGATCATTGCGCAGCGATCGATCCGTCTGTTCATCAAGAATAACTGGCGGGCTGTTGGTGAGATGAATCAGGAGTCGAATCACACCGTAGAGAAGTGGTAGCGCGGCGAACAATGCGATTCGGTAGGTGACCCCGGCGAGGAGAACGGCAGCTTCATCGGCGCCATACGTGCTGGCCACGGCAATCATGACCGCTTCACGCACACCGGCCCCACCCGGAACAGGACTGAGCATGCCGATCAGCATCGGGAGGCTGATCAAACCAAGCACCAGCGAGGCAGAAGGCCATTCCCCGGTTATCCCCTGCAGCAGAACGGCCATCACTACAGCTTGAATCCCCCAGAAGATGATCGTCATCAACCCGGCAGCGACTGCTTCACGGGGGCGCTGCAAAGGGAACGAGAGCCCAGTCACCATCTGGTCTTTGATTCGGATGGCAACGCTCCGCAAGCGGGCAACCACCCAGAATGCGGTTCCGATGGCCAGGATTCCGATCAGCACAACGGCCACGGCGATGAACGCCGTCTGCTCATCGCCGGGTAGTCCTTCGCCTCGCCAGCCACCGACCAGTATCCAGATGCCTGAAAGTGCCGCCAAAACGAGCAAATCTGCTGCGGTCTCCCAAAAGGTGATCGCAGCGGTTTGACCCGCGGTCAGTCCGAGCGCGCGCATGGTCAGAAAGGCGCGACTTGGCAAGGCCAGGCTCAGTGGAGCGGCATAGTTGATCGCCACCGAGGTCACGAACGCTTCCGAGGCTCGGAGCGCGTTCGAATCGCCATTCACCATGTGGACCAGCAGATCCCAGCGTAAACAGAGAATAGTCAAACCGATCGCGTAGAGAACGAACGCGGCCAGGATCGTGAGCCAGCTAGCATCGCGAATGGTGGGACCAATCTCGCGAATCGATCCCTGGTACCAAAGCAGTGCGACGGCCATCAGAATCGACCCCAGAAAGAGAACCGGGGTCGGGATGCGCATCACAGCGGACAGGATTCGTTTCACGGACGCGGCGCGTCCCACCCGGTGTTAGCCATCGGCAAACTGGGTGCGCACGGATTTCGGTGAAGCGTCACGCTCAGAACCAATCGAAATCGGAACGTCGAAATCGACGCCATATGACGCCCGGAGAAAGCGTTCAGGATGGGGCGCCGCAGTATTCGAACCGTGAGCGAGAAATTCCCCGAGGAGCCCAAGTCCGAAAAACTGCGCTCCGATCACGACGAGCAGAACAGCGAGCAGCAAGAGTGGTCGCGTACCGATCTGCTGGTCATTGATGACCCGGTCAAAGGTGAGCTTGAGTCCGATCAGCACGCCGAGCATCAAGGCCATGATGCCCGGAAGTCCGAAGAGATGCATGGGGCGTTGGCGATAATTGGTCAGAAAAACGACCGTGATCAGGTCGAGAAAGCCCTTGAACAACCGGCGGAAACCGTATTTTGACGAACCCCAGGTGCGGGCATGATGCTGAACCGGAATCTCGGCGATCCGAAAACCCTCGGCAGCGGCCAACACCGGTGTGAAGCGATGAAGCTCGCCATAGAGCCGAATCGTGTCGGTGACATCGCTGCGATACGCTTTGAATCCGCAATTGAAATCGTGGAGGGGGACCTTGGTGACGTTGCGAACGGTCCAGTTGAAGACGCGACTTGGCGCGGTTTTGCCGAGCGGATCCTGGCGGCGCTGTTTCCAGCCCGACACGACATCATAGCCGTCGTCGATTTTGGCCAGCATACGTGGAATCTCGGCAGGATCGTCCTGCAGATCGCCGTCCATCGTGATAATCACATCACCGCGGGCAACCGAGAACCCATTCGAAAGCGCCTGGGCTTTGCCGAAATTCCGCCGATGGCGAATGGCGACGATAGCAGGATCGAGCGCGCCGAGCCGGAGAATCTCGTTCCAGGTTCGGTCCGTTGAACCGTCGTCGACGAAAACGATCTCATAGGGTCGACCGATACGCACCAGCGAATCCGTGAGGGCATCGTGGAGCGCCGGCAGGTTCCCTTCCTCATTCATGACCGGAATCACGATACTCAGCGGTCCGTCCGCGGCCGGTAGATCGAGCAGGGGAGCGGCGATCCCGGTCAACGGGACGGCGTCAGACTCCACTCTCCCGATCGGAGAGGACGCGATAGTTCCCTGTTCAGTTGAAAGGAGTGTTCGGTCGGTCATGACTCGGATGCCTGTAGGCGGGGCGCTCGGAATCAGCACGCCTTGAAAAGCGCAGGGCTATTGTACTCGCGCCGGTTCTCGACGCGGTCAAAAGCAGTTCAGCCGCCGGATTGAGAGCCAGGGACCGTATCGACGACGTTGTTCAGCCCATGCACGATTGGTGCATAAAGCACGTTGGCGGTTCCATTGGCAATCTGAGAATCACTCGGGTTGCCGAGATAGTTCGGACGGATACTGAGCGATTCACATTCAGAGAGGGGCCGCCCAAGGTCGACGAGTTTCATCGAAGAACCCTGGTCATTGACGATGATCTGGTCGACGACCGACGAGTTTCCATTAGCAGCGGTGAGAACAACGTCATAAATGCCGACTTCCGGATCGAGATCTGAGAGGAAGAGCGCGACATGACTGCCCTTCGGATCAGCCCAGATCATGCCGTTGCCGACCGATGATTCGCTCTGCGCGTACATCGAGTACTGCTTGGTGTTAGGTTGCTGGAGAATCGTGTCGATCGACGCGAGGTCGGCGCCGTTGTCGGTTATCTCCTGGCGGAGGAGCTGCACCCGGGCATTGAGCAGGTCAACACTCTCTTCGCTGTCGTTCAGATTCATATGAGCGGAAAGACCCCACATCCCCACGATGCCAAGCGCGAGTAAAAGCGGAAGGGTAGCGAGCGGCAACGCGAACGACTGCCAGCGAGACCGGGTCGCTCGAGCTTCTTCGACTGCCACTGGAACTGCTGATGCGCTCGGAAGCGTCGTGGACGCGAAGTCGGGGAATGATCCTGAGAAGATGCTTTGGTCGCTGACTGTGGTGCTGTGACCTACCCGGGCGAAAAGTGAAGCTTTGGCTGAGAAGGATGGGTTCCGCATCGGAACCGTAAACGCGAGCATCGTTGCGGTTCGCTGGAGTGAGTCGAAGTACGCGGCGCATTGGCTACACACCGCACAATGTCCGGAAATCAGAAACTCGTCTTCTGGTGAGCCACCGTCCATCACATAGTCGTGGGCGACATCCTGAACAGTTGCGCAGAGTGTCATGGTCGGGTCGGCGGAGAATGGCATGTTAACAGTGCCTCCGGACTCGGCCTGCTGTGATGGGTGGTCGGTCACGATACGTCTACCTCTTCCATGGTCAAAGTCTCAGTCAAATCGTTCCCAAGAAACTCCCGGAGTTTCAACATCCCCAGCCTGGTTCTTGTCTTAATCGTCCCCAGCGGTTCACCTGTTCGTTCGGCGATCTCGCGTTGGGTCAAGCCCTTGAAATACGCCATCTCTATTGCTTCGCGTTGAACGTCTGGCAGCTGAGCAAGAGCGTCGACCATGATCGTGCGGAGACTCGAGACCCAGACTTCGTCTTCGACGCTTTGCGTTTCATCCCGGAGACCGGCCATCAGCAATTCTGGCTCGCTCGAATCGGCCTTTTGCGGTCGACGTTTGCGTTTTCGGACTTCATCGATCGACAAATTATGGGTAATGCTGAGCAACCAGGTAATTAGCGTACCCCGATTCGTCTGAAACGATTTTCCTTGCTGCCAGGCTCGGAAAAAGACCTCCTGCATGATCTCTTCAGCGATTTCCTGATCGCCCACGATCCGCAACGCAAACGAATAAATCACGCGTGAATAGCGGTCGTAGAGTGTTTCGAGCGCTCTCGCGTCCTGCGCGGTGATCAGTTCGATCAGCTCGCTATCACTCAATTGGGACAGATCGTCAGCCGCTGTCACGACAGGTATCCAATGTCCCAGAGCCGTTGATCGTTCTCTGACGACCAAGAGCCTCTAGAACCGTATACGCCAGTATCCGCAATTAGGATGTTCTCTCCGAGTTTCACGGCTGGGGATTGCTCGTCTTGCTCCCCTTCTTCCAGTCTATCGCACCCGGATATCCGCGAACGTTCGCGATTTCCATCAGGATCTATCGAGATTCAGAGCGACTCTGGCTTCGCTGACGGCTCCCAGCGAACCGGTCACAACAATCGGGCGAGCGGAATTCCCATCGTTCAGGAAGGTTGCGAGAGCGTCTGAGACTGAATCAGAACGAAAATAGTCGATGTCCGCTGCCTTTGCGGCCTGTTCGAGCTGATCGAGATCCGCGCTCCGCGGATGAGCGAGTTTCGCCAGCGAAAGCGATGAAATCTGGAATCGCAACGACCGGAGAAACGACTGGGCATCCTTGTCCTTGAGAAGACCGACAACGAAATCCGCCGAGTGGATATCGACTTCCGCGAGTGTGGCAGCCAAACCGTCTGCGGATTCCGGCGTGTGGGCTGCATCCAGAATGATCTCACGGCCATTGTGATTGACTCGCTCGAAACGACCCGGGAGCGACACCGAGTTGAGTCCGTCGCGAATAGCCACTTCGCTGACGTTGATTCCGGAATCCCAGAGCAGGTGGATCGCCGCGATCGCCATTCCGGCATTCTGGACCTGGTGCGGTCCCGGAAGGCCGACCACGAGATGCTCGATTCGCTCCAGGCGGTCGGTGTAGGTGAAATCGCTGGAGCGGCCGTCGGTCGACCATTCCTGGTTTTCGCGAAACAGCGGAGCGTCAACCAGCTGGGCGGCTGCGATGATTTCGGCGAGCGGAAGTGGCTGCTGCTTGCAAGTGACCGCGGACACACCCGGTTTGATGATGCCGGCTTTGTTCCACGCGATTTCTTTCATTGTCGGTCCGAGGATTGCAACGTGTTCGAGCTCGAGTCGGGTAATCACCGAAACCGCTGGTATCAGAACATTCGTCGGATCGAATCGACCGCCGAGTCCGACCTCGAAGATGAGGACATCACAGTCTGAAGCACCAAAATGAGCTATCGCCATTGCGGTCAGAAACTCAAAGAGATTGAGGGAGCGTCCGTCTCCACGCTGCTCGAACGCCGCTTCAGCGGCAGAGACGGTGTTCACCAACCGAGCAAATTCATGCTCAGCTACTGGCTGGTTGTTGATCGCAATACGCTCAGTCCAGGAATGGAGATGCGGCGAGGTGAACGTGCCAACTCGGAAGCCCCCTGCCCGCAGAACCGAGGATGCCATCGCGACCGTTGAACCTTTGCCTTTCGAACCCGCAACATGAATGATCGGGATTCCTGGGTCAAGCCATTCTGATTCGCGCAGAAATCCTTCGAAACTTCGAAGTTGCGTTTCGAGCGCTGCATCAGAGAGATCGACCGGGGCAATGCGTCGATCGGAACCAGTTAAACGGGTTTCCAGGTACTCGACAGCGCGGCCATAGTCCGTCATGGGTAACTGTTCATGGCGCGATGGTTAGCGGCGCAACATCGGGTGTTTGGAGCGATTGGCTGATCACGGTGGGAATACGGCCATAGCGCCATTGATCAAACGGTACGCGGTCGAGGAGCGAATCGAGACCGGTCAGATATGGATCGGTGTCCGGAAAATCCGAGCGGAAATGCGCGCCACGACTCTCCTCGCGATGGAGCGCCGCCGATGCAACCGCTTTCGCCGCTAGGGCCATATTGCGCGCTTCCCAGCCAGCGATGGTCGCGGGAGCGGTGGTAGTCAGATCTGAATCTATCGCTTCGAGTGTCTTCAGTGCGCTGACCAAACCATCGGCATTCCGAACAACCGCGACGTGCGCACTCATGGTCCGCTGCAGTCGCTGAATCAATGCCGCCAGTGATTCCTGCCGACCCTGAGCCTCGGCAAACGGCACGCCGTTGGAGCGTACGTGGGTCGTATGGGCGCGCGCGCGAATGCTGGGATGCTGCGCCATCACTTCTTCAGCCGCGTTGGCGCCAAAAACAAGGCCCTCGAGCAGGGAATTGCTCGCAAGCCGGTTGGCGCCGTGGACACCAGAACACGCGGCCTCACCAAGTGAGAGCAAACCGGGAAGACTGGTCAAACCAGTCGGCCCGGATGCGAGACCGCCAATGAAATAGTGGGCTGCCGGGGCGACCGGAATCAAGTCCTTGGCAAGGTCGAGATCACGTCGTTTGAGTTCGGCGGCAATTGTTGGAAAGCGACGATGCATGGCCTTGTAATCGAGATGGCTCAGATCAAGATACACATGATCAGTGTTCTGGACAGCCATTGCGGCCTGGATCCCACGCGCCACTACGTCTCTGGGTGCGAGTTCGGCGAGCTCGTGCTGCCCGACCATGAAACGGTTGCCATCGAGACCGCGTAGATATGCGCCTTCACCGCGAACGGCTTCGGTCACCAGAAACGGCTCGCCACCTGGAGTTCGAAGCACCGTTGGGTGGAACTGCACGAATTCGGGATCAGCAATCGCGACTCCTGCCCGAATCGCCATGGCCAAGCCGTCACCTGTCGCGCCAGGAGGATTGGAGGTCACCGCCCAGAGTTGACCGGCGCCTCCGGCAGCGATCACCACAACCGGCGCATGCAACACTACGAGCCCTTCGTACCCGGGAAGCGCGGCGATGAGACCGGCACACTCGCCGCTTTCTACGACCAGATCGAGGCCAAACGCGTGGTCGAACAGGTCGACCTTGTCCCGCGTGCGGACAGCTTCGACGAGCGCCCGCTCGACCTCTGCTCCGGTCGCGTCACCGCCGGCGTGCAGTACGCGATGGCGGCTATGAGCTGCTTCGCGACCGAGTTCGATAGCGCCAGTCACAGGATCCCTGTCGAACTCAGTTCCGAGTGACAGCAACCAGTCGACCGCTTCAGGAGCCGATGACACCAGTTCGTCGACCGCTGGAGCATCGCTCAACCCCGCGCCCGCGCTGAGGGTGTCCTGCCCGTGCAGATTCGGGGAATCCCCGTCACCGATGGCGGCGGAAATCCCGCCCTGGGCATAGCGGGTGTTGCTTTCGCCAAGAATCCCTTTGGTCAATAGAGCAACCCGCCACGATGCTGGCAGTCTCAGAGTGAAGGAAAGGCCCGCAACTCCAGCTCCCACCACAACCGCGTCGTACTCGAGAGGAGTGACCGCTAGACCACTGTCCAGCGCGAGAGGATCCATCTGCATGTCGTGATTCCATTTCATCAGCGTGGAAAGCCGGACTGGCCCGTCAATCGACTTAGTGTATCACTGACACGAAGTCTATTCTGGGCGTTACGTGCGCTGGTTACGAGACGAGCACAAACCCCTTATCGGTGACTCGAGCGTGCGGAATCACGGACAGCGACATGAATGCCAACGTGCCAAACGGAGTATCCAACGGCGACCCAAGGGATTTCGCCGCTGATTCGAGTTCACCAACAGAACGAGCCACGCTTGCGAGCGGCTGGTCAGACATCAGGCCTGCGATCGGCAAGGGCAGAAAGGCTTTGACCTCGCCGTTCGCAACGACCACCAGCCCACCTTGGCGCTCCGCTACATAGCGTATGGCCAGGAGGAGATCATCATCATTCGTTCCGACGGCGACGATGTTGTGGGCGTCGTGGGCAACCGAGCTTGCCATCGCGCCCTCCTTCAGTCCGAATCCGGAGATATAGCCGACGCCGACCCGCCCGGTGGCGTTGTGCCGTTCGGCGCTGACGAGTTTGAGCAGATCGCGGTTGACATCCGCAACAGCGGAATCGCCCACGATGGTTGGTTCGATTGTGATGAGTTTGGTCACGATTTGACCCGGAATCACACCGACAGCTCGTTTGGCGGAGGCCGGATCGAGGCGGAGATCAGATTTGCTCATCGGCGCGAGATGCATCGAATCGAGAAGGTGAGGCGGCGGTGCGGAAGAGATCGAATCGACCATCGCACCGTTCTCGGCCACGATCTGACCTTGAAAGAGCGTTTTCGAAACAGCTATTGAATCGAGGTCGTCCAGTATCACCAGATTGGCTTCGTATCCAGGGGCGACGGCGCCAATTCCCGTCAGACCCCAGTAGTCAGCAGCGTTCCATGTCGCGAGTCGAATCGCCCGGAGGGGATCGAGACCGCTAGCGATTGCGTCCCGCAAGATTGCGTCGATATGTCCGTCAGCGAGCAACGTATGGCAATCGCGATCATCGGAGCAGAAGGTGACACGCGGATAAGTCGTATCGGAAGCGAGCGGCAAAAGCTCGGCCAGATTGCGCTCTGAGGTTCCCTGCCGAATCATGATCATCAACCCGCTCCGGAGTTTCTCATAGGCTTCTTCGAGCGTGGTCGACTCATGGTCCGAACCGACGCCGCTGGCAAGGTAGGCTTGCAGACGTCTGCCAGTCACTTCAGGCGCGTGACCGTCTTTCCGTTTTCCCTCGGCGGCTCTCAGTTTGAACCCGATCGTGGCGTCGCCAGAGAGCGCACCGGCGACATTCATCAGTTCACCGAGTCCAACCGTTTCCGGCCAGGTGAGCATCTCCGCGATCTGGTCACTTGTGAATCGTGCCCCCGGGCTCTCCCAGGCACTCGCTGGCACACACGATGGAGCGGTGAAACGGACATGCATCGGGAGAGCTGCGCTGGCAGAGCGTAGTGCTTCGATACCGGCCAGACCAGCGACATTGGCGATTTCGTGCGGATCGGTCACAACAGCTCCCGTTCCCCGCGGCACGATTGCTCGCGCGAACTCAGGCAACCAGACCATCGAGCTTTCGACATGGATATGCGGATCGACGAAGGAAGGCGCGATGATCTTGTCACGACAATCGACGAATTTCGTAGCGTTCGAGTAGTTGCCGACGGCCGCAATTTTGCCGTCGACGATGGCGACATTCGCTTCGATGAGCTCTTCGGTGAAAACGTTGACGATTCTCCCGCCTGCAAGCAGGACCTCTGCGGGTCCCGTTCCGCGAGCGGCCACCACCCGACGACGCCAACTACCGGAATCAAACGGTATTCGTTTCATATCCATTGACGGGTGCTCCTTGCTCAGGTACGGATTTCTGATTCAACCAGTGTCAGAACCCGGTCCAGCTCTGGAAAGGATTTGCGTGCAACCAAGCCAACCTCACCGACCTGGTCATACGGTAGGTTCGTGCGAATACGCACTCTGACCCCCTGATCCTCGTTGCTCCATTCGGCAAATTGATTCTCAGCGAGGAAACCTCGTGCGACGTTGGGGACCACCCGCCGAGCCAAGCGCTCGAGCGCTTTCTGACGCCAGTCGCTTTCTTCTTCAGCAAAGAGACCGGGGGAGGAATCCCAGACTTCTAGCTGAATCCGGCCGTTCGCGACCCGGATGTCGACGTGTCCCTCTAGGTCGTCTGCGACGACCGCCCAAGTTTGGTCGTCGGTCAGACTCAGATAGGCGTAGAAATCAGCAGCGATCAGGGCTTTCCGGGCGGATTCGAGCACCGATCGCTCGTCGATATCCGGGAGCGGCGGGATCGCCGATTCTTCGATCAAATCACTCAACTGTCCTATCGCTCCCCTCGGTCTGCCAGCATCAGACGATTCTACCGAAACTGTGCCTGAAATACGGCGAATAATGGTCATGGCGTTTGACAGCGCAGAGTGTTGCGGCTATGCTGCCGCGCCAGAATCCGTCAATCGGTGAAGTAGAACACGCAAGACGCCCGGAATGATGTCAAGACATCGTTTTCGTAACGGAAATGAAGGCGAAACTGGGTAGAAGTGCTCCGATGGGGCGGGTTGAAGTCGTGAAGGGTCCGCTCATGTTTTGGACATGGTGTCCGAAGGCGGCATTCGTTCAGGAGGAAAAAAGATGGCACGTGAATCAATCGCCGGACTCATTGCTCAGTTGTATTCGACAAAAATCGATCGCCGCGAATTCGGCAAGCGTGCAGCTGCGGCTGGCTTGTCCGTCGGGCTGATCGGTCAGGTGCTCAACGTCCATGCGACCCGGGCCCAGGATGCCATGCCCGAATCGACTCAGATCGGTAATCCGGACGTTGCTCATACGACTGACACCAGCAAAGGCACAATCAAGATCTATAGCTCCTGGCCGTTCACTGGATCGATGGAGCGCGTTGGCGGTCATGCTATCGAAGCTGCCACGATGTGCTTCGAAGACTTCGGAATGGCCGCTGGCGGCTATGCGATCGAATACGAAGCACTGGACGAAGGCGTTGCCGCCAACAACGGTGGTTGGGAAGCCGGCAAAGCGACTGAGAACGTCAACAAAGCGATCAACGACGACACCGCCATGGTCTATATGGCGTCCTACAACTCCGGTTCGGCCAAGATCTCGATCCCGATCACCAATCAGGCCGGGATGGGGCAGATTTCCTTCGCTAACACCTACCAGGGTCTGACCAAGGTTGTCGAAGGCGCGACCGAAGAAGGCGAGCCGGACATCTACTATCCAACCGGTGGGCGGACGTATTGCCGCGTTTGCCCAGCTGACGACGTCCAGGGTGGCGCCGCCGGTCGCTGGGCAACCCAAGATCCGGAAGCGATGCGCACGAAGGCGTATGTTCTTCATGACAACAGCCTCTACGGCAAGGGTGTCGCGCAGGTCTTTGCCAACACCTTCGCTGAAAACGGCGGTGAGGTTCTCGGTTTCGAAGGCTATGACGGCAAAGCGTCTGACTATCAGGCGCTGATGACTTCGATCGCGGACAAAGGCCCCGACATCCTCTATCTCGGCGCGACGGTCGACAACAACCCGGCCAAGGTTCTACAGGACATGCGGGGCGTCATGTCTCCGGACGATGTCCTCTTCCTCGGGCCAGATGGTCTTATCAGCGACACATTCATCCAGGGTGCTGCTGACGCTGCCGAAGGCGCGTGGTTGACGTTTGCTGGATACACCGCGGACAAGCTGCTTGAAAATGGCGGCCCCGGCGCGGACTACGTGACCCGGGTGAGCGAGCGACTTGGTCTGGGCGATGGCGAACAGCCGGATGCCTATGCGGTCTACTCGTATGAAACAGTTGTCGTAACCTTGCAGGCCATCGAGCGCGCTGCCGAGGCCGATCGAACGAAGATCGCCGAAGCGCTGCTCAGTACTGAGGGTTTCGTGAGCCTCCTTGGTGGAACATGGAGCTTCACGGAAACCGGCGACACGGACTCCTCGATCATCGGTTTGGCCAAGGTGGTCGATAACGCCATCACGTTCCAGAAGTCGATCAGCTAAGAATCGTCGAACTATGGCACTGCGGGCCGAGCTTTCATGCTCGGCCCGTTAGTCATATTTTGAGTTTGGAACAAACGGAGATCTTGCTGATGCTCTGGATTCTTGATGAATAGAGAGCGGATCATTAATGTCATTGGATTGGGATTGCTGCTTACGGCGGCGGCTTTCCTGATTTACGGCGCTATCGAGCGACCGCAGCTCTTCGCGCAATATATGGTCATCGGCATCGCCAACGGTTCGCTCATCGCTCTGATCGCTCTCGGGTACACGATCGTTTATGGGATTGTCGAACTAATCAACTTCGCTCACGGCGAAGTCTTCATGATGGGCGCGTATTTTGCACTCACCGTTGTTGCGACTACTGCGGTCGATAGCACGAGCGGTTGGGCTGCCATTATCGGTGTGTCATTGCTGGCGCTGATCGGCGCGATGATTTTCAGCGCTTCGATCAACTGGAGTATCGACCGGGTGGCCTACCGCCGTTTGCGGAACGCGCCCCGTCTGGCGCCTTTGATTACCGCGATTGGTTTCAGTTTCATCCTCCAGCAGTTCGCGATCTACTGGAAGGGGTCGAATCCAATGTCCCCTCCACCGCTGATCCCGTCCGAGTACCGTACCTACAACATCTTGACCGAGTGGTTCGGTCTCGACACGAATATCCGGGTTCGACCGATCGATCTGGCTGTCGTGCTGATAACGATTCCGCTCCTCTTGCTGTTGCAGTGGTTTGTGCAGCGCACCAGAACTGGCAAAGCAATGCGAGCCACCGCGCAGGATCGTGATGCGTCGGCGCTCATGGGAATCGATGTCAACCGCGCGATCTCAATTGCGTTTATCGTCGGAGGACTGCTGGCGGGCGCGGCAGGATTCATCGCGCTCTACTACAACAACTCAGCCAGACCGGGCATGGGATTTCGTTACGGACTCTTCGCTTTCACTGCCGCGGTGGTGGGTGGCGTTGGGAACCTGGGTGGGGCCGTACTCGGCGGTTTCATTATCGGCATCGTCTGGTCATTAAGTGATGGTTTCGTCAAAGAGTATGTGCCCTGGTGGGGAGCGCAATGGACCCCTTCGTTAATATTTGGTCTCCTTGTGGTGACGATGGTCTTCCGTCCGAGCGGTTTGCTTGGCGAACACACGACGGAGAAGGTCTGACATGGCTGCCACGACCCCGTCGCTTCCAGCTTCAGTCAAGAACCGGATCGATCCGCCGTCGTTCCTTGCGCGCAACCGGGAGAATCTCCTGCTTGCTGGTGCGGTTATGGTCTTCGCTGCGTATCCGCTGGTTGACGAACGACTTGGGTGGGGGCGACTCGGTTCCTGGGGTTCAATTCTGATCTATGTGATTTTGGCGATGGGTCTCAACATCGTCGTCGGATATGCTGGTCTTCTCGATCTTGGATACGCTGCCTTTTTTGCCATTGGCGCCTATACGATGGGTTTCTTGACCTCACCCGGCAGTTATTTTATCCAGCAAGGGTATGTGCCAACCTTTCTCCAGAATTTTTGGGCCGCCCTCGCCGTTTCCTGGGGGGTCGCAGCGATTTTCGGAATCCTGCTTGGAGCGCCGACGTTGCGTCTGCGAGGGGATTATCTCGCCATCGTGACTCTAGGATTTGGCGAAATAGTCCCGAACTTTTTCCTCAATGCCGAGCATTACACCAATGGCACCGCTGGAGTGAATCCGATCGCGATGCCGTTTGGCCAGGATGGGATCGAAATCCTTGGCCGGACGATCACTTTCAAACCGACCGATCAGGCCAACTGGTACTGGCTGATTTTGACGATCGGGGTGATCTCCCTGCTGATGATCAGACGACTCTACAACTCTCGCCTCGGCCGGACCTGGACTGCCGTCCGCGAAGACGAGATCGCGGCTTCGAGCATGGGTGTCGATCTCGTTCGCACAAAACTTTGGGCGTTTGCCCTGGGGGCGTCGTTCGCTGGATTTGCAGGTTCGATCTTCGCGTCGTATTTCCAGTACGTCCATCCGAGCAACTTCGAGTTCCTGGTTTCCGTGACGATCCTCGCCATGGTGGTGGTCGGTGGCCTCGGCAACATCTATGGGGTTGTTCTCGGGGCTCTGTTGATCGGCTTTTTCGATCGGATCATGGCGGAGGAACTGACGGGTCCACTTAATCGAGCAGGCGAGTCGCTTGGAATCGATTTCCTGGCCCATCACAATCTCACTCAGGACAAATTCCTGATCTTCGGGCTCGCGCTGGTTTTGACGATGCTCCTGCGCCCTGAAGGCTTGTTCCCAAGTGATCGCCGCAAGGCTGAGCTGCATCCTGAAGATCACGCCATCTACGAGCAGGAACAACAACAGATGTACGACGTTCATGAGATGAACGAACCAGCAGCCGGGGAGCGCTACTAATGGTCGCCGGTGAGATTCGGTCTGGAGCCGCTACCGCCGATCAACGGACGATTCCCGCACTTCGAGCCGTCAATGTCACCAAGCGTTTCGGTGGTCTGACCGCTGTCAACAGCGTCGATCTCGAGATTCCGCCAAGCACGATCCAAGGCGTGATCGGTCCAAACGGCGCTGGAAAAACCACGTTCTTCAACATGATCGCGGGTCTTTATGAACCGAGTGAGGGCGTGATCGAATTCGAGGGGAAAACGCTGCACGAGGGTGGTGGGCAGTCGTCGCGCCCAGACCAGGTCGCAGCTGACGGTATCGCCCGAACGTTCCAGAACATCCGTCTCTTTGCCAACATGACAGCGCTCGAAAATGTGCTGATCGGGATGCACACTCGGCTTCATGCCTCTCCACTCGGAGCCTTGCTCAAACTTGCTGGGGTCAAGGAAGAAGAACGGTCAGCCGCGTCTCAGGCGGTTCAGTGGCTGGCTTATGTTGGTTTGGTTGGCAAGAGCAATGAATATGCCAAGAACCTTTCATATGGCGACCAGCGCCGTCTCGAGATTGCGCGAGCACTGGCGAGCCGACCTCGACTCCTTCTTCTCGACGAACCGACTGCTGGTATGAATCCTCAGGAAACGGCGCAGATGACCCGCTTCATTCGGCAGATGCGGAATGATCTTGATCTGACCATCCTGCTGATCGAACATGACATGCGGGTGGTCATGGGGATCTCCGACAATGTCGCGGTGCTCGACCATGGCGAAAAGATCTCGCAGGGAACGCCTTCTGAGGTGCAAAAAGACAGCCGCGTCATTGAGGCCTATTTGGGCAAAGAAGGCGCAGAAGCCGCAGCCGCCGGGGTCGACAACGCTGATGCTGCTCGGCGTGTCCGCGAAGAAGAGGAGGGAATCTGACCGATGGCCCTCCTTGAACTCCAGAACGTCGATGCCTACTACGGCAATATCCACGCGCTCCGGGGCGTTTCGATCGAAGTTGATGAGGGTGAGATCGTCACGCTGATCGGATCGAATGGAGCGGGCAAGACAACAACCTTGCGGACGATTTCTGGCTTGATGCATCCGCGTACTGGGTCGGTAGTCTTCAAAGGGCAAGCAATCGAAGGGATGCCAGCCCACAACGTCACCAGGCTCGGGATTGTCCAGTCTCCGGAGGGTCGACGTGTGTTTCCGCGAATGACGGTTCTTGAAAACCTGGAAATGGGCGCCTTTGTCCATGGTGAAGCTGATCAAGCAGACCTCGACCGTGTTTACACGCTTTTTCCACGGTTGCTCGAGCGCAAGTCCCAGAAAGCTGGAACCCTTTCCGGCGGAGAACAGCAGATGCTCGCCATGGGACGGGCCTTGATGGGGCGTCCGGAACTCCTGCTGCTCGATGAACCGTCAATGGGGCTTTCGCCGATCCTCGTGGAGTCCATCTTCAACATCATCACCGAGATCAACAATCAGGGCACCACGGTGTTGCTTGTGGAGCAGAACGCGTTGATGGCGCTGGGTATTGCCAACCGAGGCTATGTGCTGCAAACGGGCAAGATCGTTCTCAGCGATTCGGCAGCTAAACTGCGACAGGATGAATCGGTGCGAAAGGCCTATCTCGGCGAGGACTGATTCGGTCGATCCTGAGAATCATGCGACAATCGAAAAAACAACAACACATTCCGAGCGTTCACGAATGGAGGCAGATCGTGTGCATCGCTATCGAGCCACCGGTTTCCGGCGAAGATGAGTTCTACGTTGACGATCCTCTGCTGACTGCCTTCATCGAAGCGGTCAACGGCATTCGTGATGTCGGTTTGCCGTCGAGCGAGATCGTCGCCGCGATCACGCCGCATTTCCAGGACCTCCTCGCCGATCAGAATTGGCTACCGGCCGAGTTTTGTGAACCGAAGGAAGGGAGCGGCATGGGCAGCGGCATCGGAATGTGGTTGTTGTATCGCTCTGGCGATGGCGGACTCGCGTTTTCCAGCCTGGTAGTGCCGGCTGGAGCGTCGACCCCGGTCCACGATCATCTCGCCTGGGGGGTGGTTGGACTCTATCAAGGAAATCAGGACGAAGAGGTCTTTGCCCGGATCGACGACGGCACCGATGATGAAGTCGCTGTGCTCAAGAGCACCGTGCGTCAGTCGCTGGCGCCAGGGGATCTCTATGAACTCTTGCCGGAAACGGACATCCATCAGGTCACGACGACCTCGTCAACCACATCGGTTTCGCTCCACCTTCTGGGAAACGATAATGGCTGCATCTGGCGCCACCGGTACTTTCCGGAGGACAACGCAGTCGAACCCTTCAAGTCGGGCTGGCTGAACGTTCCCTGTGATGAATCACAAACGGTTGCCAGTTGAACTCACTGGCGGTGACGAGGAGAGCGAAACGATGAGCAACCCTGGAAACATCCCCTGGCTGTCGCCACCTTCGGTGACCAAGCGCGCGCCCTGGCAGGACAGCGAGGAGATCCGGGTCAGCAACTGGATGACGCCGTGGGATTTCGAGAGCGATCTCGATGCCGGTCTGATTGGCGCTCCCTATTCAGGTGCATCGATTTCGGCATCTGGCGCAGCTGGTGGCCCAGAAGCGGTGCGAATGGCGTTTCGTTACAACACGACCTATTCACCGGACTGGGATACCGATATTCAGTCGCTCGCCGTGCGCGACCTCGGCGATATCAGTGGCAGCCTTACCGATGTGACTGCCGCTCACGATCATATCGAAGACGCGATGGCTGGCGCATTGGCGCTACGACCGTTTATTCCGATCATGGTGGGCGGCGACCATTCGGTCACTGCGCCTGCAATTCGCGGGTTTGCGCGAGCGAATCCCGGCAAAAAGATCGGGGTGATCAATGTCGACGGCCACCTCGATGTGCGGAATTTCGATCACGGGCGTCACAACGGCACTCCTTTTCGCCAGATTATCGAAGGTGAACCGCATATCGACCCTGAGAATCTGGTTGAGCTTGGCATCCATGGATTCATGAATTCCGCCACCTACATTCGTTGGGTGCGGGAAGCGGGGGGAACCGTTCTCACCGGTCGAGATGTGCAGCAGCGGGGAATAGAGGATTGTGCCCGCGAAGCGCTCGATCGGGCCGGAAATGGCGTCGATCTGATCTACATCAGCGTCGACATCGATTGTCTTGCCTATCCCTGGACGATCGGAACCTCGGCGGCGTCACCTGAAGGACTTTCCGCATGGCAACTCCTCGAAGCCGCCTTCGCGTTTGGGCAGGACAAACGTGTGCAGGCGTTCGATGTGGTCGAAATCGACCCCTCCCGGGATGTGAAGGATTTGACGGCCCGGTCAGGATGCAGCGTGATCCTGACCTTTCTAGCTGGTCTTCAGCGTCGTCTGAACGGTTCGCGCGGCTACTAGGTCGGCCCCGGTGGTGCAAGCGGCAGGATCGGAAACCGGCTCGGTCGGAACGTCGGTATCTCGCAACCGTCGACATTGGCCATCAGATGCTATATATGGTCGCTGATCCTTCGCACGGCGGGTTTCGGATCATCAGTGAGTCCCGCGACCCCGCCACTTCTATCCCTATTCGATTGAAAAGGTGCCGTGATGAGCCAATTTGTGACCAAGGGATTTCACCACGTGACGATGGTTTCAGCGGATGCTCAACGCACGCTGACGTTTTATCGAGACCTGCTTGGCTTGCCACTGGTCAAGAAAACCGTCAACTTCGATGTGCCCGACACCTACCATCTGTATTTCGGCAATGCCGGTGGTGATCCCGGCACCTTGCTAACGTTTTTCGAATGGCCGCGCGCTACGAAGGGGCGGTTTGGCGTCGGTGGGATTCACCACAACGCGTTGAGCGTCCGTGACGAAACGGCACAACTCAAGTGGAAACGCCGATTGATGGATAACGGTGTCCGGGTTTCTGGACCATATGACCGGGGATATTTCACCAGCATCTATTTCGCTGACCCGGACGGGCAGGTACTTGAGATCGCAACTGATGGACCTGGTTTCGCAATCGATGAACCGGCGGACGCACTCGGCAGGAAGATGTGTGTTCCCGATCCGTCGCGACTGCCGCAGGGGCGCAGCGAAAAAACCATTGCCAGCGCAACCTATCACGAACCTGTTCCGGAGATCACCGATGACATGCGAATTGGGCACATTCATCACGTAACCGGGATGACCGATGACCTCGATCTCTCGCATGAGTTCTACACCCGCGCGCTTGGATTGCAGCTCGTCAAGATGAGCCTGAACCAGGACGATGCCGAGACGTTGCATTATTTCTGGGCAAACTATGATGGACAAACAGTGTTGCCCGCGAGCGACATGACCCTGTTCGGGTGGTCGGCAGATTCACCACGCGCCCGCGAGGGAACTGGGCAGACGCACCATGTTGCCTATCGGGCCGTATCGTATGATGAACAGGAAGCATGGAGAGACTATCTGGAGGCGTCAGGTTATCACACGACCGAAGTCAAGGACCGGAAATACTTCCGCAGTATCTATTTCCAGTCACCGGACGGTCTTCTGATCGAAATCGCAACTGACGCACCCGGGTTCACCGTCGATGAGCCCGCTGACGCGCTTGGCACGACGCTCTGTTTGCCGGAATGGCTTGAACCACAGCGAAACGAAATCGAAGCCAACCTGAAACCACTCATCTAGAGCGATGTCGATGACAACTGACGCTTCCTGGCTCCATATCGATCCTGCGGATGTCGAAGGTCGGGATCTCTATTTCCTGCTCAACTCGATTGTTGTGCCCCGCCCGATTGCCTGGATTTCTACGCTGTCTGCGACCGGGGTCGCGAATGTAGCACCGCATTCCTACACGACTGTGCTTTCTCCTAATCCGCCGATCGTCTGCTTTGTCAGTGTCGGTGAAAAGGATTCGTTGACCAACGCCAGGGCGACGGGCGATTTCGTCTACAACCTGGCGGGTGAAGAACTTATCGACGCCATCAACCGCACCGCCGCCGATTTTCCGCCGGAAGTCAGTGAATTTGAGTGGGCTGGATTAACGGCAGTTCCTTCTGTTCAGGTGAAAAGTCCCCGTGTTGCCGAAGCACCGATTTCACTGGAATCGAAACTTCTCGACATTCAGCAGATCGCGAGCACCAGAAACTTCCTGGTGTCCGGCGAGGTGGTTGCGATTCATCTCCACGAGCGGATCATGACCGGAGACCGCGTGGATCCGCGAAAGCTTGCCCCCGTCGGACGCCTCTCCGGGAGTCTGTATTCAAAGCAAGGCGACCTGATCTCGCTCCAGCGACCCACGTATGCAGGTTTGCGGGAGGAGAAACACGAACGCGTCGGCGAACCCTAGACCGTCGAGCTATCAGGCAGCGGTTCGAAATCGTGAAATCGATCAAATTCAGCATGATGATGTGCTTGATCGACCGGGACCTCGACCACAAATGGTCTCCCGTTCTTGTTTGCCGAGAGAGCCCTCTCCAACGCTGCACTAAGTTCGGATGGATGGTTCACCTTGATGCCTTCACATCCGGCTGCGGCGGCGGTGGCGAGGATGTCGATACCAGGTTCGAACTGGGTTGCTGTCAGGCGGTCGCCGCAGGTGCGTCGCTGAATCCACTGAACCCAGCCGAACGCTGAGTCATTCAACACCAGCCAGGTCACGCCAAGACCCTCCTGCACTGCGGTGCCGAGTTCATGACAAGACATAGTGAATGCTCCGTCACCAGTTGTACAGAGCACGTTGCGGTCAGGCGCAGCGATCTTGGCAGCCATCGCGCCGATGACGCCATAACCCATAGCGGTTTGTTCTGCAGGTGGAACGCAGCAACCGGGGTCCAGTACTTCATAAAACGGCCAGAAATAGGACCAGAGGTCCTGACCACCATTTTCATTGCAGAGGATCGTGTTGTTTCCGAAAACCCGATTGGCTTCCCGGATGATCGCGCTTCCCTTCATCGGCATCCCCGCCGATGCAATCGAAGCATCAGTTTCTGCATCAGCAGAGGCGATCGCTCCATGGCGCCGACTTGCGATTTCTTCTGATAACGCGTCGTTGCGCGTGAACCCGCCATCGAGCAGCACGCCATGGAGCGCATCGATCGCGAGGCGAGCATCAGCTTGAATCGCCACGTCTGCTCTCCAGTTACGACTGATTTCAAACGGATCGATATCGATCTGGATGACCTTCGCATCGGGGTTGCGCGGCAGGAATCCACCCTGGAACTCCTCCATTCGCGCACCGACGGTGATGTAAAGATCCGCGGCTTCGTAGATCGCCTTTGGAACGCTGGTGCGATAGAGACCGACCAGGCCGCAGAACAGCTCCTCCGATTCCGGCACAGAACCACGCCCGGCTGGGGTCGTTTGCACCGGGATTCCGAACTCACGGGAAAACCTGGCCACTGCGTCGCCGGCGCCAGAAAGAATGGTTCCACCTCCGGTGATCAGCAACGGTCGTTGCGAGCCCGCGATCAGGTCAGCGGCTTGTAGGAGCGCTTCAGGGTCAGGTCCGGGTCGAAGATCAGTGGTTGCCGGGGCATACTCGATGTCGCCGATCTCCGAGAATCCGACATCGGCAGGGAGTTCCACGTAAACCGGACCGGGTTTACCCGTCGTCGCAATCTGGATGGCGCGCCGAATGGTCCAGGCGATCTTTTCCGGAACCTCGACGCAGGTTGCCCATTTCGTGATCGGGCGCATTAATCCGAGATGGTCGGTTTCCTGGAACGCGCCCATGCCATCGGTCTGACGGCTCGCCCGCACCGCGAGAACGAGCATCGGCGTGCAGCCTGAATACGCCTCTAGAACACCAGGAACCAGATTGGCGACTCCTGGCCCCGGACACCCAAAACAGGCGGCGAGTTGTCCACTGACCCGGGTGTAGGCCATCGCCATGAACGCGCCAGATGTTTCGTAGCGAACCCCCACGATTTTCGGACCGCCCTCGGGTTCCAAAATGGCAAGGTCATCGAAGAGGTGTCGCGGGTCGCCAGGTAGACCAAAGAGTATGGGCACACCTTCAGCCCGGAGGGCCTCAGCGACGAGCGTCCATCCGGTGCGAGTCCTGGTTTCCGTGGTTGCAGTCATAGCTGGATTTCACCTCTTCATTATCCACGGCACGAAACGACCAACGGCTGAGGAAACGCTACGGCGTCGATCGATTGATGTCAATCGTAGCCAACAACCGAGTTGGCTTCGCATGTAAGCAGAGGAACGGCAGTTGACGTGGTACGGTTGACGGTTGCGAAATAGGTGGGTTTGATTTCGCGATTCTTATGATGATTGTTTTTCCCGGGGAGTACGTCCGTGGTTGTATTGATGCCAACGACGAAAATGCCAGTGAGGATCTCGGGGCTGAAAGACCTTGCGTTGAATCTTTGGTGGTCGTGGAACTACGAAGCTGAATCACTGTTTCGCGAGATCGATCCTGCAGGCTGGACACTCAGCAACCGCAATCCGGTGCGGTTTCTGAAAACTGTTTCACCGGTCTATCTGGAAAATGCAGCCGACGATGAAGCCTATTGCGAGCGCTACGATCGCGTCATGGCCCAGTTCGCCCATGAAACTGACCCGAACGCGGTGGACACCTGGGTTCAACTCAATCGACCTGAATTGGCGCAAAAGCAGCTTGGCTATATCTCCGCTGAGTTCGGGTTGCACCCAACCCTGCCCATCTACTCTGGTGGTCTCGGTGTGCTCGCAGGCGACCACATCAAAGCTGCTAGTGATCTCGGATTGCCGCTCGTCGCGGTTTCGTTGCTTTATCGGCAGGGCTATCTCAGCCAACGGGTGAACGAAGACGGCTGGCAACTCGATGTTCCCGCTCGGCTCGATCCCGACTATGAGCCAGCAGCTCCCGTGATCGACGGCGATGGCAATCAGTTGATCGTGGAAGTCGTGTTCGAGGACCCGGCCACGCCAGTAAAGTTGGCGATCTGGAAAGTGATGGTCGGTCGAGTCACGCTCTTTCTTCTTGATGCTGATGTCGATGGCAACCCCGATTGGACCCGGACCATCTCTTCCCGACTCTATGGTGGTGATGTTGAGCACCGGATGCGGCAGGAAATCATTCTGGGGATCGGCGGCGTACGTGCGTTAGAAGCGGCAGGCATCACAATCGACTATTGGCATGGAAACGAAGGCCACGCCGCATTTCATTTGCTGGAACGCTGCCGCAAACTGATTGCCGAAGATGGCCTGAGTCTCTACGAAGTTCAGAATCTGGTTCGCGGTTCCTCTGTCTTTACCACGCACACGCCCGTGCCCGCTGGTCACGATGTATTTCCCGACCATCTGATCGATCGGTACTTCTGGCACTTCTGGCCACTGTTGCGATTGTCGCGAGAAGAGTTTCTGGCGCTTGGCGAGCACGATTCGACCGGTGACGGATTCAACATGACGGCTCTTTCGTTCCGCTTGTCTGCCAACTGCAATGCCGTCAGCAAGACGCACGAAGACGTGACCAGGATGATGTGGCACGATCTCTGGCCAGAGCTCGAACCGGAGGAGGTTCCCATCACGTCGGTCACGAATGGTGTTCACCTTCCCACCTGGGTTGGGCGACACATGTCCGAGATCTATTTCGAATACCTTGGGGAAGCCTGGCGATCTGATGGCGACAATCCCGACGTCTGGGTGGGGCTCGATGAGATTCCTGACCAGAAATACTGGTCAAAGCGGCGTCGCTCGAAGCGTTCAATGCTGCGCTACTTGCGTGAACGCTCCCGGGCGCGCTGGTTGCGCCAGAACCGTCCCCATGTTGACGTGCTCGCGGCTGGACCTTTCATGGAGGAAGGTGCGCTGACGCTTGGCTTTGCGCGCCGATTCGCGACCTATAAGCGAGCAACACTGATCTTCCAGGACCCGGATCGACTTGCGGCAATTCTCACCAATCCCGAATGTCCGGTTCAGCTTATCTTCGCTGGGAAAGCGCATCCCAAGGACGAAGGCGGGAAGAAGCTCATCCAGAAGATCGTCTGGTATGCGCAAGATCCCCTTTTTGCCGGACGAATCTCCTTCGTCGAGGATTACGACATGGACGTCGCCGAGTATCTTGTCTCCGGCGTCGATATCTGGTTGAACAATCCGCTCGCTCCAATGGAAGCGAGCGGAACCAGCGGTATGAAAGCGGCAGCCAACGGAGCGCCGAACCTGAGCGTACTCGATGGTTGGTGGGTCGAAGGATGGTCTCCTGACAGCAGCAATGGTTGGGGAATTGCCCCTTCGAGCGAGACCGGCGAACTCCAGGATTCGGCAGAGGCATCAGCGATCTATGACCTGCTGGAAAATACGATCGTGCCGATGTTTTACGATCGAGGTTCCGATGGCATTCCTCACGAATGGATCAAGGTCTCTAAAGAAGCGACTCGTAGTGTCGCGCCAGCCTTCAGCGCTCGCCGGATGGTCAAAGACTACATCGATCGCCTCTACAGTCCGGCGGCAGGAGTTTAGCGATCGATCCGGGCGGAGCGGGGCTTGCGATGGCAGAGCATTCGGATGAGGATCGATTTGAGAAGCGAACGCTGCTGATCGGGGCTACGTTGATGGCGGTGGCCGTCGCTGCCGTTGTCGGCGTCTGGCTTGTTGCCCGCGATGCACCATCGAGCAATGCTGGAATGGTGGATGGAATTCCGTATGTGGCTGCCACCGGACCAGAAGGATGCCAGAGTTTCGGGGAGTACTGGATCCGGGATTCAGGCGTCACGATTGACCCTGTTGTCATCGAGAACTTTACGAACTGCAGAATCGACGCAGATGGTAACTGGACGGTCGCCGCGAGCCTGCCCCGACCTGAGTTACCAGAGGGAACCGACGCGGACGCTGCGGAAACGCGAGCAGAGATACTGGCCGGTGTCGACCTTCTCGAAGCCTCGCTGCCGCAGTCGCTCAAGGATGAACTCGGTTCGATCTATTCCGATAGCGATAATCCCGTCATAGGACACCAGAGAGAAGGTGTGACTATCTCTCCTGTTCGGGAGCGATACGCACGGATCGTCAACGGCCTGATGCTTGACCCGGATCAGAGAGCGTTTACCGATTACCTCGGCTGGTACATGGGGAAGCGGATTGCGGGATATGCGGCGCTGCGCACAGCCTGTCTTGATGATCCTGATACCGAGTATCTCTACCAGCCATGCGTGGGGCTGGAGGACAATTTGAGTGTTCGGTACGCGCCGTGGCCCTGGGACTTGCGCAATCTGGTGAACTTGGATGCCTATCTGGCTGAGCGTTACGCCACAGAAGGATAAAGCACAAAAACGATCAGCATAAGTGATTGACGGTATTGTAAATGAGGTTCGGAACCGCAAGACGCGGTTTCGACAGGTGAAGGAGCAGGGTAGCATCGTGTTCGACCGAGTTCTTGTAGCCAATCGAGGAGAAATTGCGGTTCGGGTTATCCGAGCTTGCCGCGAACTTCGCATATCTCCAGTGGCCGTTTACAGCACTGGCGAAGAAGATGCGTTGCACGTCACCATGGCGGACGATGCCTACGCGCTTCCAGAAACCGGACGTATTCCCTATCTAGAGCAGCAAGCGATTATCGACATCGCGGTGAGATCTGGAAGCCAGGCCGTTCATCCTGGATACGGGTTTCTGGCCGAGAATGCGGCTTTCGCCGAAAGTTGTGAGCGTGCTGGGTTGGTATTCGTCGGGCCGTCTCCAGACGCGATCCGTGCGATGGGCGACAAAATCGCTGCTCGCGAAATTGCCATCGCGGCCGGCGTGCCGGTGGTCCCCGGTTCCGATGGTGAAATTGGTTCAGCCGAAGAAGCGCTGAAATGGGCGGAAGACAATGGTTATCCGGTTGCCATCAAGGCTTCGGCTGGTGGTGGCGGGAGAGGTTTCCGGGTCGCGCACAGTGCCGACGAATTCGCGGAGGCATACGCAGGTAGCACCGGCGAAGCCGAACGGTATTTCTCCAATCCAACCGTCTATCTCGAACGCTATCTGACTCGACCGCGCCATGTTGAAGTTCAGGTGTTTGCCGATCGGATGGGTTCCGCTGTTTGGCTCGGCGAGCGGGATTGCTCGATTCAGCGACGACACCAGAAACTCGTCGAGGAAACCCCTTCTCCCGCAGTTGACGGCGACCTCCGGCAGCGATTGGGCAGCGCTGCGGTTTCGCTCGCAAAAGCGGTCGGCTACGAAAACGCGGGAACCGTCGAGTTCATGGTCACGCCGGAAAAGGACTTCTTCTTTCTTGAGATGAACACGCGGATCCAGGTCGAGCACACGATCACCGAAGAAGTGACCGGTATCGATCTCGTCAAAGAACAGTTTCGGGTCGCGTCGGGTGAACCGCTTTCGTTTTCTCAAGCCGATATCGACCCGCGCGGCGCCGCGATCCAATGCCGAATCAATGCCGAAGACGCTGGTCTCGGCTTCAAACCGGTCCCGGGTGTCGTCACCGCTTTTCGACCGCCTGAGGGACCGGGAATTCGGGTTGATACCGCCATCGCGGCGGGTTCGGAAATTATGCCGCGCTTCGATTCGCTCATTGCCAAGCTGGTGGCTTGGGGTCGCAATCGGGACGAAGCCGTGGCGCGAATGGATCGTGCACTTAACGAATTTCTGATCGAAGGCGTGCCGAGCACGATTCCGTTCCATAGTCGGGTCATGGAAAGCGAGGCCTTTATTGCCGGTGATACCACCACCTCCTTCCTGCCGGAAAATCCGGATGTCATCCCGCCTGCTTCAGGTGTCGATCCGATCAGCGGCGCTGCTCCGGCCCCGACAAGCGATGTTCTCGTCGAGGTGAATGGGCGACGTTTGACCGTCAAGCTTCCAGCTGGTTTTGCGACTGCTGCCGCTCCGACGAAGGGAGCATCATCAGATCGCGCCCGGATGGGTGATCGACCGTCCAAGCGTGTTGGCAGCGCTGCCGATGGAGCGGAAGTGCGGAGTCCGATCCAGGGAACCATTGTCCGGATCGGTGTTGAACCAGGCGCCACGGTGAACGCCGGAGATCTGGTCTGCGTGGTCGAGGCGATGAAGATGGAAAACGAAGTCACCGCCCATAAAGCAGGGAGGATCGTGACGATCCCGGTTGCAAGTGGACAGTCGGTTCAGGTTGGAGCGGTACTGGCCACAATCGACTAACTGGGACGTCCCCGCTGCGTTTCTGCAATTTTCCGTGGAACGAGGGCTCCAGCGGCGCTTGGCCTTCTTTCTACTCGGACCATGGAATGACGGTCCTCATGCACTCTTGCCAGCGTAAACTTCGGCAGTTTAGAGTTTAGAGCCGATTGCGCGCAAAACGTGTTGGCTGATCCCAGTTGATGATGGAAGTCCGGATGTCGGAAGGTCTAGGTCATAATCCGGTTCTCATGCAAGAGGCCGTTGATGCGTTGGCGATTTCAGGCAATGGCGCCTACATCGATGCGACCTTTGGCGGTGGTGGTCACGCCCGGGCGATACTCGCCGAGCTCCGTCCGACCGGGCGACTGCTCGTGTTCGACCGGGATCCGGACGCTATCGGCCGGGCTGAAATGCTTCAGCGCGAGATCGAAAACCGCGATCGCCTTCAAGTGGTGCATGCCAGTTTCGCTGAGATCCAGCGACAAGTGGAATCACGGCATTTCGGTCCAGTCGATGGCGTGCTCTTCGATCTCGGCGTGTCGTCGTTTCAACTCGACAACCCGGAACGGGGATTTTCGTTTCTGGGGAACGGGCCGCTCGATATGCGGTTCGACACCTCGCTGGGCGAATCTGCGTTCGATCTGGTCAACGGTCTTGAAGCGGTCTCGTTGGCCGATTTGATCTGGCGATATGGCGAAGAGCGCCGCTCCCGGGCAATTGCCGCTGCGCTCGTACGCGAGCGCGAAGTCGCTCCTGTCGCGACAACCGGACAACTGGCCGAGATCGTCGAGAACGCGGTCGGGGGACGCCGTGGCTCGCGTACGCATCCAGCCACTCAAACCTTTCAGGCTTTGCGCATGGCGGTCAACCGTGAACTCGAATCGCTCGACGAAGGATTGCAGGGAGCGGTCGAGGTGCTTGCTCCGGGCGGACGTCTGGTCGTGATCTCGTTTCATTCGCTTGAGGATCGATCTGCTAAGCAGTTTTTTCGGCGGGAGTCGGCGCACTGTCTCTGTCCGCCGGAGCAACCGATCTGCACATGTCATCATCACCCGCGTTTGCGGATCGTGGGCAAGAAGGTGCGTCCGACGCCCGCAGAACTCGCGATCAACTCTCGTGCCCGGAGCGCCGTGATGCGTGTTGCAGAGCGATTGCCCCAGCCAGAAAGCGAGAATCACGATGGCATCGCCTAAGCCTGAATTCAGCAATGCCCTTCCGATTTTCCTCGACGAGGTGATGGCGGTTCCCGGGGCCGAGCTACGGGGCACCCTGCCGGACACTACACGCTTTCGCTGGATCGAGCGCAATTCCCGCGAACTTCATCCAGGTGATCTGTTTATCGCCGTAAAGGGTGAACGGTTTGATGGGCATCGGTTTGTAGACGATGCTTTCGACAAAGGAGCTGCTGCTGCTCTCGTATCGAGAGAATGGATCGCTGCACAGACTGAACTACCAGTCGGACCGCTTATCGTGGTCGATCGACCGGTTGCCGCCCTTCAAACGGTTGCCAGTAATCGTCGGGCACGATCCCCATATCGCGTCGTCGGGATCACTGGAAGTCTTGGCAAAACGAGTACCAAGGAGGCGATCGCAGCGGGTCTGTCGGGCAGGTTTCGGACGTACCGCAGTCCGGGGAACATGAACAGCGAAATTGGTTTGCCTCTCTCGCTGCTCGAAGTTCCAGACGATGCCGAAATCGCCGTCATGGAAATGGGTGGCGCCTACGCGTCTGGCGAACTCGCTTTGCTGGCAAGCATCGCCGCCCCATTCGTCGGTGTGGTCACGAACGTCCATCCAATCCATCTCGAGCGGATGGGAACGATCGAGGCGATTGCTGAAACGAAAACAGAACTTCCGGAGTCCCTCCCGTCGGATGGTTTCGCCATCCTCAACGGAGACGATCACCGGGTGGCCGCCATGGCGGCGCGGACCAAAGCCAATGTGCTGTTCATCGGTCGGGGTGAGCGGAACGACTTCCGCGCAGAACGCGTTCAAACCAAAGGGATGGAAGGGATCACGTTCCACTTCAGCGGACCAGACGATCATCTCGACATCGTCCTGCCACTCGTCGGAGACCATGGCGTTGAATTGACGCTTGCGGCGATCGCGTCAGGCTTCGCGTTCGGGGTGCCGGCGGAGGATGTCGTCAATTCGATGCGTACTGCGCACGAAAGCGTCAGGCTGGTGCCGTTGGCCGGTCCGAACGGCTCAATCATGCTCGATGACACGTATAACGCCAGCGAGCCGTCAGTGAGGAGCGCGCTTCGTCTCCTGGAGGAAGTACCGGCGAAGCGCCGGATCGCGGTTCTGGGTGATATGCGGGAGCTCGGGGAGGAATCGGAAGGACAGCACCGCCGGGTAGGCGCTCGCGCTGCCGAGGTTGCCGACATCCTGTATACCTACGGTGAGCTTGCGCGCACGATTGCCGAGTCTGCGGCCATTTCACAGGTGGCTGCTGAAAGAGAAGTCGTGATCGAATCGTTTGGTGAAGATGAGGAGGATGTGTTGACCGACAAGGTGAAATCCTTGCTCGAACCGGGTGATCTCATCCTGCTCAAAGGGTCGCGCGGTCTCGAAATGGAGCGGATTGTTCGCAGCCTGGTCGAGTCGACCACGTCCGAAACCAAAGCTGAATGATTGATTCTCTTCCGATCGGCGCCACCATGCTGCCCTTGATCTTCAGCGTGATGCCGTCTGATCCTGGGGAGAATCTAGCCGTTTCACTGGCGCTGGCGGCGCTGGCATTCGTTATCACGCTCATAATTGGCCGACCTATCGTCACGATGCTGCAGGCCAAGAAAGCCGGGAAGCAGATCCGGGCAGAGGGCCCGCAATCGCACTTCAAAAAAACTGGAACTCCGACGATGGGCGGAATCATGGTGTCGTTCACCGTTGTCTTTCTGACCGTTGTCTTCAATCTTGTCGGTCGACTTTCGATGCTTCTCCCGATCGGAATTCTGGTTGCCGCAGCTGTGCTTGGTGCTCTTGATGATCGGATGAGTTTCGTCGGCGCGAAACAGCACGGTATGAGCAGTCGCAACAAGTTCGGCTGGCAACTCGGCATCGCTGTCGTCGCCGCGTTTGCTCTCTACTTGCCGAGTCCGTGGGGAATGCACTTGAGCGACGTCTATGTGCCGTTCGCAGGAAAATACGACATCGGGTTTCTCTATGTTCCGATTGCCGTTTTCGCGATTGTAGCGATGGCAAACGCGGTCAATCTCTCCGATGGCCTCGATTCTCTCGCTGGCGGTCTGGCCACGATTTCGTTCGCGATCTACGGCATCATTGCGTATCAACAAGGCCAGCTCGGAGTGGTGACCTTTTCGTTCACCATGGTCGGGAGCTTGCTCGGATTTCTCTGGTTCAATGCTCATCCGGCGCAGGTCTTCATGGGCGATACCGGCTCCCTGGCGCTGGGAGCCACGTTGGCGGTCATTGCTTTCATGACCGGTCAATGGCTCCTGCTGCCAATTGTGGGGATCGTGTTCGTGGCCGAAACTGTTTCAGTCATCATTCAGGTCGCGTATTTCAAATGGAGCGGAGGCAAACGGATTTTCCGGATGACCCCGTTGCACCATCATTTTGAATTACAGGATGGATGGTCAGAAACGCAGGTGACGATGCGGTTCTGGATCATTGGCATGATGGCCGGCCTCGTCGCCGCGGCACTGGCGCTGCTGTAAGCGATGTCCATTGCCCTGTCCGACATTCCCAATCTGCGCGTGACCGTCATGGGTCTCGGCACCCGGGGCGGGGGCACAGGGGTGGCCCGTTTTTTCGCAGAACAGGGCGCCAACGTGACGGTTACCGATCTGCGCAGCGCTGAGACGCTTGCTTCGGCGATGGAGCCACTTGCTGGACTGCCGATTCGGTACGTGCTCGAGAGGCACGATGAACGTGATTTCTTGCCAGATCAGAGCGATCTGGTGATTCGGAATCCTGCTGTGCGACGAGACGCCCCGTTGCTGGATCTAGCCCGCGCACATGGCGTCCCTGTTCACATGGAGCTGTCCCTCTTTCTTTCCCTCTGTCCAGCGCCGACGATCGGCATTACGGGAACAAAGGGGAAAACGAGCACTGCATACTTGACCAGTCATATCCTCCGTCAAGGACGACCTGACACCGTTCTGGCTGGAAACATGGGAGTCTCCGCGCTCGACCAATTGCGATTCGTGCGCGAAGACACTCCGGTCGTTCTAGAGATCTCCAACTGGCAGGTCGAAGGGAATATCGAACACCAGCTATCGCCGACGATCGCGGTATTGACCAACGTTTCGGAGGACCATCTCAACACCTACAGCGGGTTCGAGGAGTATGCGAATGTGAAGCGTCAGATCGGGACGTGGGCTCCTCCTGACGGCGCGTTCGTAGTCAACCTCGACTGCGTGGATTGTCTGCCGGTCGCTCCAGTTCATGGAGCGCCAGTCTATGGTTTTGGACGAAGCAGCGCCGCTGCCGTCGTGGTCGGCGATCAGCACCTCGCTTGGGACCTCGACGGTCGCAGCGGGTCAGCCTCGTTCGAGGGGTTGGCGCAGTTCTCAAGCCCCTATCAGCGTATGAACGCTGCGGCTGCTGTGGCTGCCGCTGTGCTTCGCGGAGCCAGTGAAAATCATGTTCGCCTGGCTCTCGCGAGATTCAGCGGTGTTCCCGACCGGAATGAGTTCGTGGCGGAAATCGGAGGGGTCAGGTATGTCAACGACACCGCCGCCACCGCGCCAGCGGCTGTCGCGGCGGTTGTCGAGGGTCTTGCTGAACAGCGACTCCATCTGATCGCTGGTGGTTCTGACAAGAACGTCGACCTGAACCCACTCGCCGATCTTCTCGCAAATCGGGCCACGACGGTGACACTCCTGAATGGCAATGCCACGCCAACGCTGGCGAGTTTGCTCCAGGATCGTAAGAAAGTTTTCGCAGGACCGGCGCTTTCGATGACAGAGGCTGTGCGCTTGGCCACAGCGCAAGCAAAGCCGGGGGATATCGTTATCCTTTCTCCGGGGTGCGCCTCGTTTGGACTCTTCCGGGATGAGTTCGATCGTGGTCAGCAATTCCGGGACGCGGTCAGAGCAATGGCCAGATCTACTGACACGGGAGATACGGAGTGACCGCAACGATCGATTTTCTCCCTGAACCCCCAGCGCATATCCATTTCGTCGGTATCGGTGGAATCGGTATGAGCGGTCTGGCTCGGATACTGGCCCATCGTGGCAATCGCATCACCGGCTCTGACTCGGCCGATTCTGACCTGATCCGGGAGCTCCAGAGTGATGGAATCGACGTGACCATTGGTCATGGAGATATCGAACATGCCCTGAGCGCCGATCTGGTCGTCATGACAGCGGCCGTGACGCCTTCCAATCCAGAAGTTGCCGCGGCCCGCGAGCAGTCGATCCCGATCGTGAAGCGGGCAGAACTCCTTGGTATGCTCGCACGTGAGCAACGAAGCGTTGCGGTAGCGGGATCGCATGGAAAATCCACAACAAGCGCAATGATTGCCTCTGCGCTCCGACGTCTCGACGCTGATCCAACCTATGTGGTTGGCGCTATCCTCCAGGAAACTGGACGAAATGCCGAACCTGGCAGTGGTGACATGATCGTGATCGAAGCGGACGAATACGATCGCTCGTTTCACACGCTTTTTCCCGAGTTTGCCATCATCACGAACATCGATTACGACCACCCGGATATCTATCCGACCGTGAAAAGCTACCGGCAATCCTTCTCGCAGTTCGCCGGCCAGGTGAGTCCAACCGGGACGCTCGTGGTCAACAGCGACGATACCAGCACACGTGAGCTCTTACTCGAATCAGATACGAGCAAACCTTCTGCCAGCGTGGTCACGTTTGGCCGCTCCAAGGATGCCGATTGGAGGATTGCCTCCGGTCCTGATGGTGACTTCGTCTTCGGTCCGGATAATTCGCCGGTGTCACTGCGATTGCAGGTTCCCGGTCATCACAATCTCGCTAACGCCGCCGCCGTGGTGGCCGTCCTGACCGCGGCGGGTTTTGAGCCCGAGGATGTGGCCCGGGCGCTCGATGGTTACAGCGGCATCGGCCGCCGCTTCGAGTTCAAAGGCCGTGCGGATGGAGTCACGATCATCGATGACTATGCTCATCACCCGACCGAGATCGCGGCTACTCTGCGGGCTGCCAGAACTCGCTTTCCCGATGAACGGATCTGGGCCGTATTTCAGCCACATACTTTTTCGCGCACCCATGCGCTCCGGGATGACTTCGCCATCGCTCTGGCACTTGCCGATGAACGGATGGTGCTCGATGTTTACGCTGCCCGCGAACCAGATGATGGTCTGGTGGTCGACTCCGATCTCCGGATGATGGCTGGTGCAAACGGATTCCGGGCATCGTCGCCGGTGACGGCGGCGACCGATTTGATGAGTCTGATTCGACCTGGAGATATCGTCCTCTCGATGGGTGCCGGCACGATCACCGAGCTCGCTGGTCACCTTCTTCCTCTTCTGCAAGCGCACGCAGCCTCATTGGAATCGGTCCATGATCAGGACTGAACTCGGCGGCGCTGATCGCCACTTGCCGGGGTTTCCGCAAGTCACGATCCTGCAAAACGCACCCATGTCCCGCTACACGACCTGGCGGATTGGCGGACCGGCGGACTATCTCACACGGGTCGCGACCCCTGAACAACTGGCCGCCGCAGTCCGGTGGGGCCGAGCATCAGAAATGCCGGTGTACGTCATCGGCGGCGGGAGTAACCTCCTCGTTTCTGACGACGGGCTCCCCGGTCTGGTAGTTGTATCTAAAACCGCCGGGCAGCAATCAGAAGGACTGGTTCACACCGTTGAAGAACAAACTGCCGTTCGCGTCCGTGTTGGTGCGCAGGCGCCGTTGTCGTGGTTCGGCCGACTTGCTTCCGAGCGCGGCTGGGCCGGAATGGATTGGGGTGTAGGTCTCCCGGGCACGATCGGTGGCGCGACCGTCAACAATGCGGGCGCTCACGGGGCTGAGCAGATCGACACCCTCAATCGGGTCCGGATTCTCGACCAGACCGGCGATGACCAATGGTTCGACGCCGACTGGCTCGAAGCGCGGTATCGCCACACGGTGATCAAGGATCAGCCCCAGCCCCGAAGTGACGTCGTGCTCGAAGTCGAGTTCATTCTTCCGAAAGGTGACTCCGTCGAACTTGAACGACTCGCCGACGAACATGCCGCCTACCGCAAGAGGACCCAACCGACCGGTCGCTGCGCCGGTTCGACGTTCACGAATCCTGAAAACGATTATGCTGGCCGGCTGTTGGAAGTCTCCGGGATGAAGGGTTTCTCTCTTGGAGGCGTGCAGTTTTCCACGATCCACAGTAATTTCATCGTCAATGACGGGTCGGGGACGGCTGCGGATGTGGTCGAGTTGATTGCTTTAGCCCGGAAAAGAGTGTTCGAGCAGCATGGCGTCGTTTTGAAACCGGAGATCGAGGTGCTCGGGCGAGTTCCTGGCTGGGATGCGATATCAGGGGAGTAGGGTTTGGCTGAGGCGAGCAAGGGCAAGGCGACGACTCAACGGAAGATCAGGGTAGCGGTCCTGTTCGGCGGACAATCGGAAGAACACGATGTTTCGCTCCGTTCTGCTCAGACGGTCATGCGTTCGCTCGACCCCGAACGTTATGAAGCGATTCCGGTTGGCATTACTCGCGAAGGACAGTGGATCGCTCACGGCGACCCGATGGCCAATCTGACCGCAACCTCGCCATTCTTCGCGATTGGGCCGGTGCCTGCAAGTTCGAATACAACGGCGTTGGACACGTTCGAGGAGCCACCCGCGAGTGCGCTGGCAGAAGTCATCGCCGACGATGTCGATGTTGTTTTTCCCGTGTTGCACGGTCCGATGGGGGAGGATGGCACGATCCAGGGAATGCTCGAACTCGTCGACAAAGCCTACGTCGGCTCAGGGGTGCTCGGTTCGGCGGTCGCCATGGACAAGGCGATGACAAAGGTCATTCTCGAACGCGCCGGTATTCCGGGTGTCGACTGGATGTTGGTCCAACGCCACGATTGGCAACGCAATCCCGAACAAGTGGCCGATGCCATCAACGAGCGAGTTGGATTCCCTTGTTTTTCCAAGCCTGCGAATTTGGGTTCGAGTGTGGGGATCGTCAAGGTCCACGATCGGAGCGAACTTGGTTCGGCGCTCGATGAAGCCGCCCGTCTCGATCGCCGAATCGTGATCGAAAAAGGGCACAACATCCGCGAACTCGAAATCGCCGTGCTTGGGAATGAAGACCCGATCGCGTCGTGTGTTGGCGAGATCGTACCGGCGAACGAGTTCTATGACTACGCTGCCAAGTACATCGACGACCGGTCGGCGTTGATCGTCCCGGCCGACATCCCAGCCGAAACCACTGCGGAAATCCAGCGGCTGGCAATTGCCGCGTTTCAGGCGCTTGATCTTGCCGGACTCGCGCGCGTTGATTTCTTTCTCGACAAGGAGAGCGGGGCCATTTATCTGAATGAGGTGAATACCATGCCCGGATTCACGTCGATCAGCATGTATCCACGCTTGTGGGAAGCCAGCGGGGTTTCCAATGAGGAACTCGTCAGTCGACTGATCGAACTCGCACTCGACCGTCGTGGACACAGTGATTCCGCCATCTGACCGTGTTGGTAGCGATCAGCCCTATGTCAAGGTACAGTTATAGTCTGCGTGGACTGTACGTTCACGAGATTCTGAGAACGGGGAGAAGTGTCTCCGTCTTCAGATCATTGACCGATTATTGCCTCGTTTTTCGCGACTGATCACCCTGACCAGACGATGGCACGCAGTATTGAATCGAAGAGAGGACCAGAAAATGCAGGATCAGGAACGGCGATCGATCTTCGATCCGCTCATGCGAGATTACGGGTCGCCTGCTGATCCTCCCTCCCCGCCGCTCGCCCCAGAACCGGTCCGGACGGCATCAAACCCCGTCATTGATGAATGGGCGAACCAGGCGACGCGGGATGTTCAAACCTTCGCTGAAATCAAGGTGATTGGTGTCGGCGGCGCTGGCGGAAATGCCATCAACCGGATGATGCAGATGGGTGTGGACGGCATAGAGTTCGTGGCCGTCAACACCGATGCGCAAGCGCTGATCGACAACAAAGCCGAGATATGCGTTCGGATTGGCGACAAACTGACCAAAGGTCTGGGGGCTGGTGGTCGCCCGGAAATTGGCGCCAGGGCCGCCGAAGAGAGCGCCGATCAGTTGACTGAACTGATCCGCGGCACCGATATGGTGTTCATCACCGCTGGCATGGGCGGTGGAACCGGCACCGGCGCCTCACCAATCGTCGCCAAGATCGCCAAGGCCTCAGGCGCCTTGACGGTTGGCGTGGTCACGCGGCCATTCGAGTTCGAGGGTACGCGGCGGCGTAAAGCGGCGGACGAGGGGATTCGTGACCTGAAGGAAAGCGTCGACGCGCTGATCACTATTCCCAACGAGCGCCTTCTGCAAATGGTCGACCCGAAAACGCCGATCACCGAAGCGTTCCGATTAGCAGACGACGTGCTTCGGCAAGGTATTGGCGGTATCTCCGATCTGATCACCAAGCCTGGCGTCATCAACCTTGACTTTGCTGACGTGCGTTCGATCATGGAAGGTGCCGGTTCGGCTCTAATGGCGATCGGATACGGTTCCGGCGAAACGCGATGCATCGATGCTGCCAAGCATGCGATTTCCAGTCCATTACTTGAAACCAGCATCGAAGGCGCGACTGGTGTTCTCTACAACATCACCGGTAGCTCGAACCTCACGCTGACGGAAACCAGCGATGCCGCTGAAATCATCAGGGCGGCGGTCGATGAAGACGCGGAGATCATTTACGGCACGTCGATTGACGATTCGATGGGTGATGCGGTCATGATTACTCTCATCGCCACCGGTTTCGCCGATCGCCGGCCTGCGCTTGAATTTCCGCCGCAACGACGTCAAGGGCGGCAACCACAGCAGCGCGGCGATCGCGTTCCGTACCGGGTGGCGCAACCCGAAGGCGGATCTCGACCAGCCCATCAAAGTCCGATTCTTCCCGACGAGGATTTCGATGAAGAGTCGAGCATCATTCGATTCCTGCGCGAGCGGTAAGCACCTGACGATGAACCGCCCGGTTTTGATAGGATCGAGTGGCGGGAGCTTTCCTGAGTGAAATGCCCGTTCTGCCATAGTCCAGATTCCCGCGTGACCGATAGCCGCGATGTCCAGAACGGCGATTCGATTCGCCGTCGCCGGGAGTGCTCTGCCTGTGGCAAGCGTTTCACCACCTACGAGCGGGTCGAATTGGCTGGTCTGGTGGTGGTTAAGAAAGATGGTCGGCGACAAGAGTTCAACCCAGCCAAACTCCGAGAAAAGCTCCGGGTGGCACTCACCAAGCGTCCGATCGGCGAGGACGAAATCGATGTGCTGGTCCAGAAGGTGGAATCAGATCTGCTCGCGCTGGGGCTGACCGAGGTCGAATCATCCGCAATCGGTGAGTCCGTTCTGCGGCATTTGAAAGCCGTGGACGAGGTAGCCTATATCCGATTTGCGTCGGTCTATCGGGAGTTCGCGGATTTGTCCGACCTGCGTCGTGAGGTCGAAGGTCTTGAGCAGAACGGCGCGGCCTAGATCAGGCCGACCGTTCTTGCCCGTAAGGTGATGTCAGGCGGAAGCGCCGACTTCGAGGGCCTTGTCGACCCGTTCGACGATCGAGCGCTTCGGATAGCCACCGATCATGCGGTCGACTGGCTCGCCGTCCTTGAAGAGAATCAGCGTAGGAATAGTCATAATACCGAGTTGAGCGGCATTGATCTGTTGTTCGTCGACGTTGACTTTGACCACTTTCAGCAGTTCGGAACGATCCTTGGCGAGATCGGACAAAACCGGAGCCATCGCCCGACACGGTCCGCACCATGGCGCCCAGAAATCGACGATGACCAGTTTGTCTGATTGCAGGACCTCGTCATCGAACTGGTCGTCTGTGATTTCGATCGGCTTCGACATTGTTGCGTTACTCCATACATGAATCGGTGACGCGGTTGACTCGATCTGGAAAACGCAATCGAGAAACCGATGTTTTGACCTGGACCGAACAGAACGGCGGTTAACCGGGTGATCATACTCACCGCATAACCACGGTCAAGGCGCAAAGAATAGTACAACGGCCCGTTGCCATAGCGAGTAAGCCGAAATGATCTTCGTTACAGGAAGTCCGCTGTGACCCAACTGATCCGATCGACGGTCGCGTTCGATGCATCGTTCCTTCAGCGTCCACCCTCTGGTATCCGGACCTATGTCGAGCGCATGGTCTCTTTGCTGCCGACGCTCGCGGACGAAAAACGGACCGAGGTGCTCTTTCTGAACGGAAACGAAAGACTGTCGCTGTCGGGCTTCTTGCCTGGCAAGATGCAGCGAGCATGGTGGGATCTGGGCGGCGTGTCCTGGAACGGAGTTGCCAGGGAGGCGGACCTCCTGCACGTTCCCTACCTCGCGATGCCAGTACGGTCGAATCAACCGGTGGTTGTGACGGTTCATGACGTGATTCCCTGGACCTGGCCGGAGTACCGTCGATCGCGAAGCATGCGACTGTTCATGGGACAAATTGAACGCTCAATTGGCAACGCGGCAATCGTCATTGTTCCCTCCCGTTTTGTCGCGGATCAACTGCCTGTGGTGCTGAAGATCAACACTGAGCGAATCCGGATTGTGCCGATGGGCGTCGATCTTCCAGTTGCTGGTGACAACATCGACACTGAAGCTCTTGCCAGGTACGGCCTCCAATCCGGAAGGTACCTTTTCAACATCGGTGGGTTCGATCTACGCAAAAACCTCGCCGGCCTCGTCCGCGCGTTCGCGCTCGTCGCACCTGAGCTCGGTCCGGTATGGAAGCTGGTGATCGGTGGTTCACCGCACACCGACAACCCGGTCGTCTACCCGCCAATCGAACCGCTCATTTCCGACCTTGGATTGGGCGAACGGATCATTCTGACGGGTCGAGTCGACGATGCGGAGAAAACAACGCTGTATTGCCATGCTGGCGTCTACGTGACGCCGTCGCTCGACGAAGGATTTGGCCTCACAGCGATCGAAGCGATGTCCTGCGGAGTGCCAACAATCGTTTCCAATCGCGGCAGCTTTCCAGAGGTCGTGGGAGATGGTGCCATAATTGTAGATCCCTCAGCGGAAGCGCTCGCCGAGGCAATCAGAGCGCTCCTTTCCGACGAATCGAGCCAGCAGATCTTGAGGCGACGCGGAATCGAGCGAGCGAGCAGATACGCTTGGTCGGAGACCGCCCGAAAAACGTTGCACGTCTATCGCGAGATTCTCGAATAGCCTCCGCTACCCGCTAGGCGCGAGTCCCTCGCAACCCTTGTAGAAAAAGATGTCGAGATCGACCCGGCCGGGGGGATCTTCGAGCTGGGCGAAGTTATCGAGAGCAGCGTCGCTAAACTGGTCGGCGAATTCGGTCACGAGAATGTCATTGATAGCAGCGGCCACATTGAGACCGACCTGAATGTCCGCGCTCCAGCCGAAAGTGAGCGTCAACCCGACCCGACATTCTGCATAGGGTGCGAGGGCGTCGGCCAGGGTTGCGGTGGCATCATCGATCGCCGCTTGATCGCCATTGATCAGTCCAAAGGCATCGACATCGATCGAGAGCTCAGCGACGTTCGGGTCGATCGAACTCACCGATGCCGCCCTGGCTAGCACAGTTGCGGTCGCAAATGATCCGGCTTGCTGGGTTCCGAGCGCATCGGCGGTGGACTGGATCGCGATCAGTTCGGCCTGCGCTGTGGAGAGTGTGGAACTGTTGTCGATCTGACTTGCAAGAACCGCTTCGGTCGTCGCTCTGGCCGCTTCCAATTCAGCCTGACTGGTAGCGAGCGCGTTCGCTCCGCTTTCGGCATTCTGGGTTGCGACGGCGGCAATCTCTGCAGCCTGGGTTTCCTGGGCGGAGATCGTCGCTTCTGCTCCCAGGGCATCCTCGGTGGCGAGCGCTTCGGCGGTGGCAAGATCACTGGCTGATTGCGCGATGTCACTCTCGGTCCGCGCTTGCTCGGTCGCAAATGCGGCAATCGTTGCTTGCGCCGCCAAGGCATCGGTGGTGGCCAAGGCCTCGGCGGTGGCGCGCTGATCGTCGCTCAGCGCGGCAAAGGTTGCTGCGGCCTTGGCCTGTTGGGTGGCTTCATTTTCCAGGAGCGCTTGCTGGGTTGCCTGTGCGTCGATGACCGCTTGTTGCGTGGCAGCTTCGGCGGCTTGCTGCGCGGCTTCTTCATCGACGGCTACAGCGGTCAGGTTCATTGCCGCGATCTGGTTTTGCTGGGCGGTGCCAGTGGCCGCTGCACGTGCTTCAGATGTCGCTAGGTAATTCGGTTCTGGTGTGGGCGTAGGCGACGGAGCCGGCGTTCCAACTGTATTGGCGGTCAGGAAGAGCATCGCCAGACCAAGGAGGAGATCGGCAAAGAGCCAACCCCCGAGCAGAACCATGTCGCGCCCTTCTCGGCGGCGTCGATTCATGATCGAACTCGGCCGGTCGCTCCAGGAGCGAGACGGAAGCGGGAGCCTTGGCTATGGTCCATGACGGGAGTCACCGGTTGCGTTTGGGCCAGAGACTGGTCGAACTCTTGCCTGTGGTTTCGGCTGGTTCATCTGACCGCGACAGGCTGCCTTCGAGCCAGGTCGCGTCCGGCGAACCAGTAGCCATATGAGAAAGGGCAGCGGTCAGGGAATCGAGACGGCGAACGAGCGCAGCGACATCATCATTCATTTCGCGCTGCCTGAGCGAGGTCGACACACTCGCTGCACTGAGATCGCGAGCAACCTCCGTCAGACTCGAGGCCATCGTGCTCTGCTCGGAGATGAGGCGCGACAGGGTGATGGCTTGTTCCTGTGAAAGCTGACTGATGCTGCTGAATTCTTCCCGCAGTTCGCTCAGGGTCACGGCGATGTCGGAAAGCATCCGCGACGAGGTGCTGACCCCGGCACTGCCAGAACGGAGTGCATCCGCCAGCTTGGCATTCGCACCAGTTTGTTCGGCCAGCGCCGTATCGAGACGGGTCTGGCCATCTGACAGCGAACGATTGATTTCGGCAATGCCGTAGACGGCTTCTGACGCCACCCGACCAGCCTGCGCGGCCGTATCGGCGGCGACCATCGAACGGTCCGCGGCATCAGCCAGCGCCGCCGTCGCTTCGACGAGTTGGCGCGTCACCGCGGTATCGCTCTGGACATCGGCCGCGATGAGTCTCTCGAGGGACATGATGGTCTGATTGAGGGTTTGCTGGTGATCGCTCGACCCAGCGACTTCACCGGCGAGATCATCAAGGGTTTGCTGAAGCGATTGCGAAACCTGGCGGAGATCGAGCAGCACGCGGTGGGATTCTTCCGCGCCAGCGCGCATACCACTCGCAAAAACACCGAAATCCGCGATCTCTTGTTCGCGCCGATCCGAAATCGAAGCAATCCGGTCGTGTTCGGATTGCAGGCGGTTGAGGAGTTCCTGACTGGCATTGTCGAAGCGGTCAGCGAGCCGCTCGACGCTGCGGGCGAGCATGGCCGGTCGACCAGCTCGGTCAGGCGCGAGCGCCACGGTTGCCTCAGCAAGAACATTATCGAGTTCGGTTTGGAATGCGTTCGCCGTTTTCTGAATCTCCTCCTCACGCTGGTCGCGACGCCCGTGAGAATAGAAGGTCAGCAGAATGATGATCGCGATAATAGCGGCGTCCATGAGGGCAACGGTCGAAAACGGCGGACTGTACCATGGCGCCGTTCCCCCGAAACCCTGTTCCCACAGGAGGAGAAAAGGCTTGCGGATTTCGTCGGGATTGGAATCGATGAAGCGGCGGTACTGCCGGGATGCTTCGAACAGCGCAAACCAGGTCAGCAGGATCGGCAGAAGAACCATGACATTTCGGGTCTTGTCGACGGTGTCGACGATTTTCGGCACATAACCGCCTTCGCGCCGAACCGCGTAGGCAAACGCGATCTTTTCAGTGTTGAACGCCCGCCTGAGGTCGACATCAGCCCAACGCAGCCGCTCTTCATCGCCTTTGAGCGATTGGGCCAGGTCCGTCAGCCGTTCACTCGCTTGGATGTCGACTTCAGAAACGGTCGCCGCAATGCCATTCAGTTCCTGGGCAAGAAAATAGGGAGGCAACGGGCGATGAACCGTGGTATTCGACCGGACCGGGTGGCTGCTCGACGGCGGAATCCCGGTGGGTGTTGACGGAGCGCCGTTCGTAGCGGTAGTCGATGGTGAACGAAATCGGTCGCCGATTGGCATGTACACCTCCCCGGCTGCAATCCGGGAGGAACGTTCCGCTGTCGGCATCAGGTCGACGGGACATGCGAAGAACTAAACTGTAACATTCTTCGTGGGTGAGATGTAACCGGAATTTCGCAAAACACCCTGAACGTACGAATGCTTTTCTGATGCCAACCCTAGCCGACTACGACCATGCTTTTTCTCGCGGTTCCCGTGCCACCCCGATTGTTCGGCGTCTTGGCGACGGCAAAACCGCCTTGCTCGAAAGCGGTTTGCCTCGGCGGGTGGTTGGTTCTGACGCCGTTGTCTATCGCTTCGACCTGGCGCTTGGTGGTGCAATCGCTGTCCGATGTTTTCTCACCTCGAAAATCTCCGTTCGCACCGAACAAGTGTATCGACAAGCAGCGAGCCCGGCACTTTTTCGCCGATTGCGTTCGCCGGACCATTCTCCGCTCGTGCAGCGGCTCGCCTGGATCGAGGATGCTGTGCTTCTGGCCGGACCGGATCTCCACGCGGAAGGAATTCCGGCCGTTGCCATGGAATGGATTGCTGGCCCGACCCTTTTCCAGGCGGTCGATGTCGCGACTCGCAAAGACCAGGGCGCGTTGCTGGGATCGGTGGCACAGCAATGGTCTGATGCCATGACCTCGTTGCGGGAGGTGGGCTTCGCTCATGGCTCGCTCTCCCCAACTAACGCGCTATTGGAACGAGAGCGGGGTGTGGTTCTGGTCGACTATGACACCGCCTGGTGGCCAGGAATGGCGACATTGACGGGAGAAGCGACTCCGTTTGGATACCGCCATCCGCGTGGTGTTCCGGCTGCGCCTGAACGACGTGACGAGTTTGCCGCGCTCGTGATCTACGTGTCGCTGCGGGCGTTATCGGTCCATCCTGAATTGCGGTCAACTTACGGTGGTGCCGTCGGTGTGATCGATCCCCCGCTCTTGTTCGATCAACATGACATTGACGAGCCCGGGCGCTCACGCCTCTTCGACACGCTCCACCATTCGTCGGATCGGGAGGTCAGCGCGTTGACAGCGATTTTGCGCGAAGCTGCGGAATCATCGCCAGAGGACGTTCCCTTCATCCGCGATGCCCAGATCGCAGCTAAACGGGTTGCGGTTACCACCGCCGCACGCATCAAGCGCGATTCGCCGTCACCCGAACCTCTTCCTGATCAGTCGAGGCTGATTTTCGCTGCCCTGCCGCCTCCAACTCCGGAACTTGAGAGCCGTCGGGAAGAACTCGCTTTGGCGCTACGATCCCGGTCATCGAACCGGGTCATGCAACTCTGGCCGGACCTTGCGGATGACCCGGGTTCGTCACGATACGCGATCGATGCCAACGAAATCATCGAATCAGCGTGCCTGGCGATGATGGAAGAGGTTTCTGATTCAGCGGACGCCGCGCTGATCGAACAGCGAATCGATCTCGCTCGTTGTCATGGCGTGCCGGTTCCAGTCGAGATTCAGCGTGCGCTCCGAGCTGCGAAGAAACCGAAACGCTTGAGCGGTTCCCCAGACCGCGCCATCGCCAATCGAGACATTGCCCATCTCGCCGGGGTGGCTGCGCTTTCGCGATTCGAGGGGAATCCGACTGTTGACCCGATGTCCGAACTTGCCTTCGACCTCGTCCTTCTGCGTGACGCAATCAAATCGGGAGACGATCGGCGGATCATGCAGCAAGCGAATCCCCGTCTGCTCGCGACGGTAGATCCATTGCCGCCATCGGTAGCAAACAGAGTCGACCTCGCTCGCAAGCGGTTGGCCTGGAAAACCGAAGTGCGGTCTGCGCTGAAAGCGCGTGACTATGATCACCTCGTTGAATTGACCGCGCATGCTCCCGATGGCGGTATGGCGCAACTGACACCGGTGGAGCAGCGTCGGATCGACCGTGCAATTAATCAGCGGCGGGCTATTGCGAATCTGCGCAAGGCGATGGCTGGACAAGATGACCGCGCGTTGATCGATGCCATGAATGAGGTCGAACGAGTTGGCGCGTTGATGCCTGCTGAACTTGAGTGGTCGAGTTTGCGTGCCCTCGTCGACCGCCTTAGTCTGATCTCTTCGATTCGCCGTGCGGCGCGGGATGAACCGCCCGACTATGAACGCCTCGGTCGGCTTCTGCCCGCGGCGAGGTCCCTCTTTGGTGCCGAGGAACCCTATCTTGGACCGGATATTGACATCGAATCCCTTGAACTCATGGTGCAGAAAGCGTCCCATCGCCGCCGCCTTGTTGATGCGCTCGAACGTGGCGACGATGTGGCTCTGGCGCATGCTGCATATCCAGATCCGTTTCAGGTCGTAGCGACCTTGCCATCGGATCAGCGCCATAAGATCGAAGACCTTCTCGACCGCCTGCGACGCATCGATCCGCTGAAACCGCAGTAAACACGCTGCTCAATTCAACTTCTCTTTGATCCAGGTCCATCCTGAGGTGGGATCGGGCTCTATACCTGGCTTCCAGACATAGCCAGTCAGCTCTGGATCCTGCCCTACGATCGAGATCGGTATCCACGGTTCGCCGTCAATCGTGCTTTCAGACCCAACGATCGTCACTGCGGTCTCGACCGAAAGTTGCGCAAGCGTGGTGGTACTGAGACCAGGACCGTCGCGGAAATTCAGATCCTGCACGATCACGGTGGCGCCATTGCCGACAGAATAGGTGCGGACGGGATCGACAAGCATCGGCACCGCACCCGTGACCAGAAACCAGGCGATGAGCGCTAAGGGCGTCAGCGCGAGCAAACCGATCACGATCCGCTTCAAGCTCGCCTTGCGTCGGTGGGCCGGATTGGAGCGTGCAGGTGCGACGGCTTGCCGGGGAGTGGAGGGGCGTGATTCGACTTTTTGTGGAGGTGATTCGACCACGGTGTCGATCGGAGCAAGATACCCTTGGCGGATGGCTTGGGTTCGCTGGCGTGAGAGTTCACCGTCGACTCCGAACTGAAAGAGCTCTGCGAGGAGACGGATATCCGCAATCCGGGTGGCGGGCTGCTTATCGAGCGACCAGAGCACGAGTTCATCGACCCATCCCGGCAGGTTGCGATCAACGGTCCGCTGCGAAGGTGGATAGGGAGTCCTGGTGAGATGGGCTTGGATAATGGGGTTGGGTCCACTCTCGGGAGACGCAGTGCCGAAGGGTGGTTCGCCGGTCAGCATCTCGTACAGCACGCAGCCAACCGCATAGACATCGCTGCCGGCTGTCACCGCATCGCCGCTCGCTTGTTCGGGCGAAAGATAGGTGGCTGTCCCGAACGCGGTGCCTCCGATCAGCTGCTGGGGCGAATTTGTCGGTTGGGCCAAACCGAAATCGATCAGTTTGATCGACTGATCGCGCATCACCATCAGGTTTTGCGGTTTGACATCGAGATGGACAAGACCGCGTTCGTGCAGGTTTCCAAGCGCATCCGCAATCTGGTTGAGGTAGTGCGCGATCAGATCGAGCGGGAGCGGTCCATCCTCGTCCATCCTCGCATGGAGCGACTCGCCGGTCACCAGTTCCAGCACCGCCCAGGGAGCGATATCGTCCTCCCAGTAGTCGTAAACCGTCGCCACGTTCGGATGCTGGATAAAGGCCATCGTCCGGATTTCGCGCCGGAAGCGAGTGCGACTCGAGGCATCGTGACGGTATTCTGGCCGAAGGGTTTTGAGTGCAACCTTGCGCCGGGTGCGCAGATCGAGTCCACGATAAACCATCGACATCCCACCACTTCCGAGGGGTCGACTGACGTCAATTTCGTAGTGATCGGCAACAATATGGCGTGTGCCGCTGGTGGCTTGGTTCGTAGAATCGTCTGCAGTGGTGGTCATCACCGGTCCGGAGTGTCTGCCTCAACGGCAGCTGTTGAATCGGAGACGTCGAGCGTATTGTATTAGTGTAGCGAGTGACTGATTTCTGATGGAGCGAGACGAGAACGTGCGGAACACCGACGACAAGAACTCGACGATGAAGGCGCCGGTTGTAATCTTTGATCTCGACGGCACGCTGGTGGATACCTTGCCGCTGATCTACGAAGCCTTCGATTCCGCGTTGACCCCGGTGCTCGGCTATCGATTGTCTGATGCTGAACTGCGCAGTCGCTTCGGGCCGCCAGACAACACCATGATCAGGATGATGGTTCCAGATGATCAAGCTGATGCTGCGATCGAGCGCTATGTGGCCGTCTACGACGAGCGTCACAATGAGCTGGTCGAGCCGCTTCCGGCGATGGCGCCATTGCTTGATTGGCTTGCCGCCCATGGCGCGCATCTCGCCGTCGTGACTGGAAAGAGCCGCAACACCGCTTTGATAACCCTGGAGAGACTCGGCATCCTCGATCGCTTCGCAGTCGTTTGGGCGGGTGACGATGTCGAACAACAGAAACCGCACCCGGAAGCACTATTGCGCGTGCTTGCCGCTGTCGCAGACTCAGAGAAGCGTCCGGTTGTCATGATCGGCGATTCGGCCGCCGATGTGCTGGCGGGAAAAGCCGTCGGCGCTCGTACAATAGGCGTGCTCTGGGGTAACCCGGACCATCAGGAATTGCTCGAATCGGGTCCTGACGTGATCGTCGAAAACGTCGAAACCCTTGCTCGGGAACTCGAACTGCTGTTTGCTCAGGAGACCTCCATTTCGTGAGTCCAGATCGCTTACTTGCCTTGGAGGAATCTACCTGCATCGATTGTGGCGCAGTCTTCACGATTGGCAACGAAGAACGGCACTTCTATTCTGACCGCACGGATCTCTTTCCACAGCGGTGTCTCGATTGCCGCGCCAAAGCGCGGGCGCTTCGCAATGATGATTTGATTCGGAATCTCGAAACGCAATATTCGCGCGGTGACTGGCAAGAGCATCTCGGTCATTTCGGTGGCGGGGCGCCGGGCCAGCGCAACGAACGTCGTCGCCGAGCAGGCCACTCGGCGGTCTGTTCCGCTTGTGGCGCGGAAACCATGGTGCCTTTCATACCCCGGCGGGGCAAACCGGTCTATTGCGCGCCCTGTTATTCGGCGCGGGAACGAGCAAAGAAGACCGGCTCCTGACGCGTCGACAGCACCAAAAAGCCGGACGAGGGGCCCCTCGTCCGGCTTTCGTGTTGGCTTTGCGAATCGGTCAGGCGCTGATCTCGCTGGCGAATTCCTGCTCTGCAATCGTCAATGATTCGTCTGCGATCGCTACCATCCGGTCGACTTCTTCCCTGGTGATAACCAGTGGCGGCGCGAAGTGCATCACATCCCAGGTTCGGGTGACCAACCCTTTTTCCATCGTCAGTTGGTTGAGGCGCTTGGTGAACTGAGCATCTCGACCCCACTTAGTTTTGTTTTCTTTGCTGGAAACAAGGTCGATCGCCCAGACCATACCGACACCCCGGACATCGCCGACGGTCGGATGTGCCCTGAGTTCCTGGAGTTTCTCGCCGAGATAGGTTCCAGTTTCAGCCCCCTGGGCGACGAGGTTTTCGTTGTCGAAGATCTCGAGATTCTTGATCGCCGCGACGCTCGCGACCGGGTGACCCCCAAAAGTGAGCAAATGCCCCATCGGGGTCGATTTTTGCTCCTTGAAGATGTCATACACCTTATCGCTCACGATTGCGGCGGCAATCGGCGCATAGCCTGAGGAGAGTCCCTTGGCGATGGTCATGATATCGCCCTGAATGCCGAACTGCTCCTGAGCGAACAGCGTTCCGGTCCGGCCGAACCCGTTGATCACTTCGTCGCAGATCAGAAGCACGCCGTGGCGATCACAGATATCCCGCAGCATTTCCCAATAGATCTTCGACGGCACGTGCACTCCAGCAGCTGTCGAAACCGGCTCACCAATGACCGCCGCGACGGTATCGGCACCCTGGTATTCGATCTCTTGTTCGATCGCTTTAGCGGCCATGATATCGGCCTGTTCGCCTTCGACGCCGAAGTCAGAGCGGTATCGGTTCGGATGAGGCACATGATAGACACCATACATGAACGGGCCGAAGTGCTTTTCGTTCCGGGCAGTCTGTGTGAGCGACATCGCGCCGAACGTCATGCCGTGGTAGGAATTGCGTCGAGCAATGATCTTGTACCTTCCCGCAAACCCGCGCATAGCCTGAACCTGCTTGGCGATCTTGACAGCCGTTTCGACCGCTTCCGATCCGCCAGAACAGAAGAAGACCCGGTTGAGATCGCCTGGTGTTCGTTCAGCCAGCATCTCAGCTAGCTGAACGGCCGGTACGGTGGTGAAATTCATGGCCGAGGCATAGGCCAGGCGGGAGGCTTGTTCGCCCATGACCTCGCCAATTTCGCGGCGCCCGTGGCCGGCGTTGACAACCCAGAGTCCGGCGATGCCGTCAAGATAGCCTCGTCCATTGACGTCGTAGATAGTGCTGCCCTCGGCGCGATCGAACACATGGAGACCGTTGTTTTCGGCGACGTCAACCCAGGTCGCGTTGTGAATCCAGACGTGATCACGGGCCGCTGATTCGATGTAAGCGGGTGCGATTTGCTGGCCATTGTCGTCGATTGTTTCTGCCGGTCGAACTGCTGATTTGACCACTCAAGTCTCCTTCACGGTGAGGTCCAAGCGCGCTTCGGACCTGGCGATCTGACAAGGGCACTCGGTCCCACTTGAAAGAGCGATCCGTTTGCCCGGAAAAGTCCGAAAGCGCTGACGAGTATAGCCGAACGCTTGCGTGAATCTGCTCTCGGATGGAACGCTCTGAACCGGATTCGAGATTGACGCGTGAGGGGCCGTGCTGCGATGATCCGTAGCGATTATTGGCAGAATTGCGGTGGGACGAAAAACGTGAACGAGCATGGTGCCCGGCGCCTGCAGCGGCCGGATCAACCAGAGGTGTCGTTTATCCTGGATGGCGAAACGCGTGTTGGTTTTGCTGGAGAACCGATCGCCGTGGCTTTGCTGGCCACGGGAGTCAGGGTCTTCCGCCAGATGCCGGAAAGTGGCGAGGTCCGGGGTGGGTTCTGCTTCGTGGGACGCTGCGCTGACTGCATGGTCACAGTCGATGGTCAATCTGGCGTCCGCGCCTGTGTCACCCCATTGAAACCGGGTATGTCAATTCAAACCGGTTGGGCTGCTGATGAGCGTTGAGCCGCAGATTGTGATCGTGGGCGGCGGTACGAGCGGAGGAGCGGCGGCGGTCGCAGCCGCTGACTTTGGCGCACGGGTCACCCTTCTCGACGATCGACCTCAATTCGATTCTGGCGGCAAACGGTTCTTCGAGGTGCATCCGGCCCGGGTCTGGGGTGTTTTTCCAGCTTGGGAAGCTGCAGGGGCGATCGGGATGGAACCCGCCCGGTTCAATGCTCCGCTGATGATTCTCGCTACCGGCGCTTTCGAAACGACTGTGCCATTTCCCGGCTCTACCCTGCCGGGTGTCATGACGGCTTCCGGTTTTCGCCGCCTGACCGACCTTGGTCTTGTTCCGGGAGGACGGGTGGCACTCGTTGGCGACGGCGAAAATGATGATTGGTTGGTCGATTTGGCGGCGGAGGTTGGCTGCGAGCTGATTGCGCTGGCGACACCTAATGAAATCGAAGTCCATGGCGATGGGCAAGTGGAATCGGTCACCGTTGCTAGTCGAACGATACCGGTCGACGTGGTGGTGGTTTCGGGACGACGCTTGCCAGATGTTGGACTCGCGGCCATGGCCGGTTGCCAACTCGAACTCGAGATCGACGATATTTCGTGGCGAGTTGTGACTGATGCCGTGGGCCGGACCTCCGTCGAAGGAGCCTGGGCCTGTGGCGATGTGCGAGGCATCGGTCTCGATCGAGCCGCCGCAGAATACGAAGGGCGGCTTTGCGCGGCTCAAGCCTGCGCCGCGCTCGGACTGGTCGATCAGAAGACTGTCGACAGCATGCTCCTCGAGGCGCCGGACGTGACCTTGCTGCGGCAGCCGACCTTCGCCGACGCGGTCTATCGACAACCCTGGATTCAGCCGTTGTCGACATCGACTGAGGGAAATGGATCATGAGCAAATCGCGGGACCAAGTCATCGTCTGCCGATGCGAGAGCCTCCGGCAGGCCGATCTCGACAACGCGATCGCAGACGGTGCGTCTTCGATCAGCGATCTCAAGCGGAGGACCCGGCTGGGGATGGGGCCCTGCCAGGGGATTTACTGCCTGCCGGCGTTGAGTCCGGCGCTCCATGCCCAGTTCTCCCGCCAGGAACCAATGACCTACCGGCCACCTGCCCGTTCGGTTTCGCTCCGATTACTGGCGGCCAGCGATTCCGGGGAGTAGCCGCGCGGAGCCGCTTTACGTCTGCGTGATACCATCGGTCCGAAGCGTGTATTCGCTCGTTCCGACTCGGAGGCTGACTCGTTATGGCGCCCAATTCATCGCGCATTGCAATCGACTTTTTCAATACCACTGACCATGCTGTCGGACCAGCGCATGGCTTGACTGCGTCTGATTTTGACGGAGTGAGAAGCCGTGCCGAAAGCGAAATCGTGCGAGTCTGGTCTGAGCACGAAGCGGGCGAACAACGCTGGATTGATCTTCCCGACAACCAAGCGTTGGCCGATTCGACTGCAGCATTTGCGGAAGCCAACCGGGACCGATACGAGAATTTCCTGCTGATAGGGATCGGAGGCTCGTCGCTGGGTGCGATCGCGACGATCCAGGCGCTGGCCCATCCGCAGCGGAATCTGCAAGCCGACGGCGAGCGAATAGGACCGCGCTTTTTCGTGCTAGACAATCCCGATCCAGAACGAGTCCAAGGGATTCTCGACGTCATCGATCTTTCCAAGACCCTCGTCAACGTCGTCACCAAGAGCGGTCAGACCGCTGAAACGATGGCGAACTTTTTGGTAGTGAAGCATGCGATGGAAGCTGCGGTCGGCGTCGAACAGTGTCGCAAACAGATTGTTGCGACAACCGATGAAGAGAGCGGCTTGCTCCGACCGCTGTCCGAGCAAGAGGGGTATACGACTTTTCCCGTGCCAGACGGAGTCGATGGCCGAATGACGGTGTTGAGCGCAGTCGGACTCCTGCCGGCCGCGATGTGTGGAATCGATATCCATGCCATGCTCGCAGGCGCGGCGGCAATGCGAGGGCGCTGCAAGAACACCAGCCTGGAGGCCAATCCTGCCGCGCTTTTGGCCGCGATTGCCTATCTGAGTGATAGCGAAAAAGGAAAAAGCATCCTCGTGACCATGCCCTATGCGGATGCGCTCTATGGCATCTCGGACTGGTTTCGACAACTCTGGGCCGAGAGCCTTGGAAAGAAAGAATCGCTTTCTGGTGACGTGATCTACGCCGGACAGACACCGATCAAATCGCTCGGCGCGATCGACCAACATTCGCAGATTCAGCTCTACACCGAAGGACCGAACGACAAACTGATCACCTTGATAGCCGTGGAGCGCTATCGCGAAAGCGTGGTTGTCGAAGCGACACCGGATGGGGTAGACGATCTTGAGTATCTGCGGGGCGCTGAACTCGGGACACTCCTCGACAGGGAACGATCGGCGACCGCCTGGGCGCTCGCCAAGGCATCACGGCCAAACCTGACCATGACGGTGCCGACAATCGACGCCGGCATCATTGGCGAGTTCTTCTTCCTCTACGAAATGCAGACGGTGCTGGCCGGCGGTCTCTATGGCGTGAATCCGTTTGGTCAGCCTGGCGTCGAAGCCGGGAAGAATGCCACCTACGCGCTAATGGACAGGGAGGGCTACGAGGCGACCAAAGCCGAACTCCTCGAGCAGCCATCGATACGGGCTGACTACGTCCTCGACCCGGCGTGACCGAGTCGGGGGCAACGTTCGACTGGATGCGACTCGTACTCGATCAACTCTTCGATGCGTATCAGAAATCGGATCTGATCGAAGTGATCAATGACCCAAGAGCACTCGCCACGGTTCGAGCTGACCTCTCTGATCGACTCGATGCTGCGCATTCGCTCAGAATTCCAGCCGGGGACAAAGGCGACAACCTGATCATGGCGCTGATCGCGCTGCGGCTCAAGTTCGAGCGCGACCAAGCTTTCGTCAAGCTCGAAAAGAACATCGCCTTTCGTCTGGAAGCAACTCAGTCTTGAGCGCGATCGGCTGGTCCAAGGATTGCCGCGAGCAGATCGGCGGTGCTTGGTGAACCGAGTTGTCGATAGATGACAGACCCGTCCAGCCCAATGATGACGACGGTGCGCTGAATCGATCCGAGAAACTGACCAGGATTCTCCGGATCGGGTTTGAGCGCGCCGTACTCGCGCGCGACGGCATGCCCGTCATCAGTCAACAGATCGAATGGGAGTTTGAGTTGCTCCTTGAATCGGAGATGGCTCTCCATATCGTCGGCGCTGATCCCGAACGGGATAGTGTTGGCGCCGACATAACTCGAGATCGTCTCGCGCACGGCGGACAGTTGATTCGTTCAGCCAGAGGTGAAGTCCTTCGGATAGAAAATGAGGAGCACATTCTGGTTGCCACGGTAGTTCGACAACGTCATCGTGCTGCCTGAGGTGCTCGGCAGCGAGAAATCCGGAGCGGGGTCGCCAACTTGTGGCACTGAGCTGGCTTGCTGTTGCACGACACCCCTCCTGGGTAAGATTCTGAGGAATCCGCGACTATGGAACCGACAGCATCCGATCGAGCGCAATCAACGCTTCACGCTTCGTAGCCGGATCGACCGTTACCCGGTTGACGATATCACCGTTAGCCAGATGTTCGAGGGTCCAGAGCACATAGGCCGGGTGGACTCGGTACATCGTTGAGCAGGGACAGATCACCGGATCGAGGCAAAAGATCGACTTATCCGGCATCTCCGATTGCAGTCGCTTGACCAGATTGATCTCTGTTCCGACCGCCCAGGTCGTTCCAGATGGCGCGGCGGCGATAGTGTCGATGATGAATTCAGTGGAGCCATCGAGATCGGCCGCCAATACGACGTCATACGTGCATTCCGGGTGAACGATGACATTGACATCGGGAAATTGCTCACGAGCAACGGAGATTTGCTCAACGCTGAAGCGAGCGTGCACCGAGCAATACCCTTTCCAGAGGATGACAGTCGCGTTTCGCAGAGACTCCGGATCATTGGCTCCCAGTGGCTGAAAGGGATCCCAGACCACCATCTTGTCCATCGGAATCGATTTCTTCAGCCCGGTGTTCCGGCCCAGATGCTCGTCCGGGAAGAACATGATCCGCTCACCCCGTTCGAACGCCCAGTCGTAGACCCGCTGCGCATTCGACGAGGTACAGACGATGCCATTGTTGCGACCGCAAAAGGCCTTCAAACTAGCAGCCGAGTTCATATACGTGACCGGGATGATGTCGCCAATCCCGAGCTCGTGAAGCGCATCCCAGGCAGATTCGACATCGTCCGGCTTGGCCATATCCGCCATCGAGCAACCCGCTTCAAGATTCGGCAGGATCACTTGCTGATGTGGCTGCCCGAGAATGTCAGCGCTCTCAGCCATGAAATGCACTCCGCAGAAAAGGATGAAATCGGCTTCGGTGCGGGTGGCGGCTTGCTGGGAGAGCTTGAAGGAATCGCCTCGGAAATCAGCAAATTGGATGACTTCGTCGCGTTGGTAGTGGTGACCCAGAATGACCAAGCGTTCACCGAGTTGCTCTTTGAGTGCCCAGATTTTGGCGGACCGCTCGTCTTCAGGCATCTTGAAGTATTCGCGCGGAATCCGCTGTTGGCGCATTGGGAGCGCCTGGTAGTCGTCTAGGGTTTCGTAGGCGCCAGTTCCTTCTTCGGGAACGCAGGTTGCCGTGCCGAGTTGCTGGTTGTCGAACCAGATCGAAGGTCGAGCGCCAGAAAGCACCGGCGTCTGGAGGATGGACTCTTTGAGGTCGACGGTTGCCATTGAAAACAGTCCGATCTGAAATGCAGCCTTGGCATTCCATTGGTAAGGCGATGCCGATCGTCGAGCGATGTTCCAGACAGATTACGCAGACCGGGAGTAATTGTCAACATGACACTAAGTCGCTTGCTACGATCGCAGCGTGGAATCGGCACGACCGTAATGCCGGTCGCCCGGTATAGTTCAGAGTCGATTTATACGTCACGATTCTCGTGAGGAAAGGAATTCCATGGTCGCTACACCCAGAGAAGCATTGACTCGGGACCAGGTCCCGGATTCGGAAAAATGGGATCTCACGTCGATCTATCCGTCCGACACCGAATGGGAATCCGATCTCAATCGGATTGGCGGGCTCGTCGATGTTGCCGCCGCCTACCGGGGCAGTCTCGGGGAATCGGCCGAAACTCTTTTTGGCGCGCTCGATGCCAGCACAGCTGCGGAAAAGATACTGGAACGGGTGGTCGTTTACGCTCACCTCCGCCGCGACGAAGATCATGCCAATCCAGTCTGGCAATCGGGTTACGACCGGGCGGTCCGAGCGGCGATCGAAGGGAGTCAGAAACTCGCTTTTTTCCAGCCGGAATTGCTCCAGATTCCGGAATCGACATTTGATGCGTTCGTGGCCGATCCGGCGCTCGCGGACTATCAGCATGTGCTCGAAGACGCGGGTCGGCGGCGGGCACATACAAGGTCGATCGAGATAGAAGAGTTGTTGGCGCAGTCGCTCGATATTGCCCGGACCGCTGGTGAATCATTCAACGCGCTCAACGATGCTGATCTCACGTTTGGCACGGTCAAAGATGACCAGGGCAACGAGGTCGTTCTCACCCGTTCCCGCGCACAACTCCTTCTGGAAAGCAAGAATCGCGACGTTCGTCGCGACGCGTACGCCGGCCTGATTGGCGCCTACAAGGACCATCTCAATACCGTCGCGACGCTCCATGGATCGTCAGTTCGCAAGGACGTTTTCTATGCCCGCGCGCGCAACTATCCCTCGGCTCGAGCGTCAGCGCTCTTTAATTCCAACGTGCCGGAGGCGGTCTACGACAATCTGGTCGCAACCGTTCGCGGCGCCCAAGACCCGATCAAGCGCTATCTCGGTTTGCGCCAGGGGCTGCTTGGAGTCGACCAGCTCGCACTCTACGATCTTTATGTTCCTCTCTCGCCTGCACCAGAGCGGATGTTCACGCCCGAAGAAGCGGTCCAAGTTGTGCTGCAGGGTGTTTCGCCTCTGGGCGATACCTACGTCAATGACCTCGATCATCTCTTCAAGAGCAGGATCGTCGACTGGCAGGAAACGAAAGGCAAGGATTCCGGTGCCTATTCCTCCTCGACCTACGACGCCAATCCCGTCATCCTGATGAACTGGAATGGCACTACCGACCATGTCTTCACGCTTGCGCATGAAGCTGGCCACGCGATGCACTCCTTCTATGCCATGGCGAATCAGCCCTATCAGTACTACCAGTATTCGATTTTCGGGGCGGAAATCGCTTCGACAGTCAACGAGGTTCTGCTGACCTGGGATCTCTTGCGGCAGACGCCGGAAGAAAACGTGCTGGAGCGGTTCGCGATCCTGAATCGCTTTGCCGACTCGATCTGGGGAACGCTTTTCCGCCAAACGATGTTTGCTGAGTTCGAGCATCTTACCCATCAGGCCGCTGAAGCCGGCGCGCCGCTGACGGCGGAAACGATCTCCGACATTTACGGTGGGCTGGCTGATGTGTATCGTCCCGGGGTCGAGAACGAGGAGGCGTCTCGGATCGAGTGGTCGCGGGTTCCTCATTTCTACCGGGCGTTCTATGTCTATCAGTACGCCACCGGTATCTCGTCGGCGCTGGCGCTGGCGAGCAAGATTCGGGATGAAGGCGAGGAAGCCCGGGAGCGATATCTTGGCATGCTGAAAGCGGGCGGTTCCGACTATCCAATCGTCCTCCTCGAGCAGGCAGGGGTCGATCTGACCACCCCCGAACCAATCGAAAAAGCGGTGGCCGTATTCGACGACGCGGTTGCCGAAATGGAAGCCATCTCGAACTCAGACGCCTTCACGAATCCCGTCTTCGGGAACTAACTGGTCGTAATGGCTCGCTTTGCCAAAACGGCTCCCTTTGGGCCATCGGTTTTTTCAGAAATGACCAGATTGGCGGCGGAATACAACGCCGTCAATCTTGGTCAGGGCTTTCCTGACTTCCCCGGACCTGATTTCGTCAAGGAAGCGGCCAAAGCTGCTATCGATGCCGATCACAACCAGTACGCGATCAGTTCTGGAGCGCCGCGATTGCGACGCCAGATCGCGAAACGCTATTCGCGCCTGTTCGATCGGGAGATCGATGCAGGGAGCGAAGTGACCGTCACCAGCGGAGCGACCGAAGCCGTTTTCGCGGCGATGTCCGCGTTTGTTGGGCCGGGTCAACGCGCGGTCGCCTTCGAACCTTTCTACGACTCCTATCGCCCGTCTGTGCTGCTGGCTGGGGGTGAATTCCAGCCCGTGCGTTTGACCGCTCCAGACTGGATCTTCGACCGCGACGAACTCGACCGCGCAATGACCCCGAACACGAGCGTGCTGCTCCTGAACACGCCTCACAATCCGACGGGCAAAGTCTTTTCGGTGGAGGAACTCGAATTTATCAGCAAGTTGTGCCGGGAACGGGATGTACTGGTTGTCAGCGACGAGGTCTATTCGGAGATCCGATTCAATAGCGCCGCCCACGTGTCCATCGCAACCCTTCCGGGAATGTGGGAACAGACGCTGACCGTCAATTCGACCGGCAAGACATTCAGCATGACCGGTTGGAAGATCGGGTATGCCATCGGTCCAGAGCCTTTGACCACCGCGCTGCGTGCAGTCCACCAGTTTGTCACCTTTGCCTCGGCGACGCCCTTTCAGGAAGCGATGGCGACGGCCATGGAGATCGCGGAAACGGTAGGCTACTACGAAACGCTGCGATTCGAATACGACGTCCGTCGATTGCTGTTGCAGAAAGTCCTGGAAGAAATCGGGTTCAGGGTTTTTCCGATTGCAGGAAGCTATTTCCTGACGGTCGATCTGGTTGGAACCGGGTTTACGTCAGACGTCGATTTCTGTAAATGGCTGGTCCAGGAAACCGGCGTGGTAGCCCTGCCACCGTCAGCGTTCTATGTCGACCCATCATCGGCGCCGCTACATGCCCGTTTCTGCTTTGCGAAAAAACTCGAGACACTCGAAGAAGCGGGACTGCGACTCCAACCGTTGCCACGATTGATCGATAGTCGGCAGGCGATTTAGCGTCGCGGCGTCATGTTCGAATAGTGCGGACTCGGCATCCAGGCACTGCGGCGGGAATCGACGACGACCCTGATTGTGTCGAGATGATGGTCAGCGGCACCGGAGATGTAGGTACCGAGTTTCGACGATGCTTGCAGATATGCGAGTTTTTCGAGCGTGATGACATCACCGGGAGCCAGCACCGGAATTCCGGGAGGATAGGGGATCACGAGTTCCGCCGAGATCTGGCCCGCGGCTTCTGCGAGCGGGATAGCTTTTGCATCGGCGAAAAAGGCATCGCGAGGTGACATCGCCTGCAGACCCGGAGCAATCACTGCTCCGGACGAGCGCATCTCGGCGCCACCGGCGTGTCCATTCATCGGCAACGCCCCCGTTCGGCTACGAGCAATGGTTTCAAACGCGGCCACCAGGCGGTCGATACTTGCCTGCGTGTCGCCAACCGTGATCAGACAGATGATACCGGAGGTGTCGCTCATTTCCGGATTGATCATGTGATCGAATCGCAAGCGGTCTTCGACGTCGAATCCAGTCATACCAAGGCCATGGACATCGATCACGAGTTTGGTTTGATCAAACTGACTCATGCCCAGTGACGCTTCATCCAGAACAGAGATACCTGGGATGGCTTGCAGCCGCTGCCGCGCATCGTTCGCCAATTCGAGCGTCTGGTCGAGGAGCGCCCGACCATTCAGTACCATGTTTCGACGGCAGGCGTCGATCGTCGCGAGAATGAATGCCGCCGGACTGGTTGTCTGAGACATACCAACAGCCGCTTCGACTTTGCCGAAGGGAACTCTTGAACCGCGCACGTTCAGCACCGCGGACTGCGTGAATGCGCCAAGCACTTTGTGTGTGCTGACAACCGCCCCGTCAGCGCCGCTGGCCATGGCGGAGTCGGGGAGACCAGGATGGAAGTGAAAATGCGGTCCCCAGGCCTCATCGACATAAAGTGGAACGTCATGATCGTGAGCGATCTGGGCGATCGAACGGAGATCGGAGGCAATCCCGCAATAGGACGGACTGACCAGCACCACCATCTTTGCTTCCGGATGGTTGGCGAGAGCAATCGCGATATCAGCCGGGTCGACCCCGAGACCAATGTTCAGCTGAGGATGAAGTCGGGGAGCCACATAGACCGGCTTCGCTCCGGTATGGATCAAGGCAACCATTAGCGATTTGTGGACGTCGCGGGCAACGATCACGGTGTCGCCAGGTCGCACGGTGGCGAGCAAGAACGCGAGATTGCCGGTCGACGACCCGTTGACGAGGTAGTAGGAATCGTCTGCGCCCCAGGCATCGGCTCCGAGGCGTTCGGCAAGCCTCCAGACATCCCATTTGAAGTGAATCGAATCGACCCCGCCACTGACCGGAATGTCGGCGGCGAAACTCGATGCACCGTAGAGCGCGCCGATTTCAGCATCGATCCCGGCGCCGCGTTTGTGGCCCGGTGTCGAGAAGGGGAGCATGCCAGACGCCTGGTACTTGGCGATGCCTTCGACGAATGGCGCTCGGGTGTGATCGAGCTGACCGGCAGCATCATGAATCTGCGGTTGCCAGTCTGTTGCCGGCACCGGCTGCTCCTTGAGAACGCGCTCGAGCTCTAAGACCACTTGCTTGCCTGTCGAAAACCGGAGAAAGGAACGATCCTTCCAGAGACCTTCGATCGTGCCACATTGCCCGCCAAGCATCATCGTCAGACTGCACTATCGATCTCTCGTGGATTATGCAATTTGCACAACTTCAAAACAGAAAGACGTGCAACCTGTCGAGTCCTACCAGCGCTCGAAATACCGGTTGCGCTCCCAGTCGGTCACTGCGCGCTCGAACGCAGCCAGCTCGACCTGGGCGGCGTTGAGATAGTGATCCCGCACTTCCGTTCCGAATGCCTGGCTGGGAAAATCGCTCGCCATCCAGCAATCGATCGCTTCGTGGATTGAAGCTGGTATCCGTTCTGCATCTTTGGCGTCATATCCGTTACCGTGATACTCGGCTGGCGGCTCGAGTTGCCGCTCGATCCCATCCAGACCAGCCGCGATGATCGCTGCGAACGAAAGGTAGGGATTGGCATCGCTGCCGGGAAACCGGTTTTCGATTCGGAGCGCAGATCCATTGCCGACCACGCGCAGGCCGACGGTCCGATTGTCACGAGCCCAGAGAAGATTCACCGGGGCCCAGCTGCCAGGCGCGAACCGCTTATAGGAATTGATCGTGGGTGCATAGAAGAGGGCGAGTTCTCGCGTATGCGCGACAAGACCGGCTATGAACCAGCGCATCAGGTCAGTTGGTGAACCATCGGCGGCGGAAAAGGCATTCTGGCCGTTCTCGTGGTCCCAGAGACTGAGATGTACATGACTGCTGGAACCGGTCCAGTCCTCATCGATCTTCGGCATGAACGAAACCGCTCGACCGGCGAGGTGAGCCATCTCCTTCAAACCATGTTTGAGCAGGACGGCGCGATCGGCACTTTCCATCGCGTCGGCATAGTGGATGTTGAGTTCGTGCTGACCGCCGGCGTCCTCTCCTTTGGACGATTCGATCGGAATACCAGCCGCATTCAGCTGATTGCGAACGTCCTGGTAGAACGCTTCGTGCCTGGTGCCCTGCAGGATGTGGTAGTCCTCGCTGTACCATCCTGCCGGTTTCAGCTCGGTGTAACCGGCAGCTTTGGCGTTCTCGTAGGTCTGGTCGAAAAGATAGAATTCGAGTTCGACCGCAGTCTTTGCGGTTAAACCCCTTGCGCTGAGACGCTCCAGTTGCGCAGCGAGAATGGCGCGGGGCGCTACCGATACCGGTGCTCCGGTTCGCTCATCGACAGCGTCAGCGAGGATGAGCGCAGTGCGCGGGAGCCACGGAATCGTTCGCGCCGTCGTCCAGTCGGGTCGAGCGAGGAAATCGCCGTAACCCGACCCCCAGTTCATCAAGGCGAAGCCGTCCGGGGTATTCATCTCAGTGTCGTTGCCGAGCAGATACGTGCAGAAATGGGTACCGTGCATCCGGGCATGATCACGGAAGTACCAGCCGGTCACCCGTTTGCCGACCAGGCGCCCCTGCATGTCGACGATTGCGTTGACGACCGTATCGATCGACCCATTGTCGATCGCGGCGACGAGTTCGTCTTCGGTCAGATGACCAGGTTGCGAAGGCATTGTGGCGTTCCCGCTCTAGTGCAGTAGATCGAGACGGTAGGCCTTGATCGCGTTGGTCCGCCAAAGCTTGACCCTGGCTTCCCGGGAAAGATCGGCGGTGAGTTCGTCGAGTGCTTCGACCCATTGCTGATAGGTCGCAGCCCTCGTGACGACCGGCCAGTCGCTGCCGAACATGACCCGATCCTCGCCAAAGGCTGACAACGCGTGATTGATGAACGGAGCGATGTCGTCGACGGTCCAGTTATCGAAGTCAGCTTCTGTGGTGGCGCCACTGATCTTGCAATAGACATTCGGGTTCGTGGCGAGTGCGGACATCTGATCCGCCCACGGTTGCAGCATCCCTTCACGGATTGCCGGTTTGGCAATGTGGTCCATGATGAAAAGCGTATCCGGGCACCGCTTGACCAGTTCGACGTTCGCTGCCAGTTGCCGATAATTACAGCAGAGATCGCTGCTGAGTCCAAACTCTGCGAGTAGCTGGTTGCCGCGCACGAAGTCATCCTGCAGGCAGAATTCCGGATCGGCTTCATCCTGGACGATCCGGCGTACCCCTTTGATCTTCGGACTGATCGAGGTGAGTTCCTCGAGGAACAGCCGGCAGCGTTCGCCGTATTCCAGTGGCGCCCACGGCACAATCCCCGCGATCGTCGGATGACTCAGGGAGAGATCGGCGATTTCTCGTGCTTCGAGCAGTGCATAGGGTGGCGCTACTTCTACCTGCAGATAGACCAGGCCTTCAACATCGATACCCGCATGAGCTTGTGCGTAGGTGTTGAGATCCACCACCTTGTTCAGTTCCGGGATGCCATCGAGCCACGGAATCCGATATTTGCCCGGGTCCCAGAGGTGAACGTGGGAATCGACGATGCGTTCGATCGGCATGGGTTCAGCTCCTCTTGTTTTCACTCGGTCTCGATCAGAACGCTACTGTATCGCATTGGCTGGCGAATCACGTGGTTTCTCGTTCTGCGAGGACGTTGAAAGTGCCACGGCGGCAACGGGACACTCAAAACAACGCCGAGGAGAGCAAAGTGTGCGATCGAGATGGAGCAGGCCCTGCTGACCGCGAATTCCCAAACCCGGCATCCGGTGCTTGCCTGCCACCTGATGCTGGGCTCGTGTGGAGATCGCATTTGGCTCGACCATCTTCAGCCTTTCCCAGAGCAGCGACGCCCGTTCCTGCAATTCGGTGTTCGTGTTCTCTGACCCAGCCGTTGCCAGCACCCATGGAATGAACACGTTGGCGACGATCGCTGATGCACGGCCTTTTCCGATCAGATGCTTGTCACCGATCTGGACCGAGTTCATCAAGGTTGTGAGCGGATCGTCAGCATGGAGCACGGATTCCACCAGGGTGGGCAGAATCGCGACGCACGTCGACACCAGCCGGGCTGCGGCGATCAATCTCGTCAGCGGATGGTTGGCCGGTCGAACGCGCAGATTGGTCCAGGCAGCCGGTGAGAGCGCGAGATCGTGCCACGCTGCTCCAGCTCTTGCCCAGGCGAATTCGAGTCGAGCAACCTGGTCAGGCTCAAAGCCAACGATATCAGCCAGGGAAGGAGAAAGCGGGAAAAAGCCAGCACACCCAAGTAGCAGCGCCGCGACGAGATCGTCGGTAGGGCAGAAATCCCACGCATTGATCGATTGAGCCAGGGCGCTAATCGGTAGGATTGTCGCCAGGCAGGTCATTGGGTCCCGATTTGCTGAATATCCCAGCGCGTCCATCATCGCTCGATAGAGGGCCTGATTTGGCGGTGTGGACAGCATTGCCGCTTCGAACGTGCCAACTTTCTCCTGGAGCCGTTCATCGCCGAGCCGATGGAGAATGCGGACCAGCGGCGCCGGGTTGTTCGCCGCGATCGATTCAGCACATGTCGCGCCACCAACGGTCGACCAATCGAGCGAACCAGTCGACCCGCTGTCCCCAACCAGGGCATCGGCTTCGACTATCAGCGTCGGCACTACCCTCCCATCAGCCCGGCGAGCCGGAGCGTCATTGTTTTCGGCCACCACGTGGAGCTCGACGTTGTCATAGCGTGGATCGAGATGATGACCATGCGCGCGCCAGTCGGATGCCCGTCGATGCACTTCGATGGCACCGGTGACGAGTGTGCGCCTATCAAAGGTCAACATGGCGTCCTGGAAGTCAGCCCCCAGTCCATGCGACCAGCGCCCTCTGAAGACCACCGAAACCGTCCGCCCATCCGTCAGCGGCAGGGGATTGCTCAGATTCGCGGTGTGCCACCACCAGGACAACGCGATTTCGGGCAAGTGGCGGCGCTCTGGCGTTTCTCCCGCCGCTGTAGTTCGAGGGCTAGCGTCCCCTTGGTCAGACACCGGTTCAGGAATCCGCGAGCAAGGCTTCAACCAGGGCCGCACCGATTTCGACCCAGTCAGGTTGATCGACCGCAATGATGGTCAAATTGGGATTCTTGCGGAACCACGTTTGCTGATGACGGACGTACCGGTGTGAATCGTGCTTGGTCTGGGTGACCGCTTCGGCCAGATCCTGCTCGCCGCGGAGATAGGGAAGGAGTTGGCGATAACCGATGGCGGAAAAAGCCGGCGACTGCGGATCGACTCCGGCCGCGAGCAAATCCCGGACTTCCTCGACCAGTCCCGCCTCGATGTTCGCGTCGACACGGCGATCGATCGCCGCATAGAGATCGGGGCGCGGCAAGTCGAGCAGGATTTCGAGCGTTCGATACGGTGGAGGTTCCTTGCTTTGCAGTTCCGACATCGTTGTTCCGGTTTCATGAAAGACTTCGAGTGCGCGAATGATACGGCGCGGATTCTGACCACAACGCTCCGCCGAGGCCGGATCGATCTCCGCGAGGCGAGTACGCAGCGCGTCAACCCCTGACGTTGCCAGGTCTCGTTCACAGCCAGCCCGAAACGCTTCGTTCGGCGGGACTTCCGGAATTCGCCAGCCTTCGACGACCGCGTTCACGTACTGGGGACTGCCACCGACCAGCAACGGCAGCGTGCCTCGAACCTGAATTTCGTTGATCACCCGATAAGCCTCCCGCTGATAGAGGGCAACCGACATCGTTTCGGTTGGGTCGAGCAGATCGATCAGGTGATGAGGAACACCTTGCCATTCGGCAACAGTCGGTTTTGCAACACCGATATTGAACCCTCTATAGAGATAGCGGGCATCGGCGTTGACGACCTCGGCGGCAAAGCGTTTGCCGAGAGCAATCCCCAATGCCGTCTTGCCGACTGCCGTCGGTCCGGTGATCACAACGAGCGGCGGAAGGTAGGTTTTGGAGTGCTTGAGGTTGTTGCTCATACCTGAGAAGGCTAAAATGCTTGGTCGGTTGTGTCGACCGCTGTTCTTTAGGCACACCGCCCCACTGCTTTCTTCGGCCGCTGCCTTTCCGGCAGGGCGAATGGTGATCAATGGTTCCCTGGGTTGTTCAAGCTCTCAAAGTCGTGACGATCGGTGTGATGGCTGTCTTGGTTGTGATCGGCGGTGTCCGTGCGTTCGACTACTACCGTGACCAGTCGGTTCCGACCGATGTTGGCAGTACCTACACGATCACGGTCAGCGAAGACGACGATGTCGATCAGGTCGCGGCCAAGCTGACCGATGCCGGACTGATCCAGACTGACCTTTACTTCAAAACTCGGATGCGCATCGAAAGCAAAACACTCGAACCGGGAACCTATCTGCTCGTCAAGGGCTCGACAGTTCCAGAAATCATCGACTCGATCACGAGCGAGGACAGCGTCGCGAGAACGGCCGACAATCCAACGCTCACGATTACCGTGATCGAAGGCTGGCGGACCGAGCAAATCGCCGACGAACTCGGGCGGCTGGGATTGAACGGTGGGGCTGACGCTTTCATGGAAGCCGTGCGGTCGTTCCCCAGCGATAGCTGGGATTTTCTGGCCGATAGGCCAGATCCGACCTCCCTCGAAGGCTATCTCTTTCCTGACACGTACAACTTCAAAGCCGATACCCCGCCAGAAGAGATCATCCAGTCGATGCTTGCGAATTTCGACACCAAGGTCACCCCGGAAATGCGGCAACGCGCTGTCGAAATGGGGCTTTCGCTCAACCAGGTTCTGACCTTTGCTTCACTGGTCGAACGCGAAGCACAGGTTGGCGAAGAGCGACCGATCATCGCCGATATCTACCTGAAGCGGTACCAGGAAGGGTGGCGACTCGAAGCCGATCCGACCGTACAGTTTGTAATTGGGCAAACACCCGACTGGTGGCCAGAGCTAAGTGGTGACGATCTTTTTGTCGAGAGTCCCTACAACACGTATCAGAACGACGGTTTGCCGCCGGGTCCGATCGCAAATCCAGGGTATGCGTCGATTGATGGCGTCCTTTATCCGGCGGAAACACCGTATTACTTCTTCATGGCCCGGGGTGACGGTTCAGGTACCCACCTCTTTGCGGCCACCAAGGAAGCCCAGGATCAGAACGTCGCGTTTGTGGCTGGTGAGGTGGATTCGCCGGCTCCGGGAAGTGACCCGTTCGCGGTCGAATAGCGCTATTCGTTGCACCGGTTCGGACGTCAACGACTGGCGAGCGGGAGTGTCACATGCAGCAACGAGTTGGACTGATCGGTTTCCCGGTGGGTCATTCGATTTCACCTGCTATGCAGCAGGCAGCGCTTGATCTCCTTCGCATTCCAGCGACCTACGAACTTTGGGAAACTCGTCCGGAAGAGATCCCGGCGAGAATCGATTCGTTGCGTGCACCGGAAATTCTCGGCGCGAATGTGACGGTGCCCCACAAACTCAGGGTGATGGAGCATCTCGACGAGGTTTCAGCGCCAGCACGGTTGGTTGGAGCCGTGAATACGATTATCAACCGCGATGGTCGCCTCATAGGGGAAAACACCGATGTGCCCGGTCTTGCGCAAGCAATAAGCGAAACAGGATTTCGCGCTGACCGGGATTCGACATCCGTTCTTCTCGGTGCAGGCGGCGCGGCCCGCGCGGCAATCCTTGCCATGTCGCAAACCGGGATCGGGTCGATCAGCATCCACAATCGCACGACGGAGCGAGCCCAGTTCCTGGCCGAAGAATTCGCAGCCTCAGGAACACACGCGATTGCGACGCCGTCTGCCCTCGAAGATGCGTTGCGGTCAGCGAGCGTGGTGCTGAATGCGACCTCGATCGGCTGGGAAGACGGCTCTTCGCCGCTCTCTGTCGAACAGATCGATATGCTCCGCGATGACGCGCTTGTGATCGATCTGACCTATCGCGAAACGCCATTTCTCTCCTGTTGTCGACAGCGTAATCTCCACGTCCTCGATGGCTTGCCAATGCTCGTCTATCAGGGCGCGAAAGCGTTCGAGATCTGGACAGGACAGGATGCTCCGGTCGAGACGATGATGGCGACAGCCGTTGCCACCCGGGACCGCTAGGTGGCCATCCTCGAACTGCTCTTGTGCGTCGCTATTGGTTTGCTGGTCAGTAGCATTATCTGGCAAATCGCTGACCAGCAGATACGCGACTCCTTGGCCAGCCTGCAGCCAATTTGTCTTGACTGTGGTGCTTCACTCCCGATGACGGCGTGGTTGCCGCTCCTGGGCGGATTGAACCGCGTCGCATGTCTGAGCTGCAACTCTGTCGACACCCAGCGACGGTGGTGGGAGATCGCGGTTGCAGGGTACTTTGGCTTGGTCGCTGTCGCGCTCGAATCGTGGGGCGATCGTGCGATTGCGATAATTGCGTCGCTCTTTCTCCTCCTGATCCTGGCGGTCGATCTCAAAGTGCAGGTCGTATTCGTATCGGACTGCTACGCCGCCGTGTTCGCGGGGCTGGGATTGGCACTGATCGAAGGGCCGTCCACGGGTGTGAGCGCTCTTCTCGGAGCCGGAATAGCGGTTGGTTCGACGCTCGTCTTTCTTGTGATCTCACGCTGGGTGTTGCGGAGCATCCATCTGAGCAGTTCGACCATTGGTCGGTCGGATCTCTACGTGGCAGCCGCTGCTGGAGCGGTCGCGCGCTCAGACGCCGTTTTGCCGATGCTGGTTTTCGCCGTGGTGGCGGTGACGCTGGTAGCCACGATTCTCCCGGTCATCAGGACGGACGCCCGTTCTCGAGTGATCCCGTTCGGTCCCTTTCTGATCGTCGGAGCGCTCATCAGTCAACTGCTCTAGGCAGCGTATCGCCGCAAAGCAAAACCGCCTGGAACTACCAGGCGGTTCTAGTCTGCGCGTGATTCGAGAATCACATGCGCCTATTCCCAGGTGACGTCGTAGAAACCGTCGTCTTCTTCATCGAGTTCGACCGAACAACCATCGAAGCCGCCGGTTCCACCCTGTCCCGCGGTGGCATCGCCGTTGACCGAGATTCCGCAACCACCGTCCGCGATCGCGCCGCCATTGCCGCCAGTGGCATCGCCTTCGATGGCGACCGCGTCACCGCCGTCACCTCCCGTCGAACCGGCGTCGATCGAGCCGGGTTGGCCGCCATTGCCTCCGGTTGCATTCCCATTGGTTGCCGTGGCATTGCCGCCAGCGCCACCATTGCCACCGGTCGCCAATGGAGTCGTACCCGGGGTGACGTCGGCAGTAGTCTGAACACCGCCATTGCCGCCGTTGCCAGCGACTGCGTTGCCGTTGGTGGCGGTGGCATCTCCCCCTGCGCCGCCATCTCCAGCCACGGCTGTGATCCCAGCGGCGTCACCGCCTTGACCACCATCTCCACCTGTTGCATTGGCGCCGAAAGCGAAAGCGCTCCCGCCTTTGCCACCTGAACCAGCGAGGGCGAGACCGCCGAAGGCTGCGCCACCTGAACCACCGGTGCCGCCAATCGCGACACCACCAGACGTTTCGCCAAGACCACCAGTCGCGGCACCGCCGTCGCCACCGAAACCACCGAGGGTGGCTGCGAGTGAGGACGAACCACCGACCTGATTCGAACCAACCGCGGAAACCGTCACAATTGCACTGCGGCACGGACTCGAGAGTTCCGGAGCTGGTCCGCTACCCAGAGCGGTCATCAGCGAAGAAAGATCACATCCTGGACCGACGGTTCCGGCATCGAATGCACCACCACCGAGTCCTCCCGCGCCTCCGGTGGCCGAACCGCCGATGTAGCCGTATCCACCGGTGGCCGAACCACCGATGCCGCCGCCTCCACCGACCGTGATGTTCGCGTTCGAGGGATCGAGCGTCACGGTGCCGGTGTAGGTAAGCATTTGCGCGCCAATTGCCGCCGCGCTGCCACCATTGCCGCCGGCACCACCTTGAGCGTTCCCGCCGTTACCTATCTGACCTTCTGCTGTGGTGCCTTCGGTGATTGCCCCTTCAGCTTCCACTCCGTTTTTCGATTCTCCATCGATGCTTTGACCGTTTTCGGCCATACCGTTTTCAGACGCCCCGGGGAGTCCAGCTCCTGGTATTGCGGGTGCAGATTGGAGGGACGCGCTTCCGGTGCCACTAACGGATCCAGGCACCGCTGTGCCGGCCGATCCAGTGCCAGTTGCCGTTCCACCAGTGCCTGTCCCGCCGGTCCCAGTGCCGGCGTTCCCGGCATTGCCGCCCGTGCCAGTCCCACCGGTTCCAGTTCCGCCAGTCACCTGACCGAGTAGCGCGTTTCCGGATGTTGCTGAACCTGGGCTGCCACCATCGCCACCGATCGCAGAACCACCGGCGCCGCCATAACCGGCCAGGGACACATCGCCGGCGATTGAAGCAACTACCGATCCAGTGCCAGAGAACCGGAGCGCGACATTCAGAACGTCGCCGCCTGAACCGCCAGTACCACCGATTGCGAGACCGCCAGCGCCGCCGTCGCCTCCGAGCGTATCGCCCAGATAGGCATTGCCGCCAGTGGCATTCCCGCCATAGCCGAAGCCGGCGACGCCATCACCGCCGAGCGAATCGCCGCCGATGCCGTCGCCACCCTGGCCAAGACCACCCTGGTTAGCGTCGTGAATGGTTGTTGATGTCGCGTTTCCTGGAATTGATCCGCTGCCGCCACTGGCGTTGGACCCTTTGGTGTCGCCGCCGGCTTTACCGCCAGTGCCGTCACCACCAGTGCCATTGCCGCCATCGCCAGCGGAGCCGCCGTCGCCATTTCCACCAGTCGCATTGCCACCGGTGACGTTGCCTGTGGTGACATCGCCACCATTGGCATTACCACCCTGACCACCGCTGCCACCCTGGCCATTCCCACCGTTGCCGCCATCGCCACCGAGAACGGTGTTCCCGCCGAGGCCAGTAATCTGGATTGACCCGTCAAAGTCTTGAACGTCAATTTCGGTCAGGGAGGCGTCGCCACCAGCGCCACCATCGCCGCCAGCGCCGGTCCCACCGACGCCACCATCACCGCCAGCGGTCAAACCGCCATAGACGTTCCCGCCCGTAGCTGAACCGCCAGTGGCGTTGCCACCCAGGCCGTCACCGGCGATCGAGTCGCCACCTGACCCAAGACCACCAGTTCCGCTTCCGCCCTGGTTGCCACCACCCTGGGTGTAGGTTTCGGCATAGCCCCCGGTTGACCCAGCGCCACTGCCAGTGCCACCAATGGCACTACCGCCAGCGGTCGAGCCATAGCCCTGGCCGCCCACACCGGAACCACCGATGCCGTTGCCACCGGCGCCAGAATTGCCGCCGACACCATTGCCGCCAACTGCGTTTCCGCCGGTGACATTGCCGCCAGTGGCGTCGCCACCTTCGGCGAGTCCGCCTGTACCCCCGGTACCGCCGGTTCCGTCGCCGCCATCGCCGCCGTTGCCAGCGATGACCTCAGCCGAGCCGGGTGCGTTGATGTTCAGAGTGCTGTCTCCGGCGGTCACATTCGCGAGTGTGATATCGAGATCAGTACCGTCGCCACCTGCGCCACCTGTACCGTCGCCTCCGTTGCCGCCAGTTGCGCCAATCGTGTCACCAGCACGAACCGCTCCGCCGTTGGCGTTACCACCATTGGCAGCTCCACCGATACCATTTCCCGCAAGTGAATCGCCGCCACTGCCGATCCCGCCAGTACCGTCACCGCCAATCGATGGATTGCCAACCGTGACCGAATAGGCATTACCGCCCTGTGCTCCAGAGCCGGTGGCTCCGCCACCGACCGCCACGCCGCCGGTCGTCAGACTGACGGCATTTCCGCCAACACCCATGCCGCCGACGCCGCTGCCGCCGGTGAGTGATCGGCCACCGGTGCCCTTGCCACCCTTGGCGTTGCCTCCGACGACATTCCCGCCAGCCGAGTCACCCCCGGATGACGTTGCGCCGGTGTAGCCGTTTCCGCCCACAGCATCCTGCCCGGACGTCCCGTCGGGCCCGGTGATACGGGTCAATCCGCCGTTTGTTGTAACCGTGGGTTGACTATTGGAACCGGGCCAGCCATCCTGTCCGGTCCGATCCTGTCCGTCGCCGGCTGGATTCGAAGAGACGTTGCCGCCGGTCACGGCTCCGCCGTCACCGTTGCCTCCATTCGACTCGCCGCCGGTGCCATCACCGCCATTGGAGTTTCCGCCGGTTCCTGGGCCACCGGTGCCATCGCCGCCCTGGACACCGCCTCCGGTCGTCAGACTCAACGCATCCCCAGCTTCAAGAGAGCCAATGAGAATGGAGACGTCTTCGTCTGGATCCTCGATAACCGCACCCGTCGAAACCGATCCCGAGGTTCCACCCGTTGGGCTGTCAGCGGACACACCAAGCGATCGGCCGAGCGGCGCGATCGAAAGCACGACCATAGCGAGCAGTGCCAGGATACGGAAGTTGCGGTGGAAAACGCTCAAACTGAAAACCTTCCCAATGGCGAAACGCGTTCTTATGAATGACAAGACGCCAAAACGCGTCGCGGGAGCGTTGTCTCTGAGTCTACCGGTCTGGTCGATCAAAATGCAAGCGTTCCGCTCTATGAAGAGAGCGGAACTACTCGCGGATTCTGAACCAGTTTGACTCGAGGTCAGCACAGATCGTGATGTTGCCTCCTCAACGGATCTTTAGCCAGCAGGTGTTGCCTCAGCCTCTGGCGAGGCTGCAGGAGCAGCCGCTGTCGGAGGTGTTTCCGGATCGATCGGTACAATGGCTCCGCGAACAACTCTTACTTCGGATGGTGCGGGTTGCCCTGGGAGTTCGTAGTAGTAGATGACCCACGTCCGGCCGAATGGGTCAACGGCGACGCCCGGAATTCCCTGCTGGCCGTCTTCGCCTTCAGAAATCAGCACTTCAGGTCCGGGCGCAGTTCGACCAGGTCCAACCGCAACGGCGCCGACCTTGACCGAAACCCCACCCTCAGACGAGTTGAAAACGGAGTAGACCGTTCCGTCGGGACCAGCGGCTGCACGTGGATAGTTGCCTCGATTGCCGGCTGCAATCAGTGTCGGTTCGCTCCAAGCCCCTTCACCGGCTGGGAGACTGGAAAGGTAGAGCTGGTTTTCATTTTCGGTGCGGCGACCGAACACAAGATCAACACCACCGGCCGGATTGGAGACGGCATCGATGAAGCGACCTCCAATCAGATCGGCACCCCGATCAAACACCGTTGCCGTATCACTCCATGCAGCAGTGTCTTCGAGCGGTCGAGAACTCCACTCCACCTGCAGCGCTGAATCCAGTGCGATGTCGGATGTCGGCGAGTAGACCGACCAGACCACCACGAGGCGATCGCCATCGACCGCCAACTGCGGTCGACTCGCATTCACGGTTTCATCTGGACGAACGTTGACTTGGACTGGGTCGGTCCAGGTGCCGTCTGGAGTCAGATCGCTTACGAAAACGTCGGCGTTTGACGCGTCGGCCAATCGGGTTTCTTCGGAAACAGCCCGTTGATCCTGCCACGCGACATGGATACCGCCATTGCTATCGACGGCGATATCACTGCTCAACTGGTGACCGGCGGTTTCGCTTGGCGCCACAATCGCGGGACCAACCCATCCGTCAGCCGCAGACCATTTCATATAAACGAGCGTTCCGAATGCTGTGTCTTCGAGGCCGTTGCGGATGGTGTAAACCAGATGAACGTTGCCTTCAGTATCAACAGCGCCCGAAGGACCGAAGCTGATCTCCCCGGGAAGAGGGGTCGCTGCGCTCCAGGTGCCCGCAGCGGGATCGAATCGTGAAGCATGCACCTGGAAATTGGTGAGCAATGGATCAGCACCGGGCTGGGTCGGCAGCTTGACCTGGGCTGTGAAAAACGCCCATGCGCTACCGTCAGGAAGCGGCAAAACGACGGGTGACCAGAGGATCGAAGGTTGATAGAGTCGTGACGTGTCGTCATTCTGAACCCGGATCGTGTCATAGCTCGGCTGAACCTGGGCGTTGGCGGTTCCGAGCTGTAGCCCAATCACTAGTGCCAGCATGACCACCAGTACCCCGGCTTGCAATCGCAGTGCTCTCATTCGATTCCCCTTCAGTCCTACTTAATTAATGTGAACCGAGTCACCTCGGTGACGTGCTCACGACAAAACGATTCGTTCAAAATCTCCACAGCGTCCGCTGACGCAACGGTGAGCATGCGGATGCTACCAAATCCATCCGCCGACGTGACACCTACTCTTCGACCACCAGATCGATGAACTCCTCCGCCACATAGCCGGTTACCGATGGATCATCGACAAGCACTACCGGCCACCAAACGTACCCATCGCCTTCTTCCGAGGGACCGGTGACCGTCATCTGATCTCCGGTGAAGACCTGGAAGGCGATTTCGAAGTCGGTACCAGGCCCGGATCGAACATTGACACCTTCTGAATTGGACTCCACCAGCGACCCTTCCCGGATCGTTCCATCGTCCGGTGTTGCGGTCGCCGTCGGAGTGTCATTGCTTACATCAGCAGTGGGACTCCCATCCGTCGACAGGGCCGGCGTGGCCGCCGCGTCCGGCGTCGCGATGATGATCTCTCCCTGACCTTCGGTTGAAGGTGTGGGCGTTGGCCCATCACCTGCCGGAACCAAGGAAAGTCTTAGGAGAACCAGTTCGTCTGGTGTGCCTTCCCGGACTACTTCCTTCATTCCGAGAGGAAAAAAGACGGCGTCGCCTTTGGAGAGACTGACTTCGGTTTGCGGTGCGGTATCTGGTTGTGGGCCTGGCGTGGCAGTGCGAGTAACCTGCGCCTTCCCACTGATTACGGTGAAATCGAGAATTCCGCGCTCCAGTGAGAGCAAAGTCGCGTTGTCTGAAGCCGGAATTGGCTCACCAGGAGCGAGGCGAATCCGTTCGACGACCACATCCATGCCACCGCGCGGCAGGACCGTTGCTACGCCGTCACCGAGGATCTCGGGTGAGACCCCGTCAAAAGCGTTGGCAGCCGGTTGCCCGTTCAAATACGTGATCCCCGGTGGATGCTGATTCCCCGCGGGGAGAATGACCACCGACATGATCGAAAGCGGATCCTCGGTGCCGTTACGGAACGTCATCGGAGTTTGTGGAAGATAGACGATCTGCTCGCCTATAGCGAGCTCGAACTCCGTGTTCGTGGTCGCTTCAGCGCCGGCGACGGGCGTGCCATCACCAGAGGGGGAACCGGGTTCCGATAAGCGCGCTGGTCCGTTGACCTGAACCGTCAGGTTGCCTTGCTCGACGAGGCCGAACTCTGGCCCGGGATGCGTGTGGAGAGGACTCGATGATCCAGCGGCCATATTGATTCTCAGGAGTCTGACAAACACGGGAGCGGCAGGATATTCATTGTCGGCCAAGGTTCCCTGCATGAGTAGTTCGGTCTCGCCACTCGATTGAGCCCGACCCTGGGCCTGCGGCAAAGCCGCGACCACACCGATCACTAGTGTTGCGAGAACCATGAACATACGAAGTCGCACTTTCACCGTCGATTCCCTTTTCCTACATGACTGCAATCAGCCGACTAGCGATCCGACAATCGAATTGTGAGTTCGAACGGACGTATTCGCCTGAAAACCTTGATAGTCGAACCAATGAAGCGTTGGCCATCATTCCCGACCCAAACGCGTTAGGTCCGAACGTACGGGTAACTGTACTAGACCTACGCCACGCGGACTGAGCGGGTTTGATCCGGGGAAGTACTTGATGCTGGAATGCGTCAGTTCTGACCGGGGTCTTGTCCAGAAGGCATCGGCTTGGTAGGATTGTGGCAATGACCCCTCCCCGCGTGGTTGCCAACCGTCCTGATGACTGGGGTCACGAGGACGAACCCGCCAGGTAGCCCAGCGGGTACCGCAATCAAGTGCCTGGACGTTCGCCATGGCAAAGCGCAATTCGCAGGACTCACGTGTGATCTTACGATTCATTCGACAGTCAAAGGTTCTCCGAGCGCTTCTGGTGGCGGCAGTGGTGCTGGTTTCCCTGTCCGTTGGTCCTGTCACGTTCGCGCAAGAAACCGACCCGTCGCTGGCCGGAACTCCGGTCGCAGTGGTGCCTGGCGACACTGACGGTGGAAACTCGACTGGTGAGATTGCAGCTGAAACGCCAACGCCCATCCCAACCGAGGTGACTCAAGACCAACCTGAATTCGTGGCTACCCCTGACACGTTTGGCGAAGAGAGTGTTGCCAGTGGAGACGTTTCGGACTCGGGCGGCAGTGTTGAGGTAGCCGCAGAGCCGGTACAGGTGACAATCACTGTCTGGATTTGTGACGTCGATCCGGGTGCTCTCGATCCGGCGACCACCGGTTCGTGTTCGCCCGATGCTGACGTTCAACTGACGCCTACTGCAGATGGCGTTGATCTGGGTGTTTTGACCACAGCGGTCGACGGTCAGGTTCTTCTCTCTGTCCAGCCAGGGACGTCGCTTCGGATCGCTCAAGATTGGGCGACAATCGAAACTGGCTACGCTCCTCGCGGTTCCGGTCTCATCGATACTGTGATCGACGCTGAAACAACGCTGTATTTCGTCAACCTTCCCAAAAGCGCTACCGGACGGTTCCAGATCTCGTCTGGCCAGTGTCCAACGCTCGATGTTCCCTATACCCAGTTCTTTGTCCTTGGTCCCATGGCTCGCGCTTCTGCGAACGGTTGCGAATCAAATGGCTATGCCGAGTTCACCGTTAGTGGTGATGGAGTCGGCGGTTCGATGGCCGTTGTCACCGATGAATCAGGCGACTGGCGCGGCTTCCTGCCCGCCGGTGACTACACCATCTCGAACGAGAACGCATCCGCTGAGTTCACGGTCCTGGTAGACGCGACGACTGTGGTTGTCGCGGTGGATTACTACTCTGGTCCACGCGGAACCCTGACGATTGAACGCTACGAGTGCTCCGAAGGCGATACCGGCGGCGTGCAGATCGAGGTCTATGAAGGCGGCGGAGGTTTGCCGAGCAACGAATCGTGTGTCCCCAGCGCCGCCAACGTCGAGATCTATGCCGATGCGGACGGGGTCGCTCCGATTGTTGCCGACCTGGGCGAAGACGGGCAAACCACGGTCGAAGTGGCTTCTGGAAGCTACCTCATTCGTGACGGTTCCGGCGCGGAAGCAACCGTCGTCGTAGCTGAAGCAGGCTGGACCCAGGTGATCATCAATGTCGTGACGATTTCCGGGGCGGTGGCAGCGCAAACCCATTTCTGCCCAGATCCATCGTCGAATTTCGAAGACGCCAGTAAACCCGACTACTGGGATGCCGAATGCCAGCCAGGAGCCCCGGGCGAGCCGATTGCCATTGTCTATTCGTCTGGTGAGATCGCCGCAAGCGCCGAAACGGGTGGCGAGGGGTCGGCATATTTCCCGAATCTTCCCCCCGGCACGTATGAACTCGAAGCCGGCTCGGTCTGTGCGTTGTTCGCCAACGGTGTGGATGCCCGCGGTGGCTTCACCGTGAGAGGCGGCGACAGTGTCCGCGTCGAAGCGTTTGGGTGCGCAAGCCCGGCGCCAGTCGATCCACCACCAGGTGGCGGAAATGGTGATGGTGGCAGCGGTGGCGATGGCACCAACGGCACGGATGGGTCGAACGGTAGCGGTGGAGAAGGCGGCACCAACAGTGGTCTTCCTGCTCTCGGTGATTCGACTCAGCACGGTTTGTCGGTGGGATTCTCGATTCCAACTGCGGCTCCGGCCAGCGCTGCTCCGAACGCTTCGCGGTTGTACGTTGATACCCTCCCAGCCACCGGCGAGAGAGCGCCATCATCCCTGTTTGATATCAGGTTTGCGATGCTTGCTGGCCTGGCGCTCGCTGCCGGTCTGATTGTTCGCCGCCGATCTTTCTTCCTGTCCTAGCTGTATCGCACGAACCGCGGCCGGTATTGGTGGCCGGTGCGATGACGTGGGTGGCAGCCTCGATCCCGGACGCGGTACGATGCGCCCTGCACGACGTGAAGCGTCGGCATGACTCCGTAGCTCAATTGGCAGAGCACCGGACTTTTAATCCGTTGGTTCTGGGTTCGAGTCCCAGCGGAGTCACCAGCGAAACATCAGCCCGTGACGGATAGGATGTGAGCGACATTCCTTGCTCGATCTGCGGAGCCCAGAATCCGCCGGGGAGCCGGTTCTGCATGGAGTGCGGGAGGTGGCTGGATACTCCCGATCCGGTTGCCATACTGGATCTTCCCCCTCCTCAGGTGAATCCAGAACGGTCAGTCCCGATTCTGCCGCCACCGATGACCGGACCAGACGAACAGGCGCGGATCCAGGCTGAAGGGCAGCGGTTCACGACCAAAGCGTTCATCACATTCCTGCTCTACCTCCTCCTCTGGGTCCCGGGCGTCATAGCCAACTACCATTTCTGGAAACAAGCAAACAAGGTCGAGAACCTGACCGGTGTCGCGCCTCCGGGCAAAGGGTGTCTGACCGCGATGTTGGTCATCACGGTCATTCTCTTTGTCTTGGGGATGTTCTTGCTGCTCTCGATCCTGGCGACGTACTAGTCCGCAACCTCGGTCAGGTGGAATTCGAACTCGCGGCAGGGGCAGTTTGCTTGGACAAAGCGCGACGATCGACAGGTGGCAGGTTCTGGAACCGGCAACTGAAGCGCGAATCACCTGCGCTGACGGTGCGGACAAGTACAATGAAGGATACGGACTAGCGGAGGCCGTTCGATCCCCGCCGGGTGGCGAAGTAGGAAAGACCTGTTGTGGACATCTTCGGAGATTTTCGTATCGAGGACATTGACGCAGAGGTGCGCCTTGATGTCATGCGCCGCCTCGCCGAACAGGCGATGACGGACACGGCGTTTCGCGATGTCGCGCGTCATGATCTGAATGCCGCCCTGGTGCAGTTTGGCTATGATCTGAACGACAAGGAACTCGAACTTGTTCTTGCCTTCCGCTCAGCATTGGCTGCGGCCGGGATTGATCTTTTCCTCGACGAACGGTTCTCGCCAGAATATCGACAGTTTATCGAGGGCATGGTCAGATAGGGCGGAATCAGCGACCTACTGTGATGTGCCGTACAGCCGATCGCCAGCGTCCCCCAGTCCCGGGCGGATGTATTTCTTCCCATCCAACTCCCGATCTACCTTGGCGACGTGAATCGGCACCTCCGGGTGCTCCCGCTGCATCAGCGCGACTCCTTCTGGCGCGGCGATCAACCCGACATATTTGATCCATTGCAGACCATGATTCCGCAGTTCGGCAATGGCGGAGACCGCTGATCCCCCGGTGGCGAGCATCGGATCGAGTACGATCGCGAGATCTGAGGACATGACCGGCGGTAGTTTGTCGTAATAGCTGACGGGATTGTGCGTTTTTTCATCTCGATAGATGCCGAGGTGATAAATCGGCGCAGCTGGCAGAAGCTCTCGAGCGCCATCAACCATACCCAGACCGGCTCGCAGAATTGGCACCAGCGCCACCTGCGCATCGAGTTCGGTTCCTGTGGTGGATTCCAACGGAGTGTCGAACGGCTTGTCCCGCAGCGGCAAATCCGCAGTTGCTTCGTAAAGCAAGAGATGAGTCAACTCGCGAACGAGCTCACGAAAGCGATCCGTTCCGGTAGTCGTATCCGCCAGCAGGGTAATCTTGTGCTGCACCAGCGGATGCTGACTGACATGGAGGTTGGCTTCGAGTCCGCTGGTTTCTGGCATCGTTCTTTCCTCGTGCGACAAAGGGATCACACACGACGTGCTGTCTCGGTCTAGCGAGCCGGTCTCGCGCGGATCGTTTGCCAAGGTCGGTAGCGTACCATTCCGACAGGAGTGAAGCCGCCCGAACATTCTCTCGACGCACCGTCGATTCGAGCGAGAAAAGGAGCAGAAACATGGCACAGGTTCTCAGAATTCAGCACACGAGCGTGCCGATGCCACCGGGTTCAGCCCAGCAGGCACGAGCGTTTTACGCCGACGTGATGGCGATGCCTGAGATCTCGCCTCCAACATCGCTCGACTCGCAGGAACTGATCTGGTTTTCTGCTGGTGATGGCGGCGCAGAAGTCCACGTGTTCGCCGACGAAATGCTGAGTGCGAAAAGCGCCGGCCAGCATCTCTGTTTGCAGGTGGACGACATCGCTGCCTACCGTGCCCGTTTCAACGAGGCGGGAATCGCGATCGAAGAAACCACCGCGATCCCGAACCGACCCCGATTTTTCGTTCGTGATCCATTCGGAAACCTGATCGAAGTAGCCCAGATCGACGGCGACTACGACTGATTCAAGCAGTCTCAACGGGAGAAACATCAAATGACCGAGAAGATCACTTACACCGCCACAGCTGAACAAATCGAGCGGATGCACAGCGCGTTTGACGCAGCGCTCGCCGAGGTCCAAGCAGGTTGGGGCAAGCAACACCCGATGATCATCAACGGTGAAGACCGGACCGCCGCCGAGCAGTTCGAAGTCCGCTCGCCAATTGATCATTCGCTCCTGCTGGGCCAGTTCCAAAGGGGCACCACCAAGGACGTCGACGACGCTGTCGCCGCTGCCCGCGCCGCCTATCCCGCTTGGGCGGCGATGCCTTACCAGGAGCGCGCAGCCATCATGATCAAATCGGCCGAACTGATCCGGGAGCGGAAGTTTCGACTTTCGTCACTTCTGATCGTCGAAGCCGGGAAGAACCGGGGAGAAGCGATCGGCGAGGTCGAAGAAGGCGCCGACCTGATCGAGGAATACGCCAACCAGCTCATTGCCAACAAGGGCTTTGTGATCGAGATGGGATCGCTCGATCCGACTGAGCACAACATGTCGATCTTGCGTCCGTTTGGTGTCTGGGCGGTTCTGGCGCCCTTCAATTTCCCGCATGCGCTCTCGGCTGGCATGTCCGCTGGAGCGATGGTCGCTGGAAACACCGTTGTCTACAAACCCGCCTCGGCGACACCGATTTCCGGTTACGAACTCGCTCGCTGCTATCAGGATGCAGGGGTTCCGGCCGGCGTGTTCAACTTCATCACCGGTTCGGGAGAGGTCGTCGGTGAAACGCTGACTCACCATCCCGGCGTGGACGCGGTCATCTTCACCGGTTCGAAAGAGGTCGGTCTCGATCTCTTCCACGAATTCAGCACCGATTTCCCGAAACCTTGTATCACCGAGATGGGTGGCAAAAACCCAACCATCGTCACGGCCAATGCTGATCTCGACAAAGCGGTCGAAGGCGTCGTGCGATCGGCGTTCGGATTCTCCGGGCAGAAATGTTCGGCCTGCTCGCGAGTCTATGTCGACGAAAGCGTGTACGAACCATTCATGAAGAAACTGCTTCTCCGCACGGAGAAGGTCGAAGTCGGTGACCCCCGCGAGCGGAATGTTTTCGTGGGCCCAGTGATCGATGAACGCGCGGTCGAACGTTTCGAGGAAGCAGCTGAATCGGCCTCGATTGGCGTCATTCGCTCCGGTGGCGAACGCTTGACCGGAGGTTTGTTCGATCAGGGAACGTACGTCGCGCCGACGATCGTCGATGGTCTGCCGCTTGATCACGATCTCTTCAAGCGCGAACTCTTTCTGCCATTTCTCGTGGTGGGCGCTGTCAAATCGCTCGACCAAGCGATCGAACTGGCTAACGACACGGAATACGGTTTGACGGCTGGCATCTTCACCCAGTCAGATGAAGAAATGGCGACCTTTTTCGATCGGATCGAAGCCGGCGTGGTCTATGCCAACCGCAAAGGCGGCGCCACCACCGGAGCCTGGCCGGGTTGCCAGTCGTTCTGCGGCTGGAAAGCGAGCGGTAGCACGGGCAAGGGTGGACTTGGACCGTACTATGTCCAGCAGTTCCTCAGAGAGCAGTCCCGTACCGTCGTCGTCGATTGACGTACCGTCAGGAAGGAACCGCCGATCATGGCTTTGATCTCGGAATCGATCGATATCGCACGTTCTAACCACGAACCTCAGGTGAGACGGCTCATTCACGACTATGAGGCGCGAACACCAACGTCGTCGGTACTCCACCACCAAGCCGAGCAAGTCCTCCCGGGCGGTGACACGCGCACCGTCGCCTTTCATCCACCCTATCCACTGACGATGGTGTCGGGGAGAGGCTGTGAGGTAGTCGACGCCGATAGCAACACCTATATCGATGTCTTGAACAATTACACCTCGCTAATTCATGGTCACGCCTTGCCAGCGATTACCGAAGCGGCAACCAGGCAGATCGCCAAGGGAACCAATTTCGCGGCAGCCCTTGAATCGCAAACTTCCCTCGCCAGAATACTGGTCGACCGGGTTCCTTCGGTCGATCTGATTCGATTCACGAATAGTGGCACCGAAGCCACCATGAATATGGTACGCGCCGCGCGTGCCTTCACCGGACGTGATCTGATCCTGAAGATCGAAGGGGGCTATCACGGCACCTTCGATGACTTCGAGATCAGCGTCCATCCCGATCCGGAAAACGCCGGTCCTGATGGTTATCCAACGCAAACGGTCGATTCGCCCGGATTGCCAACTGGCACCGTCGACTCAGTGCTGGTCACGCCGTTCAACGATATCGGCGCGCTCGAAAGGGCCTTTGCCTCGCATGGGAACGACATTGCCGGTTTCATCCTCGAACCGGTGATGGGTTCAGCGGGCATGATCCCGGCTGAGCTGTCGTTTCTGCGGGTCGCCCGCGAGATTCACCGCCCAACATGGCGCGTTGCTTCTGTTCGACGAAGTGATGTCGTTCCGGCTTGGATATGGTGGTTTTCAAGACCGAGATGGACGTTGTCCCCGATCTCACGGCGTTTGCCAAGATCATCGGCGGTGGTTTTCCGGTTGGTGCATTCGGCGGTCGCCGCGACATCATGTCGATGTTCGATCCCGCTTCCAAACGACCGATGTGGCAATCCGGGACCTTCAATGGCAACGCGGTCACTATGGTGGCAGGCGCGGCGGCGATGGGAGCGTTTCCGCAAACCGAAGTTGAACGGATTAACAGACTCGGCGCCGATCTGAGATCAGGTCTGACGAGAGTGTTTGGGAATCAAGGCATCCCAGTCACGATCACCGGTTACGGGTCGTTTGGAGCGATTCATTTTACAGAGACGTCGATATCGAATTACCGGGACGCCGCTCGGAGCGATCAATCGCTCAAGCGGATGCTGCATCTTGCTCTCTTGCTGGAAGGTGTCTTTGCGGCGCCTCGATTGATGTTCTGTACGTCGACCGCGATGGACCAGTCAACGATCACGGAGTTGCTGTCACGCTTCGATCGCGCGATCGAGCGCCTTTCCGTGTAGTGACCACCAACGTACTTGCGGTTTCCGATGTCATCGATCCGCGCATTCACAGTGCGACGCTGCGGCAGAGGATGCCGGAGGTGCGAATCGTGTTTGGATGCGGAGACTTGCCGGCTCGCTATCTCGAGTTCCTGGCCGATGCGCTTGAAAAACCGGTCTACTACGTGCTCGGTAATCACGCCGAAGAATGGAAGACTGCAGCCAATTCGGACCGGTATTACGATCCAATGGGCTGCGTACGGCTCGACGGCGATGTCGTCACGGATTCCTTTACAGGATTGATCATCGGAGGATTACCTGGTTCGCCGCGCTACTCCGGCGAAGGCGGACAGCAATTCACGGAAAGCCAGATGTACGGCAAGATCGGGAGGATGTTGCCGAAAATGACCTGGAATCGGGTGCGGCATGGGCGCTGGCTCGATGTGTTGATTACGCACGCGCCGGCCCGGGATGTTAATGACCAGCCGGACTATGCTCACCGGGGGTTCACTTCGATTCAGTGGTTTCTTCGCACGTTCAAACCGGCCTATCACCTCCACGGTCACATTCACCTTTACGATCGCAATATCCCGTACGAAACCACCTACCATGAGACCAGGGTGATCAATGTCTACCCATACAAGCAGCTCGATTTGGAAGCACCTTGACGCAGAATGATCGCGAACGTCGACTTCCTCCTCATCTCAGCAAGGTTCTGGCGTGGCTGACGAACAGATCAACATGGATTACGACAAGGCCCATCGGAAAGCCTTTCTGCGGGCGATGGCCTCAGCGTTTCGGCGCAAGCCCAATGATCTGGTTGCCTATGGAGAAGTACAACGACTCAACAAGGCTGAATCTGAGACCTATCGCGGCATCGAATCCGTTCCGGTCGCGGATATTATCGGGAGTGTGGACCGATACCAGGATTTCGACCGGGCGTTTTTCCCACGGCAACGGCATACTGCTTCACGATGGAAAAGCATCGACCGGGCCTATCATCGGGAAATCCGACTCCCGCCCGTCCAGCTTTACAAGGTCGACGATGTCTATTTTGTCAAGGATGGAAACCATCGCGTCTCGGTTGCCCGACAGCATGGTGTGGAATTCATCGACGCCGAAGTGATCGAGCGACGAGTTCGAGCACCGATTAATTCGACTATGACCGCACCGCAGATTCTGAGGCAACTCGAGTACGCCGAGTTCCTTCGCCAGACCGATCTCGATCGTTCCAGACCGCAGCACGATATTCGGCCGTCAGGACTCGGGCGTTTCGACGTGATGCTCGAGGCAATTCGCGAAACGGCCGATCGCCTTTCAAGCGAGCGGGGCGCCGAAGTTTCTCTTCAGGAGGCTGCGCCGATCTGGTTCGATAGCGACTACATGCCGGTTGTAAGTGCCGCTCGCGAAGCTCAACTCTTGCGGAGCTTCCCGTTACACAGCGAGGCGGATGTCTATCTGTGGGCTTTGAGGAACCGGGAACGATTTGGGAATGGCGTTTTCCGTGAAACAGGCGCCACCATCGCGACAGCATTCGCGGAAAGCGAAGGTAAACGCGATCGCCTGAAACGGTTGGCTGTTCGGCTTCAGCGCGCAGCAACTTGATTCGCTGCCGACGGTGTCAAGTGAGTGGGATAGCCAGCTGAGGAAACCAACGGGTTTTCATCGCAAGAATCCGCCGCACGCTAGCGTCAATTTGCGATTCGGCAATCGTGCCATCTTCGACTCGATCGTGCAGATGTTGGACCAGATCGGCAAATGGCACTGGTGCGGTCGTGTAAAGCAGCATGTCCATACCCGCCAGGACAGACTGCTCAACGAGGTCGTACGGCGATTGCCAACTGAGGGCACCCATCGTCAGATCATCGGTCAAGGTGACACCCTTGAAGCCAACATCGTCGCGAAGCACGGACATTGCCTTCGCAGAGAGCGAGGTCGGCGCTTCGTCCCATTGTCGGAACTGGAGATGACCAAACATCACCATTTCGACCGCGGCATCGACTGCCGCTTTGAATGGGATTGCATCGGTCGCCATCCACTCCTCGAGCGAGATGTCAACGACCGGCAACCCAACATGAGAATCGAGCACCGCGCGACCGTGGCCAGGGAAATGCTTGACCGCGCTAGCGACCTTGCCTCGACGGGATCCGCTGACCACTGCTTTGATCTTCCCGGCTACCAGCCCGGGGTCACTCCCGAAGCTGCGATAGAGCATCGTGCTGTCGAGGGTGTAGGCGACATCCGCCACCGGAGCAAAGTTGATGTTGAAACCGTACTGACGGAGGAAGTCGGCGCGTTCGACTGAGAAACTTCGAACTTCCTTGTCACTGAGTGTGCCAAGTTGATTGGCGCCGGGAACCGGGTCGCCGGGAACCCGGGTCACGGGTCCACCTTCCTGGTCGACGGCGATCATCGCCGGTGAATAGCGGCCGGTCCGTTGGATCGCGTCGATATAGGCCCGAACCTGATTTTCGGAACCGACGTTGTACGCGAAAAAGAGAACGCCACCCGGTTGGAGGTCGAGGAGTTGCTCGCGGTACCAATCGGTCATGTCAGTGCCGCTGGCGGAGATGATGAACATTTGACCGAGTTTTTCCCGGAGCGTCATCCTGCCGAGAATTCGTTCGATGGTCGTATTGTCAGAAATTGGGCCATCCGCCAGGGCTGCCACCGGTGCAACCGCAAGCGCAGTTGCCGCCGTGCCCGCCAGCAAACGACGTCGACTCATTGCTCGATTCAACGCCTCTGAAACCAAGTTTCCCATCCCCATCAGACTGCCCACGACGAAACGTCACGCCGAAGTCGCCGCTTTCCCCTCTGATTCTGCCACGCCTTCGCCAAAACGTGAAGGGGCTTCCTCTGCCGCGAGTCGTTTCCGCCTCGGAAGAGCCGATGGAATCTCGCCGCTAAGCACCATGGGATGACGTCGGAAATAGACGTAAAAGAGCAGCGCCGATAGCGTGCTGAAAACAACGATACTGACGAACAGCCAGTCATAGCCTGATTGAACGATGATCCGACCAGCCGCAAAAGATGCGAAGGCGAAGCCAAGGTTCCACGCAGACGAGCGGGTACCGAACACGCCTGATCTTGCGCTCGGGGGCAGGATCTCGCTGATGAAGGTCGAGTCAATCGGCCAGGCCATGCTGATACTGGCCTGTCGTATCAAAAACGCCATGATCGCCAACGAGAGCGACGGCATGAAAATCAGCAGGAGGTAGAAGGGAACGATCGAGAGTCGCAAAAGGATCACCGCGTTCAGGGATCCCATCCGATTGGCCATTGCCGGCGCGCCCAGACCAATCACGGCGGCGGTCAGTCCGCCCAGCGCATAGATAAACCCAACTTGATCGTCAGAAGCGCCGAGATCTTTCAGATAGACGTTGTAAAACGGTTGCACCATCCCGACGCCGATGCTCATCAGCCCGCCGACTGCCACGAAGATAGCGATGTCACCTCGAGTCTGTCGTTGCGACTGGATCGACATTTTGGCTTGCTCGAGCTTTCGGTTGACCGGCGTCCAGGCTTCCCGCGGTTTCTGCATCCGCATGAGCGGAATGAGTCCGAGCGCCGAAATCAAACTGCCAGTGAGCATCGCCGCCCGGTACGCTTCCAGCGAACCCGTGGATATGGCTGGCAGCAAGCGGCTGTAGAACGACGGTGAAAACCCGCCGATGAGCGACCCGATCATCATTGAGAACGAAACGACCGAAAACGCTACAGCGGATACATATTGCCGTTCATTCGGTTCCGAGTACTCCATTACAAATGGCATAAGGGGATTGAACAAGAACGCGAGACCGGCTCCGACCGCCACCGCAAGGAGGAGGAGCATCCATTGCATCTCGCTAAAGGCAAGCACGACTGATGAGGCCGTGAGCAGGCTGAATCCGCCCACGATCACTTTCCAGGGTCCGAATCGGTTGATCAACGGACCGATCAGTAACGCGACGATGGCCATCGCGATGGTCTGAACGGCACGCCATTCACCAATGAAATCTTCCCGGTAGCCGAGTTCGAGAAAGTAGAAGTTGAGAACGAGCTCGACCGCCCCAAAGCCAATATTGGCCATGAGCCCATAGAAGAGAAACCGTTTGATGTCAGGCGAAAAATCTCGAATTCGCCTGATGTATGCTGACATTGATGGCAGGACTCGGGCTGAGTCGGATAGATTGCCGTCAGCATATCATTCGCACGCAAACAGTGCATCACACCACTTGCACTCCCGGCTTCACTCCGCGAAACTGACGCCGATGTCACGATTGAAACTCCTGAAAGGACTCCCCGGTGATCGACCTCTCCAGTGATACGTCGACGAGACCAAGCGCAGCCATGCGCGCGGCCATGGCCGCCGCCGAGGTCGGTGACGAGCAGATGCGCGAAGATCCAACGGTCAACGCGCTTCAGGAACTGGTCGCAGAACTGACCGGAAAGGAAGCTGCCCTCTTTCTTCCGTCTGGCACGATGTGCAACACGATCGCGTTTGCGGTTCATTGCCGACCCGGAGAAGCCGTGATTCTTGAAAAGCTGGCCCATCCGAACATCTCCGAAGGTGGCGGACCGGCCGTAATTGCCGGCGTGATGATGCGGTCGGTCGATGGCGAACGCGGCGTTTTCGGTGCCGACAAGGCCATGCCATTCGTCAACAGTGGCGGCACCCATGCTTCACGAACGGCGATGATCTCGATCGAAAACACGTCCAACACCGGTGGCGGGATGGTCTGGCCAGTCGACAAGATCCAGGAACTCCGCGCGCTCACGAACGAGTACGGGATGAAGTTGCACATGGATGGCGCCCGCTTGATGAACGCCGTCATTGCGTCGGGCGTTTCGGCGCAAGAATTCGGATCGATGGTGGATACCCTTTGGATTGATCTCTCCAAAGGTTTGGGAGCGCCGGTGGGTGCAGTTTTGGCTGGAGATCGCGACTTCATCGAAGCAGGCCGGTTGTGGAAACACCGCTTGGGCGGAGCCATGCGTCAAGCTGGCGTGATCGCAGCCGCCGGTGTTTATGCGTTCGAGCACAACGTCGAACGACTGGCTGAAGACCATGCCAACGCCCGGATTCTCGAGCAAGCGGTTTTCCATACGCCCGGTCTCGATATGATGCGGACACCGGTCGAAACCAACATCGTGATTTTCAGCGTCGCCGGAACCGGGATGACCGCGCGTGAGTTCGCCGCCAAGGTTCTCGCCGAGCACGATGTTCGCGTCAGCCCGTACATCGAGGAGCACCTCGTGCGCGCGGTGACCCATCTCGATGTTACTCGCGCTGATTGCGAAGCCGCCGCCGCGGCGCTGACCGCAGTCGCTTTGGAAGCGGTAGGAGCGGTCGCATAGGCACCGCCGGAGCCGCGTCTCGGATTTCAGGCAACCAGTGCGAGCGCTTCGTCGAGAATCTCGATCGCAGCGTCGACATCGGCTTTGCTGACGATCAACGGTGGACTGATCCGGATCGCGTTGGCGTGCAAACCACCCCGTCCGATAATGAGACCGCGTTCCTTCGCTCCGTTGAGAACGGTATGAACAGCCGAGGGTGACGGTTCTTTGGTCGTGCGGTCGTTGACCAGTTCCAGACCCAGCATCAACCCCATCCCGCGGACATCGCCGACACAGGTATGTTTCCCCTGCAGCTCGAACAGTTTGTCTTTGAAATACTCACCGACGACCCGCGCGTTTTCGCGGAGATTGTTTGTAGCGATGTAATTCAAATTCGCCATCGCCGCTGTCGAAGCGATCGGATTTCCACCAAAGGTCGAGAGACTCAGGGACTGGATCGAAGCGGCGAGTTCATCCGTTGCGACCAAACCGCCAATCGGAATGCCGTTGGCCAGGCCCTTGGCGAAGACGATCACGTCAGGTTCAACCCCATAGGCCTGAAAACCGAAATCAGCTACTCCGAGGCGCCCCCAGCCGGTCTGGACCTCGTCACAGATGAACGGGATTCCGTATCTATCGAGGATCTCCTTGACCCGCACGAAATACTCCGGCGGCGGGGTCACAAAACCACCAACACCCTGGATTGGCTCGGCGATAAACGCCGCCGGTTGACCGCTGGTCGTCGTCCGGATGACCGCTTCGACATCGCGGGCGCAGAGGAGATCACAAGATGGGTAAGTCTTTTCGTAAGGACACCGATAGCAATAGGGATTGCCAACATAGTGAACCTGAAGGGGACTGAGCGTTGTCGATCGCCACGGACGCTGGCCTGACGCGTTGATAGTGGCGAAGGAGCGACCATGATAGGAGTGGCGTAGAGCGATCAACTCGTTGCTGTTTCGCTGCAACGTTGTCACCAGCAGCGCAGCGTCGTTGGCTTCGGTGCCGCTGTTTGTCAGAAACACCTTGTTCAATTTGGCTGGGGTCATCTCCCGTAGCCGTTCGGCAAGTTCGATTTGGGAGCGAATCAGGAAAAGGGTCGACGTGTGCGTGATCCGGTCGAGTTGCTCTTTGATCGGATCATTGATTTCCGGGATCGCATGACCGCTTGAAACCGTCAGGATGCCACCGAAGAAGTCGAGGTACTCCTTGCCGGTGCTGTCGTAGACGAATTGCCGCTCACCTCGTCTGAGTTCGATCGGCTCGTCATAAAAGAGCGAGACCGACGGAAAAAGACTCTCCTTGTGACGTTGCACCAGACTCGCTGCCGAATACTGATCGTCTACTTCCTGATCCATTCGTTCCTCCTTCAGACACGCGTTGAGTAGCATACCGTGGAGATCGCTTTCAGCTTCATACATGCGCCGGCGCCGAAGGTCGGGACGTGGTCTGATACCATTTCGGCAGAGGACGCTATGACAAGCCAACCAGCAACCGAAACCACCAGGGAACGTCCATCCGCGCTCGGAGCTGAGCTGCGTTCGATGCGGCGTGAACGCGGCATCAAGCAACAGGACCTGGCGGCGCAGGCGGGAATCTCGCGATCGTATCTGTGTGATATCGAACGTGGTCGGGTCAGCAATCCAAGTTTGCAGGTGCTCGACGGATTGGCAGCGTCGCTCGGCATTGCCCGACTCGATCTTCTCCACGCTGCAGGCGTGGTCGAAAGCGCGGAAAGCAGCACATCTGATCACCGGTTGCAGCGTCTGGTCGCGGTTTTTCGCGATCTTTCCGACGAGGGTCAGCGCTCGGTTGACCGTTATGCACACTTTGTTCATGCGGAAGAGCACCGCTGGGTGCAGACCTCGATCGACGGACCAGCTGGTCGAGATCGAGGTGCGGCGATTCAGGAAACGCCGCCGCTCTTTCTTGCCAACGACTCTGACCTTCTTGACTGATTATTTCTGTTCGTCGGCCAGGGCTTTCGTGCGCTGATAGGCGGCGTAGACAGCTCGAGAGTAGACAGTGCGCAAACCACCCTTTTCCATCTGATAGATCGCGTCCGCTGAGGTCCCCCCCGGGGAAGTCACCATGTTCCGCAGTTCAGCCATGTGCTTCCCGGAATCGCGGGCAAACTCGACCGAACCGGATACCGTTTGCAACACGATCTGTTCGGCGATCCGCCGCGGAAACCCCATGTGAACCCCGGCATCGATCAGCGCTTCCATCATCAGGAACACATAGGTCGGCCCAGTGCCTGACAGCGCAGTCGCCATATCGACGTACTTCTCTTCTTCAACCCAGAGTTCTTCTCCCAGAGAACCGAGCACCGCACGAATATTGGCAATCTGGGTGTCATCAACCTCCGGAGTCGACGTCCAGACCATCATCCCCTGGCCAACCTGCGCCGGGGTGTTTGGCATCACGCGAACAAGGGATTGATGTCCGAGACCGGTCGCAAGCGAATCGAGACTGGCCCCGGCAATGATCGAAATCACCACTTGATCGGGGCTGAGTGAACCGTGCAGTTGGCGCATCACTGGTTTCAACACCTGTGGTTTGACCGTCAGCAGAACGAGATTCCGGCCAACGGCCGCGTCGCGATTGCTTTCAGTTGCGTCGATGCCGAATCGTTCGACCAATCGCTGGCGCTGATTGGTGCGCGGGTGGCTGATCGTTATCTGACTCGGGGGAATGAGTTCCTGGTTGAGCAATCCCGAAATCATGGCTTCTGCCATGACGCCAGCGCCGACGAACCCGAGTGTCGTTTCACCCAGACTGGGAACTCCGCTGTTTTCATCCTGTGCACGTGTATCCAAGAAGCGTCCTACCATTGTGTCGGGGCAGATCCGTGTCGGCATAGTGTAGTCGCGCCGATCCAATACGCCCGTTTTCAACACGCGAGCAGCAGCCGCGAGCCCCTAAAACGAGGTTTGCGCGAGTAGGAGCATCAACCCCGATGACGAACCGGTTGGCACAGGAAACCAGTCCCTATCTGCAACAGCACAAGGAAAACCCGGTCGACTGGTATCCGTGGGGAGCCGAAGCGCTGGCCAAAGCCACGGCTGAAAACAAACCGATCTTTCTCTCGATCGGCTATTCGGCTTGCCACTGGTGCCATGTCATGGAGCATGAGTCGTTCGAGGATGAAGCGATCGCTGAGGCGCTGAATCGCGATTTTGTCCCGATCAAGGTCGACCGCGAAGAACGGCCCGATATCGATTCGATCTATATGGGAGCCGTCCAGGCGCTCACCGGTCAGGGTGGCTGGCCATTGAACGTCTTTCTCACGCCGGATCTCAAGCCGTTCTATGGTGGCACCTATTGGCCGCCAGTCGACGGAATGGGATTGCCTGCTTTCGCCAAGGTGCTCGAAGCGATTGCCGATGCCTGGGCCAATCGTCGCGAAGGGATCGACGAAAACGCCGAACAGGTTGGAGCCTTTCTGGTTACTGCCAATACGGCAGCGCCGAAGCGGGACGTCCTGACGAGAGAGGTCCTCGATACAGCCTTCGAAGGACTCGAACCAGCATTTGACGAGCTCCATGGCGGCTTTGGCTCCGCGCCGAAGTTCCCTCAACCCCCGGTGCTCGAATTCGTGTTGAGAACGCAGAAGCGGAAACCATCGAAGTCAACCAGTCGCATGATCACCACAACCCTCGACGCGATGATGCAGGGTGGAATGTATGACCAAATCGGCGGAGGTTTTCATCGTTATTCAGTCGATCGTGAATGGATCGTGCCCCACTTTGAGAAGATGCTTTACGACAATGGTCAACTCGCCCGGATCTACCTCGATGGATTTCGACTGACCGGTGAAGAACGGTACGGGCTGCTAGCCGAGGACATTCTCGATTCACTGCTCGGGTCGATGGTCGATCGATCCGGAGGCCTCTGGTCAGCTGAAGACGCGGACACCGATGGTGAGGAAGGCAGGTTTTATGTCTGGACGGTCAACGAAGCGCGAGCTGCCCTCGCCGATACCGGCGTGGTGGTGGATGCCATTCTCGATCTCTATGGCATCACCGAGGGTGGAAACTTCGAGGGGAACTCGATTCCAACCAGAGCCGAACCGATCGAAACGGTTGCCAGTCGCCATGGCATGAGCAACGAGGAGTTGACCACTCAGGCAGCGACCGCGCGGGAAGCACTGAAGCAGGCCCGTGCGCAACGCACGCTGCCGGGTATCGATCAGAAGATTCTCGCAAGCTGGAATGGGTTGGCGCTGCGCTCGCTGGCCGAGGTTGGACGGGCGCGGAAACGCCCCGACTTCCTCGAAGCAGCTGTCGCGCTGGCAGGATCGTTGAAGCAGGCATCCAACGATTGGACCGATCTTCGCCACTACACCACAAATGGTCAGGGAGGAGTGGCTGGCTTTCTCGAGGACTATGCGAATGTCGCGGATGGGTTGCTGGCGCTCTATCAGGCGACCGGCGATCCCGCCTGGCTTCATGGGGCTGGCGCGCTGATCGACAGCATGCTCTCGCGCTTCTCAGGAAACGAAAACGGCCTGCTCTTCGATTCGCAGGAGGCCCATGGACCACTTGTGACCCGCGCGCGCGACATCCAGGACGGGCCGACGCCTTCAGGGAATGCGGTCGCCGCTGAGATTCTGGTCAAAGCCGCCCATCTGACTGGCAATCGCGACTACCTCGCACGTGCTGAGCAAATCCTGGCGCACCTGGTCCGCCCGATGGCCGAGCAACCGCAGGGGTTTGGACGAGCCTTGACCGCGCTCGACACCTACCTCGCCACACCAAAGGAGGTCGTGATCGCCGGTCCACGAGATTCGATGTCGACGGCGGCTATGCTCGACGCGGTCTTTGCCGTCTACGAACCGGCGGCAATCGTGGCACTCGCTGAGCCGGGGGAATCTTTGAACTTGCCGCTGCTCGAAGGACGTACGACGCGCGACGGCAAGGTCACAGGCTACGTTTGTGAACGATTCGCTTGCCTGGCGCCGACAACCGACCCGCAGGAACTACAGCGGTTGCTGATCAAGGGCACGGGTGTCTATTGGTCTGAGTTCTAAATTTTACTCAGCTCCGGCATGTTGAAGAGAATCTCCTGTCATTGAGAGCCTCGGTTCTCTTCGACCGGAGATTCTTCGCTTCGCTCAGAATGACAGGAGTTTGATGGCACCTGTGCAGTTCAGGAATTGATCACCGGATTTGCGAGAGAGCCGATTCCAGCGACACTGACTTCGATTCGATCACCGGCTTGCATCGGACCGACCCCTTCTGGTGTTCCGGTCAGGATCAGATCGCCGGGATAGAGAGTCATCACTCCACTCATGAAACTGACAAGCTGCGGAAGGGGAAAGAGCATCGACGAGGCAACCTGGGATTGCCGCGCTTCGCCATTCAAGAACGATTCGACCTGTGCCGTTTCGAGATCGAGTTCGGTTTCGATCCATGGACCAACCGGACAATAGGTGTCGTATCCCTTGGCCCGGATCCACTGCCCGTCCTTCCTCTGCAGGACTCGATCCGAGACATCGTTGGCGCAGGTGTAGCCAAAGATATGGTCAGACACGGCGTCTGGGCCGATGTGTCGCGCTGTTTTGCCGATGATGACCGCCAATTCGGCTTCGTAGTCGGTGCGGTTCTCGGGATTCGCAATCCGGATGGGATCTTCCGGGCCGATCACAGCAGATGGTGGTTTCATGAAGAGTACGGGTTCTTCCGGAACGGTTCTGGTGGGATCGTTTTCCGTGACATGGGCGAGATAGTTCAATCCAACACAGACGATCTTGGCCGGTTCGATTGGCGCGAGTAGGTGATAGTCGAAGTCAGTGCCGAGCGATTCGGTGCGGGCGAACCCGGTGGCGAAATCGCCTTCCAGGCGATACCAGTCGGTCCCATTCTGTTCGGCAAAGACTGGTGCTGCTTCGGACGCCAGACGAATTCGGCAGATTCTCACGCGAACTTCTCCTCAAGGCTCGCGCCGACCGTAGTGGTCGCTCGCGAATGCTGCTTCTGATTCCCGCGTCACGCTAAACTCAGCGCAGCGAACGCGGTCGCTTCAGCGGATTATCCCAGATGCCAGATCTTTTCCTCGACCTACTCGATGACGATGAGACCAGGGCCCGCGAAACTCGCGTCCTTTCTGAAGAGGAGGCATTGGTGGCACTCAAGGGCTCGCAGATCACCGGGACGGGGCTCATCCCGTGGGGGTCGAACTACTCGTTCGCGGTCGCGCTCGAGCTGCCTGACGGACCCACCCACCTTGGCATCTACAAACCGCGCGCCGGTGAAGCGCCGCTCCATGATTTCCCGTCCGGCACCCTCTACAAGCGCGAAATTGCGTCCTTCGTACTTTGCCAGTGGATCGGGTGGCGTCTGGTGCCGCCGACGATCGAAGCCGATGGTCCTCATGGCATCGGGAGTCTGCAGATCTACATCGAACCAGCCCGTGAAATCGAGGATCCGGAATCGCTCTGGGGGGTACAGACCATCGCGAATGAACGCATGGTGCTTTTCGATCACCTGACCAATAACGCTGATCGCAAACTCGCGCATTGTCTGCTCGACGCAAATGGCGATGCCTGGGGAATTGATCACGGTCTGACGTTCAATGAAGTTCCCAAGTTGCGGACCGTGATGTGGCAGTTCAATGGCGAACCGATATCGCAGACACTTGCTCCCGATCTGCAAAGAATCGTCACGGGGTTTGACGATTTGCGGCAGCAGCTCGGACCTTGGCTCCATCCGCGTGAGATCGAAGCGCTGGCGCTCCGCGCCGAAGAACTGGTGGCGACCGGTCACTATCCGGTGCTCAATCCCTATCGCAACATTCCGTATGGCTGGTGGTAATTGCATTAGCGAATTGCTGCGCTATACTCTCAGGCTGACGGTGGATTTCGTGCTTGCAGAAACCATGAACATTCGAAAGGAAGGCTAGAACCGCGTATGCACGTCGATTTGCGTGATTCCGAATCTTTTGACCAACTACTTCGTCGCTTTACTAAGGGTATCGAGCGCTCCGGCATTATTCGGGAATACCGCCGGGGATTGCGCTTTACGAGTGTCCAGGAAGAAAACCGCGCGAAGAAGCGAAAAGCTGAGCGGCGCCGTCGCCGGACACAGTCGAGCTAGGTCACTCGCTTACACTGATCTGAAAGCGTCATCGGAGCCGGTCGCCCAGGTGACCGGCTCTTCTCGTGTTGAACGCGCCGGCGACCTGCAGATGGACTTTGTTGCATTCGGAACGAAGTGGGAGAGAAGCGTTGGAATCGTTCACGTTGACCCATCAGGACTGGTTCCAGGTGACCGAGCCGTCTCCTGGCGTCTTCGCCATTCGTGAACCGGTTGCTGACGAGGACGTCCTCTCGTACCTGGTGGTCGGTGATGCTGCCGCTCTCTTGATCGACACAGGTTGTGGCGTTGGCAGTATGCGGGAGGTCGTGGAGTCGCTGACCGATCTGCCGATCATTCCGGTCAATAGCCACGCGCATTGGGATCATATCGGCAACAATCGCGAATTCCCCGACATCGCTATTCATACTGATTGCGTGAGCATGCTCGCCGAGGATCGTCATGGCGAATTGCTGCGCAAAGCCTGTGCCCCTGAGCGGCTCCGTGGTTCCTTGCCAGCAGGCGTACGCGTAGAAGAACTCGATATCCACGGGTCAGCGCCGGGCAGCCTGCTTCACGGAGGAGAAAGCTTTGATCTCGGCGGGCGGGTCATCGAAGCGATCAACGCTCCCGGTCACGCCGAGGGATTACTTGTTTTTCTTGATCGCGAAAACGGCGTTCTCCTGTCGACCGATGTCGCCTATCCCGCCGCACTCTATGCCCATCTCGGCGGATCGAATTTCGACGAATACCGTGCAACGATGCGGATGCTCGCCGATCTCGCACCATCCTTGAAAACCGTGCATCCGTCGCACAATGCTGATCAGATGCAACCGGAGATGCTGATCGCCATGCGCGATGCGCTCGATGCCGTCGCTGCCGGACGGCCACATGACCGTGAAATCGAGGGCGGTGTCCAACATTTCTTCGACGGTTTTTCGGTCCTGGCCCCCGCTGATCTCGGCCAGGCCTGATTCCATTGGTCGGTCGCGTCGTTGCCTATATGATCGGAGCATCGGTCGCGACGTTGGTCGTCGGCCAGCTCTTTCAGGGTGGCCTCGTCACGTATGATTCTGTCACCGCGATCTTGCTTTTCGGCCTCATCCTCGGCTTGCTGGACGCTCTCGTTAAACCAGCGCTCGCGGCGATCACCGCGCCGCTGAGTTGCCTCACCTTCGGGTTGGTTGCCTTCGTGGTCAACGCGGTCTTCTATGGTCTGACGGCGCTGATCATCCCGGGCATCGATGCGACACTGTGGGGGATCGTGCTGGGATCAGTTGTCGCGACCGCGGTCAGTGGGGTCATTTTCGCGATCCTGGATGAGGTATGAACGTCGACGTCTTAGACCGACCCGACCCAATCGCGCTTGTCGCGGAGCGCGTGTTCCCGGCCTCCGTCGTGGGAGTGATCGCGGACACCCATATCTGGAAAGGCGGTAGGAGGACGCTCGCAAATGAAGTTCTCGATTTCTTCGCTCGGGCGAGTGTTGATCTCATTCTCCACGCCGGCGATGTCAATGACCGCACCGTTCTCGATCAACTCGCCACGATCTCGCCGGTGCTTGCCGTCCGCGGCAACAACGACGACAACGAACTCTGTGATCGCCTCGCTGACCAGGAAGCGCTCCAGGTCGGTCGGGTTCGACTTGGTCTAGTCCACGGGCATCAGGGTCGGTCTGGACGCGAAACCGCAGCCAATTCCTTTGACGCGGACATCGATATCGTTGTTTATGGTCATAGTCACCTGCCAAAGATCGAGCGGTCGACGCGAGGGCAGATTCTCTTCAACCCGGGGTCGCCGACGGATCGCCGCTGGGCCGCTCATTTCGGTATCGGACTACTCGACTGTCGATTCGATCAAGTTGACCCGTCGTTGATTCTCTTTTCGGCGCCGGCTGAGCTGGCTGGGGTCGATCCGCAGTCGATGCTAGCAACATCTGCACAGAAGCGATCGCTGTTTCCACCGAAAAGGAGTGATGTTCCATGTTGAGCCGATTCCGTTTGCCGGGTCCAACTCCATTGCCGCCCGCCGTTCTTGCTGCCATGCAGCAGGAGATGATTCCCCACCGAAGCGCTGAGTTCCGGACGATGTACACGGTGCTGCTCGAGCGTCTCAGGACCATCCATCGCACTGACCACGACGTGTTGCTCTGGCCTGGGTCTGGTTCGGCCGGGTGGGAGATCGCGATTGCGAATCTCTTCGATCCTGGTGATGAAGTCGTCGCGGTGATCACCGGCTATTTCGGCAAGCGATTCGCCGAGGTTGCTGAAATTTACGGTCTGACGATTCACCGACTCGAGATTCCCTGGGGTCAGGCCGCCAGACCGTCAGAACTCGAGAGCGTACTCGCAGAGCATCCGCAGACGAAAGCCGTTTTTCTGACTCACAACGAAACGTCAACCGGTGTTGAAAATCCGGTGGCTGCGCTTGCAGAAATCGCGCGCTCCCACAGAACCCTGACGCTGGTGGATGCCGTGAGCTCTCTGGCGGGATTGCCGCTGGAGATCGATGTCTGGGATCTCGATTTCGTGATGTCCGGTTCTCAGAAAGCCTGGATGTGTCCACCGGGTCTGGTGGTGGTCGCCGTCGGACCACGGATCTGGTCCGCGATCGAAGCAAAACCGCGAACTCAATTCTTCTGGGATTTAGTGTCAACCCGAGCCGCTGCGGGCGAAGGAACCACCCCGACCACGCCTCCCTTGTCGCTGATCTATGCGCTCGACGCAGCAGTAAAGATGATCGAGGTGGAAGGGATCGAGGCCGTCTGGCAGCGCCATGCGGCGCTTGGAGAAATGGCGCGCTCCGGCGTCAGAGAACTCGACCTGGAGCTCTTTGCCGATGAGCAGTTCGCTTCAAACACCGTCACCGCTGTTCGCATTCCCGACGACATCAACGGTCCGGAACTGATTGCGACATTGAAGCAGGAGCATGGAGTCACCGTCGCCGGCGGCCAGGGACCGATTGCGGACACGATCATCCGCATCGGGCATATGGGCTGGGTCGACGACGAGGACATCGATTTCTGTTTGAACGCGCTCGAATCCTCGCTCGCGACCCTCCGCTCACGGCCCTGACCATCTGGGTGCTCAGGTCATCCTGACGAAGGAGCAAGGATCTCCTGCCGCAGTGGCTGAAGGTCCTAACTCCTTCGCAAAGGGACAAAGATTTAGGGAGTGGCGTGGGGTCCTTCCTCATAGTCGATTCTGGCGCGTGCCATGAGCTCGTCGCCGCTGGGCGCGTGCCGACGAGGACCAGAACAATCCGGACATTGATGCCAACGCCCGTCAACTATGTACGGCCACCGAGAGACCTCAACGTTTGCGCTGCCGCTTGAGGCAGGGATATACTCGTCTGGTTGGGCCACCGCGCCCGTGGCGTGTTGCTGCCTGCGAGAGATGCAGGTGAAGCCGCCGATTAGCGGTCAGTTCTTAAGGAAGGTGTATGGATAGCGTGGAAGTTAGCGGGCGAGAGGGTGCTGAGGCAACTGGTGCCGTGTCGCTCATGGAAAAGTATCTCAACGAGCCAGGCAATGATTTCACCGCTCTCAAGTACGGAGACGTGCTCGAGGGGTTGATCATGCGGGTCGATCGTGACGAGGTGCTGGTCGACATTGGGTCGAAAGCCGAAGGCATCGTCCCGACCAAGGAATTCTCCAGTCTGACGCCCAGTGAAAAGGAAGCACTGATCCCTGGGGATAGCGTGCTTGTTTTCATCGTCCAACCGCAAAATGCGGAAGGCCATCCGGTGGTCAGTATCGATCGGGCGCGACAGGAGAAGAGCTGGCGTCGGCTGCAGGAAATCTACGATGAGAACGGGGTTATCGACGCTGAGGTTATCAATTACAACAAGGGTGGCCTGCTGGTGAATCTCGACGGCGTGCGCGGTTTCGTACCTGCGTCGCAGGTCACCGAGATTCGTGGCGCCGACGAAGTGGGCAAGCAGGCTGAAATGGCCAAGCTCATCGGTACCCATCTCCCACTTAAGGTCATCGAAATCAATCGCCATCGCAACCGGCTGATCCTTTCCGAGCGCCAGGCCATGCAGGAAAAGCGCGACGAGATGAAGGATCATCTGATCAAAGAACTGGTCGAAGGGGAGGTTCGACGCGGTCGGGTCTCATCGATCTGCGATTTCGGCGCATTTGTCGATATCGGCGGAGCGGACGGACTGGTTCACCTCTCCGAGCTCTCGTGGAGCCGGGTCCGCCATCCAAGCGAAGTTCTCAAGTTGGGCGAAGAGATCGACGTTTATGTGCTCGGTGTCAATCCACAGGAAAAGAAGATCGCGCTGTCGATCAAACGAACCCTGCCGGAGCCCTGGAGCCAAGTTGCCAGCGAATTCGAAGTTGGTCAGCTGGTGCGCGGCACCGTGACCCAGTTGGCGAATTTCGGCGCGTTTGCGCGTATCGCTGACGGTATCGAAGGACTTGTACATGTGTCCGAGATTTCGGACGCCCGCATCAATCATCCACGCCAGATCGTGAGCGAGGGCCAGGAACTCATCCTGCGTATCATTCGCATTGATCCTGAACGGCGAAGAATGGGTCTCAGCCTCCGCCGCGCACTTGACACGCCGGACGAAGAAATCATCTTGGCTCTGGGTGAAGAAGCGCTGGCTGAGCGTGATCGCAACGCTGCCGACGTCCAGGCTGCCATCGAACGCGAAGGCATCAATCTCGAGGCAGAGGAGGAAAGCGACGAAGCGACGCTCGAAGAGATCGCTGCCGCTACCGCCCCAGAAGCTCGAGAGGATGAATCTGAATCCGACGAAAGCACAGTTGAAGCCGAAAGCGACACTGGCGCTGGATCAGATGAGGTCGATGTTGAAGCTGTCGCCGACGAGGTCGTCGATGCGGTTTCTGACTCAGAAGCAGGAGCTGGTGACGAGGACGAGACGGTAGTCGAACAAGCCGAAGAGATGGTGATCGAGGCCGAAGTTGTCGATGACGGCAATGAATCTGCGGCAGAGGATGATTCCGAACCGATTGAGTCCGAGGACGAAACGCCCGCCTGATCGAAGTTCGAAACACACGTAGCATGAAACCGGCGGTCAACTGGCCGCCGGTTTATCGTCTCCCTGTACGGTTGGATGCTACCGCCAAATCAGGCTTCCTTCGATCGTTTTTCTGATCCGATTTTCCCCTTGCACAGTTGACCTGATCGTTTGGACGGTTGCGTTTGCGACCCACTCCGGCGAAGATAATGAAGCCACCACTCGACACATTTCGTATGCTTAGAGTGGTTAGAGGCCAATCTGCCCCGGGTTACCGGGTGCCGTGCGGCATTAGGAGTAACCTGGATGGCACAACAGTTCGACAAATTCTCGGAACGAGCCCGCAAAGTGCTGCAGTTGGCCCAGGAAGAGGCCCAGCGCTTCAATCACAATTACATTGGAACCGAACACATTCTCCTCGGTTTGGTGCGTGAAGGTGATGGTGTCGCCGCGCGTGTTCTGACCAACATGGGCGTTCAGCTGCCTAAGGTACGTTCGGCGGTCGAATTCATCATTGGCCGTGGCGACGCCGCGGTAATTGGCGAAATCGGGCTGACGCCGCGTGCCAAAAAGGTTATAGAGCTGGCGATCGACGAAGCCCGGCGGTTGAATCACGGGTATATCGGCACGGAGCACCTCCTGCTTGGTCTCGTGCGCGAGGGCGAAGGCATTGCCGCCGGTGTGCTCGAGAGCCTCGGCGTGAACCTGGAAAAGGTGCGTCAGCAAGTGTTGCAGGTGGTCAATCAGAGTCCGCAAACGAGTTCCGCTGGGAAATCGCAAACCAAAACGCCGTACATGGACGCGCTCGGGTTCGATCTCACCGAAGCAGCCCGCAGTGACAAACTGGGTCCGCTTGTCGGTCGTTCGATGGAAATCGATCGGGTGATGCAGATTCTCTCCCGGCGGACAAAGAACAATCCGGCCTTGATCGGCGAGCCCGGCGTCGGTAAAACCGCCATCGTCGAGGGACTGGCCCAACGGATCGTCAGCGGTGATGTCCCTGAACGTCTTCAGGGGAAACGGTTGGTGGCGCTCGATATCGGCGCGCTGGTCGCCGGCACGAAGTACCGGGGTGAGTTCGAGGAGCGATTGAAGAAGATCGTCGGCGAAGTCAAGGAAACTGGATCGATCATCTTTATCGATGAACTCCATACGCTCGTCGGCGCCGGCGCCGCAGAAGGCGCGGTAGATGCAGCCAATATCCTGAAACCCGCGCTTTCCCGGGGAGAACTTCAAACGATTGGCGCAACCACCCTTGACGAATATCGCAAGTACATCGAACGGGATGCAGCGCTGGAACGACGTTTCCAGCCGGTCACCGTCGAAGAACCATCAATCGAAGAAACCATCGAGATTCTGACTGGTGTTCGGCCCCTCTACGAAGAGCATCATCGCTTGAAGATCAGTGACGAAGCGCTCGATGCCGCTGCCAACCTGGCCGCGCGCTATGTAACCGACCGCTTCATGCCGGACAAAGCGATCGACCTGATCGATGAAGCGTCCTCGCGAGTACGAATGCAGGTTTCAGTCGCGCCGCCGAGTCTCAAGGAAGCGACGCGCGGTCTCGAAGCCCTGCAGAAGGAACTCGACGCGGCAATCGAAAATCAGGAATTCGAGCTCGCTGCTGAATTGCGTGATCGCGAAAAGAAACTGCGCGATCGCATCGATGAGCAGAAGCAGGAGTTGCGCGACGCTGCAGGTGAAACTGAAATCTACGTGACCGAGGAAGATATCGCCCAGGTGACTGCAATGTGGACTGGAATCCCGGTCTATCGAATCGCTGGCGAGGAATCGGAACGACTCCTGCACATGGAAGAAGCTCTGCATGAGCGGATCATTGGTCAGCAGGAAGCGATCGTGGCGATGTCCAAAGCCGTCCGACGGGCCCGAGCTGGCCTGAAGGATCCGAAACGCCCGATTGGCACGTTCATTTTTCTCGGCCCCACCGGCGTTGGGAAAACCCTTCTCGCCAAGGCGTTGGCGGAGTTCATGTTTGGCTCTGAAGAGCATCTGATCAAGATCGATATGTCGGAGTTCATGGAGCGACACGCCGTCGCCAGACTCGTCGGAGCTCCTCCGGGCTATGTTGGCTACGAAGAAGGTGGTCAGTTGACCGAGGCCGTGCGCCGCAAGTCGTATTCTGTCATTCTGCTTGACGAAATCGAAAAGGCTCATCCGGAAGCTTTCAACATGCTCCTCCAGATCATGGAAGATGGCCATCTTTCCGATGCCAAGGGGCGTCGGGTCGATTTCCGGAACACCATCATCATCATGACGTCGAATGTCGGTGCTGATCAGATTTCGCGTGAGATGAACATGGGGTTCTCCTTCAAGGAGGACGAGGAAAAGACGAAGCAGCGAGACTACGACCTGATGCGGGACAAAGTCCTCAGCGAACTCAAGCAGGCGTTCCGGCCCGAGTTCCTGAATCGGATCGACGCGTCGATTGTTTTCCACTCGTTGACCGCGGAAGAGATCCGCGAGATCGTCGATCTGGAACTTGGTCGCGTCCGGAGGCAATTGGCTGAGCAGGACATTCAGCTCGAGGTCACCCTTGAAGCCATGGACCTTCTCGCCGACCGAGGCTACGATCAGACCTATGGAGCGCGTCCGCTTCGCCGGATCATCCAGAACCTGATCGAAGATCCGCTGGCCGAGGGTTTGCTCAATTCCCGCTTCCAGGCGAATTCGACCATCAAAGTCGAAGTTGAGGACGATCTCCTCAAACTCACCGAAGCGCAGGAACTGGTAGGGGTTTCCTGATCCCATCCAGGCTGACAATCTGACGTATCCTGAGGGGCGGAAAAGTTCCGCCCCTCAGTCGTGTCAGTCGAGGAAGAGCGCGAGCAATGGCCAAGGTCAAAGCGAACTACGTTTGTCAGGCCTGTGGGGCGATGAGTCCCGCTTATCTCGGCCGCTGCCCGCGTTGCGGGGAATGGGAGACGATGGTCGAAACGGTCATCAACCGCGACGACCCTCACCAGCGGTCACAACCCGCTGCCGGTCGAGCCGAATCGCTTGCTGACATCGTCGCCGATGTCTCTCGGCGACACGTCGACTGGAATCAGCGAGGTCGACCGGGTTCTAGGCGGCGGGATTGTGCCCGGATCGCTGACGCTGATTGGCGGTGACCCTGGTATCGGCAAATCGACGCTCGTACTGCAGGCTGCCGCATATGCCGCTCAAACCGATGCACCAGCGCTGTACGTTTCTGGAGAGGAGTCGAAGGAGCAAATCAAGATCCGGGCAAATCGACTCGATCTGCTCGATCGACCGGTCAATGTGCTCGCTGAAGCGAACATCGAACGCGTGCTCGCTACCGCCGAGGCGATGAACCCCGGGCTGCTAATCATCGATTCGATCCAGACCGCGTTCGTGGATGACCTCGAATCGTCGGCCGGCAGTGTTGCCCAGGTGCGCGAGTCGACCTCGAGACTCATGCAATGGGCCAAACCACGACAGACGCCGGTGTTTATCATCGGACATGTCACCAAGGAGGGGTCCATCGCCGGACCCCGTGTACTCGAGCATATGGTCGATGTTGTCCTCTATCTCGAGGGGGAGCGTTTCCAGCAATTCCGAATTCTCCGGTCGGTCAAGAACCGGTTTGGATCGACTGACGAAATCGGCGTGTTTGAAATGGCGGAAAAAGGTCTGCTCGGTGTCGAAAACGCCTCGGAAGCTTTTCTGCAGGAACGAGCGGCGAACGCCGCTGGGTCGCTGGTGACGGTGACGATCGAGGGGACTCGTCCGATTCTGGTCGAGATCCAGGCATTGACCTCGGCGACAGCCTACGGCTTACCCAAGAGAAGCGCGAATGGTCTCGATCTCGGGCGACTGCAGTTGCTCGTTGCTGTCTTGCAGAAACGAGCCGGATTGCAGCTCGGTACCCAGGACGTCTTTGCGAACGCAGTTGGTGGACTACGAGTGAATGAACCGAGTTCGGATCTCAGTGTCGCGCTGGCGATCGCCTCCTCGGTGCGCGATGTACCCATCGATTCCGGAACCGTCGCGATTGGCGAGATCGGCTTGTCCGGCGAGGTCCGCTCGACTGGGATGATCGGTCGGAGGTTGAACGAAGCGAGTCGGCTCGGGTTCACCCGGGCGATCGTTTCCTCGCGTCAGAGCGACCTGCCCAAGACCACCTCCGGTATGACTGTCGTGCCGGTGCCCACGGTGGCTCAAGCGATTCGACTTATCAGCTCGTGAGCTGATTGCGTATAAGCGAGGTCGAGGAGCGCATCGGCGAGGTTGCTTGCTGCATCGGCGCGTCCCACTGACTGCGCTGCTTTACTCATTGTCTCGAGTCTGCCCCGGTCGTTGAGCAACGAGGTGATTTCTGTCAGGAGACGCTCTGGAGTGGCGTCGTCCTGGTCGATTACTACTGCGCCCCCAGCTTGCTCCAGCACTCTCGCGTTGAGCCATTGCTCACCACCGCCACTGCCTGGAAGCGGAATCATGATCGATGGCTGCCCCAGAGCCGCGAATTCAGCCACACTCCCCGCGCCTGCACGCGCGACGACCAGATCAGCGGCCGCGTAAAGATCGCTCAGTTCGTCGCGAACGTATTCGGTGACGACGTAGCGCGAGTGAAGCGTATCTGGCAGCGCTTCGCGTCGCTCGAGGAGTCGGGAGTAGTCGCCGTTCGTCGTGTCGGGGCCAGTCTGATGGACGATCTGGGCTTGATGCAGGAGAACGGGCAGCATGGCTTCGATCCTCGTGTTCAAGGGACTCGCGCCGCGCGCACCACCGGTAACATAGACCAGCGGAAGATCAGGATCGAGCCCAAAAAGAGCGAAAGCCGCGTCGCGCTGGCCGTCGAACAACGAGGAGCGGATCGGGTTGCCGGTCACGATCGCGCGCTTGGCTTGACCGCCCGCCAAGTCGCGCGAGGATTCGTACGAAAAAGCCATCACATCGCTGAAGCGAGCATTGATTTTGTTGGCAAGGCCGAACGACGCAGTTTGCTCATGAGTCAGCACCGGTGAGCGAAGCATGCGGGCGGCAACCACCGTGGGCACGCTGACGAAGCCACCACTGCTGAAAACCACATCCGGTTTGAATCCGCGCATTACGCCGACAGCCTGCAGCGTTCCAGCAGGTATTCGGGCGGCATCGGGAATCGTCTGCCAGTCGAGATAACGACGCAGTTTGCCGGTCTGGATGGTTTGGTATGGGATACCGCGACGTTCAGCTTCAGATCGTTCGAGACCGGATTTGCTCCCTATCCAGAGCGGTTCGATACTGAGCTCCCGTCGCTCGAACTCTTCCAGAACCGCCACCACCGGGAGCACGTGCCCACCGGTTCCTCCGCCTGCGATTGCCAGACGAATCGATCGGTTTCCTCTGCTGGTGCTACTCATCATGACCCATCGTCAACGAAATTGATGCACTCTCGCCAGTGGTGCAACTCTGATCATTCCCAAGCTCTGCGAGTATAGGCGGAGAGACGGTCGCGGTTGGTGTGCTACCATCCGGAACCACTTTCGATTCGTCTGGCGTTCCACCAGAGGAGTGCACCCCATGAACGCGAACACACTGGCCAGCCTCAAAGAAGCCCTGCTCGAGCGGCAGCGAGAATTGACCGTCGAAGTCGAAAAACTCTCCGAAGAGTTGATGGATCTCAGTATCGATCAGGAAGACGAGCATGGCGGGGTTGGCAACCATCTTGCTGATGACGGCAGCAGTCTCGGAGAGCAGGAACGGATCTCCACAGTTGGTGAAGATTTCAAGGAACAGTTGCAGCAAATCGACGCCGCGCTCCGTCGTATGGAGGACGGAACCTACGGCAGTTGTCAGCGCTGCGGAAAAGCCGTGAAGGTCGACCGCTTGCGAGCGCTACCGTTCGCTGCCTACTGCATCGATTGCCAGTCATATCTCGAACGTCAAGCGAGTCTTTTTGGCGCCGCTGCCAGCCAGCGCTGACCGAGTCATCTCGTCACAAGGACGTCGCGACCAGCGATTGCTGCTGGGCGTGGCGCTCCTTGTCGCCTTCCTCGATCTTCTCACCAAGTGGGGGATCACCTGGTACTTTCAGAACAATCAGGAGGAGTCAACGATCGTTCTGATTGGTTCCCGGGTTTTTCTTCAATTGAGTGAAAACGACGGTGTCGCCTTCGGTTTGCTCCAGAATCAATCAGTGATCGTTGGCGTCATCGTGACCCTTGGTTTGCTGGCGATCATGGTGTTCGGTTGGCGGACGGCAGCTACTGGTGGGGTCCTGGTGGCGGTGGCTTTTGGATTGCTGATCGGTGGCGCTCTTGGGAACATGCTCGATCGTCTTGGCGACGGTCATGTGACTGACTTTGTCGTCGTCGGAAGTTGGCCCACCTTCAATGTGGCGGACTCGGCCATCACCGTCGGTGCGATACTGCTTATCCTTTGGCTGCTCCTCGACATGCGAGTGACGCCAACCAGAGTGGAATGACCGGGCTATGACGACAGATTTCATCGACGAGGAAGTGGAGAAGGCCGAAGAAACATTCGTCGTCGCGCTCGAAGACGATGGCGCCAGACTCGACAAGTTCCTCGCCGATCGATTTTCCGATTGCTCTCGCGCCTATCTTCAGCGTCTGATCGCCGAAGGGGACGTCGAAGTCGATGGTCGTTTGGTCAAACAGAACCACCGTTTGGTCGAGGGATCACGGGTGGTCATTGCCTTCGCCGAACCTGAACGCCCCGATCATCTCGTTCCGGAAGACTTGCCGCTCGAGGTCGTGTATGAAGATCCCGATATCCTGGTGATCGATAAACCGGCTGGCATGGTGGTCCATCCTGCTCCTGGTCACACTTCCGGCACGGTCGTCAATGCGCTGCTCTGGCATCAACCGCAGCTCTCTGTTTCTGGCACCGAGCGTCCGGGAATCGTGCATCGTCTCGACAAGAACACATCTGGCTTGCTTGCCGTAGGCAAAACGGATCGCGGGTACACGGCTTTACTGCAGCAGTGGGCAAAGCGAACGGTCGAGAAACGCTATATCGCATTGGTTCGCAATCAGGTCGAACCCGAGCGCGGCGTCATCGACGCCCCAATCGGTCGCGATGTACGCAATCGGCTGCGGATGGCGGTGACGCCGAGCGGCCGACCATCGGAAACCGAGTTCCAGGTCGACCAGCGATTTGTCGACGCAACGCTGCTATCCGCGAAGCCAGTCACCGGCCGCACCCATCAGATCAGAGTCCATCTCGCGTTCATCGGACACCCTATTGTCGGAGACGCGGTCTATAACCAGTACCGCGACGAAATGGGAGGCGATCGCGCGATCGTGGCGCGTCAGTTCCTGCATGCCGCCGGGCTGGCGTTCGACAACGCCGATGGTCAGCGGATCGAACTCGAATCGTCGCTGCCAGCCGACCTGGCATCGGCCTTGGCTCGGTTGCGACAGCGGTGAACCAGATCAATCCCGCTGCGATTGCGCTGATCCGGATGCTCTACGATCAGGCGCTGCAGACCGTCAAGCCCGATCTCGCGGTTCGCAACGCAATCACGCTCGACAGCGATCAACTCCTCATCAATGGCGAGCCGCTGCCGGTATCGGGCAGGGTGCACCTGGTTGCCATTGGCAAAGCCGCCGTGCCGATGACCAGCGGCGCGTTCGATGTTCTCGGTGATCGGGTCGAAACAGCCTTCGCCCTCACCAAACATGGGCATGGGTTCGGTGTGGATGATCCACGACTGCGAGTTTTCGAAGCCTCCCATCCAGTTCCGGACGAAACCACAATTCTGGGTACCGAAGCGCTGCTGGACCATCTCTCCAGTCTTTCGAGGGACGACGTGGTGCTCTTTCTGATCTCAGGGGGTGGGTCGGCGATTCTGGAAGCACCGATTGATGGCATCACGCTCGACGATATGGCCAAAGTGACACGGCTCCTTTTGCGGGCCGGCGCTCCGATCCAGGATCTGAACGCCGTGCGCACGCCCCTCAGCCGCGTGAAAGGAGGTGGGCTGCGCAGAGCAACACCGGTCGATATCACCGCGACGCTGCTCCTTTCAGATGTGCTTGGCAACGACCCCCGCGTGATCGCGAGTGGCCCGACGGTGCCATCGAGCGCGAACCCGATGCGGGCGTTGGATCTTATCGACCGATACGGACTTCGTAGCGACGTGCCATCGGCAGTCATCAACAGGCTCGAAACTGATACACCCTTGCTGCGCTCCAGCAGGACATTCGAAGGTGACCTGGTCCGGGTGATCGCGGACAATGACATCGCGATCGAGGCGATCGGGAAATTTGCGCATCAGCTCGGACTTCCCGTTCGGGATATCTGGCACGGAGTCGAAGGGGAAGCGCGCGTGCGGGGTGTTGGCTGGGTCGACGAGATCGATCGCCACCGGTTGGAACCAGCGATCCTGGTGGGAGGCGGAGAAACCACGGTAACGGTTCGCGGAGAGGGGACCGGCGGACGGAATAGTGAGTTTGCGGTCGCCGCGGCCGAGCGCTTACGTGAGCTCCGACTCACTGGCTGGACAGTCGCCAGCTTGGCGTCGGACGGGGAAGACGCACTGACTGGCGCTGCAGGCGGAATAGTGAATGCGGCTTCTGCCGAGGCGGCTCGTGAAACCGGAGACGCTCCAGAGAGGACTCTGGAGACGAACGACACCTTTTCCTGGATCGAACGTTGGGGCGAGCCTGTGTCACCGGGACCGACAGGCACGAACGTAAACGATCTCTATCTTGCTGTCCCCGAAAGCGTTGCCGAAGCCTTCGCTGAACGTGGCTGAATCGGTTGTGATTCCTCTGGTATAGTCAAAATCCGATCCCGGTTGACCGGGTGAAAGGGAGTTCGAACGATGCAGGTGGCTGAAGCGTTTGTCGAAATCCTGAAACAGTCCGGGGTGAAGCATATCTTCGGCTTGCCCGGCGATACGGGGACCGCGTTTTACGACGCGCTGCGGAACGAACCCTCGATTCAGCATGTGATGACCCGAGATGAACGCTCGGCTTCGTTCATGGCTGATGTCTATGCTCGTTTGACCGGTACGATCGGCGTGTGCGAAGGGCCAAGTGGCGGTGGAGCAACCTATATCGTGCCCGGGGTTGCTGAAGCGCAGGGATCGGCGATCCCGATGCTCTGTATCACCAGCGACACACCCGTTTCACAGCGAGGGCGCGGAGTCCTGACTGAGCTCGACCAACGCACGCTGTTCACCCCAGTCACCAAGGCATCGACAATGGCCGACACCCCAGAGGCGGCGGCCGATACCCTTCGGCGGTCAATCAGGCTGGCCTGTTCGGGCCGACCTGGAGCTGTCCATCTCGGTTTGCCGGCGGACGTGCAGGAGCAGGAGATCGCTGATGACCGGGTGCACGGCGACGCGCGGTTTGGTCGGGCTCCGTCAATGCGAACCCGTCCCGATGCGATGTTGATCGAGGTAGCGATGGACGTCATCCGCCGGGCTGAACGGCCAGTCATTGTGGCAGGTGGTGGCGTACTGATTTCGCAAGCAGAGGGAGCACTGACGTCATTCGCAGAGGCTCTCGGCATTCCGGTGGCGACGTCGATCAATGGCAAAGGAAGCATTGCGGAAACAAGCGATGTCGCGGCGGGTGTTGTCGGCGGCAATGGCGCGTGGAGATTCACCAATGATTTCGTCAATGATGCTGATCTGGTCATCCTGCTTGGCACAAGAACGGATTCGACGACAACTCATCACTGGACAGTACCGCCGATCGACGGCGGCCAGCAAACCATCCAGATCGATGTCGAACCACGGGAGATTGGCAATAACTATCGCATCGAGGTTGGGCTGCAGGGCGACGCGCGACTGACGCTTGAGGATCTCCTTGCAGCCGCTGAAGACCATAGTGCGATACGGGAGCGTCATCGTTCCTGGCTTGATCGACTCGCGCTGGCGAGTGCCGAGTACTGGGCCGGAGTTGATCGCCAGGCGTCGATTCATCGATCTCCGGTCAAACCCGCGGTTGTGACCAGAGCGCTTAGGAATTCGCTTCCGGATAACGCAGTGATCGTTGCGGATCCCGGCACCCCGACGCCGTATCTCGGCGCGCATTACCGATTGGGCGTCGCCGGTCGGACCACAGTGATACCGCGTGCGCATGGCGGACTTGGCTATGCGATCCCGGGCGTCGTCGGCGCGGCTATGGCCCGTCCAGGCGTTCCGGTCGTCGGGTTTACCGGGGACGGAAGCTTCGGGATGTCGTGCGGGGAGATGGAAACGATCACCCGGCTCGGTTTGCCGGTCGTGATCGTCCATTGCAGCAATGGAACCTATGGTTGGATCAAAGAGTTGCAGCATCTCTATCACGCTGACCGCTATTTCTCGGTTGATTTTTCAAACGTGGCTTACGCCGACATCGCTCGAGGCTTCGGATTTAGAGCCTGGACCGTGGAACGGTCTGAAGAGGCGGAGGCTACGATCAGAAAGGCCCTCGCATCCGGTGAGCCGGCCTTTGTCACCATCGAAACAGAATCGCAGATAACCGAAACGCCACCGGTTGCAGCCTGGGTCACCGTGGAAGAATCCCGTCGTTCGCATGTTTCGTCACACGCTGGCTAACCATTGCTGGAGGAGGTAGATGTGGTGAGAAAGGTTCCGGTTATTCTCGATGTCGACACCGGGATTGATGATGCCATGGCGATTGCCTTGGCGAGTCGGTCCGAATCGTGCGAACTTGTCGCTGTCACCACCGTCGCTGGCAATACGACAATCGACCACGCCACCCGGAACTCGCTCGATGTCCTCGATCTAATGGGTCGGGCCGACGTTCCGGTCCATCGCGGCGCGTCCCGGCCCCTTTCGAGACCGCTGCAGCAAGCGGCTCATGTCCATGGCAACAATGGCATTGGCGGGGCGCTCCTGCCCGAGAGTGGACGGGACATCGGGGCCGACCGGGGCCCGGCGGCCATGATCCGTCTAGTCAAAGAGCGACCTGGTGAAATCACGCTGGTGTGTGTCGGACCGCTGACGAACCTGGCGATAGCGCTCAACGTCGAACCAAGCTTTCCAGAGTATTTGCGAAGCCTCGTGATCATGGGTGGCGCGTATTTTGTGCCTGGAAACGTCACGCCAGCGGCTGAGTTCAATTTCTATTGCGATCCCGAAGCCGCGGATCAGGTGCTGCGGACGCCTTTTCCCGACGTGATTGCGATTGGGCTTGATGTTACGCACCAGGTCGCGCTGCCGCGTTCGCTCTGGGAGTCGGTCCGAGACCAAGCGGCTCCGGCGGCGCAGCTCGTGTCAGTCGCAATGGAGTCATTGTTCTCGACCACTGACCGAAGTGGCTTCTATATTCATGATGCGCTCGCTCTCGGGGTCGCGCTAGACCCCTCACTGGTGCGTACTGAATTGCGATCGGTTTCCGTATTGGCTGGGGCTGACGATCGGGGCGCTTCGCGTCCGGCTCCATTGGCGCCCGTGGCCGTCGCTCGCCAAGTCGACGCGCAACGTTTTCTCGACGGATTCTGCAAGAAACTCGACTTGCCGTTGGTCGATCATATGGCTGGTGTCGCTGCGGCAGTCTAGACACCAGGCGACGCTGCCAGGTTTTGGGATCTGACCCGAAGCCGATCTGTCCCTTCGATACGGAACAGAAATGCGAGATCTCACATGGCCGATGAATTTGCTTTCGATCAGGCTCCGCTGCAGGATCGTGACTTGCTGACGCGTCTGAGTCATTATTTCGATTCAATCGAACAGCGGATACGTCATGGAGAGGGATGGCTCATTTTCAACGCGGACCAGTTTCGGAGTCGGCGTATCGCATCGTTCATTCAGATGCGACTGGCTGAATCTGACCCAGCGATCGATGCGTTCATCCTTTCCTGGCGAGATTTTGCACTGAACGCGTTCGTGGATGAAATCGGTCTACCGCAGCTCGAACCAGAACTGCGCAAGCGCGCAGGTGAAGAGCGGATCGCGCGCGAGTATCGATTTGCGAGGCAAGTTACCGATGACGTCTGGGAACGGTGCGCTTCGACCGAAATCCTGATGGTGACCGATCTTCAGCCGCAACACCGTCATGAAGTTGCTTATCTCGATCGAACAGTTGAAGAACGATATCGGCAACGATTACCGACCATCATCGTGACTCCTGAACAGCCGCACAAACTTGCCGGAGGCGTCGACCAACTCGACCCCGAGCATTTGCCATGGGAACGTTTGTTTCGACGGATGCGGGAAACCTGCCTCGTGGCGGTTTAGGCGGCGCGATAGACCGCGAGGTCGGCAAACTCGTGGAGAAGGTCCCGGGTTTCGCCTGAGGTGATCATCGAGATACGCTTTTTGGCACCGTCGACCAGTGATTCTGCCTCCGCGAGCGAACGTTCGACGCTTCCTGAGGAGCGGATGCTGTCCAGAATACGTTCGATCGTTTCATCATCTGCTGTTCCCGCAACAATGGCGGCAATCGCGGCCCGATCGGTATCCTCCGGATCGAGATGCTCGAGGTAGTCGATGACTGGCAGCGTCAGCGTTCCCTGACGCAGGTCATTCCCTGCGGGTTTGCCGAGATCAGCAGTTTCGCCGGTAATGTCGAGCACATCATCGACGATTTGAAAAGCAAGGCCAACATCGGTTCCAAATGCACGGAACTCCTGGATCTCCGCTTCCGGCGCCCTACCGATGACAGAGCCCATCTCTGCTGAACCGGCGAAAAGCGAGGCGGTTTTTCCGTAGATACGCTGAAGGTAGTCGGCGCGGGTCTGGTCGAGCTTCGTCGCTTCGATCATTTCCATCAACTGTCCATCGCAGATATCGGCAAGTGTTGACGCGAAGACAGCCACAACGCGAGTGTTGCTTGTAGCAGCTGCGAGCATTGCAGACTGAGCGAAGAGGTAGTCGCCGATCAAGATGACGGAACCCGATGTCAGAACTGAATTGAGCGTGGGCTGTCCGCGGCGAATCGCCGAGCGGTCGACGGTATCGTCGTGTACCAGAGATGCGGTATGCAGGAGTTCGACCCCTGCAGCGGCTGTGACCAGCGTGTCCAGCGTTTCATCGAACTGGTATGGCTTGGCTGCCAAGAGGAGCAGCATTGGACGGAGTCGTTTCCCACCAGCCTGAACGATTTGATCCAGAAGAGCCGAGATTTCCGGATAGCGAACACGGGCGGCAAGCGCAACACGGTCGCTGACCCTATCGAGATCTTCATTCATGTTATTGAGAATGTCGGTCTTCTGAAGCAACACCTCAGGACCCCTGCTCTAGAAGTAATCACGGGAGCGTCGCTGTTGATCACCGCTCACCGTTCACGATTATTGAGTGGTGTATCAGTTGTGTCAATCATACTCGGTGCTTTCGCTGCGCTCAGACTACGCAGGTAGCGCGGCGACTTCCCCTGGTCGAGTGCGCTGCTGCATTTCTGTTCCTGGGCCACACAGCGGCTGCACCCAGTCGACCGGGTCCGGTATGATTTTGTACTTGGACGACGCTTTGCAGAGTTGCGTCCTGACACTGAATCCAGCGAAAGAGTAGTTCCATGGCTCAGGTTCGACCTGTCTCAAATCAAAGTCGTCAGCGGCGGTCATGGCATTCAGCGCGCCGGTGGCCCGGTGTCAGCTGGTGGTTCAGTCTTCTGTTCGTTGCCGGTCTTGGCGCTTGGGGGCTGACTCTCCTCTTCGATATAGGTGGTGGCAGCACGGGTAGCAGTCCATCCAGTCTCGAGATTACTGTCGTCGATCTTGATTCACTCATGCCAATAGCTGGCGCTGAAGTTGGAATGAGCGGTGAGATCGCGATAACCGATGACAATGGTGTCGCCAGACTGGCCTATCCTGAGGAGCCCGAGGTTATCACGGTCGCGGCTTCAGGATACGTGCCTATTCATGGTCAAGCTGATACGAGCGTCGTTGCCTTTCAATCCGTGGGTCTTCGCCCGTCCGGTGAGGCTGAACAGGCCGCGGTTGTGCAACAACCGACCGCAGAGCCGACTCCGGTCAATGTGGCTCCTACTGCGGCACCGCAGCCGCCGCTTGCACTCGCTCCGACTGGATTCCAAGAGTCAATGTTAGCGTCGGCAGCCAGTCCGGGAGCGATGACCTTGAGTGGAATCGTGCGGGATAACGGCGGTCAGCCCATTTGGCAGGCGACGGTGTTGGCGAACGGTGCCTTCACCGAAACCGGAACCGATGGCACTTTCGCTCTTGAAGGCGTTTCCGCAGGAAGCCCCGTTCGGGTCTGGGCGTCTGGCTATGCAGACCAGTTTCTTGAGGTGCCGACCGAAGGATCGCTGGACGTTTCGCTGGAACGACAGGATATCAAGGCTGCGTATCTGACCGGTCCAAAACTCGGTGACCAGGAAACCTTCGACTACCTGATTAACACCATCAATGCCACCGAACTCAATGCGCTGGTGATTGTCGTCAAGGAGTACAACGTTTACTACGAGACCGGTGTGCAGTTCTTCCAGGATGCTGATGCGGTGCAACCTTTGATCGATCCTGCGGCGATGGTCGCGGAGCTCCATGCCAATGGCATCTATGCGATTGCGAGATTGGTGGTATTTAACGATCCCGTCATCGCCGAAGCTCATCCGGAACTGGCCGTGAAGGATATCAATGGCGGGGTCTGGCGGGGCTACGATGGTCACGCTTGGGTGAATCCTTTCCAAACCGAGCTCTACCAACCGAACATCGATCTCGCGCTCGAGTTAGCGGGAATGGGGTTCGACGAAATCCAGTACGACTACATCCGGTTTCCCTCTGACGGCGATCTCTCGACATCCGATTTTGGACCAGTCTGGGACGAAGAAGCCCGAGTCGGCGCGATCGTCAGCTTTCTCGAAATGACACAAAAGCAACTCAAACTCACTGGCACCAAACTCGCCGTCGACGTTTTCGGTGTGGCCGCCGTTTTTCCCGATGACCAAGGGATTGGCCAGCGCATCGCCGATTTCGCACCGGTTGTCGATTACGTCTGTCCCATGGTCTACCCGTCGCATTTTGACGACGGCTTCATGGGTCTTGCTGGCAATCCCAACGATTTGCCATATGAAACGATTGAACTGTCGATTGGTCTTGGGCAGCAGAAGATTCCCGGGATGGAACTCAAAATGCGTCCATGGTTGCAGGACTTTTCATGGGGTGATCGTGAATACGGCCCGGAAGAGGTGCGAGCGCAGATCGATGCAACGATGGACCAGGGCGCCAGCGGCTGGATGCTCTGGAACCCAGACAGCTATGTCACGATCGGAGCACTGCAACCCTCGTCGGAGTGATCAGTTCGTATCCTGTGCATTGATACGGATCGTAGCAAGATTAGTATTTTTCCTGTATAATGTGACAGTACCGCGTTCTCCATGAAAGTGGGGAATGTCGTCATGGCATTCTCACCAGTTCTTGTACGCTGAACCACCCTGATCACCCAGAAGGAGGACAAGTCGATGGTCGTCGTCATTCGGCGAGGTGTTCGTTCCAACCCCGAACGACTGCAGCGCGAGATGGAAGAGCTTTTTCAATCACTCGTACCGGTTCGGTCACAAGCAAACCGGCAGAGCCAGAAATGTTCCCGCCCGGCAATGGAGGTCTACGAAACCGATGACCGCTTGGTGATCCATGCCGAAATGGCCGGTATCGATGAATCGACGCTCAATGTCGTGGCCGGAACCGGGGTTGTCACGATCGAAGCAAACCGACCGTATCCCGCGCATGATACCGGCCGCAGGTATCGCGAAACCGGGATCACCTATGGAGCGCTGAAAGCAGACATTTTCCTGCCTTTCGACGTCGAACTCGATCTTGCAACGGCTGACTTCCAGGGAGGCGTTCTCACGGTCGAGTTGCCACGTGAAAAACCGCGACGGATTGTTCCGCAGCCCTCTGGATCCCCACAGTCACCAAACGGAAGGTAAATACCAATGGCGAAAGATGGCAAGAACAAGAAGTCGAAGAAAAAGGAAACGAAGCACGTGAAATCTGAAAAGAACTTGAATCACAAGAACGGAGCGGGCACGGCTCTGCTCGAATCGAGCAAAGCCGGTCGGACCATTCTGCTCCCCATTCTCCCGCTTCGCGGAACGGTGATCTTTCCGGACACCGTGGTGCCACTGGCGGCCGCGCAACCTCGTTCACTCCGCTTGATCGATGAGGTCATGGCTGGTGACCGAATGCTCGGCGTCGTCATGCAGCACGATTCCGATCAGGAGGGCGCGGGTCCGGATGAGGTTTACACCGTCGGTGCAACAGCCTCGATCCTCCAGATGATGCGCGTGCCGGACGGCAGCGTGCGTCTGGCGATCCAGGGATCTGAGCGGATGAAGATTCTCGAATGGGTCTCCGAAGAACCTTTCCTGATGGCTAAGGTGCTCATTCTCGATGCGGATGCAGACGATTCTGTTGAAGTGCAGGCGCTTTCCCGCACGGCGCTTGAGCTCTTCCAGAACCTGGTCGAACTCGTGCCGCATCTTCCGGACGAGTTGGTGACCGCTGCACTCAACATCGATGATCCTCAGCATCTGCTCTACATGATTGCCAGCAACCTGCGGATGGATCCGGATGAGCGACAGCAGCTGCTCGAAATGGACGACTTGCGGGCGAAGTACGCGCAACTGAATGCCTTCATTGGCAAGGAATTAGAAGTGCTGGAGTTGGGTCGCAAGATCCAGACAGAGGTCCAGGAAGGGCTCGGAAAATCACAACGGGAGTACTACCTGCGCGAACAACTGAAAGCCATCCATAAGGAACTCGGCGAGGACAACGAAGCCGAAGCCGAAATCAGCGAGCTGCGAGAAAAAATCGATGCCGCTGGGATGCCAGAGGAAGCTGAGAAAGAAGCGCGGCGTGAACTCGATCGGCTCTCCAAGCTTCCGGCCGCAGCGGCCGAGTATGGCGTGATCAAGACCTATCTGGATTGGCTGACGACCTTGCCGTGGAACACCAGCACCGAAGGCGAACTCGATATCCAGGTCGCGCGCGACATTCTCAACGCCGATCATCACGACATGGAAAAAGCTAAGGAGCGTATCCTCGAATATCTCGCCGTGAGGAAACTGAAACGAGCGATCGAGTCGGATGACGAGAATGAGGAGCGTGCTCTCCACCGGGAACCGATTCTCTGTTTTGTCGGACCGCCGGGCGTCGGGAAAACGAGTCTCGCGCAGTCGATCGCCCGGGCACTTGGGCGCGAGATGACGCGGATGTCGCTCGGTGGCGTTCGCGATGAGGCGGAAATCCGGGGACACCGACGCACCTATGTTGGTGCCATGCCGGGACGGATCATTCAGGCAATACGCCGGGCTGGCTCGAACGACCCGGTCTTTGTGCTCGATGAAGTCGACAAGCTTGGTTCGGACTGGCGGGGGGATCCATCGTCAGCGCTGCTGGAGGTCCTCGATCCGGAGCAGAACAACTCGTTCCGCGATCACTATCTCGACGTCCCGTTCGATTTGTCGAAGGTCATGTTCATTGCGACCGCCAACATGCTCGACACCATCCCGGCGCCGCTACGCGACCGGATGGAGATCATCGAGCTGACCGGGTATGCGGACGAGGACAAGCGCAACATCGCCCACAAATACCTGATTCCCAAGCAAATGAAAGCGAACGGATTACGTCCGGATCAGTTCGAGTGGGATGACGAAGCCGTTCTGCAGATCATCCAGCACTACACCCGGGAAGCCGGTGTTCGCAATCTTGAACGCGAAATTGGCACCGTCTGTCGCAAAGCGGCGACTGCACTTGCCTCAGATGGCGACGTGCCAGATCGAATCACGAAAGACGTCGTCCGCACCTACCTCGGCCGACCACGGTTCTTCTATGAAGAACTCGCGGCGAGAACCAGCCAGCCCGGTGTGGCGATAGGTGTCGGCGTGTCGAGTGTCGGCGGCGACATCATGTTCATCGAAGCATCCCGGAGCGCCGGCAAGGGTTCCATGCAGGTCACTGGTCAACTCGGTGATGTGATGAAGGAGTCTGCGCAAGCGGCGATGTCGTATGTCCGCTCACGCGCCGATGAGCTCGCGATCGATCCAGCGGTCTTCCAGGAAAGCGACATCCATGTCCACGTTCCCGCGGGCGCGGTTCCTAAGGACGGTCCATCGGCCGGTGTGGCTATGACCACCTCCCTGGTGTCATTGCTATCCGGCGTTCCTGTTCGGGAAGACGTGGCGATGACGGGCGAGATCTCGTTGCGCGGTCAGGTGCTCCCGGTTGGCGGAATCAAGGAAAAGGCGCTCGCGGCACAGCGCGCCGGTATCCATCGCTTCGTTTTACCCCAGCGAAACGAGGCAGATCTCGATGAGTTGCCAAAGGAACTGGAAGAGGGGATGACTTTCATTCCGGTCACGAATCTCGACGAAGCGCTGCAGGCGGTCATGCCGAACGAGTTTTTCAAGCTTCAGAAATCACGCGCCAAGGCTGCCGGTTCCGGTAGCCGAAGCAAGAGTCGGGCTCTGGCAGCAACCGCGTCCTGATTCGTGATTCAACGGTAAACAGAACGGTCGGCCAGGCTTTCTGGCCGACCGTGCTCGTTCGGTATTGGGAGCGCTAGCGTTGCGTTGGCGTCAGTTGGCGGCTCCGCACCGCATCCAGGAATGCATCGAACAACGAACGTTGCAACTCGGCGGTCCGAAACATCATCTCCGGATGCCATTGGACCGCCAGAGCAAAACCGCACGTTGGAACGGAAACGCTTTCGACCAGGCCGTCTTCGGCGATCGCTTCGACCGTCAGCCCATCGCCGATCACGCGCAGTCCCTGGTGATGGAGCGAATTGACCGGGAGCTGGCCTGTCCCGGTGATCGAACGAAGCAGACCACCTTCAGTGGTTGTGACCGAGTGGCCGGGTGCGGCGGCGTCGAGGCCGCGTTTGTATTGCCGGTGCCCTTCATCTGATCCCGTCTCATCGGCGAGGTGCTGGTCGAGCGACCCCCCGAACGCCACATTCAAGACCTGGATACCGCGACAAATGCAGAGCATCGGTTTGTCGGCGGCCGCAGCGGCGCGAATGAGCGCGATTTCAAACGTGTCGCGTTCTTGATCGACCCCATAGGTCTCCGGATGAACTGCTTCATCTCCGTAGAGCGATGGATCCAGGTCTGCTCCTCCGGTGAAGAGGAGACCGTCGACAACCTGCAGGATCTGGTCGATGTCTTCGACCCGTGGTGAAAGCATGACCGGCAGTCCGCCGGCAGCGCTGACCGCGTCGATATAGTCGACTCCGGCACGGTAGCGGTGGCTGACTCCGTAGTCTGCTGTGACCGTTTCCGGGGAAACAGTTACGCCGATGATCGGTTTCATGGAGCATTCTCCTTTTGGAATTGCGGATTCTTCGCGATTTCGCTGATGGTACGCGATCCGGAGGGAGCGCTCAATCAGGTTCCGATGGTGGATAGTAGGGCAAACGTGGAATTCGACAAGATTGATCTCGGTTTTCCCTTGACGAATCCTCAAGAATATCTCTATACTTCGCCCTGCGCTTAACGAGAAGTTAACGCGCACCGAGTACCAGAAACGGCGAGATAACCGGAGGGTACCGCTTTTGTAGATCGTCCAAGACGATCCCAGACGAGATCACCAAATGTGATTTCGTTTTGAAGCGGCCCGCCTCATTGCGATGAGGCGGTTCTTTTTCGCCCGGTTTGAGATTCGGTAGCACCTCGACAAGATGGTAGAAGCGGACGCGCGGACTGAAGCTGGGGGGAGACTCCTGGGGGAGGTGGGGTGGACTGGCGACTGCCGAAGATGGAGAAGCCGTTCAGAGAGCGCTGGTTGGTGAGCTGGTGGGGGAGACCCTGCTGGTGGGCTGACTGGTGACTGTGGACGAAAGCGGGTACCTCGAGAACAGACGCGTCGAACCGGAGCTTTGGTTTTGGGAAGAGGCGCGAACAATTGGTGGAGAGTTTGATCCTGGCTCAGGATCAACGCTGGCGGCGTGCCTAATGCATGCAAGTCGAACGTGGCTCCTTCGGGAGTGCGCGTGGCGGACGGGTGAGGAACACGTGGGAAACCTGCCATTCGGTAGGGGGTAGCCCTCGGAAACGAGGGGTAATTCCGTATACGCTCAGGAGACGAGAGGTTTGCTGAGGAAAGGCTCTTCGGAGTCGCCGAATGAGGGTCCTGCGGCCGATTAGTTAGATGGTGGGGTAACGGCCTACCATGGCGATGATCGGTAGCTGGTCTGAGAGGACGGCCAGCCACAGGGGAACTGAGACACGGTCCCCACTCCTACGGGAGGCAGCAGCAAGGAATTTTCCGCAATGGGCGAAAGCCTGACGGAGCAACGCCGCGTGCGGGATGACGCCTTTCGGGGTGTAAACCGCTTTTCTGCGGGAGGAAGATTGACAGTACCGCAGGAAGAAGGCCCGGCTAACTACGTGCCAGCAGCCGCGGTAATACGTAGGGGCCGAGCGTTGTCCGGAATTACTGGGCGTAAAGCGCGCGCAGGCGGCTCTTCAAGCCTGACGTGAAAGCCCCCGGCTCAACCGGGGAGGGTCGTCGGGGACTGAGGAGCTTGAGGGCGGTAGGGGCCGGTGGAATTCTGGGTGTAGTGGTGAAATGCGTAGAGATCCAGAGGAACACCAGTGGCGAAGGCGGCCGGCTGGGCCGACCCTGACGCTGAGGCGCGAAGGCGTGGGGAGCGAACGGGATTAGATACCCCGGTAGTCCACGCAGTAAACGATGCAGACTAGGCGTGGGGGGACTTGACCCCCTCCGTGCCGGAGCTAACGCGTGAAGTCTGCCGCCTGGGGAGTACGGCCGCAAGGCTAAAACTCAAAGGAATTGACGGGGGCCCGCACAAGCGGCGGAGCGTGCGGTTTAATTCGACGCAACGCGCAGAACCTTACCAAGGCTTGACATGTCTCTGCAGAGCCGTGAAAGCGGTTGGCCTTCGAGGGTGAGACACAGGTGCTGCATGGCTGTCGTCAGCTCGTGTCGTGAGATGTTGGGTTAAGTCCCGCAACGAGCGCAACCCCCGTGGTTAGTTGCCGATGTTTCTAGCCAGACTGCCGGTCCATGCCGGAGGAAGGTGGGGATGACGTCAAGTCAGCATGGCCCTTACGCCTTGGGCTACACGCACGCTACAATGGCCAGGACAATGGGCTGCCAAACCGTAAGGTGGAGCGAATCCCACAAACCTGGTCTCAGTTCAGATCGAGGGCTGCAACTCGCCCTCGTGAAGGCGGAGTCGCTAGTAACCGCAGGTCAGCAATACTGCGGTGAATACGTTCCCGGGCCTTGTACACACCGCCCGTCACGTCATGAAAGTCGGCAACACCTGAAGCCGGTGGGCCAACCCTTCGGGGAGGCAGCCGTCGAGGGTGGGGTTGATGATTGGGACGAAGTCGTAACAAGGTAGCCGTAGCGGAAGCTGCGGCTGGATCACCTCCTTTCTAGGGAGTCCTCTTTCGGGAGGATCTTTCCAGGTCGAGCAGGGTGTGATGAAGATGGTGCTCTGGCGCCAGCTCCGGGGTGGGGCATCCCGACGGGATGGGACCACCTGGCAGGAGCGCAGAACAGCATGGGAGCATCCTGAACGGTCCACGTTTTCAGACACAGGACCTTGTCTGAGCAGCTTCTCCATCGTCGGCGGATGCCGGGGAGAGATCCCCAGCGCAGAGCGGGCGGGCGCGTAGCTCAGTTGGTTAGAGCGCGGCCCTGATAAGGCCGAGGTCCCTGGTTCGAATCCAGGCGCGCCCACCGGTCCGGGGTCGTAGCTCAATTGGGAGAGCGCCGCCCTTGCACGGCGGAGGTTCGGGGTTCGAGCCCCCGCGGCTCCACCGCTGACGGCCAGCACCTTGACAAGTGGAAGGGCGTGAGAACCACTCACGCGCCAGCAAGAATGAATGATGAAGGAGTGATCTGCGCACACGAGTGGGTCCCTGAGGGGAACGAGGCACGGTGTGAGCGAGCAGACCGGAATGATGGGCACACGGTGGATGCCTAGGCGCTGGTTGCCGATGAAGGACGTGGCCACGCTGCGAAAAGCCCTGGGGAAGCGCTGGCCGCTGGTGATCCAGGGATGTCCGAATGGGGCAACCCAGCTGGTGTTGTAGCCAGTTATCCTGGAAACAGGAAGGGAACTGGGGGAACTGAAACATCTCAGTACCCTGAGGAAAAGAGAGGATACCCTCAGTAGCGGCGAGCGAACGGGGTAGAGCCCAAACCAGAACGGCGTATCGAGGCTGTTGCCGCTGCCGTTGTGGGGTTGGACGGGTTCATTGGAGCGGGCAACAGACCGCTCGCATTGGCATGATCTGGCAGCGGAAGGCTACTGGAACGGGCCGCCGGAGAGGGTGAGAGCCCCGTAGGCGACGCCAGGTGCTGTGATGTGAATGAACTGCGTGAGTACTGCCCGACACGCGAAATCGGGTGGGAAGCTGGGGGGACCACCTCCCAAGGCTAAATACGACCAGCGACCGATAGGGAACCAGTACCGTGAGGGAAAGGTGAAAAGCACCCCGGCGAGGGGAGTGAAAGAGAGCCTGAAACCGTGTGCCTCCAGCCGGTCGGAGCCAGATGCAAGTCTGGTGACGGCGTGCCTTTTGTAGAATGAGCCGACGAGTGGTTTGGCGTAGCGAGGTTAAGGCAGCGACAGCCGGAGCCGCAGGGAAACCGAGTCCGAAAGGGCGGATAGTTGCGTCAAGCCGACCCGAAACCGGGTGATCTACCCATGGGCAGGGTGAAGCGCGCGGAACACGCGCGTGGAGGCCCGAACCCGTGTCAGTTACAAATGGCAGGGATGACCTGTGGGTAGGGGTGAAATGCCAAGCGAACCCGGAGATAGCTGGTTCTCCCCGAAATGCATTTAGGTGCAGCCCCTGGGAGGGCACCGCGGAGGTAGCGTCACGGATCGGCACGGGGGCTTACCGCTTACCAACCCGAACCAAACGACGAATGCCGTGGTGTAGACCAGGGAGTGAGACTGTGGGAGCAAAGTTCCATGGTCGAGAGGGAAACAGCCCAGACCGCCGGCTAAGGCCCCTAAGTCCAGACTGAGTGGGCAAGGGCGTCGCGGCGCACAGACAACCAGGAGGTTGGCTTAGAAGCAGCCATCCTTGAAAGAGTGCGTAATAGCTCACTGGTCGAACGTGCCGCGGCACCGACAATCCACCGGGGCTAAGTCTGGCGCCGAAGCCGCGGATGCAGGATTCATCCTGCATGGTAGGGGAGCGTCCCCAGCAGCGGTGAAGGGAAGGCGGAAGCCGACCTGGAGCGCTGGGGAGTGAGAATGTCGGCACGAGTAGCGCGAGAGAGGTGAGAATCCTCTCCACCGAATGCCCGAGGGTTCCGCAGCCATGCTGATCAGCTGCGGGTGAGGCGGGCCTAAGCCGAGGCCGGAAGGCGTAGGTGATGGACAACAGGTTAGTATTCCTGTCCCGCTGCTGGCCGTTATGAGCGATGGGGGGACGCAGAGGGATAGGTCCCGGGCCGCGAGGCCTCCAAACCGGTAGGGAGCTCCGATAGGCAAATCCGTTGGAGCGATGACTGAGAGGTGATGGGAAGGCGCGGGGTACGCCCCAAGCCGCAGGGATTGAGTCCGAACTGCCGAGAAAAGCCTCTAGCCAGGCCAGGAGTGACCGTACCGCAAACCGACACAGGTGGGCTGGTAGAGCATACCGAGGTGGACGGGAGAACCTCCGTCAAGGAACTCGGCAAATTAGCCCCGTAACTTCGGGAGAAGGGGCGCCCCGGTAGGGTGAACATCCATGCGATGGGAGCTCGAGGGGGCCGCAGAGAGCAGGCCCAGGCGACTGTTTACCAAAAACACCGGTCCCTGCCAACGCGAATGCGTGCGGATGTATAGGGGCTGAGACCTGCCCAGTGCCGGAAGGTTAAAGGGCGCGGTTCACGCTGCAAACTGAAGCCCCGGTAAACGGCGGCCGTAACTATAACGGTCCTAAGGTAGCGAAATTCCTTGTCGGGTAAGTTCCGACCCGCACGAAAGGTAGAACGATCTGGGCACTGTCTCGACGGGGGACCCGGCGAAACTGAAAGACCGGTGAAGATACCGGTGACTCGTGGCAGGACAAAAAGACCCCGTGGAGCTTTACTCCAACTTGCCGTTGGGCGAGGGTGCGACCTGTGTAGGATAGGTGGGAGCCGGAGAAGCGGTGGCGTCAGCTGCCGTGGAGGCGTCCTTGAAATACCACCCTGGTTGTGCCGTCGTCCTCACTCGAGACCGTGAAACCGGCTCGAGGACCGCGGCTGGTGGGGAGTTTGACTGGGGCGGTCGCCTCCCAAAGAGTAACGGAGGCGCCCAATGGTTCCCTCAGGCCGGATGGCAATCGGCCGGAGCGCGTAAGGGCAAAAAGGGAGCTTGACTGCGAGGCTGACACGCCGAGCAGGGACGAAAGTCGGGCCTAGTGATCCCACGGTTCCGAGTGGAAGGGCCGTGGCTTAACGGATAAAAGCTACCCCGGGGATAACAGGCTGATCCTGCCCAAGAGTTCACATCGACGGCAGGGTTTGGCACCTCGATGTCGGCTCGTCGCATCCTGGGGCCGGAGAAGGTCCCAAGGGTTGGGCTGTTCGCCCATGAAAGCGGTACGCGAGCTGGGTTCAGAACGTCGTGAGACAGTTCGGTCTCTATCCGCCACGAGCGTTGGGATTTTGAGGGGGGCTGACCCTAGTACGAGAGGACCGGGTTGGACGAACCGCTGGTGTACCAGTTGTCGGGCAACCGGCACCGCTGGGTAGCTACGTTCGGACGGGCGAACCGCTGAAAGCATCTAAGCGGGAATCCCTCCCCAAGACGAGAATCCCCATCTGAAATATTGAGTAAGGCCCCAGGAAGATGACCTGGTTGCGAGGCGGCAGGTGGACGGCGGGCAACCGACCGGAGCCGAGCCGTGCTCATGGCCGAGGACGGTCTCTCCCTCACCCGAGCCTTGTTCCCTTCAGCGATCTACCCACACCGCCGATCGCCTTCTCTCCTTCATCCCGCTGGCGCATCCCATGCCCTTCCCCATCTGCGATTCCCCCAGGAGTGTCTGGTGGGCTCGTGGCCTAGAGCGAGGTGGACCCACCCGGTCCCATCCCGAACCCGGTCGTGACCCACCTCAGCGCCGGAGAGTACTGTGGACCTGGTCCATGGGAGGCGAGGCCGCTGCGAGCCCTCCCGACCCTCCTGAAGGGAATCAACGTGACGCGGGGTGGAGCAGTGGTAGCTCGTTGGGCTCATAACCCAAAGGTCGGGGGTTCGAATCCCCCCCCCGCCACCAAGCGAAAAGACCTGGCATCGTGTCAGGTCTTTTTTTGTATCCTGCACGCAGAAGGAGGAAGAACCTGATGTTTGATCGTGTCATCGCTGGCTGCGATCTCCTGACAATGACGGGAGAAGGAGTCGGCTATATCCAGAATGGCGCTGTTGCCATCCGCGGCCGGACGATAGCGGCTGTTGGGTCCCGTGAAGACGTCGAGAGCGCAGGCTCGGCAAAGGAGACAATCGACGCCTCCAACATGCTCGTCATGCCAGGCCTTATTGATGTGCATCAGCATTCTCCTGCCACCGTCGCCCGCGGGCTTGCTCAAGAAGTGGCGGCATGGATGGGCAGCGCCTATGGGCCGCTGGTCCGCCATGCCGACCCTGAAGATGCGCCTCTTTTCACGATGGTTGCATTGATGGAAGGCGTCGCGAACGGCACGACGACGGTTGGTGACTATGCCGCGAACATGACAAACCTTCTCACGGCCCATGAAGCAATGGGAAACCGTGCGGTCGTGTGCAATGGGATCACCGAAATCGACTGGAAGAATCGTGAACGATGGGCGGCTGAGCACGGTTGGAAGCCTGGAATGCCGGCTGTTTTGGACCCGAACGTGGGTGAAGCCATGCTCCAGGTCGAGATCGACTTGTACGATACATGGAACGGCCGGGATGAAGGCCGGATCAGAACCATCTTCGGACCGCTTGCTGCCGATATGCTTTCGGAAGCGATGCTTGTGCGAGCGCACCAGGAAGCCCAGACGCGAGGTCTTCCGATTCACATCCATACCGCCCAGGATCCGCGCGAAAACGACGCAACGATGATCCGGGCTGGTCTCCGAGCTATTCCCTATCTCGATTCGATAGGGTTGCTCACCCCGGACACGATTACAGTGCATATCTCGACCTCGACCCCCGACGAGGTGGCGCTCGTCGCCCACCGTGGTTGCCGTATGGCGTGCTGCACGAATTCGATCGGCATCATCGACGGTGTGGTGCCGCCAGCAACCGAGTTTCTCGGTCATGGCGGTGTTGTCGGCCTTGGCTCAGATCAGGCGGCTGGAAACAATACGCACAATATCTTCGCAGAAATGCGCTCGACCGCCATGTTCGCCAAGATCAAATCGGTCGATCCCGAAGTCCTTCCGGCTTGGCAGGTGCTGAGAATGGCGACGATCGGCGGAGCACAGGTACTGGGTGTCGACGATGTCTGTGGTTCGCTCGAGGTTGGCAAGGACGCCGACCTGATCATGATCGATCTGTCCCGCCCGCCAATGCTCCCCGTGATTCGGGATCCGGCGCGCAATCTGGTGGCCAATCTTGTCTATGGCGAAACCGGTTCGAACGTCCGCATGACTATGGTTGCCGGGCGTGTGATCTATGCCGACGGCGAGTTCACCCGAATCGATGCCTCGGACTGGGCGACGCGCGCGCAGGCAGCGGCTGACCGTTTCGCAGAACGGGTCACCGGTGATCCGGCGATCCGAGGATTGCCGATCACCCAGTTGACCGCCGAGGGTCTGGTCTAATTCGGTGCAGCGGGTGGAGCGCATCCGGCAATTCGTGACCGGTACGGGGCGAATCTTCGTTGAAACGATCTACCCACCGCGGTGCGCTGGTTGCGGATGGCGAGGTGAATGGGTCTGCAATCGCTGCCTCGAAGCGCAACCGGTTTATCAACGGCCCTGGTGTCAACGTTGCGGCGTGCCGGACAGCGCCGGTGAGTGTCGCTGTCCGTGGATCGATCCGACGTTGACCAGGGCACGGTCGGTTGGCGCCTACAATGGCTGGCTGCGGACTGCGATTCATCAGGTCAAATACCAGGGAGAATGGGCGCGGATACCCTCCCTGGCGGCATGGTTGCCCGAGCTGATTGCCGATTCCCCAGAGGCAGAGGCGCTCGTACCGGTGCCATTGCATCCGAACCGGCTGAAGGAGCGCGGATTCAATCAATCACTGGAACTCGCGAGAGAAGCTGGCCGCGCTTCCGGGTTACCGGTGGTTGATGGATTGATCCGATATCGTGATACGCCCCACCAGGTCGGCCTCGACACCAAACGACGAGCGCAGAACATGACCGATGCGTTCCGTGCAACCGGTGCTATCCCGAGACATGTCGTTCTTGTCGATGATGTGATCACGACCGGGGCGACGTTGGCGAGTTGTCGTCAGGCGCTTCTCGATGCTGGCGCGAACCAGGTTGATGCGATCACCCTCGCCTGACTCGCTCATCGAGCAGAAATGAGGGTGTTGGTGCGTTCGCGGGTATCCGCGTCCGCTGCGATGACATCCTCGAGCGAGGTAACTGGAGTCGGGGAATGTTCAGAAACGACCTGTTCGACGATGCGGACGATATCGGCGAACCCGATCCGTTGATTCAGAAAGGCATCGACGGCGAGATCGTCGGCGGCACTCATGACCGTTGGCAGCGTGCCGCCCGTGCGACCGACATCGCGGGCAAGCCGCAGTGCCGGGAATAGCGCTTCGTTCGGTCGAGCGAACGTCAGTGAACCGATTGTCGCCAGATCGAGCGGAGTGGAAAGCCCGGGAAGATGATCGGGATAAGTCAGCGCGTACTGGATCGGCAAACGCATGTCGGGGAGGCTCAGCTGGGCGATCTGACTGTTGTCCTCGAATTCAATGATCGAATGAATGATGCTTTCCGGGTGGATTAGCACGTCGATTTGCTCGTAGGGAAGACCGAAAAGCCAGTGCGCTTCGATAATCTCGAGACCCTTGTTCATCATCGTGGCCGAATCAATTGTGATCTTTCCACCCATATCCCAGTTCGGGTGGTTCAGCGCTTCTTCGACGGTCACGGCGGCCAGGCTATCCGGTGTGCGGTTGCGGAACGGCCCACCAGACGCAGTGAGGATGAGCCGGGAAAGAGCCGACCCGGAATCACCCAGGCTCTGCCAGATGGCGCTATGTTCACTGTCGATCGGATGGAAGCGGGCGCCAGTCTGGCGGGCAAGTGGGAGAAAGTACTCCCCCGCGCAGACTATCGATTCCTTGTTGGCGATGGCGATGGTTTTGCGCGCATTGATCGCAGCGAGAACAGGCTCAAACGCGGTGTGTCCAGAAGACGCTACCACGATGATATCGGCATCCGGAAGCGAGGCGACTTCTGCAAGACCCTCAGATCCAGCCAACACCTCGACCGCTCGTGAAAGGCCATCCGGACGACTGCCGTCCGGCGTAACGATCCGCGGAACGGAGAATGCTCTTGCCTGCTCGGCGAGAAGACCGTGGTTTGAGCCCCCGGCCAATCCCAGCACCCGGAAACGGTCAGCGTGAAAACGGAGGACATCGAGTGTTTGGGTGCCGATTGATCCGGTCGAACCGATGACGACGACACCGATCCGATCGTCGTCCATCCTGGCCATCACAGAATGATCGAATCGGCCAGCAGAGCGAGATACCAGCCAGCCACAAAGGTAAAGAGCAGCGCGTCGAGGCGATCGAGCATCCCGCCATGACCAGGGATAAACGATCCAGAGTCTTTGATTCCCGCTTGACGTTTGAGAACTGACTCGCTGAGATCACCGAAGAGACCGATGATGGCGATCGCAACGCCAAAGAGGAGGCCGATCCAGATTCTGTCAGTCAGACCGAAGGCCCAAACGCCCAGTGCGCCGGTAAGTGCTGCAGCGATGACCCCTCCGGCGAGACCCTCGACACTCTTGTTTGGGCTTACGACCGGGGAGAGCTTGTGCTTTCCGATCTGCTTCCCGACGATGTATGCGAACGCGTCCGCCATCCACGTACAGAGCAGAACGGTCAGTAACCACGCCAGACCGCGTGGCAGCGAGGGCCAATCGATCGCCGCGGTGTCGGCGAGATCTTCCAGCCAGTTGCGGCTGACATCACCCGGCATTCGCCGGAGTTCGATTGCGCCGTAGAGCGGAATGCCCAGATAGAGGGTTCCAGCGGCCGAAAGCGCCCAGTCCGTAACCGATCCCTGCAAATCTGATCGCAGCGTCGCTTCGGCCAGGGGGAGGACGATCGCGAGAAACACCAGACCCGTCAGCCATCGTTCTGGCTGATCGACGAACGGAACCACAGCGAAAAGGGGCACCAGCAGATAACCGAATGGCCGGGTGCCACTCGAGAGTCGTACCGCCATGCGATGAAACTCTGCATATCCGACGAGACAGAGCACCATAAACGCGATTGCCCAGACAGGACCGCCCATGATTGCCGGAACAAGGCCAACAAGCCCGACACCGAGAGCGCTGATCGACCGTTGTTTCATGAGCTGCTGGTTTGTCCGATAAGTTCGTTGGCGGTTTGACCGGAGATGTTGCCGAAACGTCGTTCACGGCCGGCATAGTCATCCAGAGCGTATTGCAGTTCTGCAGGACCAAAGTCTGGCCAGAACACTGGACTAAAGTGGAGTTCGGCGTAGGCTGCCTGCCAGAGCAGGAAGTTGCTCATCCGATGTTCGCCAGAGGTGCGAATGACCAGATCGGGATCAGGTGTGCCAGCGGTAAAGAGATGCTGGTCCACCATGGCTTCGGTGACATCGGTTGCGGCAACGCCGCTCGCAACGATTGTCCGGATAGCTGAAAGCAACTCCTGGCGACCACCGTAATCGAATGCGAGAGTGAGCACCAGCCGATCATTATCGCGGGTAAGTTCGATGGCATCTTGAATTGAGCGCCTGAGGATAGGATCGAGGCTCTCGAGACTGCCGATATGGCGAAGCTGTGCGCCCTGGCGATGGAGTTCGGCGGTTTCGTTTTCGAGCGCGCGACCGAGAAGATGGATGATACCTTCGACTTCTTCTCGGGGTCGACGCCAATTTTCGGTCGAGAAAGCCCAAAGCGTCAAATACCGCACACCGGCGTTTGCCGCCGCCTCGGTGATCCGTCTGATGTTCTCTGTTCCGCGCTCATGACCGGCCAAGCGAGGAAGTCCGCGGCTGGCCGCCCAGCGCCCGTTTCCATCCATGATGATGGCAACATGGTTTGGAACGATCTCGGTGTGCGCTGGTTCAGAACCCATGCGTGGCTCCAGAATCGAAGTAAGCAGGTGAATCTGACCCTGCTTGCGTTCGCTTTGCTCTAGACTTCCATCACCTCGGCCTCTTTGGCCTTCATGATCGAATCGATCTCATCGGTGAACTTCTTGGTGATTTCATCGAGTTGATGTTCAGCTCGACGCTCATCATCCTCGGAAATCTCCTTGGACGAGAGCAGCTCTCTGACGTGTGTCATCGAATCCCGGCGTACATTTCGGGTTGAGATCTTAGCGTCTTCTGCATGCTGATGGACGACTTTGACGAGCTGTTTCCGTCGATCCTCGGTTAGCGGTGGAATCGAGATGCGGATCACGGTGCCGTCATTGGATGGGTTGATACCCAGATCAGATTTCATCAGAGCCCGTTCGATGTCGGCAATAGCGCCCTTGTCCCATGGCTGGATAACGATCAACCTGGCTTCCGGAACGGAAACCCCTGCAATCTGGTTGAGAGGGGTGGGTGTGCCGTAGTACTCAACCGTGATCCGGTCGAGCAGCGATGGAGAAGCGCGTCCAGTCCGAACCGTATTCAGATCTCGATGCAACGACTCAATAGTCTTGCCCATGCGAGAATTGGCGTCTTTCAGTACATCATCAATCACGGTCTTCGCTCCTTGGTGGCCGCTCCGAGATTATCCCGGAATGCTTGAACTGGCGTCGGAATCGCTGGCGTACTCGATCTCAGCGACACCGGAATCAACCAGTGTGCCTATGTGCTCGCCAGCGATCACTCGCTGAACCGCACCCTGCTCGCCAATGTCGAAGACAACAATCGGAAGGTCGTTGTCCCGGGCGAGCGAAAGGGCGGCTGCGTCCATCACTCGTAGATCTCGTTCAATCGCATCCTGATGCGACAAGCGCGTGAGTTTTCGAGCCGTGGGATCTACCCGCGGATCCCCAGTATAAACGCCATCTGTCCGGTTCTTGGCCATGAGAAGCAGATCGACGTCGAGTTCCAGGGCTCGCAGGGCAGCGGCGGTATCGGTGGTGAAGTAGGGGTTGCCCGTTCCAGCCGCGAGAATGACGACTCTGCCTTTTTCCATGTGCCGAATCGCCCGACGGCGAATATACGGTTCGGCAACCTCTTTCATTTCTATCGCACTCATGACCCTCGTGTGGACATTGGCATGTTCGAGTGCGTCCTGCAGCGCGAGTGCGTTGAGGACGGTCGCGAGCATACCCATATAGTCGGCTGTGGAGCGGTCCATTCCCTTGCTGCTCGCTGCCAACCCACGCCAGATATTGCCGCCACCGATGACGATAGCGACTTCGATGCCGTTTTCGGTGAGATCTCGGATATCCCCAGCCAGGCGGACCGCGATTGCCGGGTCGATGCCGTAGCTGTTATCGCCCATCAGGGCCTCCCCGCTCATCTTGAGCAGGACTCGACGGTAGTCGGCAGTCATAGCGGGCTCCTCCGGGTCGGCTGGGCGATAGATTGGTCCTGAGAACCCGGCTGTTGGTCCAACAGCCGGGTTCTGGACGTGCTATTCGGTTTCGGTCGTTTCCGCTTGGTCGGCACCCACTTCGAATCGGGCGAACCGCCGAACCACGACGTTCTCGCCCAGCTTGCCGATTGCCGCGCGAATCAGATCCTGCATTGTCTGCTTGGAATCCTTGATGTAAGTCTGATCCATCAAGCTGACGGCCTGGACAGCGGCCTTGCGTGAACCGAACTCGCCTTCGAGTGCTTCCCACGCATCGTCGGGAATGTCCGCTTCGGAAACATAGCGGGGATTCATCGCTGCAACCTGCATCGCGATTTCGTGGGCAAGGGTTTGGAAGTCTTCAGTGCGCGCGACAAAATCGGTTTCGCAGTTCACTTCGACGAGGGAGGCAATCCGACCGCCGCCATGAACATAGGGTTCAACGATGCCTTGCTTCGCAGAACGTCCAGACTTCTTGTCCGCTTTGGCGAGACCCTGCTGCATCAGGAGATCCTGAGCCTTCTTGATATCGCCATCGGCTTCCTGGAGTGCCCGTTTGCATTCCATAATTCCGGCTCCGGTCAATTCCCGGAGTTCTTTTACCTGTGCTGCGCTAATTTCCACAACTCAACCTCATTACATACAATACTCGGGTTCCACACGGACCGCCGACCGTGGCGGCAGCGATGAACGTCGAGTCAACTAGGCGTCTTTGTCGGTTTCGGATGCATCCTCATCGATGGCTTCATCCGAGATATCCTCTGCCCAGTCGGCCGCAACGTCCTGGCTGGAAGATTCTGGATCAAACGCTTCTCGTTCCATCCGTCCTGCCACGGCCGCGTCGGCAACCGCGTTTGAGATCAGTCGAATCGCCCGGATGGCATCGTCGTTCGACGGAATGACATAGTCGATCACGTCTGGATCGGCGTTGGTGTCGGTCATTGCGATCACGGGAATACCGAGCTTTCGCGCTTCGGCGATAGCCAGCTGCTCTCTTTTCGCATCGACGATGAACAGCGCCGACGGCAACGCGACCATGTCTTTCATGCCGCCCAGAGTGCGCTGAAGCCGCTCAAGTTCCTGGCGCTTGGCGGCGGCCTCCTGTTTGGGAAGGCGGTCAAGTTCGCCGTTCGCATCCTGGCGCTCGAGATCCTTGAGCAACCGGAGTCGCTGCCGGATCGTGACGAAGTTGGTCAGCGTCCCCCCGAGCCAGCGCCGATTGATATAGAACTGACCCGATCGCTCGGCCGCGTTCGCGACGATTTCCTGCGCCTGCTTTTTCGTGCCGACGAAGAGAATTGAATTGCCGTTACTTGTCGTTGTCTGGACCAATTCGAGCGCATTGTCGAGCAATGGCAGCGTCTGATCGAGATCGATGACATGAATGCCGTTCCGCTCGGAGTGGATATACGGCTTCATGCGCGGATTCCAGCGCTTGGCCTGGTGTCCAAAGTGGACTCCAGCCTGGAGCATGGATCGCATCTTGTCGTCCGGCGTACCGGAATAGGTGGGAACTGACACGGGGGCCTCCTTTTTCGTGCGTTGTGCTTCAATGACATTCATCCTGAACCCAACCAGCTTCCCCGTTTCGACGCTGGCACGCCGGGCACAGTCCTGTCACCTGCGAGATAAGACCCGGCAATTGCCGGGCCACGCGTGATTATAGCACCAGGCTGCTACACCTGAGAAACGACCGCTTGCAGTGAGAGCAAAACGTCCGTGTGGAGAATCAGGGGGTTTCGATGAAGTCCTCGACCACCCATCCAGTGGTCGCATTCAATGGATCTTCGACATTCCACCAGACGTATCCGTCGGCTTCCTCACTCGTGGCGCTCACGATCGTGAGTTCGGTTCCCTCGGGTAAGGTGTCAACGATGTTGCCGGTCGTAGAGGCGGCGTCACGCATATTGACATCGTTGTCTGTCACGATCACAGTGTCGCCTTCAGCGAAGGTGCCTGAAGTGGTCGTGTCACCGCCCGCGTCCGGGGTGGGTGAAGGCTCCGCAGCACTGGTGTCAGTGGTCGCAACCGCAGGGACCGTCGGCTGGACCGACTGCACGGTGACCTGAATCTGAACGGCCTCGTTGTTCTCAGGCGTGGGTGTAGGAGCAGTGAGTGGGGTCGTCTGAACTGCGACCACTGGCGTAGTGGTATCTGTGTCACCATCGTCGCCGATGAACGAATTTGCCCAATACCAGAAAACCCCGAGCAGGAGCAGCAATCCGGCAATCGGAAGTGCAATGCGGAGATAGTCCGTCCAGTAGCGTTCTTCCTGGTAACTCACTCTTGGCTCCTGTCGCTCGATTGCTGGCCGGTCGCGGCGCGCTCGATTCTGCTCGTTGCTTGCTGGAACCGGTTTCGATTCCCGATTCCCGCCCGGAATGCTTTCCGGTTCGAATTCGAAATTGATTGCTGGTCCAGTGGACACAGGCGCCGATTCGGGTCGGGGAAGAGAACCGGCGAGGGAAGGTTCCATGGCTGGATCGGAACGGCCCGTTTCCCCGCGCTCCTGTTCGGCATCAGGCAACGCTTCATAAGTGTAATCAATCCCGGCGGCAAATTCCGATGCTTCCCAGAAGTCCCCGTCTCTGGTCGAACACCAGCATTCGAATCCCCGGACCGGCTGGCTTTGTCCAGGGGTAAAAAGCTTTGGATTCCGGCACCAACCTTCGTTTGGCCGGAGTCCGGATTCGAAATGTCGACAGGTGCCGCAAATACGTCCAGTCGGTGTGAAATCACTCAATTCGACATCCTCCTGGAATTCGCCAGGAGGATGGCAACACGGAAGTCGCCGCGCTCAATTTCTGCTATTGGTCCCGGTCGCTTTCGTCCGGCTCCTGCCATGGTTTTTCGGGGCCGCCCATCCTGCGAATAAACGTGTTCGGTGAAATTGGTTCAGATTCTATGGGCTCAACTGGCGCCGCCGGGGCCCCTTCCATCATCACCGCTGGTTCATGGACATCCACTGGTTCGGGCCGAACGGATGCGCCATTTCCAGTTGACGCCGGAGCGGATGGTGCGACCATGGTCAGATCGCCATCATAGATGGCGCCTTCGGCGATCACCAATGTGGCGGTCGTCACCTGTCCTCGCACTATTCCACTCGGCAGGAGCTGGAGTTTGCCCCGGCATCGGATTTCACCGTCGAGTTCACCAGCGACGGCGATGTTCTCAGCTTCGACTTTCGCCGACACCGAGGCACCTCTCGCGACGAACAACGTGCCGTGGCAATCGATCGTGCCTTTGACCTTGCCTTCGATACGCAGGTCGCGTTCCGCAACGAAGGTGCCGTCGAACACGGAGTATTGATCGATCACACTGAAGAAACCGGCTTCCCGCTCCGCTCCGACCGGCGATATCGCGCTCTCCTGTCGCTGACTCATCCGGAAACTCCTCCGTGCCCTTTCGGGGTGGTAAACACTTTCATGAGCATGCGCCCACCAAGTCAGGCGACGCTAACTTCCCGTTTTTCGCCGCACAAGATCGGTCGGCGCCGCAGCTCCCGCTCCGTCTGTGGTCATCGAAACTTTGCCACCAACCATGGCGCCCTCGTGAACGACCAGCACTGGTGATCGAAATTCACCCTGGACCCGACCAGTGGGCAGAATCTCGAGTCGTTGCTTACACGTCACCACTCCGTCATAGCGACCCGCGATGACGACGCGCGCGGCATTGATCTGAGCGGTTACCTGGGCTTCTTCGAGAATAAAGACGTCTTCCTTGGCAGTGATCACACCGTCGTACGCTCCATGAAGATGGATCGAGCCTTCAGCGTTCAGCTCACCCTTCCAGGATGTGTTGTGGCTGATCACAGTGGTCTGAGCTTCGACTGCTGGGATCACAGGAAGTTCGGGGTCCGTGACAACGGCGGGCGATGCCGTGTCTTCATAGGAATACGCGTCGCCATAGTCTTCTTGCGTTTGCGGTTCATAGCTTCGAGAGTAGGCCGGTTCTTCCAGGAAACCAGGCTCCGCCTCTTCACCTTCGGCGAACTCGTCCTCTTCGGGTGAGCCGAGTTGCTGCCTCAACGCGCTGATTTGACGCTGAAACGCGTCACCCTTGTTGTCGCGTTTGAAAACCATCGTTTACCCTCCCTGCAATCCGTGGCTGGCATGGTCATCCGCCGCAAATGAGGGGTGGATGACCGGTCAGGAACTATCTCCTCTGGATCGCGGCGAGTCTCGACCCATCTTCCGTCCTGATCAGCTGACTGCAACCGCTGACCAGATCAGAGCGATCCCACGTACGTACAGATTACCACTAAACCGCGGTGGTTCAGTGCTTATTCAAACGTTCGCTCAGACTGATTGGTTCCGCTTTGAAGAGAATCCGTTCCGACCAAGACCAGAAGTCGCCGTTCAGCCTAGCTTGACGAAATCCGGGAAACTCGCGTGATCGGGATCAACGGCTCGAGGGTTTGTTCGATACACGGTGACTGATTGATCGCATGGACCACGTCCATGCCGTTTGTGACCGATCCAAAGGCGGCAAATCCCTGGCCATCCGGATTGCGCTTTCCACCAAAATCGAGCTCTGGCTGATCACCGACACAGATGAAAAACTCGGAGTTTGCGCTGTCTGGGGTGAAGCGAGCCATCGAGATCGTTCCATCCAGATGCGTGAGTCCGGTCTGGCTGGTGCGCTCCAGGGGCAGGTTGGCGGTGTCATCGAAAGCGTAGTCGCCGCTCTTGCCACCCTGGATGACCGCAATTCGGACCGTGTCGTTGGGTTGGTTGTCCGGGGTGACCGTTCGATAGAAGCAGCCGCCGTCGTAAACACCGGCGTCCATGTAAGAGAGGAAGTTGGCGACGGTCCTTGGCGCTGCAGCATCGTCGAGTGCAACGTCGATCGAACCCATCGGTGTTTCAATGCGTATCAGCTGCATGGTGTACTCCTGTTGCGGCGCTTGTCGACGCCGGTAAAATGACCAAACCGCCGCAATCATAGACGCCGAACGGAAACCGTGGTCGATCGTATCGGACTCGGCGATGGCAGTTGGAGAGTCCAGCTGTTGGAGAGTCAATGATCTGGTACCGTCCAGCGCGATACTGTCGAGAAAGGATGTTGCTATGGGTTTGTTCCAATTGAGCGATCGAGCGCGACGACAGAGCGGGTTACTCCGCCGCGTTTGGTTGATGGCCGTGTGCGTTGTTGTGCTCGGAGGATCCGCAGGCGTGGTGTTGCAGTCCGCAACGCGAGCCGATGACGGCGCCTCACTCACGATTAACGTCTTTACCTGTCCGGCTGGATTCGACGAGTTCGAGATGGCGGCGGAGTTGGAAATTGCGTGCGTCTTGCCAACCGACGACCTCCTGTTCAGTTTGGCCAGCGAGATGAGCCAGGTTGCCGCATCAACTGGCCAAGGAGGCGCTCCTGCCACGATCGTTTTCAGCGGGCTCCCGGCCGGGTCTTATCTTCTGACCGAAGCAATCCCGGCGAACCTCGCTTCTTCGTTCGTCTGGGATTGCGCAAGTTCGCTCCGGTCCTGGGAGGACCCCCTCTTTCTACCCTACGGCAGACCCGACAACTCGGGTCGGATCGGGGTCTCGCTTGAGCCGGGCGAGGAGGTTCGCTGCTCCTGGTACAACGTGCTCGCGACTGCCCCGGAATCGACACCCACGTCAGCGCTGAACGCGATCGCTTAGCAGTTCACGCCAGTCGACTCGGCGACATCGCCATCTAAGAGTCCGTTCGTTTTGCTGTCGAATTGGCGTCGATAAGGTCGTGAAGGGGTGGAGGTTACCCGTTTGATCCAGGAGTGCGGAGGGGATGGCTTGGACAGGCTGGTGACGTGCTTTTGTCGCGCTTGGATGAATTGCAAATTCTTACAAATGCGTCTCTCAAGGGTTGCAATCGATGCGCCGGACCACTACTATCGGGTGCAGATGGCAAAGAGCGAAAGGGAATGACGCACGGGTGCGCTCGTCTTTGCGTTCCCGAGAGTGCTGAATATTCAGAGTATCCAACGGCTGAAAGCGCCTTGGATTATGCCCATTGTTCTCGTCCGCCCACGTCGAAGCGTTTGAGCCGACCTTATCTATAGCAGGAGAGCGCTGTGAAACATCGACGAACGACATCCGAACTTCCGATTCCACACTCACGACTCGTGCTCTGGTTTGGGATTTTGACCCTCCTCCTCTCGCTCTCGGCCCAGATCATGGGTTCGCAGCAAGTCTTGGCGCAGGACCTGCAACCACAGACCCTGCAATCAGATGACACCAATGGGGAGGGCCAAGAAGGACAGGACGGCCAGAACGGACAGGAGGCCCAGCAGGAACAGGCGGTTGCTCCGACGTATGTCCAGATTGAGAAATACGACTGTCCGGTTGGGAGTGACTGGTCTCAGGCCGACTACGGCACGCTCCTACAGAATTGTGGGCAGAATCAGACGCCGGTCAACGTGACCGTCGCGGGTCAAGTTCAATCGATCACGAATTTCGGCCAATGGGGCCCCTACGATGGGTTGTACAACTTTGACATTTCCGAGGAAGAACGTCCCGGCTATGGGGCGCCGCATGTCTTCTGCAGTCCTTTCGTTCCCGACGTTTCGGGTCCGAATCTTTCGTATGCAGGAACTTCGAACTTCATCAACTGGACCGTCCAGCCTGGCGAGTCTCTCTACTGCCAGATGTTCAACTACCAAACAGCGCAGCAAAACGGCATCGTTGTCATCCGCAAGTATTTCTGCCCAGATGACTGGAAACTCCAGGATCCCTATCAGGCGCAGCTCCAGGAACTGAGTTCACTTTGCACGTCGCCAATGCCAAACGTGCAGATCGCGGTCGAGCAGAACGGCTCCGCGCTGACCACCCTCCAAACCGGACAGGACGGCGTCGCCAGTTGGGATCAGGTTCCGAGCGGTCCAACCACCTTGCGCGAGTTCCTCCCACCGGGATACGGATTTGGCGTGGTTCACTGCACGTACTACCCGGCCACTGAGGGCAACGGCGCAGCAACATCCCAGGCAATGTCCATGCAGGATGCGACGTCATTCGCATGGGATATTCAGCCCGGTTACGTTCTCGATTGTTTCTGGTTCAATTTCCCGGCAGATCAGTTGCAGCTTTACAAGTACTGGTGTCCCGATAGCGTGCTGTCCTTGAACGGCAATGCGACTTTCGAAGATTTCCGAGCGATGTGCAGCGAGCAGCCCGCTTCTCAAATCGGGTGGCGGATCGAGCAGACGAGTAACAACCAGACCATCGGCTCGGTGCCCGCATCGTCAGGCGTGCCTGGATACGCTGGATACCATTCGTTTAGCCAGGATCAGGAAATCCGCATCATCGAAGAGATAGCGGCTGATTCCGGTTACGGAGTTCCCATTGTTTATTGCTTCGAGTACCAACGTGGCAATCCGACAGGGCAGCCGTACCCGGTGGTGTACAGCCCGGACACCGGGATCAACTGGACACCAAAAGCTGGGAACTATCTCGTTTGCTCGTTCTTTAATGTCAAGAACGCCGAAGGTGGGTCGATTCTGGTAGAGAAGTACTGGTGTCCGGAAGGTCTGGCATTCGTCCAGGCGCCGACGCAGGCCGATCTTCAGAGTGCCTGCCAGGAAAGCGGCTCCGGCGCGATGTTCTCGCTTGAAGGACCCGGCAATGCTCCTCAGACCTGGGAAAGCAAGACAGCTGAGGGCGGACCACCAGCATCTGTTCTCTGGGACAAGGTCCCGGAGGGAGAGTATGTGATTCGCGAGATGGGTCTCGACTCCACATGGAGCTACGTGGTGTTCTGCCACGCGTCTGACGGTACCCAGAACGGTGCTGCTTCGGTCGAAACCCCGCTGTTCGATGGCAACGGTGTGCAGGTCAGCATGAAGGTTGGATATACGGTTGCGTGCGCTTGGTTTAACACTCCGATTGCGGACGGCGACTACAACTACATTGACTTCTACAAGTACGAGTGCCCGGACACGGCGCCGCGTGATGCCGACAAGAGCTACTACGAGGCGAACTGCAAACCGGCAGCTGGCTGGGAGTTCAAGCTGAGCTACGTCGGTGGCGACACCTCAGGCACGACCGACGTCAATGGCTACGTGGGTTGGAGTGGCATCCCGATTGGAACGTTCCAGTCGAGCGAAGCCGTGCCGGAAGGCTGGTCTGATCCGATCGTCTACTGCCGGTACACGGAGTGGCCACAAGAGGCTGGGGTTACTGGTGAATGGGCGATGTTCCAGGCACCGGCCGGAGCCTATGAGAATGGGTTCGGCTACGAAGGAATGCGAATCGAGTGCCACTGGTACAACTTCGCCCCAACGGCCGGCGACTACAACTACATCGACTTCTACAAGTACGTGTGTCCGATCGACGCACCGGTGGATGCCGACAAGTCCTACTACGAGGCGAATTGCAAACCGGTCGAAGACTGGCAGTTTGATATGCAGTGGACGGGTGGCGGTTCGACACAGAGTACCGATGCCAGCGGCTATGCAGGCTGGTCAGGCGCGCCGATCGGTCAGTGGCAGGCATCGGAAACGCTGCCGGAAGGCTATGGCGAGCCGATCGTGTACTGTCGTTATATCGAGTGGCCAGACGGCATTGAGATCGAGGAAGGCTGGGTTCGCTATACGGCGCCAGGTGGTGTGTATGGAAACGATTTCAAGTACGACACCATGCGAATCGAGTGCCACTGGTACAACTTCGCCCCAACGGACGGCAACACGGTCACGATCTACAAATGGGACTGCGCTCCTGGGACTGAATACGGCCGCGAGCAGGCTTACTACATGGGCGCGTTGCCAGATCAGGACATTGGTCCATGCGAAACCGAGCATCTGAACATCCCGATCACGATGATGGATGGTTCGGGTTCCTATCCGACCACCACCCAGGCGAATGGCACCCAGTGGGCGGTCGGATCGCTCGATCCTTCGGGTTCGTTCCAGGTCATGGAAGAAATCCCGGCTGGATATGGCGACCCGATGGTCTTCTGCTCCACCACTGACGACAATGGCCAGACGATGGTGCCGTCGGTCGGAGGCGCGATTGCGATCACGCCGTCGACCGGGTCCTACGCCTACCAGTGCAACTGGTACAACATTCCGACCACGACCACGGATAACTCCGTCACGATTTACAAGTGGGACTGCGCGCCTGGAACCGAGTACGGCCGTGAGCAGGACTACTACATGGGTGCCCTCCAGGACCAGGATATCGGTCCATGCGAGAGCGAGCACCTGAACATCCCGATCACCCTCCTCGATGGTGGCGGATCGTATCCGACAACCACTCAGGCGAACGGCACCCAGTGGAGTGGAGTCGTACTCGACCAGGGAGGCGGTTTCCAGGTCGTCGAGGAGATCCCAAGTGGATACGGCGATCCGATGGTCTTCTGCGGCACGCTCGATGAAGACGTTCAGACCGTGACGCCATCGACTGGCGGAACAATTGCCATCAATCCGTCGAGTGAGCCGTTCACTTATCAGTGCAACTGGTACAACATCCCGACGGATGTGACCCCGGCGGATCCGGGAACAAACTGGATCACGATTTACAAGTACGTCTGCGGACCAGAAGCGCCGGTCTCTGACGATCTTGGTGCGATGCAGGCAGCGTGCACCGATTTCCAGAGTGGCGTGAACTTCACGCTCGAAGGACCGAGTGGGTTCACCTCGAATACGCAATCGACCGTCGGCGGCGTTGCCGAGTGGTCTGGTCTCTATGCTGGCAACTACACCGTGATGGAATCGGTTCCGCCGGGTTATGGCGAACCAAAGATCTGGTGTGGATACACAGCCATCGGTGGCGTGACGATCGAGGATGGCTTGATCCCGTACGATCAGTACACGGCTCAGGACGGTGCAATCCAGACGAATCTCGAGAGCGAAAACTCGCGGCTGGTTTGTTACTGGTTCAATTTCCCGAGCCCTGAGAGCACCGTCACCGTCTACAAATACAACTGCACCTATGAGCCTGCTGGTTTCCCGACACTGGGCGGGTGGCAGGAGGCCTGCCCGACCGTTGGCGACGGATTCACGTTCTCGTTGACTGACAGCACGGCGACTTCCACTGACATGGTGACCAGCGGAGGCAGTGCCAGCTGGAGCGGTGTGCCAGAGGGCGACTTCACACTGAGCGAAACCCTGCAATCAGGTTGGGGTGAGCCAGTTGTCTGGTGCGGATTCACGGCATTTTCCGACGGGGCTGTTATTGACGCATTCCCGATGCAAGTACCGACGCTCGCTGGCGGATCGGTGTCGAGCACGATCTCCTATCCGGGCACGTCGTACTTCTGCTTCTGGTTCAACATCCCGGACGAGAAATCGTCGATCACGATTTACAAATACAACTGCCCGGAGGGTCCGCTGGAAGGGGAAGTCCTTGACCCGTTCGCGGACTACACGAACCAGTGCCATCCTGCAAGCGATGGTATTCAGTTCAACCTCTCGAACGCGAATGGTGACTCAAGTGCCTCCACGTTAGGCGGCATGGTCAGCTGGTCGGACGTCCCGTCGGGAGCGTTCACCATCACCGAAACATTGCCGCAAGGCTACGACCCGCCGATCTGGTTCTGCGAAGCGGTGGTTCCTGGCGTCATCCTGGCGGATGTGAGTTCTGGTCCGACGGTTATCGGCGACGCGTCGTACTCCGGATCGATCGATGTGATGGGAACGAAGTACTACTGTTGGGTCTTCGACTTCCCGAGCCCGGATCGGACCGTTGAGGTCTACAAATGGCTCTGTCCAGAAGGCTACGAGGGCGGCGAGTCTCACGACGCCTGGATGTCGAACTGCACGATGCCAATGAACAATGTCAGTTTCTCGGTGACAGACGTCAACGGAATCTGGACGCAACCGACAGTTGCTGGCAGTGCAACCTGGTACGGGGTTGGTCAGGGTGACGTCACTCTGCGAGAGCATATTCCGCCGGGATACTTCGAGCCCGTTTACTGGTGCTCGCTCGAGGCGATAGACGGCGCTGCATTCGCAGAGGACTGGACGTACTATCCGTCGACCGACGGAACCATCAGCCGATCGTTGAACTACAGCGAATTCAAATGGGTCTGCAACGTCTATAACCTGCCGAAGGGCAAGGGCTCCATCACGATCAACAAGTGGCTCTGTCCTCCGGGATATGACTTGTACGGCTGGGGCTCGGATCCATACAAGGACTGTGCCCAGCGATGGGACGGGATCACCTTCACGCTGGACCAGCCGGTTGGTCCAAATCTCCAGTCGAACACGGGAGATTCGATTCCGGGTGCGGTCTTCTTCGGTGGACTCGAACCTGGCTCCTATGTTGTGACTGAATCGGTACCATCGAATATCGATCACGTGTTCGTGCTCGATTGCTACGGTAGCGATGTCGACAAGGTCCATCCGTATCCGCTGAAGTGGGGGAACGGTCTGACCGTTCAGGTCGCCGGTGGCGATGAGATCGTCTGTAACTGGTACAACGTTCCGAAACCAACCAAGGGCTGGCTGACGATCTACAAGTACCAGTGCTGGACTCCGGTCTACACCAGCGAAGTCGATTGCGAGATTTACGAGTTTGGAGCGACCTTCGAGCTCTTTACGATCCCGGGCAACGTTTCGATGGGCAGTGGGACGACCAACTCGGGTGGTGTCTATACCTGGAGCGATCTCGAAGCTGGGTCTTACAAGGTCAAGGAGATCAGTCACACGCCGTGTCGGATCACCACGACCAAGAAGGACAGTCAGGGCAACATCAAAGTCGATGTCAGCCAGGGCACCATCGTTAAGATCTACAACTGCAAGCCGAAAACACCAGGTAAACCGGGAACGCCGACCGTGCCGGGCAAACCACCGGGCAAATACCCGAACACTGGTGTTGACCCGGCGAGTGTGAACGCGGTTGGTCCGGTTGCCGTTAGCGCAGGCTGGCACGCCAACGCCGCCAACCAACGATGCGCCGGCCGAGGACTACTTCAAGATCAGTTGTCTCGATGAGCCGCTCGAACCATTGCCGACGCCGTCGGTCGAAACAGACACGGCGGTCGAAGCAGGTCCGACCGCGACTGCCGAGGAATTCGAGGTCGCGATCGAAACACCGGTTGAGGAGGCCGGTGCGACCGCGAGCGATGCTGATGCCACACCAGTCGAGGAAGAGGATTGCCCGCGGGGAGCGATCCCTGTCCGAGTCGTCGCTGACTCGGCCCAGATCGACGCGGAGTTCGAAACGCTCGAAATCATCGATGGCATCATGGAGCAGCCGACCGGCTCAGAACTGGTTTCCTGGTACAAGGAAACCGGACGACTCGGGGAGAACAACAATGTTGTCATCGCCGCTCACCTCAACTACTGGGGCGTGCCGGAAGGGATTTTCTTCTACCTCGATCAGATGAAGCCTGGCGACAAGGTCGAGGTCACCGGTGATGATGGTCGTATCTACGTCTTCGAGGTCGAATGGGTGCGGCAGGAGAGCAATCTCGAGGCCCCTGCCGCTGAGGTGATCGGGCCGACCGATGTGCCGTCTCTAACGATGATCACGTGTGGAGGAGAGTGGGAGGCGTCGATCAGCGAATACGACGAGCGAACAGTTGTCCGCGCTGTGCAGGTCGAAGTCCGGGTGCCTGAAACTGGGACTGCCTGATCTGGAACCCGTCACCTCGTTCTGAAACAGGTTCTCGGCAGCAGACCCGTGATTCACGGGTCTGCTGTTGTGTCTGGGGATTGGGATCGAGCCTCCGGTCTGCCCAATCCCCATGTTGGGCTACGGGCGGTGACGGACAGCGACTGTAGTGCTGCTCTGCATCTCACGAGCCCCGAGGCAAAGCGCTGTTGACATTGCCACAGAATCGCGGGATCGTGCGTGATATGGCAGAGCTGTCATCGCTTGCGAAGATGGCGAAATAGCGAACGAGAAGGGGGAATCCGTGTTTATCGTCGACGCAGATATTCATGTCAACGACACGCCCGATGCGCTGGCACCGTACGCTGCGATGCCATGGCGTCTGTCGCTCGAGGATCTCGCCGGAGCATCCTATCCCTATCTCCAGGTGCCGGGTTTTGCGCCGAATCTGCGTCTCGATCCACCGATACCGGGCGGAAACGAATTTCGCTCGGTCGATACCCCTGCTTCGATGCGGAAGGGGCTCGATGACCTCGATATCGATGTCGGGATTCTCTTCCCCGACCACCTTCTCCTTTTTGCAGCGATCCCGAACCGGGAGTATGCGACCGAGCTTTCGCATACCTACAATCGCTGGTTGATCCAGGAATGGCTCCGCGAGGAAAACGGGTTGTATGGTGCGTTGCTGGCCTGCCCTCAGAACCCGGAAGATTCCGCCCGGGAGATAGCCGCCGGAGCGAAAGAAGATCGCATCGTCGGCATCTATCTGCCGACCGCCGGAGTCAATCCGCTCTGGGGCGACCGCAAGTACGATCCGATCTTTGCCGCCGCCGAAGCCGCCGATCTGCCCGTCTGCCTCCACAGCGTGACCTTGGTGTCGCCGGCGTTTCCGTGCCAGATCGACCAGTTTGAGAACCATTTCGCCCGGCAGGTTCTCTCGCATTCGTTTGCGATGATGGCCAATCTCACCAGTCTGATCCACACCGGGGTGCCGGCGAGGTTTCCCAATCTCCGATTCGTTTTCACCGAAGCCGGAGTGGCCTGGGTTCCCTACATGATGTGGCGGATGGACAAGTACTTCAATGAATACCGGCGGATGGTTCCGTTTCTTGAGCGTCGGCCAAGCGAGTACATCAAGAATCGGATGTGGTTTGCGACTCAGCCGATCGAGGAACCGGACGATCCGACCCAGTTGGTCGAAGCGATTCATCACATCGGTGACGATCGCGTGATATTTGCTTCCGACTGGCCGCATCATGATTTCGATAGTCCGAAAGCCCTGTTGCGATTGCCGATGAACGCGGCGATGAAACGCGGAATCATGGGTGAGAACGCGCTCAATGCATTTCCGCGTATCCCTCGTCCAGCGGAAGCGGTTTAGGTCATGGCCGACCACACGATTGGACGTCTCGAGGACTTTCCGCAAGGTTCGAGCACGATCGTCAAGATTCGCAACACCGAAATCGGCGTGTTCAATGTCGATGGAACGCTCTACGCGCTGCCCAATCTCTGTCCACATCAATACGGACCGCTGTGCCGGGGGAAGATCTCGGGGACGATGGCCAGCGGGCCAGAATCCGACTGGACCTATGAATGGGTTCGCGACGGCGAGATCGTGACCTGTCCCTGGCACGGTATAGAGTTCGACATTGCGTCCGGATCAGCGTTGGCTTCGCCAAGGATGCGCGTGCGTCAGTATCCGGTGGTTGTTGTCGATGAAGAAGTTATCGTCTCGCTCTAGAGCCACGACGGCAAATCGAGGAGGAAGAGACTATGAACGTCCTCTGCATCATGAGCGACACCTTTCGTCGAGATCACCTCGGTGCTCTTGGGTTGCCTGCCCCGTGGGAACGGCGGGGACATCCGGACGAGCCGTTCATCGACACTCCCCATCTCGATCGTCTGGTCTCCGAGTCAGCCAGTTTCGACCGTTTCTATATCGGGTCCTATCCGACCGTTCCCGCTCGTTACGATCTCTTCACCGGTCGATTCGGATTCCCGACTCAGGGGTGGCAACCACTTGATCCAGAGGATGTCGTGCTGGCAGAGATGGTGAAATCAGCCGGCTACACCCCGGCGATGATCTTCGACACGCCGATGCTGGGAACTGATTCATACAACTTCATGCGTGGCTTTGCCGGTTGGGATTTCGTGCGCGGACAGCATGGCGACCGCTATGTGGTCGATCCGATCGAAACCACCTTGCCGGCCGCAGGTTACAAACTGAAGAACATCGAAGCCACCCATCGCTATCTTCGAAACACCGCTTTTCGTGAAAGCGCGGACGACTGGATGTGCGCGCAAACCGCCGCGCGCACGGTCGATTGGCTAGATCGGAATAGATCGCGCGAGGACTTTGTCTTGTGGGTGGATATGTGGGACCCGCACGAACCGTTCGACGCACCTGCTGACGATCTCGCCCGGTATGCCGATCCAGCTTTCCACGGCGATCAGGTGATCTATCCGCACTATGGTCGTCCCGAGTTCATGAACGAGGAGGAAAGAAATCACGTCCGCGCACTCTATGCCGGCCTGGTTGCGACCGTCGACCGCTCCGTCGGCGCGATCATGACCGCGATCGACGATCTCGGTTTGCGAAAGAACACGATGGTCATGTTTCTCAGCGATCATGGCCATCTCTTTGGTGATCATGATCTGCAGGGCAAACCCACCGGTCCGCTCGGGAAACTCTACGAAGTCACCACGCGGGTTCCGCTGCTGATTCGCCATCCGGAAGGATTGGGAGCGGGGGAACGGATCGAGGGCATCGCTCAGCACCCGGATCTCTTGCCCACGGTGCTCGATTTTCTGGAAGTCGAGATACCAGGCGATCTTCACGGAATGTCGTTGCTGCCAATGTTGCGCGGAGAGGACGATCTCGGACGGGAGTTTGCGATTTCCGGCCGGTTCTCACGTGATATCACCGCGGCCGATGCGAAAGCGAGCCGACCCGATGCTGCTTCGTTCGATGGCTCGGCAGGGATCGCGACTCCGGGAGAACCAGTGACACTTACTACCCGGGAGTGGTCCTACCTCTGTCCGCCGGCCGGTCTCGGGCCTCCCGAACTCTATGACTTGCTGGCGGATCCTGGTCAGAACCATGACCTATACCAGGCACAACCCGATATGGCGGCGGACCTTCACCGACTACTGGTTGAAGGATTGAGAGATATTGGGATGGCCCCTGAGCGGTTGCGCCGGTACGAGGAAGCGCTAGAGACGACCGCGCGAATCGACCTCGTAGCCCCGGAAACCGCAGTCTACGCGTTCACCGACGACCGAGGACAGGTGTTCGTCTATCCCAGTCAGCAAGGCGCCGAGAATCGGACTGGTGGTTCGGTAAGAGACGGAACCTTGACGGAAACAACGATTGGGTATCTGCTACAAAGCGATCCGGCCGCACTGGTTGACCTTCATGATCAGTACTATCGAGTGTCCGACCTGCTCGGTTGAGAGACCGAGATTGTGACTCTACATGCCGCGCTCAATCTGGGAGGAGCACCGACGTATGGAATCACGGAATGCATCCAGGCCGAGCTTGGCCGGAGAGAACATCTTTGCGGTGACACTGTTCGCGGAGGATCTCGCGCAAACCAAAGCGTTCTATCACCTCGTTTTCGGCGCGCCATCGGTGTTTGAGGATCCGCGTTCGGCTGTCTTCAAGTTTGGAAATCTGCTGATCAATCTGCTGGACGTGACCGAAGCTCCGGATTTGATAGGACCTGCCCTCGTCGCCCTTCCAGAAGCGGGAGCGCGATCGCAGTTCACTATTCAGGTGGATGACGTCGATGCGGTGGTTGCCGAACTTCAGGCGCAAGGCGTGACCCTGCTCAATGGACCGCTTGACCGACCGTGGGGTATCCGGACTGCAGCCTTTCAGGATCCCGCCGGCCATGTGTGGGAGATCTCGAGCAAGTAGGCGCCTGACTCGTCGCACGGTGTCCGGTTCGCGCTAGGAATGTGCTTATGAAGGGGTATCGTCCACTTCTCAGTTTCGGTTCGGAGACAGCGGCCAGTTATGAGGTTGTTCTCCGGGGAGACGAGGAGGAAACAGTCGAGTTTCTCGCGTCGCTCGCCAAAGGCGGTCGTGTGCTCGAGTTGGCGGTCGGCACCGGACGCATCGCACTTCCGTTGGCGGAACGTGGCCTTGACGTTGCCGGTGTCGATTTCTCGGAGGAGATGCTCGCCAGACTCCGCGAGCGTGATCCCGATCGCCGTATTGCGCTCACCACCGGCGATTTTGCGGACGTTCCGGTCGAGGGTATGTTCGACTTAGTTTTCGTCGCCTTCAACACGTTTCACAATTTGCTCACTCAGGAAGACCAGATTCGTTGTTTCGAGAACGTGGCCAGCCATCTGAACGAGAGTGGGGTTTTCCTGATCGAAGCGGGCTTGCCATCGGAACACTTCGGCAAAGGCGTGCACGAGTACGTCGCTATAGACACCCTTGAAATGGCCGAAGTCGGCTTTGATGTTGCCCAGTACGATCAGGCTACTCAACTCCTGACCGAGAACCACGTGGTCCTTTCACCAGATGGAATCCGGTTCTTTCCGATTGTGACCCGCTACGTCTGGCCAGCCGAGCTCGACCTGATGGCGCGAATTGCCGGCTTACGATTGCTCAATCGATGGTCCGGCTGGAAACAGGAACCATTCACGAATGAGAGTCGCCGACACGTTTCGGTGTATGGACGCTAAAGGAAAAGCCTGGTCTCGCAATTCGCATTGCGCGTGGACCCACGTCCAATAGTCAGGCCGGCACCACTCCTAGCATCTGATGTCCAGAAGATTGGAGCCCTCTCAATGACCGGTATCGAATTCGGCATGGTCGTTCCTCAAGGATGGAAACTCGATCTGACCGAAATCGAGGAGCCCGTCGAGCAATACGAAGCCATGAAGACCGTTGCTCGGACCGCTGACGAAGGCGGGGAGGACAGTATCTGGCTCCATGACCATTTTCAGACGGTGCTGACACCGGAGCTCGAAACCACATTCGGGTGCTGGACCGCGCCCTCAACGCTGGCCCGGGACACGCAGCGGGTTAACATTGGTCAAATGATCGGATGCAACGGCTACGGGAATCCAGGGTTGTACGACAAGATCGATCCGACGATCAACGCCACCGTTGTTCGCTCGCGAGACGCGACAAGGAAACGCCGTGACTTCGCCGTATACGATTGCCCAGCCGACAGCGAGAAATGTCGATCCCCATCTGACCACTGATCGTCGCGCCCAACTCGGCATCCGCTTCGCGGTCTTCGAGACGCTCGTGGAACGCGGTCCTTCCGGCCTGTTCGAACCGATGTTAGCAAGGTCATGGACCCTGTTGCCCGATGCGCGAACATGGACCTTTGCGCTTCGCCCAGATGTGATGTTTCACTGCGGAGAGGCGCTCTCGGCCAATCATGTCGCTGGCAGCATCGCCCGTGTTCTCGATCCATCGATTGGCGGAGAACTCGGTACAGCGGGGGTGATCCAGTCCTATCTGACCGGCTCTCAAGTCGAAATCCTCGACAGTCTCACTGTACGGATCGTCACACCGGAACCGATGGCCGACTTGCTCGATCTGCTCGTCGATCTGGCAATCACCTCTTCCTCCCTGCAAGGAAGTGGACCGTATCAGGTGTCTGAAGTCACTCCAGATCAGGTCGACATGGTTGCGCATGACCGGTACTGGCGGGGCGAGCCAGGCCAGCGTGCGCTCCGCTGGATTGGGTTGGCTTCTGCGGACGCGCGGCTCGAGGCGTTGCTGGCTGGAGAAGTCGATTTGATTGCAGACGTACCGGTGCGTCAGACCGAAGCCTTGCATACGGTTCCCGATGTCGAACTGACTGAGCGGATGAGTCCGACCTGTGTCGCTTTTCTGATCAACTGCTTCGAAGGTCCCGGCACCGATGTCAGAGTGCGTCAGGCGTTAAATTTGGGTCTCGATGTCCCCGCTTTGATCGAATTGGCAGCCGACGGTGACGGCCAGCCATTGACCGGCCCGCTAACACCGTTGCATTTTGGCTTTGATCCGGCGACACCAGCCTACCCGCATGATGCCGACGCTGCACGGGAACTGCTCAGCGAAGCAGGGTATTCCTCCGGGCTGAGCATCGCGGTCGATGTGCCAACGACCTTGCCAGACGAAGCGGTGGCGCTGGCCGAAATGATGCGCTCGCAGTGGCAGGCGATTGGTGTCGACGCCACGATCCGAATCCACGAGGATCGCGAGGGGTATGCGCATATGGTTCGTGAGAAACGAATTGGTGAAGCAGCCTGTTTTGATTCGTCGCCGATGAGTTCCTACCGCGTGCTCCGGGAGAAACTCCACAGCGGCGTGGCCGGTCCCTGGTGGCAGGGATACCGTAACGAGGACGTTGATGCGTTGTTAGATGAAGCCGCCGGGACCGCCAATGATCCTGACCGCCAGGCCATCTATCGGCGTGCCTACCGGCAAATCCACGATGATGCCCCCTGGCTCTTTCTCTACCGACCATCCTATCGCTGGGCGAGCCGAGACCCAGGTCTGTGGGCCCCAAGTGTCTCGGGATGGATATCTGTCGACTAAGAAAACGACACTTCACCGGTTCGGGTTGCTGAGACTGCTCCCGTGGGCGATCTCGCACGAGGAGGGGCGCCACCCTGCCGGGAAGTCGGGTCGGACCGCCCGGATAGTCCGCACGCTCACCGTCGAGTGTCCTGACCTCGCCTGTTGACACCACTATCATTCGGTGGTATTTCTATTGCATGGCAGATGTATACAACGTGTACACCGAAGGCGAAACGTCGACCGGGTTTCCGGAACCTTTGGAGTCGCCGCACGTGGTTTGGGACGAACGGCCCACCGAAACGCAGCGGGTCTATCGGGAACTCAAACGCGCCATTCTCGCCAATACCTATCGCCCTGGCGAAGCGCTGCAAGAGGTTCGGCTCGCCTCCGAATACGGTTCAAGCCGAACCCCGGTGCGCGAAGCCTTTCACAAGCTCGAAGCCGATGGCTTGCTCACGATCGTTCCTCGTCGCGGCGCGTTTGTCCAGCAACCAACCGTGCGCGACTTCCTCGACATCAATGAGCTCCGTCTGATCCTCGAACCGGTCGCGGCTCGGTATGCGACGACCGCTTTGAGTGATGTCGCGATTACCGATTTGCAGAACCGTCTTGACGGAATCGTGAGCGATGACCCGACGGAGTCCGACATCAAAGCGCTCGAATCACTTGATGGCGAACTCCATATCACCATCGCCGATTCACTGGCGAACATCCGAATGCGGACCATCATTCGTGGTTTGAACGACATGATGCAAATCGTGCGGGAACAAGACATGCGCCGCCGTCACACCGAATTGCATGCGAGCATCGGCGAGATTCTTGCCGCTCTTCAAGTGCGCGATCCTGACCTTTCTGAAGAAGTGATGCGGCGCCATATTGCCGACTTCAGCGGAGCACTCCGAAATCTGGGGTAATTGGAAATCGAAACCTAACGGTGGAGGAACACATTGGACTTGTTGCCACAGGGACGCTCACTCGAACTAAGCTACGAATTGCTCAACGACGCGATCGACATTCACGTCCACGCCGGACCGCATATTTTCAGTAGCCCACGTCGGATCGATCCAATCGAAGCCGCGATCGAAGCCCGGGATGCCGGGATGCGAGCCATTGTCTACATGGACGTGTTCGAGATGAGCAACGGTATCTCATGGCTGGTTAATCGCCATGTGCCTGACTTCAAGACGTTCGGTGGCCTGATCATCAACACGGTCTATGGCGGAATGAATCCGCGCGCCGTGAAAACCGCCCTGAACTACGGTGACGGCGCTCGTTTCATTTCGTTCGGTGCGCACTCGACCTATTTTCAGGCCGAGCGCGAAGGCCATGTGGTCGATGGCGAATTCGTTCCGCTGAGTAAGCTCTTTCCAAAATTCAAAACCGAGGAACTTGACCGCTGTACGCGTATTCCTCTGGAAGGCGACCCTGGTCCCGAACTCGATGAAATCCTCGGCCTCATCGGCGAAAACCCGCACGTGTTCATGAACACTGGCCATGTGTCGGTCGAAGAGGCAATGCGACTGGTCGAATTGGCGCCCCGCTACGGAATCAGGAAGATCCTGGTTGCTTCGTCCGTGACCAAGATCGCGTCGATCGAACAGATGAAAACGATGATCGATGGCGGTGCCACGATTGAACACACACTGGCAGCGTTCACGCACACGACTCCGATCCCGAAAACCCACTATTACGTCGAAAAGGAATACATCTCGATCGATGAAGGGATGCCAGGTGGGACTAAAGTCGGTGTGCATACCGTCGCCAAGCAAGTGAAGGAACTCGGGGCAGAGCATTTCATTATCGCCAGCGATTTTGGTGTCTACACCCTGCCAACCCCGGTCGAGGGTTTGCGGGAATTCATCGCCTGCTTGCTGGATCTCGGTGTTTCAACCGAAGAGATCCAACTGATGGTCCGGGACAATCCTGCCGCGCTGATCGGTATCGACGGGTAAAGAACTTCGCGAAAAAGCGATCGTTAGTTGGCAGTGGAGAAGAGGGGAATATGATCGATTATCAGCAGCGACTATCGACGATTCAGGAGATGATGAAAGATCGAGATATCGATCTGATGTTTCTTCCCCAAGCGGCCAATCTGTTCTATCTGGCCGGGATCCGACGGCAGCTAGAACATGGAACCGATCACAACCGGTATGGTGACTGGCTTTCCGGCGGCTATCTTGGTCAGGAAGGCCCAATTCAGCTGGTTGCCGCTCGCATGGGTGGACAGTTCTGGGTTAATCAGGCCGAGGGTAAGCCCTGGGTAAGCGGCACCCGCCTGATCATGGAACCGATCGATCCGATGGTCGCGCTCCAGGAGACGCTGGCTGGGTTCGAACTGACCGCGGGCAAAGCCGTCATAGCGGTTGATGATCGCGCCTGGTCCCAGTTCACTCGCGGCGTTCAGCAGATTCTGCCCAAAGCCGAGTTCGTCAGTGCGAACGAGATGATCGCCCCAATGCGGATGATCAAATCGGCTGAAGAACTCGCGTTGATGCAGGCTGCTTCTGATCTGACGGATCAGGTCTTCCGCAACGTGATGCCAAAACTCAAAGCCGGCGTCACGGAGTTCGATATCGCCACCGAGATCGACTACCAGTTCGTCACACTTGGCGCCGAATACACCTCTTTCGAAACTGGCGTGTCGTTCATCGCCAGAGATGATGGTGGCGGCGGCGAAACGATTCGCACTGGCATGCGCAAGCTGAAACAAGGCGATTCAATCATGTTCGATTTTGGCGGACTCGTCGATGGCTACGCATCGGATTTTGGCCGCTCTGCCTATTTTGGCGAACCGACGGCCGAGTACCAGACGGTCCACGACACCGTGATCAAATCGCAAGCCGATGCAATGGCCGCGATGATCGCTGACCAGTGCACAGCAGCCGAGGCCAACCGGATCGCGCGCAAGGTCATCGCTGATGCCGGCTACGATGATGGTTTCACGCATCGACTAGGCCATGGGATCGGTGTGACCGTTCATGAACCGCCTTTCCTCGATGGCACCGACGAAATCCTGCTGCAGGAAAACATGGTTTTCACGGTCGAACCAAGCATCGTCTACCGAGATCGCTTTGCGAACCGAATCGAGGACATGGTTGTCGTCACCAAGAACGGCGGAGTTCCCATGAGCAAGATCGAGCGCAAGCTCTTCATCGTCGAATAGAAGGGACCTTGACTGGAATGGAATCACTCGCGGAACGGCGATTGGCACGGGTGCGGGCATCGATGGCGGAATGGGGCGCCGATATCCTGGTGCTCAACTTTGGACCTGACTTTCTCTATCTGACCGGAATGCAGGGCCCGATGTACTACACGATCCTGAAAGGAAACGGTGACTGGATTACCAGTGCCATCGTCAGCCAGGATCACGATCCAGTGATCGTGCTTCACCCCTGGTTCAACGTCGATGTTGAGACCTGGATCGAAGATGTGCGTGTGATGGAGCCGAAGGCGACCGATCCAAATGCTTATCTCGCTTCAATCCTGGCTGAATTCGATCCGGGCGGAAAAACGATTGCGACCAGCAAACTCCTGTGGGGCCAGACAATGCTGGCCTATCAGGAGGCCGCGCCGACTGCTCGTTTCATCACAGCCGGCGACACGATGATGGACAAGATGCGCGAGATCAAGGACGAAGAAGAGATCGCGATCATGCAGGAAGTCGCCACCATCACCGACATCGCGCTCGCCGAAACGATCAAGAAGATGCGGGTCGGAATGACTGAACGGGATGTTTCGCTGGAGGTGGAGTACCAGATCCGATTGGCAGGTGGAGACGGACCGTCTTTCACCGCCGGGATCATCTCAGTCGGTAACGGGAGTGACCCGAACCGGCATATCTTCACCCGCAACACTGATTTCGTTCTCGATTCCGGTGTTACGGTCGCGTTCGATTTTGGGGCTATCTACAAGGGTTACTGCTCTGATTTTGGCCGCTCCGTTTTCATGGGCGAGCCACTGCCGGAAGCGATGGCTGCTTACGAAGCGATTACCAGCGGCAACATCGCGGTCATGAAACAGATGAAAAGCGGGCAGATCACCCCGACCGGCCTCGCGAATGCTATGCGAGACCATGTGAGTGGACACGGGTTCGGTGACTACTACATGTACGAGGGACTCGGTCACTCAATTGGTCTCGAAGTCCATGAAGAGCCGTGGCTCAAACCACCCTACGATGATCCAATCCAGACAAACATGTGTTTCACACTCGAACCTAAGGTGTGGAAACCGGGTGTGTTCTATGTTCGGTGTGAGGATGTTGTCGTCGTTGGTCCAGACGGAGCCAGATCGTTGACGCATGCGCCCTATACACCGACGATCGTGGCCTAGCCATCGGCATCAAGGAGAAATGTGGTGGGTAGCACCCCCAACCCACTGGCAGCGACGATCGACCCCGATTCGCTGACCGGAATGTCCAAACCGCAAACGCAGTGGCGGATCGTCTGGAGGCAACTCCGGCGAAACCGTACCGCGATGATTGGTGCGACGATTCTGGTGGTCCTGATCTTTCTGGCACTGTCCGCACCATGGATCGTGCCGTTCGATCCATACAAGCAGAATCCCCGGGCTGCGCTGCAGGCGCCTTCGACCGACCACTGGTTTGGGACAGACGACACAGGTCGTGACTTGCTCAGTCGTGTGATCTACGGAGCCCGGATTTCGCTGCGGGTCGGTTTGATATCGGTGCTGATCGGCGGAGGGGTGGGGATTTCGCTCGGAATTTTGGCCGGGTATAGAGGTGGACATCTCGATAACCTGATCATGAGGATCATGGATCTCCTCTTGGCATTTCCCGGTATCTTGCTCGCTTTGGCGATCATCGCGGTACTGGGACCGAGCTTGTTCAACGTTATGATCGCCGTGGGTATCTCATCGATCCCGTTCTACACTCGCGTCGCCCGCGGATCGACCCTCGCATTGAAGGATCGCGAATTCGTGATCAGCGCACGCGCAATCGGAGCGCGCGATACTCGGATCACGCTGCGCTACATTCTGCCAAACGTCCTTCCACCATTAATCGTTCTGGCCACGCTCGGCATCGCCAGCGCGATTTTGACTGCGGCCGGTCTGAGCTTCATCGGGCTTGGGGCTGTGCCGCCGACTCCGGAATGGGGCGCGATTCTTACGCTTGGCCGCAAATACATTAATCAGGCCTGGTGGTACACAACCTTCCCAGGCCTCGCAATCATGATTACCGTTCTGGGCATCAACATGCTTGGTGATGCTCTTCGTGATGCGCTTGATCCGCGCTTGCGGCGCTAGCGCCAACTAATACTTGTGGTGATCCACCAGGAGCCGGTCGTTTTCAGCAGGCGAGGGCCTGATCGGAAACCGGCAGTGGACACGAAAGGAGAGAACAGTGGGTAACAGCACACCGGACAACCATGTCGAAGTTCTGCTCAAGGGGTATCGAGCTGGTCTCGTGTCTCGGCGGCAGATCATGGGTCTTGCTGTCAAGATCCCAGCACTGGCAGCGGCACTGACTGCAGGAGCAAAGATCGATTCGATTTCTGCTGCTGGTCGCTCAGCGTCGCGAAGCTTGCTTTCGTTGCAGGATGTTCCGCAGGGTGGCGAGGTCACGATGGCCTATGCTACGACTGTCGGTGACACTCTCAACCAGCACCGGAGCACCTTCACGGTTTCCAGAATGATCGCGCGGCACGTGCTCGAGAATCTGACCTGGGTCAACCCTGCCGATGGCAGTGTCAACCCGTGGCTGGCTGAGTCGTGGGAAATCAGCGAAGACGGTCTCGAGTATGTCTTCACGCTGAAGCAGGGGGTCACGTTCCATGATGGCACCCCGTTCAACGCCGAAGCGGTCAAAGCCAACTTTGACAACACGATGAATCCGGACGAGCGGCCAGGCTTCGCCTATCAGGCTCTTGGCGGGACATCCTACGTTGGCACTGAAGTGATCGACGAGTACACGGCCAAGGTCACCTTCAGCGAGCCACATGCCACCTTCCTGCTCTATCTGAGTGACGGTGGTACGGGCATCGACTCGCCGACCGCTCTCGAAGCAGGCGGAGCGGATTATGGGACCAGCAGTCTGGTCGGAAGCGGACCATTCAAGTTCGTCGAATGGATCGTCGATGATCGGGTCATTCTCGAGAAGAATCCTGACTATGCTGGCGGACCGGCGGCCTACGACTTCACCGGCCCGACTCCTCTCGATACGCTGATCTTCCGTGATGTACCGGAAGCGAACATTCGCGCTCAGGCTGTCCTGAACAACGAGATTCAGATAGCCCGGATCATCGAGCCGAATGTCGCCGAGGTCGAAGGTCAGGAAGGTGTGACCGTCATCGCGACACCGAAAGCCGGTTCGTGCCGAATGTTCCTCTTCAACACACTCAGTCCGAAGATGAGTGACATGGCCGTTCGGACCGCGATCAACATGGCGATCGATAAGGAAACGATGCTGACCCTTCCGGGTTGGGCTGGTTACGGTCGACCTGGCATCGCGCCGCTGCCAAGCAACATGGTTCCCAACGGCGATCTTTCCTCGATCGCCCAGTACGACATTCCGTACGATCTTGAAGGCGCCAATGCCATGCTCGACGAGGCCGGCTGGGTGCTCAATGGTGATGTCCGCGAGAAGGACGGCGTGCAGTTGATCTTCGACATGGTCACCACCCAGACTGATGTCGACGCTGGTCAGATCGAGCCGATTGATGGTTTCCTCCGCGAAGCCGGTATGCAGCTCAACATCCAGGCAGGTGACTTCAACTTCTGGATTGACAACTACCAGCAGGGAACTTACGACATGACGCTGATGTCCGACTCCGGATTCATCGCCGTCGGAATCGTTGAAGAGTTCTTCCGTGCTGGAGAGCCGTTTGCCACGACTGGGCTCGACAATGCGGAGATCAACGAACTCATTGACAACGCGGTTGCAGCCACGACGATCGAAGCGCAATGGGAGAATCTGCTGCCTGCGATGGGTCTCATCATGCAGGAAGTCGTCGGCGTTATGGCCTGGGAACAGGACTATCTCGACGTCGCTAGCAACAACCTGCAGAACGTTGCCTTCAACGAGATCGGTTTCCCCTGGTTCTACGGAGCGGCGCTCGCTCAGTAGCTGCTTTTTCGGGGAGGCGTAGAATGGGGTCTACGCCTCCCCACCTCTTGGAGTAGTTCGCCATGCGTTACGCCGCAACACGCCTTATGCTGGCCATCCCGGTCCTGATCGGCGTGTCGATGCTGACCTTTTTGATGTTGCATCTGGTTCCCGGAGATCCGGTGGCAGCAATGTTCATTGGTCAGGGCGGCGCAAAGGCAGAACAGATGGAAGAGGTGCGGGAACAGCTCGGCCTCAACGACCCGCTGCCAGTGCAATACATCAACTATATGAAGAACGTGCTGCAAGGTGATCTCGGACGATCGATTCGGACGAACGAACCAGTGTCTGAAATGATCCTTCGAAACTTCCCCCCAACGCTGCAGTTAACCGTGGCGAGTATGGGACTTGCCCTGGTGCTCGGCGTGAGTCTGGGGGTGATCGCCGCTGTCAAGCGAGGAACCGTATACGACACCGGAGCAATGATCGTGGCGTTGGCCGGAGTCTCGATGCCGAACTTCTGGCTCGGTCTTCTGTTGATTTCACTTTTTTCGATCCGGCTGGGCTGGTTCCCGATCATCGGCGGATCCGGGTGGCATGGCCTCGCTTTGCCAGCCTTTGCGCTCGGATTCGCCGCCTCCGCGATTATCGCCAGGATGGTTCGTTCCTCTTTACTAGAGGTTCTTGGCGAGAACTACATCGTGACCGCTCGCGCGAAAGGGGTGGTCGAGAACCGAGTGATCATAAACCATGCTTTGCGCAATGCCGCGATCCCGGTCTTGACCATCATCGGTCTGCAATTTGGTGGATTGCTGGCCGGAGCGGTGATTATCGAATCGGTCTTTACTCGTCCCGGTATTGGCCGGATGCTGGTGTCTTCGCTCCAAAGCCGCGATTTTCCCGTTGCCCAAGGTGGCGTGCTCTTTGTTGCCACCGTGTATGTACTTGTGAACTTGCTGGTCGATTTGTTCTACGGTGTGGTTGATCCGCGAATCAAGGTTGACTAGAGATGGAGGAGTCGGAGCCGGAGGTCTCATCCTCTCGTCTATCGACAGGCCAGCCAACCATATCCACGGCCAAACAACAATCGACGCTCCGCGGGCTGATGCGGGTCGAGGTTCTCGCCATCTGTTTTGTCGCCTTTCTCGCCGATGTCATGAGCGGCATCCTGGCAGCCACGTTCTCGCTCTACGCCGAGGATCTCGGCGCCACGGTCGTGTTCATTGGTGTTCTGACCAGCCTGACCGGCTTGACGGCTTTGATCGGCTCGGTTCCGATTGGCATTCTCTCAGATCAGGTGGGGCGCATTCGCGTGCTGACCTTTGGTCTCGGGAGCTTCAGTCTCGCGATGGTCTTGTTGGCTGTGGCTCCCAGCCCGGTCTTTCTCGTGCCGGGGAGATTGCTGCTTGGTCTGGCAATGGTGGGTTCGTTCTGGATCGCCGCGGCCTATCTTGGTGATGTCGTTACGTCGGCGGAGCGAGGACTTGCTTTCGGCCTGCTCACGACGGCGATGGGGCTCGGGTTTGCCGTCGGACCGTTGATCGGAGGCGTGGTTGCTGAGCGAGTCGACGCCAGGGCCGCCTATCTCCTTGCCGCCGGTGTGGGTGCCGTCGCTGTGATGGTCATTCTCACTGTTCTGAGAGGCCGCAATCCAGAGGAGAACTCGACGAGTCGACCGCGGATTTCCGTGCGAGAGAGTCTGAGGGTGGGACGGAACTGGTCATTGATTGCGGTTGGGATTGGCAACATCCTTTCCGCAATAGCCTTCGGCGGAGCCGTGGCCACGATATTCCCGCTTCGCGCCGATGCACTCGGGATCTCAGCGGCGGCGATCGGATCGATGTTCGCGTTTCGGGCAATTGCATCGACGATTGTGCGATTGCCAAGCGGTGCGTTGACCGGTGTTATCGGCACCCGGCAGGTGATCCTTGGTGCGCTGGTGATCGAAATGGTTGCGGTGGCTGGGATTGGAACATCGACGCAGTATCAGGTCATGCTGGTCTGGTTGATTGCAGAGGGGATCGGATACGGGGCGTTTCTGGCGAGCGCTCAGGCCTACATCGCCGAAAACACAGTAGCCGCCACCAGGGGAGCGGCGATTGGCTTCTATTCGATGACTGGTGGTATCGGGAATACCCTCGCGCCCGTTGTATTGGGTGTGGTTGGGTCGGTTCTTGGGCTAGCAGCAGTCTTCTATGTAAGTAGCGTTTTGCTGGCGATCGGATTGATCGCCATGTGTTTCATCTGGTTTCGAATTCTTGAAACGGCGACAGTGGCCGGCGCATCTGATGCCCGGGCGTATGGAGGAGGAGTCAAGGAATGATTTCGATTGATCAGTTACTCGCGATCAAGTCGCTCGTCGGCAGCGAGGCACCGCGTTGGATGCCGGATGGCGATCGGATCGTGTTCGCATCAGGATTGGGTGGCGGCGTCGATCTCTGGAGTATAGCTCCAGAAGGAGGAAGTCCTACTCGGCTTTCGGTCGGGATGGGTTCCGTCGGCCATCTTGCCTATTTCATGTACACGCCTTCTCCGGACGGTAAACATATCGCCTATGTTTCGCAGAAGGGTGGAGCATACGAGGTCTGGCTTTGGAACGCCGATGGTGAACCAGACCGGCAACTGACTCGGCTTGGTGGGGCGATCGAATCGCTGGCGTGGGCACCGGACAGCAGTGCGGTGGTCATCTCCGCGAACCGATATGGTGTCTATGACATCTATCTGGCTGATGTGCCCAGTGGCGAAACCCGACGCCTGACAAGTGATCCTCACTACGAGGTCTACGCGACCTTCACACCAGATTCCCAGGAGATCCTTTTTGTCCGGCTCGACGACCGCTGGGTCGATCATGAGATCGTGCGCATGGATCGCGACGGCGGAAACCAGCGGGTCATTGGCACCGACGAAAACTTCTTCGACTATCACTATGGCCGTACCTTTGGCTATCCGACGGCGTCGCCCGATGGCAGCCAGATATTCTTCCGCTCACATCGATCGGGATGGATCAACTACTGGGCTATCGGGCCTGATGGTGGTGAACCGCGACAGCTTTCTCCGCAAGAAGCAGATCAGGAAGGCGGCGCGTGGTCTCCGGATGGGGAGTGGTTCGCGTTTGTCTCGAATACCAACGGCACCACCGATGTGCGGATTGTCCCTGCTGCCGGTGGCGACGCGAAGGTTCTGGTGGCCCCTGACATGGGTGTTTGTGCTCACCCGCAATGGTCGCCCGATGGCAAAACGATCTCGTTTGCGCTGGCAACCCCATCTTGCTCCGGCCGATCTCTACGTCGTCGATGTCGACAGTGGCGCCGTCACGCGCCTGACCGACTCCTCGATTGGAAACACGGCGTCCGCGCTTGCGACACCCGAAAAGGTCTCATATCCGAGCTTCGATGGCGAAACGATCCATGCTTATCTCTACCGCCCGAAATCGATCGGCGTCGAAGCGAATGGCGCCGGGATCGTCTGGGTGCATGGTGGCCCCACAAGCCAGTTTATGGACACGCTCCAGCCACAAGTACAGTTTTTCGTCCAGCGTGGCTATACGGTCATCTTGCCGAACATCCGCGGTTCGTCGGGGTACAGTCGCCGTTTCGAAGATTTGAACAACGCCGACTGGGGTCATGGTGATCTCAAGGATGTGATCGAGGCCGCCGAACTGATGAAGAAACTCGACGACGTCGACCCCGCCAAAATGGGAATCACCGGGGTCAGTTATGGCGGGATCATGAGCATGGCCGCAGTGTCGTTCGCGCCAGGGTACTTCCAGGCTTCGATTCCAATGTCGGGATACGGTGACTTCGTGCACATGAAGGGCGAGCAGGAGCTCCGGCACGTCAAACTGATGGAATTCGAGTTCGGCACGCTCGAAGAGCATGAGGACGTCTATCGCAAGTGCTCGGCAATCTACAAAGTCGCAGATGTGACCACGCCCACCTTTGTGCTGCATGGCACTGGCGTCTATCCGCAGTCTTCGTCTGGCAAGGACTTCGCTCTCGCGCTCGAACGCGAATACAAGACCTTCAAGTACAAGACCTATCCGAATGAAACGTATTACGTCGCGTCGACGCCAAACATCCGCCAGATGCTGATCGACATGGACGGCTTTTTCCGAATCTACCTTGATCTGCCGCCGGCACCCAGCGAGCCGGGCAGCATGATGACCTACGCAACAGGTCCCGGGACCGTTCCGCGCGACATGGCGGAGTAGGCGCAGCGTGTTTGAGAGGAGTGGGCCTCCGGCTCACTTCTCTTGGTCTCTAGCGCGACCTCGGCGATTGCAGAGCGTCTATCGGACCACCAGGACCGGAACCGTACTTGTCCGCAGAAGCGTGGTTGTGGTGCTGCCGATCAACAGCGACCGGATACGCGAATGTCCGTAGGCTCCCATGACGAGCATGTCGGCGTTTTCGCTGGTGATAAGTCGAGGAATCACCGTTTCGGGATCGCCCTGCTCGAGGTGTTCGGTGACGCTATAGCCTGCCGCCCGGAGACGATTGGCGGCATCGGCTAACGTCTGAATTTCGGTGCTTGTTCCGGTTCCGATCAAAACGATGTCCCCTTCCGCACCCTGCAGAAGGGGTTCCTGGACCAGGAAATCGATAACCCGCTCGCTGTTGGCGCTGCCATCGAAAGCAATCAGGAACCGTTCAATTGGTGAGTAGGTCTGCGAAGCGACAATGACCGGTCGGCTACTCGCGCGAATCACTCGCTCGAGGTTCGAGCCGAGATGGGATTCGGCGTGATCTGCTCCTTCCCCCCGTTTCCCGAGCACCACCAGCCGGGCATCCTCCTCGTACTGCTGGAGGATGTCGACCGGTTCGCCATGGGCGAGTCGCTGGATGACCGTGTCGACTCCACTCCGCCGCACCTCCGCAGCTGCTTCGTCGAGGATGAGGCGACCATTCTCCTGCTCCAGGCGGTTGCGTTGCTCGTCGAGTTCCACGATCTGCGCCAGCAGCGCTTCGCGGGTGTCGACACCGAGACGACCGCTTCGATCAGGAGCAATCACCGGATCGAACGGGTGCTTTTCCAGAACGTGCAGCACTTCCACTGGGAGTGAGAGCTGCTGCGCCGCCCAGGCAGCGTGATCGCAAACGCTAATGGCGTAGTCCGAACTATCGATACAGGCGAGCACGTTCATAGACTTCTCCTCCGTCATCGTGGGGGGTATTCGGTGAAGCGCCAGCTCGTGGATGATCTGGTCACGCTAGTGACCGGGAATGAGGTCATAGTCGTCCACCTTATCGTGAATAGCAAGCCGGTCGACGATCGTCGAACTCGCTTCGTTGAGACCGATCAACTCGACCTCAGTCGCGTCGCGGCGGAACTTCATGACCACCTTGTCGAGCGCGCCGACGGCTGATATATCCCAGAAATGGGCATGGCTGGCGTCAATTACCACCTCGTCCAGCGCTTCTTCGAAGTCGAACGCATCGACGAACGCGTCAGCTGATGCGAAAAAGACCTGGCCTTGCACGACATAGGTGCGGCGGCGACCATCATCGGAGATCGTCGAGCTGACCTTGAAGATCTGACCAATCTTCCAGGCGAAGAAGATGCCGCTTAACAGCACCCCAACCATCACCCCGATTGCGAGGTTGTGGGTCGCCACGACCACGGCCACCGTCGCCAGCATGACCATGCTCGATGTGCGCGGATTCGTCCGCAGATCGCGGATCGAACCCCAGTTGAATGTTCCGATTGAAACCATGATCATCACCGCGACGAGTGCGGCCATCGGAATCTTGCCGACTGAATCACCGAGCCCGACGACGAGAATCAGCAGAAAGACGCCAGCGACAAAGGTTGAGAGTCGTCCTCTACCACCCGATTTCACGTTGATGACCGACTGCCCGATCATCGCGCAACCGGCCATTCCACCGAGAAAACCAGTCACGACGTTGGCGATACCCTGGCCGGTGCTTTCACGATTCTTGTTGCTCTTGGTGTCGGTCAGATCATCCACAATCGAGGCGGTCAGTAGCGATTCGAGCAGACCGACGATCGCGAGCGGAATCGCATAAGGGAGGATGATTTGCAGCGTTTCCAGGTTCAGCGGGATATCAGGCAGGAGAAAAACCGGGAGCGATGACGGGAGTTCGCCCATGTCCGAAACGGTGCGGACATCGATCGACATCCCGACTGCGACTGCCGTGACGACCAGGATACTGATCAACGGCGAGGGAACCGCGGTTGTGTAGCGAGGGAGGATGTAGATAATCGCCAATCCAGCAAGGACCAGAGGATAGGTTTGCCAGTTGACGCCGCGCAATTCCGGTACCTGGGCGAGAAAGATCAGGATCGCCAGCGCATTCACGAAACCGGTGAGCACCGAGGTCGAAACGAATCGCATCAAGCGGGCGATGCCGAGATACCCGGCCACGATCTGGATCAGTCCGGTGACGATCGTGGTAGCAAGCAGGTATTGCAGACCATGATCCTTGACCAGATCGACCATCAGGAGCGCCATCGCCGCGGTCGCAGCAGAGATCATGGCCGGTCGACCTCCAGCGAACGCGATGACTACCGCCATCGAAAACGACGCATAGAGACCGATCTTTGGATCGACTCCGGCAATGATGGAGAATGAAATCGCTTCAGGGATGAGCGCCATCGCGACCACGAGCCCCGCCAGGATATCCGCGCGCGGATTTCCGAACCACTCGCCTCGCCAATTTGCCAATGTCATACTCTGGGTGACTCCAAGACTGCTTGATCCGCCATGGTCTCAAGACCAACGGACGCGAAAACGCTCTGATCGCTGATGATCTAGTGGAAATACATGTGAAGCCGCGTCGCGACTGGGTATGGCAAGGATATCAGAGCCCCGGAGTGGGATGATTTTCATTTCCCGTGACCCGGGTACGGACGCAGGGTTTCGACAACTACTGCTACTGTTGAAATCGTTGGTTCTAGGCCGCTAAAGCACTGAGATACGGACCAGGGAGATCATCGTGGGTGAGCAGAACCGGTTGAAGGCGTTCCTTGACGGCGCTTGGGTAGAGGACAGCGTGTTCGCGCTGAGGCCTGACTATCGAGTCATGCTGCTCGCGGTTGGAGGCATCGTTCCAGGACCGAGCGACGCTGCGAGCGACGCCCTCCTGAAGCAAGCCGAAGCGTTTGGCGCACGGCTCGTCGCGTCGTCTCCAATCGAGGAGATACCGCAGGTCGCGTCGTGGCGGGACGCCTATCGATCATTTGGCGCGAAACCGCAACGAACGCGAAACAGTTTGGAAGCGCTCTTGCGCCGAACGCCCACAGGTTTGCCCAGGGTGAACCGGCTTACCGACGTCTACAACGCAATCTCGGTCTTGCACCTTTTGCCAGTGGGTGGTGAGGATGCTGCCCGATATACCTCGTCTCCCTATCTCGTGCGAGCAGTTGGAGACGAACCGTTCGATACGAAGGAAAACGGAGTAGTGGTCGTCGAGCACCCTGAACCGGGAGAAGTGATCTGGCGAGACAACGAGGGCGTAACCTGCCGTCGCTGGAACTGGCGTCAAGGCGTTCGCACCCAACTCCAGGAGGAGACCACCAGCGCCATTTTCATACTGGACGCCATGGACCCAATGGCGACCGAAGCGTTGCTTGCCGCGACGGCAGATCTCGTTGAACATTCGAAAGGCTTGGGTCCAAATGTTTCGGTCTACGAGCGGCTGATTGAAAAGGGGCCGTTGAAGCAGGATCGATGATGCGACCCGAGAATGATCCCTTTGCCGGTTCCTCCGCCACGCGGATGCCACGACCAGTCGCCCTTCAATGGCGACCGAAGTTTCCTTTCAGGAAGCAAAGGACCTCCAGTGTCCTTCGGATACGACTTCGATATCGTCATCGATCACTTTGATCGCAGTCTGATCGTCGATTGCGTAAGAAGGCACGGAGATGTCAGCGGCCCATTTTTCGGCGTCAGCCATGGAATTCTGGAGCAGATCAATGTGATCCAGGTGAGGAAAGATCGCGAAATCAACGACGCCAAGGGTTTCATCTCCTCCGCTTGGAGGCACCCACCCGACGAAGCTCTTCCCAATGCGGGGAGTCATGACCATGCTTCCGGCGCTCAGCCCGACGTAGACCCTTTCCCGTAAGGATGGGAATCGATTGGCCAGACCAGATTGGCGCATCCAGTAGTTCAGATAGAGCGGGTCGCCGCCGTTCACGAGCAAAACGTCTGTCTCCGAGCGCATGGACCCACAAATCCGCGCAGAGGCTGGGTAACGAGGTGAGTTCCAGTACATCCATCGATTTCCAGCCAAGCTCGCACATTGTAGTGCGCGGTTCCTGCCCGCTGATAAACCGCCAAGTGTGCCCATTGCCACGCGGCAACGCATGCATGGCTGTTGGAATACACAGAGCGCTGGCCTCCTCGATGGGTTTCGCAAGCAGGTCGAGCAGCGCATTTTGAATGCTGGGGTTAGTGATGCCAGCCGACGTGAGAAGGAGTCTCATGAATACCGTCCTTTGATCGATCTGGCTGGTGCACTCGATCCCCTGGTCCTGGGCACACGCGTAGGATGGGATGTTGGCAACGATCAATCATCGAAGTGGTTCGCCCGGTAGGAATCGAACTTTCATCTTTCTGCTCAAGAGCCATGGGTGCCAAGGTAATTAGTGGCGCTTGAGTAAGGTGAGGTTGGTGGACCGATCCAGACTCAATCAAAGAACCCCTCATCCTCGGGGCGTAGGTAAGCCTTGGCAGCCTCGGGAATGAAGTTCACTCCCAGACCGGGTCGGTCCGGCACGTCGATCAGGCCGTCGACCACGGGGTTGCCATCGAACCCGTCCACGATGTCGTACCAGAACCCTTCGGCCTCGAACCGGGCCGGATACTCGAACGCGATGTAGTTGTCGGGCAAGCAGGCCGCCACCTGGATCAGGCTGGCCAAACCGAACACGCCGTTCGCCGTTCCGTGCGGAGCGATGGCGATCCCATGCAAATCGGCATACTCGGCGATCCACTTCAGCTCGGCAATCCCGCCGACATCGCACGGATCGGGACCGACCACGTTGACCGCATGCTTTTCGATCAGTTCCTTGAAGTTCTGGCGCAGGTAAATCTCCTCGCCGGTATGAATCGGCGTTGTAGTGGACATCGTCACATCGCGATAGACATCCGCATTCACAAATGGGCTGTAGTCGCCCGTGATCATGTCCTCAATCCAGAGGAGATGCAGCGGTTCAAGCGCTTTCGCGAAACGGAGCGCGTCGTAGGCGAGATAGCCAGGTCCGGCATCGACGGCCAGTCCATAGCCCGGACCCAGAGCTTCCTTGGCAGCCGTCACGGCTGCCACCACATGCTCGAATCCTGCCTCGGTCACCAGCCCACGCATCGGGTAGGGTTGCGGTGCCCCTTCGTGGATATCTCCATAAAAATAGTCGGGAAAATCCGTTGCCATCGAAGAATGAAAGCTGGTCGGCAGTTTGAACATCTTGTAGCCGCCCGGCAGTGCCTTCGCTGCTTCAGCCCAACGGACGTAATCGGTGGCGGTGTGCTCTGCTGAGATCTCATGTTGATAGAACGTGCGGTACGTGCGCACCTTGTCCCGCACTTTGCCGCCCAGCAGCTTGTAGACCGGCGCATCCAGAGCCTTGCCCGCGACATCCCACAGAGCGATTTCTATTGCGCTGACCGCGGAACCCCAAGGCTTGAACCCACCTCGACTGCGAATCCGCTTCATCACCCGCTCGACGTTAGTGGGATCTTCGCCGACCAGCCACGGCTTCAGTTGCAGCACAAGCGGCTGGACATACGGCTTTGGGGTTTCGATCTGGCTCCAGCCGTCGATTCCTTCATCTGTGACGATGCGGACCACCGGGCTATTCGCGATCACCGCGCACTTGATGTCTGTGATTTTCAAGGAATCCACTCTTTCATTGAGTCTGAGTCTCAGAGACTGGTTAAGCCAAAAAAAGTGCCTGATCCTGTTCAGGT
>CAVQGN010000002.1:0-268208 GCA_963712055.1 uncultured Chloroflexia bacterium | reverse complement strand
ACCGTTGGGGCAACCCGTGCGGGTTCGAATCCCGCCGTCCGCACCCCGAGCCGTACGTGGCAACGACGTGATCATGCCAGTGAGGCGATGAAGTGGGACCAGATTTCGAACAGGTGCTGCGTGAATTTGGGACAACGGCCCTCCGGATTGGGCTGATTCTCGTCGTGGCGATTGTCTTGATCCGTTCCCGCTTTCTCAGCGACACGATCAACAACGCCATGGTCGATCGACGGATGCGAGCTGGCAGCGTCGAAGAGGCGATGCGCCTCGAAACCATTACCACTGCAGTCTCGCGACTCCTCGATACTGTCATCGGTGTGATTGCTGCCATTATGATTCTGAACGAACTCGGCGTTGATACGACCGCAATCATTGCCAGTGCAGGTCTCATCGGTGTGGCCCTTGGCTTCGGCGCCACGGAGCTCGTCCGCGATTACCTCAACGGCGCCCTGATGATCATCGAGGATCAGTTGCGCGTCGGTGATTTCGTGACCTGCGGCGGTGTGAGTGGTACGGTCGAGGAAGTCACCCTCCGCTATACGGCCGTGCGCGATCTGGACGGCACGCTGCATTTTGTACCGAATGGAGAAATACGGGTCGCCTCGAATCACACGCGGGATGTCGGCGGCATCCTGCTGGATATTCAGATCGGGTATAACGCCAGCATCGACAAGGTTCTCAGTGTTATCAATCAGGTTTGCGAGGACCTGGCGGCTGATCCAGAGTGGGCTGATCGTATTGTGGTCACACCAGCGTTTGTGCGAATCACTGAGTTCCAGGAATCAGCAATGATCGCCCGAATTCTGGGCGAAACGGTTCCGAAGGAAAACTGGGCCGTCATGGGCGAGTTGCGGCAACGTTTGAAGGACGCATTCGACGAAGCCGGTATCATGTTTCCGTTGCCGCAGCGAGTGGTCCATCAGGCAGATCAACCACAAGGCGACAGAATACACGAGGGAATTCCATGAACGAATATCGCGACGTCGGTCAGACCGGGATTACCGTTAAGATCGATCCGAACCGCTGTATCGCCAACGCCAAATGCACCACCGTTGCGCCGGGTATCTTCGTAATGGATGAGGAAACAGGGATCGCAGAACTCCAGGATCTCGATAACGCCACCGTGGAGCAACTCTTCGCCGGAGCGCGAGCCTGTCCGACCCAGGCGATCATCATCGAGCAATTTGGACGACGAGTTTTTCCGGTCATTCTGACACCGATGTTTGGAGAAGATGCCTCCGAGTAATCCGGCGCGTTGATTGAAACGCAAAGAGCCCGGCGGGTTTACCGCCGGGCTCTTTCTTTGCGCAGTTGGATCTCTGTGACTGGGAGGCCTAGTAGTCCATCCCGCCCATGCCGTCCATACCACCGGGCATGGCCGCAGCCTTTTCCGGTTTGTCGGTGACGAGGGCTTCGGTGGTGAGGATCATGGCGGCGATGGAGGCCGCATTCTCGACCGCCGAGCGGGTCACCTTGGCCGGGTCGATGATGCCGGCTTTGATCAGATCGGTGTAGGTTTCCGAGATCACATCGAAGCCGATGTTCGAGTTCTTTTCGTCGGACTGCATCCGCTTGACATTCTCGGCAACCACGGCGCCGTCATAGCCAGCGTTTTCGGCGATCCCGCGCATGGGTTCTTCGAGCGCGCGGCGGAGGATCTGGACACCCGTTTTGATGTCACCGGTGGCGTCGACCGAATCGAGCGCCGAGACCGCATTGAGGAGGGCAACCCCACCACCCGGCACGATGCCTTCTTCGACCGCCGCGCGGGTAGCCGAGAGGGCATCTTCAACCCGGTGTTTTTTCTCTTTCAGTTCCGTTTCGGTGGCGGCGCCGACCTTGATGACCGCAACCCCGCCGGAGAGCTTGGCCAGTCGTTCCTGCAGTTTTTCGCGATCGAAGTCAGAGGTCGTGGTTTCGATCTGGGCGCGGATCTGCTCACCGCGACCCTTGATCGCACTTTCGTCGCCATAGCCTTCGATGATCGTCGTGTCGTCCTTGGTCGAGACGACGCGGCGAGCGCGACCGAGATCTTCGACCGTGACCGAATCGAGTTTGCGGCCGACCTCTTCCGAGATCACCTGCCCACCGGTCAGGACCGCGATGTCACGGAGCATCTCTTTGCGGCGATCACCGAAACCGGGCGCCTTGACCGCTTCGACGGTGAGGGTGCCACGCAGCTTGTTGACCACGAGAGTGGCGAGGGCTTCGCCATCGACATCCTCGGCGATGATGACCAGCCCCTTACCGGCGCGGGCAACCAGTTCGAGGGTCGGGAGGATATCCGCGATTGCGCTGATCTTTTTGTCGTAGATGAGGATAAAGGGCTCTTCGAACTCCGCTTCCATCCGTTCCGGGTTGGTCACGAAGTAGGGAGAGATATAGCCGCGATCGAACTGCATCCCTTCGGTGTACTCGACCTCGAACTGGAGCGCTTTGGATTCTTCGACCGTGATGACGCCGTCTTTGCCGACCTTTTCCATCACATCCGAGATCAGCCCACCGATCTCCTTGTCGGCCGCGGAGATGGACGCCACCTGAGCGATCTCATCTTTGCCGGCGACTTCGACTGCGGCATTCTGGATGGACGCGACGACCGCATCGGACGCCTGCTCGAGCCCCTGCTTGAGGAGCATCGCATTGGCGCCAGCGGCGATATTGCGCATCCCTTCGTGGACGATTGCCTGAGCGAGAACGGTAGCGGTGGTGGTGCCATCACCGGCAACATCGTTGGTCTTGGAAGACGCTTCCTTGACCAGCTGGGCACCCATGTCGGCAAAGGGATCATCGAGTTCGATGTCCTTGGCCACGGTGACGCCGTCGTGGGTCACGGTTGGGGCGCCGTATTTCTTGTCGAGAGCGACATTGCGCCCCTTGGGACCGAGGGTGACCTTGACCGCATTGGCGACCGCGTCGACCCCTTCTTTGAGGGACTGCCGGGCATCGGCATCGAACTGAAGCATTTTAGCCATTGAGTAAATCTCCTAACAGTGGAAGAGTGACAACAAACAGACGACGGGAACGGGTCTAGCCCTCGAGAACGGCGAGGATGTCTTTTTCGCCGAGGATGAGGAGATCTTCCTCGTCGAGTTTGAACTCGGTGCCGGCGTATTTGGCGAAGAGGACCTGATCACCGACGCTGACATCGAGGGGGATGCGATCGCCATCGTCGTCGCGGCGACCGGCGCCAGCGGCGATGACCGTACCCCGTTGGGGTTTTTCCTTGGCGGTGTCGGGGAGGACGATGCCACTCTTGGTGGTGTCTTCCCGTCCGAGAGGACGAACGACGACCCGGTCACCGAGGGGTCGCAATTGCAGATCGGCCATTGATGAACTCCTTGCCCTGGAGGGCGGTACACGAAACGACGCCACCGAAGCAGCGTCAGACGAATCGATTGAAGTGAGTATATCCCACCCCTTAGCACTCTGCAAGTGCGAGTGCTAAGACCAAGTCATAGCGAGGGGATACCAGCGTGTCATGCTGAGGGACTGAGCATCGCTGGCCGCAGCCATGGGCTTCCGTCACGGAAACAAGAGACCCTTCGCGCGCTCAGGGTGACCAGTAGGGCGGCTGCGGTCGACCGGTGCGTGCAACCATCCTGTCATGCTGAGGGACTGAGCATCGCTGGCCACGGCCATGAACTTCCGGGACGGAAACGAGAGACCCTTCGCATGCTCAGGGTGATGGTGGTTGATGGACGCGTGTGGGTGAGATCAGAGCGATTAAAGGGTTTTCGTCGCTTCGGCCGCCGGGTCAACACGCGAGGAGCGGGGTATCATTGGTCACTGGGGTAAACGACATCTTTTTGCCCGGGGAAGAACCCGCTTCCCGGGTGCGCGCGTGGAATCAGGATTCGCTATGCCAGAGCCTTCCGTTGCCGTTAGTGGTTCGATCGCCTACGACCACATCATGTCGTTCGGCGGATCGTTTGCGGACCATATCATCCCGGAAAAAACGCATGTCATCTCGGTCAGTTTTCTTGTTCAGACATTGAAAAAGCAACGTGGGGGCGTGGCTGGCAACGTCTCCTACAACCTCGCTCTTCTTGGCAGTCCGTCCTATCTGATTGGCGCGGTTGGAACAGATTTTGATGAGTACCGAGCTGCTTTCGAGAACCTGGGTATCGATCTCAGCCATGTCATCGAAGCTGAGGATCAACTTACCGCCGCTGCGTTCATGATGGCCGATCAGCAGGACAACCAGATTGCTTCCTTCTATCCGGGTCCGGGCGACCTAGCCGCTGATCTCGATCTTACCGGGTTGGCGAACGCAGTCGACTACGCGCTGGTCGGCGCGACATCGGTCGATGTCATGGAGAAGCATGCCCGGGCGTTTGGCGCAGGGTCGGCCAAACTCATCTACGACCCTGCGTTTCAGATCATTCTCCTGACTGGCGAACAGATCGAAGAAGGAATCGAAGCGGCCTGGTGCGTGATCGGGAACGACTACGAGTTCGCGATGATAGAACGAAAAACTGGCCTGACCATCGATGACATCACCACGCGGGCCGAACTAGTGGTGGTTACGTATGGTGACCAAGGGTCAGAGTTGATTCACCGCTCTGAACGAGCCAAGGTCCCAGCCGCTCGAGTCGAAAAAGGGGTCGATCCCACCGGTGCTGGCGATGCCTACCGATCAGGCCTGATCAAGGGGCTGCAACTCGGCGCCGATCTCGAACTGATGGGACAGATTGCTGGTCAGACAGCCGCTTATGCGGTCGAGTTTGTGGGTACACAGGAACACCAACATACGCCGCCAGAATTCGTTTCCCGGTTTCTGCAATCGTTTCCGGCACAAGAGAGTAAGATACGCGCTGAAATGTTCGATGCAGCAGTCACCTCATCCTGAGTCGTGTCCGATGCTCACCGAGGTATGAGATCCGATAGGGCGTACCTGGTGTCTTCAAAAGAGAGAGGTTCACTTTCGCATGAGTACGAAACAAATGGCGTTTGACATCAAGGATCCGTCGCTCGCTCCCGAAGGGCGACGTCGGATCGAATGGGCGGCGCGCGAGATGCCGGTGCTGGCTCAGATTCGCGACCGGTTCGCTGAGGAGAAACCCTTCGACGGCGTCAAAATCCTCGCATGTGCCCATATCACCACGGAAACAGCGAACCTGGCGCTAGCCCTCCAGGCAGGAGGTGCCGATGCCGTTCTCTGCGCCAGCAATCCGCTTTCGACACAGGATGATGTCGCGGCGGCTCTGGTGGCCGAAGGGATTCCAGTCTTCGCCATCAAAGGCGAAGACAACGAGACCTACTACCGACATATCAACGCCGCGCTCGACCACGGACCGCACATCCTGATCGATGACGGCGCGGACGTGGTGACGGCTGTGCATACCCATCGCAAGGATGTCCTCGACGGCATCATTGGAGCCACGGAAGAAACGACAACCGGGGTCATCCGCGATCAGGCGATGGCGAATGAGGGAGTGCTCACCTTTCCGGTGATCGCCGTCAACGACGCCGACACGAAGCACTTCTTTGACAATCGTTACGGCACTGGTCAGAGCACGATCGACGGGATCCTCCGTGCCACCAACATTCTTCTCGCTGGCAAGAATGTGGTTGTCGCCGGGTATGGCTGGTGTGGAAAGGGGATCGCGATGCGCCTGCGCGGGATGGGCGCCCGGGTCATCGTGACCGAGATCGATGCAGTCCGCGCGCTCGAAGCAGCGATGGACGGCTTCGCGGTGATGCCAATGAACCGCGCGGCTGCGCTCGGGGACCTCTTCGTCACCGCGACCGGGAACATCAACGTCATCGACCAGGACGATTTCGCGCAGATGAAGGATGGCGCCATTCTGGCGAATTCCGGACACTTTAACTCCGAATTGAATTTGAAGGCTCTCGACGAAATGGCAGGCGAAGGTCGCCGGACGCTCCGCGACTATGTCGAGGAGTTCAAGATTTCGGACGACCAGAGCGTCATCGTGCTTGGAGAAGGTCGATTGATCAACCTCGCTGCTGCGGAAGGGCATCCAGCCAGCGTGATGGACATGAGTTTCGCGAACCAGGCAATGGCTGCTCGCTATCTGGTCTCTGATGCGGCTTCACTGGAACCACGGGTCTATTCGGTTCCGGTCGAGATCGATCACGAGATCGCTCGCTTGAAATTGGCGGCGATGGACGTGGAAATCGACGTCCTGACCGAGGAACAGACGACCTATCTGAATTCGTGGCAGGCGGGCACGTAGGCAGACGCGGGATTCGCGTCCATCGGTTCATCCGGAGGAAACAATGACAACCACGTTCAGCGGCTCGCCCCACTCACTGTTCACATCCGAATCGGTGACCGAAGGGCATCCGGACAAGGTCTGTGACCAGATTTCTGATGCCGTGCTCGATGCTGTCCTTGCGGCTGATCCGAAGGGTCGAGTCGCGTGCGAATCGGCCGCAACGACCGGTCTGGTGATGGTGTTTGGCGAGATCACTACTGACACGTATATCGAGATCCCGGAGATCGTACGGGATGTGGTCAAAGAGATCGGTTACACCGACGCCCAGTACGGGTTCGACTACCACACCTGTGGGGTCATCTCATCGATCAAAGCGCAGAGTCCTGAAATCTCTGATGGTGTCAACACCGCGCTCGAGGCCCGCAATGGCCTTTCTCGTGACGATGAAATCGAGCGGATGGGGGCCGGCGACCAGGGGATGATGATCGGGTTCGCCTGTCATGAAACCCCGGAGCTGATGCCTTTGCCGATTTCACTCGCTCACCGGCTGGCCAAAAAGATGGCGTACGTTCGCAAGAATGGCGAACTAACGTGGTTGCGACCAGACGGCAAGAGCCAGGTCACGATCGAGTACCGGTATGGACAACCGGCGAGGGTAGATACCATCGTCCTTTCGACCCAGCATGGCGAACATGTCTCGCAGGCGTCGATCGCCGAAGCGCTGCGGCACCATGTCATCGACAGTGAGGTTTCCGACGACCTCATCGACGACAAGACCAAGATCCTGATCAACCCGAGTGGCAGTTTCAAGATCGGTGGTCCGATCGCCGATGCCGGTCTGACCGGGCGCAAGATCATCGTCGACACCTATGGCGGGATGGCCCGGCATGGCGGTGGCGCGTTCTCCGGCAAGGATCCGACCAAGGTCGATCGCTCCGGCGCCTACGCGGCCCGGTATGTCGCGAAGAATGTGGTCGCGGCTGGCCTTGCTGACCGGTTCGAGATTCAGATTTCCTATGCCATCGGTGTTTCACACCCGACCTCGATCATGGTCGAGACCTTTGGCACTGGTCATGTCGATGATGAGAAAATCGAGAGGCTCGTACGCGAGCATTTCGATCTTCGTCCCGGCGCAATCATCGCCGACCTCGACCTCAAACGCCCCATCTATCAGAAGACGGCGGCCTACGGTCACTTCGGTCGGGATGACCTCGATGTACCCTGGGAACGGACCGACAAAGCAGCATTGCTTGCAGACGCGGCCAACCTTGTGTCCGCCCGAGCGTAGTGCCGCCTTCGGACCGGGACCGGAGACGATTCGAACGGATCTTGCGTGGAGCTTCCCGCCGAGTTAGGTACGTTTGCCGGTAGTCGGTAGTTTCAACGATCATGGCGTCGCGTCGGGCAGTCTCTGGAGAAGGCGAGAGTGTCTCTAGTCGCCGAGTCCGCAGGTCCTTGCCACTGCGACTGATCGAGATTCCAGAGGTGCGGCGCTGGTGGGCTATCGACGGTGTCTAGTCTCGTGGGCCGTAAGAGGTGACCGGTCGTCATACCGCGATTTTCGTGTAATAATCTCCGTCACTGAAATAGCGCAATCAAGAACGACTCTGGTTCATTAAGGGGAACGGGATGGACAATGGGCGTTTCGATGATCTGACTCGTTTGCTCGGTGCTGGCGTTTCCCGGCGGGGAATGATCAAGGGTATTGTTGCCACCCTGATCGGCTCAGGGACCGTTGTCGCCGGACGTGCTTTGCCGGTGTCAGCTCAGTGCGCCGGTGACGTTTGCACTTCCACTTTAGATTGCTGTCCCGGCCACCTATGTATTGGAAATGAATGCGTCGAGTGCCTGGACTTTGGCGAAGGGTGCTCTATTTCGGGGACTCCTTGCTGCGATCCGACGCTTGAATGCGGCTTCGACTACGATCAGAGAATCAACGTATGTAGAGTCCCTTGCGTCGATGATGGGCAGGATTGCAGTTCCGGTCTGGAATGTTGCCAGAATGACAACTACTGTACGTCCTTCAACCTGTGTCAGTCTTGCATCGAGGAAGGAAATCAGTTCTGTCAGGAGGACACTGACTGCTGCACCGGGCTCGTTTGCGCTTCTAGTACATGTTCCACGCCGTGCGTAGGAGGTCGAAGCTGCACGACCGATGGGGATTGCTGTGCTGAGGGTGAGACCTGCGTTTCGGGTACTTGCGCGGTTGCATGTCGCGAACTCGGTTTCCCATGCGCCACCGCCGATCAATGCTGTAGCCAGGCATGCTCTGAGGGTTCCTGCTGTAGCGGCCTTGGTGGCGCTTGTCCAGGAGGAAGCGGTTGCTGCGGAACGGCCTCATGCGAAAACGACGTTTGCTGTTCGGCGGAGGGACGTGCATGTGGCGGCAACCAGGACTGTTGTTCCGGGCTTGACTGCGACGACTCAAACACATGCGTCCCGCCATGTGTTCCGGTCGGAGAAGGCTGCTCGCAGACGTCAGAATGCTGCAATCTGGCAGGATCGCTGGCTGTGCAGTGTCTTGGCGCGATTTGCACGGTTTGTATTCCGACAGGTGACTCGTCGACCGTTTGTCCCACGGACGACGACGATGATGAGGCTGTCGCTGTTGGATGCTGTGACCCCAATGCGATCTACGATGAGGCCATTTGCTCCTGCGTTCTAAGAACCTGTATCGAGCGGGGAGAGGAATGCGGTCAACTCGATTGTTGCGATTCTGAGGTGCCGTATCTCACCGGCTTTTGTGACCCAGGCAATGTCTGCGAGTTCTGCCGACCCACCGGTGTTGCGCCGGTCGTTTGTGAACCGGTTACTGGTCAGCTCGAGCCTTGCTGTGACCGAAATGCCGTCTACAACGAGACAGTCTGTGCCTGTGAAGTTGTGACCTGCACTCCGATCGGTAGTGCCTGCGCAGAAGATGACGACGACGACTGCTGCGGTGAGTTGAGCGAGTGTGAAAACGGCGCTTGCTGCAATAACCAGGGAGGCGCCTGCAACGACGACCCGGACTGCTGTTTCCGACGTTACTGTGATGATCAATCACAGACGTGCGTGTTCTGTTCGTCCCCGGGTGGAGCTTGCGATCGCGATGCTGTGTGTTGCTCGGGTTCCTGTGTCGACGATGTCTGCGTATGCAGGCTCGACGGAACATGCCGAAGCGATGCCGATTGCTGTGTCGGCAGCTATTGCAGCGGTGGGCAATGTGTCCAGTGCTTACCAGACGGCGAAGGTATCTACTGTGCCACCGATCAGGCTTGCTGCAGTGGAAATTGCGATAACAGCAACTGCGGCTGTCGCTCTCTGCAGACAAACTGCGAGAGCGCAGAGCAGTGTTGCTCCGGGTATTGCATTGATGGCCGGTGCGCGGAAGAAGCAGGATGTGCGCCGCTGGGCGAGGCGTGCCAGGAGCCCCAGGACTGTTGTGGGTTTGGCGATGCGGGCCTCACCTACTCTTGCGAGGAAGGGATCTGCGAAGCCTGCATCCAGACAACGGATTATCCGGTTGGAGTCTGTGTTGCCTCAGAAGAGCAGAGCCTGCCTTGTTGCGATCCGGAAGCGGAATGGAACCCGAGCACCTGTCGCTGCGAAATCCCGGTTTGTGTCGAAACAGGCAACAAGTGCGAGGATCATGAGGATTGCTGTGGCGAGGATCTCTGCATCGACGGCTGGTGCAAGCTCCCCGAGGAATGCGCCGGCAATCATGACGTGTGCGATGCCTACACATCGTGCTGCAAGGGTTATGCGTGCGTTGATGGCCGATGCATTAGCCGGAAGCATCCGAAACCCGAGCACCCTGAAAAACCGAACTCGCCCGGTGATCCAACAGGCGGAATCGACACATTGCCGAACACGGGAGCTGGCGATGCTTCTGCGGAGTCGGCGTGGATCGAGGCGGCCCTGGCTGGCGGCGCGGCGGCTGCGGCGGCCGCCTGGCTGATGTCAGCGGTTTCAGATCCGGAGAAACGATCGCCTGCTAGTCCTGAGCCTTCGCCGGTCGTCTCCCCCCGAGAGGAATGACGTTCCGAGTTTCGAGCGGGGGATAGGGACGATCGGTGGCGATCGTGACCAGTTCGACCTGACTCACTTCGAACAGGGTAAGTGGTTCGGTCCGGAATGATTCGAGACTGGTCCTGATCTCCTTCGTCGGCGCGACCCGGTCGAACTGACCAATCGTGATCGTTGGCAGAAACGCATACGGTGACCGACTTGGAATTGCCGCGAGTTCATGCAACCGTGCGTGGATCTTCGCGGTGAACCCCCCATCTCGCGCTTCGAGGATGATTGAATCTTGAAACGCGTTGACCCGCCCGAGTTCGATCATGAAGTTCGGGACCTCGGCGAGTGTGTCGACCGCCGCCGAGGCGAACTCATCCATTCGTTCCTCGGTTGTTTCCAGCCTCCCGGCAGGCTCCTCGAGGACAGGACCCAGCTCCTGCAGCATGATGTGCAGAAAATGATCTGGGGTCGGGCGGACGAAGTCGAAGGTCCCAACCACGTCGACCAGATGGTCGAAGGCTGGTCGGAACGCTTCGAGCGGAATACGAATGATGGTCGCGGCAAATCGTGCTGGTTCAGTAGACCAGTTCTCGACGTCGTACCGACCATCGATCGTCGTCCGGTAGGTGCCGAAGTTGTGCCAGATCCGCTCGAAGATCAATGCCTGCTTGCGGGCCGCCTGGAGATCACGCCAGCGGTTTTTCAGCACAACGAGGATCCGCCGCTATTCGACACGAAGGATCTTGATTTCCTGCTGCCCACCAGGAGTCATGAATGACGCTGTGTCGCCAGCCCGTTTGCCGATGAGCTCCTGACCCATCGGACTTTCGTTCGAAATCAGCCCGGCTGCCGGTTTGGCCTCAATAGCGCCGACAACCCGGTACTTCTCCTCTTCACCATCGAAATCGACATAAACCGTCGAGCCGAGGCGGACGCGGCCATCCGTGCTGGGGGCGTCAAGATCGACGACCTCAGCGTGACGAATCAGAACTTCGAGATCGGCAATCCGCCGTTCGTTCATCATCTGATCTTCGCGAGCGGCATCGTAGGCGGAGTTCTCGCGGAGATCGCCATGAGAGCGAGCCTCGGCTACGGCAGCGGTTATGAGTGGACGCCGGACTTCGGTCAACTCGACCAACTCCGCTTTCAGGCGATCGAGTCCTTCCTGGGTGACGGGTACGCGTTTCTGACTCAAGGTCATGCTCCAATCCAGAGAGATGTTTGGGACGATGGGCGTGTGCCCTGAATGCTAACTGACTTCGAGGGTGCACTCGATTTCGACGGCGATGTTGCCTGGCAAGGAACCCATTCCAACAGCGGAGCGGGTGTGCCGTCCCTTGTCGCCGAAAACCTCGACGAAAAGATCGGAACAGCCGTTGATGACCTTCGGTTGATCGGCGAAATCGGGCACGCCGTTGACCATCCCGAGCACCTTGACAACCCGGTTGACCCGGTCGAGATCGCCGAGGGCGTCCTTGGCGGTGGCAATGATGCTCAACCCCACTTCGCGGGCGACATCATACGCCTGCTCGACCGTAAGGTCCTGGCCGACTTTGCCTTTCGGAGCGCTTTCACTTGGACCGGTACCAGAGATGAAGAGGAGGTTGCCGGTCTGAACATACCGGACATAGGTCGCGATCGGTCGTGCTGGTTCCGGGAGCACGAGTCCAAGTTCTTCTAGGCGTTTTTCGATTGCTGCCATTCGGGCAGTTCCTTTCGTGGTGCCGCTTTCTGCTGAAAGCACAAACGAGTCGGTTGTGAGTGGCTGTCTACTTCCAGCCGAGGGTGTTGCCGATCCGGGTGATCGCTTCATCGAGCAAATCATCGCTGGTCGCGAACGAGAGCCGGAGATGTCCTTGACCAGCCGAACCGAAGGCATCTCCTGGGGTGAGCGCAACGTGCGCTTCCTGCAGAAGCTTGTCCGCCATGGTCATCGAATCCATGCCGGTGGCTCGGATATCTGGGAAGGCGTAAAACGCGCCTTCGACCAGCGGGCAGTTGATGCCCTTGACCCGGTTGAGGCCGTCCGACACGGTGTGGCGACGTCGGTCCCAAGCGGTCACCATGTCGCCGATGAAATCCTGCGGTCCGTCGATCGCTGCGACTCCGCCCGCCTGGACAAACGAGGTTGCGTGTGTCACCGAATGACTCTGGACCTTGGCGATTTCATCGATCAGGGATTTCGGCCCGGCGACATAACCAAGACGCCACCCAGTCATCGCGTAGGCCTTGGAAAAGCCGTTGTAGGTCAGGGTTCGTTCCCACATGCCCGTTTCAGCGGCGAGGCTGTAGTGGGTGTGCTTGTCGTAGATGATCTTTTCGTACATCTCGTCAGTGTGAACGAGAAGATCATGTTTCTTGGCAAACGCGCAGAGGGCATCGATCTCATCGCGGTCGAGAACGCGCCCGGTCGGATTGTTGGGGGAGTTGACGATGATGCCGCGCGAATTCGGCGTCACGGATCGCTCAAGAATCTCCCGGGTAATGCGAAAGCCATTGTCGGGATCGAGTGGGACCCCCACTGCCCGTCCACCGGCGAGTTCGACCATCGATGCGTAGGAAACCCAGGCCGGTTCGAGCAGGAGGATATCGACCCCTTCCTGCGCGGTTGCCATCATCGCCGCGAAGAGAGCCTGTTTACCTCCGGGGGTGACGATGATTTCGTTGGGTTGGTAGTCGAGTCCGTTGTCCTGTTTGAGTTTCGAGGCGATCGCTTTTTTCAGGGCTGGCGTGCCGTTGCTGGCGACATAGTGCGTGTCACCGGCATTCATTGCGGTGGTCGCAGCGTCACGGACGTTTTGCGGCGTGATGAAATCCGGGTCGCCACCACCAAGGTCGATGACATCGATACCGGTCGCCTTGAGTGCACGGGCTTTGTCGGAAACGGCCAAGGTTGGCGATGGCGCGGCTTTGACAACGCGGTCAGCCAGAAAACGGGTAAGGTCGAGGTCTTGCGTTTGCACAGTCAACTCCGCTGGCGAGGATTGCTCCCGGTCAAGATGGTCAAGTATCCCGCGACTCCGTGCGGGTGTCGAGTGAAAACGGCAGCGGCATCATGACACTTTGTTGATCGCAATCCGGACCTGATGGTCACCGACTGTGATTTGGTCACGGAAGATGCCGTCGGCGCCCATTTCGCCACCAGGTCCCTCGACACTGAGCGGTTCCAACTGATCTGATGCTCCGGTAGCCGTTTGTCCGTCGATCGATTCGGCCAGCGTTTCGGCCATTACGTACTCCTCGTTTTCCTGCAACGCCAAGGCGATTTCAGGATCGGCGAGATAGGTGATCGCAATGTGATCCTCGATCTCGAACCCGGCGTTGCGGCGAGAATCCTGGACCCCGCGAACGAAGTCACGCGCGCGACCTTCAGCAATCAGCGCGGGTGTCAACGCGGTGGTCAGCACGATGGTGGCATCGGCGCTTTGCGCGGCGGCGAGGTCGGGTTGCTTGCGCAGGTCGACCAGGAGTTCCTCTGGATTCAGCTCAATTACTTCGCCATTCAGATTCAGCACCAGATTTCGGCCTGCAGTAACGGTGGCGGCGATGGTGGCCGAATCCTGCTCGACCAGCGCCGTTCTGATTGCGGGCAGCTGTTTGCCGTATTTCGGACCGAGAAGGGCGAGATTCGGGCGGATGTCATAGGAGACCACGCCACTGAGCTCTCCGAGCGGTTCAATCGCTTTCACGTTGAGTTCGTCGAGAACGAGGTCGCTCATCCTGGTGACAGCGTCGAAATAGCCAGGATCGCGCGCATAGACCTTGATCTCCGCAAGCGGTTGGCGAACCTTGAGGTTCGCAGCCGAGCGCGCCGATCGACCGAGCGCAACCACATCGAGCACAGCCGCCATATCGCGGGTGAGATCGGAATCAACCACGGTCATGTCGGCTTGCGGATAGTCGGTCAGGTGGATCGACTTTGCCGCGGCTGGATCGAAGGACCGAACGAGATTCTGATACATCTCGTCGGCCAGGAACGGCATGAACGGCGCGATCAAACCGGTCAATCCGGTCAGGACTTCATAAAGCGTCTGGTAGGCGGCGGCTTTGTCGACATCGGCTTCCGATTTCCAGAACCGGCGTCGAGTCCTTCGGATATACCAGTTCGAGAGTTCTTCGACGGTGAAGTGCTCGATCGCCCGCGCCCCAACTTCGGGTTCGTAGGCTTCGACCTGATCGCGGACCTGTGCCGTCACTTCCTGGATCCTTGAAAGAATCCAGCGATCGAGGAGTGGGCGTTCGGCCACCGGGATGACCTCGTCTGGTGTTGGCGGCGTGAATCCATCCAGACGGGCATAGGTAACAAAAAAGGAGTACGAGTTCCAGAGAGGGAGGATGAAGCGGCGCCGGACTTCGTCGAGCGTCGAAAAGCCGAAGTTCAGGTTCTGGCTAGGATTGACCGTCATGAACAGCCAACGCATGACATCGACACCCGATCGTTCGGCAGCGTCGTCGAACCAGATCGCGTTGCCGGCGCTCTTGTGCATCTCCTTGCCATGCTCGTCCTTCATCATGGCATAGGAGTAGACATTCCTGAACGCAGGTGAGTTCTCGAGTGCAGCCCCCTGGGCGATCATCGAATAGAACCAATTGCGGAACTGGCCAGGGAAACTCTCGGAGATCAGGTCAGCTGGGTACCACTCTTCCCAATAGGAGCGGTCGTGCCGGTAGTCGAGAGTGGAAAACGGCACAATACCGGCGTCCAGCCAGGGGTTGCCGACGTCCTTGATCCGGGAAACTGGTTTGCTGCAGGTCGAGCAGGCGATCTGGACGGCATCGACCCAGGGTCGGTGCGGGGAGTGCCCTTCGAAATCGTCCCAGCCGGAGATCGCCCGTTCCTTCAGTTCGGTTTCCGAACCAATCACTTCGAACGTGTCGCAGGCGGCACACTCATAGATCGGCAGCGCCAGTCCCCAGTAGCGTTTCTTGGAGATCATCCAGTCGTCCATGTGGGCGAGCCAGTCGAGTTCGCGACTCATCCCGAACGAGGGGACCCAATTCACCTGGCGGGTGACGTCCATCATCGGTTCGCGGAGTGGGTCCATCGTGATAAACCACTCGTTCACGAGCCGGAAAACGAGGTCGGTTTTGCAGCGCCAGCAAACGGGATAGCGGTGCTTGTACTGCTCGGCGCGGACGAGAAGCCCTCGTTCCTCGAGGTCCTTCATGATCGGGGTGGCGACCTCATGAACATAGGTGCCGCTCAGCCAGCCGAACCCGTCCTGGTAAACGCCGAATTCGTTGATCGGAGCGATCACTCGCAGATCATTGACCTTGGAGAGTCCGAAGTCCTCGCGACCACACCCGGGGGCGATATGGACAATCCCGGTGCCTTCATCCGGGGAGACGTCTTCCCAGGGAATGACCAGGTGGGCGGTCCCAGTCGTCTCCGGGAAGGTGTCGTAGGGACCTTGGTAGGCGAGACCAAGCAGGTCTTTCCCGGGCATCTCGGCGAGGATCGCGGGCTCACCCTTGATCGCTGTCTTGAGCGCGTCCTTGGCGACGATCAGTTCTTCCTCGCCGTGCTGGACGACCACATACGTCAGTTCAGGATTGACCGCCGCCGCCACGTTGGCGATCAGGGTCCAAGGCGTCGTGGTCCAGACGACGAGAGAGCGATTGGGCTGATCGACGAGCGGGAAACGGACGTAGACCGAAAGATGGGTCCGATCCTGGTAGCCCTCGGTGACGATTTCATGCTCGGAGATACCGGTGCCACAACGTGGGCACCAGGGCATGACATCGTGCCCCTTGTAGATCCAGCCGCGCTCATGGCAGGTCTTGAGGAAATGCCAGATCGTGTAGTTGTTTTCATCCGACATCGTGTAGTAGGAGTCGTCCCAGTCCATCCAGTACCCGAGCCGGATCGACTGGTCGGTAATCCGTTTCGAGTATTTCCAGACTCGTTCCTTGCAGCGATTGACAAACTCCGCGATTCCATACGCTTCGATATCGCGTTTGCTCTTGAGACCGAGTTCCTTTTCGACTTCGACCTCGACCCAGAGGCCCTGGCAGTCAAACCCGTTCTGGAAGCGTTGCTTCTTGCCGAGCATGGCGTGATAGCGCTGGAAGAAATCCTTGTAGGTTCGGCCCCAGGCGTGGTGGACACCCATCGGGTTGTTGGCGGTGATGGGACCATCGATAAAAGAGAACTGGGTCTCTGAAGCGTCATTGCGATGCAGGTACTGCTCGACGATCCCATCGCGAGCCCACCAGTCGAGAAGTTCGCGTTCCATTGCCGGAAAGTCGACCGTGGTCGAAACAGGACGAAACTCAGCCATTCGGCCCACCATTCTGTGATTCGTGACGATTGGCCAACAAAAAAAAACGCCCGCCCTTACTGGAGGACGAACGTGCCGTGGTACCACCTCGATTGACTGGCGCAGCGCCAGCCCACTTACGCTCGCGATAACGGGCGAAACCCGGTCAGATTTACGCACAGCCGAAACTGCTTCGATCCGCGGCTCGGGAATGATCTCCAGCGGTTCCCTGGTGACCCGGCTCACACCATTTCCCGGGTTCGCTTTCACAGTCTGACCGCTGGCGCTGTTTCCTTCGACGCCGTTGCATTTTCCTGTCGGTGAGGCTACCACGATGATCGAGGGTGGGTCAACGGTCTGGTGTTTCAATTCTCGAGATGCCAGTTGGTGGAAAGTGGAACCTCAAGAGTTCCGTCGACAAATAGATTCGAGGCCAGCCAGATCGAAGATGATTGCAACGACGACTCATCCGGATCCTCCGGACAGGCACGAGAGAAACGTCTTTTTGCAGCCGATCGCACACCAGAGTCTGCTTCGTCTACGTGATTGTGTCATCGGCTAATCGAACCGAGTTGGTTAGAGATGTTTCACACCGCTCGCTTCTGTTCAGTCGTATCAGTCGCGTTCCTGGTGTTGCGGCGTTCTGAGCGTGGCCCGTGTGGGGGTGCGCGTGTTGTGTCTTCCCAGGCCATAATCCGTCGGATTGTGCAAAGTACGCCTGAGACGCAACATTGGCCAATTGACGCCGAGTTTCGATCGCGTGCCGGCAGCATGTCCGCATGTGCCCGTACTTGTTGCCCTTTGTGTCGCTTCGATTGGCCGGTTCATTTCTTCTTGTCGCTGCTTCTGCGGCGCGTGAATGGCAAGCTGCGATTCTGGTCAGCTCTCCCAGCTTCAAAGTGGGTTCGACCGCTCGGGAGTGGGTCCTGCTCGCCAGACTCAATAGACGCCAACCCGTGGGTTTGCTAGTCTCCATGAAGTGGCTATTAAGAGAAGGCAAAGCGCGAGGTGGGTGGAATGGACGGGAGTCGTTTCGATCGGTTGGCCCGGTCACTGGCAACCGGAGCAACCCGGCGTTCGTTGTTGAAAGGCCTGCTGGTTGGATCGACGGTGGCAGTCGCCGGGTCCACCGGGTTCGACCAGGCGGCAGCACGGCGGAGTTCGAGTGGCGGCACGACCCCGGCGCCAGAACCGTGCGCGGGCCAGATCAACTGCGGTTCACACTGCTGCGGTCTGGATGAAACCTGCACTGCGCTTGGCACCGGCTGCTGCGCTCGCGGGACGATCCCTTGCGACACCAATGTCACCGGTTGTTGTGCCGACTGCGGCACCGGCGTCACCTGTGGCCACGAGTGTTGCGAGACTGCCGAACAGTGCTGCGACGGCGAATGCTGCGCCTCCGGCATGACCTGCCTTGCCCGCCACTTTCAGGCAGCGGAGGAGACCTGTTGCCGAAACGACCTCCTCTGTCATCCTGACCAGCAGTGCTGCCTGGAAGGTCAGACGTGCTGCGAGATCGACGGGTGTTGCGATGGCCGTTGCTGTCAGGGGCGTTGCTTGGAACTGGAATCCTGTTGCGAGGACAGCGACTGCGCTCCATGCGAGGTCTGTGAGGCGGGAACCTGCGTTCCGTTAGGGTGCGCCCCGTGTGAAACCTGCATCGATGGACGCTGCCGCATGCGAGGTCTGGAGGCGGGACTGCGTCCGTAGGGCGCCGTGTGAAACCTGCATCGATGGACGCTGCCGCCCGATTTGCCCGACTGGCACCGTTTGCTGCAGCGGCGATGGCCGCTGTGGGGCTGCTACTGGCGAGGCTTGTTCCAGCCATGAGGCTTGTTGCAGTGGCATTTGCCAGGGCGGAAGCTGCGTCGATACTCCCGCTGGAACCTGTCCCTCGGAATCGCAAAACTGCTTTCCGAGTCCGGCCGCTTGCGGGAATGGCGAATGTATTTGCTTGACGCTGCTCGACGGTTTCAACTGGTGCGTCGTCGAATCGACCTCCAGATGCACCGACCTTGAGTGTTCCGACTGCACTGAGGAGCAGGTCTGCGTCAAGCACATTCGACTGGCCTGCTCCTCAATTCCCGCACCGCTTGCGTCACGTTGTGTCCACCGTCGGGAACGTGGTTCCGCCAACCTAAGTGTTTCTTGACGGAAAAACAAATTGTGACGTCGTGACTTCGGCGACGTTGAACATAGCAGGTTCTAGAATTTCTGCAGAACAAACGTAAAATCGAATCCCTCTTGATGGAGGAGCTCGTAACCATTTGCAGCCAGCTGTTTGACAACCTTTCTGGTCTCAGAAAGCGGGTAGGGTTGATCAAACTCGACAATTAGAATTAACGGGAGCATCCCGTCACTTAGCATCTTCGGTATGACGTAGTTCTCGGCCCCCTCAATATCGAGCTTCAACATGTCAATATGGTCGTGGCCCAGTCTCGCCGCATTGAGCCAAGATCGTCCACTCGCTAGAGACGGGTTCCGATGTGCTTTGGAGATTCAGCGCTGAGAAACTGGCGTGTGATGGATCGGCTGGCGGAAAGAACTTCAGGTTCATGGTTTTGACCCACGACCCAAACGGTTCGATGCTGATGCCGACATCGAATTGATCACGGATTGTTTCGATGTAAGAAATAGCCTTGGGTGTAGGATCGAAAAGGACAATTCGACATCCGAAGTGTCTTGAGACCTCCAACTCGAAGCTAACATCCTCCCCGACACCGGCCGCATAAACAAGCGAGTCCTGCGTGAGCATCTTGGAAGGTATCCATCGCCCACCGTATTTTGAGCCGAAGTGACTTGTTGGCATGGCAGTTTGAGGGATTGAAAGGGCGCCCACAAGTCGCGGTTTGAGATGCCACTGCCAAAGCGATGAAATGGCGTTCGTCACGTCGACAACCTCCGTACTACCGAAATCTTTGGCTAGTCTGCAATTGAAGCATGCCGAGAATCAGCCGAGCAACCTGCTATATGGAGTAGCGGAGGAGGATCTCCAGTTGTCAGCGGTCAGGATACGCACGCGGCATCCATGTCGCACTGCTCCATTCGTGTCCGAATTTGAAAACTAGTGAACACTTGTTCACCATGTGTCTGGACCATACATAGGTTGATGAAGTTGAGTTAGCGCGTTGCAGCCATGCCTCCTTCCCTACTTGACATCCACTTCTCACGAGATCGGTCCCAGCGAGATTCATCAGGAGATCGAGGGTGCGACTCGCTCACTATCCGAACATCCCTGGTCGGAAACGACTGTTGCCTTCACCCAGACAATATGCCGGTTCAGCTGAACTACGAGGAGAGCGAAAAATGGAAGCCAGGCAGTTTGATCGGCCGACCAGGTCGCTGGCAACCGTTGTTTCGCGGCGCGCACATCTGAAACATCTCCTCGGGAGTTGGGGCCGGTCTCTTGGCCTTTTTTGCGCACATCGGTGACGACGCAGATAAGGACCCGGAAACTCCGCGCGAACCGACAAACGAAGTTTCACGCGCTGAGCGCGCGCTGCACTGGCTTGAGTTCCGGTTTTTCGCGGGCAGGTGGTTGAAACCTACTGCCTCCTGCACCACATCTGGTCGGTTCGAGATGATCGCGTCGACCCCTACCGCCAGCATCCGTTCGATCTCTCTTGGGCGATCGACGGTCCAGGCGTTCACGTAGATGCCTTTGGCCTGCAAGCTCCGCACCAGACTCGGTTGGCAGAGATGATGGTGAAGCGAGACCTGATCGGCGCCGATCGCGCGCAGGATCAGCCGCTGCAAGAGAAGCTGCCCGGACGCAATCGTTTGTCCTCCCAGCCGCTGCAGATCAGGACTTGGCAATTTGGTAAGCGAATGACCACGCGAAAGCGCCAGCTTCATCTTCGGAAACTCGTGCCGAAGGATGCGCAACGTCCGTCCGTGAGTGCTCGAAGCCGAAACATCATCATCGGTCCGCATCGAGCGGATCGCCTCCGCCAGCAATTCTTCAGAGCCCCGCGTCTTGATGTCGAGCATCAGCGGTTTCTTGCCCGCGACAATTTCGTACCCCTCAGACAATGTGATCACCTCCGGATAGAGGGATTGCATATCGGCCAGGGTCAGCAAGCGAACCGGAACCGTTTTTCCAGCAATCTGGATCTCGTTGTCGTGAAAGAGGAAGAGTTGATCGTCGGCTGATCGCTGCACATCGACCTCGACCCGATCGACATCCAGTTTTACTGCTTTCTGAATCGACGCTGCCGAGTTGCTCGTATAAAAACCGGCTGCGCCGCCATGCCCGACAATTTCCGGTCGGTTTGTCAATCTCGCGCTCATCCGTTTTTCACCCGCCGGTAAATCGAGGTCAGGACCACCAGGTAACTCGTTCCCAGCAGATATGACGCCACGACATCGCTAAACCAGTGATGTCCGAGGTAGACCCTGCTCGGACCGACGAGAGCGATCATCGCGGTCAATCCGCCCACGATCAATCGGCGCAGCCATGTGAACGGGACATAGCAATGAGCCAGGTAGGCGAAAAAGCCATAGACCCCGGTGTAGATAATTACGTGCCCAGACGGAAAACTCGAACCGCCGATGTTTGCTTCTGTCACCCGGATATCGGGATCGGACGGCCGAGGTCGTTGCACGACTCGCTTGACCAGTCCCGATATCGCTCCCGTTCCCCATGCCAACAATTGGAAGAGCGCTTCCAGGCTGCTCCCGACTGAGAGCATCGCAGCAGGCAGTACCCACGGAATGACCCTGCTCTGCGGTGGAAACCCGGGCCAAGAGACCACATGCATCGTTCTATCGAAAGTCGGGTTGTCGATCGTCTGCAGTTTGAGGGTCATGCGCCGGTCGAAGTCAGTCGTTCCGCCGTTTGTCACTCGCTTTCCAAGCAGGGCGACGGCAGTGGTTGCGCCGACAACATACCCGACCTTGAGCAATCCCTTCAGCATTGTTTCTCCATTCTGAGCGGACACCCTGCTCACGCAGCATCCTGTCAACATCGGCGGATTCGGTACTATTGCCGCATGACGTTTTCGGGCAGATCGCATCTGTCTTGGGAATTGAACACCACCCGGGTCAAGCAACGCGAATAGAGGTTCTCTTGCCGCTTCCGTTCCGCCCTGATAAGCCGCTACTAAGGAGCTCAGAAACAGTGCATCGGCCGAATCCGTTCAAGATCGCATCATCAACTGCCATCCCGCAGGAAACGTGGATTGGGCGGAATCTGGTAGTGGCCGCAGGGGCGCTTCTCCTGATTGCGTTCTTTGCTGTTCCGGTCTCGCTTGCCACGAAATCGCATGCGTTCTTGCACGGTCTGTGTGCGCAAACCCCGAGTCACAGTTACGTCGTCGGCGGCAACACCGTTCCGTTCGATGCCCGCATGACGGGGATCTACCTTGGGTTCTTGATCGGATTCGCTATGCTGGTGCAGAGCGGAAGACATCGATCCGCCGGTTTGCCAACCATCTCGTCCGGGTTGATCCTGCTCGCGCTCGCCGGCGCGATGGCGCTCGATGGTTTCAACTCCCTCCTCACCGATATCGGTCGCTACGCACTCTATGAACCCGACAATCGCTACCGTTTGCTCACCGGTTTTGGCGCAGGCATCGGATTGGCGACGGTCATGGCGATGCTAATAGGGATGAGTCTTTGGCGTAAACCCGATTCTGGAGATCATGTGCTTAAACGGTGGTGGGAACCGTTGCTCTTTTGCGCGCCAGTTCTGCCGCTCTTGCTCTTTTTTCAGAACGCCCCGTCCTGGACCTATCCGCTTGTTGTTAGCGTGCTCATCATCTCTGCCGTGACCGTCTTCAGCGGCCTAGCAACCGTGAGCGCTGTTCTCCTGCTTCGGCGAGAAAACACCTTTGATGCTTCCTGGCAACTCCAGCGTTTGGCTCTCGCCGGTCTGACGGTTGGCATCCTGACCATCGCCGCGCTGGCAGGCGTCCGTTTCGTCCTCGAATCATTGTCTAACGCACCCGCGCTGACCTGATCAAGAAGCGAGCGTCATCCCAGGCTATGCTAGAATCTCGCGGGTTTTGGCTGGGTATCCCCCTTTGGACGCCGCCGAACTCGTGCGAACGTGAGTCATAGACCTCCCAATGAAGATCTACCGCAATATCGGCTATGTGAACCAGCAGCGACGTCAAGCTCGAATCATGGCTGTTGGCGGCTTCCTTGCCCTGGTCGGCACCTTTCCGGTCGCGTTTCTCATGTCAGGCAACACCGGTCTCGTCGCGGTCACGTACGTGCTCCTGCTTGGTGGCTTCATTCTGTTTAACCGCGGGATGCAGGGTGTTGGTCGCTGGAGCAACAACGCCCGTCACATTAGGCCGGATATCGCGATCGACTTTGCGCTCAAGGACCTTTCGGATCGTCATGCCATCGTCCACTACGGCACGCCTGATGGAGTCAAGGGGGCGGTTGACCACGTCCTCATCGGACCGGGCGGCGTTCTCGCGATTGATGCCACGGATTTTCCTGGCCAGGTGACCGTCAAGGATGACAACTGGAAGAAATCCGGTTCGATGTTGCTGCGGATGTTCAGTTTCAGCGGACCCCAGCTTGGTAATCCGTCCCGGGACGCAGAAAACCAGTTTACGAAGGTCGATACGGTCATGACGGCCGCCGGCCAGGAGGCTGACATCTATTCGGCGATCGTCTTCACAGCATTGACCGCGGAGCTAACTGTTGACGGTTCGAGTCATCCCGTGGTGCCCATCGATGAACTCGATCGCTTCGTCAAGGACATGGGTGTTGATACAGCGTTCACCACGGCAGATCGCGAAGCCGTGATTGCCCTCTTCGCGGTTGGCGACCAAATGGAGCAACCGGAAAAGGTCAGCGCACGCCGTCCGGTCAAGGTCAAACGGCGGGCCGCCTCCTAGTGGGAGGGTCGTGGGATCGAATCGGTCAACCCGATCTGGTCAGGCGCTTGCGGGCTGAGATCAGCACCGGGCGAGTTCATCATGCCTATCTCATCAGCGGACCCCGCGGGAGCGGCAAAGCCATGCTGGCCGACGCTCTCTCAGCTGCATTGCTCTGTCCGAATGCCCACAGCCACGGTGGAGCGTGTGGCCGGTGCGACGCCTGCCGCCGACTCGAACGGCAGATGCATCCAGATCTTGATCACTATTCGCTTCAGCGTCAGCGCGACGACCAGTCGAGCAAAACCCGCAGCACCACGCTGACGGTTGACACTATTCGCAGTATCTCCGCTAGCGCCAGCCTCAAGCCGTTTGCCGGAACTCATCGGGTGATCGTGGTCGACGATGCCGAGGCGATGCAGCCCGAAGCGCAGGAAGCCTTTCTCAAAACTCTCGAGGAACCCCCTGCCTATCTGGTCCTTATGCTCCTTGCGGATTCTTCTGATTCGCTGAAGCCAACCATTCTTTCCCGCTGTGAGCAGATCGAGCTCCGTCCGGTGTCCTATGCATCGATGGTCGACCACCTGGTTGAAGGCGGACTCAGGGGCACCGATGCGTCCGCTTTGGCCGCGCTGGCGCTCGGCAGCCTCGAGTGGGCATTCGATGCAGCCGATGATGCCGCCCAGCGTTCCAGACGGGAAGCCGAACTGGCCGTTGCGCGTGCCTGGATCGCCTCGCCAGCGTTCGGCCGGATCGCTCGCGCGTTATCACTCGGTGCGGATTTTTCCGGCGACCGCGAAACCGTCTACGAATCACTGACGCTGGTCGGACATATCTGGCGATCGGTGCTCCACCAGCAGTCTGGTCTGCGCACTTCCGCCGACCATGCCATCATTGGAGACCTGAAGATCGACCGCGTGCAGCCGTCAACCGCGCTCCGCGCGCTCGAATCCGTGACGATCTGCCAGCGCGATCTGGAACGAAATATCCGCCCGAGACTGGCGCTCGAGGCGATGGTGACCACATGGCCGACCCTGGATCAGTAAACCCGAAAATCGAGGAATTCCATCGCACGGTTGATGGCGGGGAGATGTCGATCGACGATATTCGCGCCAAAGCCCGCGAGCGGTTCAAGGAGCGTGTGGTCAGAGGAGATCAACTCGGCTGCGAGTGTCATGATGCCGACGGTCCGACTCGCGACCTCCCGGATGATGTTCCTTCGACTTGCGTGACTGGAGTTCGATTCGTCGATTCTGGTCAGGTCTTCTATTTCGATGCCTGCGGGCTCGAAGTGAAACCGGGTGATTGGGTTGTGGTTGAGTCGAGCCGGGGCCGGGAAGCGGCCAAGGTTGTCATCGCGCCTCACCAGGTTGTCGCGAGCCAGCTTCAGGGCGATCTGAAACCAATCGAGCGGATCCTGTCAGACGACGACCTGGCCACCTTTGAGCGTTTTCGCAAGGAATCAGCGGTGGCGGTGCGACGGTTCTCCGCGGCAATCCGCGAGCATGGTTTACCAATGAAACCAATAAGCGCCGAATACACCTTCGATGGTTCACTCGTAACGCTGAGTTTCTCCTCCTCAGAGCGGTTCGATTCTCGCGAACTTGTCAGGCATCTCGAACGGGAACTCGGTTGCCGGGTCGAACTCCGCCAGGTCGGCACGCGGGACGAAGCTCGTCTCCTTGGGGGACTGGGTAAATGCGGACGAACCCTCTGTTGCGCGACCTGGCTGCCAATGTTTCCGGAAGTCAACATGGGGATGGCCAAGACGCAAGAACTCGGACTCAATCCGTCCAAGGTTTCAGGTGTCTGCGGAAGGTTGCTCTGTTGTCTCTCCTACGAAAATGATCAGTATCGGAGGATGAAAGCGGTCATGCCTCGCCTCGGCCAGCCGCTCGAAACCCCTCGTGGTCCAGGCAGCGTCATCGCCATGCAAATCCTCAAAGACCTGGTCACGGTGCGTTTGGAACAAGACGGCACAACCGTCGAGTTTCCTGCCGCAGAACTTGGATTTGGCGAGGCCCCGGCTCCCAAACCACAAGTCAAACGGAACAAGCCCGAAGCCGAGGTCAAAACCCCGGCACCTGTTGTGGCCATTGAGGCTGCTGAGGTCGCTCCAGCGCAAACCGCGAGCGAAACCCCTGAGATCTCGACTGATCCCGGAGCCAGCCGGTCGTCGAAACGGCGGCGCCGTCGGCGTTCTCGCAGTAAAACGGCTCCGGAGTCGTAGCTAGTCAGCCTGTCTTGCTGCGGTCAGGCACTACAGAGACCTTCGAGTTCCCGTATTCTTAGCATCCAACCGAATGTGATTGTCTGTCGTGCCACCCAGGTTCGGAAACGAGCCTGATGGCGCGGAGAAAAGGAGCGAATCGTGACAGTAGTCGGATCCTCGGAAAAGCGAATTGATGCTCCCAAGAAACTGACGGGCGTGGAGCGGTTTGCCGGCGACCTCCGTTTCCCCGGGATGCTCTTCGCGCGGCCCGTGGGCAGCCCCAGCGCTCATGCCATGATCGAAAAGATCGACGCAACCGAAGCCCTCACAATCCCCGGCGTTGTGGCGGTTCTCACCGCCGACGATCTTCCAATCGCCAAAGACGCTGCCGGTCACCCGGTGAAAACCCCGATTGCCTTTGGCGAAGCGCTTTTCGCCGGCCAGATCGTGGCGCTCGTTCTCGCAGAAACCGAAGCAGCTGCGGAGGATGGCGCCGCTGCGGTCGTTGTCTATGACAGTCCGCTGCCGATCGTCAACACCCTCGAAATGGCAATGGATCTCAACGCTCCTGCGGTGCGCCATATTCAGACAATCGGTGGCGACGAAGAAGCTGGTATGCACAATGCCGATGCTGCCGTCAAATCCGAATCAGAAGATGAAGTAGTCGGACCGAACGTTTCTGGTACTGCGCATTTCCAGCGTGGTGATGTCAAAGCTGGCTTCGCCCAGGCTGACGCTATCGTCGAACTCACACTCGAATCGGATACCGTTCACCAAGGCTATCTCGAAACCCAGGCGTGCGTCATCAACATTGGCCCGATGGGTGATCTCGATGTCTACACCAGCACGCAGGCTTCGTTCTATTGCCGCACCCGCGTCGCAGAAACCGTTGGCGTTCCAGTTCATCAGGTGAACGTCCATCCGATGCCAGTCGGCGGCGGATTCGGCGGCAAGTTCGTACTCATCGAACCACTCGTGGCCGCAGCCGCTGTCAAGATGGGTCGCCCCGTCCATTTGCAGTATTCGCGCATGGAAGACTTCATGGCCGGGAACCCGGCGCCGGACGCATCGATCTCTATCCGTCTCGGCGCGACCAAAGACGGGACGCTGACCGCGCTCCAGGCGACCACGATCTTCGATAGCGGTGCTGGCGGACAGGCCCCGATGGAAATCGGCGCAATTCTGCTCGGCGGCTACTATCGGGTCGACAATCTCGATATCAAGGGCTACGCGGTCATGACCCACAAGGCCGGTGGCGGCGCGTACCGTGCCCCGGGTGCTCAGCAAGCTGCGTTCGCGATCGAATCAGCTGTCGACGAACTCGCACGCAAACTCGATCTCGATCCGATCGATTTTCGGCTGAAGAACTGCGTCGTCGAAGGCGATCTTCGACCCAATGGCCGTCCATGGCCAAACGTGGGTCTGAAGCAGGCTCTCGAAGGACTGCAGCAGCATCCAGCCTGGACTGGGCGCGACAAGGCTCACAAGGCCGGTCACGGTGTTGGTATCGCCATCGGTGGTTGGCCGGGTGGAGTCGAGCCGGGAACCGCAATCTGCCGCCTCGACCAGGATGGCACCTTCACGATGGTCCTCGGTTCGTCCGACCTGACCGGCACGAACACCGTGTTTGCCCAGATCGCCGCCGATGCGCTCGGTTCGACGATGGACGAGGTCGCCATCACGACAGGGGCTACGAACGCCGCTCCCTACGCTGGTGGCACGGGTGGTTCCAAGATTACCTACACCATGGGTCCAGCAGTCCAGAAAGCTGCAGAAGCGGCGCGTCACCAGGTCCTGGCGATTGCGGCCGACCACCTGGAAGCCTCCCCTGACGACCTTGAAATCGCCGAAGGCAAGGTCAGCGTCAAGGGCGTGCCGGGCAGTTCGGTGACGCTCAAGGAAGTCGCCACGATGTCGATGAGTTTCGGTGGCAAATATGAACCCGTCTACGGTTCCGGTTCCACCGCGATCACTGAAATCGCTCCTGGTTTCGCCGCCCATCTGGTCGAAGTCGCCGTTGATGAAAGCACCGGCGAGGTCGAGATTGTTCGGTATGTCGCCGGACAGGACGTCGGCTTCGCGATCAACCCGGCGCTCGTCGACGGCCAGATTCGCGGCGCCGTGGTGCAGGGCATTGGGTGGGCATTGTACGAGGGCCTCGTGTTTGACGACGACGGTCAGCCGCGCAACCCAACATTCATGGACTACGCCATGCCGCGTGCAGCCGAGATCCCTGACATCGAAACGTTGCATGTCGAGGTTCCCTCTGTTCACGGTGCGTATGGCTCCAAGGGGGTTGGCGAACCGCCGGCAATTCCAGGCCCGGCGGCCGTTGCCAACGCGATCCGCGATGCCATCGGCGTCCGGGTGACCAAACTGCCAATGCAGCCGGAAGTGATCCTGGCCTCGATTACTGCTGGCCAGTCACTCGCCGCCGACTAGGTTTCGCAACGAACTGGGAGAGAGAACGGAACAGAAGCATGACAGCATCGCTGACCGCCGCGTATGGCGGGACTAAGTGGTCGCAGCGAAACCACTCTTTTCGCGAGGATATGGAGGACGTCTGGGGACCGTGGGGATCGTCATCGGAATGTGGCCGTCTCCATGCGGTTCTGCTTCGTACCCCCGGTCAGGAACTCGATCTGATTGAGGATTTCGACGCGATGCAGATGCGGAGCGATGTCGTTTCCGACATCGCCCGCCAGCAGCATCGTGACCTGATCGCTGCCTACGAAAGCCACGGCGTGGCTGTCTACCCGGTTCAGCACGGACGGCCCGACAAACCCAACGGGATGTTCATTCGCGATCTGATGCTGATGACCCCCGAGGGCGCGATCATCACCCGCCCGGCTTCAACCGTCCGCGCAGGTGAAGAACGATTCGTCTCTGAAGCACTCAGTGCGAATGGCGTGCCGATCTTGATGACTGTCCACGGCCATGGAACGTTCGAAGGCGCCGATGTCTCCTGGGTCGACAAGGATCTCTGTTTTCTCGCCGAGGGATTGCGCACCAACCGAGAAGGCGCGGACCAGGTCGAACGGATGCTCAAAGAAATCGGCGTGGCTCAGGTCGAACGGGTCGGACTGCCGTGGGGCGCGATGCATCTCGACGGTCTTCTCAATTTCCTCGACAAGGATCTCGCCGTTATCTGGCCGCGGCGGACCCCGTATCGGATCGTTGAGGTCCTCCGGGAGCGTGGGTTCCGTTTCATCGAAATCGAGGATGAAACCGAAGCTCAGAACTGTCTGCCCATGAATTTCGTCGCGCTCCGTCCGGGAGAAATCCTGATGCCGACCGGCGCAGACAATGCGCAGGCGAAATACGAAGCAGCCGGGGTGATCTGCAACACCATCGATGTTTCCGAATTGATCAAAGCCGGAGGCGGGATCCACTGCATGACCGGTTTCCTAAAACGGGACGACCCCTCCTGACACGAGGCGTCGCCAATGCCATGCTTTCTCATCTCGAGATTCGCGATTTCGCGATCATCGACTCTTTGAGTGTTCGTTTTGGTCCCGGGCTCACCGCGATTACCGGCGAAACCGGCGCGGGCAAATCGATCATCGTCGATGCGCTCGGCGCGGTGCTGGGCGATCGAACGAGTTCGATGGTCGTCAGATCCGGGGCAAGAACGGCGGTTGTTGATGCCGCGTTTGACCTCGAAGGCTCGGCCCATCGCGACCAGATCAACTCCTTGCTCACCGAAAACGGGATTTCAGCCGACGACGACCACTTGATTCTGACGCGGGAGATAAGCGCCAGCGGTCGCACGATGGCGCGGGTCAACGGTCGCCCGATCACCGTAGGATTGCTGGCGCAACTTGGATCTTTGCTCGTCGACATCCACGGCCAGAGTGAGCATCTGTCACTGCTTCGCGCCGATATCCAGGCTCGGTTGCTGGATGATTTCGGTGTCGATCGGGCCCTCCTTGATGGCGTGAGTCAACGCTACGACGACTGGAGAACCGCCAGCGACGCGCTCCGGTCCTTCCACGAATCTGCCCGCGACAGGACCGATCGCCTCGATCTCCTTCGCTATCAAGTCGACGAACTCGAAGCAATCGGCCCGCTTCCTGGCGAAGACGAAGCTCTCGAGATCGAGATTTCTCGCTTGACCCATGCCAGTCGATTGCACGCCGGTGTCCACGAAGCACTGGTTATGCTCAGCGAGGATGAAGCCAGCGGCGAGGACGAGCTCCAAACCGCTGATTCCCAGATCCGGCAGTCCGGCCGAACGATCAGCTCGTTGGTCGAACTCGACTCCACGCTGACCCCGATTTCCGAACGTCTCAACGAGTTGCTCTTTCTCCTTGGTGACATCAATGCCGACCTGCGGAATTACGCGGGTGAGGTTGAGTCCGACCCTACCCGCCTCGATGAAGCGGTCGTTCGCCTCGACCTGATCGTTCAGGCCAAGCGGAAGTATGGAACCGATATCCAGGGGCTTCTCGCGCACCTCGAGAGATCGCGCGACGAACTCGAACGGCTCGGCGGAAACGAAGCGAGTGAAGAAGCGCTTGCGGAGGCGGAAGTCGCTCGCTATGGCGCTTTGCAGTCGGCAGCAATCGCTCTCTCAAAAGCCCGGACTGAGGCCGCCGAACGTCTCACCATCGCTGCAGCTGGTGCTATACGCGATCTTCAGCTTGGTGACACAAGCCTGACCGTCGCTGTGGCGTCGCGGCTTCATGGGAGCGGGTCAGAGGCGTCTGGCGGCCGCAGCGGTATCGATCGCGACGGCGCCGATGTGGTCGAATTCCTTTTTGCGCCGAATCCCGGAGAACCACCGCGTCCATTGGCGAAAATCGCCTCCGGTGGTGAAATGGCGCGCGTGATGCTGGCGCTCAAATCGGTGTTAGCCGAATTCCAGGCTCCGGCAACGCTCGTGTTCGACGAGGTCGATGTTGGCATTGGGGGCCGTTCTGCCCAACCTGTCGGGCAAAAACTCGCCGCGTTGGCTGGTGGGCGGCAGGTGATCGTGATTACCCACCTGCCGCAGGTTGCCGGTTATGCCGATCTCCATCTTCGCATCAGCAAGAGCGCCGCCGGTGGCAGGAGTCGGACCGAAGCGATCGAACTGACCGATGCTGAGCGTATCGATGAGCTCGCCGCCATGCTCGACGGTCTTCCGATCACCGCCGCGTCCAGAACGAAAGCGGCAGAGATCCTTCAGCGAGCAACAGGGGCGTCCTGAGTCTCAACCGCTCGTCCTGACTGCGGTGATGCGAAGCTTGTCCCAGAGACGATCCCTGGTCAGCGACGGGTTGGAATAGCGAGCGTTTCAGGACCCTCGCGGTGGCGGGTCCGGGTGGCTTGCCAACTCGCTTCCTCGACGGCACGCTGGTGAATCAGTCCCATTGCGCCAATTGCCACAACCAGAATCGCGACTACCAGCAGCACCTGCGCGACCCCGAAGAGATCAGCCATCGCGGCCGCAAGAAAGATCGGGATAAACGAAAAAGTATTCGAGATCGTGAAAAACGTGGCATACACTCGCGCGCGGACATACTCGTGCGACCGTTCCTGTAGGATTGTCTGCGATGGCACCAGGATGAACGCGTTGCAAGCGCCGAGAATCATCGCCAGAATCGCTACGAACGTGACAACCAACTCGTTCGGGGCATTTCCGTTTATCCAGATGAGATTGAAAATCGGGTCGACTAGCGCGATACCCGCTAGTGAAAGCCCGGCTATGGTCATCGCGGTATCGACCACATAGCGGCGTGGAAAGAGTTTCAATACTCTGTTGACCATCAGCACACCGAGCAGCACCCCCAGACCTGCCGGAAGGACAACGTAGACGATGTCTTCGTTCGGCAGCCCGACGACGCTGGTCATGAACTCTGGACCAAGCGCGGCAACCATTAGGAACGTGGTGGCGGCGATTGTGAGGTAGGCGATCGCGCGCATCAGCACCGGATCCTGGACGATATAGACCAGTCCCTCGCGGATGTCGGCCCATAGCCTTCGCAGCGGGTGTTCGGCGCCGGCAACTTTCGAGACGATGATCTTCGTGTCGGGTAGAGTGAAGACGATCCCTGCACAGAGCGCAAATACGACGAGTGAGATCACAAAAACACTATCGACGCCGACGATCTTGACCAGCAACGGCCCGAGAATCGCAAAACCCAGCAGCTGTGAACCGGTGAAGGTGAGGTTGAAGAGCCCGTTAGCCGAGACGAGTTGTTCTCGCGGAACGACCTGCGGAATCATCGCGCCTTGGGCCGGAGCAAAAAACTGCCCGGCGACACCAAAAACGAAGGTCACCGCATACGTAGCGACCAGGATTGTGCCGACATTCCACGCAGGTTGAATGAAGAGAAACATCACCATGGCCACGACCCGAAGAAGGTTCGTGACGACCATCACGTGCTTGCGGTTGAAACGATCGGCGACCACGCCTGCAATTGGACCGAAGAGAATCGAGGGCAGCGAAAAGGAAAGAATGATGAGGCTCGTGGCCGTGTTCGCCTGCTTGACGTCGTGCACTTCGATGATGTTCTGCACCTGCATCAGCAGTGCGAAATTAACCATGTTGTTGGCGGTCTGAGAGAGGAGTTGCGCGATCCAGAGACGCAAAAAAGCACCGTTGCGCAAGACCTGACCAAAGGAACTCTTTTTCCGCGGAGCCGCTGGGATGCGTGAGGGTTCGCCCGACTCGGCGGATAGGGCGTTCGCGTCAGCCATCGACTGCTGCTTCCTGCGCTGAGTCTGCCGACATCGGACTTGCTTCTGTTTGGTAGCCTGGCCCGCGACTGATGAACGCTTTCATCCGGCGTTCAAGTTCGCGTCGAACGAGCATCACCCGACGTTCACATCCCAGACATTGCACGCCAACATCAGCGCCAACACGGTAGACCTTCCAGTCCGTGCTTCCACACGGATGGGGTTTGCGCAGGCGGACGACGTCTTCCACGAAAAATGGTTCTGGACCATCGCGGCGGATTGGCATGATGCAGCGATATGTGCGTTACATAAGTCCCGGGATCTTCATTCCACCGGTCAATGCGCCGAGTTTTTCGCCACTCAGTTCGGTGGCGCGGGTCATGGCGTCCTGAATCGCGGCGGTGATGAGGTCTTCCAGCATTTCGACATCTTCGGGATCTACCGCACTCGGATCAATCTTGATCCCGGCAAACTCCTTGGCACCTGTAACACGGGCCGTGACGACACCACCTCCGGAACTGCCCTCGACGATCGTTTCCTCGAGTTCCTGCTGGATTTTCGCCATCTTGTTCTGCATCTGCTGGATCATTTTCATATTGATCCCGCCCATGGTTGTACTCCTCTCAGGTGATCTGGTTGGTGACCAACTGCCGCACGGCGACATGTTGTCCGTGGAAACGAGTATACGCCGGCCCTTATTGGAGGGGTTACGGTAGCGGGGACAGTCTCTGGAAGATGGGATGTCAGAGCTTGAGCATCGTCCTCCTGAGCGCGCGAAGGATCTCGTGTTTTCTACTGGTCGGTTCGTTGAGAGTCACTGCTGCGGCAGGAGATGCTTCGTGCCTCAGCATGACAGTACTCGGTTAGCACTGCTGTTCCGCTCCTCAGTTGAAGAATGGAACCAGCAACGAGAGTCATCTTGGACTTTCAAAAGATCTCGTGTTTTCTTACTGGTCGGTTCGTTGAGAGTCACTGCTGCGGCAGAAGATGCTTCGTGCCTCAGCATGACAGTACTCGGTTAGCACTGCTGTTCCGCTCCTCAGCTGAAGAATGGAACCAGCAACGAGAGTCATCTTGGGTTTGCGACGGATTTCATGTTCCCTATTCGCCGGACGGTCACTTGTGATCCGTAAGCAGCATCTCAAGCAATGCCATGCGGATATAGACGCCGTTCTCCGCTTGCCGGAAATAGGCAGCGCGGGGGTCGGAGTCGACCTCGACACTTATCTCATCGACACGTGGGAGGGGGTGGAGGAGGATCGAATCGGCTGGCGCTGCCGCCATGATCTCCGGGGTGATTAGATAGATGCCTCGCGACGCCTGATACTCGTCATCCGTTGCAAATCGTTCCCTCTGGATACGGGTCTGGTAGATCACGTCGACATCCGCCACCGCCCTGGCCAGATCGGGCTCATCTCGGAACGCGACACCGGAGTCGGTGAGAACCTGGCGGACATCGTCGCCCATTGGAACCGCCGGAGGAGAAACGAAGATCAGTTCGGTATCCTTGCTTTGGGCCAGGAGAATCGCCAACGACCGGACCGCTCGCCCAAACCGGAGATCACCAACCAGGGCCACCTTGAGCCCGTCGATTCGCCCGAGTTCGTGCTGGATCGTGTAGAGATCGAGCAATGCCTGAGTAGGGTGCTCGCCCGGACCGTCGCCGCCGTTGATGATCGGAACCAAAGCCACCGACGCGGCGCGTTTGGCGGCGCCTTGTTCGTAATGCCGAATGACAATCGCATCGGCATAGCCCTGAACGATCCTGATCGTGTCTTCGACCGTTTCGCCTTTGATGGCGGAGGAGAAATCACGGGCGTTTTCCGTGGACAGGACACCGCCGCCCTGCCTGAGCATTGCCGATTCGAAACTCAAACGGGTGCGGGTCGAAGGTTCATAGAAGAGGGTTGCCAGGATGTTGCCGTCAAGCGGTCTCGCGCTCCGGGGCTGATCTCGTTTGGCGTCAGCTAGCGCAAAGAGGTCGGAGAGTTCGTCACGACTGAATTGACCAACTTCGACGATATGCTGATGCACCTATTCCTCCAGTCTTCGCCAGACACTCGGCGAAGTATAGTGGCGCTCGACCGATCACGAATCAATCACGGGAGCGTGACATGCCGATCATTGAACTCAGCGACCATGTCGGATACATCCCCGGCGCGGTCAACATTGGGGTGATCCGGATCGACGATTCCTCCTGTGCGATGGTCGATACCGGTCTCAACGACACAACGGCCAGGAAAGCGCTGAAAACGATCAACGAGGAATGGGGTGTCTCTGTCACCCATGTCCTCACCACCCATGCCCATGCGGACCATTTCGGCGGCAATGCGACGGTCGTCAGACGGACCGGGGCGCAGGTCTGGGCACCGGTACTCGATGAAGCCATCATCCGCTATCCACTGCTGCAACCGTCGCTCCTCTTTGCCGGAGCGGACCCGCCACCATCATTACGAGGCCGGTTTCTCCTTGCCGATCCGAGTCCAGTCGATCTTGTCTACGCTCCCGGCGAGATCGAACTCGGCGAACGGCACATAGACGTCATCGATCTCTCTGGGCATTCGCCGGGTCAACTTGGATTAGTGATTCAGGATGTCTTCTTCTGCGCTGATGTCGTTCTGCCGGCGAGCGTGCTGGAGAAATACCGCATCCCGTATCTCTATTCGGTGATCAAACATCGTGCCGCACTCGCACGGGCAGGCTCAGTTGGATGCAGCGTGGTGGTTCCAGGGCATGGAGAATCGGTTGAATCGCTCAGACCGTTGATCGACCTCAATCTGGGCCTATTGGATCAGGTCGAGGAGGCGATCACGGCGTTGATCATGGAGAGCGCAATGACCGTCGACGAGATCTATCAACGGCTGGCGGCTCGATTTGATGCGCCGATTGCCGATCAGGTCAGTTACTTCCTGCTTCAACCGACCGTCTATGCGTTTCTTTCCGCGCTCGAAACGAGCGGGAGGGCCAGATCCGACGTGATCGCTCATCAGCTGCGCTGGACCGCGATCAGCCCCTGATCCTCATCTGCGTGCGAGATCGCCTGCCACCAGTTCGGCGATCTGGTTGCCGAGGCGAACGCTGTAGTTCGTTCCGCGGTCTTCTGGATAGATCTGAGTTGTATTCGCCAAGTAGAGACCGGCGAGCGGTGTGCGGTGGTCTGGGATGCGGTCGGAATAGTTCATCCGGATTATCGGCTGGGCTGCATGTTCCCGAAACACCCACGATCGCTGGATCCAGGAACTTCTGAAGGCTGGATTCAGTTTCTGCAGATGCGGTTCGTATCGGGCGAGCAACTCATCGTCGGGAAGAGAAAACCAGAGATCATCAGGTTCCAGGTACTTGGAAAGATAGACATAATGGTTGCCGCCATAATGCGATGCTGGTACGAAATTCGTGTGCTCGATGACCGCCGTGAAGGGGAGGTCGGGATCAGCGATGTTGAGCCAATAGATATCGGTTAACGGTTGGTCGAGTTCGAGCAGCGCAACTACCGCGGCTTCGTAGTCGAGACCATGGAGTTTGCCCTGATAATCGGCCGGGAGATCGGGGGCCAGACGAGCAAAGACGTTTGACGGCACAGTAGCGATCACCGCATCGAATTCCTGATCCGGTGACCCATCGTCGAAAGCGAGTTGACCCTTGCCGTTGACCGTTGTCACCCGAGTCGGTCCTGCGCCGAGGCGGAGATCAACGCCGAGAGCGCGATTCGCATCGACCAGGGTATCGACAATCACGCTGAAACTGCCCAGTGGATATCCGAGATACTCCTTGTCGAGCGGAGAGCGGCGTGACGTGGTCCGCAGCCAGATCTTGCCCCAGAACCAGACCATGGCGATCTCGGAAGCGTAGCGACCGAATTTGGCGTTGAGCTGCGCGCCGAAGGTGGCATCGTATGCAGTATCGCCGAGGGCCTTCCGGAGCCAATCTTCGGCGCTGATCAATTCGAATGATTTCCAGTCAGTGACTTTCTGCAGAAAGGCCGTCACCATCCCGAGCCGGATCCGATCCTGAGGGGAAAGAAACCCGAGTCCAAGGAGATCCTTCGCGCCGTTCAGCGGCCAAAGTTTTCCGTCGGCGAAGTACCCGACGTTGGACGGCAACCAGAGGAGACGATCACCGATCCCAAGTTCGTCCATCAGCGCTACGATGTCGGCATCGCTCTGAAAGAGGTGATGATAGAAATGCTCGAGCATTCCGTCACCGACTGAAAACGCAGCGGCTTGTCCACCAAACGCTCGTCCACGTTCCCAGAGGGTCACTGCGTGCCCAGTCTGGGCCAGCCGGTAGGCAGCGGTCAGACCGGCCATACCTCCACCGATGACCGCAATGCTCTTTCGCTCACTCATGGACCACTACCTGCTTTGCGAGTCGAATGAAACAGGAACGGCGCTGCGAACCATCTTCGCAGCGCCGTTCGAACCTCGTGTGGAGGACCCTCTCTCCTAGAGGAAGAGCGGAACCATCACGAGGGTGAGCGTCGCGAACAGCTTGATCAAGACGTGGAGCGATGGCCCGGCAGTGTCCTTGAATGGGTCACCAACCGTGTCGCCTACAACGGCAGCAGCATGGGCTTCAGATCCCTTGCCAACCACGTTCCCTTTGTCGTCGATCAATTGACCTGACTCGATATATTTCTTCGCGTTGTCCCAAGCGCCACCACCGTTGTTCAGGAAGAGCGCCATCAGAACACCCGCTATCGTGCCGATCAGCATCATGCCGGCTGCCGCTTCCCAACCCAGCAGGACACCGACCAGGATCGGACCAGACACCGCCAATGCGCCCGGGAGCACCATCTCGCGGAGAGCGCTCTGGACTGAGATGTCAACGCATTTGGCATAGTCAGGTTTGACCGTTCCAAGCATGATCCCCGGGTTTTCCCGGAACTGGCGCCGGACTTCTTCCATCATGTCGCCAGCAGCGATACCAACGGCTCGGATCGCCAGGGAGGAGAAGAGGAAGACGATCATCGCGCCGATCAGACCGCCTACGAATACACGTGGTTCGGCAACGTTGACGATTCGCTCGACCTCATTCCCGACCCCGAGGAAGCGATTGACTTCTTCGAGGAACGCCGAGAAGAGGAGAAAGGCGGCCATGGCGGCAGTACCTACGGCATAGCCCTTGGTGAGGGCCTTTGTAGTGTTTCCTGCCGAGTCGAGCGAATCCGTGACTTCGCGGACTTCGTCCGGCTGATCGGTCATTTCGACGATCCCGCCAGCGTTGTCAGCGATGGGGCCGAAAGTGTCCATTGCGAGAATGTAGGCGGCAGCCATCAGCATTCCCATCGTTGCAGCAGCCGTTCCGAAAATACCGGACGAAACTGCGGTTTCCACAGGGAAATCAACCGTTTTGCCGAGTGCGTAGGACGACAGCAGGCCAGCCGAGATGACCAATGCTGGCATACCGGTTGTTTCCATACCGACCGAAATACCGGAGATGATGTTGGTAGCCACTCCGCGTTCGGATTGCTTGGCAATCGTCTGGACAGGTCGGTACTTGCTATCGGTGTAGTACTGCGTGATTGCCAGGAATCCGATTGCCGTCGCTAACCCAATCAGACCGCAGACGGCGAACTCCCACTGGCCGTAGGGAAGGACTGCGTAGGAAACCGCGAACATCCCGACCCCCGAAAGTGCCATCACGATCAGGAAGCCCTTGTTGAGCTCGTCCATCGGTTTAGTGATATTTGCATCCGGGCGAATCGAAAGAACGCCGACCATTGAACAGATCACGCCAACTGCACCAAGTAAGAGGGGAAAGAAGATCCAGGCAATTGCGTCCGGGTTATCAGAACCGCCCGAGGCTTTGTACAGGGCAACACCGAGGACCATCGCACCGATGAACTCAGCCGCCGACGATTCGAAGAGATCGGCTCCGCGACCAGCGCAGTCGCCCACGTTGTCGCCGACGAGGTCTGCGATAACAGCCGGGTTACGTGGGTCGTCTTCAGGGATACCGGCTTCGACTTTCCCGACGAGGTCGGCTCCGACATCAGCGGCTTTGGTGTAAATACCACCTCCGAGCTGGGCGAACAGCGCGACGAAACTCGCACCGAACGCAAACCCGACGATCCAGTATGGTGTTTCCGCAACTGCCGGCAGAGCACCTTCGGCATAGTTGTAGACAATCGCGTAAATACCGGCGACACCGAGCAGCGAGAGCGCGACCACGAGGAACCCGGAAACTGCGCCGCCCCGGAGTGCAACCGTCAATGCTTCACCGAGACTCCGGCGAGCACCGGCTGCGGTGCGAATATTCGATTTGACCGCGACGTACATACCAATATAGCCGGAGGTGCCGGAAAGAAATGCTCCAAGCAAAAACGCTCCGGCGGTTACCAGGGCCCGGGTTTGCTCGAAGTCATTCTCGAAGATGTAGACGAGAACACCGAGAATGGCAGCAACGATCAGCGAAAAAACCGCGATCGTTGAATACTGGCGCCGCATGTAGGCTTGCGCCCCTTCGAAGATCAGATCAGAGACGTCCTGCATCTCTTTGGTTCCGGTATCCCTGCTCATCACATCGCGAGCCAGGTAAATCGCGAAGAGCACTGCGGCCACTCCCACGATGAACACCGGTATCAGGTACGAGTTAATGTCGTCCAAACGTCGCCTCCTCGCTTCTCAGCGTCGATAAACGCCTGCCATTCCCACGAATTGTTTGCCGCACAATCCTCAGCGGTGGGCAAGAGTTCGATCACCCAGCGCTGAAGATTCTGATCCTCTACACGTCAACGCGTGGAGAGTCTCAACCCACCACGCGCGGCCACAAAGTCTAGCATCAAAACGAATCGTTCCGCAGGTCAAATGCCTACTGGATTCGCATCAAACGGCTACGTTGAAGGTGCGGGAACGGGTTCTCGTCCTCGAATTCGCGCCCACCAGTGTTTGAAGTCGTCCATCTCCCAGGAAACGAGCAACTGACTGGCGTTGAAGATCGACGAGTAGGTGCCGCTCACGACGCCGATGAGCATGGCGAGAACGAAGGTCTTGGTCGATTCTCCGCCGAAAAGGTAGAGGGCGAGCAGAGTGAGCACAACCGTCAGCGAAGTGTTCAGTGAGCGGACGATGGTCTGAGCCAGACTGTAGTTGACCACTCCTTCGAAGGACGGATCAACATGCTTGGCAAGATTCTCCCGGATCCGGTCGAACACCACGATCGTATCGTGAACGGAAAAACCGATGACGGTCAGGATCGCGGTTACGAAAAGGGCGTCGACTTCCACATCGAAGAAGTGGCCGAGAATAGCGAATACACCCAGAACCAGCAACACATCATGCAACATCGCCACCAGCGCAGCGAGTCCATAGAGGAGCGGATTCTGCGTATTCCGAAAGGCAAATGCGATGTAGAGAAGGATGCCAATCGACGCCACAATCACCGCGATAACGGCTTTTTGTGAGATCTCGCTACTCACTGATGATCCAACTGTGGAGATCTGCAGCTCCTCGAATGGTCCGAACTGCGATTCGAAATCCGCTTCGATCGCCTTCTTTTCCGGAGATAACTGACCGAGTTCTGGCATCCGGATAATCGCGATGTCATCGGTTCCGTCACTACTCGAGGAAAGCTGGACCGTTGTTCCTTCGAAACCATTGACGGCCAGAATGTCTCGCACGTCTTCCGTTGTGACGCTTTCTTCGAACTGGATTTCCCAGAGAGTGCCGCCAGTGAAGTCGATACCCAGATTCAGCCCCCAGAGGAGAAGAGCGATCAGACCAGGCGCCAGCACCGCCAGTGAAAGCGCGTACCAGTATTTCCGATAGGTGGCGAGATGCTCGATCATGAAAGATCCCTGTTCGAAGTGGTCTGGTAGGAATACTGGTGGGTCATTGATAGCATCAGTCGCCACTCCCAGCCGGGGCATCCTGCAGGCGCTCGGTTCCGAACCACCAGCGGTTTTGAATGCCACTCGAGTTCAGGAGGAGTCGGAGGAATGTCCGGGTAACCGTATAGGCCGTGAACATACTGACACCGACACCGATGAATAGCGTCAACGCAAAACCCTGCACGATTGTTGCGCCGCTGAAGCCGCCGAACCAGTAGAGGATTAATGCGGTCAGCATCGATGTAATGTTCGAGTCTCGAATCGACGGCCATGCGTGGGTGAAGCCCTCTTCGACCGCGATGTTGAGCGGCTTCCCCTGGCGCAATTCCTCCTTCAATCTGGCAAATATGAGGACATTCGCGTCCACTGCCATACCGATTGACAAAACGAAACCCGCTATCCCTGCAAGTGTCAGCGTGACCGGAATGATCTTGAATAACGCGAGCACCAGCAGAGAGTAAATCATCAGCGCAATTACAGAGATGATGCCCGGCAAGCGGTAATAGAAGATCATGAAGAGAGCCACCGTGCCAAGACCGATCAGTGCGGCAATGATGCTTTTGTCGATGGAATCCTGACCAAGTGACGGGCCAATCGTCCGGCTCTGGACAACTTCGAGAGGAACGGCAAGCGAACCGGCTTTCAACTGAACCACAAGATTGTCGACGTCCGATGCCGGAATGCCTTCGATCTGACCGCGGTCCGAAATCGCACCATTGATGACCGGAGAGGAGATCACGGTCTTGTCGATCAAGATCGACATCGGACGTCCGATGTTCTGGCTCGTGAAATCGAAAAAGCGATCGGCCGCGCCGCCGCTCAGTTCGAAGGCCACCACCTGTTCGCCAAGAGGACCAGTCGCGCGATAGGCATCTTTCAGGTCATCGCCGCTGATGATCGTCGTATAAACCGGTCCGGTGGGCTCAGTGGTTCCGGCGCCGGCAACCGGCGACGCTTCTGGAGATGCCACGACTGCAACTGGAGAACCAGACGGATCCGCCACCGGACTACCATCTGCTGAAACGGTGTCGGGATCGCCCAGGGATGTTCGAACGACCGTACCCGGAGCGAGAAATTGCCCTTGGGAATCGATGATTTCGAGCAGCGCGGTTTGCTGGACGACCTGGACCGCCTGGTCAGGATCTTCTACACCCGGGAGTTCAACGATGATCTGGTTGTTGCCGCGCGTTTGAACCACTGGTTCGCTCACGCCCAGGCCGTTTACCCGACGTTCGATGGTGTCCCGGGTTCCGTTGAGGGTGTCCTGATCCACTGATCCGCCACCGGGTGGTTTGGCTTCCAGCGTAACCTGGATTCCACCCTGCAAGTCGAGTCCCTGCTGAATCGGATGCTCGGCTTTCCAGCCATTGATGTCGAGCGTGTCGCCGGGCAAAACAACCCAGGCGGCGGCAAGCGTCAGGAGCAAAATGAAAACGGACGTTATCCAGGGAGAAATCTTCAATTCAACGCCTGTCGCACGGTACGGGTTCGCTGGCACGACGGCGAAACGAGCCCAGTTGAGAAAGTGGCCTGATTTGTTGAATCAAGGGCCGTGAATTCGGCGCGAGTATAGGTTCTGCCACCCATCAGGTCAATTATCGACTCGAAATTTCGGTCGTCTATCACCGGTAGAGACCCTGCTTCTCGATGTATTCCTCGACGGGACGGGGCAGGAGGTACCAGATTGGTTGCTCGTCCCGAACTCGTTGCCGGAGATCACGCGATGAGATGTCCAGCAGAGGTACGTCGACAAATGTAACGCGTCCGCGCAAAGCCGGTATCTCCATCTCTAGTGTAGCCATGTCGACAGTGACCCCTGGTCGACCGGCAACCGCGATCCTGGCCAACCTCGCGATTTCATCCGGATCGCGCCAGTTCGGCAGGTCGACGAGTGAATCAGCGCCGAGAATGAAGACCGGTTCGACAGCGGGATTGGCCGCACGAAACGCGCGCAGTAGGTCGACCGAGTAGCTTGGGCCATTCCGCTCGAGATCCAGCATCGATATGCCGAAACCAGAGCGGCCAGCGATCGCCAGTTCCAGCATGCGCAATCGCTCTGCGTCTGAGGAGATGATCTGATCGGGTTTGTGAGGTGGGCGGCCGGCCGGAACGAACAGCACCTGATCGAGCTCGAGTGCGTGCAGCACCTCAGACGCAATCGCGAGATGGCCATGATGGATCGGATCGAATGTCCCGCCGAGTAATCCGATCGTTCGCAAACCAGCCATCCCTCACTCATTGATTCCGTTTGGACGATATCGCTTCTCCGATTCGAGGTGTTGAGCGACGCTGCTATAGTAGCGCCCGGAGAATCTGGCGACAGAAGACAGTGAGCAACAGGCCATGTTCGACTATCACGTGCACACCGAGTTTTCAGTCGATTGTGCAACACCGATGCGAGATTCCTGCTTGGCGGCAATCGATGCGGGCATCACTGAAATCGCATTTACCGACCACGTTGATTTCCAGCCTGCTGACCCAGGATGTGGCTATTACAATCGCGATGCCTATCTCGAATCGCTGGGCAAGGTACGGGAAGAATTCGCTGGCGTCCTGGTTGTACTTGCTGGAGCCGAAATCGATTTCCATCGAGAAACGGCAGATCGAGTCGGACGTTTCATCCAGGAATACGGCGATGGCTACGATTTCGTGATTGGCTCGGTACACTATGCTGCCAATGGGATGCTAATTTACCCTGATTACTACCGTGAGCGCTCGAAAGATGATGTTTTTCTGCCGTACTTCGATGAGGTGGAAGCAGCGGTGAATACCGGTTGGTTTGACTCGATCGGTCACCTCGATATCCCCAAACGCTATCTTCCTGGCGACCGGCGGGACTATGATCCATTGCGGTACCGAAATCGGCTCGTGGGCGTTTTCGATGCAATGATCAGGACAGGTGTGGCGTTCGAGATCAACACCTCAGGTATCCGTCAAGCTCCGAAGGCGAGCATGCCCGGCCCTCCGATCGTTCGCTGGTACGCCGATGTCGGAGGAACGAGGATCACGACCGGAACCGATTCCCATGGAACGAAGACCGTTGGCGCTCATGTCCGGGAAACGCTCGAGATGCTCCGATTATGCGGAGTGCCAACGGTGCAGCGATTTCGGGCGCGTCAGGCCGAAAGCGTTTCGGTCGACTCGCTGCTGGCGCCAGGAGCCTGAGCACGACGTTCAGGATTGAATGACGGTGACGGATAGCAGACGACCTTCTCCGATCCGGGATTGGGAGGACGAATGGAAACCCCCCGGATGGACTGCCCCAAAGCGGCCATCTACCGATGCATCGCGCACGGACCGCGAATCGGCCGATCCTTGGCACCAGCAAAGGAAAACCTATCCCCCAAAACCTGCGCAGATCCCTCGGGATATGCTGCTGCTGGCGATCGCTCCCGGTGTGACTGCGATCTTGGCTGCGCTCCTCTGGCTTCTCTCGCCGCTGCCGGTTGCGGGACGGTCAGCTGTTTCGATGTTCATCATCGCCGCCATCCAGGCCGCAATCTATTTTCTGACCAAACCTAACCGACCTCTGCAGATATCCATGCCGTTCCTGATCGACCTGACAGGAACCGTGGGCCTGCTCCCGTTGCTTGCAATCCAGGTTTCGCTGATGCGTGAGCCGTATGTGGCGCTGTCCGAGGGCTCGGCGTGGCCCGCGATTGCTGTGACCATCATTTCCGCGCTGTTTTTGGTGGCCGTCGGAGTCTCAGCGGCATTCCGTTTCTGGGCGCAACCGGATCAGGCAGGTTTGGTTTTCCTGCCGCTGGCGTTGATGATCCCAGCCGCCATTGGAAATCGAGGCCCAATCACCATTGACAACGGATTGGCGGTTTTGGCGATTTCGATGTTCATCGGGGCTCTGGCAACAGTGGCAGCAGCTCCATTGACCATCAGTATGCGTCTGATCGTGCCACCAGCGGCTCTTGCGGTTGAAATCATCGTGCTCTGGCTGACGGACCGTGGACCCGTTTTTCACCCGACCAGCGGCACAATCGTCAGCTTTCTCTATGTCGCGATGCTCGCGATTGCGATTGCCCTTGTTGTCCTTGTGCCGATCATCGCCGTCCGGATACGAATGGACCGGCTCGATATCGAACCGGTCCAAGCTGTGCGAGGAGAAAGACGGGCGGAGATTAGCCCTCCGGCTCGTGCCCGTTTTGATCCACGGCGCTCACGCTAGGCTCGTCCAACCGCGGTTCCGCTACCGTCATCGAGACGACCGTTTCTCCCTTCTTCGGTCGCATCAAGGTCACTCCCTGGGTTGCTCGCCCGATCAAATTGATCTGGGACACGGGCATGCGGATGACCTGACCGCCAGAGGAGATCAGTAGCACCGTGTGTTCCGGTGTCACCATCCGGGCTCCAACCACGTCGCCGGTTTTCGCGGTGACCTTCATACCGGTGACACCCTTGCCGCCCCGGTTCTGGACCTTGAACTGCTTCAACGAGGTTCGCTTCCCAAATCCATTGGCGGACACAACCAGCATATCCATCTCTGGGGTCGCGATCTCCGACGCAATGATGCGATCCCCAGGAGCAAGCCGAATCCCGCGGACGCCCGCTGCTGGTCGACCCATCGCACGGACATCTGCCTCCTGGAACCTGATGGCCATTCCCTTTTCGGTCACAATGACAACATCGTCGTCACCAGAACTCTTCTGCACCCAGGCGAGTTCGTCGTTCTCATCGAGTGAAATCGCGATCAAGCCATTGGAGCGGACTGCCTGGAACTGAGAAAGTTCGACCCGTTTGACTGTGCCATTGCGAGTCGTGAAAAAGAGATAGTTGCCTTCGGAGAAATCTCGCACCTTTAGCAACGTGGTTACGGTTTCGTCCGGCAGCATGTTGACGATGTTGATGATCGGCATACCCTTCGCGGTTCGCGAGGTTTCCGGTATCTCATGGACCTTGACATGGTAGACCTTACCGCGATTGGTGAAGACGAGAAGTGAGTCCATGGTGTTGGCGAACATCAGATGCTGAACGGCATCCTCCTCGCGCATGGTCACCCCGGTGACTCCTTTGCCACCCCGGTGCTGAGTCCGGTAGGTATCTTCGGTGAGTCGCTTGACATAACCACGGTTTGTGATCGTGACAACAACGTCTACCTCGGGAACTAGATCCTCGGCGCTGATATCTGGAGAAACGTCGAGAATCCGTGATCGGCGCTCGTCACCGTACTTCTCTTTCAGATAGGCCATGTCGTCGCGAATGACACCAAGAATTTGGTCCGGATCCCCGAGCAAGGACTCGAGACGAAGAATCTCGGCGAGCACCTCGGCGAGCTCGGCCACGATCTTTTCTTTTTCGAGTGCAGCCAACCGGGCGAGTCTGACGTCGAGAATCGCATTCGCCTGAATCTCGCTGAAACCAAACGCTTCCATCAGATTATTGCGAGCGTCCTCAGTAGAGGACGACGCACGGATGATGGCGATGATCTCGTCGATATGGTCGAGCGCTTGAACGATGCCTTCGAGAACATGGGCACGGCGACGGGCGCGTTCAACCTCGTAGGTCGCGCGGCGGGTAATCACTTCCTGTCGGTGAGAGATGTACTCCCGCAACGCGCGTCTCAAGGTTAGAACGCGCGGTTGGGTACCGCCTTCGACGAGCGCGAGCATGTTGACGCCAAAGGAGGACTGCAGCGCGGTGTGCTTGAAGAGGCTGTTCAGGACTTTCGACGGTTGGGCGTCGCGTTTGCATTCGATGACCATCCGCATCCCGTTGCGGTCGGATTCATCACGCAAATCACTGATGCCGTCGATCTTGCCTTCTTTGACCAGTTCGGCGATTCGTTCCATCAGGTTGGCTTTGTTGACCTGATAAGGAAGTTCCGTGACGATGATCTGGTAGCGATTGCCGCGCGGAGCTTCCTCGATCATCGTTTTGGCACGGATCACGACCCGACCACGTCCGGTTGCATAGGCTGACTTGATTCCTTCGGTGCCCAGGATGATACCAGCCGTCGGGAAGTCAGGACCGTGGACAAACTCCATCAGATCCTCGACCGAGGCATCTGGGTTGTCGATGAGGTGGGTGATGGCGTCGGCAATCTCATTGAGGTTGTGGGGCGGGATGTTCGTCGCCATGCCGACGGCGATACCCGAGCTGCCATTGAGGAGAAGATTCGGGAGTTTCGCCGGCAGGACGCTCGGCTCGGTCATTGACGCGTCGTAGTTGGGGATGAAGTCGACCGTTTCTTTGTCGATATCGAGAATCAGCTCGTCGGCAATCGGCATCAACCGGGCTTCGGTGTACCGCATGGCCGCGGCGCCGTCACCATCGATCGAACCGAAGTTCCCCTGGCCGTCGACAAGGGGATAGCGGAGGTTGAAATCCTGAGCCATCCGCACTAGCGTGTCGTAAATCGCCGAGTCGCCATGAGGGTGGTAATTCTTCATGACCTCGCCGACGATACCGGCGCTCTTGCGATATCGGGTATTGGAGCGAAGTCCCATCTCCCACATGGCATAAAGGACGCGACGATGGACTGGCTTGAGTCCGTCCCGGGCATCCGGAAGCGCTCGCTGAACGATGACGCTCATCGCATAGTCGAGATAGGATTGCCGCATCTCGCTGTCGATGCTGGCCAGTTGTACGTTTCCGATATCCACCCTGATTACTCCTGTTGCGGAGGAACATTTTCCGCAAAATGACCCCTAATTCTACCATGAATGAGGGGCCCACTCGACCATAAAAAGACTGTACGTACGGTGCGATTACGTGATTTCCGCAAAAACAGGCAGCAATCTGGATCACATGCCAGACAAACAACGACTCCCGGTCGAAAAAGCGACCGGGAGCGAGTCGATTTCAATCAGCCGAAACGTTGCTCAGGGAAGGGGATTCCCGCAGTTGGAGCAGAACTTGCTGCCCGCGCTGTTGGCCGTTCCACACGAGGCGCAGGTCTTTTCGAGCGGCGATCCACATTCCGGGCAGAACTTTGACCCCGCCGGAATGACCGTGGAGCAGGCCGGGCAGGTAACGGTCGTCCCGACGGGAGTTGCGGCAGGCTGGTTTGGAGTCGGAGACGCATTTCCGGCCTGGCGGAATGAATCCGCCATCGCCTGACCCATCGCGATTCCGGCGCCAAGACCAACTCCCATCCCGGCGCCGCCTTCGCCGGTGTTCTGAGCGGCGTCGCGCATTGCCTGCGCTGCCTGGAACTGGGTGTAGCTTCCGAGGTCGCCGACAGCAGCCATACCTGAACGCTCGTCGATCTTCTGCTGAACCTCTTCGGGAGCGGAGATTGCCTCGATCTGGAATGTCAGCAAGCGAAGCCCAAGGCGCTCGAAATCGTCAGCCAGGGCCAGCCGCGCGGCATTGCCGAGGTTCAGGGTCATACCAGCCATATCGAGCAATGGTGTTTTTGCGTTCCCGAGCAGTGTTGTGACCTCGGTGATGATCACGCTGCGAAGAAAGTCTTCCACGCCAGCGAGCGTCAGCGATCCTTGCGCTCCGACGAGTTGCTTCACGAAGAGTTGCGGATCGGCCACTTGCATGCTGTAGGTGCCGAACGCTCGTAAACGGACCATTCCGAAATCGGGGTCTCGATAAACCAGCGGTTGAACCGTTCCCCACTTGAGCCCGATGAACTCCCGCAACGCGGCAAAAAAAACTTCTGCCGTGAATGGACTCTTGCCGCCGAATGGGATGCCGACCAGTTCGACGAGGAGAGGGATATTGGCGGTTGAAAGGGTATGCCGCCCGGCGGCAAAGGTGTCGAGCGCGCGCCCGTCGCGGACGAAAACAGCGGACTGGCCTTCGCGGACTACGAGCTGGGAGCCAAGGACGAACTCTCCAGAACCTTGCTCCGGTACACGGTGGATGATTTCATCCGGTCGCTGGTCTGTCCACTGGATCAGATCGATTATTGCCATCGGTTGCGCCTTTCCTCTGGGTAGCGAGCGCGGACTAGTCCTGTCCTGAATCGATTGGCTTAGGCGCTCCCAAGTCGATCGCGGCTTTCAGTCGACCGAGTTCCGATTCGATTTGATCGTCATAATCGAGCGCATTGAGTTCTTCGTCCAGCGTGGTTTCTGCTGCGGTCATCTCGAACATCGCCGCGGCTTCCGCCTCGTTCTGGCGGATCTTGCGCTCCATTCGCTGCAAGTCCTGCGTCGGATCGTATGGAGAGAACTCCTCGATCCTTTCGTTGAGCTCCTTCTGAGACTTCGCTCGCTTCGCTCGGGTTATCAGCATATCCCGCTGGCTAAGCAACGTGTCATAGCGTGATTCCAATTGCGACAACTGCCCCTTCATCCGTTCAACGGCCATGTTCTGGGCGCGCAACTGCTCGGCGTATACCTCGGCATTTTCGCGACTGTCACGCTCTCGGCGCAGTGCTTCGCGGGCGAGGTCCTCACGACCCGACTCGAGCGCCCGTTGCGCTTTGATATGCCAGGCAGCAGCGAGTTTTTCCGCTTCAGCCTGGTCTTCCTCGATCATCTTGCTTTGCGCGATCATCGACGCAATCTCGGGTCGCGCTTCCTGGATGCTCGATTCGAGTTCGCGGACATACTGGTTGATCATCTTTTCCGGATCTTCAGCGCCATCGATGATGTCATTGATGTTGGCTCGGAGGATGACAGAGAGTCGATCGTAGATACCCATGGCTGGTTACTCCTCTTGGTAGCTGGAACCGGGTCAGCCCGGTTTGCCATAAATCGTAATCGCATCGCCCTCAATTGGGTCGCCTGCAAGGGTGATCGTTTCTTTTGGCGACGTGAGTTGAATAGTCACCTGGTCGGTGGTGATGGTTGCCATTGGCGACGACATGTCGAGAGTCAGTATCCCCAAATTCGAACGACCTTCGGAATCTCGCAACGTCGCAGCACCAGTGAGTGAGTAGGTTGGCTCGAATTCCTCTGGAATCTCCGCGCTCGATTTTCGTTCCTTGGCCAGCACGAACGGAGAACCCGAATCGGGTGCCAGGATGAGCCAGCGTCGGCTCCTGGCATCGAGGAGATAACCAGTAGCCATGGCGTCCACGCTGTTGATCTGGAGTTGGGCTTCGACGACGAAGTCCGCCTGGTCGACCGACACGACATCCCCGACGTCGAGATCGATAACCGCCGTCAATCCTGGTTCCGAACGACCATAGACTGAACTGAGCGGCTGTCCTGCCGCGCGCGCGCCGGAAGCGAGAATCGTCGAACGGCGTGCGAACTCCCCGAGAAGCGTTTCGATCTGACGGTTGACGGAGTCGCTGCCAGAAGCGAGGTCGTCGCCGGATGCCATGGAGGCGATGAATGCGTCTGCGTCACTGGAAAGGAGGTCCGCTCTCGCGCTCAGTGCCTGGTCAAAGGCGATGACTTGCTGAAGCACATTGGCGTCAACCGTCCGATCACCAAACAAGGGCGCATAACCCTGCGGCGCTGATTCGAGCCTGACAGCGGCAAGTCGCAACGACTGCAAGAGGCGCTCGACCTGCGTTATCGCGGCGAATTGCTGATTCGCTATCAGCGGTTGGGCTCCGCGCTCGATTCGCAGCGCCGTCTGCTCGAGTTTCGCCGCGATGTCAGCCCGGGTTTGCCGATCGCTTTCCCGCAGTGCATCCAGGTCGCGATAGTCGTTGAACCCTGGCAATCGGGCCGCGATCCGCTCAATGCGGTCGAATACGCTTTCAGCTGAACTCATAAGTGTCCCGCCTGCTTTCGGAACGGATCATTGTCACGTGAGAAAGATTTCCGCTCCGCAGTACGGGCATTTTACCAGTCCCTTGCCAGCGAGTTCGAGTTGTCCTCCGCAATTTGGACAATGCGATGCTCCCTGGAGTCTGGATGCTTCGACCGAATAGAGCATTCCCTTGTTCCAGTCAACGTATCCACTGAAGATCCCGCGACCGACCAACGCTCGTATCGATGACTCGAGATCGTCGCGTGTGGTGTCCAGCTGCAGCGCAAGGTCCGGGATGGAGACGCTGCCCTGGGTCATGACCGCATCGAGCACCTCTCGCTGTTTGCTGATTTTCGCGATCTGTCTCGATTCGGTGATTCCGCTTTTCAGGAAGTAAATCCCTCCGCCGACTAGTGGCAGCGTCAAAACGGCCAGCACCAGCGCGCCGCCGAGAATTGCGGCCGCACTGTCGATACGATCGTCACTGATTCCCTGCAGCAACCATGCTCCAGCGACGAGGGAGAGCACGGCGCCGGCCACGATCAGAATGATGCCGATGGTTTTTCCAGTTGTTCTCATTGCAAAGGTCCGAGCGCGTGTCGCCGATGAACCAGGATTACCTCTCGATAACGTACCTGAGAACGCGCTCGGTCGCCAGAGCCGACCGCTCCCAGCTGAACTCCCCGGCGCGTTCCCGACCGCTTTCACCTAGTCGCGCTGCCAGATCATTGTCGCCCGCGACACGCTGCATCGCGATACTGAAACCGGAAGCGCTCATGGCGTCGACATGGAGAGCGGCGCCACCGGCGATCTCGACCAGCGCGGGAGTGTCGGACGTGATGACCGGCACTCCAGTCGCCATGGCTTCAAGCACCGGCAGCCCAAATCCTTCGTAGAGAGACGGAACCACCACCATGTCGGCGTTCGTGTAGAGTGGAATCAGATCGTCAAGAGGGATGTATTCGAGCCAATGGATCCGGTCCCGTACGGGTGATCGTGCGATCAGATCGAGCGTCTGGTCGGCCATCCAGCCTCGTTTTCCCACGATCACGAGGTCATGATTCAGACCGTCTCCGGAGGCGATTTCGAACCCACGAACCAGGGTTGGGTAGTTTTTTCGCGGTTGAATGGTGCCGACGGAGAGAACGAACGGTCGTCGAATCGACGAGAAACGATCACTGAGGGGAGCGGGCACCCGACCAGCATCCACGAACCGTTGATCGACCCCGTGATGGACCACCACAATCCGATCCGGATCGACATCGTAAAGGCTTACAAGATCATCGCGAGTTTGGTTGGATACCGCGATGATCCGCGCGGCTGCGCGGAGACTCCAGCGAGTGCTGGCCTCGAGTTCGAGCAACCGCTTGCGCGAATAAGTCTCCGGAAAGCGACGGAATCCAACATCGTGGATGGTGACGACAGTCGCCGGATGGACGGGCGGGATGACATGAGCCGGAACGAAGAGGAGATCGGGCGGATCGTGGCGCATCTCCGCGGAGAGCCCGCGGAGAGTCCAGAGCCTGTTCGCTTCAATGACTCGGGTTTGCCCCGAAAAACCGACCGGTTCGACATCGCTGGCATTGACGTAGAGTCGCATCCGAAAACTGGATTGAACTCGAGCCATCGACGTGACCAACGAGCGGGTGTAGTTCTCCGTTCCGGTGGAGTGCTCGACTGAAAGGCGACTGCCGTCAATACCGACCAGTGGAAGCGTCAACGCAGTGCTAGGTGAGGTCGGACATCAGAGGACCGATGGCAAACATGAAGTCGCCTTTGCAGGCGAGTTCACCGTCCACCGTGGCTTTCCCGCTTCCGGTTCCGATATTGCGACGGATCTGGCTGAGTTCTACCTCGAGCCGGAGGGTGTCACCGGGTCGTACCTGTTTCTTGAAACGGACGTTGTCGATGCCAGCGAAAAACGCCAATCGACCCTTGTATTCCTCCATCTGCCCAAGCGCCACGCCGCCGACCTGAGCCAGCGCTTCGACAATCAGAACCCCAGGCATGACCGCGTAGTCGGGAAAATGACCTTGGAAAAACGGCTCGTTGATCGACACGTTCTTGATCCCAACCGCACGTTCGCCGGGCACGATTTCGATGACGCGATCGACCAACAAGAACGGGTAGCGATGCGGAATGATCTTCTGGATATCTTCGGTTTCGAGAATGGTCTGGTTTGGTGTTGATTCCTCGCTCATGACTTCCTCCTGCAAAACGGCTGGACTGGTTACCGGATGATCAGGCGCGGCCGGTCGGAACCAATTGATCGCGAGACGGCCCGACCCCGATCATCGAAACTGGAGCTCCGGCAAGTGATTCGATCGTTTCCACGTAGGCGCGACTGCTTGCTGGCATGTTGGCCCAGTCGCGGATACCGGTCGTTTCCTCGAGCCATCCCGGAACCTTCCGGTACTCTGGTGTGATCCCGGCCGCCAAGTCGAGATCAGCCGGAAGGTGATCGAGCCCGCCCGCGTTGGTCTGGTAACCGACACAAATCGAAATCTCTGGAAAGATATCGAACACATCGACCAGCGTTAGCGCGATGTCGGTCACGCCATTGAGACGGACGACTCGTCGCGCCAGCACGCCATCGAACCATCCAGTGCGCCGTGGTCGACCGGTCGTGGTGCCATATTCACGACCCCTCTCCCGGATAAGCTTACCGTTGGCATCGAGCAACTCACACGGCATCGGTCCAGCGCCGACCCTGGTGCTGTAGGCCTTGAAAACCCCGATTACGCGATCGACCTGATTTGGAGCGACACCGGCTCCCTGGCAAGCCCCGGCAGTGGTTGGCGAGGACGAGGTCACATAGGGATAGGTTCCATAGTCGATGTCCAGGAGCGCCCCCTGGGCGCATTCGATGATGACTTGGTCTCCAGCGTCGAGCGCAGCTTGGACGTCGATTTCGGCCGGACCAACATAGTCAGCGAGGATTTCCATCGCTGCGACGACGGGTGTGTTCAGTTCGCCAGTTGGGCCGTCGAGCAGCTTCTGCCGTAGGCGAGCGGCATTCGTCCCGGAGGCAAGATCGACCATCCGCAAACCGTTCCGGCTTGCTTTATCCGCGTATGCAGGACCAATCCCCCGCATGGTCGTGCCGATCGGTGTCGAACCCCGGGCTGCCTCCTGGTTGCGATCGATTTGCTGATGGTGGGGAAGGACGACATGCGCGCGTTCGGAGATGCGGAGATTCGCGGTATCGATTCCGCGTTCCTGAAGTTCGGCGATCTCATTGGCGAGGGCGACAGGATCGATCACCACACCAGCGCCGATGAGACACTTGACCTCTGGATTCAGAATCCCGGACGGCACAAGGTGGAGCTTGAACACACCGGCATCGGTAGTGACGGTATGACCGGCATTGCTGCCACCATTCGCGCGCACCACCATGTTCGCATGCGCTGCGAGCGTATCGGTGATCTTCCCTTTGCCCTCGTCGCCCCATTGGCCACCGAGAACTACTGTCGCAGGCATGGTGAATTACTCGCTCTCTTGTTCAGATCGGACGACGGTCCGATCGGGTGAAACTCGTTCCTCTCGGAAGGTCAATCGCCGCGACGAAGCCGGTCGATCTCATCGAGAAGTTCGATCATTCGCTCGCGCATATTCAGGATCACTTCTGCTCCAGCCAGATTCACACCCAGGTCGTTGGTGAGGCGTTCGATCTGCTGAATGCGAATCACTGTTTGCTCGGTATAGAGGCGCTGTCCAGAGGATCGCGGCGAAGGTGAAACGAGCCCCTGACGCTCATAGGATCGAACCCGGGCTGGACTGACGCCGGTGCGAGCCGACACGATCTCGATGGTGTAGGTGATGTCGCCGCTCCCAGGAGAAATCTGGTTCTGAGGATCGCTCATGCTGCGCCTCCGTTGCTGAGATCGCGCAGTTGTTCGAAAAGAGCAGTCTCCTCCGGCGAGAGATCCGTTGGAATCTCGACTTCTGCCCGTGCGACCAGATCGCCACGGGCTTTATCTTTGCTTTTCAACTTTGGCATGCCCTGACCGCGTAACCGGAAGGTGCGTCCCTGCTGCGTGCCTCTTGGTATCGTCAGCGCTACCTTGCCCGTTGGGGTTGGCACAAGTGCCTCACCGCCAAGGAGTGCGGTGTAAAGCGGTACCTTGATCGTGGTGGTCAAATTGCTGCCATTGCGTTCGAAGCGTTGATCGGGTTTTACATTGACGTTGATATAGACGTCGCCGTTCGGACCGCCAGCGGCGCCGCGGCCTCCCTGGCCTGCGATGCGCACTTTTGAGCCGGTATCGACACCTGCCGGAATGATGACCTCGATTGATCGCACGCGTTCAACCGTGCCGTAACCGTCGCAAGCGGGACACTCGCGATTGCCAACGAAGCCTGTGCCTGAACATTCCGTACAGACGTCCTGCGTCTGGATATCGAACCGGCGAGTTGTGCCTTTGAAGGCTTCGTCGAATGTCACGTCGACGTCAGCTTCCATATCCTGGCCCCGCTGCGGTCGCGGCTGACGGGAGGAGTACGAAGAGCGACTGCTACGACCCGAACCCATGTCACCAAACATCGATTCGAAGAAGTCGGAATACCCGCTCGAGCTGCCGCCGAAGTCGTACTGCTGTCGGCCCTGTTGCGATTGGCCGCTATACCAGCTGCCGAAATCCTGGGCGCCCCGCTGTTGATCGAAGGTTTCGTCGCCGGTGTATCCGGCTTCCTTGTAGCGTTGCCAATCCTCGCCAAAACGGTCGTACAACTTTCGTTTGTCGGTGTCGGAAAGGACTTCGTAAGCTTCGTTGACCTCCTTGAACCGTTCTTCGGCGCCAGCATCGCCTGGATTGATGTCGGGATGATGTTTCCGCGCGAGTTTGCGGAAGGCAGTCCGCAACGCTTTGTCATCGGCTGTCCGGTCGACACCGAGAACTTCGTAGTAGTCCTTGAAATCAATCTTGGCCACGTCAGGTGTCCTGATCCACGGAAACGGGGGCCGCTGTCACGGCAGTCGCGTCAACCGCCGACATGCTGCTGGTCGGTATTGCGCCACCTTGTCCGAACATCGATTTTGGCACGGTCCGGTAGAACCACGCCAACCCGAGACCGAAGAGCGGCATCGATATCAGCCCGACCCATGGCAGGGTGACGGCCAACAGCGTCAGCGAAGCGGAAGTGAAATCTTCGACCGTACTCACCAGCGGATTGCCAACGCCATTCGTCTGGGTGGTGATCTTCACCCGCGAGATCGCTTTCCAGGCATGGACGGCGCCCGCGATGAAAAGACCGAGCAACATCGCGAAAACCGCTTTGATCTCACCGGTGCCGCTCGTGACCGCCATCAGAGCCAAGGCTCCAGACGCAGGCCGGATGGCTGAGTTGACGAAGTCATTGATATGATCGAGACGAGGGATCTTGTCGACAATGATCTCGACGGTCAGAAGGATCATCAGTACAACGATCCCTCCGGTCGAGGAGAGCACATCGTAGGGGCGTTCGAGCGTGAGGCTGGAAAGCGCGCGATCAGCAAGAGCGAGACCGAGCAGAGGAATGTATGCGTTGAGGCCAGCAGCCGCAGCCAGCACGATTCCGGTTATCGTGTTAGTCAATCGTCGCTAACCTTGAAGGAGCAGGGCAAAGGGACCGCATCGAACGGCGCAGTATACCATCTCGGCAGAACGTTTTTCCTTTCAGCCGGTGTTGTCTTGGTTAGTTGTATGAGCGCAGGACCGTGACGAGTTTTCCCTGGATTTCGACGTTTTCCGGAGCGGTATAGATCGGCTCCATCGTGACATTGGCGGGCTGGAGACGAATTCTTCCATTCTCGCGGTAGAGTTTTTTCAGGGTGGTTTCTTTTTCGTCCCGGAGCCAAACGGCAACGGTATCACCGTTTTCGCACGTTTCCTGCTGACGCAGGAGAACCACGTCACCATCGTTGATGAGTGAATCGACCATCGAATGACCTTTGACCCGGAGCGCGAAAAGACTGCGCCCGGAATCGGGTAGAAGATCAGTGCTGAGTTCGATCGTTTCGGATGCAGGACTCTCCTGGAGATCATCAGGCACAGGAATGGGAAGTCCGGCTGCGATCTGGCCGATCACGGGAATCGAAACCACGTTTCGTCGCCCCGGACCACGATTTACGAGTTCGATACCGCGGGAGATATTCCGGTTGCGCCGAATGAGATTGTTCGCTTCCAGCACCTTGAGGTTGTAATCGACCACACTGGTCGAGGATATTTGCAGGTCGTGCTGGATATCCCGGATGGTGGGCGGATAGTCGTTGTCATCCAGGAAATGCTCGATGTAATCGATGATTGCGCGTTGTCGGCGAGACAGCTCTTTCATCGCCGGCCTCCAATGCTGATGCTCATTTGCGGGGCGAACCGTTGTCGCACTCGCGAGTATAATAGCGAACAAGTGTTCGTGTCAAACCCGTGGTCATTGTGTCACACCGCTTTCTCAACGACACCAAGCGGGCGCTGATTTCGGAGTGTTTCATGACGACGTCCCAGTTGATTGCCGCCAGCGATGCGGCTCTCCACAAACTCGAATTCTTTCAGGTTCTCGAGCGACTCGCCGGTCACTGTCAGTTCGAACCGACGTTGGCTCTTGCCGCCGAATTGCGGCCTTCGAACGTCGATTGGAAGGTTGAGCGAGAACTTGAACGCACCGCGGAAGCCGTCGAGATTGTCAGCCGCTTTCCCGATATTTCGGTAGGCGGGGCTCACGATCTGACCGATATTGTCGACCGGGCCGCCAAGGGTTCTCGCCTGCAGGCCGACGAACTTACGCGCGCCAGTGCGACCCTGCACGTTTCGGCCTTGATTTCACGTGCGATTCATCGAGCGAGAGGCGGAGAGATCGCTCTCCCACACTTCGATGAACTCGCGACCGGACTAGTTGATCTGCCGCATCTCGAAACCGCGATCAATCATGCCATCGGCCCCGATGGCGAAGTGCTCGATTCTGCGTCTGAGGAACTTGCCCGGATTCGCAGGGAGATCAGGCTCTCCCACAATCGCCTGATGGAGCGGCTCAATCGGATCATCTCCGGTGATCGTTACGGTGGGGCGTTGCAGGATTCGATCGTCACCACCAGGGACGGGCGCTATGTCGTACCAGTGCGGTCTGATTCGCGAGCCAAGGTGCCGGGTGTGGTTCATGACACGTCAGCGAGTGGACAGACTTTGTTCATGGAACCGATGGAGATCGTTGATCTCAATAATCGCTGGCGAGAAGCGCGATCGGCCGAGCAACATGAGATCGACCGGATCCTCCTCGCTTTGAGCCAGAATCTCGGTGCGGAGGCTGAGGACATCCATGTCGCACTGGCGACCTTGGCTGAGATCGATCTCCTTCTGGCCAAAGCCAAGTACAGCTTTTCGCTCCGGGCGAGTCGACCGCAGTTGAGACGGGTGACGACACCAAACGGTGACCACGTCCGCGACACCCGGATCAAACTGATCCGGGCCAAGCATCCCCTGATGGATCCGAAAACGACCGTTGCGATCGATATCGAGGTCGGTTTCGACTTTCGCGCACTCTTGATCACTGGTCCCAACACCGGTGGCAAGACGGTAACCCTGAAGACCGTGGGTTTACTGGCGGCCATGGCTCAGTCTGGTCTCTTTATCACCGCAGACGACCAGTCGCAAACTAGCGTATTTGATGGCATCTACGTCGATATCGGAGATGAGCAGTCGATCGCCCAGAGCCTCTCGACCTTTTCCGGTCATATGACGAATGTCATCCAGATTCTGGCCCAGGCGGGGCCGGAAAGCCTTGTCTTGATCGACGAGATCGGATCGGGCACAGACCCTCAGGAAGGAAGCGCAATCGCGCGCGCAGTGGTGACCGAGTTCCTCGCGACCGGTCCGCTGTTGCTGGCCACAACGCACTATTCGGACGTGAAAGCCTTCGCGTTCGAAACCGCTTCGGTCGAGAACGCCAGTGTCGAGTTCGACGTCCAGACGCTCTCGCCGACCTATAGATTGCTGATCGGAGTACCGGGGCAATCGAACGCGCTCACCATCGCCGGCAGTCTCGGGTTGCCACAGCCAGTCCTTGAGCGCGCGCAGTCCTATCTCGATCCCGAAGAGCTGCGTTCAGACCGATTGCTACAGGACATTCAGGAACGGCGCCGCGCAGTCGAACGGGAAATGGACCGCGTCAATCAGGAAAAGGAGGAGATCGAAAAACTGAAGCGAGCTGCTGAAGAATCCCTTGCCGAGGCCGAGCTCGAACGCCGGATGGCCTATGACGCAGCGCTGATTGAAGCGGAAGCGCTGATGTCGGAAACCCGCCGCCTCGCTCGCCAGACTGACCGCCAGTTGCGGTCTGATGGAAACGTGCTCAAACGGGAGGTACCGATGCCAGACCTGCTCGGGCAGGCGGCGGAATCGGTTTCCGCGGTCCAGGAGCTCGCCAAAAAGCGAGGCGTGGTTCGGCGGCGCGAGGAACTAGTGGTCGGTGATCGAGTCCGGATCCGTTCGCTCGATCAGGAAGGGGTACTCACCCACCTCGGTCTCGACGACGCCGACGTGCAGATGGGGCAACTACGGATCACTCGCCCAGTGTCTGATTTGGTCCGCCTCGGTGCTGCCACGCCGCAGGAGAGCAGTCGTCCACGGTTCAAGACTGCTCCGGTTCAGGTGCCAATGGAACTCGACCTTCGTGGTTTTCGCTATGAAGAGATTCACGACGAACTCGATCAGTATCTCAACGCCGCCGCGATGGCCTCGCTACCCTTTGTGCGCATCATTCATGGCAAAGGCGGCGGAGTGTTACGACGGGCGGTCGGGGAGTATCTCAGGAAGTCGCCGGTGGTCGAAAAGTCCGAATTCGGCAAGACCAATGAGGGAGGAGACGGCGTGACGATCGTTTATCTGAGCAGTTGATCTCAGCTGACGCTGCTCGCCAGCGCGGGCAGATCCGGTATGTGACTGACCGCCTGATGCTCTTCGATCGTGTCGATGAACCAACTCACCGCACTCGACCATGATTCGTCGAGATCGGTCAAGCGGATCCTGATTGTCTGCGGGGTCAGTCGGACCGCATGGCCGAAACGATTGTCGATTTCTCGCTGATTGAACTTTGATGTGTCGACGGGACGAATGACGATCTCGCGTTCTCGTTCAACCACACTTTCGATTCCGAGCCGCTCACAACTGATCCGGAGCTCGATCAGTGCCATCAAGCGTTCGACTTCGTCCGGAATCGGACCGAAACGGTCGATCAATTCGCTGAGCAGCTGACGCAACTGGTGCTCCGACGTGACCGACGCGACGCGACGATAGGTGGCCAGTCGAAGTTCGACGTCTACGATGTAGTCAGGCGGAATCAATGCGGTCAGCGGGAGATCGAGCAGCACCGGCCGCTGCTCCTGGATCGGTTCACCGAGTTTGAGTTCTTCGACGGCCTGCGAAAGAAGGCGAACATAGAGTTCGTAACCGACATCGGCAATGTGTCCACTTTGTTCCGCGCCGAGGATATTGCCGGCGCCCCGGATCTCCATGTCTCGGATCGCGAGCTTCATCCCTGATCCGAGTTCAGTCGCCTCCCGGATCGCATCCAGGCGCGCTTCCGCATCGCCAGAAAGAACCTTGCCGGGGGAGTGGAGAAGATACGCGTAGGCACGATGCACGCCCCGGCCAACCCGACCACGTAGCTGGTAGAGCTGCGTCAAACCGAGCGTGTCGGCGTTGTCGATGATGATCGTGTTGGCGTTCTGGATATCAACCCCTGATTCGATGATGGTTGTGCAAACGAGCACGTCGAACTTCCGGTCAATAAAATCGACCATGATGTGCTCGAGAACCTCTTCGCTCATCTGCCCATGACCGATGCCAAAGGTCGCCTCGGGAACGAGATCTTCGAGTTTCGCGGCCACTCGCTCGATTGACGAAACTCGGTTGTGGACGAAGAATACCTGGCCGCCGCGGTCGATCTCTCGCAGAATGACCTCCCGCAGGAGTTCGTCGTTCTTGGCGGTCACAAAGGTGCGTACCGGCATCCGTTCCTGCGGAGCGGTATTGATGGTTGAGATATCGCGGATGCCGACCAGCGACGCGTGCAACGTGCGGGGAATCGGGGTTGCGCTCATGGTGATGACGTCAACTTCCTGGCGCAGGTTTTTCAGGAACTCTTTCTGACGGACGCCGAAACGCTGTTCTTCGTCGATAACAACCAGCCCGAGGTCTTGGAATTTCACGTCTTTCTGAACCAGCCGATGGGTGCCAATGACGATATCGACAGTTCCTTCGCGGAGGCGCTCAACCGTTGCTCGCTGTTCGGCCGGCGAACGGAGTCGAGACAGCATTTCGATCGAAACCGGAAACGCGGCCAACCGGTGCTGGAACGTGCTCAGATGCTGAAGCGCCAGGACGGTTGTCGGCACAAGAACGGCGACCTGTTTCCCTGCGTTGACGGCCTTGAACGCCGCCCTGATAGCGACTTCAGTCTTGCCGAACCCGACATCGCCGCAGATTAGGCGATCCATCGGCAGAGGTTTTTCCATGTCTGCTTCGACATCGATAATCGACTGCATCTGGTCGATGGTTTCTGTGTACGGAAAGGAATCCGCGAGTTCGACATCCCATGACGTGCTGGAAGGAAACGCATGCCCACCGACAGTTTCCCGGGTTGCGTAGAGATTGACGAGTTCGAACGCCATTTCCCGGACGGCGTGCCGAACCCGCCGTTTGGTCCGGATCCACTCGCCTGATCCCAGTTTACTGAGGGCCGGGTCGACCGTACCGGACGAGTAGCGGACCACCCGGTGACTCTGATCGACCGGGACGAAGAGCTTGTCCCCTTTGTCGAAAAGGAGCTCCAGGTATTCCCGTTCAACGTCGGCCAGCGTGATGCGGGTCAAACCGGTGAACCGGGCGATACCGTGGTCGACGTGGACGACATAATCTTCGGGATTGAGTGAATCGATATCGAGACCGGTCTGGGATCCGTGACGTCGGTGGCTACGACGTAGCCGTTTCCTGAACCCAAAAATCTCAAGATCGGTGAGCAGCATCAGTTTGAGTTCAGGATTGCTCCAACCACCATCGAGATCAGATTGCAGCACGTCGACGGTGCCAGGGACGAGTGTGGCGTTCGACGTGGTTGTTTTGGTCTGGCGGCGGGGAAAAACGGAGGCACTTTCGAGCAAATCGGTTATTCGTTCATGTTGATCGGTTGCGATCATGATCGACCATCCGTCGGCGCTGAGCTTCGCAACCGACCTTGTGAAGTCTTCGAGACGTCCAGCAAACACTGACGCCGTCGAGAAGCCCCGAAACTCGATCGATCTGTCGACCTGCCACTTTTCGGACGAACCGAAGGTTATGGCCTGTCGTGTTCCGGTTCGGCGATGGATCGGTTTCGAGGATTGGAGGGGATCGAGTAGCCCAACCGGCAACTCACCACTGCGCTCAGCGGCAGTGCGGGCTTCCGATCCGTGGGCTTTCCGTTGCCGCGAGGACGATTCGATGGCGCTGGCGTCATCGACAATGATCAGCGCACTAGCCGGGAGATGGTCTATCAGGGTGGCAGGTTTGTCGACCAGGTACGGCGCGAACAGTTCCAGCGAATCTGGAATGATCCCGGCTCCGGCGCGGTCGAGCGTTCTCTGCCAAAGTGTGGCGACCTCCGGGCGGAGCGTACTGATATCGAGTGCGCGCATCATCTCGGCAGCCGCGCTCAGATTCCAGACTGGCAAGTCGATCGTTGGCAGCAGTTCGAGATGATCAACCGCTTCCAACGACCGCTGATTCTGAGCGTCGAAGCGTTTGATCGTGTCGACCTCGTCCCCGAAGAAATCGATGCGATAGGGGAAGGCTGAACCGGGCGGAAAGAGATCGACAATGCCTCCGCGGCGGGCGATCTGGCCTGGTCGATGGACCAGAGGCACGAGTTCGTATCCAACCGATTGACACCAGGAAACGATCTCGCTGATCGCAACTTGATCGCTAGCGTGGAGGATGCGGATCCGTTCGGGTAAATCGCTCTTTGGGGTGACGATCTGACCGGTACCCGCCGCCGAAGCGAAAAGCACGAGATCGGAAGGATCAGGTCGACTGAGAAGGGCCAGCAACGCGGACCGTTCCGCAGCACTGTCGGTATCGATCGGCATCTGATCGTACGGCAGGGCCTCTGGGCCGGGCCAGATCCGTGTGCTGATTTCAGGTCCGAGAAATTCGGCAACGCTCTGGGAGAGCTCCTCGCTTCGATCTTGACGACCGGAGACGACGAGGATCGGGCGTTTCGCTGAAGCCGCGATCGTCGCAATGACGGCGGCTTTCGCTTCATGCGGCAGGTCGAGCAGTTCGATGGACAGCCCAAGACGCACCGCGTCGAGCATTCGACGGATGTCTGGATCGTGATCGAGGACTGGACTCAGCTGCTTGAGGGTCAAGAATCTCCCGAGATTTACCGCCTGTCGAACGTCGGCCGGCAGTCTGGCGACCTGAGGGTTCGGCTACCGGCGACCTGACATTCTACCATTCAGAGACGCAGCCTGAACGGTTCGGCCGGGATTAGATACAATCTGCGGCACGAAGTGTTGTGAAAAAGGATGCGGTGGTGGTCGACCTTCTCCGGCGCAACTCCACGATCGTGATCGGGCTGATCGCCGGTATCGTCATGGCGATCTTTTTGTGGCGGGTGGTCGATGACCTCCGCGCTCCGGAAATCGTCATAGTCGACCCGTTCAATGATCAGGAAATTGTGGTGGAGGTGTCCGGCGCCGTTCAGCGACCAGGCGTCTATACGTTGCCTGCAACGGCTAGGGTCACGGACGCCGTGGACGCCGCAGGCGGCGCGAGTGTCGACGCTGACATCGCTCAGATCAATCTCGCTGCCCGGCTTTCTGATGCGGATCAGGTGTTCATCCCCGCAGCAGTCGCTCATGTCGAAGAACCACCTGCACTCGCCGCTCCCCGTGATCCGCCGAAAAGCGAAGACGTCGTGCGTTTTCTGAATGGCGCTTCTGGAGCGGAACTCGAAGAATTGCCTGGAATCGGACCAGTGCTGGCAGGAAGGATCATCGAAGCCCGCTCGGAAAACGGCCCCTTCGTAACACTCGACGATGTTGTGGCGATCGATGGTGTTTCGGCGGCGATGGTTGAGGAGTTGACGCAGTTTCTGTCTGGTGATCAATGATCGGCCTGCTTGTTGGCATGGCATTCCTAGCTGGGGGGTTGTTCGGCCCTGCGGCTGCGATCGCATGTTTCTCTGCCTCGCTGCTATTGGCAGTCGTCACTCGCGAGAATCGTTTTGCGCTGGTTCTCCTGCCAATGATCTGCCTCCTTGGGGCGTGGAGAGTTGAGCAGGTGGCGGTCGAACCTGGGCGCGCATTTCAGCCTGGCGTGGGGATCGTCTCGGGTTCCGTCATCACCAGTCCGAATCCCGCGTTCGATCGGCAGCGATTCGTTCTGAAAACGGAATCGCTATCAGGTGGATCGTTGCTGATTTGTGTCGACGCGCCGGCCGCGCCGGAGGTGACTCTCGGCGGTACGGTCCAGTTTCCCGCCACCTTCTCGCTCGTCGGCGACGATGATCAACAGGCTGCAAGGGTGGCCCACGCCCAAGGTTGCCTGAATCTGGCTGAAACGGACGAGATGACCATCCTCGCTGGGCCAGCCGGGTTCGATCGAGCGCGAGTCTGGATTCAGACGCGCATTGAGCGGTCGTTCCAAACCGGTGCGCCCGGGGACGCGGGCGCCCTGCTGACGGGATTCGTGACGGGTGACGATTCGGCGTTGTCGTGGGAGGCCGCCTCTGCGTTTGTCGGTACTGGAACTTCCCATCTTACCGCAGTGTCGGGGTCGAACTTTGCGATCCTCGTTCTACTGGCGACAATAGTGACGGTCGGACCAGGGAGCCGCACCCGTCTTCGGTGGATCGGCGCGGTCGGTGCGATGATCTGGTCGTATGCTTGGCTGGTCGAATTCAGTCCGTCGGCGCTGCGTGCGGCGCTGATGGCGACGATGGTCATTCTGGCGTTGCGATTTGGGCGCATACCCGATCTACTGACGATCGCGTTCCTGAGTGGGTCGCTGCAAATCGCTTTGCGACCGACGGACGCCGACAGTCTGGCATTCCGTCTCTCACTCGTATCTACGATTGCGCTTGTCCTCGTTTTTTCACGATCATCGTGGGCAAATACCAGATCCGTCGCAACGTCGTTTTTCATTGTCGCGGTGGTTGCACACCTTGCCACTATTCCGATCCTGGTCGGAGCATTCGGTGTTGTTCCAGTCGCGACAGTTCCGGCGAATTTGCTGGTGTCGCCGCTGGTCTACGTGACGTTTCCGATGGCCATGGTCGGGGCTGGGGTGTCACTCATCTCAGCTACGCTCGGTTCGGCGATGGCGGTGCCGCTGGGAGCGCCAGCGGGTTTGATCGTTGCAGTCGTGGAAACCGTCGATGGGGTCTTTCCGGCTCGATTGCAGGTCGGTTCGCCCGGGCCGGTCACGGTGACGCTGGTATTCCTCGCCACCTGGAGTCTGATCATTTTGATGAGCGATGATGCCCGCAATCATTTCAGCAGACTCGGTTGGTGGGTAAGGGTGGCGCCAGACTCGGACCGCCGCCTTCTCGCCTCGTTTGCAGTGTCCGCCATTGCCGCGACGCTGGTCATTCTCGTATGGCGTTGACGATTCCGGGTATCTGCGAGTAATGTTTGCGGGCTAGGCCCCCATAGTCTAGTGGACCAGGACGTCACCCTTTCAAGGTGAAGATCGCGGGTTCGAATCCCGCTGGGGGTACCATGCTGTGTGCCAGCGCAACCGCCCTTTACACTGTTCATCGATGCCGTAGCCGGTCAGTTGGCAACAACGCCAACTGCCGTTCGGTTGCACGTGGTCAACGGACTCACGACCCACGGGAGGTAACGAGTTGGATATCATCATGCCAGTCGCCGGGTTCGGAACCCGGTTGCGACCTCAGACCTGGAGCAAACCAAAACCGCTCGTCCCAGTCGCCGGCAAACCGATGCTGGCTCATGTCCTCGATCGTTTGCTACCGCTCGATCCCGATCAGGTTGTGTTCATCACCGGGTTTTTGGGGAACCAGGTCGAGGAGTTCTTCACTTCGAACTACGACGTTCCCTCTGCCTTCATCGAACAACCACAGATGCTCGGTCAAACCGATGCAATCGCGCGTGCTCGCGACGTGGCGACAGGGTCAGGGCTGATTCTCTTTCCAGACATGCTCTTCGAAACCGACTTCTCGGTGATAGACACGACTGACGCCGATGTCATCGCGTTTACGAAAGATGTCGACGATCCGTCTGCCTACGGAATCGCGATTGAAGAAGCCGGCAGAGTGACCCGGATCATCGAGAAACCGCAGGACCCGATCTCCAACCAGGCGGTGGTGGGGATCTACTTTGTGCGGAACATGCCGGATTTGTATGACGCGATCGACGAGCAAATCGAAAAAGGCATCAGTCTCAAGAACGAGTATTTCCTTGCTGATGCGATACAGATCATGATCGATCGTGGCAAGAAGGTTGTTACGGCGCCGGTCAGCGAGTGGTGGGATTGTGGCACGGAGCAAGCGCTCCTCGACACCAATCGACGTTTGCTGGAATCGCTCCAACCGGTCAACGAAATAGCTCATGACGTTGCAGTCATTGCGCCTTCATACATCCATCCTGACGCCGTGGTGGAGCGCTCGGTGATTGGTCCTTTTGCCAGCATCGGCAAGGGCGCTTCGGTGACGGGATCAGTTGTAACCGACTCGATCGTCGATGAGAACGGTGTTGTGCGCGACGCGGTCCTCGATCATTCGATCATTGGTCGCGGTGCTCGGGTTGCCGGATCGCAGCAACGGCTGAACCTGGGTGATGGTAGCGTGCTCGACAAGTCCTCATGAGCGGACAACCTGACGAAGTCTGGTACGAACTCGAAGTCACTGCGGACGTCGAAGCCGTCGAACCGGTGGTCGAGCTCTTTTCGCGATACGCCTACAACCAGGGCGTAGTCGTCGAAGAACCCTTTCTGCAAGACCCTGATGGAGACAATCTGAGGGTTGATGTCAGCAAGCCGTTCCTGGTCAAGGCGTTTGTGCCCGAAGCGTCTTTTGAGGCGAGTGTCCAGGAGGCGATCGAAAGTGGCCTCTGGTTCATCGGCGCTGTACGACCTGTAGGAACGCTTTCGGTGACCCGGAAAGAACAGCGGGACTGGACCGATGCCTGGAAAGATCACTACCACCCGGTTCGGGTGAGCGGCAGGTTCACCATTGCCCCACCCTGGCAGGTCGTTGAACCTGAATCCGCCGATGATTTCGTGATCGTGCTCGATCCAGGGATGGCGTTCGGAACGGGGACTCATCCAACCACCCAGCTCTGTCTCGAGATGTTGCCAGATCTCATTTCGGCAGGGGATCGCGTGTTCGACGTCGGCACCGGCACCGGGATCCTGGCGGTTGCGGCCGCGCAACTGGGAGCGGCGACAGTTGATGCCGTCGATATCGATCCGATTGCTGTTCGGCAGGCGATTGCCAATCTCAACGAAAACGCGTTATCGACGCCGGTCAGGATCTGGCAATCGGACATGAGCGACGCGCCAGATCAACCATACGATCTGGTAATCGCCAACATCATTGCCCGTATCCTTGTCGAGGTGAGTGAATCTATCGCCGCCAGCGTGAAACCTGGGAGTACTCTGCTGCTGAGCGGGATCATCGAAGAAAAAGAAGCGATGGTGGTTGAACGCTATGAGAACCTTGGATTTGCTATGCAGCGCCGAGAGGTGATGGGCGACTGGATTGCTCAGGTTTGGACGCCAAAATCTCCGGTATAGATGCACGACATGCTGGTTTCGGAGTCGGTGATACACTAGCCGGTTGAATCCGCGGGATTTCCCCTCGGTTTTCCTGCTTGATTCGTTGTGCTTTGCCTCGATAGCGATTCCGCGTTAGCGCAGACGATCTCCTGAAGGTTTTCGATGGCTCCCAAAGTTAGTCCGATTTCCCATCGGCGCGTTGATCTTGCACCTGACCAGGCTGGTCTGGTCGAGCAGGTAGCGAGTGGTTCACTGGCAGCTCGGCTCGGTTTTCAGCCGGGAGACCGGCTCCTTTCGATCAATGGGCGACCCCTCGTTGACGTGCTCGATTTTCAGTTTCACGCCTATGAGGGCAAAGCGGCGATCGACTTCGTTCGTGGTGAGCGCGTATCGCGGCTTACCGTCAATTTGACTGGCGACGAGCACTGGGGCATCACGTTTGCCGATGCGACGTTTGATGGCGTGCTGATATGCGAGAACTCCTGCCCATTCTGTTTCATCAAGCAGATCCCAAAGGGGATGCGGAAATCGCTCTACGTCATGGACGATGATTACCGCTATTCGATGCTCTATGGCAACTTCGTCACGCTCACGAATCTGACCGAAGAGGATTGGCGGCGGATAGAGCGAGAACGCTTGAGCCCAATGCACGTCTCCGTCCACGCTACTGAACCGGAATTGCGAGCGGCATTGGTCGGGAACCCGAAGGGCGCCCGGATCATGGAGGATCTCGCTCGACTCGATAGAGCCGGTATCGAGTTTCATGCGCAACTCGTCCTTTGCCCGGGAGTGAACGACGGCGAGCACCTCGACCGCTCGATCGCCGATCTGTCGACCTTCGAGCATCTCCTCTCGATCGCCGGTGTCCCGGTGGGATTGACGCAATTCGGCCAGGAACGGCAGAGCAAGCAACTGCGATTGTCCCGGACCTGCATGCGTAAGCTTCCTGGCGCGGCCATTCAAGTGCGGCGCTATCTGCCGGAAGAGGCTGTGGCGGTAGTTGACCAGGCAACGGTCTGGCAGCAGCGTTTCCGAGCGGAACGAGGGGAGACCTTCTTTTACCTCGGTGACGAGTTCTATCTCATGACTGAGCAATCAGTTCCAGACTCCGATCACTATGACGGGTTTCCACAGATCGAGGACGGCATCGGTATCACCCGGCACCTGCTCGACAATCTCGATCGCGTTTGCGCCCGGACGGATCCGGCGGAACTCGAGGGCGCACGCGGAATCGTCGCCTGTGGCACGCTGATCGGACCGACAATGATCGACTCGGTCAATCGGTTTAATGGCGCCACTGGGTCCCGTTTGGAAACAGTTGTGGTTGATAATCGCTATTTCGGTAGCGAGATCAATGTGTCCGGGTTGTTGACCGGGAGCGATCTGATCACCGCATTGGGCCGACCTGGAGTGGATGTGCCGGTCTTCATATCGGCGCGGATGGTGTCAGATCGAACCAGAACGCTGCTCGATGACCTCACGCTCGACGATCTCCAGCGTGAACTCGGCACATCAGTCGTACCCACACTGACCTTTTCGGAGGTCGTGCGAGATCTCTCTGCTCGTCGGGTGAAAGAAACCGCCGCCTGAGGGCTACTTCCCGCGTCGCTTGAGAGCCGAGGCAACACCTGCTGCGATGGCTGCCAGACCCGCGTAGATGGCCGCATCTCCGGCGCGTGTTCGTTCTTGAGCAAATGCCGTTGGGGCGACAGGCCGGTACGATCGCATCCGCCACCACAGGCGGATGGTCTCGGCCATTGCTCGGGTCACGACCTTGAGGCTGCCACCGGACGATTCACCAGCGACACGAGGAAAATGGCGCACACCGACCTGCTGGATCGAGGCGCCCTCGCGACGCGCTTTCGCCTGAATCTCTGTATTGATTAGTGCACCAGGTGACGTTAGTTCCATTGACCGGAGGAGATCGGCGCGGAAGATTTTGAACGCGCAATCGATGTCACGCATGTGCACGCCGAAAAGCACCCGGATCGAGACGTTGAAGATCTCTGCGAATGCGCGCCGATGGAATTCATCTTGTCGTTCCATACGAAAGCCAGCGACGATGTCGTGGGTTGGGACAAATGGCAGGAGTCGATCGAGGTCTGCAATCGCGAACTGGCGATCTGCGTCCATGAACATGATCGCATCGCCCGTGGCGGCTCGAAAGCCACTCGTCAAAGCAGCGCCGTAGCCACGGTTGACGGGATGATGGACGACAGCAACGTGCGGATCGGAATCCGCGAGTCGATCTGACAGTTCCCGCGTTCCATCACTGGAACCGTCGTCAACGATGATGACCTCGTAATCTTCGAGAAGCGTGGGCAGGAAGTCTACGGCTTCGGTCACCACGAGCTCAAGATTGTCGATTTCATTGTGTGCTGGCAGAACCAGCGAGAGCTTTCCGGAAAATGCCGGGGTTACACGGTCAACGTGAGCCACAGTGATCCAGGACCAACAGTATTCCGAGCGATTGGATCAACTGTAGGCACCCGGCGACTGGCCCTGCATGTCAGGGCTAACCTTCCAGACGTCGCTGCGTGCATCGAAGAAGACGGGCCAATTATCCTCGCGGACAAGATTGCCGTCCGAGTCGTAAACGGTTCGGTAATTCGAGACATTCATTCCTTGCCCAGCCCACTCAGACTGCACAATCGATCCCGCCGGCAGCTCCCAGTCGACCACTTCAACGGCATCGGTTTTAGCCGGAAGAATTTCTGGAGCGCTTGGATAAATGTCGACGGAGTATCCAAGTTCAGGCCCGTAGATGATCACATAAACCCGAGGATAATCGACATATGATTCCACCAGCATCCAGGAATCCGATGGGTTCACAAACTTGAAATCGCCGCCACCGAATGGGTCGCCCTCGGGCTGAAGAATGGAGGCATCCATACCCGGATCCCAGCCGTCGAGCTCATAGAATCCGAGCCGGTAGCGGTGAGGCCACCATTCGGTTATCGGCAGACCGGCATACATTGCGGCCCGGAACACCGTCGTAGAAACCTGACAGATTCCGCCGCCAAAGTCGCGGCCGATGCGCTCCCCGTCAATCACCTGCGCCTCAACGAAGCCAGTTTCGGCAGAGATGATGCCCACTGAGTGATTGAACGAGAATTCACCGCCAGGCGGGATGAGGGTGCCATTCAAGAGATTGGCGCCAACCATGATGTTGGTAGATCGGGCGTCGTCCGAACCATCGAAGTTGGAGCTTCCAGCCGCTAACTTCGTCGTGATTCCAAGGCTATCGAGATTGGAACCGTTGACTTCAGCGGCGAGCACCTGTACGGGCACTTCGACAGGGGTGTGACCACCGAGAAAGGATGACGACACGTTGTCGGCGAGTGAGGACGGAAGGACTCTGATCCCATCTGCAGCCGGTCGAATGATCGTGAGTGAATCGCCATTCCAGGCGACCTTGGCGTTCAGCGGTTCTTTGGCCACGCTGTCTGACACGAGATCGTTCAGATAGTTTGCGAGCCCACGCTTGTCGATCTCGATCGACACTGCCTCCGAACCGCTTGAATCCTGATCGACGGCGATAGAGACGAAGGAACCAAATTCGGCTGCTGGGATCTCCCACGTCGACTCATCCCACTTGACCGCTACTGATTTGGCCAGAGCCTGGTCAAGGGTCGCTTTCGCGTTCTGCAAGTCAGCCGCGTAGACAGTCGGCAGGAAATCCTCAACTGGCAGGGGAGCCGTTGGAGCGGTCAGCGACCGAACACTCTGGTCGACGATTTGCTGCAAACTTTCGAGGTCGACGACTGTGCCGTTCGCCTCTTCAGTCAGTACCGTGGCACCGTTTTCCACCACCAGACTTGCGTTCCGAGGGCGAATACCAAGTTGGTCATCGACATCGAGCGCCCATGCCTCAAGCGCGTCCGTTGACACAGAAATCTCCAACGGAATGGTCGTGGTCTGGCGAAGCGTATCAATAGAACTTGACAACCTGGCGTTGCCATCGGCTTCACGTCCGACTTGCATGGCATTTGCAAGCGTCGTATCCACATCAACGCTGACGCCGAGTTCAGCCAGAGTCGGAGCCCAGTGCTGGCTACCATAATCAAAGTAAGCCCGAGTCGATTCGATTCGATTGGCTTCTGCTTCCAGCTCCGAGCGAGCATCCGCCTCGGACAAACCGCCGAGACTGACACCGGAAACATTCACACCTGGATAGACATTGTCGTCGTACTTGAACCGAAAACCATAAAGCGAAGTGGCCGCGATCAAGCCGAGAATGGCAACCGCAAGAACGACTCGGGACGCGATTCGAGACAGTTTCAAATTGCGCGAACTTGGTTCGCCGGTCCGTGACGAAGGGGCGGACAGCAAACCGTGCCGCCCAGAAAGCAGATTTTCAGCCAATTCAGTACCCTCAGTTCAGCAAAACGGGGCGGGCTGGAGAGCAAAACTCCCTCCTCAACTCCCGAGGGTTTGACAGTTGATGTTAGCACACAACCCTCAGTCGAACTCTCCCAAATGCTAGTGAATCACCGCATGCTACCGCCGTAGGCTCGATTACAGGCGCCGATCCTATAAACGTTCCGTTGGTGCTTTGCAGATCTCTCAAGAGCCATATTCCTTTCGCTCGTTCGATTCTGGCGTGGTTCAGCGAAACGGAGGGATCATCGAGACGCACGTCAGACTCCTCCGCTCGACCGAACTTGGCTCTCCGCTTGACGATAATGACATCGCCGCGGCCGTAGCCGGATCCGCCAGGTTCGAGTACATAAAGATGAAGTTCCTGCAAATCTTGTGGTGTCTTAGCGGGTTCCGCGCTGCGAACCACGTCCTTGTGAATCATCACGACTGCCACGACCACAAACAAAAGGAGCGTCAACGCCAAACCGACTCTGAAAGCAAAGTAGAGGAGGTCGGCAGAATCACTCACAGTAGATGATCAGAGTCAAGTGACCGACCACGGCGGCCGGTAGGCGGCATACCCGAGATCGATTGAGGCCCTGACTTCGCCGAACTGAATGATATCGCCAGGTCTGACCATGGCCCAATCGTGAACCTGGCGGCCGTTGACCCAGGTGCCATTCAGGCTGCCCAGATCGATCACCCGAATCACTCCGTCGACGTACTCGATGATCGCGTGATTCCGCGAGACATCCGGTGATTGCAAGACAATGTCACCGTCGATCGATCGGCCAATGCTCGTCTTGCGTTTCGTCAAGGAAAACGAGATGCCTTCCATCGGTCCTTCGAGTACTTTCAACGCGAGATCTCCATCCGGACCACCGCCCTGGTAGATAGAGAAGCGTTGGGTCTGATCTAAAACTGGCTCAGGTCGGGCCGGAATACGGACGGCCTCGTCCCGATCAAAGCGTGATTCTATCTGCAGAAAACCTGGCGCCTTTTCGTCGGTGGCTGAAAACGTTACGAAAAGGTCTCCATTGGAGACTAGTCGCTTCCCGGCGGCAAACTCGGACAACGATGCCTCGAGTTCCTCGATCACAGAATCGACCGAATCGGCGTATCCACTCATATCAGCGGTGCTGATCAGCACCAGATACCGGTTTGGTACCATCGTTCCGTTTGGCCCAACCAGCCGACGATCAAGCATCTCTTTTTCGAGCTGCCGGGCGATTTCCACTGGCTGGATCGACGTCCGAAACACGCGATTGAGGGGTTTTTCGACCAAGGCTTCGAGCGAAGTCTCGAGTTTGCGGAAAGGGCGAAATGATCTCACGGGGCGAGTTCCGGTCATGCGTGAATGCGGTCGACACCGAGCGCCAACCGAACGATCTTTCGCAGAGTATAGTCAGTTCGAAAGCGGACATTGATGTGAGCTGGGATAGAAGCGTGAACACAACTGAACCTAACCAGCGTCCGGTTCTGATCGGTCCGTCGCTCCTTACCGCTGATTTTGGTAATCTCGCTGCCGAAATCGCGCGCGCGGAAGCAGCCGGCGTGGATTTCATTCATCTCGACATCATGGACGGGCATTTCGTGCCGAACCTGAGTTTCGGTCCAGTCGTCGTGGAAGCCGTTCGCGGGATGACGGAACTCCCGCTCGATGTTCATCTGATGATCGAGGATCCGGAATCTTACCTGACTGCCTATGCCAACGCCGGCGCGACGATCATCACGATTCACGTGGAAACTACCGATCACCTGCACGCTGCGCTGACACAAATCCGTGAGAGCGGCGCGGCGCCTGGGGTCACGCTGAATCCGTTGACCTCGCTTGAAGCGATCATTCCTGCTATTCCCTTTGTAGAGCAGATTCTGGTCATGAGCGTCAACCCCGGGTTTGGAGGCCAAACGTTTCTGCCGTTTTCGCTGCGACGCATTGAAGCACTGCGGAAGGTTATCGATGACTTGAACCCGCACTGTCGTCTCGAGGTTGATGGCGGAATCAAACCGTCGAATCTGGCTCGGGTTGTTGACGCTGGAGCCACGATGGTCGTCGCCGGATCGGCGATATTCTCGAATGAGTTTTCTGTCGCTGACGGCGTGGCTGCGTTGCGCGCTGCTGTACGCGACGTTTCAGCGTAGGTGGTCCGATGCTGTTTAGAGAATCAGGAATGAACAGATGAGTGCTCTCGCTCAAATTGGTGAACAATCGCTCGCGGTGACGTCAGCTGCCGCCGCCGCTCCCCTATCGGGAGGGATCGCAGCAGTCGAACCGATTGTCTGTGTCGCCGATCCTGTTGAGCCGTACAAGGTCGTGGTGCTCGCGACCTCAAGTGGCGCCGAGGGTCAGACGCGTGCGCATGCCGCAGCGCGGACGGTCGAGGAGTATCTGGAGAGTCATTGTTCCGACGTTGCCGCCGAAGCACTCCAACAGGCCTTTCGGGAGGCCAATGCGGTAGTAGGAGGGCATCTTGATGACGAAACCGCCGATGATCGGGGTGTGTCGATGCTGGTCGCTGTTCTCAGGGGAAAGTACTTGAGTATCGCGTTGCTCGGTGATCATCGAGGCTATCTGCTTCGCTCTGGGCGGGTGACGCCACTTACCAGGGACATGCGTGTCGACAAAGTCAAAGGTCAGCGAAATCTAGCCGCCAGCGGCCAAAGTGCCGACAAAGCCTCGAGTCAACCGGTGGCGCTTCTGGGAGAACGGGATCGGCTCGATTCGCGATTTCCAGCGATATTTGAACTTACGGTGCTACCAGACGATGAACTGGCATTTATCAGCCGCGGCCTGGCTGATCTGCTCGCCGACGTCGACATGACCGGTGCGCTCGTACCCAACGCCGAACAAGCGGCGGCGAATCTCGTTCAGTTGGCGCGCGCCGATTCAGATGCGCCAGTGATGGCGGCAGTACTCGCTGCCGGTCCCGCCAGAGAAATGAAAGCGGCAGATTACCAGCGCCCCGCGAGCGGGCCGAATCGGACGATAGTCGTTGTGCTGATACTTCTTCTGACCATGCTGGTCATTGCCGGCTTGCTTCTCCTTGTCTAGCGATCGCGCGCCGCTATCCTTTGCAACCGGAGTTATCGATGCGCACACACATGTCTTTTGGCCTGAGGTCTGCGCGAAGAGGACGGCGTTCTGTAACCGCGACCGGTGGTTTGGATATCTCTACGCGAACGAAAAAGCCGGACTGGTCACGATCGACGATCTCATCGCCAGCATGGACGACGCCGGAATCGGTGGCGCAATACTCTGCGGATTCCCCTGGACTGATCCTGGTTTGTGTCGAGACCACAATGCCTACATGAGCGAATCCCAGAAACGATTCCCAGACAGGATTCGATGGCTGGCGGCCATTGCCCCACATGGCGAGGACTCTGTCGGGATCGAACGGGATCTTGCGGATGCGGTTGAGCTTGGCGCCATCGGTTGTGGTGAACTGAATGCCGACGCCCAGGGTTTTGACTTCGCGTCACCCTCATGGATCAACGATGTCGCGGAAGTGTGCAAGGCATGGAATCTCCCGATAATGTTCCATGTATCGGAGCCCGTTGGTCATCCCTATCCAGGCAAAGGCACGGTCTGGCCGCAGAAGCTGGTGCCATTTCTCGAAAGGCATCGGGACCTTCACGTGATCGCAGCACATTGGGGGGGCGGACTTCCGTTTTACGAACTGATGCCAGAAATTCGCTCCGCCACAATAAACACCGTTTACGATAGCGCGGCCTCGACCTACCTCTATGACTTCAACGTTTTCCGAACCGTGCTCGATCTGGTCGGCCATGATCGGGTGCTCTTTGGGTCCGATTACCCGGTGCTCCGGCAAAAACGATTTCTCGAACGAGTCGAGGCGATCCCTTGGCGCTCCGATGAAGAGCGACTCGCCGTACTCGGCGCAAACGCACGCCGTCTTTTCGTCGATCCAATCGGGAGCAAGACATGATCGCTGGAGTATCGGGAAACCTGGTTCAGAAGTCGGCTGATGTCGTTCTGGTCGACGTTCATGGTGTGACCTATCGCGTCGGCACGTCCTCGACCACCGTTTCCGATCTCGGCGATATTGGCGAGTCGGTCCGTCTCTACACGCACCTGGTTGTGCGTGAAGACCAGCTTGCGTTGTTCGGATTCGGGAGCATCGAGGAGTTGACGCTCTTCGAAACGCTGATCACGGTCAGCGGGATCGGTCCGCGGATGGCGTGCACAATCCTCTCGCGGCTTTCGGTGGGCGATCTTTCGGTAGCCATTGAAGCGGGGAACGCTGATCTGCTGGCAACTGTTCCGGGCGTGGGCAAGAAAACCGCTGCGCGCTTGATCGTCGATCTGAGGGGCAAACTCCCATCGACCGGATCCTCCGGTTCATCCGGCGCCACCGGAGAACCAGACGTGATAGAAGCGCTGCAATCACTCGGGTACACGATCGGCGAAGCGACGCTCGCGCTTTCGCAGTTGCCGCCTCGGTCATCGGAGAGTGTCGAAGATCGCATTCTGCGTGCGCTCCAGCAGCTTGGCGAGGGCTAGTCGCGTTTTTCCAGCCGCTTGCAGATCGCTTCGGCATGGGCGTCTAGCCCTTCAGCGTGAGCGAGGGCAATAGTAGATGGACCCAATCGAGCGACGGCTTTTTCGTTCGCGCCGATGACACTGATAACTTTGGTGAAATCGCCAACATGGATTGGCGAAAAAAAGCGGGCAGTTCCGCCGGTGGGCATCACGTGACTTGGACCGGCGGTGTAGTCGCCAAGCGCTTCTGGACTCGATTCACCAAGAAAGACCCCGCCAGCGTGCTTGACCTGGTCGAGAACCGACCATGGATTCGCGATCAAGAGACAGAGATGCTCCGGCGCATACCGGTTGGCCAGATCGATCGCCTGTTCGATGCTATCGACTGTCACGATCGCGCCGTTTTGACCCAGCGAAGCACGGACGATTGCTTGGCGCGGGAGTTTCGACGCCTGGAGCTCGAGTTCGCCCCTGACTCGTTCGGCCAGCGTCGCTGACGTTGTAATCAGAATCGCCGACGCCATCGGGTCATGTTCGGCCTGGGCAAGCATATCCGCAGCCGTGATGGCGGGATCGGCGCTATCGTCAGCAACGATCATGGTTTCGGTCGGACCTGGCAACTGATCGATCGCGACGACGCCGTAGACCTGTTTTTTCGCCAGGACGACGAAGATATTGCCCGGACCGAAGATCTTGTCGACATGCGGAACTTCGTTCGTTCCGTACGCCATTGCCCCGATTGCTTGTGCTCCACCCACCTGAAACACCCTATCAACACCGGCGACATGCGCTGCCGCCAGTACAAGTGGCGACACCGCGCCGCCTGTAGGTGGTGAGCAAACGAAAATCTCACCAACGCCAGCCACCCGCGCCGGGACTGAGGCCATCAGCAGCGAAGACGGATAAGCCGCCGATCCACCCGGAGCGTATATCCCAACCCGTTCGAGAGGTCGGATCAACTGTCCGAGCGCACCTTCGTCAGTGAATTCAATCCACGAGGTCCGGATCTGATGGCGATGAAATCGCTCGATCTGCTCGGCGGCAAGAGTCAAAGCGTCTTGCAGATCCGACGACAGCGACTGAAAAGCCGTTTCCCATGCGGATTTCGGAACCTCGAGACGATCCACTTTGGCCCGATCGAAGGCTGCCGTTAACCGGTAGAGGGTTGGATCGCCTTCTCTCCGGACCTGATCCAGGATCCGGGCGACGACCTCGTCGGCGCTGAGATCTTCGCCCCAGAACTCGCGGATGCCGTGCCGAGCCGATGCGGAGAGCTCGGTTTCTTCGAAGCCTCGGCGGCGTGTGAGAGTTTTCGACGCCGCCTCGTAGCCGGAAATCGTGTCGATCGAGATTTCTTCTGGTGGGCTCATCATGCTCGCAGGGTTCCGTTGGCTTGAGCAGCTACGGTTTTCTCGATCTTTTTCCGGATCTTGATAAGGTCGGCATCGGTCAACGCCCGGTCTGGCGCGGTGAACGTGACGCGGAACGCCAGACTCCGTTTGCCCGCCCCGATTTGCTCTCCTTCGTAGACATCGAAAAGAACGACGCGGCTGACCAGCGGTCCGCCTCCCTGACGGAGCGCAGCTTCGACCGTAGCGCTGGGAATCTCAGTATCGACAACGATCGCGAAATCCTGCTCGACCGGCAGAAATCGTGGGACTCCGACCCTGGCTGCTTGGGCGACAGAGCGGCAAGCCAGAACGGTATCGAGATCGATTTCGGCGACCATTGCCCGCGTTCCGCTGATCCCGAAGGCGGCAATCGTGTCAGGATGAAGCTCCCCAATCACACCGATTCGATTTTCACCACTGGTGATCATGGCGGCACGATGCGGATGAAGAGCGGAATGAACGAGCGGATTGAACTCCCACGACCCAAGTCCTGATCGTTCAAGGACGACCTCGACGACGCCTTTGAGATCGAAGAAATCGAGATCACCGCTCGAACCGAATCGCGACACATCGTCACGCTGGCCAGCCATCGCTATCGCAAGGCCGTTGCGCTCCGATGGGCGCTCGCTCTCAGTCGGCGGCAGAAAGAACTTGGCGAACTCGAACAGTCGTGACGAGGTTTCATGTTTGAGATTCTGGGAAACCGATTCGAGCAGCGAAGGGACGACAGTCGGTCGCAAGAGCGAGCGCTCGGCCTGTAGTGGATTGACGAGTCGCACGACGTTCCCCGCCTTGACCTTGGTCGCAAGTCCGGACTCGCCCGACTCGACATCCAGGAAGCGATCAAGCGTTTCGCTTGAGATCGTGACATAGGTGACCGCTTCCGAGAGACCGCAACCGACGAGGACGGCACGAAGCGTGCGCTGGAGCATGAAAACGTCATCCCGGAAAACAGGTGTTGATTCCCCGGTTGGCAATGTACTCGGGAGCGCGTCATATCCGACAACCCGGGCGACTTCTTCTACGATATCGTCCGGGATCGAAACATCGTTGCGATAGGTGGGAATCGAAACTGTCAGGCGGCGTTTGTCTGCTGGTCCACTTAACGACGGTTCGAATTCGAGACGGGCGAGTACATCGAGCACCTGTTCTTCCGGAAAGCCGATACCGAGGACCCGCTCGATTCGGGAAAAGGCCATCTCAAGCGATCGCCGACCGACCGGTCCTGGATAGGCGTCAGTGATCTTCGTGATCATGGCGTTGGGACAGATCTGAAGAATCAGGGCAGCAGCGCGACTCATCGCCGGACCGGCGAGATTGGGATCAAGACCACGCTCGAATCTGACCGAGGCATCAGTGCGCAATCGCAACTGTCTGGCGGTGTGGCGAATTGATTTCATGTCGAAGTTGGCGCCTTCAAGGAGGATCGAGGTCGTGGCTTCAGAAACTTCGGAATCGACGCCGCCCATGACCCCTGCTACCGCAACAGCTTTGTTCGCATCGGCGATCACGAGCATGTCAGGAGTCAGGTCGCGTTTCTCATGATCGAGCGTTTCGATAGTTTCGCCTTCATGCGCGCGTCGAATCACCACACGTCCTTCGTCCAGGAGCGCGGAGTCGAAAGCGTGGAGTGGCTGACCGAGTTCGAGCATGACGAAATTCGTCACGTCGACGATGTTGTTGATCGTGCGTAAACCGGCCTGCTGTAACCGTCTCGCCATCCAACCGGGAGACGGTCCGACGGTCACACCGTCGATCGCGATGCCGATATAGCGGGGACAAAGAGCGTCGTCTTCGATCTGAACGAGATCGGCACCACTATCAGGAAACGACCAAAGATCCACTCCTTCAGGCGATTTGATCGCCAGACCGTATAGTGCGGCAGTTTCACGAGCGATACCGTAGACCGAGAAGTCGTGAACTAGATTTGGCGTGATCTCGAATTCGAGGACCGTATCGCCGAGCCACTCCTGCAATGGAGCGCCGACCGGGGCATCATCATCCAGCGAAAGAATTCCTTCGTGTTCACCCGAAAGCCCAAGTTCCTTTTCCGAACAGACCATACCCGCGGAAAGGATTCCGCGCATCTTGGTTGGCTTCAGGACTTTGCGTTCGCCTGAATCGGAATAGCCATCGATCAAGGCAGCGCCTGCCAATGCTAGTGCCACCGTCTGGCCGGCGTAGATGTTAGGCGCGCCGGTGACTACGGTTAGCCGATGCTCGCCGGCTTCGACATCAGCGAGAACGAGTCGGTCAGCATCGGGATGTTGCGAAACATCGAGAACTCGACCAACAAAAACCTGGTTCCACTCGGCGCCGACCTCGTCGATCTTTTCGACCTCGAGTCCAGCCATTGTCAACCGGTAAGCCAACTCCTGCGGTGTGACGCCTGGGTTGACGAAATCGTGCAGCCATTTCATGGGGACATTCATAGTCGCGTTACCTCAACCAGCCGGGCGCGGCAGCGGCCATCGCATAGGACTCGAGAAATCGCTGATCGTTGCCGGCGAAGGCGCGGATGTCGTTGATTCCGTATTTCATCATCACCAGGCGTTCGACACCGAGCCCGAAGGCAAAACCGGTGTATTCCTCGGGATCGATCCCGACACCCTGCAGCACCTTTGGATGAACCATCCCGGCCCCTCCCATCTCCAGCCAGCCGCTCTGTTTGCAAACGCGGCAGCCGGAGCCATTGCAGAGTGCGCAGTCGACGGCGAAGTCGACACCCGGTTCGACAAACGGGAAGAAATCGCAGCGGAACCTGATCTTCCGGTTTGGACCGAAAAGCTGTCGGGCAAGTTCTCCCAGCACTCCCTTGAGATCACTCATCGTGATATTGGTATCAACAGCGAGGCCTTCGATCTGGTGAAACATCCATTCGTGGGAAGCGTCCTGTGCTTCGTACCGGTAGCAACGACCGGGCACGATCACCCGAATCGGTGGAGGAGTCGTTTCCATCACCCGCGCCTGCATTGGCGAAGTGTGGGTGCGTAGCACGATTTCCTCGGATGGCGTGTCGACGATGATCGTGTCCCAGACATCGCGCGCTGGATGGTCTGAGGGAATGTTCAGCAGATCGAAATTGTATTTCCCGGTTTCGACTTCGTCGCCAAACATCGTCTGGAAACCGAGTAAACCCATGATTTCGCTGATCTCTTCAATCATCAACCAGACCGGATGGGCGTAGCCAAGCACCGGCTGACGTCCCGGCATGGTGATGTCGACGGCGTCTGTTTCGAGGCGTTGCCCGATCTCCCGGCGCTCGAGTGAGGCCTTGCGTTCAGCTTCGCTCGCCACCAGCGCCGTCTTCTCAATGTTGGCGCGTTTGCCTGCTTCCGGGCGAGCGTCCTTGTCGACGCCACCGAGACTTTTCATCAACAGCGTTATCTCGCCCTGACTGCCGAGAAACTGTCTATCCCAGGCTTGCAGATCGGCTGTCGTTTCGATCAATGGGAGTTCGGCTTTGGCCGCGGCAGCTATTCGATCGAGGTCTGCCAGGAAGGTCTTCAGATCCATAGTGTCAGCTCATTTCGCACACAAAAAAGCCCCTCACAGGGACGAGGGGCTGCCACGCGGTACCACCCTGATTTGCCGGTGAACCGGCACACTTGATCGGCGCGGTATCGAGCGCCAGTCGGTCAGCTCCGGAGTGAATTCGCTCAGATACCCACCGGGTCGCTTCCAGTCAGCGGCGGACCCGTCCCTGCGTGTGCATGCCTGAGTTACTGGTCTCCATCAACGCTGCGACCATCTCAGCTATGTCAGCGAGTATAACAAAGCCTGCCTGGCGACAGCCTATACTCCTCGGCTGAAAACAGGGCCAAACCCTGGCCCGATCGTCTGCGAGCGAAATGGAGTTCCAAACATGGTCGATTCGTTGATCGAATCAGTGCACGCGCGTGAGATCCTTGACTCCCGCGGCAATCCAACGGTTGAGGTTGAGGTCGATCTCTTTGGCGGTGGTCACGGATTGGCTTCGGTGCCGTCCGGTGCGTCGACCGGCGCGTATGAAGCAATCGAATTGCGAGATGGAAACGCGAAACGGTTCGGCGGCAAAGGAGTGCTGGAGGCGGTGGCGAATGTCGACGAAGAGATCGCCCCGGCAATCGTCGGACTCGATGCGTTTGATCAGCGTGGCCTTGACCAGTTGATGCTCGATCTCGATGGCACACCGAACAAAGGTCGCCTCGGTGCGAACGCAATTCTTGGAGTTTCGATGGCGACCGCCCGAGCAGCAGCGAATCAACTGGAGATCCCGCTTTACCGCTACCTGGGTGGGCCACAAGCACATGTGCTGCCCACACCGATGATGAACATTCTCAATGGAGGCAAGCATGCAACCGGTTCCAGCGTTGACATGCAGGAATTCATGGTGATGCCGGTGGGGGCTGAAACCTTCGCCGAGGGTCTCCGCTGGGGGACCGAGGTCTTTCACTCGCTGAAGTCGCTCCTGAGCAAACAGGGTCTCAGTACGACGGTCGGCGATGAGGGTGGTTGCGCTCCAAGTCTGCCATCGAACGAAGAAGCCGTGAAACTCGTCACCCAGGCAATCGAAAAGGCCGGATTTATTCCGGGTGAGGACATGGTGATCGCCCTTGATCCTGCTTCGACGGAGTTTTTCGATGATGGTACCTACAATCTCGCTGGCGAAGGACGCAAACTCTCGCGTGAAGAGATGGTGGGCTATTGGGCCGATTGGTCGCAGAAATACCCGATTATCTCGATCGAGGACGGCCTGTCCGAAGACGAGTGGGAATCATGGGTAGCGCTCACCGATCAGGTCGGTAGCCAGGTGCAACTGGTTGGCGATGATCTTTTCGTCACCAACACTGATCGCCTCCGAAAGGGGATCGAGATCGGCGCCGGAAACGCCATTCTGGTCAAATTGAACCAGATTGGTACGCTCTCGGAAACCCTCGACGCGGTGTCGATGGCTCAGCGATCAGGATTCAACGCGGTCATTTCGCATCGAAGCGGCGAAACGGATGACACCTTCATTGCGGACCTTGCGGTCGCGACCAATGCCGGCCAGATCAAAACAGGGGCTCCCTCGAGAATGGATCGGGTCGCGAAATACAACCAACTCCTGCGGATCGAAGAGGAACTTGGCCCCAGCGCAACCTACGCCGGACGTTCACCGTTCGCCGGACTTACGCGCTAGCCATCGCTATCGAGCAGGCCCGGCGTCGTCATCGCCGCCGGGCGCTCGAGTCCGAGAAGATCGAGAATCGTCGGTGCCAAGGTCGACAATGGCGCGCCGGCACGGAGCGTTGTCCTCCTGAGCGGATCGTCCTCGGGAACCACCAGAACACATGGAACGGGATTAGTCGTGTGAGCGGTCATCACCGCGCCGGTTTCGAGATTCAGCATCTCTTCGCTATTGCCATGATCGGCGGTAACAATCGCGACGCCACCAGCCACGGTCAGCGCGTCTATGATCCGACCGAGATGGCGATCGACCGTTTCGATCGCTTTGACTGCTGCTTCGAACACACCGGTATGGCCAACCATATCGCCGTTGGCGAAGTTGACGACGATCAGCGCATAGTCACCTGACTCGATTGCCGCGACGACCCCATCAGCGACGTCATCGGCACTCATTTCCGGTTGAAGATCGTAGGTCGCCACCTTCGGCGATTGCGACATCCGCCGATCCTCTCCGGGAAAGGGATCCTCGCGACCGCCATTGATGAAAAACGTGACATGCGCGTATTTCTCGGTTTCGGCGCTGTGGTATTGCTTCAGTCCGGCTGCCGCGACCACGGCCGCTAGAGGTTGCTCGACATCCTGTGGAAGAAATGCGACCGCAACCGGCAAGCCCTCCTGATACCGGGTCAATGTGGTTACGGGAACGTCTGCGGCAACCGTGCGACTGCGTTCGAAGCCAGAGAAATCTGGTTCGGCGACCGCTTGCGTCAATTGGCGTCCTCGATCGGACCGGAAATTGAAAAAGACCATTGCGTCGTTCGCTTGCATGCCAGGGTAGACCGAGCCAGGCGGTTCGATCACGGTCGGCAGGATGAACTCATCGGTGATCCCATCGCGGTAGGAGGCTTCAATAGCGGCGCCTGCAGATGTGAACCGCGGTCCGGCACTGCTGACGATGGCGTCGTAAGCCTTCTCTGTTCGTTCCCAGCGTTTGTCCCGGTCCATCGCGTAGTAGCGTCCGCTGACCGTCGCCACCCGACCGACTCCGAGTCGTTGCATACGATCCTGGACGTCGCGGACGAAACCGAGACCGGAGTTTGGAGCAGTGTCACGGCCATCGGTAATGGCGTGGACATCGATTCGCTTCAACCCGCGAGCGGCCGCCATTTCGATGAGCGCGATCAGGTGGCGGGAATGGCTGTGGACACCGCCTTCGCCGATGAGGCCAACGAGGTGGAGAATGCCGCCATGGTCTCGGGCATGATCGATTGCAGTCTGGAGCGCTTCGTTTTTGAGAAATGATTCATCCTCAATCGCTCCATCGATCCGGGAAATCCATTGGTACACCACAAATCCAGCGCCGATGTTGAGATGGCCAACCTCGGAGTTCCCCATTTGGCCTTCAGGGAGACCGACTGCTTTGCCAGATGTCAGCAATTGCGTGGTTGGGTAGGAGCTGGTCAGGTTGTCCATCGTTGGTGTATTGGCAGCCAGCACCGCGTTGCCCGGGTAATCCTGTCCGATCCCCCAGCCATCGAGAATCACCAGTACAACTGGCAGTCGGGGTGTGCGTTGGAGCGTCGTCACGGATTATCAGTCCTGTTCTTTCGCTTAAGCGAATGCGCCATCACCATGAGTGTGCCATGTGAACTCCCGCGCTGCTGGCCAATTCGGGTGGCGTTGTCCGTGCGACAATTCGCCAAATGGTATTCGAGGCAACAAGAAGGGGAAAACACGTGTACAACGTCACCGTCATCCCGGGCGATGGCATCGGACCGGAAGTCACCGCGGCGACGATTGCCGTTCTTGAGGCAACCGGTCTTGACTTCGACTGGGACTATCAGCAGGCTGGTCTCATTGCCTACGAGCAAACTGGCGAACTCCTGCCCGAAGCGACCCTTGCCTCGATCCGCAAGAACGGAACCGGGCTCAAAGGACCGATCACAACCCCCATCGGCACCGGTTTTCGCAGCGTCAACGTCGGTCTTCGCCAGGAACTTGGGCTCTACGCGAACATCCGCCCGGGTCGGACAATCCCGGGTGTGCAGTCCTATTTCGATGATATCGATCTCGTGATCGTGCGCGAAAACATGGAAGGGATGTATTCCGGGATCGAGTTCGATACCGGCGCCGACGACACGGCAGACATCATTCAGCAGATCAATGGCTACAGCAAACGCCAGATCGGCGCTGATGCCGCGCTTTCGATCAAACTGATTACGCCAGAAGGCTCCCGCCGTATCGCCAAATTCGCGTTTGAGTATGCCCGCGCCAATGGCCGCAAAAAGGTGACAATCGTTCACAAGGCGAACATCATGAAGTTCACGGACGGTCTTTTTTTGCGGATCGCCCAGGAAGTCGCCGCCGATTATCCAGACATCGAGGTCAACGACCGGATCATCGACAACATGTGCATGCAACTCATGCAGAAACCGGATGAGTACGACGTCATGGTTATGGCGAATCTCTATGGAGATATCGTCAGTGACCTGGTCGCCGGAATGGTTGGCGGACTCGGTGTCGCACCCGGTGGCAACATTGGCACAGATTTCTCAGTCTTCGAGCCGATCCATGGTTCCGCTCCGACGCACGCGGGCAAGAACGAAGCCAATCCAACCGCCATGGTTCTTTCCGGTGCGTTGATGCTCCGCCATTTTGGCGAGATCAACGCGGCCCGATCGGTCGAGCAAGCGGTGTCGAGTGTGATAGCGGACGGTGAGAAGGTCACCTACGATCTCAGGCTCGATCGTGATCCCGCCAAAGCTGCGACCACCACTGAGATGACCGAGGCGATTATCGCCGCGATGTAGAGCCGCTAGAGGCGGTGCCCGAAATCGCTACTAAAGATGTATTCGGTTTCACTCCATGGCTCGCGCCATGATTCGGTTTCGAACCGACCTAACGCAAATGGCGCGAGCCCCGTTTCTTCAGGAGATTGGCCGGAGATCATCTTCGCTAGTGCTTCGCCGACGGCTGGTCCCTTTTTGAACCCTGCTCCGCTAAAACCTGCCGCCAGATAGAGGCCAGCGATCCCGGTTTCTCCAATGATCGGGTGGGTATCGGGACTCATGTCATACAACCCTGCATGCCCGTGGAGATAGGCGGCGTGGCGCATGTCCGGAATTCGTTTCGCGATGGCCTCGATCGCCAAATCCGCGTATCCGAGGTCGTTGCGAGGATCGTAGCCGTCCGGATCAACCTCATCATGCTGATCACCGCCACCAACGCCGACCAGTGAACGACCATCGCCCCAGGGTCGGGTGAAGACTCCAGCTGCAACATCCAGGTAGACAAAGTGATCTTCCTGCAAGATGAGCGGTCGGTGCAGGATGGCGACTTGCACACGTAGCGCTGTCACCGGCACGTCGATCCCATGTGGGGTGAGCAAGCCGTTCGACCAGGGACCGGCCGCACAGACAACAGTGTCGCACGCGATATCGCCGGAAGCGGTGCGGACGCCGGTGACACGACCGCCGGTCACAAGAATCTCCAGGACCGGTTGATGATCGTGCACGATGACTCCCGCTCGTTCCGCTGCCCGTGCCATCGACCGGGTTGCTTGGACCGCATCGACATAGCCGCTCTGGGGTTCGAGGGTGGCGACGTCGATATCGCTCCAGTCGGCGAAGGGTTGCAGTCGCTGCAGATCAGCCTGGGTGACCATCTCGATTTCGATACCGAGGCCATTGAGCATGGCGACATTGCGGCGTATTTTCTCGATGTTTCCTTCGCTTTCTCCAGCGGTATCGACGGTGACCACAACCGGATGCGGTGTGTGAGCCGACGGCTCACCAGTGAACGTCTCCCAGTCGCGATAGATCTCGTAACCCCGCGTTGCGAGACGCGCTTCTGGTTCGTTGGTGTAGTGCCGACGAAGCAATGCGCCGGTCCGGCCGCTCGCTTCCGAGGCGATGGTTGCGCGTTCAAACAGAGCGACCTTGGCAGCGCCCTGCATCGCCATGAAAAACGCTGTTGAGTTGCCGACGATGCCTCCGCCAATGACCACTGTGTCAACGTGCTGCATCGATCTGACCCTCGCTTGAATGAACGCCACCCTTGCTGCGGCCAAGATAGGTGTCAGGCTACCTCGCGTCAATTGCCCACGACGGAAATGCAGGCGATACTGAGGGTCAGGTATTCGGATTCGTAGCGGGCCATTCTTCATGCAGATGCAGAGTCTTGTCGACGATCTTCAGCGCATCGTGGGAACGGAAAACGTCTTTTTCCATCCTAGCGACCTGATTGTCTACGAATACGACGGCTCAGTTGATGCTGCAGTCGAAACCGCCCGGCCGGCTGCAGTGGTGCTACCAGAAACCGCAGAACAGGTTGCCGCGATCGTTTCGCTGGCATTGCGCTACGGTGTTCCGGTGGTTCCTCGTGGCGCTGGCACGGGTCTGAGCGGCGGCTCGGTGGCCCAAAAAGGCGGCATCGTTGTCGCCACCACCCGGATGAATCGGATTCTCCGAGTCGATGCCGGAAATCGGACGGCGTTGGTCGAACCCGGGGTCATCAATCTTGAATTGTCCGAGTGGGTTCAGCCGCAAGGACTCTTTTTCGCTCCTGACCCATCGAGCCAGCGCGCGTGTACGATCGGCGGGAATGTCGCAGAAAACTCCGGCGGTCCCCATTGCCTGAAATACGGAGTGACGACCAACCATATCCTCGGTCTCGAAGTCGTCGGGAACGACGGCGAGGTTCGATGGATCGGCAGCCGAGGCGAAGAATCGTCAGGGTATGACCTTACCGGCATCTATGTTGGTTCGGAGGGGATGCTCGGTGTTGTCACGAAAGCGCTCGTGCGATTGCTCCCGGTGCCAGAGGCGATCTCGGTGCAGATGACCGCGTTCCCCACGGTTTCTGATGCGTCCCAAGCCGTTTCTGAGGTGATCAAGGCGGGGATTCTGCCGGCGGCGCTCGAAATGATGGACAACCTTACGATCCAGGCGGTCGAGCCGGCCTACCATGCCGGCTATCCGATGGATGCGGGGGCAGTCCTCCTGATCGAGGTCGATGGATTGAACGAGGATGTAGCCGAAACAGCCGAGGAGATCGGGCAAATTTGTCTGAAGGCTGGGGCGTCCGAGGTACGTGCTGCGACCGCGAAAAAAGATCGTGATCTGCTCTGGAAGGGTCGCAAGATGGCGATCGCGGCCATGGGTCGCCTGGCGCCGAGTTATTACCTGCATGACACCGTCGTACCGCGAACCAAGCTAGCACAGACATTGACCGAGGTTCAGCGGATTTCTGATTCGTATTCGTTACCAATCGCGAACATGTTTCATGCTGGCGACGGCAATCTCCATCCGCTGATGTTGTTTGATCGTCATAACGTTCGCGACGTCGAGCGGGTCATGGAAGCGAGCAAGGATCTCATCGCGTATTGCGTGCAGATCGGTGGCGCGCTCACTGGCGAACATGGCATCGGCACGGAAAAGCGGGAATACATGGATTTGGTGTTTACCGGCGAGGATTTGGCGGCCATGGCGGGGATCAAGAATGCGTTCGATCCCGGCGCGATGTTTAATCCCGAAAAGATGTTCCCGCAAGGCTATGTTTGCGGCGAAGTCCGGTCGTTGCACCAGCAAGCTATGGCGCAAAAATACGGTATCTACGCACTGTGATCAGCCCGTCTGGGCGGAAAAGTGACAGCCGTCGTGAGCAATGAGCACATGAGTAACGCGGTACGCCTTCAGCCGCCGACGCCGCAGGCGATGGCAGAACTCCTTGGCCAGGCATCCTCGCAGAGAAAACGGGTGATGCCAGTCGGGGGAGAGACGAGATTGAGCTATGGCAACCCGGTCATCGCGCCCGATTGGATCGTTTCGACGACTTCCCTGAACCAGATTCTTGACTACGAACCAGACGATATGACCATATCCGTGGGTGCAGGAGTGACATTGGCCGAACTGCACGATCTCCTGGCGTCGAAGGGGCAGGCGATGCCGATCGAAACCTGGGATTCGGCGTCCGCCACGATTGGCGGTATCGCCGCGGCAGCGATCTACGGACCGCGACGGTTCGGTTCGGGGACGCTCCGTGATTATCTCATCGGTATCGAAGCCGCTTATCCAAATGGAACCGTGGCCAAGGCCGGTGGAATGGTCGTCAAGAACGTCAGCGGTTTCGACATGATGAGAATGCTGCATGGATCGCTGGGCACACTCGCGATCATCACGTCGATCAATCTGAAGGTCATACCGGCAGCACGGACTGAAGCGACGTTGATCGCAGCCTGTACCTCGCTAGCCGAAGCGAGTCGCGTGTCGGCGTCGATCCTGACGTCAGCGCTGCGGCCGATCTCGCTCGAGGTCAGGAGTCACTCACCAGGATGGGCGGTGGCAGCCCGATTTGAAGGACGCCCAGCAACAGTTCAGCGAGTGATGACCTCGGTCAAGCAATGTCTCTCGACGCCGACGACAGAACTCGGCCACGATGACAGCGAGATGTTCTGGTCGCACAATCTCACCGCCTTCACGGCACGGGGCGATGAACCGTATATCTGGCTCAGGGTTAGGGCGTTGCCGTCGGAATCAGTCCAGACTGTCGACAACTTGGCCGGGATGCTGCCGCCACATGAGTTTCGTGATCTCGAGATACGTTTCAACCCCGCGTTGGGTTCTATCGATTTCAAATTCGCACGCGGACGGCTCTCCGACCAGGACCTGGTCGATACGTTCGGTCTGATTCGCCACGTCTACCCACGCACGACCGTTATGACCGCGCCTCTTGTGGTGCGGTCGAAAGTCGATGCGTTCGGTGAAGGACTCGAATCGGTCGATCTGATGCGCCGCATGAAACAGGAGTTCGATCCGACCGACACGCTGAACCCTGGGCGGCTTCTCGAACGTCAACCATCAGCTGCCGTCTGACCTGGAGAGAATCGTGCAGAACGCAACCCAAAACGGAGTCATACGCGGATTCGCTGGATACGATGTCCCGGAGGAGGATCTTCTGCGGGCTTGTGTCCACTGCGGTATGTGTCTCTCCTCCTGTCCCACCTATCGGATTACCGGACAGGAAATCTCCTCACCGCGCGGACGGCTCTGGTTGATGAGCGCAGTCGGCGAAGGCCGGATGTCGATCGATGACCCGGTCTTCAAAGATCAAATGTACGAGTGCCTCGATTGCCGCGCCTGCGAGGCGGTGTGTCCTTCCGGAGTCCAGTACGGTATTTTGGTCGAATCGAGTCGCAGCCAGATCGAGCAGCACATCGAACGGTCAGTTCCCGAGCGGGCGATCAGAAAGGTCATGCTTGACTGGCTCTTCGGCGACGTCCGCCGAATCTCGCTCGTCGCACGGGCGACCACCCTGTACCAGCGATTCTGGTTTGCAATCGCTGGCACGTAGAAGTGGATTGCTCGACCGGATCGGTATGGCGGACGCAGAAAAACTGGCGCCGGCAGCGGTTGGAGCAAGATTGATCCCGGGTGAGGAGTCCTGGACGCCGGTCGAGCCGCGACTATCCGCTGACCTCTTCAATGGCTGCATGATGGGAACCGTCTTTCCAACCACCAATCGCTCAGCGGCGTCAGTGATGGCAATCAATGGCATCGCTGTCGAAGTTCCGAAATCGCAGGGATGCTGCGGTGCATTGCTGGTCCACAGCGGCATGGCAAGCGAAGCGCGTGAACTCGCCCGAAAGAACATCGACGCCTTCGAGGCGACTGATTCGAATCCGATTGTCGTGACGGCTGCTGGATGCGGATCGACGCTCAAAGAATACGGTCATCTCCTCAAGGACGATCCGACCTACGCCGAGCGAGCACGAGCGTTTTCAGATCGCGTCTGCGATTTCACCGAAATCATGGCTGCCAACCTCGTAGTCGAGCCTGGACCGTTGAAGAAACGAGTGACCTACCAGGAACCTTGTCACCTCGTTCATGCTCAGCGCATATCTGAGGAACCACGCAGGCTTATGCGATCGATTCCTGGACTCGAACTTGTCGAAATGCGCGAGTCTTCGCTCTGCTGTGGCAGTGCCGGAATCTACAACCTCCTTCGACCAAAAATGGCAAGGGAGCTTGGTGATCGCAAAGCTGGGAACGCAGCCGAGACAGCTGCCGCAGTCGTCGTCACCGCGAACCCGGGGTGCGCGATCCAGGTTACGAGCGCGCTCGACCGGAACGAAACACCGATTCCGGTGACCCACCTTGCCGATCTGATGGCGGAGGCCTATGCAAATCGGTCAATCGACCGCGTGGGGGACTAAGTTCCCGCCTCGATCTCGGCAATTGCGGTCGATGGGAATCTGATTTCCGCGCGTGTACCGCTGCCCGTCGCGATAACCTTGAAGGTGCCACCAAGATCGAATTGCGCGAGCCGTTCGACGATTCGCAAACCCAGACCAGAACTCATCGACGGGTTGAAGCCAGTCGGCACCTGCTCACCATCATTTTCGACCACAAGGCAGATGTTTGAGCCCTCCCGTGTGGCAGCGATCGTGATCGAACCCTTTTCCCGATCCCTGAAACCATGACTGATCGCGTTCGAGATCAATTCGTTGATCAATAGCGCCAGGATGGTGGCATGCCTCGATGGAACCACCAGGTCATTGGGCACGACATCGAATGTGACGGCGAGACCCGGTTTGTGGACGGTGTTTCTTGTTTCATCGACCACAAGGTTCGCGACATCGGCTATCGACGCACCACTCAACCGACTCTCATCGCTCAGCAGATCGTGGACGGCTGCGATCGATTGGACCCGACCAGCGGCCTCCATCAAGTGTCGACTGGTTTCTTCGTCGTCGACTTGCCGCATTTGCAGTGACAAGAGCGCAGCCACGGTTTGCAGGTTGTTCCGGACCCGGTGATGCATTTCCTGCAGCAGGGTGGCGGAAATCGCCGCGTTTGCCTGCGCATGCTCGAAGAGTTCGGCATTCTCGATTGCGATCGAAGCAGAATCGGTGAAGGACTGCAGCAATCCCAGCTGATCTTCCGACAACGTATTTCCTGATGGCAAACGCACGCACAGAGCGCCCCAGATTTCGCGGGCCGAGCGGAGCGGGATGCAATAGAGCCGACTTGAACCGTCGACATAATCAAGGTTCATCGTACTGGCGGAACCGGATTCGATGACCGAACGGACGAAATCGTCGCGAATTACGACATCCGTTGCCTGCCGGGCCTGGCCGATACGGTGCTCCACAATCGGCCGTTCCTCGATCTGTCCGCCCGTTTCCCGGCGATGAAGGCGAAAGAGAGCGGTGGCTTCCGCTTGGCAAATTTCAGTCGCCGACGCTGCTACCAAGCGCAGAACATCCGAAACGGCCAGCGATGACGCGACCGATCGAGAAACGCGCTGGAGTGTTCCAAGTTCGGCGATTTTCTGGCGCAAGCGTTCATCGGTTTGATCGTGAAGGCGCGCAAACTCGACACTAATCGCGAGTTCGTTTGCCGCGGTCTGAAGGAAATCGATCTCTTCGCTGCTGAACGAGCGCCGATTTACCGTGAGCACGTTGAGCACTCCGACGAGTTTGTCCTGCGATTCAAGGATCATCGGTATCGAAGCTTGCGACGCATAGACCGTGTCACCGAAATTGTGCGAAGTCACCCAAGCCGGATGGCGTTGAGCATCCTCGACGACGACCGGCCGCCGTTCACTCGCCGCGAGCCCGGTCAGGCCTTCACTCAGCGGAATCGCGAGGGCGCCAATTGACGCCGGATTCAGCCCGGTCGCGGCCCAAAGCGCCAAGCGTTCGCTGGCGGGATCGAAAAGAAACACTGCCGCCGCATCGCTCTCGGTGGCTGATCCAATTGCGCGCACGGCCAGATCGAGTAGGTCTCCGGGACTCGAACTCCCAGTGGCGGCGCGTCCAATCTGGTGCAGCGCGGTCAGTTGGGCGAGGCGACTATCGAGCGATCCATTGCTTACTGGAGCCTCGCCTTGCACCCTGCCGAATTGAAAGCCGTGTGCTACGGCGGCGAACACGGAACCAGCGACGATGGTTGTTGGCACAACATGAGGGAAAGCCGGTGAATCGTCGAGGGTCTCCTGGAGAATGGCGACCGCGATCGCCATTGACTCCTCCAGATCCGCGCCTGCTAGTCGGGCGGCGACGCCGAACTCATGAAACTCGTCGCGAAGTTGCTGGTGCAAGGAGGCATCATCGTTCAGATCGTGATTCGCTGACTGAGCCAGGCGGTGACGCAGGTCACTCGCAACCTCACGGAGACTGAGCGGTGTTTCGGCGGCTGTCATGTCTATACTTCACAATCCTGCGAGGGGCAGCGCGTAGCCAGCAACTCGGACGCCAACCGTCGGTGTCGCTCCACGCAACCAGAGAGTCAGATGGCCGACAACTCACCATCAACATCGTCAAAAATACCCGAGAAATATCGCGGCGGGGTTGCAGCCCGCGGAAAAGGCTCCCCATCATCCGGATCGGACGGTCAGTCGTCATCTAGATCCCTGTCGCGGTCTCTCGTCTTAATCGCGTTAGGTCTTGTCCTGGCGCTGGCGGCAGCAGTTGCCGACGCTTACCTGCATCGTGGAATTGAAACGAGCGCCGATCCGCCGTTTGTCCTGCAGGTGTCGGGGAGAGATCTGGCAACTAACGTCGACCTCCGTGATTTTCCATCGGTTCAGGTCGAAACGATTGCCAGTACGCTTCGGGCGAATGGCTTCCGCTATGTCCGACATCCGTTTCTCTGGTCCGAGCTTGAACCGAATCGAGGTCAGTACAACTGGGAACCTTTCGATGCAATTGTGACGTCGCTTGATGACGCCGGACTGGAGATCATCGCTGTGATATCTGGCACTCCAGACTGGGCACGTAGCCAGGATCAGATCGGAAGCGCCGATGCCCCGCCCGACGATTCTCGCGATTTCGGGGATTTTGTGGCTGCCTTCGCGGGTCGATACGGTCAGTACGTCAATTACTACCAGATTGGTGATCAACCGAATCTCGCTGCGAACTGGGGCGGAGCACCTGCAACCCCCAGCGAGTACTTGACCGTACTAGCGCCGTCGTTCAACGCTGTTCGCACAGCGGACCCTGACGCGTTCGTATTGTTGGCTGAGTTCAATCCGATGGATCAGAATGGCAGCTATGGTGCCGATCTTGCTTTTCTGCAGGGAATCTACGATGCCGACGGAACGCCGTATTTCGATGTCGTCGCCGCCAGCATCAGCGGTGGAACAACGTCTCCGTTCAACCGTCGTGTGAACTCAGGTTCAGCAAATCTCTCTCGGGCGATCCTGTTTCGCGAGCTGATGCGAGCCGAGGGAGACGAAGCAAAGCCAATCTGGTTGACACACTACGGTTGGGATGCGTCTGGTTCGGTTTCCCCGGATCAACAGGCCGATTACCTTGTGGCTGGTCTCGATCGCATCAGGGAGGAGTGGCCATGGGCAGGTCCGGTCTTCCAGTGGGGCTTGCAACCAGCCACACTGCCGCCGGACCAGACAGGCTATGCCCTGCTGAATAGTGATGGCACCGCTTCAGCGTCGTTTCTGGCTGTGACAGCGCTTGAGGACTCGACGTTTGCGAACGTTGCCCCGACTGGATTCGTCCCGACCGATACCAGTCCGGTTACGTTGCAGGGATCATGGGCGAATCAACATTTGAACGGAGTGATCTTCGAGACTACCAGCGAGGTCGGCGCGAGCGTCAGTATTCGGTTCAAGGGCACGGGATTGGTCGGCTTCTTGCGTGTCAGTCCGGAAGCCGGCTTGCTCGAGGCCACGGTCGATGGGCAACCGCTACCCGGCTGGCCGGTCGAGAATGGCGTTTCAGTTATCGATCTCTCGTTCTATCAAGCCGAGGATATCTCAGTCACACTGGCCGACGATCTCGAGGAAGGTGTTCATGAGGTGACGATGACGCTGGCCACACCTGGCCGGGTCACGCTCGGTGGAGCAGTGGTTTCCCGGAATCCGCCTTTGCGATGGCCGATCGTGGTCGCGCTGGTTTCCGCGCTGGTGTTGCTGATCTATGCCATTCGTGATCTTGCTTTGTTAGCCGCTCAAACCAGCGGATTGCTCAAACCGGAAACGGAAGGCGACGGATCGCCAGCGCTACCAACTCTGCCTGACTGGCGACCGTCATTCCGTACATGAAGCAACGGCTGGCCTGGCCGCAAGACACGGAGTTGCGCGCCGATCGCGATCTTTTCAGCTTGACTGTTTTCATTATCATTGGTTTTCTGCTCCAGGCCGGTCTGCCACAGGTAGCGGCGATAAGTGCGGTTCTGGTTGCTGGAGCGCTCGGTCTGCTCGCACCAACAGCTGCTTTCTGGGCTGCCTGTGCCGCTGTTCCCTTTTGGCAGCATCCGGTGGCCGTAGGGGACCGCTCGATCAGCCTGCTCGAGATTGCGATCCTGATCGCCGGTATTTCTGCTCTGATCGCGATTGTCCGAATCGGGCTATCGGCAGAGATGGATCGACTGGATCTGGCTCCGAAATGGCTCGGCGTCGGCGTGCTGGGAGTCAGTTTCGTGATTGCCGGTGGGCTCTCAATCCTGTACATGCCGGACGAAGCGCACCGCAGCGAAGCGCTGCGGCTGTTTCGCTGGACCATTGTTGAACCGCTGTTTGTGTTTCCAGCGGCTTTGCTGGCAATTTTCCGACGGGGTGCAAGACCGGTAGCTACCGTATTTGCCACTATCGGCAGCCTCGTCAGTATCACCGCAATCCTCGATCAACTCTCGACGTCTGCAGGATTTCGGGCTGACGATGTTGTCCGGGCCACTGGACCTTATCTGCATCCGAACAACCTCGCACTCTTTCTCGAGCGGGTCTTCTTTCTGGCGGCTGCTCCCGTTCTGATGGCGACCACGAAGATTTCGCGAATCTGGGAAGCGTCGGCGCTGATCATACTGGCTGGCGTGCTAGCGACGTTCTCCCGAGGGGCGTTGCTGGCGGTTCTGGGTGGATGGGTTGTCCTGACGATTATTGCAGAAAAGCGACGTGCACTCATGCTCGGCGTTGGCGTCGGCCTGGGAGCTACTGCGGTTTTCGCCGTCTTTGCGTCAGATCGATTTGGCGGCTCGACCAGTTCCGGGGTTGGCCGCACCCGCATCGATCTCTGGCGCTCCGGCTTTGCGATGGTTCGGGACTTTCCTGTTTCTGGTATCGGGCTCGATCAGTTTCTTTACTGGCATCCGGTCCGCTACATCGTGCCTGAGAATTGGACCGAACGTTATGTTTCTCATCCGCACAACATTGCGCTCGATTTCTGGTTGAGCCTGGGGGTGATGGGACTCGTCACATTGACACTTGCTCTCATCCTGCTGGGTGTAGCGATATGGAATGGTGTTTGGCGGCGGCCTCGGTATTCACCATGGCAGGCCGGAGCGGTCTCGGCACTTGCGGCAGGAACCCTGCACGGTCTCCTTGATAACAGCTATTTTCTGCCTGATCTTGCATTCTTGACCTGGGTGTTCGTTGCGTTGCTGCTGATGGGCCGTCGATCTGGGGCGAATTCGTCTCATCCAGCCACAATGGGGCTACGGCGATCCGGGGCTTCACGATGATGTCGCCAAGCATCTTCTCTTTGCAACCACGACAATCGACGCTTCTTCTGGTTGTAGCGACTGTCGCGACCGGTCTGACGATTGGGATCCTGCCGTGGGAAACGTCACTTGCAATAGTGATCGCGTTCCTGTCGGCGTGGATGGGTTTCTCCCGTCCTGACCTCGGTCTGGCTGCAATCGCCCTGAGCGTGCCCATCCAGCGAACACTGTTGCTTGGATTTGGAGACACAGCCGTCACCGTGACGAAAATCGTGCTCTGGGCGGTGTGCGGAGCGTGGTTTCTCCGTGCATGGTTCGAACGCCGTCCCGTCAGGGTCAATCCGATGATTGTTTCAGTGGCCTTCCTGGTGTTCGTCCTGGTGATTTCTGGCTGGAACGCTCGGGATGGCGGACTCTGGATCGGTGAGACGTACCGGTGGATGGCGGGACTACCCGTTCTGGTCATGGCCTACAACACATATATGAATCGAGCGTCGTTCAGGCCATTCTTGTTTGGATCGGCGCTAGGCACTGTCTGGTGTGGACTCTACGCAGGCTGGCAAGTGATTGCGGAAATTGGCCCACCGTCGTTCGAGAGTCGTGGGCTGATGCGCGCTTCTGGACCGTTTACGCACCCGAATCAGCTTGCGCTTTACCTCGAAACGACCACTCCGCTACTGATTGCAGTTGGACTCACGATACTGTTGCAGACTGGCGAAAGTGCCGCTCAATGGTCGCGCAGGTCAGGATTGCTGCTGACTCTGGCAGGAATGGTTGGTCTGGGCGGGCTGTTTCTTTCCCAGTCTCGAGGCGGCGGAGTCGGGATTGTTGTCGGAATGGTGGTTGTTCTGGCCTTGTTGATTCTTCCTCCACGCGCATTCCTGCCGGTTCAATTCTATCCAGTAGCTATCGTTCTCGTGTTGGTTGTAAGTGGTCTGACACTTGCCGTTGCGGCTGGCTGGTTCGATCTGGACAATCGCTCTGTCCAGGTAACGCCAGCGAATTTCGCAGTTGAAGAACGAATTGCTCACTGGGTCGCCGGTACCGAGATGGCTGTGCGTCACATCTGGTTCGGAGTCGGCGCCGGCAACTTCGATTTGAACTTCCGGGACTCAACCCATACGTGGCGATTTCGGATCGGCCGTGGGCACGCTCACAATACTCATCTGCAAATGCTTGCTCAAGCGGGAATCGTGGGTCTCGTTGCCTATCTTGGCATGATCCTTGTGGCAGCAAGAACCCTATGGGGGTCCTTTCTCGCTGCGAGGTCTGCCGTCAGTCATGCCGTCGTCATCGGAATCATCGCAGTGACCGCCGCTCTGTCTGCTCACGCGTTTTTTGAGTACATTCATGTGCTGAGCCTGAACCTGCAGCTCATGATTGGCTGGGGTTTAGCCGCCGCGCTGGGCGTGCGTGCGCGCAGATATGGAATTCCGGACTCATGACCGACCAGCTGCTTCCTCCCGGGCAGGATCCGGAGGCTCTTGAAAATGATAGCAACGCCGATGCTCGACCATCCGGTGTGCTTTCCGCGCAACTTCGGCGTCCACGTACCTGGTTGTCGTTCGCGTTGGCGGCCACGCTTCTGGCTGTTTTCTTCGTCACCACCGATATCGACCTTGGCGAGGTGATCAGCGCGGTCAAGAATGCGGATCGGACGGATCTCCTTCTGGCGATTGTTATCTACTACTTGTCGCTCGTTGTTCGAACCTATCGCTGGCGCTGGATGCTGCAACTTGAATCCGATGAGAACCGCAGTCCATCCGCACCAGCACTTCCATATCTCCTCGGCATCTACACCATCTCCTGGTCAATCAACTGCCTTGTGCCCGCAAAACTCGGGGATGGTTACAGGGCCTACCGGCTCAAGCAAGATGATGGCATTCGTTATTCGATTGGGTTCGGTACGATTGTTTCTGAGCGCTTTTTCGATCTAATGGTACTGGTCGTTCTCCTGGGGTTGTCAGGTTTGCTGGCATTTCACGGCAGGATTCCATCCCAGGCAAACGAGGCCATCTATCTCGGTTTCGGTTTGGCTCTAGTGCTGATGATTGCGCTCTTGGTCATGTGGTTTGCGCGGGCGCACATCATCTCTCGGGTCCCGGAGCGGTTTCGCGCCACCTACACGTCGTTTCAGGAAACCCTTTTTTCGATCGTTCGCCGCCCGTGGATTCCGGCGAGCCTGGCGCTGGTGATCTGGTTGGGAGAAGGCGGGCGGGTCTATTTTGTTTCGCGTTCGGTCGACGCTGGCATCTCGTTTCAGATGGCGGTTTTCGTCGCCCTCATCAGCGCGCTGCTGACAACGTTGCCGTTCACTCCAGCTGGTCTTGGCGTCGTGGAGATTGCCATCATCACGGCGTTGAAGCTTGTCGATGTCCCAGCCGACACCGCTGGCGCGGTGGCACTTCTCGATCGCTTTATCACGTATTGGTTGGTTATTCTGTTTGGACTGGTGGCGTATATCGTAATGGCGCGCAGGTCGGCGCAACGCACCGTGCCAGCTTTGAGTGAAGGAAACGTTTCATCGCTATCCTGATAGACGCCAGCGCGGCCGTGAACCAACGAGCCGGAATCGGGCGATACAGCCGTTCGCTGGTGTCGCGCCTGTTGCCCTTGATCGATGATCTTGATCCAACCCTCTGGGTCGCGATGGATGACGATCCTCTGGGTCTTGAGCCGAGCGAATGGTTGTCTCCAGAAGATCAGAGTCGGCCTATTCTCCGTTCGAGAGTTTCACGGCTGACTGTCGATCGGATTCTGTTTCGACGTGGTATGTCCCTCCCGAGATTCCTGATGAACACTCGCAGCGCAACCGTTTCCTATTCGCCCGATTTCACCACTCCGAGAGGGAACCGGGAGATTGTGACGATTCACGATCTTGCCTGGAGAAAGGCGCCTGAACGGATGCCGGAAGGGCTCAGACGCTTTCTCGACCAGGCGGTGGCTGACCAGCTGCACAGGGCTGCCCATGTAGTGACGGTTTCCGAGAGCGTGAAACAGGAGATCATCGAGCTGTATCGACTTCCAGACAGGATGATCACGGTCGCGGCGAACGCGGCCGACGAGCGTTTCTTTCACGCCGAAGAACCGACAACCGCCTTGCGGCGGCGGTTGAAACTGCCAGGAAACTATCTTTTGTCTGTCGGCACCCTCGAACCGCGTAAGAACCAGGTCACCGCAATCCGGGCCGTGATAAACGGTTCGGATCTTCCGCTGGTCATTGTTGGCGGCGCCGGATGGGACTCCGAACCGATCTGGGCGGAAATCGCGCGCGCGAGCGCTAGTGGCAGAGTTCGCTATGTCGGCTATGTACCAGAGCGTGATCTCCCCTCCCTGTATGCTGGAGCGAGCGGGCTACTTGCGCTGTCGTGGTACGAAGGTTTCAATCTACCCTTGATCGAGGCATTGGCCACCGGCATTCCTGTACTGGCCAGCGACCTTCCGGTTCATCACGAGGTAGCCGCTGAGCAGGCGGTATATACGAATCCCGCCTCCATCCAAGCGGTGATGGCAGGAATCGCGTTGCTACTGGATCCAACGGTGACACCACCTGGGCGCAGCGAACACCGCCAAGCGCGGGCGAGACGTTACAGTTGGGATAGCAGTGCATTGGCGGCCAGCCAGGCCATCAGAATGGTCGCGGATTGACCGATGACTGACGAGACAGTGGTCGAAATCGAAGAAGCAATGCCCGACGAAGAAGTGCTTCCGGTCCGAGCGCCGACTCGGCGGGAGAAATGGTCAATTCTGGCAGTGGCCGGAGTCGCCTATCTGATCCTTGGCGCCATGTGTTTGGCCGTGCTGGCGGTTTATCTGCTGAGTCGGTAGTACCTCGGCTAACGGCGATAGTTCAGAGGAGTTTTCCAGACATGAGCACATCCGAATCGACGATGACCACTGCCGCGTTTGCCGAGGTCGCGACGGCAATCGAAACCGAAATCAGTCGAGTGATGGTAGGCCAGCAGGAAATCGTCCGCGAGGTCCTGATCTGCATCATCGCCGGTGGACATGCGTTGCTCGAAGGTGTACCTGGTCTTGGCAAAACGATGCTGGTGAAAACGCTGGCCGATTCGCTCGAGCTTGATTTCAGCCGGATTCAGTTCACACCTGATCTGATGCCTGCGGATATCACAGGTACGAACATCCTGATGGAGTCTGATGCGGGAGAACGGCAGTTTGCGTTTCAGCCCGGTCCGATTTTTGCCAACCTCGTGCTGGCAGACGAGATCAACCGCGCTACGCCGAAAACGCAGTCTGCATTGCTCGAAGCGATGCAGGACAAAACCGTGTCGGTGGCGAACACGATCCATCCGCTGCGAGCACCGTTTTTCGTCCTGGCGACGCAGAACCCACTCGAGATGGAAGGAACCTATCCGTTACCGGAAGCCCAACTCGACCGGTTCTTCTTCAAGTTGATCGTGCCATTTCCGACTGAACCGGATATGGCTGAAATACTTCGCCGAACGACGGCCGGATTGCATCTCAGTGCGATATCCGTAGCCACTGGTGAGGCGATCGTTCAGTTGGGCGATCTCGCTCGTACGGTGCCGATTGCCACCAGCGTGACTGACTATGTCGTGCGACTCGTCATGGCGACCCATCCGGGAAATCCGCGAGCCACGGCGGATGTCAACCGCTACGTGCGCTATGGCGCGAGCCCTCGCGGAGCGCAATCTATCGTTCTCGGTTCAAAGATTCGGGCGTTGCTCGAAGGTCGGCTAAACGTGGCGTTCGACGATATCCGCGCGGTCGCGATCCCGGCTCTGCGGCATCGGATCATTCTCAACTTCGAAGCGGAAGCCTCCGGAATCACGCCTGATGACGTACTCGAACGGATTCTCCGTGACCTGCCCGAGTCTGCGGCCTGATCTTCAGGAGACGGCCGGCCCGATCGGAGGTTGAGCGCCGATTACCTCCTGGCCTCCAAGATAGGGTTGCAGGACCGTCGGCACCCGGAAACTTCCGTCTGCCTGTTGGTAATTCTCCATGATCGCAATCATCGTACGTGGCAATGCCAGACCGGATCCATTCAGTGTATGGAGAAACTGCGGTCGTCCGCCGCCCTCGGGGCGATAGCGGATGTTCGCCCGTCGAGCCTGGAAATCGCCGAAATTCGAGCAGGATGAGACTTCCAACCATTCCGAGACACCTGGTGACCATACTTCGAGATCGTATTTGCTGGCTGCGGTAAAGGAGAGGTCTCCAGTGCACATTTGCAGTAGTCGATAAGGAAGTTCGAGCTGAATCAGGACATCCTCGGCTTCGCTGATCAAACGTTTGTGCTCGTCGGCTGAATTGTCCGGGTGGACGAATTTCACCATTTCAACTTTGTCGAACTGATATCCCCGTTTGATGCCTCGCACTTCTTTGCCGCCGGAGATCTGCTCTCGCCGAAAGCAGGCGGTATAGGCGACGTGGTAAATCGGAAGCAGGCTCTCATCCAAGATCTCTTCGCGATAGAGATTGGTAACTGGGACTTCGGCCGTCGGAATGAGCCATTTGTCCTCGGAGATGTCACGAAACTGGGCGTCGGCGAATTTCGGTAGCTGGCCCGTCCCGACCATCATCTCGCCAAGCACGAGATACGGCGGATAGACCTCCTGGTAATGATGTTTCTTCACGTGCAGGTCAAGCATCCAGGCGATCAATGCCCGCTGCAATCGGGCTCCATCACCGCGAAGTACGTAGAATCGAGCACCGGAAATCTTCGTCCCGCGTTCGAAATCGATGATGCCCAGCTCTTCGCCGATCTCCCAGTGTGGTTTCGGGGCAAACTCGAACTCGGGTTTGTCGCCCCGCTCGTAGGCAACCACATTCTCGCTTTCGTCAGCGCCGACTGGCACCTCTGGAAGCGGCAGATTCGGCACACTCAGCAAGAGATCTTGCTGATGCTGGTCGATCAGGCGCAATTCGTCATCGAGTTTGGCAATTTCATCGCCAAGCGTCCGCATCGTGGTGATCAACCGCTCGCGTTCGGCCGGATCCTTCGTCGTCGATACCGCTTTTGAGCCTTCGTTGCGTTGCGCTTTGAGTCCCTCGACACGACCGAGGAGTTCGCGGCGGGACACATCGACGGCCAGAATGTCATCGATTGGCGCCGTCGCGTTCAGCGTTTTGAGGGCCTCCCGGATCATGTCCGGTTGCTCTCGAATCAGGCGAATATCGAGCACGGGAAGATCCCTTTCAGATGTTCAGCAAAACCTGCAGTCGTTTCCGGGCCAAGTCGCCCGGGAAGATTGAGTCGGCGTTCAGTCAGCAGTCATGCGGGTGATACCGTCTGACCCATGGTCGCCGTTCCAGCCCGGCAGGAATTTGTACCACGCTTCATGAACCCCGGATTCGAGGCGCCGCTCGATCGAATAGTACCGACCTGGATTCGGTTCGAATGGTGGCCGGTTGAGTCTCATCCGCGCTTCGTGCAGAGATTTTCCGCCTTTGCGGTGATTGCAGGACCGGCAAGCAGAGGTCAGATTGTCCCAGGTATGAAGACCCCCGCGAGAGCGGGGGATGATGTGATCGAGGGTGAGATCGTGGGTCATACGACCGCAGTACTGACAGGTGAAGCCATCCCTGGCGAACACCTCACGCCGCGTGAGTTTGACTCGCGCACGCGGGCTGCGGATGAGATAGACGAGTCGGATCACGGAAGGGAAAAGGAATTCCTGGGTTGTTGTCGTGATTACGGTATCGTGGTGCTCGAGGACTTCGGCTTTGCCCGAAAAGACAAGCACGATTGCCCGACGACCGTTGCAGATGTTCAGGGGTTCATAGTTCTGATTAAGGACCAGGACCGCGCGGTTCACGACGACAGGCATTCCTTACGGAGTCAGCTGATCGAACGTCGCCCTCGCACCAGGTGACCGCTTACCGACACCAACGCTTTTCCGGCAAGCAGTGAGGATGGTATCACGCTGAAAATAGAGCCGTCAGCCGAAGCGAGTCTTCAGTCGGCTGCAACGGCCGTTGGCGCCAGGATCGGGCGGAGATAGTGCCCCGTGAACGACTCCGGATTCTCAGCAACGGTTTCCGGTGTTCCAATCGCGACCACGCGACCACCACCGTTGCCGCCTTCGGGACCCATGTCGATCAACCAGTCGGCGCATTTGATCACGTCGAGGTTGTGTTCGATCACGACGATCGTGTTGCCGCCATCGGCCAGACGCTGGAGGACGCCGAGCAAACGTTCGATATCGGCGAAATGGAGACCGGTTGTCGGTTCGTCGAGGATGTACATCGTTCGCCCGGTTGCACGCCGCGACAACTCAGTCGAGAGTTTCACGCGCTGGGCTTCTCCACCCGACAACTGGGTTGCCGGTTGCCCGAGATGGATATAGCCGAGGCCGACATCCTCGAGTGTTTGCAGCTTGTTCCGCACGGCCGGGATATTGTCGAAGAACTCAAGCGCCTGGGTGACCGTCATTTCGAGAACATCCGCGATCGATTTGCCTTTGAAGGTGATCTCCAGTGCTTCCCGGTTGTAGCGCTTGCCCTGACAGACCTCGCACGGAACAAAGACATCGGGAAGGAAGTTCATCTCGATCTGGATGATCCCTTCGCCCTTGCAGGCTTCGCAGCGTCCGCCCTTGACGTTGAACGAGAAACGTCCGGCTTTGTAGCCGCGTGCTTTAGCCTCTGGGAGCGACGCGAAGAGTTCGCGAATCGGAGTGAACATCCCGGTGTAGGTGGCTGGATTCGACCGGGGCGTTCGACCAATCGGGCTCTGGTCGATGTCGATCACCTTATCCAGAAACTCCATCCCTTCGATCGCATCATGTGCGCCCGGTCGGGCCTTTGCGTGATGGAACTCCTGTGCGAGCCGCGGGTATAACGTGTCGGTGATAAGCGAGCTCTTACCAGAACCGGAAACGCCGGTCACCGCAACAAAGGTTCCGAGCGGCAGATCAACAGTCACATTCTGGAGGTTGTTCTCCCTGGCTCCGACGATCGTCAGCGTGTTTCCGCTTCCGGTCCGTCGTTGCTTCGGCATGGTTATCTCGCGCCGTCCGCTCAGGAATTGCCCGGTGATCGAATCCGGTGCCGCGGCAATCGTTGCGAGTGGACCTTCGGCGATGATATGGCCACCATGAATCCCGGCATGCGGACCGATGTCGACAATCCAGTCGGCCGCCCGCATCATGTCCTCATCATGTTCGACGACGATGAGGGTGTTGCCGAGATCGCGAAGTCGCTGGAGGGTCTGGATCAGGCGCGCATTGTCCCGCTGATGCAGCCCGATACTCGGTTCGTCGAGAATGTAGAGCACACCCATCAAACCCGAACCAATCTGGGTGGCAAGCCGAATGCGCTGGGCTTCGCCTCCGGACAGGGTGTTGGCCGCTCGATCGAGCGTGAGGTAGTCGAGACCGACGTCGATTAGAAATCCTAGACGTTCACGGATTTCCTTGACGATCTGACGACTAATGATGAACTCGCGACCCGTCAATACCGCGTTTGTGCTTTCGCTCGGATCTTCCGCCAATCGCTTCGCCCAGGCTTCGGCGATCCGGATTGGCTGGCGCGTGACATCGACAATGTTCTTGTCGCTGACAAGCACGGCCAGCGATTCCTTGCGCAGGCGATTGCCGTTGCAGGAGGGACAGGGGCGAGCAGCCTGATACTTGCTCAGCTCTTCGCGGACGTAGTCCGAGGACGATCGGTCGAAATGTCGCTGCAAACTCGGCAGGACGCCTTCGAACGGTGTCTTGTAGGAGCGCTCTCGCCCATATTTGTTTCGGTATTTCACGGTAACTTCGCCGGCGTTTCTGCCGTAGAGCAGCGTTTCCTGCATGGCTGGCGATATGGTGTTGAATGGCTGGTCAATGGTGAATCCGCCCCGTTCGGCCAGCGCGGTCAGCATGGCGGCATACCAGCTATACCCTTCGCCTGTTGACTTCACCCATGGCGCGATGGCGCCCTGATCGATGCTCAAACGCGGATTGGGAATCACGAGTTCGGGATCAAACTCGAGCTTGACCCCCAAACCCGAACACTCTGGGCAGGCGCCGTGAGGTGAGTTGAACGAGAAGTTCCGTGGTTCGATTTCGCCAATGCTGATGCCACAATCAGCGCAGGCAAACTGCTCGCTGAAAACGAGTTCCTCGCCATCGATGATCTGAACGAGCGCCACTCCTTCGCCGATCTTGAGTGCGGTTTCAAGCGCTTCGATCAGTCTGATCCGGTCTGGATTGTCGAGCGGATTGTCGATTTCGTCGTCGGGATGGCGGACGACGAGACGGTCGACGACCACCTCGATCTTGTGTTTCTTGGTTTTGGCGAGTTTGATCGTTTCGTCGAGCTCGCGGACATCGCCATCGACCCGCACTCGCGCAAAGCCCTGTTTGCGGATTTCATCGAAAACCGCCAGGTGCTCGCCTTTGCGATCGCGAATCACCGGTCCCAGAACCATCAGGCGGGTGCCATCCGGCAGCGCCATGACCTGTTCAGCCATCTGCTGGACCGACTGCTGCTCGATTGGCTTGCCGCATTTTGGACAATGTGGCCGTCCGACCCGCGCATAGAGAAGGCGGAGATAGTCATAGATCTCTGTGACCGTCCCGACCGTCGAACGGGGGTTGCGACTCGTGCCTTTCTGGTCGATCGAGATTGCCGGGGAAAGTCCGTCGATATGGTCGACATCGGGTTTTTCCATCTGACCGAGGAACTGACGGGCATAGGCTGATAGGGATTCGACGTAGCGGCGCTGACCTTCGGCGAAGATCGTGTCAAAAGCCAACGATGACTTGCCCGACCCCGACAGACCGGTAAAGACCACAAGTTTTTCCCGCGGAATCTCGAGATCGACGTTCTTAAGGTTGTGTTCGCGGGCACCGCGAACGATGATCTTGTCGTACAAAGGCATGGAAGCAGAGCACCTGTGGAAAAAGGCGAACGGATGATCGACTCTTCCCAGTTTACCATGATGGCAGGGCGCTATTTTGATTGCTGGCCACCAGCTCAAGGTGCGACCTAATCAGGCTGGATCGTCTCCAGTTTCTCCCTGAATAGAGCCGGTCAGAGCGGTTCGTGGCAAAATCTGAAGGCAAACCGACTGCGGGTGCAGCCGGAGAATTTTCTGACCCTCAACAGGATGTGCGCGTGGCCACTCTTTCCAAGCCAGAAACCAGTTCAGGACCGCCAGCAAGCCAGGCGCTCGATCGCAATTTCGATCCTACGCTCGTCGAACAAGGTCTTTATGATTGGTGGGACGAGGCCGGCTATTTTCGACCGGACGACGATCCCGCCAAACGACCGTTTGTCGTCGTCATGCCGCCACCGAATGTGACTGGTGAGCTGCACGTCGGGCACGCGTTGTTCGTTTCGCTCCAGGATCTGATGATCCGGTGGCGACGGATGGCAGGCGATGCGGCTCTCTGGTTGCCAGGCGCCGACCATGCCGGTATTGCCGGTCAATGGGTCGTCGAAAAGCAATTGGCCGCTGAAGGGCTGACTCGTCATGATCTCGGCCGTGAGGCCTTTCTCCTGCGGGTCTGGGAATACATGACCCTGACCCGGGGCAGAATTCGCGAACAGATGCGAATCCTGGGCGCGTCTGCGGACTGGTCACGGTTCATGTTCACCATGGATCCAGGACCGTCGCAGGCAGTCCGTGTCGTTTTCAAGCACCTGTTCGACAAAGGCCTCATCTACCGCGACAATCGGCTGATATCCTGGTGTCCCCGCTGTATGACAGCGCTGTCTGATCTCGAAGTGGTCCACAAGGATGTCGATGGCCACCTCTGGCATATTGCCTATCCGCTCGAAAGCGATCCGTCGCGGTCGATCAAAGTCGCGACGACACGTCCGGAAACGATGCTCGGTGACAGCGGTGTCGCGGTTCATCCTGAAGACGAACGCTACCGCGACCTGATCGGGCAGTCGGTGATCCTGCCAATACTTGGGCGTTCAATTCCGATCGTAGCTGATGACGCCGTTGATCCCACGTTCGGCACTGGCGCCGTTAAGGTCACCCCGGCACACGACCCCAACGACTTCTTGATCGGACGCCGCCACGATCTCGCATCGATCAGCATCATGAACGCGGATGGGACGCTGAATGCTGCCGCGGGTCCGTTTGTCGGGCTGACCATGGCGGATGGCCGCAAGCAGGTGGTGGCGCGCCTCGAGCAGGACGGCGCGCTCGTTAGCATCAGCGTCCACAACCATCCGGTCGGGCATTGTGATCGCTGCGGAACGGTGGTTGAACCAATCGTCAGCGAACAGTGGTTTGTGCGGATGCAGCCGCTCGCCGATCCGGCGATCGCTGTTGCGAAATCGGGCGACGTGTCGTTTGTTCCGGACCGATTTCAGGGCGTCTATCTCAATTGGATGGAAAACATCCATGACTGGTGCATTTCCCGCCAACTCTGGTGGGGGCATCGGATTCCGGTCTGGTATTGCCAGGGATGCGGTTCGACCATCGTGACCACCGACGAGGTGATTGCCGCCTGTCCGGATTGTGGCGGCGAGGTCGTGCAGGATCCGGACGTGCTCGACACTTGGTTCAGCTCCGGGCTGTGGCCTTTTTCCGCGCTCGGCTGGCCAGAGGAAACCGACGATCTCCGTCGCTTTTATCCCTCGCACATCATGGAAACCGGTTACGAGATCCTCTTTTTCTGGGTCGCAAGAATGGTTTTTTTCGGCATCGAAATGATGGGTACTTCGCCTTTCCATACCGTTTATCTGCATGGTACGGTGCGCGATACCGACGGAATGAAGATGTCCAAGACCAAGGGCAATGTCCTCGATCCAACCGAGATCACTGCTCAGTACGGCGCGGATGCACTTCGCTTTGCGCTGGTGACTCAAGGATCGCCAGGTCTCGACATGCGTTTGAGTATGACCTTGGTCGAATCGAGTCGGAACTTCGTCAACAAACTCTGGAACGCTACCCGCTTTGCGCTGAAGGCCATCGAATCTGTCGAGGTCGATCTCGACGAGAACGGGATTACGAGACCTAACGGAGAGCTTGCGCTCGCTGACCGCTGGATTTTGAGTCGTCTCGATCAAGTCAACGCCGACGTCGATAGATTGCTGGCAGCAAATCTCTATGGTGAAGCGGGAAGGCAAATGCGTGAGTTCGTGTGGTCGGAGGTGTGCGACTGGTACATCGAAGCCGCCAAGGTCCGCTTGCGTGCCGATGAGCGCGAAAAGCAGGAGGTTGCGCAGACACTCGCATTTCTGCTCGAGCGAACAATGCGTATACTCCATCCCTTCATACCATTCGCGACCGAAGTCATGTGGCAAGCGTTGCCGCATACCGGTGAGAGCGTGATGGTGGCACCCTGGCCGACTCCCGGTGAGCGGAATCCCCAAGCCGAAGCGGACTGGGGGAATCTGATGGACCTGGTGACCAGAATTCGCAACGCTCGCGCGGAAAATGGAATGGAAGCCGGTTCGTGGTTGACCGCTTCCGTGCATTCGCCGAGTCTGGCGCCGGTGCTGGAAAATGCAAAACGGGAACTGTCAGCGCTGGCCCGTCTTGGACTGGATGACCTGACAATTTCCGCAACCGAAGCGAACCCCGGCGAGCGGGATCTGGTGGTTGCGTCAGGTGACATCGTTGCGGTCGTAGCGGCTGAGGCGGTTGATCTGGATGTCGAGCGTGAACGGCTCGAAAAAGAACTCGCCGAAGCGATGAAAGAACGCGATCGCGCCACCGCCCAGGTCAGTAACGAGGCCTTTGTCGCGCGAGCGCCCGCTGCAGTGGTTCAGGTTCAGCGCGACCGACTAATTGCTGCCGAGGAGTTGATCGGCGTGCTCAATGATCGATTGGCTGCTCTCGATGGCGCTGGCAACTGAGACACTCCTCGGTCGAGCCTTTTTCGACCGCCCGACGGAGACCGTCGCTCGCGAATTGATCGGCTGTCACCTTGTCTCAACGGTAGGTGGGCAAGAGACATCGGGCATGATTGTCGAAACCGAGGCGTATCTCGGTTCTCACGACCTCGCTTCCCATGCTGTCTGGCTCCGAGCAGGGCGGGCGATCATGGCTCGTGCTCCGGGTACGATCTATGTCTATCGTTCATATGGGATTCACCAGATGTTCAACATCGTTGCCAGAGACAGCAGTGCAGAGCACGGTGCGATTCTGATCCGTGCCCTGGAACCACTCACGGGCATCGAATTGATGAGAGAGCGGCGCGGTCAGGAAGCGCTGGTGTCGCTCTGCTCCGGTCCCGGGAAGGTCTGTCAGGCATTGGCAATCGATGGCAGCCTGAACGGGGTCGATCTCGTCGTAGAAAGCGCAATTCAGGTTCGGCGTGGGTCACAAATCCTTGAAGTTTCTACTGGTCCTCGGATCGGAATCTCGAAATCGGTCGAGCTACCCTTGAGATTCTTCGCCACTGGAAATCGCTATGTGTCGCGGGTACCGGCCAGGAAAACGGCACGGCTGGAACCGGTGAGATGACGATCCGACTTCTGGACGAACGGACCATCGGCAAGATATGCGCCGGCGAGGTCGTCGAGCGACCAGCGTCAGTCGCGAAGGAACTGGTCGAAAATGCGATCGACGCCGGCGCCACCCGGATCCGGATCAGCGTTGGTGGCGGCGGTTTAGCGCAGCTGGAGGTCAACGACAATGGCGCCGGGATGTCATCGGACGAAATTCCGCTGGCTTTCGAGCGCCATGCCACCTCGAAATTGACGCTGTTCGAGGATCTCGACCATCTCGGCACCCTCGGGTTCCGGGGAGAAGCCTTGCCGAGTATTGGCGCCGTTGCGCACGTGACGATCACGTCGCGTCAGTCGAGCGATGCCGCCGGAATCCGGCTCGTTTGCGATTACGGCGCTCTCGGGAGACCAGAGCGAACGGGCACCGATTTCGGTACCACGGTTTCAGTGACCGATCTCTTTGGGAATGTGCCGGCGCGGCGGAAGTTTCTGAAGCAGCCTTCGACCGAAACCTCCGCGATCGTCAGAGTGGTCGAATCGTATGCGCTAGCCTATCCGGGTATCGCGTTTCAATTGATCATCGATGGGCGCAAAGTGATGGCTACTAGCGGGAACGGTGAACTGATCGATTCTGTAGTCGCCTTGCATGGGAGCGAAATCGGCAACGCCGTGTTGCCGCTCGTCGAAAGCGATCTGCCGGTTCCCGGTGCTGCAGTGGCGGTCAGCGGCTGGTTGACGGCTCCCGCGGTGAGTCGGGCCACTCGGCAGCACATGCTTTTCTTTGTCAACGGGCGGCAGGTGCAGAACCGACCGTTGTCCTATGCGCTCGAGGATGCCTATCACTCACTTCTGATGGTCGGTCGGCATCCCCTGGCGATGATCCGGATCGATATCGATCCGGCGCTGGTCGATATCAATGTTCATCCCACCAAAGCCGAAGTCAAGTTCGCGGACGAGCGCCAGGTGACGCGTGTGGTGTCGAGAGCGGCTCATGCGACGCTTTCGAGCATGCCGAGTCCACCAATTCCGCAGATTTCTTTCGGCGGGGGCGCACCGCAGATAGTCCATTCGACCGAGCCACTGCCAAGCACGACCTGGGGTGAACCTGTCCGAGGCAGCGAGCCAGATAAGTCAGCTGCGATCATCCGGACACGGTCGTTGCCGGCGTTGCGGGTGCTGGGACAGGTGGCGGCGACATACATTATCGCGGAGGGTCCGGAGGGGCTCTATCTGATCGACCAGCACGCGGCTCATGAACGTATCGTCTATGAGCGCTATCTCGCTCATCTCGCCGGAAAATCAGCCGATTCGCAACCGATGCTCGATCCAATCGTGATCGAACTGCCACCGGAACAGCGAGCAGTTCTCGATCGATCAGTCGAGGAATTGCGTGAACTCGGATTCGATGTTGAGCCATTCGGCGATCAAGCAGTGCTGGTGCGAGCGATCCCGACCAATGCCGTGGGCGTCGACATTGCCGAGCGCCTCGGATTGATTCTGGCAGAGCTTGCCGATGGTGGTGTCGGAGATTCGTGGCTCGATTCGGTCGCGATTTCGGTGGCCTGTCACACCTCGATCCGCGCTGGCCAAGCCCTCAGTCTGACCGAGATGCGGGAGCTGGTCGAACAGCTCGAGTCAACCGAGCATCCGCGTGCGTGCGGACATGGTCGTCCAACCATGCTCAGTTTGACCCAACTCGAACTGGAAAAGCAGTTTTCCCGGAAGTAGAGCGTCAGCGTCTGGAGCGTTGATCAGGCTCGCCATAGTCCTCGAGCTTGATCCACCCCTGTCTAAGCGCGTAGATCACCGCCTGGGTGCGGTCGTTGACTGCGAGTTTCCGCAGAATCGACGTGATGTGGTTTTTGACAGTCTGGTCCGAGATGCCGAGACCGTAGGCGATTTCCTTGTTACTGTTTCCCTGCGCAACGCGATCGAGAATCTCGATTTCCCGCGGCGTCAAAGGCGAAAACACGCCGTCCGTCGATTCGTCCAGTTCAGAAATCTCGCGAAACTGATTCAGCACTCGAGACGCGACGTGGGGACGCGAGAGCACGCTTTCGTTGATGACATAATCGCCGCGAGCGACTCGACGAATCAGATCAGCCAAACCGGCCGCATCGATATCCTTGGCGACGTACGCGGCGGCGCCGGCGCGGATCGCCTGGAAGAGCTGCTCGTCGTCGAAACGAGCCGAAAGCACAAGCACCCCGGTCTGGGGATGACGTCGTTTGAGATTGCGTGTGAGCTCGATCCCGGCATCTCCTCCCAAGTCGGCGTCGACAAGGATCACATCGGGGAGGTAGGTGTCGGACAGCGCCAATGCGTGATCGCCGTTTTCTGCTTCACCGACGATCGTGAGATCGCGCTCACTGGCGCAGCTGACGGCCACACCTTTGCGATACAGTGAGTGTTCATCGACGATGAGAATGCGGATGGTCATCGAAAAAACCTGTCAGCGATACAAACGTACGGACATAGTATACGTACATCAACGACGAGACGAAGGCTCGGTTCAGTCATAGCGACCGCGCAAGTCGTTCCATTTGATCGCGACGAGGTCAGACGCGTTGGTGATCGTGTCGGCAATCGGGTTGACTTTGCTTTGTTCGCCGAAGGTCCAAGTCACCGGTAGTGTCACAACACGATAGCCGTGACGTTTCGCGATCAGGAGCAATTCAACATCGAACGCAGTGACCCGCGGTCCGTTGATTTCCCGCTGTTCTGGTTGGTGGCGAACCGTGGAAGCGAAGATATCGGTCGCTGATTCCCTGGTGAAGAGTTTGAACCCGCACTGGGTGTCCTGAATACCTGGCAACAGTGAGACACGAACCAGTCCGTTAAACACCCGCCCCATGGCGTGACGAAACGACGGTTCCCCGATGCGCGACGCGCCGTTTCCTTCACGGGAACCAATCGCGATGTCGGCTCCCTCCGCGATGGCGTCACGGAACGGCAACAGGTAGGCGATCGGTGTCGCCATATCGGCATCGGCGAAGAGGATGAGATCGCCGACTGCCGCATCGACACCCGTCCGCACGGCCGCTGCTTTCCCACCATGCGGAACCGTCAGAACGTGGACGGTGTCGTGGTTCAGCATCGCTTCACGGGCACGGCTTGCCGTGGCATCAGTACTGCCATCGTCGACCACGATGACTTCCCATTCGAAGGATTGCGCTTCCAGAAAAGTCACCACCGAGGTGACAGTCGCGGCGATGCGGTCTTCTTCGTTGTAGGCAGGAATGACGACGGTCTGGGAAGGCTGGGCCGCAGCTAGCTGCGATGTGGGAATGGTGAACAACCCGTGTGTCCTCGATGCGAACAGCCAACACCAGAAAAGCCTGGACTCGACCGCGAATGCTAGCATAGCGGCTGGAGCACGATGTTCTGCGCTGATCTGGAGACATTGATGGAAGTCCTTTGCCGAAAAACCTGAACAACTTGCCGAAAAACGGAGGAGTTCCTCCGTTCCGAAGAGATCGAGTTCACCTACCGTGACTTCTTCAAGGAACCGCTTTCGACCGAAGAGATCCGGGATATCTTGGACCGTTTTGGGTTGGGGGCTGAAGACATCGTATCGACAAAAAGCACCCCATACCGCGAACTTGGTCTCGGAGCCCGCGAGATCAATCGAGCCGAGTGGATCGCGTTGATCCAGGAGCATCCAGCGTTGATCAAACGCCCGCTCGTCCTTGGGAAGAACGGGATCATTTCAGGTTTCGACAAGAACGCGCTCATCGCGATGGCTGAATCGGATTCGCAGGAGTAGAAAACCGGTGCGCAAACTCGGATCACATGTTTCTACGGCAGGTGGCGTCGATACGGCCGTTGGACGAGCGAAAGCGCTGGATATGGGTGCCTTTCAGCTCTTCACCAAAAATGCCAACCAGTGGAAAGCCAAGCCGCTCGACCCGGCAGTCGTTGAGCGGTATCGCCTCGCGCTCGAAGAAAGTGGCATCAGCGATGTTGTAGCCCACGACTCCTATCTCATTAACATTGCATCGCCCGATGATACCGCCTGGGAAAAGTCTATGGAAGCGCTCAAAGTCGAACTCGACCGCTGCGACACACTTTCGGTGCCACTGCTCGTGTCACATCCCGGTGCCCACATGGAGTCCGGAGTCGATGCAGGCATTCGGCGCGTGTCGGAAGCGATCAATCGGATTCATGCCGAAATGCCCGCTGGTTCTGCGGTGATCGCACTCGAAACCACGGCCGGTCAAGGCACGACACTCGGCCGAACATTCGAAGAAATCGCAGCGATGATCGACGGAGTCGACGACAAGAATCGGATCGCGGTCTGCCTTGATACCTGCCATGTTTTCGCTGCCGGCTACGACATCCGCGACGGAGAGAGTTACGATGCGACTATGCGCCAGTTCGATGACACGATTGGTCTCGACTACCTCAAGGTCGTTCATCTCAACGATTCGATGAAACCGTTCGGGAGTCACCGGGATCGCCACAGCCATATTGGTGACGGCGAAATCGGAGAAGCGGCATTCGGGTTCTTCGTCAATGATCCACGACTCGAGGATATCCCCGGTATCCTCGAAACCCCGAAGGATGACGACTACACCGAGGACCGAATGAACCTCGATCGCCTGATTGCGCTCCGCGACTAGCGGACGCGCTGGCTCTCCAGGCGGTTGATCACGAGCAGACGGGTTTCGGTCATGTCCTCGATGGCGTATTTGAGGCCCTCACGACTCAATCCCGAATCCTTTACGCCCCCGTACGGCATGTGGTCGATCCGGTAGGTTGGGATGTCGTTCAGAATCACTCCGCCGGCTTCGATATTTTCGAAAGCGTAGAGCGCATGCTCGAGTGAGTTCGTGAACACACCGGCCTGCAGGCCGTAAACCGAATCATTGACGGCCCGCACCGCCGACCCGAAATCGGGCACGGGGAAGAGCGTTACCAGCGGTGCGAATGCCTCACGTGAACAAACAAAGGACTCCAGCGGCGCGTGTTCGATGATCGTCGGTGCCAGGAAACGCCCATCGGCTTTGCCGCCGGTGACCACCGTCGCACCCGAAGCGACCGCGTCGGCGATCCAGCCCTGGCTGCGCGTCGCGGCTTTTTCGTCGATCATTGGCCCAAGATCGGTTTCTCGATCCAATGGGTCTCCGAGCTTCATTTTGGCTGTTTCAGCGACCAGAAGTCCTCTGAACTCGTCATAGACCTTTTCGTGCACAAAGACGCGCTGGACGGAGATACAGACCTGCCCGGCATAAGCGAACGCGCCGACCCGAACGCGTTGGGCGGCGAATGCGAGATCGGCACCCTCGTCGACAATGACCCCGGCGTTGCCCCCGAGTTCGAGCACGACAGGCTTGCGGCCGGCGCGCGCTTTCATATCCCAGCCGACATCCGGCGAGCCAGTGAACGACAGGAGCTTGAAGCGGTCATCCTCGACCATCCGGTCGCCGGTTTTCCGGTCCATTGGGAGAACGCTGACCGAACCAGCTGGTACTCCGATCTCGTCGAGCATTTCGGCAACGAGAAGCATGGTCAATGGGTCGCGGGATGGTGGCTTGATCACGATCGGGCAGCCGGCCGCCATCGCCGGCGCAAGCTTGTGCAAAGCCAGATTGAGCGGGAAATTGAACGGCGAGATCCCGGCGACCGGGCCAACCGGGAAGCGTCGGACGATCCCGAAGCGTCCTTTAGACGAGGGCAGGAGATCGAGCGGCATGACCTCGCCTTCGATCCGCTTGGCTTCCTCAGCCGCCGTTTCGACCGTAAAAACGCCCCGATCCGCTTCGACTTCAGCGTCGCGGATTGGCTTGCCTGACTCGAGCGTAATCATCCGTGCGACTTCGTCGCGCCGGTTGCGCAACTGGGTGGCCAAGGCCTCGAGAAGACGTACGCGTTCGTAGACGGGCATGTCTCGCAGTTCGGGAAAGACAGTTACCGCACTTTCGACCGCCAGATCGTACTGCTCCGCAGTCGCCTGATAGGTCTCGCCGACGGGTTCGCCGGTGTATGGATTGATGATCGTCATCGCCCGATCAGATCGTGCCCATTGACCGGCCAGGTAGATCGGGTAGGACTGTGTCATTGCGTGTCTCCTTTGCTACCGGCTATCGATTGCAGCGTATCACGTCGACCAACCAGAAGCGGACTGCCAATCGGCAGTCCGCTGAGTTCAATGTTGATCGGTGCGTTTATCGCGGAACCAGTGCGTCCGCGCCGGCTTCCCACCAGATTGGCGCCTGTGATCCGATCTGCGCGAGTTCTGTTTTCGTATAGACGAGTCCATCGCGGTCCATCACCGACAACTCATACTCCGAGCTCATAGTGATGGCATCCACAGGACAGACCTGTGCGCACAGACCACAAAACATACAGCGACCGGCGCGAAGAATGAACTCGCCGAGTTCGCGGTCGCCTTCTTCGGACGGGATCACATGCATCTCGAGACAGGTGGTCGGGCAGATCCGTGCGCACAAGCCGCACGCGACGCAGAGGGCTTCACCGGTGTCGGGATCTGAACGCAGTGAAGGGAGACCGCGAAACCGTGGTGCCATCTCCCGCTTGACTTCCGGGTACTCGATCGTCTGGTTGGGCATAAACATCCGCCGCAACGTGACGCCGAACCCTTTGACTTCATCAAACATCGATCGTTGCTCCTTCGTCGTGGCGTTAGTCGGCGGCGGCGTTGATCATCGAAAGGGAAAACCCGCGTCCATTGGAACCGTTCGGCGAGAGAATCTCCGTTCCCGGATCCGCGAAACTGGCGACCGGAACAGTCAGGCCTTCACGTTCGAGTCGAGCGTAGTTAACCCCGGAGTAGTCCGGAATGACTCGAGAGATTTCCGCCATGACGCTTGCCGAACTGGCGATCTTCATTGGAATACCCATGGCCGAAGCGATGGCTGGGAGAAATTCGACTGGAGAACGAGATTCTCCAGCGGCCGGAACGGTCGCGCGAACGCGCTGAACGGTTCGATCGAAATTCGTGAGCGTTCCATCGGTTTCAAGAGATAGCGCTCGCGGGAGCACAACGTGAGCGGCTTGCGCAAGCGGGGTGTCGAAGGCTTCGGCGACCACGAGAAAGTCGAGTTGCTCCAGGGCATCGAGCAGGTCATCGCTGATTGTTGCCGAATGCGGGCCAACGTTGCCTTCGATATACATCGCCTTGATCTGTCCGGTGCGAATAGCTGTCGCCATCTGGGAACCTGGAAAACCAGCCGAAGCGGGAAGAGACGCACCCCAGGCGGATTCGAGTACGGAGCGCTCGGACGCATCGCGATAAGTCGACCCGCCAGGAAGCCCATAGGGGACAGCGCCCATGTCGGTCGTGCCCTGGTAGTTCGCCGGTCCGCGAGGAGCAAGGACACCACCACCAGCGCGACCAACATTGCCGGTCACCGCGGCGAGATGGTTACAGGCCGCTGCCACTTCGAGCGGGTCATCACGACTCTCGTCGGTTTCATCGATGTGAGCCGCCGTCTGATAGATCACTGAGGGTGGGAAGACACCTTCGACCTGGCCATCGAGCCCAGCGCCGCCGGTGGCGTAGATCACACAAGCTTGGTGAATGTCGTCCGCAGAGCAACCAGTCAATTCGGCGAGATCGCCCAGCGTCGTGCCGGAGACTGACTCCCGCCAATCAGAGAGTCCGGCGATGTTTCCACCGTCACCTGTCCAGCCATGATCCAGGATGAGTTTGGCCATGCCATTGACCAGTGCCGCAGTGGATCCCGGTCGCGGTTTCAGCCAGACCTCGGCTCGCCAACACAATGGAAACTCGTCCTGGGATATGACCACGGTCTTACTGTCGCGATAAATCCGGGAGTGGTAGAGCCAGTAGGATGCAATCGGAGCGTGTTCGCCGATGTTCGGACCGACAACGAGCGCCGAACGTACATCCGACTGCAGTTCCTGCATGCTGTTGGTCGACGAGACGTCCTGATTCATGGTCGAACGCGTTGCCGCTTCAACGGCGGATTGCGACGCCGTCAGGTTGCGATCGATGCTGTTCGATTGCATCGCCATGCGGACGAATTTCTGTGCCACATACGCTTCTTCGTTGGTGCCATCTGGGCTGATCAGAGCGGCAAACTGGTTACCCTGGTAGTTCCTGAAGGTGTCGGCGATAGTCTGGATCGCGTCGTCCCACGTGACCTCGTAGGCGAAGTCACGTTCCGTGTTGATCTTGGGATAGCGGATCCGATCGGGGGACTGAACCGCTTCGTGTCCCCATTTCCCGTGATAGCAGAGATAGCCTTGATTCACACCTCGTTCCCAGAGATTGGTCACGCGGCGAACGACACCCTTATTGGTTTCGACGTTGAGCGTGCAACCGACGTCGCACATCCCGCAGATAGTTTCGGTGGTGTCAAGTTCCCAGGGATGGTGCGCGAAATGGCGGTCGGTTAACGCCCCGACCGGGCAGACAGCGATGCACATACCACAATTGGTGCACAGTGTATCGGCGAGCGTTTCACCAAATGCCGGGGCAATCGTGGCTTCGATACTGCGATGAGTCGCTTCGATCGCGGTCACGCCGATCATCTCGTCGCAAACGCGTGTGCAGCGAGTGCACATAATGCAGCGGTCGTGCTTGAAATCGATCAGATCGCTGAAATGGACATAGGGTTTGGCGAACTTCGGCCGTCGATAGGGATTCGCGTTGACATTGCTGAGATAGGTGTTGTCCTGGAGATAACACTCACCGGATTTGTCACAAGTCGGGCAATCGAGAGCATGATCGACGAGATACATTTGCAGAACGAACTGCCGCGCATCCTCAACTGGTTCTGAGTGGGTGAGGACCTCCATACCCTCGCCGAGTGGCGTAGCGCACGATTCAATCAAGCCACCGCGTTTGCCGAGAACTTCTACGGTGCAGATCCGACACGAACCCCAGGCTCGCAGTTTGGGTTGATAACAGAGATTCGGGACTTCGATGTTGGCAAGCCGGGCGGCTTCAAGGATAGACGTCCCGGCTGGAACGGTGACATCGGTTCCATTGATCTTGCCGGTGACCATTTTTATCTCTGCGCGAGTGACCATGTTCGAGTGACAGCCTCCAGATTCGGCGGTGGCAGATGAACCGCACCGTGCGTTGGCACACTGGTCTGAATTGCCTGACTTCGGACCATTTAAGCCGAGAATCACCGCGTCGTTTCCGGCAATTCTACCCGCCGCGAGTCTACCATAGACATACGGAATTTCCGTCGTCAGCGAGACAGATGGAGTAAGCGATCATGGTACAATCCGGCGGTTCTGAACATCGTCGGTAGGCTGACGAATCTCGTAAGGACAGGCATCGTTGGCAAGTGCACCTGCAGTCGCGTTCGAAACCGTCATTGGACTCGAAGTTCACGCACAAGTTCTCACCCAAAGTAAGATGTATTGCGGCTGCTCTGCCGAGTACGCCTCCACCGAACCGAATACACATGTTTGCCCGGTTTGCATGGGCGCTCCAGGCGCGATGCCGGTCGCGAATCGCGCGGCGATCGAAGCGTGTGTGCTTACGGGGCTGGCGCTCGATTCGACGATTTCAGCCTTTTCAAAACTCGATCGCAAGAACTATGTCTATCCCGATCTTCCCAAGGGGTACCAGATCTCGCAATACGATATGCCGCTCTGTGTCGGTGGTCATCTCGATTTCGTCTGTGAGGGACGCGTCGTCAGGGCGGGTATCACCCGGGTCCATATCGAGGAAGATACTGGTCGTCTACTGCATCGAGTGACAAGTGATGGGCAGGACGTCAGCCTTGTCGATCTGAACCGGTCGGGGGTCCCGTTGATGGAAATCGTCGGAGAGCCTGATCTGCACAGCCCGGAGGAAGCTCGGGACTATCTGATCGCGATGCGGCAATTGCTGCGCTATATCGGTGCATCGACCGGAAACATGGAGGAAGGCGCGTTTCGCTGCGACGCCAATATCTCAACTCGCTCGACCGACGGTTCGATCGTGGGCGACAAAGTCGAAATCAAGAACATGAACTCATTTCGGGCGGTCGAGCGCGCGCTCAAGTATGAAGAAGAACGCCAGCGCGCCATCCTCGCCGAGGGTGGTCGGATCGAGCAGGAAACCCGGGGCTGGATGGATGCTTCCGGTATCACGGTCGGACAGCGCTCGAAGGAATATGCGCACGACTATCGCTATTTCCCCGAGCCTGATCTGCCCCCAATCGTCATGACCCCGGAGATGGTTGCTTCCTATCGAGAGCGACTGGTCGAGCTACCAGCCGCCCGCCGAGCTCGGATCGAAACCGATTATGGCCTTTCTGCGGCAGACGCGATGACGTTGACAGCAGAGCGACAAACGGCAGATTTCTTCGAGCGGGTCGCTATTTCCAGCGAGTCGGACCAGCGTCCCCGGGCCGCTTCGAACTGGGTGCTGAATGACCTCTTTGGGTTGCAGCGTGATCGCGGTCTTGCCGCTGATGTGTTTCCGGTGACTGCTGAGCAGCTGATCGATCTTCTCGATCTGATCGAGGCCGGGGAAATTACCGGCAGAGGGGCGAAAGAGCTCCTTCCCCGCATTCAGCCGGATGAAACGACACGAGAAGCGGCAACCCGGCTTGATCTGCTTTCACTCGACGACGCCGACGAGATTCGCGCGGCGGCCGTAGCGACGATGGAAGCGTTGCCGGCGGCGGTCGAGGACTATCGTGGCGGCAAGCAGGCCGCGATTGGCCGCCTGCTGGGCGAAACGATCAAGCGAACGGGGGGACGGGCTCGTCCGGATCAGGTCCGTGCGATTCTGGAGGAGTTACTCAATCAGAAGTAGGGTCACGGTCAGGGAATGAACCCGCACGGAACGCCGACGTTCCGCTAACACAAGAAGGAGTCGAGATGATCATCGCGCCGGAAGTGGAGATCGTTCCTGCTCAAATGATCGAGCATACTGATCTTTTTGATGTTGCTGTGCAACAGTTTCTTGTCGCCGCCGACGTCATGCAGCTTGAAGCGAGCATGCGTGAGATTCTCGCCACCTGCCAGCGTGAGCTGACGGTCAATTTTCCCGTCGAAATGGATGACGGTTCGGTACGCGTTTTCACTGGGCATCGAGTCCAGCACAATTCTGGCCCAGGACCGACAAAGGGTGGCATCCGCTTCCATCAGCAGGTGAATCTCTCCGAGGTCAAAGCGCTGGCTATGTGGATGACATGGAAGTGCGCGGTGGTGGGCTTGCCCTATGGCGGTGCCAAAGGTGGAGTCACCGTTAATCCGAAACTCCTCTCCCAAAACGAACTTCAGAATCTCACGCGGCGCTATACCACCGATATTTCCGCGGTGATTGGCCCCGATGAAGACATTCCAGCGCCGGACGTCAACACCAATCCTCAAGTCATGGCCTGGATCATGGATACCTACTCGATGATGGTGGGCCATTCGGTGCCAGGCATTGTCACCGGTAAACCGTTGGCGCTTGGCGGCTCCCAGGGCAGAGTCGAGGCGACCGGTCGTGGTTGCGTCTATGCCATCGAAGAAGCGTCCCAATCGATCGGGATGAATCTGGCAGGTTCACGAACCGCTGTTCAAGGATTCGGGAACGCCGGTTCGGTGGCGGCGCGCCTCATGGAAGAGGATGGCTCACTGGTCGTGGCGGTCAGCGATTCACGTGGTGGCATCTACAACCCGACTGGCCTCGATATTGCTGCGGTCGTGGCGCACAAGCTCCAGACAGGGTCAGTGGTGGATTTTCCGGAGGCGGAAAACATCACGAACGAGGAATTGCTGGAGATCGACTGCGACATCCTCATCCCAGCCGCTCTCGAAACGGTCATCACCAGAGAGAACGCTGCCAGGGTCAAAGCGACGATGATCGCAGAAGCAGCCAACGGTCCGACAACACCTGGCGCTGATGAGATTCTCTATGACAATGGAGTGCTTATCCTTCCCGATATCTTCGCCAACGCTGGAGGCGTGACGGTTTCCTATTTCGAGTGGGTGCAATCACTGCAATGGTTCCCATGGACGCTCGAGGAGGTGAATGCTCGCCTTCGCACGATTATGCAGCAGTCTTTCCATGAGATTTATCAGACCTCACGCTCGCGCGAAGTGAACATGCGTACAGCCGCTCTGATCAAAGCGATCGATCGGGTTGCGGAATTCACCAGACTCCGCGGAATCTTCCCGTAGCGGGAAGCGCCTAGTCGCAGAGAAGGTCGCGCAGGGCGCTTTCCGCGTCACGATGCGCAACCGCGATCAGATCATCTCCTGGTTTCAGCACCGTTTCCGGTGTCGGGATAATCAGTTCTGAACCCCGGATGATCGCCGCGATGTTGCATTTCTCCGGGATCGGCAGGCTTTCGATTGTACGATTGGCGGCCGGACAGCCTTCGGAGATCTTGGCGTCGATGATCGCCATGTCTTCATGAGTCAGGTTGAGCAGATGCACGAACGGTTGATCCGGGATTGACTGATCAATCAGATTGAGAATGAAGTTCGTCTGGCTGACCGTTACGTCTATACCAAGAGCGCGGAAGAGCTGCTCGTTCTTGGGGTTATTCACCCGTGCAATCGTACGGTCGACGTTGAATTTCTGTTTCGCCATCTGCGAGATGACGAGGTTGTCTTCGTCTTCACCTGTGACGGCGATGACGACGTCTGCCCGTGCTGCACCGGCGGCGGCCATCGTGGCAGCCTCGGCACCGTCGCCATTGACCACGACCGCGCCGAAATGCTCGAGATACCGCTCGCTCTTGTCGGCTTCCTTTTCGATCAGCAGGACCTCATGCCCTTCTGATAGGAGCGTTTTCGTCAGATAGAAGCCAACCTTTCCGCCGCCAACGACGATGATGTACATGATTACCCTTCCGATGCCGACATGACATGATCAAGAATGTGGGCCGAGATCAGGGTGGTGGGACAAACGGTCGCCAACCCAAGTTTTCGGTAGGTGTCTTCGCGGACGGGATCGTAAATCCTACAGACGACGACTGGAACCTCGAAGACCTTCTGTGCAACCTGCGCGGCCATGATGTTGCGGTTATCACCGTTCGTAGCAGCGATGAACGCATCTGCCTCCTCAATGCCGGCTTGCCGGAGCACGTCGGCATCGATGCCGGTACCGACAATCGTTTGACCGGAAAAGTCCGCTGGCAATCGACGAAACGATCGAGATTCGGTGTCGATAACGGTGACATCGTGGCCGTTATGATCGAGCACTGAAGCAACGCGGGCGCCAACCCGGCCACAACCCATAATGATGACTTTCACGTTCTTACCGTCCTCCCAGGACTGACTTGGATGGAGAAACGCGCAGAATCAGGACATCGCATGGCGCATTTTTCATTACATAGGTCGCGGTTTCACCGGTGGTGGTTTTTCCATGGAGCAAACGCACATGAGAGGCCATCATGATGGCGTCAGCGTTGAGCTCGATGGCCTCGTCGACAATCGCGGCGCCGGCTGAACGAGCCTGTAGCAGATCAGTCGAGATATGAACACTTTCTGGTTCGAGCAAGGCACTGGCCCGCGCTTCCGCATCGGCCAGCACTGCTTCACCTCGATCGAGCTCGTCAGGAAGTTCTTCCTCGAGACGGAGAGCCTGGGGAACCTCAACCACATAGACCAGCGTAATGGCGACGGAATTGTTCGCGCTGAGCTCCCGGGCCAAGCCCAGAACCTTGATATCTTCGGCTCCGCCAGTAACGGGGATAACGATGCGACGGTAATCAACGGGCATAGTTTGCTAGCGCCTGATCCTCGCTCAATGCAGGAATCCGAATCACTGCTTCGACGCGCTAGTATGTGCCGGTTTGAGCGAACGCGCAAACTCAGTGCACTTACTGTCCGCGCATCAACCTCGCGGCCAAAACATCCGGTAGACCGGCCGCCCGGATTCGCGACTGCGCCCGAGCAATATCGTAGGCAACTCGAGCGAAATTCAAGGTGCGGTTCTCCTGATCCAATAACGCATACGCTGCCCGGGGATCATGATCTCGCGGTTGGCCAACACTGCCTGGGTTGACCATCCAGCGGCCGTGATGCAGATCGTAGGTCGCGCCGGGATCTGGCCGTTCGATTTGAAAGCCATTCGCTTCTCCAGAAACAAGAGGAAGGTGACTGTGACCAATGAAGACGAGTGACTCGTCGACGAAAGCCAAATTCTCGGCCACCTGGTCACCGTCGAGCACATACTCATTCACTGGGTCGCGGGGACTACCGTGGACAAGGCGGGTGTCACCTGTCGAAAACACGCTGCGTAAACTGCCAAGCCATGTTCTTGTTTCAGAAGTGAGGATCTGGCTTGTCCACGTGTTCGCCAATCTGGCAACTGGATTGAAATTCTGGGTTGAGATGGCACCGATGGCGGCCAAATCGTGATTCCCGGCAAGATGCGTCGCAGCCGGCTGAGATCGGATCAGTTCTGCACATTCATTTGGATCAGCCCCATAACCGACGGTGTCCCCGAGATTCCAAACCTCCTCGAAGGAGCCAGCATCTGCCAGCACCGCTTCGAGAGCGGCGAAATTCCCGTGGATATCCGACACAATCAGCACGGTCATGCAGAGGTCGGTTCAGCGATCGGTCGTTCCCGCCTGCTCAAATAGACGAGAAGGACCGCGACGTCGGCCGGCGTGACACCAGAAAGACGACTCGCTTCTCCCAGGGTGGCGGGTCGATGCAAGGCGAGTTTTGATCTCGCTTCATTCCTCAAACCGACGATATCGTCATACCGGGTGTTGCGGTCGATCGGTCGGCGCTCGTTCGAGGTGCCGCGGGCTATCGCTTTGGCTTCGCGTTCAACGAAACCACCGTATTTCACCCGCTCTTCAAGTCGGGAGAGGAGGCGTTCGTCGAGACCGAGCAGTTCGGCCATCCCAAACTCGACGAAAAGTGTCTGCATTTGGCGAGCGTCCACGTCCGGGCGTCGGAGGAGTTGCAAGAGGGTGACTGATCGATTGACAGGATCGATTCCGGCTTGATCCAGCATGCCGGCGAACCGCGGACTGGAAGAGATCGACTGTGCATCGAGCGCGGCTTCAGCGCGATCGAGTTGTTCCGTTTCCGACTGGACGGCCGCATAGCGAGATGCCGAGATCAAACCGTGGGAAAACGCGATCGCCGCCAGCCTTTCATCGCTGGTTTCGGGGCGCAAGGTAAGCCTGAATTCCGCTCGCGAGGTCAGCATCCGGTACGGTTCGTCGAAAGGACGAGTGACCAGATCATCCACCATCACCCCGATATAGGCCAGGTCTCGCGGAAGGACAACGAGCGGTCTGCCAGCGACCGCGTTGGCTGCATTGAGACCAGCCATCAACCCCTGACCAGCGGCCTCTTCATAGCCGGATGTGCCGTTGACCTGGCCGGCCAAAAAGAGATTGCGTATTCGTCGCGATTCGAACGTGCTGGTCAGCTCGGCCGGATCGATGGCGTCGTATTCGACCGCATAGCCATACCGGGTGATGCGGGCATTGGCGAGACCACGAATCGAGGCGATCGCGGCGTCCTGGACATCGTAGGGGAGACTCGTGCTCATTCCCTGCACGTAGTACTCCGCTGTTTGCCAGCCCTCTGGTTCGAGAAAGACCGGATGAGACTCCTTATCAGCGAATCGCGCGACCTTGTCCTCGACCGATGGGCAATAGCGTGGTCCAACGCCATCGATCGACCCGTTGAACATCGGCGCGCGATCGAGATTCTCCCGGATTTGGTCATGCGTGGCGGGATTGGTTTCGGTTCTGAAGCACGCGAGCTGTGCTCGCCAGTCGGAATCGCACGCTGGGACGTGAACTTCAAGAGCGGGGAGCGTCATCGTCTCGATTCCGCCAAGCTGGCCATCCCGGCTCAACCAGAGCGGCTCATTCGACGGTTCCTGTGTATCGAGCAATGAAAAATCGATCGTGCGACCATCGATTCGCGGTGGGGTGCCGGTTTTGAGTCGCCGCAGCTTGAACCCGAGCGCGTTCAGATCGCCAGCAAGGCGATCATCCTGGCGATCACCGGCCCGACCGCCCGGAGTTCGTGATTCGCCGGAGATGAGCGCGGCTCGCAGGAATGTTCCTGCGGTGACGACAACCGATCCGCACGAAATGGTTCCCCGCTGGCGGCAGGTGACGCCGACAGCGGTCGGTTCGCCATGTTTCGTGGTGATCGACAAACCGACGACTTCGTCCTGGAGAAGCGTGAGCCCCGGTTGCGTTTCGAGGGCGGCTTTCATCGCGATCGCATAGAGGCTCTTGTCTTGTTGCGAGCGAATTGCGCGGACTGCCGGTCCTTTGCTGGTGTTGAGCGTGCGGATATGGAGACTGGTCGTGTCCGCCGCACGCGCCATTTCTCCACCCAACGCGTCGACCTCGGCCACGATGTGCGATTTCCCCGGTCCGCCGATGGACGGATTGCATGGCATATAGCCAGTGCGATCAGCATTCGGGGTGATAACCAGCACCGATACGCCAGCACGTGCCGCCGCCAAGCCGGCTTCGCAGCCAGCGTGGCCTGCGCCTATCACCACGACATCGAAAGTGGGGATGTTCAGATCAGGTTCCTTTGCGACGAGGTCATGAATCAGGCGGCCTTGGCGCCCCGGCGACCGTGACAGTGCTTGTACTTCTTACCACTGCCACATGGGCAAGGATCGTTTACTCCGACCTTTTTCTTGCTGTTGGTGACGGTCATCGTCTCGCTGCCTTCGCCGAGGTTAGTCATCTGCTGCTTGGTGACGGCAGTTTCGATCGGTCGTTCAGCAATCGCGGGTCGGACCCGGAACATCGTCCGGACCACGTCATGGCGGAGATCCTCGAGTAGTTTTCCAAACATCCGGTAGCCTTCGGTTTTGTAGACAACGAGCGGGTCCTTCTGCCCGTAGGCTTGGAGACCGACGCCTTCCCGGAGTTCGTCCATTCGGGTCAGATGCTGGACCCATAACTGGTCGATCGAGCGCAGGAGAACGCGCCGCTCGAGCTCGCGCATCGCTTCCTCGCCGATCTGACTCTCCAGGAGGTCGTAGCGGCGGTCCACCTCCTCCTGCAAGTACGCGATCAGATCTTCGCGGCTGCGTCCCGCCATTGACGCTTCGTCAATCGCATGGCTGCCTTCTGATTCTGGAACGAGCGTGTTGAAGTCTTCGTCGATGCCGGCATAGTCGATCTGATCGCCACGTTCGTTGCAATAGCGATTGACGATCGCCTCGAGTTCGTCCGAGATCATCTCGTCGACGCGGTCGGACATGTCATCGCCGGAGACAATCTTGCGGCGATCGGCGTAGATCACTTCGCGATGGCGGTTCATGACGTCGTCGTATTGCACGACGTGTCGTCGGATGTCGAAGTTGTGCCCTTCGACCTTGGTTTGCGCGTTCTCGATCGTCTTGGAGATCAATCCATGCTCGATCGGCGTGTCGTCGTCCATCCCGAAGCGTTCCATCAGACCCCGGACTCGATCAGTGCCGAATCGCCGCATTAGATCGTCGTCGAGTGAAAGATAGAAGCGTGTCGATCCAGGATCTCCCTGCCGCCCAGCGCGACCACGGAGCTGGTTGTCGATTCGGCGAGCTTCGTGACGTTCTGTGCCGATGATATGGAGGCCGCCGGCTTCAGAAACACCTTGCCCGAGCACGATGTCGGTACCACGACCGGCCATGTTGGTCGCGATCGTGACCGCACCCGGTTCGCCTGCCCGCGCCACAATCGCGGCTTCGCGTTCGTGCTGCTTGGCGTTGAGAACCTCGTGATCGACTCCGGCCCGGGTCAACAATTGGCTCAATCGTTCGGAAGCCTCGATGGAAACCGTGCCGACCAGCACGGGTCGACCCTGAGATTGCATATCGTTGATTTCTTTGATGACCGCATTGAACTTGGCGTCTTCGGAACGATAGACAAGATCGGCGGCATCCACCCGAACGAGATCTCGATTTGTCGGGATCGATACGACATCGAGTGAATAGATTCGATGGAACTCTTCGGATTCAGTTTGGGCGGTACCAGTCATACCGGCGAGCTTGTCGTACAGGCGGAAGTAGTTCTGGAATGTGATCGTGGCGAGGGTGACATTTTGCCGGCGAACGCGAACGCCTTCTTTTGCCTCGATCGCCTGGTGGAGACCTTCGCTGTAGCGCCGACCAGTCATCATCCGCCCGGTGAACTCGTCGACGATGATGACTTCACCATCACGAACGATGTAGTCCTTATCGCGCGTGAAGATCGCTTCGGCTTTGAGCGCTTGCTCGAGATAGTGGGTGAGGTCGATATAGCGATCGTCGTAGATGCTTTCGCCCTCGGGAATGCCGGCCATTTCCTCGATCTTGTCGATTCCGTCTTCGGTCAACGAAACGGTTTTGTGCTTGATGTCGACCTCGTAATGGCGTCCAGGACGCAACTGCTTGACCATTTGCGCGAACTGGTAGTACCGGTCGGTTGCTTGCTCAGCCTGTCCGGAAATGATCAATGGCGTTCGCGCTTCGTCGATGAGAATGTTGTCAACTTCGTCGACCACCGCGTAGAAGAGATCCCGTTGAACACATTGGTCAGCGGTCACCACCATGTTGTCGCGGAGATAATCGAAACCGAATTCGTTGTTGGTACCGTGCGTAATGTCGGCTGCGTAGGCTTCCTGGCGCGTGATTGGGCGCAGACGTTCGAGACGCGGGTCGGGAGATTCCCATTCAGGGTCGTAGAGAAACGCCTCGTCGTGCTGGATACAGGCAACGCTCAAACCCAGCGCGTGGTAGACCCGGCCCATCCACTGAGTGTCGCGTTTGGCGAGGTAGTCGTTGACCGTGACGACATGGACGCCTCGACCGGCCAGGGCATTGAGCGCAACTGGACTGGTGGCGGTCAGGGTCTTGCCTTCACCGGTTTTCATTTCCGCGATCTTGCCGTCGTGAAGCACAATACCGCCAAGGATTTGCACGTCGAAGTGACGCTGATGGAGGTTGCGCCGCGCGACTTCTCGCACAGCGGCAAAGACCTCGGGCAGGAGATCGTCGAGGGTTTCGCCATTCCGGTATCGAGCGCTGTAGATCTCTTTCGTTTGTTTCAGTTCTTCGTCAGATTTGGCCACGAATTCCTGTTCAAGCGCGTTAACTTCCTCGACCTCTGGCCAGAGGGTCTTGACGGCTTTGTCGTTTGGGTCTCCGAGAATCTTCTTGAAGAGGGATCGCATGCTCGTCCTGTTCTGATGGTGTTCGACCGAGGTCTCACGGGTGGTGACAATCGGCGCGGTTCTAGAAGGAACGCCTCGGCTCTGGTTCAGGCGGATGGTTCAGCAGGTGGTTTCGCCGACCTACAACATTTCAGTATACCGTTTAGCGCGATGGAGACTGAACATCCTGCGGTCCCCTGGACCCGACAATCAACGGCAGCGGAGCGCGTCTGGTTTGTGCTGGCACGGGTACCAACTGGTCGCGTGATTACCTATGGTGGACTCGCCCGACTTGCCAGCGTGCGCGGTGGGGGCCGCCAGGTTGGTTGGATTCTGGCGAGGATGCCAGAAGAGCTTGATCTGCCCGCTCACCGAGTCGTCAACGCCCGCGGGGAACTGTCCGGAGGATGGGCATTTGGTCATCCAGCCATCATGAAGGGTTTGCTCGAAGACGAAGGTGTCACGTTTCTGTCCGAGTTCCGAGTCGATCTTGCCAAACACCGGTGGCCAGACGAATCCTGAAAGTCGCTGCCCTCACGCCTTGGCGACAACCGTCAGGCGAAGCAGGCTTACCAGCGACACCATCGCCCAAGAACCGTTCGAGCAAAAGAGACTCCCATTGTCGGTCCGACTGCGCCAAGAACGCTAGGATTCCGGAGCTGAGGAAGTTGAAACGGAGACAGGGGAGCGATTCCAGGTTGAGTCGCTCCATCTGGGCGAGAACGTACCCCGACACGGTCATCAACGGGCCGGCAACTTGCAGGACCTGGCCCACAACCCTCGCCACCAGGTTGCGCTGAGCGTTGGCTTCAAGATCCGCCGCCGACGAAATGGACGATTTCGAGCACGTCACCAGCCTCGATAATGGTTTTCGGATACTGCGGATAGCGGAGGATCGTGCCGTTACGTTCGATGACGACCATCCGTTCATGCAGCTCTTTGCTGGCGAGGAAGTCGGAAAGAGTCCAGCCCGATATGACCAACGCCGGTTTACCGTTTACCTGAATCTCGATCTCGCTAGGTTCCTGGGTTTGGTTGTACATTGCTGCTTGATCCAACGCTTGGCGGTAGCGTCGCGCCGCGATTTCAGGGTCCGTTGCCGCATAGATTCCCGACATCACGGCAATCCCATGTGATCCGGCAGCGATCACCGCTCCGACCGATTCCGGGAGGATACCTCCGATCGCAAGTACTGGAGCGGTAGCGACGCTGGTCATCGCCTGAAGTCCGGCGAGGCCAAGCGGTGTTTGCCCAAGTTTGCTGCTGGTTGCAAAAACATGACCTGCCACCAGATAGTCGAGTGAATCTTCAGCGCCAGACGCATGCCCAATGCTATGCACTGACCGTCCGATCAGCGCTCCATGCGCCAGATTCGAGCGTATGTATGGAGGCAGCGGATCGAACTCTGGCAGATGAAGACCAACACCGAGGTTGATCGCAACGTCGGCGCTTCCGTTCACCGAGATCAGTGCTCGGTCTCCAACCACCGCCTGCACTTCACGAACAAGGTTCAGAAGATCGACAGAGTCGAAGTCCTTTTCCCGTATCTGAACGAAATCGACGCCACCACGAACAGCAGCGTCGACGATCTCAGCTACGGGCCGATTCGAGAGATGCCGATTCGTCACCAGCATCAGGCGCGCCAGAGTCATCAGACTGCGGCGTCCAGAACGCTTCTGAATTGCGCCGCCATCTCCCGCGGATCGGTCGATCGCGTGATTGCACTCATGACCGCCACGCCAGCCGCGCCTGAGGTCAGGAGTTGGGCGACATCAGCCGGTTGGATGCCGCCAATGGCTATCGCGGGTAACTTCGAACCCGCCGCACGGAACTCGAAACCGGCCACACCGATCGGATCGCCAGCATCAGTCTTGGATGTCGTGACGTGGATCGGGCCAAGTCCGAGATAGGTTGCACCGGCGGTCTGCGCTGCGTGGACCTGGTGCTGGTCTTCGGGCGAATAGCCGATTTCAAAACCGATCGGTGCGATTTCGAAAGCGGAAGCCAACGGCAGGTCATCGACCCCGAGATGCACACCATCCGCGGCTGCGGCGAGAGCAACATCGATCCTATCGTTGACGATCAGTTTTGCGCCGAAAAGATCGGTCAGGTGACGCAGTCTGCTGGCCCGTTCGAGCATCTCCCGGTCAGTCAAAGATTTCTCGCGGAGCTGAACGACATCGACGCCCCCGTCGAGCGATGCTTCGACGAGCGCAATCAACTCGTCAGTGGGTGTGGAAGGTTCGAGCACCAAGTAAAGCACCGGTCGGGTAGCACCGAAAACCATGCTCAGCCTCCTCTTGATTCGTCAGGAAACGGAGCCGACGAGACCTTCGACGGGACTGCTGGCGGTAGCGTAGGCTTTTCGCGGAATCCTGCCAGCCACAAACGCCTTCCGTCCAGCGCGAACACCGTCAGCAATCGCTTCGGCCATTAAAGCGGGATTCGGCGAAAGCGCGACCGCGGTGTTTGCGAGCACCGCATCGGCGCCAGCTTCCATTGCCTGGGCGGCATCTGAAGGCACACCGATACCGGCGTCGACGACGACCGGCACGGTCGCCTGCTCGACGATGATTCTGATCGAATCGATACTGACTAGACCCTGTCCTGAACCGATTGGCGAACCGAGTGGCATGACTGTTGCGGTGCCGATCTCCTGGAGACGGAGAGCCAGCGCAGGGTCAGCGCCGATGTAGGGGAGCACGGTGAACCCTTCATCGATCAGGACGCGGGCGGCTTCGAAGGTCCCAATCGGATCGGGGAGGAGATACTTCGGGTCAGGGATGACTTCGAGTTTGATCCAATCCGAGAGTTCGAGGGCGCGGGCGAGTCGGGCAACCCGAATCGCTTCCTCAGCCGTTTGGCATCCAGCTGTGTTGGGCAGAATTGCGTAGCGTTTCCAGTCAATGTCCTCGAGCACTGACCGGCTCTTAGGATCGTCGAAGTCGATCCGACGGAGCGCGACGGTGATCATCTCAGTGTCGGCAGCTTCGAACGCGGCCAGCATTTCGTCAGTCGATCGGTACTTGCCAGTGCCGAGGAAGAGACGACTCGAAAAGGTCTTGCCAGCGATGACCAAAGGCGTATCGAGTGATGAGGTCATGATTGTGCCTCCTTGAGCGGTGCAGCGTGGACGCTACTTGTGATGCCGAAGAAGTGATTGACGGGTGAGTGTCCTGAACCAATGGCATAACTCGCGGCGAGCGCGCCCGAGATGTAGTCCTTTGCCGCGGCGATAGCGGCCAACGGTTCGAGTCCGTGGGCCAAACCTGCAGTGATCGCGGCCGAAAAGGTGCATCCGGTTCCATGGGTGTTCCGGGTGCTGATCCGCTCGGCCGGAAACTCGGTGAAATCACGGCCATCGAAAACGAGATCGATTGGCGGTCCAACGAGGTGACCGCCCTTGATGACGACGTATCGCGGCCCAAACTCGGAGATTCGGCGCGCTGCTTGATGAGCGGAGTGTTGATCAGTGATCTGCAACTGCGCGAGTTCTTCTGCTTCAGGGATGTTCGGCGTGACGATCAGGGCTTCCGGAAGTAGCTGCATCCTGACTGCGTCTACTGCATCAGGCTGAAGCAGGAAATCGCCGCTCTTCGCGACCATGACCGGGTCGACCACGACCTTGCCCACACCCCATGCCGCCAAGCGATCCGCCACTACCTTGACGATTTCACTGCTCGAAAGCATCCCGGTTTTGGCGGCGTCTGCGCCGATATCTTCCAGCACAGCATCCATCTGGATGCCGACGATGTCTTCCGGCACTTCAGCAATCGCGACGACACCGCGGGTGTTCTGGGCAGTCACCGCGGTCACCGCAGACGTGCCGTACACTCCGAGAGCGGCGAAAGTCTTCAGATCAGCCTGAATCCCGGCACCCGCTCCAGAATCGGAACCTGCAACGGTCAGAGCTTTTGGTATCGAACCGAGAAGTGGAAGATTCTGCGTCATTCGCCGACCATTGAGTCGAAAAAACAAACCGCCATGGACAATTCCGTCCACGAGCGAGGGTCTGGCCAGCGCTGTTGACTGTTGCCGTCCCTTCGCCGGTACGAACCGGATCAGGTTCGGAGGGTTGGTGATCGAAGACCACACTCTCAGCGCCAAACGCACCCCTGGCAACCAACGTGAGGATACCACGAGGAGCACAGGTTTTCGGGTCAGGAGCGACCGCGTCCGGTGCTATACTCGGCGTGCGTCGCGGCGTTTTCCGCCATTCACTCCCAAGCGAAGGCAATCCCGATGAATGTAGTTGAAGGTTTGCAGACCATCCGGGTCAGACTGCAAGAGAACGATGCCGATCAGTCCACACTGGACGCGGTCGATGTGTTCATCAAGCGGGCTTCGCTGCCAGCAGCCAAGAACGCAGCCGCTGGCAGCCAGTTGCAGCTGGTGCGGATGTTGATGAGGACCGCTTCTGCCAACAATAGCGTCCATGTCTACAACGATCTGGCTCGGCTGGAAGAGGAAATCGAGGTTTCATCTGCGAAAGCCCAGGCTGTTCGCGCTGCTGAAGATTCGAAACCAGTTCCAAAAACGAAAAAGTACTACAAGGATCTCAAAGACAAAGAAAAGAAATAGTCCCCAAGCGTTGTGTTCCTTCTGATGGTCAAATGAGGAGGTAGCGAAATGCTCAGTGAGATTGTGCTCGATCCGCAGGTCATGATCCCGCGGGTTGTTGGGCGGTACTCACCCGTTTTTGCTGATCATGGCGAAGGGATTTACCTCTGGGATCGGGACGGGCAACGCTATAGCGACTTCACGTCGGGTATCGCCGTCGTCAATACCGGCCATTCCCATCCGCGCGTTGTCAAAGCGATTCAGGAACAAGCAGCGCGGATCATTCATGCTCAACAAAACATCCTCGCTCACGAATCGATGCTGCGGGCAGCCGCTGAAGTGACCGCAACCCTGCCGGAATCGCTCGATCAGGTGTTCTGGGCCAATAGCGGCGCCGAAGCGATCGAGGGCGCGATCAAGCTCGCCAAGATCGTGACCCGCCGACCGGCTGTCATCGCCTTCAAGGGAGCGTTCCATGGCCGCACCCATGCAGCCATGACCCTGACGTCTTCTCGAGCGAAGGTGCGGGGCCATTACGAACCGCTGTTGCCCGGAGTCTATTTCGCTCCGTACCCGTACTACTACCGCGCTCCTGTCGGACAGACAACCGACGAAGCCGATGAGTTCTATATCAGTGAGTTACATTCAATCTTCGACCAGATGGTCATGCCCGACGATGTCGCGGCGATCCTTGTCGAAACTATTGCCGGCGAGGGTGGTTATTTCGTTCCTTCAACACGGTGGACACGGGAACTGCGGGCCATTTGCGACGAACACGGCATCATGCTGATCATGGACGAGATTCAGACTGGTGTCGGTCGCACCGGCAAGATGTGGGGTTTCGAGCATCACAATGTGGTTCCCGACATCATGACCGCTGCAAAGGGTCTAGGTTCGGGGATGCCTGTTAGCGCTGTCGTTTCCAGTAGAGCAACGATGGACAAATGGCCTCCTGGCTCCCATGGAGGCACCTACGGTGGCAATGCGGTCGCGACGGCAGCGGTTGCGGCAACCATGCAGGTCATTCGGGACGAAAATCTGGTCGAAAACGCTGAGGCAATCGGAGACCACCTGATGACCGGACTTCGGTCGCTCCAGGAACGGTATCCGGTGATCGGCGATGTTCGTGGGCAGGGACTGATGATCGCAGTCGAATTCGTCCAATCAGACGGATCGGTCAACCCTGCGGCAGTCAACGGAGTGGTGAAGTCTGCGTTTGAGCAGAACACGCTGCTGATTACCTGCGGAACATACGACCAGGCGATTCGCGTCATCCCGCCGCTGGTGGTCACGCGAGACCAGGCTGACGAGTTCCTGACCGTGTTCGAACGGGCAGTGCAGAGCATTTGATCCCGCGGAGTCTCACCCTGAGAGCCGCCTAATCGAAGCTTGAAAGCGCAAGCGACTCGTTCTCAACACCGTTGGTCGGTGGCGTGTCGTGATGACCAAACTGGGCTTCGTGCAACTGCCGGTAGGCGCCGTTAGCGGCCATGAGGTCGCGATGCGTTCCCTCTTCGACGATTCCCTGGTCAGCCACGACGACGATCCGGTCGGCTTTTCGAATCGTGGCAAGGCGGTGGGCAATGACGAGGGTTGTCCGGCCGACGGCCAGTTCCGTTAGGGACTGCTGGATCATCCTCTCGGTTTCAGAGTCGAGCGCCGAGGTCGCTTCATCGAGAATCAGAATCGGCGGATTCTTGAGGAACATCCTCGCTATTGCCACCCGTTGTTTCTGACCGCCCGAGAGCTTGACACCTCGTTCGCCGATCATCGTATCCAGACCGCTTGGCATCAGCGCGACCATCGATTCCAGTCTGGCCCGATGAACGACCTCGTCGATATCTGCTTGGGTAGCGCCCAAACGTCCATATGCGATGTTCTCACGCAGCGTTCCACCAAAGAGATAGACATCCTGCTGAACGATTCCGATCTCTCGTCGCAGTGACGCAAGAGTCATGTCGCGGATGTCGATACCATCGATCGTGATGGAACCGGAATCGACTTCATAGAACCGAGGCAGAAGAGCGGAGATGGTGGTTTTTCCCGCTCCCGAGGGGCCAACGAACGCGATCGTCTCGCCAGCTGCGATCGAGAGATTCAGATCAGTCAGGATCTTCCGGTCCGGAATGTAGCCAAACGAAACATTCCGGTATTCGATGTCGCCGCGCAAGATCCCTGACATCGATGGCTCCGGGCAAGTCCTCGATCTCCGGATCGGTCGCCAGCAGTTCGAGATAGCGCCGGAAACCGGCGATTCCTTTTGGATACATCTCGAGAACTGTGCTGATCTTTTCGACCGGTCGGAAAAAGACACCAACCAGCAACAGAAAACTGACGAAACCTCCATTGGAGAGATCGCCTTCCATGACGAAATAGGTACCGGCGATCATGACGAAGAGCTGGGTCAGGCGCATGCTCATATAGTTGAGCGACATCGACATCGACATGATTCGATAGGCTTCGAGTTTGGCGTTCCGGTATTTGGCGTTGTCGATTGCGAACAACTCGCGTTCGTAGTCCTCGTTTGCAAACGCCTGAACGACCCGGATACCGCCGACGTTTTCTTCGATGCGGGTGTTGAATGCGGCCACTCTGCGGAAAAGATCACGCCAGGTGGTCATCATTCGCGAACCGAAGCGGGTTGTGATGAAGGCGGTAACCGGCACCACGAGTGCGGTCATCAGCGCCAATTGTGGTTCGATATAGAACATCAACCCGAACGCGCCGATGAACGTCATGACCGCAATGAACGCATCTTCTGGTCCGTGGTGTGCGACCTCGCCGATTTCCTCGAGGTCTTTCGTCATCCGGGCAACAAACGTGCCTGTTTTCTGATTGTCATAAAATCGAAATGGGAGTCGTTGGAGATGGTCGAAAGCGCGGCGACGCATCTCGGTTTCGATATTGATGCCCAGTGTGTGGCCCCAGTAATTCACGATCCACATCAACGCGGTGTTGAGTAGATAGATCGCGAGTAATCCCGCCGACGCCAGAAAGATCAGCGTCCAGTTCTGGTCGGGAAGGAGATTGTCGATGAAATAGGCAACGGTCAGCGGAAATGCGAGTTCGAGAAATCCGGAAAGGATGGCACAGCCGAAATCAAGAAAAAAGAGCTTCTTCCAGGGACGGTAGTACGCATAGAATTGGCGAGCGAGATCCAACAGAGCCTCTTAACAGCATGGAATGAATCGCATTGGGGATGCGAGCACGATAGTGCCTTAACGCCGTCTATAGTGCCACACGGATGAAATGTGGGAATCGAGCACCTGAAAGAGCGCGGGATCAATTCAGGCGAAGATTTCTTCGTCACAGCAGAGATTCTGGCGGTAGCCGTCGGCGAGTCGCTGATAGACGTGAATCACCGATGAGGCCACGGTCTCCCAGGAAAAGCGCTGGGCAGCGATGTGAGCATTGGCGCCGAGTCGATGTTGTAGCGCCGGTTCGCTCAGGATGTCGATCAGATGGGTGGCGTGGGCTTGAGCATCGCCGATCGGAGCCAGATATCCAGTTCTGCCGTCTTCGACGGTAAAAATCAATCCACCAGCACGAGAAGCCACCACTGGGATTCCGGCGGACATCGATTCGACGGCCACCAGCCCGAATGATTCATACCGAGATGGCACATGGGTGACATCCGCCGCCGAGTAGAAGTAAGGAAGTTCATTCTGGGGCTGGGATCCAAAAAAAGTGATGCGCTCAGCGATCCCCATCGTTTCTGCCCTCTGGCGGACGGCTGCTAACGGACCTTCGGGTTCGCCGCTACTGTCGAGGTCGCCACCCACGAGCGCGAGGCGAGCAAGCGGCTGATTCCGGGCCGTAATCTGAAATGCATCGAGGAGGGTATCGATTCCCTTGATCGGATCGATCCTACCGACAAAGAGGACCACCTTATCATCCTCAGCAATGCCCAGCCGTTCACGACACGCTGTTTTGTCGATCGGCTGAAACAATTCGGTATCAACACCTGGTGGGATTGTGCAGATTTTTTCCGAATCCGCGTGCTGGCGCCAGATCAGATCAGCCCGTTCATCGGGGTTGGCGGCGATGATGCTGTCCGCGAGTCTGACGAGTCGGCGCTCGGTTTGCTCACGCAATGGCGTTTCATGCTCCGACACGGGGGAGACGAGATTTTTCATGTGAGCCGTGGTGTGGAACATCAACGCGTACGGCGTATTCCAGTAGCGCCGCAGCAATTCTGCCGTCCAGCCTGAGAGCCAATAGTGTGCGTGGACGACATCGTAGCGGACGCCAGTGCGGACGGAATAGAGCGCCATTTGTTCAGCGAATTCGGGGAGAAGTTCGTACAGACTGTTCTTGTCGACTCGAGCCGCGGGTCCAGCGGTGATGTTGACGAGATTGACGCCTTCACAAATGGTTTCGACCTCAGGAGAGTGGGGGGAGGTGCGTCGCGTAAAGACATCGACGGGAAGACCTTGCTTGGCCACATGACAAGAGAGCTCACGAACATAGACGTTCATGCCGCCTGCATCCTTGCCGCCCAAGGTGGCAAGCGGCGAGGTATGAACGGAGATTGATGCCACTCTTCGGAGCGAATCGGTCTCGTATCCGAAAAGCGATGGTCCGGGATAGCCTTCCGGCGTGGTTAAATCCAAGAGAACTGTGCTCCTACCGATCGAGACCGGTCTGTCGCAGACGGAAGGCCTTGCAGTGCCCGCGGAGGGATTCGAACCCCCGACGCCCGCCTTAGGACGGCGGCGCTCTATCCTCTGAGCTACACGGGCAGACCGCTCGCACACCGCGTAGATGCTAGCACAGCGAAGCGAGCAGATTGGTGCAACCGTTGCGCATTCCTTGCTCGCAGCGCCCTTCGCCCGGCGTCGCATGGAATGATGCGGCTATGCTATTCTGCAGGGCGCTTCGGGGAGTAGCGCAGTCCGGTTAGCGCGCAGCGTTCGGGACGCTGAGGTCGGAGGTTCAAATCCTCTCTCCCCGACCTTCACTTCATCAGGAACGGGCGCCATCTCGGCGCCCTTTTTTGTTGCCAAGGATGGACAAGCGCGGATGAGCACCAATCGACAGAGAAACCAGCAGGAGAATCCTTATCGGGGTTCTGCCATCTGTCTCACGGGTTCTTCTCCAGCTTGGATCGACCGGCGTCGATCCGGCGATTCATGACATCGATCGTTCAATCGGCTATCGATGCTGCCCGACTCGCAATCCAGAGTGGCGAATCGGTCGATGAAGAGCACATTGTCGAGCAGGTCGAACAGGATCTCGTCGAACTCTTCCGGCCGCGTTTGAGTCCGCTCATCAATGCCACTGGCATCCTGATCCACACCAACCTTGGAAGAGCGCCAGTCTCCGCTTCAGTGGCCGAGGCGATGGCGGAAGCCGGCGCCAACTATGTGTCGCTCGAACTCGATCCAGAAACGAACCATCGTGGTGGCAGGATGAGCGAGATCAGTCGACTTATGCGCTTGCTGACCGGGGCCGAATCGACCCTCGTCGTCAACAACAACGCGGCTGCCGTGCTCCTCACGTTGGCGGCCCTGGCCTCGGAGCGAGACGTGGTGGTCTCTCGCGGGGAGGCGGTCGAGATCGGTGGCGGTTTTCGGATTCCCGATGTCATGCGCCAAAGCGGCGCCCGCTTGGTTGAGGTAGGAACCACCAATCGCACCTACGCCGGCGACTACGAGTCGGCCGTGACGGATTCAACCGCGGCCTTTCTGAAAGTCCATCCAAGCAATTTTCGGATCGAAGGGTTTGTCACCAGCGCTACCGTCGGCGAGATCGCTCAGGTGGCCAGACAGCACAACGTCGTCCTGATCGACGATCAGGGAAGCGGCGCATTGGTCGATGTGGCTCGGTTTGGCCTGGAGGCAGAGCCGACCATCCAGCAAAGCCTCTTGGCGGGCGCGGACGTCGTCACCGCCAGTGGAGACAAGCTTCTCGGTGGACCGCAGGCCGGGATTATCGTCGGTCGCGCCAATCTCATCGAACGAATCGAGCGTCATCCGTTGGCCCGGAGCGTCCGCGCCGACAAAACGACACTCGCGGGCATCGCTGCGACTCTGCGGCACTACGTTGCCGGGAATGCCACCGATCAGATTCCGGTGCTGCGTTTGCTCTCGACGACGATCCAGGAGCTCGAGGTGCGTGCCTCAGTCATAGCAAACGTTCTTGGCAAACGCGATTTGCCGATCACAGTGATCGAAACGGAGTCGTCCACCGGCGGTGGTTCGCTACCGGGTCAGACTCTGCCAAGTCGCGGACTTCAGATCAAACCGTTCGGTGAGAGGACGGTGGATGACATGGCGTTCCGACTGAGGATGGCTTCGCCGGGCGTTTTCGGAAGGATTGCAGACGACGCTCTCATTCTCGATTTACGCTCAGTGCTGCCCGAGCAGGACCCGCAGTTGATCGACGTCGTCGGCCGGACGTTAGCGAACGCCTGATTTCGCTCGCCGAGTCGATGGCCACTGAGTGTCCTTGAAATACGGGCTCTTCCGCGGCATGAGGCGTTTGTGGAGTTCCGGAAGCTGCTCGAGCATCGCAACCAGCCTGATTAACGCTTGTTCATCACCGTCCCGTTGCGCTTCGGCGATTTCGGAACGAACATGGCTCGCAATCGCTTCGTAGGAATCTCGCTCGATCTTGGTCATCGTTTGGGCGATCTCTTCCTTGAGAACGCCTGGCAGTGGCGCTGGCCGGAGGTCGATCGGGCGGAGGAGTTCGAGACAATGATCTCGGATCACAGGATCGAACTGATCGAGGAAATCTTCGGTTTCAAGATCGAACGTGGCTTCATGCTGCATTGCAGTCAGGATCGCTCGATTCCGACTATCGGAAAGACCGGTCGGATCGACTGACAAGACCAGATCGAGAACGGCATGACGAAATTTGAGCAACAGGGCGATCAGATGGTCTTCCGGAGACACGGTGGCTTCACGTGTCTCTGAATCGGGATAACTCTTTCCCGAATTGATGGGACGGGCACTCGGCCGATCGACCTGCGCCTGCACGATTGCATATCGAGAACCGAGTTCGCGAGCGAGGAACTCGGCGTAGTGTGCCCGCGAAACCGGGTCTGGGATCCGGTGAAGTATCGGAGCGAGTTCCGCAATCGCCCGACGCTTGGCGGTGGCGTCATTCTTGTCGACTCCAGCGACGGTGTTGCTGATCAGGAACTCGATGTAGGGCCGAGCCGAGTCGACAGTTTGTTCCCAGGCATCAGGGTCCTTGCGGATGATGCTGTCCGGATCGTCCCCCGCTGGCAGCGCAACAATCGCGATTTCGCCATCGAGCCGCCGCGAAATCCGGAACATCGAGACGGGGTCGGCGATGAATTCTTCCGCGCTAGCCATGCTTTCCTGAATCGAACTGATGGCGCGCATCGATGCCATCTGGCCAGCAGCATCCGAATCAAGCGCCAGCACGATCTTTTTCGTCAACCGTTTGACGAGATCGATTTGCTGTTCGGTTAACGCGGTGCCCATAGCGGCGACCACGTTGGCATAGCCAAACTGATGCGCTGTGAGCACATCCATGTACCCCTCGACGATAACCACCTGATCCTGAGCGCGAATCGCGTCCTTGGCCATGTGAAGCCCGTAGAGTAGGGCACTCTTGTTGAACGTGGCTGACTGCGGCGAGTTCAGATATTTCGGTTGCTGATCGTCGGTCAGCGCGCGACCCCCGAACCCGACTGTTCGTCCTTCCCGGTCGTGAATCGGAAAGATGATCCGATTACGAAAGCGATCGTAGTAATCGCCTTCCTCGCTTTGCTGGAGAACCCCTGCTTTCGCACCAAGATCGAGCGGAACCTGACGAGCACTCAGCATCCCCAGGACCGGATTCCCTCGGGCTGGAGCAAAACCGATTTCGAATTGCTGGACCGTATCAGGATCGACGCCACGACGATCGAGATATGAACGGGCTGCTGCCGATCCCTGGGCGGTCTTGAGTTCGTTCTGGAAGAGCTCCGCAGTCCATTTCAGGATCTCTGCGACCCGGTCTCGATGCGGATCAGGCCCCTCGAGCGTGAACGTTGCTGGTTCGAGATCGACCCCGGTCCGGCGGGCGAGATCGGTCAGGGCGGTACGGAAATCGACGCCCTCGGTTTCCATATAGAACGTAAATGCGTCGCCACTCTGTCCGCAACCGAAACAGTGGTAGCTCTGGGTTTCTGGGAAAACGATGAACGAGGGGGACTTTTCCGAATGGAACGGGCAAAGACCTTTGAAGTTGCGACCGGCGCGTTTAAGCGGAACCCGTGCCGAGACGAGATCGACCATGTCGATTCGATCGCGAATGGTGTCGACGGCGTCGCTGCGCATCAGAGAGCCACTTCGATCATGGCGCATACCCGGTCGACCAGTGCTGTGGAACCCAGATTCTCTCGAACTGCTCGACGGCAAACCGGTCGGTCATGCTGGCCACATAGTCGGCTACCACTCGCACATCGCCATCGACAACCTCGCGCTGGCGATATTCCGGCGGGAGTTCGTCGAAATGCGTGACGTAATACTCGCAGAGCATTTCGACGACGCGCTGGGCCCGGCGCATGTTGTCGGTGTCATTCAGGGGCATATAGACGCGGTCGAACAGAAACCCGCGAAGCGCATTCGCCGCCGCCAGAGCGTCCGGTGACATCGTGATGTGTCCCGGAATCGAGGACGTGTCCGACGATTCAACCACATCGACCACCAAACGATCGATCCGCTCTGAATGGCGATACCCTAGCACGCTGGTAACTGCTGCCGGGAGATCAACAGCCGAGACAATCCCGGCCCGGATGGCATCGTCGAGATCGTGGTTGATATAGGCGATCGCGTCTGCGAGACGAATGACTTCTCCCTCGAGCGTCACCGCTCGTTCCGAGTAGGGGTCAGATAATCCCCGGTGCGGTTTCGAGTGACGCAGGATACCGTCGCGGACCGAATCAGTCAGGTTGAGACCCCGCCCGTCTTTTTCGAGGGTGTCCACAACGCGCAGACTCTGTTCGTTGTGACGAAAACCAGGCAGGAAGTTACTGAGCGCGGTTTCACCTGCATGCCCGAACGGGGTATGACCAAGATCATGTCCCATCGCGATCGCTTCGATCAGGTCTTCGTTCAGACCAAGCGCTCGGCCGATCGTCCGTGCGACCTGGGAGACCTCGATCGTGTGGGTGAGGCGGGTGCGGTAGTGATCTCCGGTCGGTGCGATGAACACCTGAGTCTTGTGCTTGAGCCGACGGAAACTCTTGGTATGGATGATTCGGTCGCGATCTCGTTGAAACGCTGTCCGCACCGTCGATTCCTCTTCAGGAATCTGACGCTGGGCGTTGAGGCTCGAGGTCGCGGCAGGAGCGAGGAGCAGTCGTTCTCGTTCTTGGAGGGAAATGCGGGGTGGGGAGATGACTGTTTTCATAGGGGGAATAGTGCCAGATTCGGTCCTTGCCAACGAATGAGAACTCGCGAACTGTAAAGCGCCAAGGAAATGGCGCTATTCAGAAATGACCTCGAGCGGTGCCAGACTCGCGAGCAGGCGTTTGCGACCATGACGCTGGAACTCGATTGCCACTTCCTGGTCGCCGCGATGATCGACCACTTCCACTATCACACCTTCACCGAACTTGCTGTGGAAGACCTTGTCGTTCTGGGCATAGACCACTGTCGGCCGGACCTGAGCTGCGCTGGCTGAAACGCTTCGGCCGGATCCATACGCCGGCATTGCTGTGCGAACCCGTTCAGCCAAAGCTCCGTTACCGGCGCTGCCCTGGGTGAACTGACGTCGACCAAGGTCGCGGACGTGATCGTTTGGTAGCGATTCGACGAACCGGGACTGGACACCAGGCGCAATCCGGCCCCAGGTCATGCGGCTGCTGACATGGGTTAGGAAAAGCCGTTTCTGTGCCCGGGTGATGCCGACGTAAAACAGTCGCCGCTCTTCCTCGATACCAGCCGGATCCTCAAACTCATTCTCGACTGCCCGACTGACCGGAAGGAGACCTTCCTCGAGCCCGGCGATAAACACAACCGGAAACTCAAGCCCCTTCGCCGAGTGGAGCGTAATCAACGTCACTCGGCTGCGCTGATCAGTGTCGAGCGAATCGACATCGGCGACCAGTGCCACCTGTTCAAGGTAAGCAGTGAGCGCGTCGCCCGGTTTCATGGAGTCGTATTTCTCCATATCGGCCCGGACCTCGAGCACGTTCGCCCAACGTTCAAGATCGTCCTCGTCCTGGTTGTTGAAACTCGCTTTGTATCCGCTAGCGCCGACGACCTCATCAAACAGCACCACCAGTTTCTCTTCCTGGGCGGTTTGCTGAACCGCCGCGAAAAAGTTGCCAATGCGTGTCGCCGCTGATTTCGCCGCACCAGAAAACTGCGGTGCATGGCCAAAGTCGCGGTCCGGCATTGTGGCCATTAGCCCGTCAAGCAGTGACAAGCGGGTAAGATCGGTCCATTCCTTGAGGGTGCCCAGCGCTTTCGGACCGAAACCACGCCCGAGCGGCATGTTTTCGAGTACCCGTTCGAGACTGACGCTATCGCGCGGGTTGTTGATCAGCCGAAGGACAGCGAGGATATCCTTGACCTCTTTGCGCTCATAAAAGCGAACCCCGCCGACGATCTGGTAGGGGACGTCACTGGTTCGGAACGACTCTTCTAGCACACGGCTCTGGGCGGTGGTCCGGTACATGACCGCGAAATCGCTGCCAACCAGGTTGTCGGACGCCATTTGTCGCCGAATTTCGCTCACGATGAACTGGGCTTCGTGTTGCTGGTCGGCAAGTTCGCGGATCAGGATTTGATCGCCGTCGTCGTTGTCGGTCCTCAACGCGCGGTCGATTCGTTCCCGATTTTCGCGGATGACATGGTCGGCAACGGCGACGATCCGCGCGGTCGAACGGTAGTTGATCTCGAGATCGACCCTGCGCGCATCGGGAAAATCGGTTTCGAAATCGAGGATATTGCGGATATCGGCTTGCCGCCAGCGATAGATCGACTGATCGGGATCGCCGACGACGAAAAGATTGCGATGGCGTTCACTGAGCGCTGACACGAGGATGTACTGGACCCGGTTGGTGTCCTGGTACTCGTCGACCAGAACATGGCGAAAGCGATCCTGATAGCGGTCGAGGAGGAGTGGTTCGGCATCAAACAACCGCAGCGGAAGGCCGAGGAGATCGTCGAAATCGACCGCGTTGGCAGTCGAGAGAAGACGCTGGTACTCGCGGTAGACGCGAGAAACGATTTCATCATCGTACGTCCGCGCTTCGTCAGCGACATCAGTCGGCGAAAGGAGCGTCGATTTGGCCGCGCTGATCCGGGAGAGCATCCGGCGTGGCGCGACGGTTTTCGGGTCGAGTCCCTGGGCGATGACGGCTTGTTTGGCGATAGCGATCTGATCCGCATCGTCGTAGATCGAGAAGTTCGGCAGGACGCCGAGTCGATCGGCGACGAAACCAGGGTTTTCGCGCAGGAGACGGACGCCAAACGAGTGGAACGTGCCCATCGTCAGGCCGGCCGACGCTTCCGGACCGAGAAGGTTGTCGACACGGTCGCGCATTTCCCGAGCGGCTTTGTTGGTGAAAGTGACCGCGAGGATACCAGTCGGTGGCACCTGCATCTCCGAGATCAGCCAGGCGATCCGGTGAGCCAGCACCCGGGTTTTGCCCGAACCTGGTCCAGCAACGACCAGAACTGGACCGTCGTCGATCGCGACAGCCTGTTGCTGCTCGGGGTTGAGACCGAGCAAGAGAGGAGAATCATGGGGTTGCACGCGCGGGGCTCCGGGAGAGAAAATTCGTGGTACTATCTGCGACCGTAATGGGGAATAGTATAACGGTAGTACGCCTGATTCTGGATCAGGTAGTTGGGGTTCGAATCCCTGTTCCCCAGCCAGCCAGAGAAAAGATTAAGACGACTAGACCGGATCTGAATGTCGCAGTACTGCGTCGAATTCGATTTGTGCGATTGCCGTGTCGGCTGGTAGCACCCAGTAGTGCATTCGCCAGGCAGGGCCTCCCATGGAAAGGCTCACCCTCCAATGCTTGGCACCATCTTTCGTCACCCGCTGAGGAGAACTTCCCGACCGAGTTGTACGAACCTGCTCAACCCGAGCTCCCCTAATGTCGCCAATCCGATCAGAAACAATTGCTGCACACATCACCAGGAGGTTTTCGATGACTGAGGTATCCGCAGTCTGTACGAAACTGGTTACTGACGCCCAAAAACCGGTACCCATTACGTGGCTCTTCAAATTGATCGCATTGAACTTGACTTCGGCAATTCGTTGAATCTGCCTTGAAAAGGTCACCTCGCCGCAAATCACTATCTGGCGTGCGGGAATGGCGGTCAGCGAAAGCGAGCGCATTGCCAACGGGACCTCAGTGGAATAGCTGGTGCTGCCGATCAATTGTCTCAGGAAAGAGGGCTGAATCTCACTGAACATGCCAGATATTTGAACTCTTGGAGCTTCGTGACAGCAACAACTCGCCAACCAAACCTGACTTGCGTATGCTCTCTTCGCTGTTTTGTCGATTGCAAGCCGAGTCAACGAAGAAAGAAACGAACCTTGAACTGCCTCGCAGCCGCGGCTAACAATCTCATTTGGACTAATTTCAAGTGCCGACGTTCCGATCACTTTGGTGGTTTCCAGATTTCGCGCGAAGTCCCTGGAACCACTTTGGATTGCCTTTTGAACAGGACCAAGCAAGTTGGGGCTGATTGGATAGCCCAGTGAATTAGCCAGATTGCGGAGGTCGTGAAAGCTAACTAACGTCGAGTCAAGGCTGAGGCTATCGACGCACTCAAGAATCAGTGCCCAATCGAAAGCACCGGACGCGATCTCGATGAGCCAATCCTCGAGTGAGATCAACCACTGAATAGTCTCGGACTCCTCTTGCTCCCGGTCAGGCAGTTCGAGCAAGTGAGGATCAATTAATAGAGTAACCATCACGCGTCTTATGGGTTTGGCGATTGAGAATCGCCGCTCTGGTAATTCGGTCCTCGATCAGCTGGTTTTCGTCCAGAAATCCCTCCGGCCAGTTCTCGATCAGACCGTTCTTGTTAACTCGAATCTCTTCGAACTCACTCTGGCCATCCTCTAGCTTCGAGAAGTAGATTCTGAAGTTGCGACCGATCGAGTTCGTGTTCCACGGACAGCAACCTGAATGCGTTCACCATCGCCTCGCTGTGAGTCTCAACAATGACTTGCCTTCCAGTCAACTGAAGGCCAAAGAAGAACTCTGCAAGTTTTGCCTGAGCTCTCGGGTGGAGGTGAAGTTCAGGCTGCTCTACCATGAAAAGTGATCCTGCCGGCGCAATCAGACCTCCGACAATGATGGGTAGTATTTGGCTCACACCAACTCCGACTGAATCAAGTCTCCGATATGATTCATCGTCGGACAGCCTGACCCGCCACCACACTCCAGAATCTTCCGATTCCTGAGTCGAGGCTTCATCGGCGATTCCAAGGTATCGCAACCAGTCATTTACTGCTTCCGCAAGGCTCGAGGTAACGATTTCAAACGTGAATGGGCTCAGGTAGTCAATCGGTTTTCCAGCGCTTGCTCTATAGACTGTGGCCGCAAACTCGCCTTTTGATCCAACATCTGTGGGAGAGGCAGATGAGGAGTAGTGCTGCGTACCCGAAGGTTCCAACCTTAAGGGTCCAAGAAACTGGACTCTTTCCTTGAAATAGGTTTCGATGCCACTGGATGCCCAAGCGGGAATTCTCGGAATCAAGGTCCACGGGTTGTCGACACGACGGGCAACAAGAAGTTCCGGATTTAGTCCGCCACGAGAACACAAGTTGCCGATGATTTCCAACAAACTTGTGACGTAGTCATCTGGATCAGATTTGAAGTCATTGCTTTCTAGGAATGCGATGATCTCATTCATTGAAAGCGAAGAAACTTCGAATTCTTCTGGATCGCTAACAATGTGCCTAAGCGCAGACATGATCGCCTCTCGGATTTTCATTTCTAAAGACCTGCCGGAGGGATTTAGCTGTTCCAGCGCCCATTCGAATTGACTGACGCAACCAAGAACGGCAAGTGATACGACGTTCATGACCTGCGCTAATTCCCACAAACCTTCGCGTGGAAGAAAGTGATTAATATTGACAAAGTGCAATCCCGAGATCGAATCCGAACCGGAATCCTCAAACCTCCACGATCCGTCAATCGCGCCTACTAATGCATTGGCTCTGTCAACGTTAGGATCGTTTGTTATCTCGTGGAAGTTCGCGGTAATTGAACGTAGAGAATTCTCGTTGACGCGTTCTAGGATCAAAAGAACGGTGTTATCTGGAGAGGATCGATCGACAATCTCCATTCTCACGAACACGAGACTGACTGACTTTTGCTTAGATGAATCGACTGAAGTATTTGAGAATCCAGCGAGAAAATCTACCGTTATAAATCGAACTGATTCGGCATTCCGCCAAAGCGGCTCGCCATAATCGTCAACTTCATTTTCAAGATAAAGTTCACAGTCAACCCTGAACCCAATTCCAGTTGATCCCTTGGCCCGCCGTTCATCGCTTGAGCCCGAATCTGAACTATCAGTAATCTTCTCGAAGCTGCCAAGGGAGAGATCAGGTCCGTTTAGTCGTAGGGCCTCTGATGCATCCAAACTCTTAAGTGTCTGCGTCGCTAGCCGAATCGACTGAATGAGACTGCTCTTGCCCGAACTATTTAGCCCAGTTAGCACCGTGACGCCGCCAAGGGCAAGTTCTGTCGGTGCCTTGATTGACTTGAATCCTTCCAGAAACCACGACCGAAGCACTTGGCCTCTCCTCTCCAATCACATAGTTCATGGCAAACGAACGTAATCTGAACCTCAGTTGCTTGGCGAGGACCTCATTGAAGAAAAAGATCCTGGATTCGATGTGTGAATCGAATTTGTGAGGTGTAAACTAGCCGAATTCTGCCAGAACATAACCATCGAGCGCAATTGGAGCCTCCGCCTACCATCTGATTGGGTAGTCTGCTTGCTTTCCTCGCAGCACTCGGATTTTGCTTGGTCGAATACACAATGGCTCAATCTCAATCTAGCATTTACCGGGCGAATCGCGGTCACAGTTGAATTCGTCGTCCATCTTGATACGACTATCGGCGCGCTGGCTTCATTCCCACTCAAACCGGCCGTGATCGATCCTGGCGACCGCTGAGACGTTCAATCCAGCTTCTTTCAGCAGTGATCGGTCGGTGGTCGTCACGATCACCTGGGCGCCGAGGGTTGCCAACTCGCCGGTCAGGAGCCCCCGGTGGTTAGGATCGAGTTCTGAAAGCACGTCGTCGAGCAAGACGACGGGTCGCTCGCCGGACTCAGCGAGCATGAGTTCGGCTTCGGCGAGCTTGAGTGCGACCGCAGACAGTCGCTGCTGCCCACGAGACCCGTAGGTCCCGACATCCATACCGTCTAGTGTCACGATCACGTCGTCACGGTGCGGTCCGAGCAGGGTGACACCGCGCCGGAATTCGTTCGCGCGAAGACGGTCGAGTTCCTGTTGCATGGCGAATCCCACCTGAGCCGGATCGGCCGTGTCACCAACGTCGAGGCGGTCGAAGATCGGCTGAGCGCCCGTCGTGGTGGCGTAGGTGGTCGACAGCACTCGCCCCCCGGTGAATCGATCGAGCAGTCCGGTGCCGAGTTCTCCGAGTGCCCGCACGGTCGTCATCCGCCGAGCGACCACTTGCGAACCATGAGCAACGAGTTCGGTGTCCCAAAATTCTAGCTGCGACCGGACCGTCGGATCGTTCGAGTGAACGCCGTCACGTTGCATCGACTTCAGCAGGCTGTTGCGCTGATCAACGATGCGTTGGTAGCGAGAGAGAGCGGTGAGGTACACACGATCAACTTGCGAAAGATGGATATCGAGAAAGCGGCGTCGATTTGACGGCGAGCCCGAAACGAGATCGATGTCAGCTGGTTCGAAGAGAACGCACTTGAGCGTGCCAATCGCCGTGGCTGCCCGGCGAGGGCGGTTATCCACGGAAATCACTTTCCGAAAACGACCGCTGCCTCCCTGATCGCGATCCATGCCGATCTGGATGAGGTGTTCGGAGTCGGTGGTTCTGACTGTTCCGTCAATGCGACTGTACGGCGCGAGCGCGAGATCAGCGCCACTCTCCCAGTTGATCACTTCCCGGTCATTCGTCGCACGAGAGGACCGCGTGGTCGCCAGCATGGCGATCGCTTCGAGGAGCGAGGACTTGCCAGCGGCATTGTGACCATACAAGCCAAACCCAGCTGAAGGCAGTTCAATGTCGAGCGACCGGATCGAACGGAACTCCTCGATGCGGAGATGGCTTAGGTACATGCGAAAAGAGTCAGGTGGGAGAGGCCCACCATGCGTCAATTGCTGCCGATGATCATCGGCATGATGACGTGCGTGAACTCATCGCTGTCCGCAACCCGGATTACCCCGGCCTGATTGGACCCGTTGAAGAGAAGGTCCAGTTCCGGAGCCCGGACCGCGCCGAGCACGTCGTTGAGATAGCGCGAGCTGAAGGCAACCTTCAGATCAGGACCCGTAACGTCGGCTTCCACAAAGCTCTCGCTGTTGCCTCGTTCGGCGGCATTAGCGGTTACCTCGACGACACCAGTTTCCAAACCGTCGTCGGACGCTTTCAGGTTCATCCTCACGGCATCGTTGTTGTCGCGTGCGAAAAAGCTCGACCGTTTGACCGCTGTCATGAGGGCATCGCGACTGACCCGGCCCTTGGTCGTGAAATCGAGTGGAATGATCTGGCCAACATCTGGAAAGCGACCGTCAATCAGTCGAGAGAGGAACTCGACATTGCCAAACTTTGCGATCAATTGTCCCTGGCTAGGCGTCACATGAAGCACGACCGGGTCGGTCGAGTCACCGATTAAACGCCCGACTTCGCGCAAGCCCTTGGCCGGGACGATGACCGTCATGTCTTCTGCGACCGGGCTGTCGAGACGGCCCTCGCGCACGGAGAGCCGAAAGCCATCTGCTGCCGCGAGTGTCAGCCGACTCCCGGCAAACCGCATCTGGATACCTGCGAGAACCGGGCGACTTTCATCTGTGGCGGCGGAGAACTCGACTTGTCCAATCATCTCCCGCAAGTCATTGCCGGCGATCGAGATCGTCGTGTCGCTTTCCGGGACCGACGGGATAACCGGGAAGTCCTCTGGGTCGATGCCGTTGATTTCGGCGTGATCTCGCCCGGATTGTACCGTCAGACGATAGCCGCCCTTTTCTGATTCAAGGTTGACCGTGTCGTTTGGCAACGTTGAAACGAAATCGGTCAGCAACCTGGCGTCGACCGCAACGCTGCCTTCTTCCTCGATCGACGCTCCGACCCAGGTTGTGATCGAGATATTCATATCCGTTGCGGCGATGCGGAGACGACCCTGATCGGTCGATAGAGAGACATTGCTCAACGCCGGGAACGAGGTGCGGGTCGCGACCGCGCGGGCAACCTGGCTAAGACCATGCTGCAGATTTTCCTGGAGGCAGTTGACCCTCACGTGGACCCCTCGATTCCTGATATGACCGCGAATACGTTGCTCATTCGGAACGCGAGTATATCACGGGGTTTTTTCGTCTCCGGTTCCAGATTTTCGCATTTGTTCTAGCAAATAGACGGCTCGCTATCCGTTATGGCTCCTCACAGAGGTAAAAGATGCGAACGGACGCTCTTGACTTTGTGAGTGCCACTGGGTAACATAACAATAGAACAGGTGTTCGTTTGCTGTTCTGGCAGTGGGAGTGTAGATGACCGCAACAACCAGCCCCGCAATGGCTCCAGGGACCCGCACCCCGAAGGCCGCTCAGTCTCGCCGAGATCCGGCAAGTGTCCGGGTCGCGGCATTCTTCCGCAAGCATCATGATGCCCGGATCGACTCAGAGATTGTCTATTCAACCGAGGAGATCGTGCTCTTTCGCGTAAGGATCGCGCTGTCCGGCGGCGGTTCGGTCTCGGCGCACGGGAGTTCTCGATGGTCCGAGGGTCAAAACGCAATCGAACGGGCGGAATCACGGGCGATGGTCCGCGCCGTATCGATGATCGATGTTGCCGCTGTTCAAGGGGAATCTCCGGAAGCGGTGCAGGACCCGGTCGCCATTCCGGACGTCCGATTGCATCCCGGTCGCGGTCAGATCACGGAATCGCTCTCAGCGTTGGTGCAGCCGATCACGATTTTGCGACAGCCAGCTACTAATAGGCAATTGAAGTTCATCGCCGCCCTGGTGAAGCAGCTTGGTTTGTCTGACGACATGATCGAGTCGGAAGTATCGAACCGGTTTGGAGCGCAGGCACTGCTTGATCTGGAACGAGCGCAAGCATCGGAATTGATCGATCACTTTCAGGAACGATTGCGCGTTGTGGACGTCGCGTCCTGACGCCAACCATGAGGGGAGAGTTCGCGTGGCCACGATGATCGACTTGGCATTGCACGAAGAGACCGAGATCGGTCTGGATGGACTGATGACAGAGAGAGTAGCGCTCGAACGTCGACTGGTCGAAGGCTACTACCGCATTGAAGAAGCCATCGAGCAGGGCCAGGATGTCACCAACTGGGAGCGTTTCTGGATCGAACTCCTTCACCAATACGAGCTCATTTGTCAGTCGATGGAGCGTCGAGCGGCGTAGTCGAGGAAACTCCCGGCGATTCCGAGACCGGCATGGCCAAACCAACATTCGCTCCTTCAAGAAAAAAAGCCTTGGCGTCTACGAGGCGCCAATCGCCTGATCCGCAAGCATGTAGAAAGCCAACTGCCACGCTGGGAGGCGAAGCATCTCTTTGTTGCGTCAAACCTACAAAGCGAGCTACCGCGACTTTGATCTGTCGATTGCACGCCGGCGGAAAGATAGAACACCAGCTGTCCTGCTGAGGAATGAAGTCATGTCCTGAGTGCGCAAGGATTTTCGTGCCTCAGCAGCGTCGATTGAAGACCGACTCGTCGGAAAAGACAAGAACATTCGCTGGCGAAGGATGAAGATTGTTCGTGTTTGAATTTGATTCACCGGTAGTCCCCCGACTCGGGTCAAGACGGCCAACGAGCGGTCCACCAGGACCGCTCGTTGGAGTGAATTGTTTTGATTTTTGAAACCGAGGTTACGCGGCTTTTTCATCGATCGAGACGCTGATCAACGTGACAGGCTCGATTGGTGTCGACTTTTCGCCGCTCCGGCCAACCTGAGTCGGCGTTTTGCCAAGCGCGTCGACGACGTCCATGCCTTCGACGACCTGACCGAAGATCGTGTAGTTCTTCGGGAGCTTACCGGTGAGGTTCTCGAGAACTACGAAGAACTGGCTCCCGTTGGTGTTTGGACCAGCATTGGCCATGGCGACCGAGCCTTTGACATAGTCGAGTGAAACTGGCTCGTCGTTGAACTTGTAGCCCGGTCCGCCGGAGCCGGTGCCAGTTGGATCGCCGCCCTGCACGACAAATCCCTGGACGATCCGATGGAACGGAGTGTTGTCGTAATAGCCAGCCTCGGCGAGGCAATAGAAGTTGTTGGCGGCCAATGGCGCCTCGGCAGGGAGCAGTTCGATCACGAACGTGCCCTGGCTCGTGTTCATCGTTGCCAAATAGGTCTTGGTCGCATCGATCTTCAACTCAGGAGCCTGGCTCCATTGCATGTGGGTTCCCAACTCGGTTTTCTCCTCTGTACGGGTCACATCAGTGGGCCAGCAGTCGCTATCATCCCCGACCGTCGCGCTCGAACCTGGCGCTGTAGGTGACGCAGTGACGGTTGTGCCGGCGTTGGCTGATGTATTCGATTCAATGGACGCAGGTGTTGGCGTTTCCGCCTCGTTGTCCCCACCAAGATTGCCACAACTCGCCAGGAGGAGGCTGACAGCCAGCAACCCGAGCAGCGAAAGAACCCGTCTACTCATCATCCGTGGACACTCCCCGGAGGCCGAGCGCTTCCGCATTGGCGGCCATCGCGGCGATCACAAAAGCGACATGCTCGTCGAAGTCGACGCCAAGCAGTTCGGCTCCCTCGCGCATCGCTTCACGGTCGATTGCCCTGGCAAACGCCTTGTCTTTCATCTTCTTGCGCACCGACGATGGGGTGACGTCAGCCACGGCTTTCGACGGACGTACAAAGGCCACTGCGGAAATGAATCCGGTGAGTTCATCGACGGCATAAAGCGTTTTCTCGAGATCGGTTTCCCGCGGAACTTCGAGATGATCGGCGTGGCTTAGAACGGCCTTGATCGCCCATTCCGGATAGCCTCGCTCTCGCAGAATCGGTACGCCGTCTTGCGGGTGTTGATCAAGCGTCGGGTGGATTTCATAATCGAAATCGTGCACCAGTCCGACCATTCCCCAATCCTCAACAGGCTCACCCTGTTTTTCTGCATAGGCCCGCATCGCTGTCTCGACCGAGAGGCAGTGACGGCGCAGGCTTTCGCTCTTGATGTACTCGCAAACGAGCTCCCAGGTGTCCTCGCGGGTTGGTTGCATAAATTGACTCCTGTACCTAGCTGTTGCCATCCGTCAGCGGATCAGCATAGCGTCGCCGAACGAATAGAAGCGGTAATCCGCTTCGATCGCCGCGCGGTAAGCGGAAAGGATAGAGTCCCGGCCTGCCAACGCGCTGACCATCATCAACAGCGTCGATTTGGGCAGATGGAAGTTCGTGATCAATCCGTCCACCAGCGTCCATTCATATCCGGGGGTGATGAAGATCGATGTGTCGTCTGCAAAAGGCGCGGCTTCAGTACCGAGCCAGCGTTGACCTGCTGTTTCGAGCGTTCGCGCCGCCGTCGTGCCCAACGCGATGACCCGCCCGCCGCGCATTCTGGTCTCCTGAATCGCTGCGACGCTTTCCAGCGAAACCCTGCACCACTCGCTATGCATGTGATGTTCGGCGAGACGGTCGACCGACACCGGTCGGAAGGTGTCCAGACCGATGTGGAGGGTCACTTCCGCCCAGCCAATCCCATTCTCCTCCAATTGCTGGCGCACTTCTGGCGTCATATGCAGCCCAGCTGTTGGAGCGGCGGCGGAGCCTGGGTTTTTCGCATACAGGGTCTGGTAGCGCTCTGCATGCTGGAGAGACGAATGGATGTAGGGCGGCAAGGGCATGATGCCGAAGGCCTCCAGATCCAGTTCGCCGGACTCGAACCGGATCGTAACCGATCCCTCGTCAAGTTTTTGCTCGATGATGATCGGAAACTGCATGTGGGAATCCGGGTTGACCGGTTCGATTAGGATGCGATCGCCGGGATGGAGTCGGCGTGACGGCTTGGCGAGCGCTTCCCAACCGGATTCGTCGACTTGTCGGAGGAGCAGCAGCTCCACGTGGCCGCCTGTTGGCGCCCGCCGACCTCGCAGTCGCCCACGGATCACCCGCGAGTCATTGGCAACGATCAGATCGCCCGGGCTTAGCAGGTTCGGAAGATCGACAAAATGTCGGTGGTCGATCTCTCCACTCAACTTGTCCAGCACGAGCAAGCGCGAAGCGTCGCGTCGCACTAGAGGAGTTTGCGCGATGAGTTCCTCTGGGAGGGCGTAATCGAAGTCGCTCGTACGCAGCTCAGGATCGACTGGGTTGCTCACGCGTCGTCGAAGAGACTCGGTTGTCCGGATCCAGCCGGAACCGGGTAGGGGATCGATAAATGCGCGTAGGCGCGACGGGTCGCGATTCGGCCACGTGGGGTTCGCTGCAGAAAGCCAAGCTGGATCAGGAAGGGTTCATAAACATCCATGATCGTGTCGGACTCTTCGCTGGTGGCAGCAGCGATCGTATCGATTCCGACTGGTCCTCCCTCGAACTTCTGGATAATCGTGTCGAGGATCCGCCGGTCCGTTTCGTCGAGCCCGAGTTCGTCGACATCGAGCATGATCAGCGCTTCGGCGGCGAGATCAGCATCGATAATTCCTTCGCCGCGGACTTCGGCGACATCGCGGACACGTTTGAGTAACCGGTTGGCAATCCGGGGTGTGCCGCGAGCTCGGAGCGCAATCGCCCGGGAACCGTCCTCGTCAATCGGGATGCCGAGAATGGCAGCCGAACGTTCGATAATTGTCACAGTGGAATCGAGATCGTAGTAATCGAGCCGCATCACCGACCCGAAACGGTCTCGCAGAGGACCAGTCAGCAACGCAAGCCGGGTCGTCGCGCCGACCAACGTGAACTTCGGTAATTTAATCCGCATGCTCCGCGCGGCGGGACCCTTGCCGATGACGATATCGACCGCGAAATCCTCCATCGCAGGATAGAGCACTTCCTCGATGACCCGGTTGAGGCGATGGATTTCGTCGATGAACAAGACATCTCCGGGGCGGAGATTGGTCAAAATCGAAACAAGATCGCCGGCGCGCTCGATTGCGGGTCCGGATGTGACCCGCATGTTCACTGACATTTCCGCCGCGATGATCGAAGCGAGCGTCGTTTTACCGAGTCCAGGTGGGCCATAGAGCAACGTGTGATCAAGGGGTTCTCCCCGCATCGAGGCCGCTTCGATGAAGACAGAAAGACTCGACTTGACCTTGTCTTGCCCGATGTATTCCTCGAGTCGTTTCGGGCGGAGGTTGCGGTCGGTCTGACGATCCTCGTCCTGGCTCTTGCCGGAAACGATGCGGCCTGCATCGGGTGCGTTTTCTGGATCGTGTGCCAGCGAGTCACTCATACGGGGAGTATACGGCGAATCACGAACAAGCGTTCTTATTCCTCGGGAACCAGCATATTCGGGATGCCATCCACGATCGGATAAATGCGACCACAGGACGTGCAGACTAGTGTGCTGTCGACGAGTTCAAGTTGTTCGTGATCAACTGGACATACCAAGAGGTTGAGCAGGTCCTGACTGATGACAGTTTGTTCTGTTTCCATGGGCTGAGACTCCTGTTCTGCGTCAACTGATTGGTGTCGCTGGCGCGGCTTCGAGCACGCTGATGCGTTGTGCCGCTTGTTCAGCCAGAAACGTATCTGGTCCCACATCAATAGTAGCCTGATACTGCGCGATCGCTTCGTCTGTTCGGGGTGGATTCCAGCCCGCGTAGAGATCGCCAAGATAGAAATGCGTTTCCGGATTCGAAGGATCGATTTCGATGGATTTGACGAACTGGGCTTCGGCATCCTGGGGATACCCTGCCTCTGCTAGGGAGCGACCAAAGTCGAGTCGAATAGCTGCATCCCCTGGTTCAGCAGCCAGCGCTTGCTCGTACCAGGGAATGGCGTCGGTGATCCTGCCGGTGTTTGCAAGATAGTTGGCATAGGCCACTGCTGCGATCGCCGAATCAGGGTTAGCCTCAGCGGTTGCGCGAAACGCCTCTTCGATTCTGGTATCGGTGTCGACGTTCGATGAATTGCTGTCCTCGCCTCCGTCGATGACGTCGAGGACGATTGGCCCAAGTGACACGGCGATCAGACTGCAAACGACAAGAATGCCGAAAACACTCAGACCCAGCTGCATGCGTTTGTCGCTACGTGCGTTCATGAAAACCAGATAGCTCCGAAGATTCGTGGTTTGATCGATCGATCCGGAAAAGGTGATCAGAATCGACACCGCAAACCGTACCCGATTCGGCGAGACCGGTGGAGTTCCCAGCCGATATGAGGCAGCCCTGCGAGTCTGTTTGGTCTGGTGAGAGGTCGACTCACCATGCTATTATTCGGGGTCGTGCGCGCTCGCACTCTTCGCCGGCCTAGCTCAGTTGGTAGAGCAGCTGTTTCGTAAACAGCAGGTCCGGGGTTCGAGTCCCCGGGTCGGCTCCGAGCCGGGAGCGATCACGAAGGTACTGGCCGAAGTGGCGGAACCGGCAGACGCGCTACGTTCAGGGCGTAGTGGGAGTAATCCCGTGGGAGTTCAAATCTCCCCTTCGGCACCAACCGGTTGCGGCTGAAACGCAGTGAAACCGGGGCACATTAACAGTGAGATATCGAGGAAGGAAGGGCGATCGCTGGTATGCGCTGCGTACTAGAGGAAAGTCCGAGCTGCACAGAGTGAGGGTGCCTGGTGAAAGCCAGGGAGGCGTCGCAAGACGTCGACAGTCCAGATTGGCACGCGGTTTTCCGCGTGAGAGCAACAGAAACCAGGTCGTCAGTTTCGATTGACGAATGAAAAGGGCAATCCTCCCCGCAGCAATCTCCGATCCGGCCGCCATCAGGTTGCTCGCCGAGGCCGAAAGTCGAGAGCCGTCAGCATTTGTGCTGACCAGTCCATGACTGAGAGAGATGATCGCCAGGAACAGAACTCGGCTTACTCTCCTTCCTCACTATCTCGAATACGGTGCCTTTAGCTCAGTCGGTTAGAGCGCCTGTCTGTGGAACAGGAGGTCACGGGTTCGAGCCCCGTAAGGCACCCCAATCGCAAGGCGACCAAGAGCGCTACCCAACGAGGAGCGTTCTCGTTGTGTTTGTTGCGCGATCGTTAGTAAATCGGTTGCGCGAGTAGCTCAGTGGATAGAGCACTGGTCTTCGGAACCAGGGGTCGCGGGTTCGAATCCTGCCTCGCGCGCCAGTGGTGTTTCTTGATCAGCCCGGAGCCAAGCATGCGCGCCTATGTTCTCTCGATCGGCAGCGAGCTGCTGGACGGCCATTTGACTGACACCAACGCCACCTTTCTCGCCCAGGAACTCCGTTCACTGGGCATCGAACTCCTTCATGTCATTCAGTGTGGCGATGACCGTGAACGTCTGTCGCGAGCGATCGCAACAGCGGCTGCTGATGCTGATCTGGTCGTTTGCACGGGTGGTATTGGTCCAACCGAAGACGATCTGACCCGCGAAGCAATCGCCGATGTCGTGGGAGAAATCCCTGTCGTTTCGGAGCCGCTCGCCGACGAGATCCGGGCCTTTTTCACGGCGCGAGGTCTGGTGATGCCAGATCGGAATGTCAAGCAAGCCTGGATCATTCCGAGCAATGACACCCTCCCGAACCCGGTAGGCACAGCACCGGGCTGGTTCGTCGACAAGGACGGGACGATCATCGTTGCTATGCCGGGCGTTCCCAGGGAAATGAAGCGGATGTGGGCCGAGCAGGCGTTGCCTCGCATTCAGGATCGCCTCGATGCGCAAGCGTTTTGCTCGACCACGGTCAAAACAATCGGTATCGGCGAATCAGCTCTGGAAGATTCGATCAGCGATCTGGTCGCCCGTCCAAATCCAATCGTGGCGACCTACGCCAAGGACGACGGTGTACAGGTCCGGATCACCGGGGTTGGCGCTGATATGGATTCAGCCTGTGAATCTCGCAACGCCGCGTTGGCGGAACTGCAATCACGGCTGAGTGGTCTCATCTATGGATACGACACCGATACCTTGCCAGGGGTGATCACTCAGCAGCTGAAGGATCGCGGGTTGGCGATTTCGATTGTCGATCATGGTGGAGGGGGCGCTTTTGCGGGTCTGCTGCTGGCCGATCCCGTAGCGAATCGGCGCCTGGCGAACTCGGTCGCGGTGCCTGCCGACGGCGCCTCAGCGGAAGAGCTTTCCGTGTTGGCGGCAGCTGGCGACAATGGGATTGCTCGGAGTCGGCATCACCATCGAGGCAGTTCCGGACGGCGCCGTGTCGAAAGGGGTGGCGACGATCGCGCTAAGTGCTCCCCTGGAACGGGTCGAGCAGTTCCCGATCCGTGCGGCCTACGCTGAGATTCAGCGCCGGTCCGCTCTTTCCGCAGCTGACCTGATTCACCGCGCATTGCAGGAGTAGGGGCAGCTGGCCACAGTTGTCTTGGTGCAATAGGGGACTAGCGGTCCAGATTCCGCGCGGGCTCAGAACGACAGTTCGTTGGATATCCCATGAGCATTGAGGTGGATCTCTTCGCTTGACGACAAGATCAACGGTCATCCCGCGCTCGCGAAGAAACTCTGGTCGTCTTCCAGCAATCTCTTCGTTGGCGCTGCTGCGGCAGGAGATGCTTCGTTCCTCAGCATGACAGGGGAGGGCACAAGTCTCCTGGACACGCTCATGTCAAGGCTTGGGTCCTGAACATGACTTTGAGATTTGGGCCATCGAACAGACCCCTAAGAACCACGTTCTCTGTCGTGTTGCCAGCGCTGGCCCTTGTCAGCTTCGGCCAGAATCACGGTCTGGCGGGCGAGCATTGAGGTCCGAGCTGACTCGGTGGCGTCGTCCCAGCCGAGAAGATGGAGCATGCCATGAATTACGAGAAACGCGAGTTCCTTTTCCAGCGGCCAGCCAGCTTCGAGAGCCTGTTCTGCGGCTCTGTCGATAGAGATCACTATCTCTCCGCCGCGTGATCCTGGATCGAGTGGGTCGTCGAGTTGGAAGGTCATGATGTCAGTGGGTGTGTCATCGTCGAGGTATTCCCGGTGGAGTTCCTGAAGATGCTGATCGGTGGTCAGGACGATCGAGACTGCCCACACTCCCAGCGCGTTCTCCGCACGCAGCGCTGTCTCGGAGATTCCGATCAGCTTTTCAAGCCGATCCTCGCCGAAGCGTTCCGTGAGGTCGACCAAGTCGATTTGGAACGAGAGCTGGGCTTTCGACACGGGGTCAGGAACCGGAATCGGCAAGCACCGTTTTCGCCAACGTACTGATCCGTTTGCCATCGGCGCGGCCGGCGGCCCTTTCGAGCACGATTGGCATGATCTTGCCCATTCCAGCAGGACCAGAGGCGCCGGTCTCGGCGACCGCGTCCTTGATCAAGGCGAGAAGCTCGTCATCACTCATTGCCGTTGGCAGGTAGACAGTCAGATAGGAAAGCTGTGCTTCTTCGCGATCGACCAGTTCCTGCCGATCTGCCTTCTGAAACTGCTCGATCGATTCGTTGCGACTCTTCACCTGCTTCTGCAAGATGGAGAGCGCTTCGGCGTCGTCCAGCGGACCACCTTTGTCGATTTCAGCGTTCTTGAATGCAGCGAGGGTAAAACGAAGCGCATCTCGAGCCTCAACATTCTGCGCTTTCATCGCGGTCTTGAGATCGTCCTGCATCTGTTCTTTAAGGGTCATCGGGGTTTCATCCCATCTTTCCGGACATTTTGCGGCCACCGAGAATGTGAAAATGGAGATGCCACACCGATTGCCCGCCATCTTCGCCGTCGTTGGTCACCACCCGGTATCCGCTTTCCAGCAAGCCCTGTTGGGCGGCCACCGCCTGAACAAGTGTGATCATCTCAGCCGTCAACGTCGGGTCAACTACGTCCCGCAGGCCAACGATATGCTCCTTGGGAGTCACGAGTACATGCACGGGCGCCAGTGGATCTATATCGTCGAAGGCCACGGCGCGCTCGGATTCAGCGACAAAGGTCGTTCCGAAATCACCTCGCACGATCTTGCAAAACACGCAATCCTGATCCACTCTCGGCGCCTCCACGGGTCAAGTCGTCTCATCAGAGTATGGCAGACGGTGCCATCCCAGACGGCGCCGTCTGAAATCCGGAGTACCTTCATTGTTCGTCCGACGAACCGCAATCAAGACTGGAATTCGTCGCCAACGCGGAGCGGCAGCGGGATTCTAGCAGCGCTAATCAACCAGTTCCGCCATGTTCAAGAGTCCCTGCATGTAGCCAATCGCGTGAGCACGCCCACGGTGGGCCCAGTCGGTATCTTCATCCATATGAGGAACGTGATCGTCGAGAAGAAATCCCTCAAAGCCGTTTTTCCGCAGCGCCATCATCACCTTCGCCGGGTTGTAGTTCCCTTCGCCGATAAAGCATTCCTGGAAGGTCGGGACGGTCCCCTGCACATCGCGGAAATGGATGTAGAGGATTTTTCCTCGCGGTCCGAAATGCTCGATCATGTCGAACACATTGACGGCTCCGCCCACCATTTCTGAGCAGCAGCCGAGGCAGAGATCGAGTCCCCAGGCGGGACTGTTCGCCAGTTCCTCGCCTTTTTTGAAGCCCTCGACCGAGCTGAAGATCCGGGCAACTCCACCAAGCATCGGGACGGGAGGATCGTCCGGATGCAATGCCAGTTTGACCCCCGATTCCTCGGCAACCGGCAGTACTGCGTTCATGAAATACGCATAGTTATCCCAGAGTTGATCTGCCGTCACCTTCTCGTCGTCGAAGACGGCAACTGAATCAACTCGTTCATCGCTTTTCGCAATCATCGCCCGCTGCGCCGAAGCCGAAGTTTGGTCGACGGCATTGCCATCGAACGCTGTGACTTTCACGCCTCCGCGTCCCGGTGCCGTCCGCGACGTCCGCCAGACGGAGTTTGGCATCCAGTGAAAACCGAGAATAGGGATACCGGCTTTGCCCAGGTTGCGGATCGTGGCCTGATAGTTCACGATCTGCTCGTCACGTCCTTCGAGACCAAGCATGGCTTTGTCGTAGAAATGAATCGGAACATTCTCGATCGCTTCAAAGACGAGTCCGTAAGCCGAAGTCCGATCGACGAGATCCTTGAGATCCTCGAATTCCCATTGACTTTCACCCGGGAGAGCAGGGGTATTCATCTGGACACCAGAGACCCCGATCTGAGCCGCGAACCGGAGTTTTTCGTCTGTCAGCTGGTTGAACTGGCCTACCGCCACACGAATCGCCATCGACCCACCTTTCTCGATCGAACCTGTGTCAAAACCGGGGAAGAGCGAGTGCTCTCCAACGAGGTGAACCTTGCGACGAGCCGAAAAGAATGTCAAGCGTGCAGTTTCCGGAAGTTAAGCGACAAATGCTATTGACAACCTTCCTGCAAAGTGGCTAGCTTACGGGTATCACTCCTGCCATTGGGGCATGAGACGAATAGGGACGTCAGCGCGAAATTTCGCGAGGAGGCTCAAATGGTCGACAAGACCCGAGTATCACGACGAAAAGTAGTTGGTGGTATTGCTGCCGGCGGAGCTGCTGCGGTGGCTTCGACGCGGCTCGGCGATATGTTGAGCGCGCATGCCGCACCAGCGGTCATTCAGAGTGGCGGAAAATTGACCTACTGGGGCGGTCTGATTTTTTCGGACGAGGCCAATAACCTTCTGGTCGACACGATCAATGCCTGGGGCGCTGATAACGGTGTCGAAACCGATGTTGTCATGATCAACCAGAACGAGACCAATCAGAAGGTTTCCGCGGCAGTTGAATCGGGCACGATGCCGACTGCGCTCGACCTTGGTCTCGATCTCATGCTCCTGCTGACCAATACGGGTCAATTGCTCGAACTCGAAGACACATACCAGGCGGTGGGCGAAGCGCATGGTGGTTGGTTCCCATCGATCGAGAGTGCTTCGTTGCTCGCAGGTGCTCGTACGGGTGTTCCGTTTGGATCATCCGGGAACCTTCTGTATTCCCGCCGGGATGCTCTTGAAGCCGCCAGTTTGGCCCCACCACCAGCGACATGGCAGGAGCTGCGTGAAATGGCCACGGCCGCGCAGGAACCGCCCTTGTTCGGCATGGGATTTGCGCTGTCTAACGTTGGTGACGGTAACCTGCAAATGTCAGTGCTGCAGTCCTTTGGTGGTCGGATTGCCGACGACGAAGGCAAAATCGTGACCCTCGATTCAGCCGAGACCCGGGCCTACATGGAATGGGTGACCGGCGCGTTCGCGGATGGTCTCTTCCCGCCGGGTGCGACGACCTGGGATGGTGCCGGTGACAACACCGCCTATCTTTCCGGCCAAGCGATCTTCATTGCGAATCCAGGCAGTGTGCACCTGGCAATGCTGAACGACGATCCAGAACTCGACGCCGCTACGACCTTCTCGGCGCTGCCAGCCGGCCCGGTTATGCAGGTTGCGCCACATGGTCCGAACTTCCGCGCGATTCCAACAACGACGGAAGATGTCGACACCGCGAAAGCGTTGATCGAGTACCTCGCCAATCCGGAGTTCATGGAGGCGTATTACAACGTCGCCATTTATGGACCAGTACTGGGCGAGCAGGAAGCGTTCCCGATCTTCACTGACGACGCCGTCCATGTTGGACTCCTCGATCTGGTGAAAAACGGTACCGCGCCCGGTGCTCCCGATGTCTACAACACCGCCTATGCCGACTTCTCCGCGAACTTCATCGTTCCGAAGATGGTCCAGCGGGTGGTGATCGACGGCATGTCAATCGATGATGCGATCGCTGAAGCGCAGGAACAGGGACAGCTCATCTACGACAAGTACCAGTAGTCAGTACTCACGGTAGCCGTGACCTGACTGAGTCAGTCAGAATCGAGCCATGGGAGCGTCACGCTCCCATGGCTCATCTGACAGTGGTTGCCCGCTTGATAGGGCAAAGTTGATTCACCCGAGACAGACAAGGGAACAAGATGGCAGCGGTCACACCCGAATCGATCGAACCGGACGGTTCTCGATGGCGGATTACGTTTTCCCAACGGCAGGCACTCTGGGGTTATTTGCTGGTGTTGCCAGCGCTGATCCTGCTGATCGGTCTCGTCGCCTATCCCTTCGTGTTTGCGATCTATATCTCGTTTACGGACCGCATCGTTGGAGCCACAGGGGAGTGGATCGGACTCGACAACTACCGGTATCTGTCCAAGACGGCGAGTTTTGAAAAGACTGTCCGAAACACGATTACGATCGTGGTCGTTTCGGACATCATCAAACTTGTCATCGGTCTCGGGCTGGCGCTGATTCTGAACGAAAAGATTCGTGGTCGAGGAGCTGCCCGGGCGCTCGTTCTTCTGCCATGGGCGATGCCTGGTTTCGTTGCGTTTCTGATCTGGCGCTTGCTCTTTATGCCGATTGGCGGCGGAATCAACCTGATCCTGACCGAGACCGGCATCCATCCAGAAATCATCGACTGGCTCGGTCAGAAGTCGACCGCTCTCCCGGCGGTGATATTTGCCACGATCTGGCGAGGTTTTCCCTTCTGGGTGATCTCATTTCTGGCGGCCCTGCAAACAGTTCCGGCGGACCTGTATGAAGCTGCCAAGATCGATGGCGCCAACTCGATCCAGCGCTTTCGTGCCGTCACCTGGCCATTTCTGAGGCATGTTGTGCTGGTAGTGGTGCTGCTTTCGTCAATCTGGACGGCGAACAGTTTCGAGAACATCTGGATCATGACCCAGGGCGGACCGTCCGACGCGACCATGGTTTTCCCAGTGCTCGCGTATTTCGGTATGCAAACCCAACGGTTGGGTGAAGCCGCTGCCGTTTCCGTGGCGATGGTTCCCGCATTGTTGATTCTTGTTTTCGTGATGACGTGGCTGATCAGGGAGGATGAGTAATGGCAACGATGACATCTCCGGGTCAGTCGCGACTCACACGAATTGGCAAACCACTCCTGATCTATGGAATTCTCCTTGTGCTCGCTGCCGTGATCATTTTTCCGGTCTATTGGATGCTGACCATCTCGCTCAAGATTCCGCGAGATATTTACAGGACACCATCGCTCTGGCCCGATCAGGTCACGATGGACAACTATCGGATCCTGATCGATGAAAAGGACTTCCTGGTCAATATCCGCAATAGCGTGATTGTTGCCACCTCGGTCACCATCCTTTCGGTCGTGGTGGCTTCCTTCGCCGCCTACAGCCTTGTTCGTTTCCGCTACAAGTTCCGTGGTCTGGTGGGCCGGTTGATCTTCTTCGCCTACCTCACGCCCGTTTCGCTGTTGTTTATTCCTCTGTCTGTCGTGGTCGCGAGATTGAACCTTGGAAATTCGCTATTTGGACTCATCGTGGTGTATTTGACATTTTCGATCCCACTGAGCACCTGGTTGCTTTCCGGGTATTTCCGCAGTGTTCCGGCCGACCTCGAAGAACAGGCAATGGTCGATGGATCGACCCGTCTGGGTGCGCTTTTCCGGATCTTGTTGCCGCTTTCAGCCCCGGGTCTGGCGGCGGTGAGTATCTTCACCTTCACCGGCGCTTGGAACGAACTGCTGCTGGCACTGATCTTCATCACGTCCGAAAGCAAACGCACCGTTCCGCTCGGGTTGAACTATCTGATCACAGGAGACGTTTTTCTCTGGGGCCCGATCATGGCAGGTGCGGTGCTTTCCTCGCTTCCGGTGATCATCCTTTATTTCGCTGCGCAACGATTCATGGTTCAGGGCCTCACTGGTGGCGCGACCAAAGGCTAAGCGCTTGGAAACGCTTCCGAAATTGAGAACCCTGGAGTCTTCGTTCAGTGCGAGCAATCATGCCTGAACTCCCCGAAGTCGAAACGATTCGACGCGGACTCGCTGGGCGACTCCCAGGAGAGGTCATGGTCACGGTTTCCGTATTCGACGACGAAACGGTACTCGATCCGCCGTCGGTTTCTGCGTTTACGGATGCTGTGCAAGGTCGTTCGATCACTTCCATCGAACGCCGGGGCAAGTATCTGTTGATCATGCTCGACGATGACGGTGCAATCGAGATCCATCTCCGCATGACCGGTCAGGTCCGCGTTCTCCCAACCGGGGATGACCCGATCCGCTTTGAGCGAGCCTCGATTGCGTTCGAAAGTGGACACGCGCTCAGGTTCGCGGATCAGCGTAAGTTCGGCCGCATCGTCTTGCTCGATCAGGATGGACTGAAAGCGCTCGATACGAAACTCGGCATCGAACCACTCTCACGGCAGTTCACTGGCGATTGGCTGTCGAATGCAACGAAGAACAGAAAACGTCCAATCAAGGCCTTCCTGCTCGATCAGCACTTGATCGCCGGAGTCGGCAACATCTATGCGGATGAGGCTCTGTTCCAAGCACGCATCCACCCGTTGACTCCTGCGGGTCTGCTGACACCAGTCGAATGCACAGCGCTGGTCCGGGCCGTCCGTCAGGTGCTGCGGGCCGCAATCGATCATCGCGGCACGTCGTTTTCATCGTATGCCGACCATGAGGGTGCGAAGGGGGAAAACCAACTCGCCTTGCAGGTCTATGGCAAAGGTCGCGCTCAGGTTCCGTGCCCACGCTGTGGTGGTCAATTGATCTGCATCCAGGCAGGCGGTCGGAGTAGTCATCTTTGTGAACACTGCCAGGTGCTTCGAACCGAATAAACGGAGCATCCGCCTAAATGACATCCTGGTCGATCGTTTCCACGCTAGACTAGCGCGTCGATACGATTGGTCTGAACCCGAAAGAAACGCTCATGCTCGTGGTAATGGATATGGACTCCTCCTCGGAAGCAATCGAGGAGGTGAGGCAGTTGGCGCGGGATGTTGGTTTTTCACCAACGGTTTTCGATGGCAGTCCGACACTGTTGTTGCTTGAAGGGAAACCGATACGTGACGCCAGCGATCAGATCGCGGCCATGCCAGGCGTCGTCCGGATTGCACGTTCGACCGATACCGCATCGCCTGTCACGAGCGATCTCCGGATCGCGGCCATCAGACCACTGGTGCCTCCTGCCATCCTGATGGAAAACTTGCCGCTTCCGGCCGAAGCCGCAATTCTCGTCCAAAGGACGCGGACTGAGATTAGTCGGATCCTGAATGGACTGGACGACCGCCTTGTTGTGGTAGTCGGCCCCTGTTCGATCCATGATGCCAATGCTGCTCTCGACTACGCCGGGCGCTTGGCAGAAGTTGCTCAGCGACTCGATAACGAGATCGTGACGGTCATGCGTGTCTATTTCGAGAAACCCCGAACGACAGTCGGCTGGAAGGGTTTGATCAACGATCCGCGCGGTGACAACAGCTTTGCCGTCAACGAGGGACTTCACATCGCTCGCAAATTGCTCCTCGACGTCATGGAACTCGGTCTTCCGGCTGGTTGCGAGTTCCTCGACCCGGTTTCCCCTCAGTTCATCGCCGATTCGGTGGCCTGGGCGGCAATCGGCGCCCGCACGACCGAAAGCCAGGTCCACCGCAATCTTGCGTCGGGGCTGTCGATGCCGGTCGGGTTCAAGAACGCTACCAGCGGCGATATCCAGGTCGCGATCGATGCGATGGGTGCTGCTGCATTTCCCCACCATTTCATGAGCGTCACCGATCATGGTCTGGCCGGGATCGTGGAAACGAAAGGGAATCGTGACACCCACGTGATACTCCGCGGCGGTGCAACCGGCCCAAACTACGATGATCACCACATCCGGGAAGCGCTGGAACGACTCGAAAAGGCCGGTTTGCCACCGAAACTCATGGTCGATGCCAGTCATGGCAATAGTTCCAAGGATTTTCGAAAACAACCGATTGCCGCAGCCTCGATCGCCGATCAGGTCGCCAGCGGGCAGCAAGGAATCTTCGGAGTCATGCTCGAGAGTTTCCTTGAAGATGGCCGCCAGGACCTCGGGGATACGGCCGGCATGACGTATGGTCAGAGCGTGACGGATTCCTGCATGGGCTGGGCAATGACTGAACCAGTGCTCGAGTCACTCGCGGAAGCAGTTCTGCGTCGCCGAAATGGCAAGAGTTGACCGGGACACCGATAAACTAATGGTAAAAAACGGCCGTGGCAATCAAGAAGCCACGGCCGTTTGGATTTCTCGTCACCGAACGCTAACGACTTAGTGCGCGATACTTCCGGATCCCCAGTGGCGCAAAGACTGCCACGATAATGACTACCCAGATGATCGTCATGAGCGCCGGCTGCTGCGACGGAAAGGCGTCCGACGCATAGGGATTTGGGTTTCCCCAGAGTTCGCGAGTCGCTGCCGAAAGTGTGCTGACGGGATTCCACTCCGCTACCGGTTGAAGCCAGGTAGGCAGCGACTGGGGAGGAACAAACACGTTCGATATGAACGTCAACGGGAAGATCGTGACAAAACCGATCTGTTGCGCAGTTTCGGCTGTTTTCATCCAGAGACCCAGGAAAATCCCGACCCACGACATTGCGAACGTGAACAAGAGCAGGAGTAGCACACCAAAGAGAAAATCCGGCACCGTGCTGTGCACCCGCCAGCCGACGGCGAGACCGCTCAGCATCAGGACAACGAGGATTCCAGAGTTGTAAATGAGATCAAAAACCGCTCGACCGCTGAGATACGCTGATCTCGACATTGGCAGAGAGCGAAACCGATCGATAATCCCTTTCTGCATGTCATCGGTGATGCCGACAGCCGTGGTCGCTGCCGCGAAACAGACGGTTTGCGCGAAGATCCCGGGCATCAGGAATTCCCGGTAGGATCCGCCGTCGGGCAGGGGGATGGCGCCTCCGAAAACAAACGCAAAAAGGAGAACGAACATGATCGACTGGATCACCGCGAAGATGGCCAGCTCTGGGATCCGGGGAACGCGCTTGAGATTGCGCCACGCCACCACGAGGCCGTCGGCGACTGGACTTGATTTTGTTGCGGCTTGTATCGGAGCAGAGGGGGCTGTCATAGGCCTGGATTCCTTTCTGTCGAGGGCTCGATTTCGATCTCTTCTTCGTCATTTGCGGGCGAAGCGGCGTGGCCCGTGAGTGCCAGAAACACGTCGTCGAGAGTTGGACGCCGAAGACCGATGTCGTCGATCTCGACTCCGTGATCGCCGAGATCGCGAATGATCTGGCTGAGTCGCTCCATGCCGCCATGAGCCGGAGCGGTCAGACGGCGCGTGTGGTCGTCCCAGGTCAAATCCTTCGCGTATCCCTTCGATATGATTTCGCCGACAAGCTCTACCTGATCGCGGTTGCTGATGACAACTTCGATTCGTTCTCCGCCGATGTCAGCTTTCAGTTGGTCGGCTGTGCCCTCGGCAATGATGCGCCCGTGGTTAACAACGGCGATTGTGTGCGCGAGTTCGTCGGCTTCCTCGAGATACTGTGTTGTCAGCAGAATGGTCGTGCCTTCTTTCACGCGATCCCGGATGACATCCCACATCGCGAAGCGACTACGGGGATCGAGGCCCGTAGTTGGCTCATCGAGAATCAGGAGTCGAGGCCGCCCGACAAGCGCTCCGGCAAGATCGAGACGTCGGCGCATACCGCCGGAATAGCCCTTGACGACCCGATTTGCTGACTCGGTGAGGTCGAACCGCTCGAGCAGTTCATCGGCTCGCGCCCAGGCATCCTGCTTCGACTGCTGGTACAGCCTGGCAAAGAGGTAGAGATTTTCGCGACCTGTAAGGTTCTCATCTACCGAAGCGTACTGACCGGAAATACCGATGTTTGCGCGCACATCATCTGGATTCTTGAACACGTCATAGCCACAGACGGTAGCGCTGCCAGAGTCGGCGCTCAGAAGCGTGGCCAGAATTCGGACCGTTGTTGTTTTCCCCGCGCCGTTTGGCCCGAGGAGTCCAAGCACGCGTCCTTCGTCTACCGTCAGGCTAAGCCCATCGAGTGCTCGCACTTCGTGGCCGGTGCTGTTGTAAATCTTGACCAGGTTCTCGGCAATGACCGCTTTTCCACGGTCGGACACAATGCCGACACTTTGCTGGCCCTCAAGCGCTGTATTCACTCAACCCCCTGAGATTCTGGGCTGCCAGCAAGATGCTGCCAGGCGCCGATCTTGATACCGCAGTCATCGTGTTTCTTATCGATGGCCGAATCCTGATGATAGTCGAACTCCGTTTGCTTGATTCGACAGAGAGCGTTAGCGATCGTCCCTTTTCCCAACGGGCTAAACTCAAGCAGCAGGATGGTTGATGCTTCATTGGGAGGATCGCACGATGGCGACACTGTTCGATGTCAAAAAACGTGGCAAATTGACCTATTACTCGACCGGTGAGCGACCGGTCTTGTCCGCGCTCGTCACGGAGGAGCTAGGTGACGGCGACCTGAAGGTCTATTTCGCCGGTCTGACGGGCGGGTATTCCGCAAAGGGTGTGCTCGAGCGGGACGATCTGGTCACGATGGATCCGCACCAGGAGATTCCGCTCGTCTTCGAATCATGGGAGAAATGGCTGATCGACGCTGGCCTTTGTGACTCGCTCGATGCGATCGACTTCATCGAAGTGCATGCGTTCGGGTGTCAACCCAAGAGCCCCAATCCACTCGTCGATCCAATTGGATTCGCTGCAGAACAGGACCGCTTGCGAAAAGCCTATGCTGAGGCCTATTCGAGCTTTTTCGCCGATCGACTGCCTGATCATGGGGTCCCATGTCGATTTACCGTCCACCTCGTCGATGTGCCCGACAAAGCCGCGTCCTATGAGTTTTACAGCGTAGGCCTACTCCAACGAAAGCGATAGCCATTCAGGCTTCTGTTCGGAGAGCGTCTGCTTCATGAGCGCGATTTCGCGATCCTGTGCGGCGATGATCTGGTCGCAGAGTTCGGCGATATCGATGTCGGTGAGGTCGGCGTGTTCGCTGACGAGAATTGCTCGGGAGCGGTGAGGAACCAAGGCTTTTCGAGAATTGCTCGTTCCACCCGCCGACGTCGGCACGTCCCGGCCATTGCCCGATAAAGAAAAGGCCGACAAATCTGCCGACTCGAGCGAGATTGGGGGTCTTCCTGGGACACATCTGCCACATGGCCAACAGTATGACCACGGCCACAGGCGCGACCATGGTCACCCCATGGAGAGATAGGTGCGGTTGACGTAACAAAACAGTCTTTACCGGGCTCAACCCAAGCGTAAGAAACAGTCAGCGTGACTCGGCGATTGGCACTTCGAGAGAAACCTCCGAACGTATCCTGCTGGCTTCAGCTGATGGGTCTGCAAGAACAGTGCTGGATGTTTGGCGATCCGCAACGGGTGATTCGCTGATACGGTAACGCAACGAGATCACACGAAACCCGAAGGGATTGACCTCATGACTCGGAAAAAGGTGGTAATTGTCGGCGCGGGAATGGCTGGACTGGTTGCCGCGGTTCGATCGCAGCAGCTCGGGGCGAACGTCACATTGCTCGAAAAGGGCTCTCAACCGGGGGGATCGCTGGCTTTATCGGGCGGAACCCTCTGGTGCGCACGCACGGTCGAGGACCTGCAACGGCTGGTGCCGCGCGGGCATCCGGTTCTTGGCCCAATCCTGGTCGAAGGATTCCCCGATGGAGTCGCCTGGCTTGAGAGCCTCGGAGCCAAGCTGACACCGCTGGAGAGCAAATCGGACCGCAGTGTGCTGATGATGGACCCGAATCCAGGCTCCTACATTGATCACATGGTTGAGACGTTTCTGCGCGGTGGAGGCAGGCTGCTTGCCCAGGCAAGTGCTGCAGCGCTTCGAACTGACAATGAGGGCGTTGTCACCGGAGTAATAGTCCGGCAAGGCGACGGCCCTCGGTTCGGACTTGACGCATCAGCGGTGATCCTGGCCAGTGGTGGTTTTCAGGCTAACCCGGAGATGATGGCCCGGTATTTCGGTCGGTGGTCTGATCGACTGATCCTGCGCGGCAACCCACGCAGCACGGGGGATGGTTGGGCCATTGCGCAGACCGTCGGGGCTGGAACCAGCGCAGCGATGGCCAGTTTCTACGGTCATCTTCTGCCAGCACCGCCTGCTGTAGTACCCACCAATGATTTCATTGCCTACACGCAGTATCACAGTGAGAAAGGTGTGCTGGTCAATGGGAAAGGGGAGCGGTTCACCGACGAGTCACTGGGCGACGAAATGAACTCCCAGGCCGTTGCTCGCCAGGACCAGGCTACTGCGTATCTCCTCTTCGATGACGTCGTGTACCGGGAGTTCGCGGTCAGAGCAGGCGGGAATGGGGCCAGAGCCAGCGACACCTTTTTCGAATCCAAGGCCCTGGGTGCGCCAGCGGCCACCGCATCCAGTCTCGACGCATTGTTCGACGCGATGCGGCCTCATGGTCTTCATGCGCCGGGCTCGCTGGCAACGATCACCGCCTACAACGACGCGGTTGCCGCGGGCGAAGAGGCATTTCTGCCCGTGCCGCGGCGCGATCTTGCCTATCCCTTGACGACACCGCCGTTTTTTGCCCTGGGGGTTACACCCGGGGTTACTTTCACGCTTGGCGGGTTGCCAATCAATGAGCATGCACAGGTACTCGATCGAGCCGGGAACCCGATTCATGGTCTCTACGCAGCTGGAGCCGATGCCGGTGGAATCCACAACGAGCAGTACGCCGGCGGTCTTTGCCTGGGACTGGTCTTCGGAAGGCGAGCAGCTGAGCATGCTGTAGGTGGCTAACAGGAAAACCCGGATTGACGCCAGCTGGCATCATCTCTGCGCGAACCCAGGCACCTTGAAATGTTCGAGCGAGAAGTCACCCGACTTTTGAAAAGTGCCGATTTTCCGTATTCTCTGCTTGAGTTCACTTAGGGATTAAACGCTGGAGCGGGTGATGGGACTCGAACCCACGACATTTTGCTTGGGAAGCAAACACTCTACCAACTGAGTTACACCCGCGACTCATCGCAGTATACCGGGTTGGAAATCGCTTCGTCCATGCCTTCTCTCCTCGCCCAGTCGCCCAGTTTGGTAACCGAGTGCTGGCTTTTCATTGCACCCGCGTGCCCGGGTCCGTATACTGAAAAGTCGCTTGGGGGCATAGCTCAGTTGGGAGAGCGCTACAATCGCACTGTAGAGGTCGGGGGTTCGAGTCCCCCTGCCTCCACCAGCGAAAACCAGACGATCCACCGAAAGGTGGATCGTTCTGTTTCTGAACGGAGTGAACCCGGTTTTTCAATCACCAGGCTGCGGTGAAAGACGCGGAGGAACTGGGGTAATCCCAGCATCGGGAGGCGAAACCTGCCTTGGCTCGTGCTGTACCGGCGATGTCTTTTCTGGCGCGGCTGGCATCACTGGATCGGCTACTGGTGGGCCGACAAGGCGCGGTGCAGGCCGAGGGGCATCGAACAGCGCTTCGAGTTCTTCCCCTTCGATCGTTTCTTCCCGCATCAACAACTCGGCAATGGCTTGCAGCTTTTCAAAATTCTCGGTGAGCAGCGACTGAGCGGTTTTGTAACCGGCGTCAACAATCTGGCGAATCTCACGGTCGATTTCGAGCGCGACCTCATCGCTGTAGTTGCGTTGCTCGCTGATTTCGCGGCCGAGAAAGACCATCTCTTCCTTCTTGCCAAACGCGATCGGACCAAGGTTCTCACTCATTCCAAACTCGGTAATCATCCGGCGCGCGGTGGCCGTAGCTCGTTCGATATCGTTCGACGCGCCGGTCGATTGCTCCTCGAACACCATCAGTTCAGCGATATGTCCTGCCATCAGTACCGCGACTTCGTCCTCGAACTGGTGCTTGGTTTTGAAAAGTCGATCCTCATCTGGGAGAACGCGTGTGTATCCACCCATCATGCCGCGTGCAACGATCGATACCTTCCGTACTGGATCAGCGTAGGGGAGCATTCGCGCCACGAGCGCATGACCGGCTTCATGGTAGGCGGTCATTTGCCGTTCCCGGACACTGATAACCCGGCTCTTTCGCTGTGGGCCAGCGATCACCCGGTCGATCGCTTCGGTCAATTCGCCGCGGCCAATGGTTTTCTTGCCACGACGCGCAGCCAGAATCGCGGCTTCGTTGACGAGGTTCTCCAAATCGGCGCCGGAGAATCCAGGCGTCTGGCGGGCAATGTTCTCGGCCGTCACATCGCTTTCGAGCGGTTTGCCACGGGCATGGACTTCGAGAATCGAGATTCGTCCCTGAATATCAGGACGGTCGAGTATGACTTGGCGATCGAAACGTCCAGGCCTCAGCAATGCCGGGTCGAGCACGTCGGGACGGTTAGTTGCCGCGATCACAATCACGTTCGTGCCACTGTCGAAGCCGTCCATTTCGACAAGGATCTGGTTCAGGGTCTGTTCGCGTTCGTCGTGACTGCCGCCGAGACCTGCGCCACGTTGTCGACCGACGGCATCAACTTCATCGATGAAGACAATGCACGGTGAACTCTTCTTGGCTTGATCGAACAGGTCGCGGACACGACTGGCTCCGACTCCAACGAACATCTCTACGAATTCAGAACCAGAAATACTGAAAAACGGAACACCGGCTTCGCCGGCAACCGCACGGGAAAGGAGCGTCTTGCCCGTTCCCGGTGGACCGACCAGCAGTACACCTTTCGGAATCCGAGCCCCAAGCGCCTGGAACTTGTCCGGGTACTTGAGGAACTCGACAACTTCCTCGAGCTCTTCCTTTGCTTCGTCGACACCGGCTACGTCGGCAAACGTGACACTCGGCCGGTTGCTTGAAAAGAGGCGGGCCTTGCTCTTCCCAAACGAAAGAGCCTGGCTGTTCGAGCCCTGGGACTGTCTCATCATGAAGAGCAGAATTCCGAGAAGCACGAGCGTCGGCAGGAGAAAGGTCATAAGCGTCAGAATCCCGCCCCATCGACTTTTCTGGGTCACATCGATCGCCACATCTTCCGCCGCGAGCCCGTGCGCCTCCAGGGCTTCGTAGATCGTCGTGTCTGTTGGGAGAATTGACCTGGCCGAGGCTTTGTCGACGTCGTTGTAATTGACCGTTATGCTGTCGCTGCCTTCGCGCATTTCGAGAGATAGAACCTGACTGGCCTGTATCTCTGACGCGACGGTCGCGAAATCGATATCGGACGTTGAATCACCTCCGCCCGACACGAGAAACCAGAGAGCGACGATCGATCCCAGCATCACCAACCAGACGGTGCCACTGCGAAATCGTTTGAAGTCACGCATGGATGAAGACCTCGGAGGAGTGGAATCAGCGGCCGTCCGCGCCCGCTCTTCCTCCGCATAGAGGTCTGATTATACCATCGCCTCGTCGGCCTTCCCGACGATCGCGGTCGGATCAAGTACGCCAATGTAAGGAAGGTTGCGGTAGCGACCGGCGTAATCTAGCCCGTATCCAACCACGAATTCGTCGGGGATTTCGAATCCGATCCGATCAACCTGAACATCAATGGCGTCTGGTTTCTTCTTTCTCAACAGCGCGACGACCGTAATCTGCTTGGGTTCTCGGCGACGAAGATGATCGAGCAGGTATTGGAGGGTCAGGCCACTGTCGACGATGTCTTCGACCACGATGACATGGCGTCCATTGATGTCACGATCGAGATCTTTCAGGATTCTGACTACACCCGAGGAGGTCGTTTCACTGCCGTAACTCGATACAGCCATGAAATCGATCTCAACATGGCGTTCCATTTGCATCGCCAGATCGCTCATGAACATCACGGCTCCGGTCAACACTCCCACAAGAAGCGGCGTCTCACTTCCGACGGCGCTGTCCAATTCGACAGCAATCTGAGCGACGGCGTCCCTAATCTCGTCGCTCGAGATCAATACTCGCTCTACCCCGGCAGCCTTGTCGTTGATGCTCGTCATCTGCACTCCTCGTGTGAGCAAGCTAGCGACATGATTCTAAACCGAGGCTTGTTCGCCGTCTTTCGCCGGACCTTCGATGGCGATCTGGCCACGGATCAAGGTGCCTGTATAGCCGGATCCAAGTTCGAGCGTCACGCCGCCTTGTCCTGACCGCGCGAGTTCGAGCATTGCATCGATGCGATCGAGGGTTGGATACTCGACGCCGGTTTCCCGCAGAACTGCCAGCAAAACCCGGCGCGCTATCGCTGGCTCAAGTTCCAGCAAGGGACTTGCTGCCAGTCGATCATTTGCGCATCTGATCTCAACCAGCGCAGTTTGTGCGATCTTATCCAGCAATGCATCTTCGTCGGCAGTAATCCGAGCAAACCGGACTATGGCCTCCGTTCCGCCGGGCATGACTTTCTCGATCGCCGGGAGTAGCGCGTGCCGAATCTGGTTGCGGCGAAAATCGCTGCCGCGGTTGGTGGGATCGTCGATGGCATTCAGACCTGAAATGCGCACGATTGCCTCCAGATCGGCCCGCCGTTCGAAGAGCAAAGGTCTCCACACGACAAGGTCCGAGGTTCCTCCTGGTGGGCAGGACCACCAGGGAACGGTCAACCTCGAGATCTCGCGCATTCCGGACACGCCCCCGAGCCCAGCGCCTCGCAGGAGATGCAGGAGAACTGTTTCGGCTTGATCGTCGCGATGGTGGGCCGCGAGAATCGGAGCGCCGCCATGTTGCTGACTGAAACGAAGGAACACGGCGAAGCGTTCACGTCGAGCGGCTTCCTCCAGCCCAGCGCCCGGATGGCGTTCAGCCAGCCCTTCCTCGAGCCGGATGGAAGTGAACTGGAACTCGAGTCGCTGAGCCAGCCTCGCGGCCTCTCTGGCGCCGTTGGCTGAATCAGGTCTCAAAGCGTGGTCGACATGAATAAGGAGAACATCTCGACAGAGCGACGGTCTGATGCGCTTCAGCGCAATCGCGAGTGCCAGAGAGTCGTTTCCACCTGAAAAACCGACCAGAATTGGGTGGGAACCAGTGGAATCCTGCGAAACCAGCCAACGCAGCAATCGCTGTGCAACCGCCGAACCCGGATCACGCGGACGTCGGGACATGCGCTTCTCATTGCCAATACGTAGAGGACTCATCCACGGTGGTGCCGACGGGTGGAATCGAACCACCGACCAAGGGCTTATGAGTCCCCTGCTCTGCCTCTGAGCTACGCCGGCCCTTGAGGTCGATTGATGATCTTAGCAAGCACACTGCCCAACGTCAAACTGGCAGCGGCAAAAGCAGTTCAATCGGCAGGTAGTTGAAGACATGTTAGCGATTAACCAATTCCGGAAACGCAGAGTCGAGACTGTCCAGTGATCCTCCGCATTGCGCGAAACCGGCGGCTACGGTGTTCCTCGCCAAGATCAAGGCTGTGATCGGGCCTGTGCCTCCGGGCACGGGTGTGACTGCTCCGGCAACACCTTTGAGACTCTCGAAATCCGCGTCGCCAACCACCTTGCCCTTGACCACATTGATGCCAAAGTCGAGCACTGCTGCTCCTTCCTTGATGTAGTCGCGGGTAAGCCACTCGGGATTCCCTGTCGCAACGGAGACGATATCCGCCTGGCGGGTGATCGACTTGATGTCTGGAGTGCGGCTGTGACAGACGACAACTGTGGCGTCGCGGTGCAGCAGGAGAGCGCCTAACGGTCGACCGACGACGTTGCTTCGGCCAACCACGCACGCTAGCTGTCCCGCGATTGGCACCTCATAGTGATCGAGCAGCGCAATGCCGCCTTGGGGTGTGCTTGGCGCAAGACATGGAAGACCGAGATGAAGTCGGCCAGCATTCGCCGGGGTAATGCCATCGACATCCTTGATTGGAGCCAGCGCTTCATTGACGATCTGGGTCGGCAAATGCGGAGGAAGCGGCATGAGCACGAGGACGCCCGTGATCGTCGGGTCATCGCTGAGACGCGCGAGCGTCTGACCGAGAGCGTCTGCGTCGCTGTGAGATGGCATATCGACGAGGACATGGTCGATCTCCACGGAATGGAGCGCACGATTAATGGCGCCGCGATAGGAACGTGACGCGGGATTCTCGCCAACGCTCAGCGTCGCTAGCCGTGGAGACATCCCGCTCTGCTTCAGCAATCGCGTTTTGCCGGCGATGATCTCGGCCCGCAGATCGTCGGCCAGTTGACCACCTCGCAGTTGAATGGTTTCCCGAACCCCACTCATTGGTGTCGAGATTTCCCAGCAGGAGGTGACGCTCTGCGCATGTGGGGCCTTCATCTACTGTCAAAAAGTGGTCAGGACGCCGTCGCCCCGTATCCGGATTGTACGGCAGAAATCAACCGTTGACGCCCTGCGGAGTCGCCATAGACCCCATCATTGGTTGCCGGGATAGGCCTGTAGAGACACTGACATTCAGATTAACGACAGTCACACCGACAGTAATGTCCAATGCTGGCGTTGTGGCGCCGAATAACGACAGTGAGGGCGGATCGTGTGGAAAACTCGCCAGACTGTGTTGACGCTGGCCGAGGTGGCTGGTAGGATGTTGTCACCGAGTCAATCTTGTGCAGGGCTCGGTGACACGTTCGTTCGGGGGTGTGTCTGGATGTCACAAGAGCGGGGGTAGGCATGTCGGACTTCGGACAGCTACTGAAGACACTCCGTGAAAGGCGCGGTGTGTCTCAAAGCAAGCTGGCTGAGCGAGCTGATTTCGATCACAGCTACGTCAGTCGGTTGGAGAGTGGGGCACGAATGCCCACTCGGGATGCGGTGGATCGCCTGGGAGCGGCGCTGGCCTTGGGAGAGAGTGAACGAGATGCGCTCGTCGCGAAAGCAGGCTTCCTGCCACGCGATGTCAATAATCTTCTCTCGACCGAACCGGTGCTGGGAGAAGTGCTCGATCTGCTTCAGGACGATACGGTTCCGGTGGAAACACGGGAAAACATTCGTCAAATGTTGCATCTGGTGGCTGAACAAGCCCGGCAGGCCCGAAAAGCCAGAGCAGCTGACAAGAGCGTTGCGGACGTAGCCGCCTGAGTCTTCGTCGCTGACGCGACCCTGTGCCGAAACACCGGTCTCCCCGCCCGGTCCGCATGAAGCACATGGTCGCGTCTGTTTTTGTCCAGGTAATTGGACCAGGTTTAGGCTTGTAAGCGAAAATTGTATGACCTGACGGTCAATCGGCCGGGAGGAACCCGTTCGCTGGAAAGGCCCCTTGTGGCTGAGTTTGCTCACCTGCACCTCCACACAGAGTTCTCCCTTCTCGATGGAGTTGGAAAAACCGAGCAATACGTCCGTGATGCCAAGGCTGCCGGGATTACGTCGATGGCCATCACAGACCATGGCGTGATGTACGGGGCACTCGAATGGCATAAGTCGCTGTCTTCTGCTGGACTACATCCCATCATTGGTATGGAGGCGTATTTCGCGGAAGGACCAGCCGGTCCGCCATCGCCAGACGCTTCCGACCAGGAAAAACGGAAGGCGCGCAAGGCGTACCATCTGCTCCTTCTTGCCCAGAACAATCGTGGCTATCGCAATCTGATCAAGCTTGCTTCCAAAGCAAGCCTCGAGGGTTACTACTATCGTCCGCGTATCGATATGGATATGCTGCGGTCTCATAGCGATGGATTAATCGCGACCTCAGCCTGTATCGGGGGGCCGATCGCTAACAACCTCCTCTATGATCGCCCGCAGCTTGCCGAGGATTATGCCGTCAATCTGACGGAGATCTTCGGACGCGAACGCTTCTTTGTGGAAATCCAGGATCACGGTCAGAAGGAACAGCACCAGGTCAACGGTGATCTGCTCAGAATCGCAAAATCTTTCGATATCCCGATCGTCGCAACCAACGATGTTCATTACTGCGCTCGCTCAGATGCTAAAGCCCAGGAAATCCTGATGTGCGTGCAGACAAACGCCACCCTCAACGATCCCAAACGACTCAAACCTGAAACAGATGAGCTCTATCTGAAGACCCCACAGGAAATGACCGATCTCTTCAGCCATGTGCCGGGTGCGGTGAAAAATACGTTGGTCATTGCCGAGATGTGCGACCTAGATCTCTCCGGCTCAGGTTTGCAGCTGCCGGATTTTGATGTTCCAGAAGGGATGACGAATCCTGATTACCTTGAAACACTCTGTCGTGACGGTGCGCGCCGGCTCTACGGTGAACTGTCCGGTGAGGTCGAAGAGCGTCTGAGCTATGAACTTCGTGTCATAAATGGGATGGAGCTGACGAACTATTTTCTGGTCGTTTGGGATTTCGTCCGTTTTGCGAAAGAGAATGGCATTCTCGTTGGTCCCGGTCGCGGTTCGGCCGCAGGCAGTATCGTGGCGTATGTCCTTGGAATTACCGCGCTCGACCCTCTCGAGCATGGCCTGATCTTCGAGCGATTTCTGAATCCTTCCCGGATCTCGATGCCCGATATCGATATCGACTTCGCCGACGATCGTCGGCAGGAAGTCATCGATTACGTGGTTCAGAAATATGGTGACGATCGCGTCGCTCAGATTACGACTTTTGGGACTATGGCCGCCAAGGCGTCACTGCGGGATGTTGGCCGGGCGATGGCTATCCCGCTCAGTCGGGTCGATCAGGTTGCCAAACTGATCCCGACGGGTCCGAACATCAACATCGCTGACTCGATCGAGACAATCCCGGAATTGCAGCAGCTCTATCGGGACGATCAGGAGCTACACGAACTGATCGACAACGCTCGCCGTGTCGAAGGCATTTCCCGGCATGCCTCAACCCATGCCGCCGGCGTGGTCATTTCTCGCGAACCCCTGATGGAGACGATCCCGCTACAGCGGGCCGGCGGCAAGAGCGAAGGCGATGTTACGACCCAGTACCCGATGGGGCAGCTCGAAGAACTCGGACTGCTCAAGATGGATTTTCTTGGGCTGACGACACTGAGTGTGATCGGCAAAGCGGTTGACATGGTACGCCGCAAACGGCCCGACTTGACGGTTGACACCATTCCTCTCGACGATCCCATCGCGTATGAAATGCTCCGACGCGGCGACACGACCGGCGTGTTCCAGCTTGAAGGTGGCATGACCACCGGCATGACGATCGATGTGGCTCCGGAGCGTTTTGCTGATATCGTCGCGCTGATGGCGTTGATCCGGCCCGGTCCAATGGAAAACGCGCCCGAATATATCGCGGTCAAGCGGGGTCGAAAAACAGTCGAATACGCCCATCCGTTGCTCGAAGACGTGCTCTCGGAAACATACGGAGTGGCGCTGTACCAGGAACAGATCATGACCATCGCCAATATCGTCGGCGGTTTCAGCCTTGCTGAAGCAGATGGCCTGCGAAAAGCGATGGGCAAGAAACTGCCTGAGGTCATGGCCACCTATCGCGCACAGTTCGTCGCCGGCGCCACCGCCCAGAACATCTCGGAGAGGCTCGCCGACGAAATCTTTGACATGATGCTCAAGTTCGCCGGCTATGGATTCAACAAATCCCACAGCGCAGCGTATGCAGTCATCGGCGCCCAGACCGCGTATCTCAAAGCGAACTATCCGGTCGAGTTCATGGCGGCGCTGCTGACCACCGATGCAGGCAACAGTGATCGCGTTGTGAGTGATGTCGCCGAGTGCCGTCGTCTTGGTATTCCGATCCTCGGACCTGACATCAACAAGAGTGAACTCGATTTTTCAGTTGACCTGCTCGACGACGGGAGTGAGGTCATTCGTTTCGGCTTGTCAGCGGTAAAAACCGTCGGGCGGGGCGCTGCTGCGGCTATCGTCGATGCGCGCAACAACATCGATACGCGAAGATTCGAGTCGCTCGATCAGTTCGTTTTCGAGGTCGATTGGACGAGATCGTCGAAGCGGGTGGCCGAGTCCCTGGCCCGGGCAGGCGCGTTCGAATCGTTTGGCACGCGCAAAGCCGTTCTCGAAGCGCTCGATCTGGCAATCGGTTCCGCCAATCAGCGACGGAAGGCCGTTAGTCGCGGGCAACTGGTTTTCGATCTGACCGCCGGCGCTGAGCAGCCGGTGCTGACTGCGCAACGCTTGCCGGACACCGGTGAATTCTCCATGAAGCAGCTGCTCAATTGGGAACGGGAGTTGCTCGGCGTGTACGTGTCGAATCATCCGGTAGTCGAAGCATTGCAGCAGACGGGACTGCATGGTCGTCATCAGATCGGAGAGCTCAAGGATTTGCCCCCTGGCGACAACGTTCGTATCGTTGGCCAGATCATCACCGTTCGCCGCTTGATCACCAAGAAGGGTCAGCCGATGGCAATCGCCGAAGTCGAAGATCTCACTGGAAGTATCGATCTTGTCTTCTGGCCGGAGATCTACGAATCGTATGGGACACTGTTGGAACCAGACACGATTCTTGATATTCAGGCTCGACTTGGATGGCGTAACGAGAAACTCCAGTTGATCGTCAACTCGGTGTCGGTGGAGCTGGAGCGGTTGGGTTCGTCTGGGCGAAAACTTCACATCACCATTCCACCACAAGAATCAGACGAGGAGTGGAACCGATTGATGCAGCAGGTCAATCGGATCCTCCAGACTTCCGAGGGGGACGACGAAGTCGTGATTCACCTTCTCCTTGATGATCAGGATATCTGCTTGTTGAGTCGAACTCGTCGGGTCACCGCTGATGAAAGGCTGGTGGCCGATCTCCGACGGCTGCTCGGTGACCAAGCGCTGCGGACCGAGGATCCCGCATTTCAGTGGTCGGTTCTGAAGCCAACCGGGTAGGAGGGACTACCTCCAGAGATATTGGAGCTGCTTGGGTTTGTCGGTCAGGACGAAGATCGCGTCTCCAGGACGAGCCATGATCAGCGCTTTCTTTACGGCAGCCTGCATCGTTGCGAAGGAAACTACCAGCGGTGGGAAGTCGAGTTGAGCAGCACCTGTTTGAATCTCTCGCCAGTCAATTCCGTCCGTGACTCGACCAGTCACAAGAAACAACACGCTGCTAATGCGACCGAGCAGTCGTCCAATTTCCGCAGCTTCCCCTCGCTGCTCGTCCGGTAGGACATCGCAGATGGTGATCAGTCGGCCTTTTTTCATGTCTCTGACCGCGCGGATGGTTGGTTGCAGAAACCAGCTCGGAGCGGGGCGGTCGAGCACCAGCGACACGCCGCTGACGTCGGTCACGTTGAACGAACCTGGAATGTTGCTGATGTCGTTGCGGAATTCACGCAGAGTGGACGCGATCGTCGACGTTCTCAGTCCCATCAGCCATCCCACCGCCGCTGCCATCAGACCGTTGTGGACTTCGAATGACGCTGCGCCATTGAGCGCAAATTGCATTTCTCCGCTCTCGCCGAGCAACGAAACTTGGTCGACCGTCCCGATCACGAGTTGGCCCGATTGCAGCCAACCGGTCAATCCTCCGGAGAGGTGATGCGCTTGCATGACCGGTCCGTCAAGCCCGAGTCCTGTTTTGACGAGCATCGAATCCGGAGAAATCGGCATATCTGCAAGCTGGTAATCGTCACCGTTGACCACCACGAACCCACCCGGACTTACCATCGCGCTGAGTTTTTCCAGGAGACGTTCCGCCGCTTCGATGTTGACATAATCAAGACAGGTCGACCGATTCGAGCAGAGGTTGGTGACGACAAGTCCGCCGATCCTTGTGTCTGCAGGGATGGCATGTTCGGATTGCCAGTCAGTTTCCCAGACTGCGAAGTCCAGATCGCGGATTGTGAGGCGTTCCATAACCGTCGCCCAGGGGCCTAGCTCGCCCTGTTGCAGATCACCTTCGATCCAGACGCCATCTTCTGTTCGGCAAGCGCTTCGGATACCGGTTCGCATCATTGATTGGGTCAAGTGCGAAACCGTCGATTTGCCTCGCGACCCGGCAACGACAACGAGTGGTAACCCGCCGGCTTCGACAATTGATCGTTGCCATTCTCGAAAGGATGGCGCCGCGACTGCGGTGAGCGAGACCGAGTCAGTCATGCTTCTGATCCTTCCGGATCTCCCGTCGAAGGCACAGGAGCGGCCTCGCGGATCCGAGAGAAGGCGGGGAGGAGTTCCCTCATCGCTTGCGCGCGGTGGCTGATCGTGTTTTTCTCGGCTGGTTCGAGTTCAGCAAGGTGACGACCATCAGGCAAGCGCAGAATAGGGTCGTAGCCAAATCCGTGGGTACCCCGGCGGTGAAATGCGATCCTTCCGGGAAGGAACCCTTCGCTCGTGACAATCACTGACTCCGGTATTGCCAGCGCGATCGCACAGGTGAACCGCGCGCTTCGTTCAGGGTCGGCGACATCTTCCAGCTCCTTGAGGAGTTTGTCGATGTTCTCGTCGTCACTGGCGCTTTCGCCAGCGAACCGGGCGGAATAGATACCGGGTCGTCCTCCGAGGGTGTCAACCTCAAGACCGGAGTCATCGGCGATGGCAACAAAGCCGGTCCTGCTTGCTACGAATTGGGCTTTGGCGACCGCGTTTTCCCTGAACGTCGAACCGGTTTCGGGTGGCATGACGAGGGCAAACCTGGACAGACTGACCGCTCGGAAATCCGATGGAAGGAGCGCCTGAATCTCGGCGATTTTCCCGGGGTTGCTGGTCGCGACAACAATCGTGAATGATGGCCGGGTTGCAGCGTCCAGGGTCATGGCGAGTCTCCGAGACCAAACACCGCCTCGGCTCGCGCGGTGGTCTTGGCGCTGATCTCGGCAACACTGAGCCCGGTCAGGTCAGCAAGTGCCCGTGCAATGCGTGGGATCGACTCCGGCGTGTTTCGCTGTGACTTCCACCCGCGCGGCGAAAGGTAAGGCGAGTCTGTTTCGAGAACGATCGACTCGATCGGCGTCTGGCCGATCAGGTTGCGGAGTTCGACCGACTTCGACCTGGTCATCAGACCGCCAACCCCGATCGTATGGTCACGTTCGAGCAACCACGACCAGAGCTTCTCGGTTCCTTCGAAGCAGTGAAAAACACAATGGACGCCGGGGTACTCCGAAAGGACGGTCAACACATCGTGCTCGACCTCTCCGCGGAGGTGCAGTACCACTGGCAAATCTCGTTCGGCGGCGATTGCCATCTGACCACTGAATGCCTGAATCTGTTCATCTCGGGAAACATGGTCGCGAAACGCGTCGAGACCGGTTTCGCCGAGACCGACCGGTTTCAGTTCGGCGATTGTCCGTCGCAGTCGGATCTCAGTCACATCGTTCCATTCGTCAGCATGATTCGGGTGGAGTCCTGTCACGATGGCAATCTGCGGATTGTCTGCCGCAAGACCAGCGGCACGCTGCCAAAGCGGTTCACGGTAGGCAATGTCGACTACGAGATCGACACCAGATTCGAGGCAGCTTGCGAGAATCGCCTCGCGATCGGCATCGAAGACGGGATCGTCAATATGGCAATGGGTGTCGATGAAGTGGCGCGTTGGATGCGTTTTGGTCATTTGACGGTAACGCTCTTGGCGAGATTCCGCGGTTTGTCGGGATCGTTGCCGCGCAGCATGGCGGCGTGGTACCCGATCATCTGCGCCGGAAGCGCCTGCACGATCGGAGCGGCGTCGCCGATATCGGGTGTTTCGATGAAGGCGTCGAAAACGGGATCGTTTTGCGGGCTGATCCCGATGATGTGCCCTCCCCGTGCTTTGAGCTCCATCGCTCCGGAAAGAATGTCGTTCCGCGTTTCGTCCATCGGTGCGTAGACCACGCACGGCGTCCCTCCCTGAACCAGAGCGATGACCCCATGCTTCAGTTCGCCCCCGGCGAAACCCTCGGCGTGGATATAGGAAACCTCTTTGATCTTGAGCGCTGCTTCGAGAGCGGTCGGGTAGGACAATCCTCGTCCGATGACGAAGAGATGATCGGCGGCGAAAATCGTGCTGGCGATCAGCCGCACATTGGCTACCCAGTCCTCCTGCAGCATCGTTGACAAACCCTCAGCCGCCTGGAGAACGAGGTCGCGTCCGATTTCGGGGGTGCCAGCGAGTTCGTGGGCGACCATAAGCAGCACGGCTACTTTGGCTGTGTACGCCTTAGTGGAAAGCACGCACTGCTCGGGCCCAGCATTGAGGTGAACCCGCAAATCGACCATCCGGTCGAGCGTCGAATGCTCGGCATTGACGAGCGCAGCCAACCGCGATTCTCGACCGCGAGCCGAGAGCATGGCCTCGATAATGTCGGCGGTTTCACCGCTCTGCGACATCGCTACAACCAGACTTCGCGGCGTCAGAAAATGCTCGTAGTACTTGAATTCAGATCCGACCACGAAGTTGACATGTCGCGATGCGATCCTCGAAAAGAGGTAGGACCCTGTCAACGCCGCGTACGAGGCGGTTCCACAGCCGATCAGAAAGGTGCCGTAGGAATTCTGGATCGCTTCGGCCAATTCGCGAATCTGCTCCTGACCGTCGGCAACAAGTCGATGAAGCACCTCGGGTTGCTCCGCCATTTCCTTGGACATGAAATCGCGGAAACTGCCTAGCGAGAGATCGCGAGTTTCGATTTGGAGTGGATGCCAGGCCGGGGAGATCGGCGCTCCAGTTTCGCTATCGATCAGATCAATCGTCGTGCCAGTGACCTGGGCAACTTGGCCATCTTCGAGATAGCAGACCATATCAGCGTATTGCTCGAGCGCCAGCGCATCGGAGGCGAGGGTGTATCCCCTGGCTCCTTTGCCAATCACCAACGGAGAGACATTCTTGGCCGCAAAAAGCGTTCGCGCCGAGAGATCCATAGCGATAACCGCGTTCAGACCATCGAGGCGCTGAAAGACCAGCCGAAAGCCCTCTAGACGGCTCTGCTGTGGGTTCGACCACTCGATCTCGAGCAAATGCGGGATGACCTCTGAGTCGGTTTCGGAAACCAGCGGATGACCGTCGGCACTCACTCCTGCGCGAAGATCACGGTAATTTTCGACGATGCCGTTGTGGACCACGGCAATTGAGTGGGAACAATCGAGGTGGGGGTGCGCATTGGCGTGGGTGACGCCACCGTGGGTGGCCCAGCGAGTGTGACCAAATCCGATATCCGATTCCGGGAGAGCCACCGAGGCCCCGCCGATCTTGCCGATGGCTTTCTCGACCGCGACTTCCGTCCCGTTTCCAACCGCGACGCCCCAGGAGTCATAGCCCCGGTATTCGAGCGTTTTGAGCGCCCCCAGGACCTGTGGCCCGATCGCAGTCTTTTCACCGACGTAAGCAAAGATGCCGCACATTGTGTGAGCCTCCCAACGGGAAGGGAAACCAGTACCCGTGTAAAACGTTGGTCAATCCATAACGCACGGTTGACGTGCCAAATCCCCTGTCCGCCTGGCTAGTACAAACCGAGCGAACAGAAGTGAGTCGACAGCAAGGCGTAGAGCTGATCGCTACGTCCTAGTTAGAAGCAAACAGTCTGCTCAGCCGAACAGTATCTCTCGGTGACGAAAACGGCCTCACTGTTGCGGTCAGTGTACGTTCAGAATGAGGAATTCTCAACGCTTCACCCGTATACTTTCCAGCGCGTTGCGGCTAGCTGCGCCCGAAAAACCAAGGACCCCGCTCAAATGATCGATCGCTACACCCGACCAGAAATGGGCGAGATATGGAGCGATCAACGCAAGATCGATGCCTGGTTGGAGGTCGAAAAGGCGGTCGCTGAGGCCTGGGCTCGACGTGGCATCATTCCCGAAACATCCATGCCAGCGATCCGCCAGGCATCCTGCGATATCAACCGGATGCGAGAGATCGAAGCCGAAACGGATCACGACGTCATTGCTTTTCTGCGCGCAACCGGTGAAACAGTTGGCGCGGATGCGCGTTACATTCATCACGGTTTAACGAGCTCGGATGTCGTGGACACCGGTCTCGGGATTCAGGTCACTGAAGCTGGTTTGCTGATCCGACGCGAACTCGATGCTGTCATTCTCGCTCTATATGATCTGGCTCAGCAGCACCGCAACACGATGATGATTGGTCGGACGCACGGGGTCCATGCGGAACCGACAACGTTTGGGTTGAAAGCGCTGATCTGGTTCGACGAAATGCAACGGCATCGTCGTCGCTTCGACCTTGCGCTGGCGGACATGAGTGTGGGCAAAATCTCTGGCGCCGTTGGTACGCATGCGCACGTGCCACCAGACGTCGAACTCGAAGTCTGCCAGGATCTTGGCCTAGCCGTCGCACCAGCGTCAAATCAGGTGATTCAACGCGATCGGCATGCTTTTTTCCTTTCAGTTCTGGCGGGAATTGGCGGCACGATAGAGAAGATCTCGGTCGAAATCCGGCATCTGCAGCGGACCGAAGTGAGAGAAGCAGAAGAACCGTTTGGCGCAGGCAACCAGGGGTCCTCAGCAATGCCGCACAAACGCAATCCTCATGAATCTGAGCGTCTCACGGGCTTGTCACGGCTCCTGCGCGGCTATGCGATGGCCGGTTTCGAGAACGTCCCGCTCTGGCATGAGCGTGACATCAGCCACAGCTCGGTCGAGAGAGTGATTTTTCCAGATGCCTGCATTGTCGCCGACTATTCGCTATCCCTCCTGACCGAAATCCTCAGTGGTCTCAAGATCTTCCCCGACCGGATGCTGAAGAATCTCGAATTGACGGGAGGGTTGATCTATTCCCAGCGGCTCATGCTCGAACTCGTGACCAAGGGAATGGACAGGCAGGATGCGTACAAGGCCGTCCAGCGAAACGCCATGGACGCGTGGCAAAACGACAAGCCATTTCGCGATCTCGTAGTCGCCGATCCGCAGATCCATGCACTCCTTTCGCCCGAGGAGATCGATTCGCTCATGGATCCTGCTGATCAGCTGACACATGTCGAGGCGGTTTTCGCCCGTTTCGAAGCACCCACGGATTTGGCGCTAGCTGACGACGACCGACTGGCGGCGGAGTTGAAAACGTGACCGATACGCGCACGGAGAACGCTGCCCGCATCCACCTTCCCCTCGTCCATTCCGGCAAGGTCCGCGATACCTATGCGCTCGGTGACGATTTGCTCATGGTGGCCTCGGATCGGGTATCAGCCTTCGATGTCATCATGCCGACCTCGGTTCCCGACAAAGGTCGGGTCCTGACTCAGCTCTCCAGGTTCTGGTTCGAGCAGACTGCCGACCTTGTTCCGAACCATCTCCTCACCACCGACATGGCCCGGGTGCCAAATCTCGACCCGGAGACTCGCGAAGCGACCACTGGCCGCTCGATGCTGGTCAAACGGTGCGATCGAATCGACATCGAATGCGTAATCCGGGGCTATCTCGCTGGATCAGCCTGGAACGAATACCGCGTGAACGGCACCGTGGCTGGCGTCTCGTTACCGCCCGGTCTTATCGAATCGGCGCAACTGCCGGAGCCGATCTTCACGCCTGCGCTTAAGAACGACACCGGTCACGACGAGAACATTTCTGTTGCCGATTTGCGCACCAGCGTCGGCTCCGACTTGGCCGAAGAACTTGAGCAAATCAGTCTTGCTCTCTATGAGAGAGCCGCCAGCATTGCGGTGAAACGTGGCCTGCTGGTGGCTGACACGAAATTCGAGTTCGGTTTTCGCGACGGTGAACTCACCTTGATCGACGAACTCCTGACACCCGACAGCAGCCGCTACTGGTCGATCGAGCGCTATCAACCTGGGGGGCAACAGGAGAGTCTCGACAAACAGTATCTGCGAGATTGGCTGCTCGCGTCTGGATGGGACAAGGAACCGCCGGGTCCTACGCTCCCGCCTGACGTGGTCGAACAAATTCGGCAGCGCTATTTTGATGCCTACAGACAACTGGTCGGCGAGGATGTCGCTCTTTCGCGTGCCGTCACCGGTCAATCGACAGGAGTATCAGGGGAATGACAACCGACCCAAATGTCTGGACCGTGAGTGTCATCGTCATGCCCAAAGAGGGTGTGAATGATCCGGAAGGAGAAGCCATTCTTGGCGGTCTGGCAGATCTCGGCTATGGCGAAACAGAGCGGGTACGGGCTGGCAAGCGCTATCAGGTTCAGTTAGCGGCGGCAGATGCCGAAAGCGCTCGGTCCCGGGTGACCTCGATGTCCGAGCAACTTCTGGCCAACCCCGTGATTCAGTCCTTCACGATTGAATCGGTCGAGCAGGGGGGATCGCACTAATGGCGAACCGGGTGGCAGTCATCACCTTTCCCGGCAGCAATGGCGATCACGATGCCTGGCACAGTCTGAATCACGATATCGGAGTCCCTACCGATCTGGTCGACTACCGCACTACTGATCTCTCACCATACTCTGCGCTCGTGCTGCCGGGTGGATTCTCGTACGGCGATTATCTTCGCTGCGGTGCGATCGCCAGGTTCGCGCCAGTAATGGCGTCAGTGAAAGCATTTGCTGAAGCCGGTGGACCCGTCCTGGGCATCTGCAACGGGTTTCAGGTCCTGACCGAAGCGCACCTTCTGCCTGGATCGCTATTGCGAAACCAGAGTCTCCGTTTTGTTTGCGAATGGGTCTATGTCGTCGTCGAGCAGGTCGACACGTCTTGGACGTCGAGAATCGCCCCACAGACAGTTCTTCGATTGCCGGTCGCTCATGGTGACGGCGCCTATTTTGCGGACGCCGAAACAGTTCAGATGCTCGAAGAGAACAATCAGATCGTTTTCCGCTATTGCGATCCCGATGGCGCTGTCACCGAAACCGCCAACCCGAATGGGTCAGTCGCGTCAATCGCTGGTGTAACCAACGCCGCTCGCAACGTCGTCGGATTGATGCCACATCCAGAACGAGCCACCGATTCACTCGTCGGCGGTTCCGACGGACGGATAATGCTCGAAAGCGCCCTGGCGCTGGCAGGTGTAGCGATATGAACGCTGCCACCTCGAAAAACCTGACGTTGCTAGACAACCCGATTCCAGACGGCTCGTGGCGCGAGGTTGCTCTCAGCGACAGCGAGTTTGAGCAAATCGTGGCTCTGCTCGGTCGAAACCCGACCCCAGTTGAACTTGGCATGTTCGGCGCGATGTGGAGCGAGCATTGTGGATACAAACACTCGCGACCATTGCTGAAACACCTCCCCACTGATGCACCCTGGGTCTTGCAGGGACCGGGTGAGAACGCGGGCGCCGTTGATATCGGCGACGGGCTCGCAGTCGTCTTCAAGGTCGAATCGCACAACCACCCTAGCGCGGTCGAGCCGAAAGAGGGTGCGGCCACCGGCGTTGGCGGCATCGTTCGCGACATCTTCACGATGGGCGCACGCCCGATCGCTATCCTCGACGGTCTCCGCTTTGGTCCGCTCACCGACGCCCGCAATCGCTACCTGTTCGACAATGTGATCGCAGGTATCGGTGGATACGGCAACTGCCTTGGTATTCCGACCGTCGGCGGCGATCTCTTCTTCGACGATTCCTACAACGGCAATCCGCTGGTCAACGCGATGTGCGCTGGTATCGTCCCCCACGATGGAATCGTGCGAGCGAAGGCATCCGGTATTGGCAATGTCGTCATGCTGATCGGTGCGGATACCGGTCGGGATGGACTCCACGGAGCGACCTTCGCGTCTGTTGATGATCCTGAAGCCTCGCACCGGGGTGTGATTCAGGTTGGGAACCCGTTCCTCGAAAAACTCCTGCTCGAAGCTTCGCTCGAGCTGCTCCAATCTGGTGAGATCGTCGCGATGCAGGACCTCGGCGCGGCTGGGCTGACCAGTTCTTCAGTGGAATGCGCGGATCGCGGCGGCGTCGGGATCGACATCGATGTCGCGCATGTGCCCAGACGCGAATCCGGAATGACTGCCTACGAAGTCATGCTCAGCGAAAGCCAGGAACGTATGCTCCTGGTCGTTCCACCGCAAAAAGTCGATGCAGTCCGCGAAATCGTCGGGCACTGGTCTCTCCATGCAAATGAGATCGGCACGATCACCGATGACGGTCTGCTCCGAATCCGGGATGGAGACGTCATTGAAGCCGAGCTTCCGGTCGGGCTGCTCACAGACCACTGTCCGATCTATATTCGGGATGCGATCGAATCGAATGACGTGATTGCCGCCCGCGATGAGGAGATCGATTCCTTCGAAGATCTCGACGGTGATGCACTCATCCCGGCCCTGCTAACGCTTCTGGCCAGTCCGAATCTCTGCAGTCGAGAAGCGGTGTATGCGCAATACGATCACACGATTCTGACAAACACAGTCGTTCCTCCCGGAGCTGGTGATGCGGCGGTGATCCGGGTCAAGGGCACCAATCGGGCTATCGCGCTGTCGCTCGACTGCAATTCGCGCTACTGCTTTCTCGACCCGCATCTTGGCGCACAGCATGCGGTCGCGGAAGCGACCCGCAACGTCGTCTGCTCTGGCGGCAAACCGTTGGCAATTACAAATTGCCTGAATTTCGGCAATCCGGAGAAGCCGAACGGCTATTTCCAGCTAAGTCAGGCGGTCGACGGAATGGGCTCGGCTTGCCGCGTTCTTGGCATTCCTGTGGTCAGCGGTAACGTCAGTCTCTACAACGAAACTTCGTCGGCTCCAGTCTTCCCAACGCCGATGGTCGGCGCGGTCGGTGTTCTCGCGGATGCCCAGAAAGCAGCGCGGCTGGGCTGGAGCAACAATCAAGTCGTCATCCTGGTCGGCAATCTGACGCCCTCACTGGGCGGGTCAGAGTATCTCGCCACAGTTTCTGGGCGCTCGATCGGGTCGCCGCCGTCGCTTGATCTCCATCACGAGGCTCGGGTCCAGGATGTGGTGTGGCAAACGATTGCCAGTGGTCTTTCGACTTGCGCGCATGATGTTGCCCTCGGCGGTCTGTCCACGGCACTGGCGAAGATGGCCATTGCCGGTGGAATCGGTGCGACACTCACACTCGAAGCGATTGCCTCCGAGCGGAAAGACATACGCTGGTTTGGCGAGATGGCAAGCGCGGTTCTGCTTGCCGTCGATCGCGCGAAGGTCACCGAAATCGAATCGCTCGCGGCAGAACAGACGGTTGCCATTACAGAGCTCGGAGAAACTGGAGGCGACGTCTTCGCACTCGACGGTTATACCGCGACCCTCGCACAGCTAAAGGAAGCCTATCAATCGGATTTCAAGGTGCTGCCAGATCAGCATGCAGACGCGATTCAGGGGTAGACTGACGCAAGTGATATCGACACTGATGGAGGTGCCTGTTGCTCGATAAACCCCGAGAGGAATGCGGTGTTTTCGGCATTTTCGCACCAGACGAAGATGTCGCTCGGTTAACGTTTTTCGGCTTGTATGCGCTCCAGCATCGTGGCCAGGAAAGCGCCGGTATCGCAACAACCGATGGCAAACGAATCTTTCGTCGCGCTCATCTCGGACTTGTCAGCCAGGCGTTTACCGAAGCCGACCTCGCAGCCCTTCCAGGGATCGCCGCCGTCGGCCATACACGGTACTCCACGACTGGTCAGAGCAGCGAAATGAACGCTGGTCCGATGGTCACCCAGAGCGACCTCGGTCCGGTAGCTGTCGCGCACAACGGGAATATCGTCAATGCCTACGCCATTCGTGCTGAGCTCGAAGCGAGTGGTGAAGTCTTTGATACTTCGACGGACAGCGAGGTACTGACTCGCCTGATCGCTCTCTCACCGGGAACGACCTGGATCGAGAAGGTTCGCCGAGCAATGCCACGATTGATCGGAGCGTATAGCCTCGCTGTTCTCACGACTGATGCTGTCTACGGACTTCGCGATCCAAAAGGGGTCCGACCGCTCTGTATCGGCACCCTCGGTGAGCGCTGGATCGTCGCATCCGAGAGCTGCGCGCTCATGACCATCGGAGCCAACCTCGAGCGCGAAGTCATGCCGGGCGAAATTGTCCGGATCGACGCCGATTCGATGACCTCCTTTCCGCAGGATGGGCCCGAATCGAGCGCGATGTGTCTTTTCGAGCTCATCTATTTTGCCCGTCCGGACAGCCGGATTCTCGATCAGCGTCTCCATCTCATGCGGCAGCGAATGGGCGAGGAACTCGCGCGAGAGCACCCGATCGATGCGGATGTTGTCGTCGGATTGCCGGACTCGGCGACTCCCGCTGCCATCGGCTATGCCCGAGCATCAGGGATACCGTATTCGGAGGCCTTGATCAAGAATCGCTACATCGGTCGGACATTTATTCAACCCGATCAACGCCTGCGTGATATTGGTGTTTCACTCAAGTTCAACGCGCTTCCCGAGGTGCTGGATGGGAAGCGGGTGGTACTGGTGGATGACACGATCGTGCGCGGGACGACGAGTCGGCCGATCGTCCAATTGCTTCGCAATTCTGGCGCCAAAGAGGTTCACATGCGGGTTCATGCCCCGCCAATGAAGTATCCCTGTTATCTTGGCGTCGATTTGGCCCGCCGCGAGGAGCTCATCGCCGCCCGGATGAGCGTCAAGGAGATCGGCGAGCATATCGGCGCGGATTCGATCGGCTATCTATCACTCGAGGGATTGTTGAAAGCGATCGATTCGCCAGGGGCAGGCTTCTGCACCGGCTGTTTGACCGGCAACTACCCGGTTCCGGTCCAGATGGAACTCGATATGAGCAAGCTCGTCCTCGAGCGGGAGACGAGCAAGACCTGAACGATTCAGGTGGACATCGATCTGACGGACTCACAAGGGAGTAGAAAGCAATTGTGCCTGATTCTCACCTGACCAGCGAACCAGTCCAGACGCCCCTTTATCAGCGTCATGTCGATCTCGGAGCCAAGATGGTGCCCTTTGCGGGTTGGTTGATGCCAATTCAGTATTCCGGCATCTTGAACGAGCACCGGACGGTCCGGTCGGCGGCGGGCCTTTTCGATCTGGGACATATGGGTCAGGTCGCGGTCAGCGGACCGCAAGGACTCGACTTTCTGCAGCTCATCTCGTCCAACGACGTATCGGTTCTCGGTCCAGGCGAAGCTCAGTACGGACTGCTTACCAATCCCGCAGGTGGCGTAATCGACGACATCATTGTCTATCGCCAGCCAGACGGAAATGGCTTCATGGTGGTGATCAACGCCGCGAACGCAGCCAAGGATGTCGCCTGGATGCAGCAGCAGCAAGAGGCGCACCCGGAACTCGAGTTCGATCTGGCCGACATTTCTCCCGAAACGGGGATGATCGCGATCCAGGGACCAACCGCTCAGGCGATAACACAAACGCTGACCGATCTCGAGCTTGCGCCGTTACCAGGCTTTTCGATCCATGAAGCCACCGTTTCCGGGATTCCGGTTTCGCTCGCCCGAACGGGGTACACCGGCGAAGATGGTTTCGAGATCTACTGCGACATCGATCGAGTAGGTGAACTCTGGGATGCACTCATGGTCGCGGGGGAGCCGCACGGTTTGATCCCCGTAGGTCTGGGAGCGCGCGATTCTCTTCGCCTCGAAGCACGGATGCCACTCTATGGCAATGAACTCGCTGACGATATCTCTCCACTCGAAGCAGGACTCGGCTGGGCCGTGAAACTCGATAAACCCGAGTTCGTTGGGAAAGAACCGATTGCGGCTCAGAAGGAAGCGGGTGTTCCGCGGAAAACGGTCGGGATCAAGCTGACCGAGCGGTCCGGCGCACCCCGGCATGGTTGTGAGGTTCAGGTTGATGGCAAAACGGTCGGCATTGTAACGAGTGGTGGATATTCTCCGACCCTCGAAGAAAACATCGCGTTAGCATTGATCGAAAGCGGAGTTGCCGGTGTCGGCAAACCCGCGGATATTGTGATCCGGGAAAAAGCCATTCCTGGTGTGCAAGTAAAGGTCCCGTTCTATAAACGGAGCAAAGCGGACTCATAATTCGTTAGCGTTGATGATCGAAAATTGTAGATCACGGAGGAAACGACATGAAAGCTCCCGACGGCATGAAGTTCACCAAGTCCCACGAGTGGGTCCGGCTCGATGATGACGTCGCCACCATTGGCGTCACAGATTACGCCCAGCAGGAACTTGGAGATATCACCTATCTCGAACTGCCGGACGTTGGCGACACGATTGCTCAGCTCGAGCCGCTTGGCGTCATCGAATCCGTTAAAGCAGCAAATGATATTTACTCGCCAGTGGCCGGCGAAGTGATCGAGCGCAATGAAGACGCGATCGGCTCACCGGAAATGGTCAATGCTTCGCCTTTCGGTGATGCGTGGTTGATCAAGGTGCGGTTGTCCGATCCCGCGCAACTCGAAGGATTGCTAGACGCTGCTGCTTACGACGAGCACATGGCCAACGAAGCCCACTAGGAATCGATTCAGCCAGCATCTGCTGATTCAGAAGGAACCTGAAGACCATGGTGTTCAATCCGCATACCGCCGAAGACCGGGCTGAGATGCTCGCGACCATTGGAATCGAGAGTATCGATGAATTGCTCGGTGCGATTCCGGAACAGATCCTCTACCCTCGTCTCGACCTCAAACCTGCGCTGACTGAACTCGAAGCCGAACGCGAAATGACTCGCTTGGCGAGCCAGAACACCGTTGTCGATGCTGAGAACTTCTTTCTTGGTGCTGGATCGTATCGCCATTACATCCCTGCAACGGTCAACCAGCTCTTGCTGCGGGGCGAAATATTCACGGCCTACACGCCGTACCAGCCCGAGGTTGCGCAGGGCACCCTACAAGTCATCTATGAGTTCCAATCGCTCGTTGCCGAACTCATGGGACTCGATATCGCCAATGCATCCCTGTATGACGGCGCAACGGCAGTCGCCGAAGCGATCATCATGGCGGTCGCGGCATCCAAGAGCCGTCACAAGGTTGTGCTTTCCGGCACGCTTCATCCCCATTATCGGCAGGTCGTCGAAACCTACAATCATGGTACGGAAACAAGTGTCAGCTATCTGCCGATGCCGACTTCTGGCTTCAAAACCTCACCAGCTGATATCGCTGCTGCTATCGACGATCAGACTGCAGCGGTAGTCATCCAGTATCCCAACTTCTACGGCACGATCGAGGATATTCGCGGAGTCGCCAGTATCTGCGCCGAGCATGGCGCCTCGCTGGTTGTCGCGACCTATCCGTTGCCGATGACGTTGCTCAAATCACCAGGTGAGCTTGGTGCCGATATCGCGACCGCCGAGGGACAGAGTCTTGGTATTGCCTCTGGGTTTGGTGGTCCATATCTGGGTCTCCTCGCTGCGAAAGAGCGCTTCGTGCGCCTCATGCCAGGACGACTCTCCGGCATGACAACAGATGAAACGGGCCAACGTGGGTTTGTGCTGACGCTGCAAACGCGTGAACAGCATATTCGTCGGGATAAGGCCACCAGCAACATATGCACGAACCAGGGTTTGATGGCAACCGCCGCGACTATCCATATGTCGTTGCTCGGCAAGAAGGGGCTGCGTGAGGTCGCGCAAACCAGTTACAGCAATGCGCATTATCTCGCCAGCGAGGTCGGTTCGATCCCTGGATTCTCGGTGGCGAATGATGGTCAGTTCTTCAACGAATTCGTGGCGTCGACCCCGGTACCTGCCAACCATCTCGTGAGCGAGATGGCAGAGCGGGGGATCGTGCCGGGCTACGACCTTGGGGCCGTCGATCCGGCGCTCGATCACTCGCTGCTGATGGCGACGACCGAGTTGCAATCACGCGAGAGTATCGATCGTTTCGTTGCTGCGCTGGCGGCGAACGCCAACGAGTAAAGGGCTGTGTGAGGTATACTCGCGCCCGCACCGACAATCGAGAGGTCGGCGTTTCTGTATGTGAAATCCTGCTGACGCAGCAGTGCGTTACTGGTCACATTATCGCTGGGTTCGACTGTGTCCAAACCGATTGTTGCCATTGTGGGCCGACCAAACGTCGGCAAATCGACTCTTTTCAACCGCCTTGTCGGTGAACGCGTTGCGATCGTCGAAGACGAGCCTGGAACGACTCGTGATCGCGTCTACGGCACAACAGACTGGGGTGGAATGGAGTTTACGGTGGTTGACACCGGCGGGATGCAGGACGACGCAGAGATATCCATGGCCACCCTGACTGAGATCGCACGTTCGACTCGAGATCAGGCTCGTGGCGCCATCGACGAAGCAGATGTCGTCCTTTTCGTGGTCGATTCCAAAGCAGGCCTGACGTCCGGGGACTACGAAGTTGCTGACATCCTCCGGAGAGCCCACAAACCGGTCATCCTCGTTGCCAATAAAGCCGACAACGCCAATCGCCGCGACGACGTCGTTGAGTTCTATTCCGTGGGTCTTGGCGAGCCGGTAGCGATTTCATCGATCCATGGCACCGGCACCGGGGACTTGCTCGATCTGATCGTCGAGGCATTGCCGGAATTCGAGGAAATCGAGGAAATCGAAGGTCCGAACATCGCGATCGTTGGTCGACCCAACGTCGGCAAATCGCGCTTGCTCAACGCGCTGCTGGGTCGAGAGCGCTCGATTGTCAGCGATGTTCCGGGCACTACGCGCGATAGTCTCGATACGTTCATGGAATGGCAGGGTGAACCGGTCACGTTGATCGACACGGCCGGTATTCGGCGACGCGGTCGAGTGGAAACGGGGATCGAGCAGTTCAGCGTATTGCGTTCGATGCGAGCCATCGACCGCTCAGACGTCGTTTTGATGCTAATGGATGCAACCGAGCCGTTCACAAGCCAGGATCTTCATATCGCGGGTTATATCGAAGATCAGAAAAAAGGCGTCGTGATCGCTATCAACAAGTGGGATCTTGTTGAAAAAGATGACTACACGATGAACCACTTCCGCGAAGAAGCCGCTGAGAAACTCGACTTCATGCCCTACGCGCCAATCATCTTCATTTCAGCCAAGTATGGCCAGCGCGTTGACCAGGTGCTCGGAACGGCGTTCGATGTCAATCTCGAACGGGAAAAGCATGTCTCAACCGCTCAATTGAACAAGGTTCTCCGCGAAGCGGTTTCGAAGCATCCTCCGGCCAGTAAGCACGGCAAGTGGATCAAGTTCTATTACGCAACGCAGGCCGATGTCGCTCCGCCAACCTTCGTCTTTTTTGTCAACGAACCGAAACAGATCCACTTCTCCTATCGGCGCTATCTCGAGAACCAGCTCCGCGAAGCGTTCGGTTTCATGGGATCGCCGATGCGAATCAGTTTCCGCGGCAAAGACGACGCCTGATTCTCAGGGTGATCAATCACCGTAGCCATCGGGAAAGCGCGAGTGCCAGGACCATGCCTGCTCGACGATTTCATCGATCCGCGACCGGGTTGGTTCCCACTCGAGCACTGCTTTCGCATGGCTGATATCTGCCACGAGTTCGGGTGGATCTCCCGCTCGTCGCGGTTCGCGAATAACCGGAACCTCGATGCCTGACACCCGTTGCACGGCATCGAGCACCGCCGCCACGCTGGTTCCCGTTCCTGCTCCGAGATTGATCGCGCCAGCCACCGTATCGAGTCGAACTAGAGCGGCCAGATGCGCTTCGACCAGATCCACAATGTGGACATAATCACGAATCGCTGTTCCATCAGGAGTGTCGTAATCTGTTCCGAACAACCGGAGCGGTTCACGACGACCCATTGCTGCAAAAATCGCCGACGGAATCAGATGCGTTTCCGGGTGGTGGTCCTCGCCATGCTCATAGGTCGCCCCGGAAACATTGAAATAACGCAACGCTACAGATTTGAGTCCATATGCTGATCGATACGAGTTGAGCATCTGTTCGACCATGAGTTTGGATTCTCCATACGGGGAGATCGGGCGGGTCGGGGCACTTTCCTTCACCGGAGATTCGTCCGGCTGCCCGTAGACCGCTGCAGTCGACGAGAAAACGATCCGATCGATGTCGCAGGACAACATAGCGGTCAGCAAGTTATGGGTGCCGACAGTGTTTACGGCGAAGTAATCGTTCGGCCGGGCGACCGAATCCGGCACGATCGTCAGCGCCGAGAAATGCAGCACCGCATCAGGACGTGTGCCCTGGACCGTTGTGAGCACTCGGTCGGCGTCTCGCAGGTCGACCTGGTGAAACTCGCAATCGGTTGCAATGGCTCTGCGATGACCGTTCACCAGATTGTCGACGACGACGACATCGTGCCCACCTTGGCAAAGCAATTCAACTGCCACGCTGCCCACATACCCTGCGCCACCGGTGACCAGAACCTTCATGACAATGCTCCTGCAACGCGAAAACACTCCTGTGCCAGATGGTCAGGACCCAGTTACACCGATGGTACAATGAGCGGCGACCTGAGGCGGAACCTGATCCCAGCTATTCGAGAAAGTGATGCAACGATGGTGTCCTCCGTCATGGAACTAACGACAAGCGATCCTGCGGTCGCAGCGGCGATCCAACGGGAGGTTGAGCGTCAACGGACGGGTCTCGAGCTCATCGCGTCGGAGAACTTTGTGAGCAAAGCGGTTCTGGATACTGTTGGCAGTGTTCTGACCAACAAATATGCTGAAGGCTATCCGGGCAAGCGCTATTATGGCGGCTGCGAGTTTGTAGACGAAGTCGAAGTTTTCGCTCGCGACCGCGCCAAACAGCTCTTCGCCGCTGAGCACGCGAATGTGCAACCCCACTCCGGCGCCAATGCCAACATCGCATCCTATTTCGCATTCATCAATGCTGGCGACCGCATCCTAGGACTGAGTTTGCAGGAAGGAGGTCACCTGACGCACGGACTCGGAGTCAACTTTTCCGGCCGGCTCTTCGAAGCACACTTCTACGGTGTCGATCAGGAAACTGGCCTCATCAACTACGAAACCGTGCTCGAACGAGCAAAAGATGTCCGGCCTGCCGCCATCATTGCCGGGGCCAGCGCGTACAGTCGGATGATCGAGTACGACCGTTTTCGTCAGATTGCAGATGAGGTTGGGGCGGTGCTGTTCGCCGATATCGCCCATCCGGCAGGACTGATCGCCGCCGGGCTCCATCCGTCTCCGATTGCGCACGCAGATGTGACGATGACCACTACCCACAAGACCCTCCGCGGACCACGCGGCGGCATGATTCTGACCTCTCAAGAGAACGCGAAAGCGATCGACAAGTCGATCTTCCCTGGCTTCCAGGGTGGGCCGCTGATGCACGTTATTGCTGGCAAAGCCGTCGCGTTTGGCGAAGCACTCGAACCTGAGTTCAAGATCTACGCAGCCCAGGTGATTTCAAATGCACAGGCGATGGCGGAGGTCTTTATCGACCGCGGGTTGCCGGTGATTTCCGGAGGAACTGATACCCATCTCATGCTGGTCGATGTCAGCGCGATTGGGTTGACCGGGAAACAGGCGGAAACCGTTCTCGATTCGCTCGGCATCACCGTGAACAAAAACACAATACCCGGCGATCAGCGCCCACCAACGCAAACAAGCGGCATCCGCATCGGAACACCGGCGTTGACGACCCGTGGTTTCCAGGAAGAACAGTCCCGCACCGTCGCCCACTTGATCGCTGATGTTCTCGGCGACCCGGAAAACGTGGAGATCGGCGATCGAGTCAAGGCAACCGTTCGTGAACTGGCGGATGCGTTCCGGATTCCCGGTCTAGCCTGACACGTCAGAATAGGACGGATCATCGGAGCATGAACGTCCAGACCGACCATGAGTAACGCGGCGATCGCAGTTATCCTCTTCGTGCTTGTCGCTCCGCTGTCGGCCTTTCTGGTGTACCGGTCGATCGGACTCGGTCACCGGCTCGGCATCATCGACCAGGCTTCGCGGTCGCGAGGGCCGGAAAGGGGTGTACCCCGGTTCGGTGGGCCTGCAATCGCGATTGCGTTCTTGGTTGGGATTGGCCTGAGTTTCACGCTGCCAGTGAACCGTTTCGCGAGTGAAACGGAACGCGTTGGACTCCTCTGTATCGCTGCGGCGCTCGTCTGCTTCGTACTCGTGGTCGATGACGCGGTCGGCATGTCCCCGTGGACCAAACTGATGATTCAGATTGGTGCGGCTGCGATCGTCATATTGCCCCGGCTGCGGGGCGCTTCACACGGGCTGACCATCGACCAGTTCAATGTTCCGATCGCAGGCCAAATCGAGATCCCGCTTTGGGTCGCTATCCCTTTTACGTTTCTCTGGTTCGTCGGCATGATGAACGCCATCAACTGGATCGATGGAGTTGACGGCCTTGCCGGTTCGCTGGCCCTTGTCGCCGGGTCGGTTCTGTTTCTGCATACTTATTTCTGGCCGCGCAATGATCCGCAATTCACTATCTCGCTCCTGCCGCTCGTGGTGGTGGCAGCGGTGATTGGGTTTCTGCCGTTCAACTGGCATCCGGCCCGGATCATGCTCGGTGACTCAGGATCGAACCTGATCGGGTTCTTGCTCGCTGCAATTTCTATCATTGGCGGAGCGAAACTCGCTTTGGCTTTGCTGGTGCTTGGCTTACCTTTGCTCGATACCGCCTGGGTGATTGGTCGACGCTGGACGACCGGTGCTTCGGTCACAGCTGGCGACACCAGCCATCTGCATCACCGGTTGCTCGAGCGAGGATGGTCGGTGTCTCGCATTGTGCTGACCATCGCTGGCATTTCACTCATATTCGGTGTACTGGCCCTCGTGCTGCCTAACCGCACCTCAAAGTTGCTCGCTCTGCTGCTGCTGGCCGGGGTATTGCTGCTTTCAGTGATTCAACTGGGGAGGGGAGCTAGTGATACTGACCTGGACCTACTGGAGTAGGAGTTCGAACCGCGGTTCATCGTTCGGTTTTTTCCCTGGAACCCGGGCGATGGCGCCGGCGACTGAATCTGGCGCACGACGAGCGGCCACCGCTCCAAGAAATGCGCCCAGCAGAACGCCTACAAGCGCTCCGACAAGGAATGGCCCCACGGCATCCTGATCGTCAGGGTGAACTGCAGTATCCGTCGTGTTCTGCTTCATAAGGCGACATCACTCTTTATCGAGCTGCTGGTCAAGTGCTACTGAATGCTCAGCAGGCGTGGCGCTTCTGCCCACGCGTCCTCGATCTTATAAAACGATCGCTGAGCGTTGTCAAAGACATGAACCACAACATCACCGTAGTCCATCAGGATCCACCCTGATGAAGCGTCGCCTTCCATTCGCAAGGGCGTACTTCCGCGTTGCCCGAGTTCTTCGTCTATTGTTTCCGCGATCGCCCTGAGTTGCCGCTCGTTTTCTCCCGAGCAGATCACGAAATAGTCGGCAATCGAGGATATCTCATGGATGTCGAGGATCACAGTTTCAGCAGCCGGAGTTTCGGTCAGAATTGCGGCAATGTGATGAGCTAGATCACGGACCGTTTCAAGATCTGCGGTTTGTGCCATTTTATCGAGCGCCTTCAGGGAAATGACTCCTTGCTAAGTCTGGTTGCAACGCGAGGCGTGGTTGAAGCAGATGCCGCTAGTCTATCGGATTCAGCGGAGCGGGTGGGCCCGGCAGGATTCGAACCTGCGACCCTGGGGTTATGAGCCCCGTGCTCTGCCACTGAGCTACAGGCCCGCAACGGATTCTACGCGCGGCAACATGCCGTAGTGTCCAACGACTGTTCGATGATCGTCAATCGCGATGCAAGTTCCTCAGCCAAACTCCACGGGCTCCAGTCGCCTTCGACCGGCCTTGATTTGACGCGATTGCAATCATGGTGCTATGTTACAACTATCCGACGGGCACTAGACGCCTCAGCCTGTGTGCGGATTCCAGTTCGGAGATTTGCTCAACATTGTCGTTGCAGTCTGCTCCGGAACCACGAGACAGGTGCACCTCGCGGTTTGAATCGAGCGCCAGCGGATTCCAGAACGACGTCCTCATAGATGTTTCGCGTGTGGTTTGACAGTAGAGATTGATGCTGCCCGTGAGTCCCCGAGTTTTCATCGCCGCCCGCAACCCAAAACCTATAGGGAATCCTTTGAATCAGCCGGAAATTACGGAGAAACCTAGATGATAGACGAGCGAACTGAGACCCTGGAAACTGGTGCTTCCGCAGGAGTTGTCAGTGCGAACGGTGATCAGTTGGAAACCCACAGGGATTCCTCTTCGATGAATGGCTCCGAGACACCTGCCACGCGGTCGGACACTGGCTCCGTGGATGACTCACGGTCCGCAAGGCCCTCACGGAACGCTCGTCGAGGTCGCCAAGGGAAGGGAGACGGGCGCAATCGTCCACAGTCTCAGCAACGGGGTGCGGACGAGCAGCAGATTCCACCCCGCCCAAGCGGTCCGCCCTTGATCGTCGCCGAGCTCGAGAATATGCCTATCGAAGGCTTGCATGAGTTTGCCCGCGAATATGAGTTGCAGGGTTACACCCGAATGACCCAGCCTGATCTCATCATCCGTTTGCTCCAGGCCCGCACCGAACGTGACGGCCTGATTTTTGGGGACGGTATTCTCGAGATCATCGAGGATGGATTCGGATTTCTTCGCGGCCCACGCTTGCTTCCCGGCGCAGACGACATCTATGTCTCACAATCGCAAATCCGGCGCTTCGGCCTGCGCACGGGCGACCGGGTTTCTGGTCAGGTCCGACCACCCAAAGACAACGAAAAGTTTTTCAGTCTTCTCCGGGTCGAAGCGGTCAATGGCGTCGATCCTGAAACCGCCAGAAAACGACCCTCCTTCGACAAGCTCACGCCGATCTTCCCGCTCGAAATGATCGATCTCGAAACCGAAGCCAACATTCTTTCGACCCGAATCCTCAATCTGGTTGCGCCAATCGGCCGCGGGCAGCGTGGGCTGATCGTTTCGCCTCCGAAAGCTGGCAAGACACTGCTGCTCAAAGCGATCGCCAACGGCGTTTCATCGAACAACCCTGATGTCCACCTGATGGTCTGTCTTATTGGTGAGCGACCTGAAGAAGTGACTGACATGCGCCGCTCGGTGGACGGCGAAGTCATCTCCTCGACGTTTGATGAGCCGGTGGAAGACCACACCAAGGTCGCAGAAATGGCCCTTGAGCGAGCGAAACGCCTTGTCGAAGGGGGGAAAGACGTTGTCATCCTTCTAGACTCGATTACGCGTCTTGCGCGCGCATACAATCTTGCCGTGCCACCCAGCGGTAGAACGCTCTCCGGTGGTATCGATCCCGTCGCCCTCTATCCGCCTAAACGCTTCTTCGGAGCGGCCCGGAACATCGAAGGCGGTGGCAGTCTGACAATTGTCGCGACCTGTCTCGTCGACACCGGCAGCCGGATGGACGATGTCATCTACGAAGAATTCAAGGGCACGGGCAACATGGAACTTCATCTCGATCGCAAACTCGCCGAACGGCGGATTTACCCATCGATCGATATCCAGCGCTCTGGTACGCGTCGCGAGGAACTGCTGCTCGACGACGCCACCCTGAGGCAGGTTTGGACTATGCGGCGAATGGTTTCGATGCTCGGTGGATCTGAAGGCACCGAGTTGCTTCTTGGTCGCCTGGCCAAGACTGGCAGCAACGAGGAATTCCTCGCCACCCTCAACAAAGAGGTCTAGGCAAAGCACCGATACGCTGGATTCCGTAAGGTCAGGACAATGGGACGATCGCTCTCGGGCGTTCGTCCCAGGTCTGCATCTCCTCGTCCATCACAATGAACGTTTTTTTCTGAGCAGTCGAACCAGCCCAGGGCATGCCAGCAGCGCTCAACGCAACGATGTTCATCTCGCTGGCAAACGGATCGTCGAGGGTGCGCAGGTCGAGCAGTGCATCGGCCACGGCCTCTTCGATCGACATCCCGAACTTCATATTGGTCACAACCGAGTGGGCAGTGAGCGCGCGCTGCGCCATCTCCCCGCGACCGGTGCAGGCTGCGGCGCCATAGCGATCGTCGCAGTAATTTCCTGCCCCAATGATCGGGGAATCACCAACGCGCCCCGGATACTTCCAGGCCCAGCCAGAGGTGCTGACGCCGCTGGCCAAACGACCTTCACGGTCCTGACAGAGGAAGTTGACCGTTCCATGCGGCGGTTCGACCAATTGTGGGTCTGAACTGACGCTCGCGACGATCTCTCGCATCTTCTCCATATAGCGGTCGTAGCGCGGGTCCTCGTCATCATTGCTCAAGCGAGATTTCCAGACTGCTTCCGATGCGGGCGAGAGAAGGTTGCGTGATTGAAAACCAGACTCTGCGGCTAGCCTGGCTGCGCCTTCGCCGGCGATGAGCACATGTGGCAAATGCTCCATCACGACCGCAGCAAGATCGCCCGCTTCCTGGTAGTTCTTCACGGCCGCTACGGAACCCGCTCGCCGGCCTGCGCCAACCATCACACTGGCGTCGAGTTCGACCTCGCCGAGCATGTTTGGCAACCCGGAATACCCGACGCTGTGATCATCGGGATTTGCTTCGACTGCGCGCAAACCGGCCAGAACCGCCTCCAGCGCCGATCCCCCTCCGCGCAGTACTTCGACTGACGCCACGATACCAACGTCACCGTTCGTGCTGGCTACGACCTGTGCTTTCATCCTATACGTCCTCTCTGTCAACCCTGGCGAATCGCAAACAGTCGGGCTAACTCGTCGACTTCAAATGCCGGAAACTCGGCCGGTGCCCCCTTCGCGGAGAGATTGAAACCTCGTTCGGGAGAGGTAAGCTTGCCGATGACAGATGCATCAATCCCGACTTGACTCAATGCCTCCAGAGCCGTTGCAACCGCATCGGGGGCTACTGCCGCCAGCAGGCTGCCCGAGGCGATTAAGCCGAGCGGATCGATGCCGAAATAGGAGGCAAAAGCGGCAGTTTCCGGATGAATCGGGACCAAATCTCGGCTGATGACGGCGCCACAATTGGAGGCTTCGGCGAGTTCGCGAATACCGGTTACCAGCCCGCCCTCCGTTGGATCATGCATTGCCGTGACCGTTGAAGCCGCTCGCAGCGTTTTAGCTGCCTTCCCGATGGAAATACCAGGATCAGTCAGAAAGGACGCGGCTCGATCAACCATCTCCGCGCCAAAGACCGGGACGAGTTCTGCACGGAACGAACGGGCAAGGATGGTCGTCCCTTCAGTAGCGATGGGACCAGCAACGATTATCCGATCGCCAGGTGATGCATTGCCTGGCATCAGCAGCGTGGACGGAGTCGCGACCCCAGCCAGCAATCCCGTCAAAACCGGCTGACAGACAGCTGCAGTAACCTCGGTATGCCCACCGACCAGAGCAATCCCATTCGCGGCGCAGGCATGTTCGAGATCGGCGAACACCGTCGAGACGTGCGCGATCGTGGTCGTATCGGCCGGAAACATGGCGGAAACCAGCATCCAGCGCGGATCAACTCCGAGGCAGGCGAGATCATTGCTGTTGACATTGACCAAATAGTGCGCGGCCTGATCGGTCACGAAGGTGATCGGATCAGTCTTGAGCACCAGCAGGAGGTCACCTAGATCGATAACGGCTGCGTCACGACCGATGCCAGGACCGACGAGCACGGCGTCGTCTGAAATCGACACGGTATCCAGCATCGAACGCAGGACATCGGTGGAGAGCTTTCCGATGGGAAGCACATCCGAGAACTCGGTTGGATCTGGTCGTTCAGACGACGTCATCGGCGACCTCTGACCCTACCAAGAGGCCATCTTCGGCAATGGTCGAAATCCTCAACTGGGCTTGTTCGAGCAGAACCGTGCACCGGTTCGAAAGCTGAGCTCCCACTTCGAAACACCGAACCGAGGTCTCAAGTGGTAAGCCGCCATCATCGAGAAGAGCCACGATCCGGTCGAGTGCTCGCATCGATTCTTCAAAGTTCCCGGTGAGCGCAAGGGCTTCCCAGGTGGCCAGTTCTTCGGCGGTTGGCAGCGTGTGCTTACTCTCGACCACGGTGCAATTCCCTATGTCTTCGGTTGAACGTGCTCCACACGTGATTCGATCGAACCATCATGGAATTCGATTGCCAGCGTTTCTCCGGGGGCGGTCTGGTCCACACTCGATACCAGGGAACCTGACGCTACATCGTAGACCGCCGCATATCCCCGGCGCAACACGTTCATAGGGTCAAGAGCCTTCAGGACTGAATCGAGAACAGCGAGGGACCGTTCGCGAGACTCCTTGACGTGCTGACCTCGGGCGTGCAATTGGAGGCGTAAATGATGAATCTGTTCTTGCCTTGAATGCAGCACACGTCCCGCAACGCGAGTAATTCTTCGATTCTGTTCTCCCAGTTTTTCCGCACCTTCGGCCAGCGTGGCGGTCAACTCCAACTCGATTCGATCGCGTTGGCGCGAAACCGAAAGCAGCTCAGACTGAATCGCTCGGAGAGCACCGAGCTGGCCGTCAGCCAGATCCCGGCGCATGAGCGCCAGCAAACCGCGAACGTCAGGCGACGTGAGTTCGGCGGCGGCTGAAGGCGTGGGCGCGCGTAGATCCGCAGCCTCATCCACTAGCGACCAATCCGTTTCATGACCAACCGCGCTGACAACCGGTATCGGCGACGAAAAAACCGCTCTTACCAGTTGCTCGTCATTGAACGCCGATAGATCAGACGCAGAACCACCCCCGCGGGCAAGAATTATCACGTCCGGAGCACTCGACTGGATCAGGAGCGAGAGCGCGGCCAGCAGTGAATCCGGAGCCCGGTCTCCCTGGACGAAGGCAGCGGCCACCAGAACTCGGGCAAATGGATTTCGTCGCTGAAGAACATTGCGGATGTCTTGCAGCACGGCTCCATCGGTCGAGGTCACGACGCCTATGGTTCTGGGCCATTCGGGAAGAGTTCGTTTCCGGGAAGGATCGAACAAGCCTTCGGATTCGAGCCGCTGGCGGAGCAGCTGAAACTCAAGGGCGGCGAGCCCGATCCCGGCCGGCCGAACGAAATCGACATAATACTGATATGTGCCTTCGCGGGGATATACCGAAATCGAACCATGGAAAGAACAGGAGTCGCCGATACGAGGGAGGGTCAGCTGGCGGAGCGCATTGGCTCGGAAGAGAACACTTTTCAGTTTCGCCCCGCCATCGCCAAGAGTGAAATAGACGTGACCGGCGCGAGACTGATAGGATTCCAGCACCTCCCCATCGATCCAGACGTCAGTCAGGATGTCATCGGACGCGAAAACGTTCTCGATGTACGTCGTGATGTCGGTGACGGAGTAGGGGGATCCGCGCACCGGCTATTCGTCGATCGGTTCGATCCGCATCAGACGCTGTCCGTATTCGACTGCCTGGGCGTTCTTCACGAAGATGTCAACCACGGTCCCGGAGCGATCGGCGGCGATTTCATTCATGATCTTCATGGCTTCGATGATTCCGATCGTTTGCCCAGCGGTGACGGTATCGCCAATCTCGACGTATGGTGGTTCATCGGGAGCGCCGGCCGTGAAGAACGTGCCGATCATCGGGGCAGCAATATCGTGAGTTGAAGCCGGAGAGAGCGTCTCGTCGGGAACATCGATATCAGACGGAGCGGCGGGTGCCGTCGTCACGTTTTTCGGTACGGGCGCCTGGGCCGAGGCAATTCTGACCTTGATACGTGTGCCAGCGTGGTCCACATCAACGGCTGTCAGACCGAACTTCCGCATTTGCTCAGCAGTTCGCTGCACGAAATCAGCGATCTCGTTCAGGCTCGGTGAATTCTCCATCAGCGCGGGCTCCCCTGATTCTCGATCCCTCTTATCCGACACGCTCAATATACTCCCCGGTCCTGGTGTCAACGCGAAGGACATCCCCGATGTTGATGAAGAGCGGGACATTCACCGTCAGTCCGGTTTCCATCGTGGCTGGTTTCGTGCCGCCCGAAGCCGTGTCGCCCTTGAGTCCTGGATCAGTCTGGACGACTTCGAGGGCAACCGCCGTTGGCAATTCAATGTCGATTGGTTCGCCTTCATAGGTGAGAAGATCGACAACGTCGTTTTCCTTCATGAACTTGGCCGTTTCACCGACATGGCTTTCATCCAGCAGAAACTGATCGAAGGTATCGGTATCCATGAAATGGAAAAACCCCCCTTCGGTATAGAGAAACTGGACATGCTGCCGTTCAAGGCGAGCTGTCTGAAATCGAGCTCCAGCCTGCACGGTGTGCTGGGTCGTCGCACCAGAACGAAGATCGCGAAGGGTCATGCGCAATTGCGCCGAACCGCGTCCCTGCTTGTTATGGGAAAACTCGATCACTTTGACGAGTTTGCCGTCGATCTCGAGTGTCAGTCCTTTGCGGACTCCGCCGGTATCAATCATGAGGCTTCCTTCTCTGCTTTCACGGCCACGGTGAACGGTGCTTTCGGTGCGTGAGAAAGGAGGCGATAGCCGTTCTCCTCCACGAGGACGACATCCTCGGTCCGCACACCCAGAACTCCCGGCACGTACAATCCCGGTTCGATCGTGACAACATGTCCCGGTTCGAGCGTACCCTCGGCCTTGATCGACACCGATGGGCCATCGTGAACGCGGAGTCCGAGTCCATGACCGACGCTGTGGATCATGTAATCAGCATACCCGCCTTCCTCGAAAACCGTCCGTGACGCTTGATCCACTTCTTTGCCGGTCACTCCAGCCCGAATCGCGTTGAACGCTGCCTGCTGCGACGCCCCAACAATGGCGTAGATCTCTCGTGCCTGGTCGCTCACGTCGCCAATGAAGAGCGTGCGGGTGAGGTCGCCACAGTACCCGTTGAGAAGAGCGCCCATATCGATAATCACCACATCGCCGTCACGAAGTCGACGGTCTGATGGCGAATGGTGGGGTCGGGCGCCATTCGGGCCGGAGGCTACGATCGTTGGAAACGAGGCGCCATCGGCTCCGAGTTCGAGATAGATCCGTTCGATCGTCCGGGCGACTTCGCGTTCCGTCAGACCAGGGGTGATCCAATCGCGGGCCTGCTCGAACGCCGCGTCCGTCAACGCGACCACAGCCTGCAGCGCCTCGATCTCGGCGTCATCCTTGATCCAGCGCAGTCGGTCGATTCCATCCCCCAGCGGTTCCAACTTCGCGGAAGAGACGTACTCGCTAATGCCCGACCAGAGCGCAAATGAGGTTGATTCAGGTTCAAAACCGACGCGTGCCCAACCCAGTCGGTCGATTTCCTTTGCGATCGATTTGTCAATGGGTCGCGACCAGTGGACGATCGTGTAGTCAGGAGCATCGGCCGCCGCCCATTCGGCGTTGTTCGGACCGGCCATCAGCGTCTGACCGTTGGTACCGATCAGCAGCACCCCTTCCGATTCGGTCGGACCATGGTCGCTGGCGGTATAGCCCGAGAGATAGCGGCGATTATCGGGATCGGTGACCAGGAGACCATCCAGGTTCTCATCGGCAAGGATGGTACGAACCTTTTCCAGTCTTGACGGGATGATCGCGGTGTTTGTCATGGCGTCTAATCTCTTCTCCTGAAATAATCGACAGCCATGAGATAGCCATCTGGACCAAAACCGGCGATCTGCCCCACGGCAACCGCAGCGATCACCGAAACATGCCGAAACGACTCGCGCGCGTGGATGTTCGAAAGATGGACCTCAATGGTCGGCGTTCCAACCGCCGCGACAGCGTCTCTGATCGCGTAAGAATAATGGGTGAACGCGCCCGGGTTGATAATGATGCCAGCCGCGTCGATGCCCTGCTGCTGGATCACATCAATGATCGCGCCTTCGTGGTTTGACTGAAACGTAGAAATCGAGAAAGCGGGGTCGCCATCGGCGGCATGAGCCGTCACTCGTTCCTCGATGCTTTTCAGCGTGCTCGTTCCATATATGCCAGGTTCACGCGTTCCCAGCATATTGATATTTGGACCGTTGATCAGGAGGAGTCTCGGCTTCACGACTTCCATCTTCGCATTCTCACCCAACCGGAGCGCCGGTGTTGGCCACAGCCGAAACAAAGGCCTTGATTCGGAATTGCTCATCTGAGCCATCGACTTTCAGCCGGCCGGAAAAGACATACACCGGTTCCAGGTACTGCGTTCCACCTGGCAGACCGGCTGTTGTGTAGGCTATTTCGAGATCGCTGTAGGTAACTGTCCCAACAACCGTGCCATCTGCAGCGGCCACATCGTCCGGAAGATCGACTTGAACAAACGCCTGTCCGCTGGCCACCTCCTGCCAGGCATCTTTGGCGTCCCTGAGCTGGTAGAGATCCGCTCGTTCGATCTGTGGCCAGCGAATCGACGCTTCGACAACGACGCCATCCGTGCCAACCGTGATCAGCGCCGACGGATAGGCCGCGAGCAGGTTCTCCGGTTCGAGTGGCATGAACAGGACAGTCACGCGGTTCGTTTCTTCGGATCGACTGGTCACTGTGCCGCTATCCGCATCCTGGGGCAGGAGTCCGGCCGTACGCAGCCATTCGCGGGCGTAGGAGATCGCCGCATCATCCTCCGGAAGGTCACCATCGCTGGTTGGGGCAACTGAGAAATACTGAACGAGTGCTGAGGAGACGTAGATCTCGTTCGTGCCATCCGACACATCGAACGTCCCGTTTCCGCGGTCATTGACCTCCCCGTCGACGCCGAGGTTATCGGCGATGCGGGCAGCCCGATTGGCGCTTGGTTCTTTCCAGACGAGCTGATAGACCACCGCTTCCCGCGGAACAGCGCTCAGATCGATCGTCGTCGAAGCGTCGAGTTCGAAGATGTAGCCCTCTTCATTGGAAGAGGGGAGATCGGGCGGAGGGAGCTCTTCAGCCAGTTCGCTTTCCGCGCTGCCAGAAGGGCCTTCTGCGGTCGCGGTCGCAGTCTGGGCAGAAGTACTCATTAGCTGCATCGAACCCGCGGTGAGTACCAGACAGAGCATCGCCAGCAATCGGACGAGGAGGATGGGCTTGATCATGAAACCTTCGTTCCTTCCGGAGTCGGGGCGGCTCTGCGGTTGCCCGGAGCGTCGCCCACAATGAGTTCTGCGACGCGGCGCAACTCGACCACTTGGTCGCGCAAGAGCGCCGCTTTCTCGAACTCGAGGTTCTTGGCCGCTTTTTTCATCTGCGATTCGATGTCCTTGATCAACCGGAGTAAATCGTCCTTCGGCATTTGCGCGATAACGCCTTCGCCCGGTTGCGCGTTGGCCAGATACTCTGCCTGATCTTCAGCGACGTGACGGACCCGGTCAGTCAGATCCTTGATGTCCTTGATGATCCCGATCGGGGTAATCCCATGGGCTTCGTTGTGCGCCATCTGAATATCACGTCGTCGGTAGGTTTCGTCGATCGCGGCTTTCATCGATCTGGTCATCGTGTCGGCATACATGATGACGAGTCCGTTGACATGGCGGGCAGCGCGACCAGTTGTTTGAATCAACGCACCTTCGGAACGGAGATAGCCTTCCTTGTCGGCATCCAGGATCGCGACCAACGACACCTCGGGTAAGTCCAGTCCCTCCCGGAGAAGATTGATGCCAACCACAACGTCGTAGACCCCCAGGCGAAGATCACGCAGAATCTCGATCCGTTCGAGCGTATCGATCTCGCTGTGCAGATAATGGGTGCGAACTCCCATTTCCTTGAGGTAGTCGGCGAGGTCTTCGGCCATGCGTTTGGTCAGGGTGGTCACTAGCGCCCGTTCGCCACGCGCCACTCGAGCGTTGAGTTCGTGCAGGAGATCGTCAATCTGACCCTTGCTCGGTCGGACGGATATCTCCGGATCAATCAAACCAGTAGGTCGGATAACCTGTTCGACCACCCGTTCGGAATGCTCCTGTTCGTACGGTCCAGGCGTGGCTGACACGAAGACAACCTGATTCAGCATTTCTTCGAACTCGTCAAATCGGAGCGGACGATTGTCCCGCGCGCTTGGAAGCCGGAATCCGTGTTCGACGAGAACATCCTTCCGCGCGCGGTCACCAGCATGCATGCCGCGCACTTGCGGCAGTGACATGTGGGATTCATCGATGAACATCAGGAAATCGTCGGGGAAATAGTCAAGCAGGGTGGACGGCTGTTCCCCGGGTAAGCGACCGGAAAGATGCATCGAATAGTTTTCGATCCCGGAGCAGATGCCAGTTTCGGACATCATCTCGATGTCGTACATCGTGCGCTGTCGCAATCTGGCGGCCTCAAGAACCTTTCCTTCCCGCTCGAAGAGCGCGAGTTGCTCAGCCAGTTCGGTCTGGATTCGGTCGATCCCGATTTTGAGACTGTCAGCCGTGGTCACGTAATGCTTGGCCGGATAGATGTCGATTTCCAGACGGTCGACCAGGAGTTCTCCGGTTAACGGATCGACATCGACGATCCGCTCGATTTCGTCGCCAAAAAACTCAATCCGGACGGCGATTTCCTCGTACGCTGGAAAGATCTCAATCGTGTCGCCTCGAGCGCGAAACGAACCGCGAATGAGAGTCATATCGTTGCGGTCGTACTGGATATCGATAAGGTGACGGATTATCTTGTCCCGCCGCGCTTGCCCGCCACGACGAAGGGAGACAACCGTGCTCTGGTATTCCTCGGGCGAACCAAGACCGTAGATACAGGAGACCGATGCCACGATCAGCGTGTCTTTGCGGGTCAAGAGAGACCGAGTCGCTGCATGGCGGAGTTTGTCGATTTCCTCGTTGATCTCGGTGTCTTTTTCGATAAATGTATCCGTCCGGGCGACATAGGCTTCGGGCTGGTAGTAGTCATAATAAGAGACGAAATACTCGACTGCGTTTTTCGGAAAGAATTCCTTGAACTCAGAATAGAGCTGAGCGGCAAGCGTTTTGTTGTGGGCGAGCACGAGCGTTGGGCGGTTGATCGCTTCGACGATGTTCGCCATGGTGAAAGTCTTGCCGGAACCGGTAACGCCGAGCAGGGTTTGTTTGGCGAGATTGCTCTGCAGGCCGTCGACCAGTTCGGCGATGGCTTTCGGCTGATCGCCGGTCGGTTTTAGGTCGGAAACGATACGAAAATCGGGCATAGCAGCTTTCGGTCAAGAAGCGTCCAGCGGGGACTTCAAGCAGATAAGTATAGCCGTCAGCGATGTGACGGAACGTACTCTGACCGGAGCTCCGTTACGGCAGGCGGTAGATGTCGCCATCGGCTCCGGGCTGGGCAATGATGTCGTCGATATGACGAACAGCCCAACGCTGCCCGGCAAAGGTGAGACGCCCGGTCGCTTCATCCCGGTCACACCAGGCGTAATCGTCGAAATCCGCGTCGAGCGTCACCTTGGCGGTGCTGGGCGCTTCAAACGCCAGAACAGGGGCTAGAACGATGGTATCGCTCGAATGATCGAAGAACTGATTGATGAAGTCGGCTGAATAGGCCGAGAGGCCCTCGAGTCCGGTCTGCAGTCTCACGATCCGGACGGCTGCGTTGACCGCAGTTTCTCCGGGCTCGCATCGACCATGGACACCGTGCCAGGTCTCGCCAAGTGGACCGTCGCCTCGACGTCGCAGGAGCAGAAACTCGGAGCGACCGTTGTGATGACGGAAGACGTAGGCGTCGATGATATCGGTCGAGATGCCTGGCATGCGGGTTCGTCCTGGATCGATCTGCTTCAAAACAAAGCAGTGCGCTAATTCTACAGACAGCGTGAATATGGCAGGGGAATCGGGAAAAACAGGGACTTCTGCTCAATGCGGATAATCGTGATTGTCCGCAAAGATTGCACGACCTCCAAAATCGCGCGCTAAGGGCCGAAACCGCGGATTCGAGGGTTCTTGCACTTGTATCTCGAGTGGCGGTGACGACGTCCGGCGCTCGGGTTGAATCTACGAGCGGAGGACGACGGTAGGAAGAATTTCCTCCGTGACCACAACGGTGCATCTCCGCAGGGCTAACCAGCAACTCCTGGGGAGTTTCACGCCGCTCGAACGAATCTCCCTCGAGAGTACCGACCGGGATGGAACGTTCTGGTTCAATTGGATCAACGCAACTACCGGGACCGACCGGCACTCGAGCACCAATCGGCCGAAAAGCAGAGAACACTCGTAACTCTCCTTCTTGAGCCTGATCCGCGACTCCCGGGAACGCTGGAGACTCTGGATCGATTTGAAGCCGTTTGGCGCTCATTCAATGACTACACTCGCACTGGGACTCCGAGTCAACGGTAACAGCGCGGACTGCTACCATTGGCCCGCCAAAGGTGTCAGCCGCTGAAGAGCAGGCATCGGTGTCTGACATTGGCTGTCGAAAGAGATCACCCGGATGAATCACCGAGTCGCCTCACCAACCGACCAGAGGTCCTATAGCTCCGACATCCGCATGCTCATTCCTCTGGTATTCATCGCCGGGATGGTCAGCCTTGGAGTTGAACTCTCGGCCTCACGCCTCCTGGCGCCCTATTTCGGCACATCGACATTCGTCTGGTCTAATTTGATCGGCTTTTCGATGGCGTATCTGGCGCTTGGTTACCATTTTGGCGGGCGAATCGCCGATCGCCGTCCCGATGCCCGGCTTCTCTATGGAATGGTGATCGCGGCTGGTCTGAGCATTATGCTTATTCCCACCATTGCCAAACCCATTATGGAAATCTCTCTTCCATCGATCGACAATGCTGACGCCGGCGCGTTTCTTGGCTCGATGTTCACCGTCATTCTCCTGCTTGCCATCCCGATGACCCTCCTCGGATGTGTGACCCCGTTCGCCATTCGATTGCGAATACCTTCCGTGGGAACTGCCGGTTCCTCAGCGGGAAACGTCTGGGCGATTTCGACCACGGGATCCATTCTCGGCAGCTTTATTCCGACCGTCGTTCTGATCCCGATCCTTGGTACCAGTCAGACATTTCTGCTTTTGGGTGGCCTGCTGGCCGTTATCGCCGCTGCGGCAATGGTGGTGAGTCACGGCCGCTTGCTCCCACTCGTCGCCGTTGGCGCTACCGCTATTGGTTTGATCGTGTTGCAATCGACGGTAGGCGCCGGTCAGATCAAACCCGCTGACCGTGGTGTTCTGGTTGAGGAAACAGAATCGGCGTACCACTACATCCAGGTGCTCGATGACAACGGTGTTTATCTCCTGGCGCTTAATGAAGGCCACGCGATTCATTCGATTTACGATCCCGCCACCGTGCTGACCGGAGGTCCCTGGGACTATTTCTCCCTGGCACCGCTCTTCCTCGACGCCGGACCGATACCGATCGAAAACGCGGCAATAGTCGGGATCGCCGGCGGCACCGCAGCTCGGACCATGCTTGATGTTTACCCCGAGGCCCAGATCGATGGTTTTGAAATCGACTCACGTATCATCGAACTCGGACGCGAGTATTTTTCACTTTCCGATCCAAGGATTCAAACTAAACAGGGTGATGGCCGCTATCTCTTGCGTCATTCCGAGGGTGGCTATCAGACGATCGGTTTGGACGCCTACCGGCAACCGTATGTCCCCTTTCACCTGGCCACGCAAGAGTTCTTCGATCTGACCGCAGAGCGTCTCGATCCCAACGGCGTAGTGGTCGTCAATGCGGGTCGGACCGAAACGGATTATCGCCTCGTGGAGGCGCTGGCCTCGACCATGATGGCGTCGTTCGACCATGTCTTTCTCGTCGACGTCGGAGCCTACGAGAACACGATGATCTTCGCCACCAATGCGCCGGCCTCGCTCGCGGCTTTCGAAGCTGCGACGGCAGATCTCGACCCAGCCTCGACTCAGGGGATAATTGCGGGGAACGCTCTGGCGAGCGGGAATCCTCGCCTCGCGACTGCGACGATCGCGCCGTATACAGACGATCACGCGCCAATCGAAATGCTGGTCGACCGAATGATTCTTGATGCCGCTCGGGAGGGCGAATGAACCCAGTCAAAACGGAATCGCAACCGATGGTGGCTTCAGAAGCAGCCCTGGTTGACTCCCTCACGCCACTTCGCAGCGAGATGCTGCTGCAATTCCCTGAAATCGTTCATGGCATTACCAGGCGGGTCTCGGGTATTGATGAGGCTGACGGGAATATCAGTTTCAGTCGACCACGGAACAAGGAAGCAGCTTGGCTGATGCGTCAGCGATGGACCGAAGCAATCGGGGTTGCTGCGGATGAAATCACAGTTCCATGGCAGGTGCATGGCACTCGGGCGATATACGTCAATCAATATGATGCCGGCAAGGGCGCCAGCCCTGCATCGGCGCTTGTAGGCAAAGCCGACGGCCTGGTGTCGCGGAACAGTGGTATCACCCTCATGACCACGCATGCAGACTGCATGCCGATCGTTCTCTACGATCCAAGTGTGCGTGCAATTGGAACCATTCATGCGGGTTGGCGCGGAACCGCTTCCGGCGTCGTAGCCAGCACCGTGGGTGCGATGATCCGTGATTGCGGAGCGACCGCCGACTCGATCCATGCCTATTTGGGACCTGCGATTTGCCGGGCATGCTACGAAGTTGGCGATGACGTCGTCCAACAGTGGAACCGCTATGCTGGTAGCGATGGTCACGACGCCATTGCTGTGACGGGTGAGCGCACGACGTTCGATCTCCTTTTGGCGAACACAATCCTGCTCAAGTTAATGGGAATCAGCCCGGACCGTATCGAGCATTCTGGTCACTGCACGCGCTGCGAAGGCGACATGTGGTTCAGCCATCGCGGTCAGGGGGCGTTGACCGGTCGTTTCGCAGCCATGATCGCCATCAAACCGGGTGAGGCAAGAACGTGATCATGAACGAGACTTTGATAGCTGAACGACTTCAGCGCGTCCAGACCACGATCTCCGCTGCGGCGGTCAGGTCGGGCCGCACCGCCGCAGACGTGACCTTGATTGCGGTCTCTAAAACGGCGGACCGCGCAGCAATCGACGCGGCCTATGCTGCAGGTCAGCGTGATTTTGGCGAGAACCGAATTCAGGACGCGCTCAGTCGCTTCGACAGCACATTTCCAGCCGATGCTCGACTCCACATGATTGGTTCGCTGCAATCGAACAAAGCTGGAAAAGCGATAGAGCATTTCGATCTGATTCACTCCGTCGACAGGGGATCACTCGTGCAGGAATTGCAGCGGCAGGCCGCAAGACGAGACAAGATCCAGGAGATCCTGATCGAGGTGAATGTCGCTGGGGAAGAGCAGAAAGGCGGGTGTCCGCTCCTGGAACTCGGGGGGTTTATCGGCTCCGTTTTGGACCAGCCAAATCTCTGCGTCCGGGGATTGATGACCATGGCGCCATTGTCCGCGGATTCGGAATCGGTTCGGTGGGTCTTCGCGCGACTGCGCGAGGCTGAGATCGAAGTGAATCGCCTATATCCAGAGGCAAATCTCACGGTTCTGTCGATGGGAATGACGAACGATTTTGAGGTTGCGATCGAAGAAGGCGCCACCCATGTTCGGGTAGGGCGAGCGATCTTTGGTGGTTAACAGTCAGCCATCACAGCCAGAGCTGATTTCGCTCGGCAGCGGCAGCAGCGGCAACGCGCTGGTCATCAAGGGTCGAAATCAGACCGTCTTGATCGATTGTGGTCTCTCGCCGCGACAGTTGGCCGTTCGGCTGGCTGAGATACATCTCAGGATTGACGACATCGATCTGCTTTTTCTGACCCACGAGCACGTTGACCATGTTAAGTCTCTTCCGGAGTTTCGTCGGCGACCAACGGAAGTCGTTACTAGCCGTGGTACAGCGGGAGCGCTCGGTCTAGGCCGCGGGCACTATCGGGAAGCGGTCGGCCTGAATCCGATGATGCTGGGATCGATTCGGCTGACGCCGATACCAGTGATGCACGATGGCGCCGAACCGATGGCGGTTTCAGTTGAAATTGATGGACTGATCGTCACTGTCGCTACCGATCTCGGCGCTGTTTCAGAGTCGTTCATCGACGCCTTGGCAGGGTCTGATTGTGCCATTCTTGAATCCAACCATGATCTGGAAATGCTGAAATGGGGGCCCTATCCGGCTCACCTTAAACGGCGTGTGATGGGCGACCGAGGTCACCTTTCCAATGATGCTTGCGGGCTCGCCCTGGCAAGAGCCTGTCAGAAGGCGTCTCGACTGCAACAGGTCTGGCTCGCCCACTTGTCCACCACCAACAATCTTCCAAAAACCGCCTCTACCACAGTCGCTGCTTATGTCGCGCATCTCCGACCCCAGCCGCTGGCCAGGACGGTTCTCACTCGCCTCGACCTGCCACCGATCGGGGATGATCCTAGGCCATTGGTGATCGAGACGTATCGCCAAGAATCACTCTGGTAGGGCCAGTCTCACGAGAGTTCGAGTCGACTCGACCAAACCGCTAGAATGCTGAATGCCGCGCAGGCACGGAGCGGCATCTCTCTCAGAACCGAAGGAGCACTCCCCTGTCCACGATCTTGCTGTTTCACGACCGCCTAGCCACTTCGGTCATCATGTTTATGGTTGCAGTCGGACTTTGGGGCCTCTTTACCTTCGCGACGGGGGGAGGAATCAGCGGAAGCTTCACGGGAGCCCTGGCGATCGGGGAGATCCTGATCATCGCTCAGGGCGCGCTTGGTGTATTCCTGTTTGCCGACGGGTACCGACCTCCCACCTCGGTCCACTATCTCTACGGTATAACCGCCGCAATTCTGCTGCCATTCATCTTCACGTACACGAAAGACCGCCATCCACGTCAAACACTGTTGATGTTCAGTCTCGTCGCCCTTTTCATCGCAGGTCTCGCCGTAAGAGGAATGACGACTGGAAGCTAGGAGCCGGGCGCGTGACATCACGATGTTGCATACGACGTCGTCAATGAGCAGATTTCCAGTTTGCGTTGACATCTCTCTCTGGGCGCGCGTACAATCTGACCGTACAGTCCGCAGTGTACGCTCGCATAGGGAACGCGTTCACCGCGAAAGGAGTCAGCGTGGAGGGGAGTTCACGCGATTACCAGCAGGTGATCGATCAGGCGTTGATGCTGGTGTATAGCCATCACCATCGATTGATCAATCAGCTGCATCCAGGGGCTTTCCAGCAATTGGGTCTGGATCAGCTCCGGGAAGGTCCGCTGGGCAAGGACCTGATCAAGCTTTCACAGCTAGCGCGTGGCGAGATTCGAGAGCCAAAGGAACAGGTTCTGACGGCAATCGACTCGATCGTTCAGTTGTTATTCTGGCCTGCAGCCGCCGAGGACTACACCGTCCCTCGGTCGTTCTGGGACAGTGATCTCGGCCGAATGCTGGCGTTGGCCAAGTTCCGCGCTTATGCGTCGAACGAGCTGGTCAGTATTGGCAGCGCGGCTCAGCAACTCAATGTCACCCGGCCAACGATTTATCGCTGGATGGATGACAGGACGCTGAGTTACGTTCGTGACGATATGAGCGGCCGGACCTTCGTGGTTCGACGGGACATCGAGAACTTGAAACGGGTTGCCGCCGAGTTTTCGGCAGAGTAGACCTCGAATCGTCACTCAGCATCGGGACAGCGTCTGACTCAGGTCAGGCGCTGTTCTGCTATCTGCGGTTCAACTGCTCGCGAACAGCGTGTTGTCGTAAGCGACGATATGATGATCTTCAAGGTAGTACGCCGGAATTCGCAGATCGAACGACGTCAGAACCTCGTACGGAATTGTTCCTATCAGGTCGGCAAGACTTGTAGCGTCCAGATTGATCCCGTCATCGGCTCCGAGAAGCGAAAACTCCTGTTTGGATGCGATGTCTACACCGGCCGGTGCAACGACCACGGTCTGGTCCATCGAGACCCGCCCGGCGATTTGGTGCTTGATCCCGTTGCTCACGAACGCACCGCGATTGGAAAGGGATCGCGGCAAGCCATCTGCATACCCAAGTGGAAGCAACGCTATCTGGGCGAGTTCAGTCTGTGCGCCAGGTTCCCCCGTACCCTACTTCAGTTCCTGCCTCCAGGGTCGAAATTCGCTGGGACCGACAGCGGATTGTCATCGCTGGCCTCATTCCGGCTAGCAAAGGGATATCCCTCGATGGTGCAACGCCATACAAACAGATACCGGCACGGACCATGTCGAAATCATACTCACGACCGCGAAGTAAACCGCCAGAATTTGAGACGTGAACCAAGCCGGGATCGAAACCGGCTGCCCGGATCGACTCGAGCAACTGCTGAAAAAGATCAATCTGATTCTGGAGCGGCTCTTCGCCAGGTTCGTCGCTCCGGGCGAAATGCGTCCAGGTGCCTCGAACCACGACGTTCGGTAGTCCATCGAGCAGCGAAAACGCATCACCAACTTCGTTTGGTTGCAGTCCATAGCGATTCATGCCGGTATTGATCTTCACCTGAATCTGAACACAACCGTTCGCCTGTGTTTCAAGAAGGCCCTGCAAAGCCTCCAGCGACTCACGGCTTCCAATCGAGATCTGGATCCTATTCCGGCTCGCAACAACCATTTCGGCGACATTCAGCGGGCCCAGGCAGAGTATGGGGGCGACGATCTCGCTCCGACGGAGGCGCATCCCCTCTTCGAGCGTCGCAACCGCGAGATAGTCCGCGCCGTGGGCCAGTGCCGTCCCGGCCACCGCCACGTCTCCGTGACCGTAGGCATTGGCTTTGACTACAGCCATCAGCAGCGTGCCCGGCGAAAGCGATTTCTTCAAGATGGCGGCGTTCGCGGCAATCGCATCGAGGTCGATCACCTTGCGGGCTTCCCGCCCAGGGAGCGACCAGAACTCGGAAAGCGGAACCGGTAATGCTGACAACGACTCCCCTACTTCTTTCGCAGCGTTGCGCTCGCTTCGGCAATAGCCATTGGCAGATCACTCGCCACGAGACCAGTGATTCCAACCCGTTCGGCGATGTTTTCAGCGGCGATCGAGCCGACATAGATTGCCAGGCAGGCCGCGTCGAATGGAGCCAGTCCCTGCGCCAGATAGGCGCCGACGAGTCCTGCGAGAACGTCGCCCGTTCCTGCAGTTGCCAGGGAGGGCGTTATGTTATCGAGTTTGAATTCACGTACCCCATCGGTGACGACGGCAGGATTAGATTTCAGCAGCACGACCTGCTTCCATTTCCTGGCGGCGGCGCTAGCGTGTGAACCTGGATCGGCCGCGATCGTGTCCGCGGCAATGCCAGTCAGTCGCTCCATCTCGCCGAGATGAGGAGTCAGAACGAGTGAACCTGGCTCGAGCGAGTCCCACCAGTTCTCTGATGTGCTCAGCCAGTTCAGTCCGTCGGCATCGATCACGGCTGGTCGGTCATTGCCGAGCAAACGCGTCTCTCGCGCTTCGGCAACAGCCGTGGAGGGGGCAATCCCAAACCCGACTGATCGAGCTTTGACTTTCGATGTTCGCTCGAACAGACAGTCCATCAGCGCATTCGCATGCTGGTCCTCGGAGAGACCAGGCCCAACAACAAACGCGGTCGCTTTTTCAGCACGCTCTCGTATGAGGTCGACCGTGCGGCGAGCGGCGAGTAACGCGTCCCCCTCTGGCATTGGCAGGAACACGACCTCAGGACACAGCGTCGCGATCGGCGTGATCGACGTGCGCGAAACCGCTGCCATTACGATGCCGGCGCCCCCTCGCTGTGCCGCCATCGCCACCAGCGCGGGCGCGCCGACATATCCTGGCGCACCTCCGACAATCACGAGACCGCCGACACCCCACTTGTGGGCGCCACCCCGGCGCGTTGGCAGCAGACCGGCGGCCCACTTGGCACTTGGGGATATCGTTTGTTTTGATTCCGTTTTCGACACGTCTGACGTGCTCCTCTGTTGAAATCGATTGTTCTTACCGGATGATACTCAGGAACACGAATCGGCTTTGACTCCGACCACGATTGCCATCGCGTCGGTGCGTGAATGCGTGATAGAAACACTGAAATCATTGAGTCCTAGCAACTGGGCTCGCTCGGCAGCACCGCCATGAAGAACGAGCACCGGTTTTCCTCTGCTGTTGCCAAGGATCTCCATTTCCTTCCATCTGATTCCGCGAATTCCGGTTCCGAGAACTTTCGAAGTCGCTTCCTTGGCCGCGAAACGACCAGCCAGTTCATTTGGTCGGGTCCGGTAGCGCGCCGCTTCCAGAGGAGTGAAGACCTTTTCGAGAAACCGCTCGCCGAATTCGTTGAGGGACCTTTCGATCCGGGCGATTTCGATTACGTCGATGCCGACAGCAATTGCACCAGAGGCTTCCGGATCGAATTCGGGAACATACATGTATCGGCTACTCCTCGTGTCATACCGGGCGGTTTTTGCCCTCTTGCAACGCCTTGAGGTCGCTCGACCCAACCGGCCGATATCGATTGATGAAGTCCCGGTGCGCTGACTCGAAACAACCGGAAGCAATCGCCGTTCGCATTGTTTCCATCTGACTGGCCAGAAACCTCAGGTTGTGGACAGATGCCAACCGCAGACCGAGTATCTCCCGCGCTCGGAAAAGATGATGCAGGTACGCCGCTGTGAAACGCGTACAGGCGTCACAATCGCAGGTCGAATCGACCGGTTCGAATATCCGCTCGAACCGTTTCGAGGTGATGTCGATTCGCCCTTGGGGCGTAAACAGAGCGCCATTTCTGGCGACTCGAGTCGGCAGCACGCAGTCGAACATATCGACTCCAAGCGCCACACCGTTCCAGAGATCTTCGGGTGAACCGACGCCCATAAGGTAACGTGGCTTTTCGACAGGAAGGATGCCAGTCACGAACTCAATGATCTCGGCCATTGTCTCTTTCGATTCGCCAACACTCAGACCACCGATCGCGCACCCGGAAACGCTTGAAACCGCGACGAATTCGGCGCTTTCGCGGCGGAGCTCGACGTCCGCTCCGCCCTGGACGATACCGAAAAGTGCTCCCTTGCGAGGGCGATCGCTCTGGTTGTGAGCCTCGATACTACGCGTCAACCAACGCGACGAACGAGCTGCGGCTTCCGCCACTTTGCGCGGGTTGCTGGGCAGACCGACCAGGTGATCGAGCTGCATCATGATGTCCGAACCGAGTAGGGCCTGGAGATCAACTGCAGATTCGGGAGTCAATTCGTGACGCGCGCCATCAATATGCGACTGAAACACAACCCCGTCCTCGCGCACCTTGACGTTAGTCCCCAGGCTGAAGACCTGGAAACCGCCGCTGTCGGTCAGAATCGGGTTGGCCCATTGCATAAACTCGTGGAGACCACCCGCTGCATCGATGACATCGACACCCGGTCGGAGCATCAGATGATAGGTATTCGCGAGCACGATATCAGCCCCGGTTGCGCGTACTTCGTCTGGATGGAGGGTCTTGATCGTTGCCTGCGTGCCAACTGGCATGAATACCGGTGTCGCAAACGAACCATGGCTGGTCCGCAGCGTTCCGGTGCGAGCACCTGTCCACGGACTCGGACTTGTTAGAGCGAACCCAAAGTCAGCCACTGGGGACCAACCAGATGCACGTCACGGCATCGACGATTGTCTCGAGTCCCTCGCCGTTGATTCGACCCTGGATCACGCTGGCGGTGGCGGAACAGAGCCCGACTGCAGGTTGTAGGCGGCGGATACCCTTCTCAACCTGGCACGAGTAACAGCGTCAGCGGCGGTAGGAGCCGTTCCATTGGCAGAATCAGACGCGCCAGTTACGCCGGCGCTGCTCGATTTCGGCGCTGAACCACTGTTGGAAGCAACCGGCTCCGGATTGTCCATGAAGGAAACATCAGCCAGGGGATCGTTCTTCGACGCCACTGGAGGTTCTTCCTTCTTGCTGGAAGTAGTCGTTTTCTTGGCAGAGGTCGAGGAAGTGCCCGATTTCGCTGCGGTCGCTTTTGTGCCGGTGGTTGTTTTCGAGGCGGTTGCGCTCGTCGTGGATTTCTTCGCGGACGACGATCCAGCTGATTTCGCGGCAGCCATCGTACTCTTTTTCGCGGACGTTGCGGTACTGCTAACCGTCGATTTCACCGAGTTCAATTCCTTGTTCAGCGAACCAGAAACCCCAGCCATTTCGCCTTTGAGTCCGGCGATTTCTTTCTCGACGCTTCCCTTCAGATCGCGGACATCGACACCCGTTTGCTTCTGAAACTCACCCGTCATCTCGGTGGTCATACCCCGGAAATCCCGCATGAGTTTCCCGGCCTGGCTGGCCAGCTCCGGAAGCTTATCTGCTTTACCGAGCAGAATGATGGCGGCGATGCCGATCACGGCAATCTCCTGCCACCCCATTCCAATAAAGCCCATGCTGTTTCACCTCGTATGCTTGGGTAGGAAAACCGGGTGTGGAAATCTGTCCTGTCAGACCCGGATTGGGCGAAAGTATATCACCGTGAAATGGCCTTTCAACAGAAACAGCAATCCGAAAGATGACCCAGTTATGACCGATCTCAAAACCCGGGTCATCGTCGGCCTGGGCAACCCCGGCCAGCAATATGCCCGCACCCGCCACAATCTCGGTTTCATGGTGACCGACGCACTTGCTCGCGAACTCGGCGCCGACTCGACTCGGGACCGCTTCAAAGCAAGCATCCGCGAGATACGCGTCGGGGATGGGCGCGTAGTACTGGCCCAACCGCTGACCTATATGAACTTGAGCGGTGTTTCAGTTCAGCAGATCAAGAACTGGTATCGGATTGAGAACGACGAACTACTGATCGTGTATGACGATGCTGACCTGCCACTCGGCACGATCAGGTTGCGCGAATCTGGTTCCGCAGGTGGACACAATGGCCTGCAGTCGATCCTCGAGCAGCTCGGGACGAAGGACGTTCCACGCCTTAGAATGGGGATCGGCCGATCGGGTGGTTCGACCACTGGACACGTACTTTCGAGATTCACCGCCGACGAGGAAAGCACCGTGACAGACATGATCGAAAAGGGCGTCGATGCCAGCATGCTTTGGATCAAACACGGGCCGATCGTGACAATGAATCGAGTCAATACGGTAGAACCGTCAGTCCCAAAGGCCTCGTCTGAAGGAAAGGCAGCTCAATGAGTGAGTCGGAGCAGACGGCGATCCAGAACGTCGCAGTCATCGGCGCCGGAACGATGGGTAGCGGTATTGCGCTGGTGATCGCAGCGGCTGGAGTTCCGGTGACGGTCATCGACCAGAACAACGTTTTGATCGACCGTGGTCGCAAGCGGATCGAGACCGACACTCAACGGATGGTCAAAGCCGAAAAGCTGACCGACGACGACGCGGCCCAATTGCTGGCGCGTACCACCTTCGCCGCGGATGATGATTTCGCTGGCTGATGCCGACTGCGTCATCGAGGCGGTTTACGAGGACGTCGGCGTCAAGAGAAGTCTGATAGAACGACTTGACATGATCGCTCCGGACGCACGGGTGATCGCCAGCAACACTTCCTCGATTTCGATCACCCAACTCGGCGGATTTTCATCTCGACCAGATCGGATCATCGGAATGCACTTCTTCAATCCAGTGCCGGTCATGGAGTTGGTCGAAGTCGTACGAGGAATCAAGACGAGCGACGACACATCCGTGCTGACGATGGAACTCGCGGCTGCGACTGGCAAAACGCCAGTACACGTTAACGATTCTCCAGGTTTCGTAGCGAACCGCATTCTGATTCCTATGATCAACGAAGCGATCTTCACGCTGTCCGAAGGGATTGCGAGCGCCGAGGACATCGATATCATCATGAGCCTCGGGACCCGGCAACCGATGGGTCCGCTGGCGCTCGCCGACCTGATCGGTCTCGACGTTTGCCTCTCGATCATGGAGGTTCTGCAGCGCGACCTGGGCGACGATAAATATCGACCCGCCCCCCTGCTCCGCAGGATGGTTCAGGCCGGCTCCCTCGGGCGCAAAACAGGAATCGGATTTTATGTCTACTCATGACATTGAGCATGAGAGAGGAATATGGAGATGAGCGAACGTCCACTGCGGATATTGATTGCGAAACCAGGGCTCGATGGACACGATCGCGGCGCCAAGGTCATGGCTCGCGCGTTCCGTGATGCCGGGTTCGAAGTGATCTACACGGGTCTCTTTCAGACACCGGAAATGATCGCGACGGCCGCATTGCAGGAGGATGTCGACGTTGTAGGCCTCAGTATCCTCTCCGGTGCGCACATGACCCTTTTTCCAAAAATCATCGCTGAGTTACGCAACCAGGGGATGGATGATCTTCTCGTTGTCGCTGGCGGCACGATTCCCGACGCCGACGTGCCGGCGATCCTGGAGATGGGTGTTGCTCAGGTATTCGGGCCAGGTACGTCGATGAGCGCAGCGGTCGAATGGGTGCGCGGTCATGTCGCGAGAGCCGCTGGCAATGCCGTCTGACGATCTGATCGGTCAAGCGCTGACTGGCAATCAGCGCGCCGTCTCTCGATTGGCAACCCTTCTCGAAAATGGTCAGGTTCAGGATTCCAGCGACCTCGACCGACTTCATGCCGCCGCTGGAAAGGCCCACGTAATCGGCTTCACTGGCCCCCCGGGTGCTGGCAAGAGTTCGCTCGTGGGTTCGCTGGCGCGTACGCTCTTGCTCCAGGGCGCACGGGTCGCGGTGATCGCGGTCGATCCATCCAGTCCCCTCTCAGGCGGAGCAACCCTGGGCGACCGGATCAGAATGTCGGAGATTTCGACGGCCCCCGGACTGTTCATACGCAGCATGGCGTCGCGTGATCGCCAAGACGGTCTGTCTCCGGCGATCGTACCAATCATCCATCTCTTCGATGCTGCGGGGTATGACTTCGTCATCGTCGAAACGGTCGGCGCGGGCCAAAACCAGACCGAAATCAAAGAACTCGTCCACACCCTTGTGCTCGTAGAAGCACCCGGAGCCGGTGACAGCGTCCAGGCACTCAAAGCGGGGTTGATGGAAGTAGCCGACAGTTACGTGGTCAACAAAGCCGATTTGCCCGGTGCCCAACTGCTGGCGCGTGATCTGCGCGCTATCCTCGTGATGGGCAATCACCCGGCGGAGAACGAGTTTGTTCCGAGCGTTCTCCTCTGCTCGTCGGAGACTGGCGACGGGATCGACAAACTCGCTGCCGAACTCGAACGTCACCGGAAGTGGCTTGATGCCTCCGGCGGCTGGAGAGACCGCCAACGTCGGATCGCGTCATCAGAAATCCGCAGATCAGTAAACGAGCTGATCAACCGCGCGATTCAGACAGCGACGCTCGATGGAGAGAACCCGATGGTCAATGCTGTCGCAGCCAGAACAATCTCGCCACGAGCGGCGGCTCTGGAAATCCTCGCGCAAGCGAGCAGGAATCAGAGCCAGCAGCGCCCCGTGACGGACTGAACCTCGTCTATCCCTTTTGCCCGGTCATGGCAATGCCCTCGACGAACCATCGTTGAGCGAGCACATACAGCACGAGAATCGGAGCGATCGAAAGTGCTACGGCCGCCATCATCACTCCCCGGTCTTGACTGGTGTTTGCACTGAGTTCGGCGATCGCTGTCGAGTTCCATCGCCCTCAAGGCTGACAAGACACCAAATTCCTGTTAGTACGGCTAAGTCGCCTGAGATTTACAGTGTTCAGTTGTGCAAGTTCAGAGTCAGTGAAGTGTCACGCTCGAGCAGCCGCAACCCGGCGGGCAATCAGCACCGCCATCGATCCAGCGCCGACCCCGTTATCGATGTTGACCACCGCCACCCCGGGTGCGCAAGACTGCAGCATGGTAGTCATCGCGCCAAACCCGGATCCACCGTGCCCATATCCGGTCGACGTCGGCAGTCCGATCACCGGAATATCCACCAGTCCGGTAACAACAGACGGTAGAACCCCATCCATACCAGCGGCAACGATGATCACGTCCACGCGTGCCTTCACCAGCGCTTCGAGCGGTTGGACCAGTCGATGCAGCCCGGCAACGCCGACATCGCGGTAGCTGATGACCCGGCATCCACACAGCTCTGCCAGCAACTTCGCTTCGGCCGCCACTGGCCAGTCAGAAGTACCGGCCGTGAGAAGTCCAACTGGTCCGATGGTCGGAGGCGGATCAAATCCTGGCGCCGTTGCCACCACGGTCCGCGATTCTGGATGGAAATCGACCGTGAGATCCGCTTGCTCGAGCAGTTCGTGCACCTCGACTTGAGCGCTTGGATCGAGCCTCGTGCCCAGCGCGGTGCCATTGAGCTGCGCGATCGTGGTCAATCCCCGGGCGATTGCGTCAACCGACTTTCCTTGGCAATAGACGATTTCTGGAATACCGCAACGATCTTCCCGGGACCGATCGATCCGCAGATCGGGCTCACTAGTCGGTTCTCGCTGGATGCTCAATGCTTCTTGAAACTCAGCAAATGGAGAGCGATCGCTCACGTCGTGACCCTTTCCGATTCAGCCATCAATCCCACTGGGAGGTAGAATCAGATGGCCGAGATATTCAATGTTGCCAGCCGGTCCCACTAGCGGCGATTCTGTGACCGCAACCACCTCGAATCCTGCCTTCTCGGCTTGGTCCCGGAAACGATCCAGGACCATCTGCCGCACCTTCGGGTCGCGAACAACGCCGCCCTTTCCGACAAGACCCTTGCCCGCTTCGAACTGTGGTTTGATCAGCGGGATGAAGAGGCCTCCAGAAACAAGCAGGGCTTTGACACTGTCCAGCACGAGTTCGAGCGAGATAAAAGCCAGATCAGCAGTGACGATAGCCACCGACTCTGGAAGCTCACGAAGGTAGCGGGCGTTGGTCCGATCCAGAACGACCACCCGCCTATCCGTCCTTAGCCGATAATCGATCTGACCGTATCCAACATCTACTGCGAACACGCGGGAGGCCCCCGCTTGTAAGAGGCAGTCGGTGAATCCACCTGTGCTTGCCCCCAGGTCAGCGCAGATCTGATTCGTGACATCGATCTCAAACGTCTCAAGCGCGTGCTGGAGTTTTTCGCCTCCTCGACTGACAAAGCGGGCTGGGCTGGTGACGGCTATCAGGTTCTTGGATTCGATCCGGTGACCTGCCTTGGTGACGACATGGCCATCGACGAGAACGTCGCCGGCCATGATGTAGGCCTGCGCTTTTGCCCGGCTTTCGGCCAGACCGCGCTGGACCAGCACCTGATCGAGACGATTGACTGGTTCGTTCACTCGCTGGCATCCACGAGCGCGCTGAGTCCGGTCATGTGATGAGCTTGGCAAATTGCGACCGCCAGCGCGTCGGCGGCATCATCAGGTTCGGGCGGTTCTTCCAGCGCGAGGATCATCTGTACCATCATCTGAATCTGATGCTTGTCCGCTTTGCCATAGCCAACAACCGACTGTTTGACTTCGGCCGGTGTGAACTCGGTAACCTCAATTCCGCGCTGCGCGGCAGCCAGGATTGCGACCCCACGGGCCTGACCAACTGTGATCCCAGTTGTGACATTGCGGGCGAAAAAGAGTTGTTCGATCGCGAGTCGCTGCGGTTTGAATTCGTCGAGAATGGCCGCCAAGCCCTCATAGATGCTCAGCAACCGCAAAGCCATTTCGGTCTTGGCCGGAGTCTGAAGGACACCATACTCAATCAAACGGAGCGGATCTTCCACCGAGACCACCCCATAGCCCAGTTTCGCAGTCCCGGGATCGATCCCGACAATGATCACGTCGGTCGTTCAGCCTAGCTCGCGGCGGCCAGGACATCGTCCGTGACATCGAGATTGGAATACACCTGCTGCACGTCATCCAGATCATCGAGTTTTTCGAGCAACCGCAGCACCTTAACCGCGACATCAGTCTCCGGAGCCATCACGGTTTTGGGGCGGAGAAAGAGTTCGGCTGATTCAACGTCGAGACCAGCGCCCACCAGGGCTTCCTGAACGGTATGGAGATCCTGGACCTCGGTGTAGATCTCGATCCCTCCGTCTGTGACAACATCCAGCGCACCCGCATCGATAGCCATCAGAGCCAGATCGTCGAGATCGGTATCGCCCGAATTGATTGTGATGAGTCCAACGTGGTCGAACATCCAGCCGACACTTCCCGATTCTCCCAGTGTTCCACCGGCTCGGGTCAATGTTGACCGAACTTCACCAACAGTGCGGTTGCGATTGTCGGTCATGGCCTGGACCACTATCGCCACGCCGCCAGGACCAAAACCCTCATAGGAGATCTCCTCGAGAGCATCTCCACCGCCAGCGGCAGTAGCGCGTTCGATCGCGCGTTCGATATTGTCGCGGGGCATATTCTCCGCCCGTGCTTTTTGCACGGCCAGCCGGAGTCTGAAGTTCGCTTCGGGATCAGCGACACCGCTCCGAGCAGAGACGGTGATCTCACGTGCCAGTTTAGTAAAGAGCTGGCCTCGCTTTTCGTCTTTGACCCCTTTTTGCCGCTTGATTGTTGCCCACTTCGAATGACCAGACATTGTTTCTCACCGTGTTTTCAGAACGTAACCAGAAGCGCAAATGATACCACCGGCACCATTTCGCTTCTGTGACACAGTTACAGTCGATTGAAACTTGTGACAACGCATGGTAAATTCTCTATCAGTTTATTAGCGTATTCAGTTTGGTTCGGAGACTCGCAGCGTGGAATGTCGCTCGATTCCCACGATATTTCGATACGGTTCCCCAACGTGATCCCGCGTTGGGTTTTCTCTTGGCGACGGCACCTGCGTTCCGAGCAGCTGTCGCCGGTTTTTGAAGGAGTTGACCGGCGATGATGAATGATCTGGTCGAACGAGGCCGAAGCCAGGGATATGTGCTTTCGACCGAGATTCTGGCAGTGTTTCCCGACGCTGAAAACCAGATCGAAAACCTCGACGACCTGTATTCGTCGCTGATATCGGAAGGTATCGAAGTTCTTGAAAGCGAACCGACCGTTTCACCGGCTGAAGCACGTCGCGCCCGGCAAGCCGAAACCGAAGATCAGCCGAGTGGCGCTGGTGATTCTGTCCGCCTCTATTTGCAGCAGATCGGCGAAACGCCTCTCCTCAATATGGACGGGGAGGTCGCACTTGCGAAACGGATCGAGCTCGGCAAGTTCTCGAGCCTGACGCTAGCCAGTGCACCGCCATCGATCGACCGCGACCGTAAGGATCTCGAAGCGCTCGTTGAAGATGGTGAACGAGCCCGAGCGCATCTCATTCAGGCCAATCTCCGCCTCGTCGTTTCGGTCGCCAAACGTTATATGGGCCGTGGACTTTCCTTTCTCGATCTGATCCAGGAAGGCAACATCGGTCTCATGAAAGCGACCGAGAAGTTCGACTACAAGCGGGGTTTCAAGTTCAGCACCTATGCCACGTGGTGGATTCGTCAGGCGATTACCCGCGCCATCTCAGACCAAAGTCGAACGATTCGCTTGCCCGTTCACGTCGGCGAAACGATCAACCGGGTGAGAAAAACCGCGCAACGGCTCCACCAGATCTACGAACGCGAGCCAAGCCCAGCTGAACTTTCGCTAGCCACCAATCTCTCTGAGGCAAAGGTCCGGCAGGTACTAGAAGCAGCACGGCATCCTGTTTCGCTTGAAACACCGGTCGGAGCGGATGGCGACGCCTTCCTGGGTGATTTCATCGAGGACGTCGCCAGTCCGGCACCGGTCGATCTCGCTTCATCGCACATCCTGCGGAAAGACATCGCTGAGGCTCTCAGTCGACTTGAAGATCGCGAGCGCCAGGTTCTGATCCTTCGATTTGGGTTGGAAGATGGCAAGTTCCGCACACTCGAAGAAGTGGGTCAGGAGTTTGGCATTACCCGCGAGCGAATCCGCCAGATCGAATCGAAAGCGCTGCGCAAACTCCGCCATCCGAGTTATAGCCGTCAATTGCAAGGGTATCTTGATTAGAAAACTGCGACGGCACAGGCCTGCTACCGCGATTTGTGGGTGAGACGATTACTCCGCTCGAGAGAACACCAGTGATACATTGTGCCCGCCGAAACCCATCGAGTTGCTCATCACATGTTGAATTGGGAATGAGCGGGCCACATTCGGCAAGTAATCCAGATCGCAATCGGGATCCGGCGTCACCTGATTGATCGTTGGCGGCGCCTGCTGGTCACGAATCGCCAGGATACCAATAACCGCTTCCAGAGCGCCTGCAGCGCCGAGCAGATGCCCGGTCATTGATTTCGTCGAACTGATCGGTATCCGATAGGCCGCCTCGCCGAGCGCGTGTTTCATCGCCGCGGTTTCAAACTTCTCGTTCATCGGTGTCGACGTGCCATGTGCGTTGATGTAATTGATGTCTTCTGGGGCCAATCCAGCCGATTCCAAAGCCAGAGTCATCGCCCGGGCCGCGCCCTCACCTCCCGGAGCGGGCTGTACGATGTGGAACGCATCATCCGAAGTTCCATACCCCGCGACCTCTGCCAAAATGGTGGCGCCCCGTCGTTCTGCGTGCGCACGGGACTCCAGCACCAGCGCTGCTGCTCCTTCGGCCACCACAAAGCCATCGCGGCCTAGATCGAATGGTCGACTCGCCGCTGGTGGATCGTCATTCCGTTTTGACAACGCTCCCATCGCACTGAATCCGGCCACGCTCAACCTCGAAACAGGTGCTTCGCAACCGCCCGCGTAGACAACATCCGCCATGCCTGATTCAATCCAGCGCGCGGCCTCACCGATCGCATGTGCCGAACTGGCGCAGGCAGACACCGTGGCCATGTTGGGTCCTTTGGCATTGAGTCGCATCGCGGCATTGCCACTCGCCATGTTCGCCAGCATCATCGGCATGAAAAACGGACCGATTCGGCGTGGTCCCTGGTCGAGCAGCGTTTCCATCCCGCTTTCAACGGTTTCGATTGCTCCCATACCTGTCGCCAGCAAGACGCCGGTCCGGGTCGGTTCGGGCGAATCGACTTCGAGACCCGCGTTCGTCGCAGCAGCGAGGCAGGCCGCCACGCCCAGTTGGGCGAACCGATCGAGCCGGCGGGCGTCCTTCTTGCCAAAAATAGTGTCAGGATCGAACCCCTTTACCTCGGCGGCAATGGTCGTTTCGTAGCCGGTCGGATCAAATCGGGTGATGGTCCCAACTCCACTCTTTCCGGCGAGTAGCGCCGTCCAGGTGGATTCGAGATCGAGACCAACCGGACTGATGGCGCTCAATCCCGTGATGACGACATTTGCTGTTGCTGGCACTGGCACCGGTCAACCTCCAACGCTGGTCACATGTTCTGATTTCCGAGACCAGAAAAGAAAACGCATGACGTGAACGTCCAGAATCACGTCGCCATGCAGGGCGATGGCTGCCAATGGTACCCTCCTGAATACGACCCTGCGGTGTTCGTGCTTGCAGGCAAATGTCTTGAGCCGATAAGTCTTGAGTCGGGAGCCCACACGGCGCCCACCTGTAAATGCAGGTTCGAGGCTTCGCCTCTCACGGCACAGGCGGGGTCGTGATCCTTCGCTGAACGGAGTCAGCCAGCATTGTGATTACTGTTCTGCTTGGCCCAGACCGCTTTCTGGTTCAGACCGCTCTCAACGATCTCCTGCATGCGAACGATCCGTCTGGTTTCAACACCGCTCAGTTCGACGCCGACGGCACCGCCGCCAGCGACCTGATAAGCGCCGTCTCGACGCCTCCGTTTCTTGGGCCCGTCCGGATAGTCGCGATCCATGGGCTCCTTTCAAACACGAAAAACAAGACCGACCATGACCTCGACGAGATTGTTGTCAACCTGCAGTCCGGCGTTCATTTGGTCCTGGTAGACGCTTCGCTTTCATCTCTCCCCGCAGCGGCGAAAAAGGCTCTCCCGAAAGACGTCCACGTTCGTCCAAGCGCGCCTCCGCGGGGCAATGATCTCAGGGAATGGAGCCAGAATCGTTTCAAGGAATCGGGCGCGACGATCGAGCCCGCCGCACTGAAGATCCTCCTCGACCGGCTTTTTCCCGGAACATGGCACCAGGCCGCGAGTAATCCTGCCTTCGACAAACCACCAGACCTGCAACGCTTGCAAACGGAGATCGATAAACTCGCGACCGCCGCTGGTGACGACGTTGTCACCAGTGCGCTCGTCGAAACCCTGGTCGCGCTCGATCACGAAGAGCGAATGTTCGGTTTTCAGGATGCGATTCTCCGCGGAGATAAACGATCTGCGGTCTTGGAACTGAACAACATTCCAATTGCGGGGGACGAGGCACCCCGAATCCTCGCGCAGCTCTACCAGCAGATCGAATACGCTCGCGCCGCCGTCGCCGCCGGTCAACCGGCCGACCCGCTCGAGTCCGGCAAAGCTTTGGGCATGACGAACCCGAACCGGATGAAAGCCGTGCACCGCGCTGTCTCTCGCCCGGCCGCCTATTACGACGCTCTCCTGCTGCTGGCGCTTGAAACAGACCGCAGAGTCAAGAGCGGCACCGAAAAAGACCCTCGTTCGGCCTTGCACTATCTCGTAGAGCACCTGCCGGAACCAACAGGAAACCCGGAAGCTAATGCTTCCGGGCACTGAGCGAACGTCGCTATATCGTTGTTGAGCGGGCTGAAACAGCTAGCTGGCGGCCGCCAAAGCGTTGTACTTCGCCATCAACCGCGATTTCCGACGGGCGGCGTTGTTGGCGTGAATCACACCTTTGTTGGCGACATGATCCAGGGTGCTGATCGCTTCGCCAACGGCCAACGCGGCAGCTTCGACATCACCAGCCTGAATGGCGAGTTCAGCGCGCTTGACAGCACTCCGGGCCGAAGTCCGGTACGGTTTGTTGCGGGCATAGGCCTCGCTATTGATCCGGATGCGTTTCGTGGCTGATTTCGAATTGGCCAAAGCTGACGGTCCTCGCTATCTGTGAAAATATCTGATGCGCAATCTAAACTGACACATTGCATCGGACCGGTGGTAACTCCGGTCGACGTGACAGTCTACCAAATCCGCGTTCGTATAGGCAATAGCGCCTTTTTGAGGGTCGATCGACGTCTTGAGCAGCAGCACTCCAATCGCCGAAACTGTCACGACTCCTCTCCAACCTGACCAAGGCGAAGCACTACCCGAATCCCCACCTTCTCCAGCGCTGGCCCGGAACGCGTCGATTGTCGCCGGAGCGTTTGTTGTTTCCCGAATTCTCGGTCTTGCTCGGGAAATTGTGTTGGCAAACCGATTTGGCACATCGAGTGATTACGATGCCTATCTGAGCGCGTTTAGGATCCCGGATCTCCTCTTTCTCGTCATCATGTCAGGTGCCTTTGGATCCGCGTTCGTGCCGGTTTTTTCCGGATATCTCGTTCGCGACCGCCGCGATCTTGCCAATCGACTCGCCTCTGGGGTCGTGACCTACACGATGATCCTGACCGCTCTCCTGGGCACGGTCGCCTTCATCTTTGCCGATCCGATCATGCGGTACATCGTTGCTCCGGACCTCCCTGCCGAATCGATGGAGTTGGCGATTTCGACCATGCGCTGGCTGCTCCTCTCACCAATCCTGCTCGGCATGGGGATTGCCGCGAAAGGGATCCTGGAAGCACAACAGAAGTTCTTTCTCCCGGCGATGGCTCCTGTTGTCTACAATCTTTCCATTCTCCTCGCTGCCATCTTTCTTGCACCGACCTATGGGATCAACGGTGTAACGGCCGGTGTCCTTCTGGGCGCGCTCCTTCACGTTGGAATTCAGGTCCCTGGGGTCATCCGGTCCGGTACGGTCATTCGCCCTGTCTTGCGCGAACGGGTGGAAGGACTTGGCGAAGTTGGCCGTCTCCTCCTGCCCCGGGTCATCGGTCAAGCAGCCTTCCAGATCAACTTCGTCGCCGTCAATCACTTCGCCAGCACCGCTGGTGAAGGCCGCGTTTCCGGAATGAACTACGCCTGGATGATGATGATGCTTCCGAACGGGGTTATCGCTCTCAGTATTTCGACCGTCATTTTCCCCTCGATGGCAGAAGCATTCGAACGAGGCAATGTCGACGCGGTCAAGTCGTTGTTGGGCCGGGCAATGCGACCGCTGCTCTTCCTGATCATTCCATCCTCGATCATCCTCTACGCGTTCGGAACGGCGATGTTTCAATCTGTCTTTCAGACCGGAAGTTTCACCGCGGAATCGACGCGCCTGGCCGCCAATCCATTGGCTCTGCTGGCCGGAGGGCTCGTCTTCTATGGGCTGGTTGAAGTTCTTGCGCGGACCTTCTACGCCATGCGCGACACGATCACTCCAGTCGCGGCCGGACTCTTCATCATCGCGTTGAACATCGTCCTCTGCTATCTGACCGTTGATCGCCTCGGTCATGTCGGGCTGGCCATGTCCCTGACGATTTCCACGATGGTTGAGGCGGTAATTCTCTCGTTTGTGCTCCGACGTCGACTGGGAGGCTTCGGGCAGCAATTTGGCGGCTGGATCGTGCGAGTGATCCTGGCGGCAGTGGCCATGGCCGCCGTTGCCGAAGCGATCAGACCGCAACTCGATCACGTCACCGATCCGGAAAACACGAACCGTCTGGTCGCGCTTGGGATGCTCGGTTTCGGTTTCGTTCTGGTTGGCAGCACCTATCTGGCAGTCTGCTATCTACTGGGCGTTCCGGAAATTAGTCGGTTGACCACTCCACTCAAACGATTTCGACGGCGCCCACCGACCGTCGAAGGTATGTAGAGTTCCAGACTGCCCGCGGGCCTCGTCTATACTCTGCTCTATGTCGACTACCGCCTCCTCACCAACCAAATCTGCTCCTGGAGCACCGGTTCCGCAATCGCGAATCCGCAATTTCAGTATCATCGCGCACATCGATCACGGGAAATCGACACTCGCTGACCGACTCCTTGAAAAAACTGGCACGCTGCAATCGCGGCAGATGATGAATCAAGTACTCGATTCGATGGATCTCGAGCGTGAAAAAGGGATCACCATCAAAGCCCGCGCCGTGCGGATGGCATACACGGCAAGTGACGGCCTCGACTACGAACTCAACCTGATCGACACACCCGGTCATGTCGACTTTTCTTACGAAGTCAGCCGCAGTCTCGCAGCCTGTGAAGGTGCAATTCTGGTCGTCGATGCCAGCCAGGGGATCGAAGCCCAAACCCTGGCGAACGTCTATCTCGCGCTCGAACTCGATCTGACCATCATCGCCGTCATCAACAAGATCGATCTTCCAAGTGCAAATCCTGACGGTGTCCGAACCGAGGTTCAGAACATCATCGGCCTGCTTGATGACGAGATCATTCTTGCGTCGGCCAAGGACGGCACCGGAATCAGTGAGATTCTCGAAGCAGTCGTCAAATACGTTCCCCCACCAGCTGGTCACGCTGAGAAACCGGCCCGGGCCCTAATCTTCGATTCCCATTTCGACCCCTACAAAGGGGTTATCGCCTACGTAAAAATGATTGATGGCTCGCTTTCCCGAGATGAGCGTGTTCAGCTCATGTCGACTGGCAAAACCGCCGACATCCTCGAACTTGGTTACTTTGCGCCGAGCATGATCTCGACCCGCTCGCTCTACTGTGGCGAAGTCGGATACATCGCAACCGGGCTTAAGGTGGTCAAAGACCTGCAAATGGGAGACACCATCACTGCCGACGCCCATCCCGCTGATGTCCCCGTTCCAGGGTATCGCCCGGCCAAACCAATGGTGTTTGCAGGCATTTATCCGGTCGATGGTGAGGACTATCCGCTCCTCCGCGACGCACTCGAAAAACTGCAATTGAACGATGCCTCACTCGTATTCGAACCCGAATCCTCGATAGCGCTCGGTTTCGGCTACCGGGTTGGATTCCTTGGTCTTCTCCACATGGAGATTGTGCAGGAACGCCTGGAACGCGAATACGACCTTGATCTCCTGGCGACAGCACCCAGTGTCGAATATGAGGTCTTGATGCGTTCCGGAGAGATTCTGAAGGTCGAGAACCCATCTGCGATGCCATCGCCTGGCGATTTCGACGAGATCCGCGAACCGTGGATGAACATCAGTGTCATCGTTCCTTCCCGCTATATCGGAAATGTGATGGAACTCGTGACCACCAGACGCGGTCAGTTCAAGGAGATGCAATATCTCGACGAGGACCGGGTCAACCTCACGTTCGATATGCCGCTCGGTGAGGTGATCGTCGACTTCTATGATCAACTCAAGAGCCGGACGCAGGGATACGCATCGCTTGATTACTCGTTTTCGCGACTGGAAGCCGCCGATCTGGTGCGGCTCGATGTGCTTGTCAACGCCGCTCCGGTGGACGCATTGTCAGTGATCACCCACCGCGAAACCGCCTATACCCGCGGTCGCGATCTGGTTCAAGCGTTGCGAGAACTCATTCCGCGACAAATGTTTGATGTGCCGGTGCAAGCGTCGATTGGCAGCAAGGTTGTCGCCCGCGAAACCATCCGAGCCATGCGCAAGAACGTCCTCGCTAAGTGCTACGGCGGTGACATCAGTCGCAAACGCAAACTGCTCGAAAAGCAGAAAGAAGGTAAAGCGCGGATGAAGGTGGTGGGAAGTGTCGAAATCCCGCAAGAAGCCTTCATGGCGGTGCTCAGTCTCAACGATCCGACCCGCTCGAGCAAGAGCTAAATGTCGCCGCCAACAACACTGACAATAGTCGGCCTGGGTCCGGGCGAAGCAGCCGCGCGATCACTGGCCACGCAGCGGATTCTTGATGAGGCTGAGACCATCGTTCTGCGAACCACGATCCACCCTGGAACAGAGTTCTTACAGCAAGACGAGCGAGTTGTTGCATGCGACGACCTATACGAGAACCACGAAACGTTCGAAGATGTTTATGCTGCGATCGTCGATAGAGTTCTCGGACTCGCTACAGAAAAGGCGATTGTTTACGCTGTTCCGGGATCGCCGTCGCTCGGTGAAACAACCGTGCAGGCGGTTATCGACCGTGCGAAACGATCGGACATCGAAGTCCGAATCGTGCCTTCCATTTCTGCATTTGAAGCGATCAGCGCCGCTGCGAGCATCGACTTGCTCACCGCCCAACCCCAAGTCATCGACGCGCTTGAGCTCGCTCGCCAGGACGATGACGCCCCGTTTTCCGGCTCTATGTTGCACGTTGACCCGGCTCGCGTTGTCATTGTGATGCAGGTCTACGACTCTCACACGGCTTCTGCGGTCAAGGAGCGATTATCGCTGGTCTTTCCGCTTGATCATCGAGTCACCGTTGTCACCGCAGCGGGTGTTTCTAGGCTTGAGCACATAGAAGAGATTCCGCTGCATCAACTGGATCAGGTTGCTGTCAACCATCTCACCTCCGTGATCGTGCCGCCGTTGCCGTTGCTCGAGGCAAGTCGCAGCGCTGCCACACTTCATCATCTGGTCGCCTTTCTCCGCTCAGAAACCGGCTGCCCCTGGGACCGGAAGCAAACTCACGCGACACTGCGTGACAAGATTCTCGAAGAAGCTCACGAAGTGATAGACGCGATCGATCGCGACGATCCATCCGACCTTGCCGGTGAGCTAGGAGACCTCTTGCTGCTGATCGCCTTGAATGCCCAGATCGCTGAGGAGGCAGGAACTTTCACGATCGAAGATGTCTACGCATCGGTCAACGAGAAGATCGTGCGACGTCACCCGCATGTCTTCGGCGATGCTTACGCTGAAACAGCTGACGACGTGGTGAAAACATGGAAAGCGGTGAAATCGTCCGAAAAAGGCGAGCAAGCTGACACCGTGCCCGCGCTTCGCTATGATCAGCTGCCTCCGTCGCTCTCCACGTTGCAGCGAATCCGGCTGGCCGAATCAGCGCAGATCGAGGGTGGCGACAAATCGGAACCGAAGGCTATGCTCGGAGACCGCCTGCTGGCGCTGGTTCAGGAAGCGTTCGACTGCGGAGCCGATCCGGAGCAGCTTCTCGAAGCAGCCTATCGACGTTCGAAAGCATGAACGGATGGTTGGGAAACTTTTAGTGAAGCGTGCTGATGTACGTCTTCAAGGGAGATGGCAAGCGGATTATGGGACAGCAGATCGATATCGATCCTTCGGTAACCGGTAGAGTCACATGCGGAACGCTGCGAGCCAGCAACGTCGGCGAAACTCAGAGACTTCAGGGCTGGGTCCACCGTCGCCGCGATCTGGGAGGGCTGATCTTTATCGATCTCCGCGACCGATATGGCATCTCGCAGGTGGTTTTCAACCCCGAGATCTCGCCGGAAGCTCACGCTATCGCCAGTGATGTTCGCAACGAATATGTCCTGGCTGTGAGTGGGATCGTTCGTGAACGACCAGAAGGCACGGTCAATCCCAGACTCGCTACCGGTGAAATCGAACTCGAAGCGACCTCGATCGAGATTCTCAACAGTGCCCAGACACCGCCGTTTTACATCAACGAAGAGAGTGATGTTGACGAATCGCTGCGACTTAAATACCGCTATCTCGATCTCCGCCGCGCCAAGATGCGCAATAACGTCATCCTTCGCCACCGGATCGTCAAGTTCATGCGGGACTATCTCGATGATCGTGGGTTCGTCGAAGTAGAAACACCTTTACTTATCCGGAGCACCCCGGAAGGCGCCCGCGACTTCGTCGTGCCTTCCAGTCAAGCGCCCGGTTCGTTCTACGCCCTCCCCCAGTCGCCGCAGCAGCTCAAACAGTTGCTCATGGTCGCCGGCCTCGATAGATATTTCCAGATCGCCCGTTGCTTCCGTGATGAAGCTCAGCGGGCCGATCGCCAGCCCGAGTTCACCCAGCTCGATGTCGAGATGTCGTTTGTCGACGAGGCAGACGTAACCGGTCTCATAGAAGACCTTTTTATCGAGATCACCGAGCGCTATTCGGATCGGTTGATCATGCAGAAACCGTTCGCTCGCATCAGTTATGCCGATGCCATGAACCGATTCGGTTCCGATAGACCAGATCTCCGTTTTGGTCTCGAGCTGCAGGACGTCACCGACGTCGCCCGGAACTCGGAGTTCAAGGCCTTCGCTTCGGTTGCCAGTGCCGGAGGTCAGGTGAAAGCGATCGTGGCTCCCGGCATGGCGAGTGTTAGTCGACGAGAAATCGATGACCTTACCGAGTTCGCCAAGCGTTCCGGGGCGAAGGGTCTCGCCTACATCGGACTGGCCGAGGACGGTTACCGTTCTCCGATTGCAAAATTCTTCACCGACTCCGAAATGGAGCAGTTGACCACCGGCATCGGAGCCACATCTGGCGATCTCGTGCTGATGGTGGCTGATCAACCAGACGTCGTTGCGAAAACACTTTCTGCGCTTCGCGAGCATCTCGGCGAAGCACTCGGTCTCGCGGATCCAAACGTTTTCGCCTATTGCTGGGTGGAGGATTTTCCGCTTCTGGAATGGGATGAAGACGGCCAGCGTTGGGATGCCGTTCACAATCCTTTTTCTGGTTTCTTCGAGGAAGACCGACCACTTCTCGAATCTGATCCGGGTGCAGTCCGCGCGCGCCAATATGACCTCGTGCTCAATGGCAATGAGGTCGGCGGTGGCAGTATCCGCATGCACAAAGCTGCGGACCAGAAGATGGTCTTTTCACTCATGGGCCATACAACAGAAGCCCAGCGGGAACGGTTCGGCGCGATCATCGACGCCCTCGACTTTGGCGCTCCGCCGCACGGCGGCATTGCCATGGGGATCGACCGCTTCGTGATGTTGATGACTGGTGACGACAGCATCCGCGAAGTCATCGCATTTCCGAAAAACCAGCGTGGAACGGATTTGATGTTCGATGCACCGTCTGCCATCGAAGCGGATCAACTCGTGGACGTTGGCTTGGCCCTCGCACCGGCAAGCGAAAAACCAGACGACGACGGATCGCCTGCCTAGTCGTCGCCATACCCCGCCGCAATGAGAGCCTGCCGAGCTTCCTTGCTTTCGTTCCAGGGGACCTTCGTTGCGCCGACGATGATGCTTGCTTCGTGGCCTTTGCCAGCCAGGAGAACCGCATCACCTGGTCTGGCGAGGCCCATGGCAAACGAGATTGCTTCTCGCCGATCCTCAATAAGGTGGAAGTCGATCCCTTCGATCTTGCCGATCTCGAGCGCTCCGGCAGCGATCTGGGCCAGGATTTGCGCCTCGTCCTCGAAGCGCGGGTCTTCCGAGGTGAATATGCTGATGTCTGCTCGTTCTGCCGACACCCGCCCCTGGAGCGGTCGCTTGAGTACGTCGCGTTCGCCAGCACTCCCGGAAATGGCAATCAGTCGCCCCTCAGGGTTTAAGCGGCGAAGCAGGTCCAGAACTTTCGCCAGCGATTCCGGCGTGTGCGCGTAATCCACCACAACCGTAAATGGCTGACCTTGGTCGACCATTGCCAGTCGACCTGGCACCGCCGGAGCGCTCGCCAGAGCGCTCACGGCTGTCTCGATGGACACACCGGCAGCGAGACCGATACTAACCGCGCAAGCAGCATTCTCGGCATTGAATTCGCCAAGATGTGGAACCGACACCGGCCACGTCTGGGATTCATAGGTCAACGAGAACCGTATTCCGCGGATATCACATTCGATCTGGCTGACACGGAGATCAGCATCGTCACCGCTACCATAGGTCAACAGGCGAGCCTCGTCAGCGTACGGCAGTACCGACCGCGCGCCTTCGTCGTCCATGTTGACGATTGCCCAACCACCGGTCTGACCCAGCCACTCGAACAAGGTCGCCTTTGCCCGCCAGTAGGCCTCGATCGTGCCATGGCGTTCGAGGTGTTCATGGGTGATGTTCGTCACCGCCCCGATCGCAAACCGGGTTCGGTCGAGCCGATGGTCGACTAAACCATGTGAAGTCGCTTCGAGAACCGCGTGCGTGACTCCTGCGGCTCGCATACTGGCCAGATAACGTTGAATTTCGAGTGACTCGGGAGTCGTCTGCCGGGTTTCATGCTCGACGATCTCATCGCCAATCTTCACCGACACCGTCCCGATCATCCCTGTTCGCAGACCACCATGCCGCAAGATGGCGTCCACCAGATACGAGGTAGTCGTTTTTCCGTCGGTGCCGGTGATCCCGATGACCGACAGTGACTCCGAGGGTTTGTCGAAAAAGGCAGTCGCCAGATCTGGCAAAGCTTCCCGGGTGTCACTGAACACAATCGACGGAACGTCGCCGACGGGATGCTCAGTTGCAATCGCCGAGGCGCCCCGTTCGATCGCATCGTTTATGAAGTCGTGTCCATTGACGTATCCACCTCGCAATGCGACAAAGAGATTCCCGGGCTGGATCAACCGCGAATCGAACTGGATTTCAGTGATTGGCGTAGCGGGATCGCCCTGCAATCCCAGCGCTTGGGACGACCCGGCCAGAAACCCAAGGGTCTTGACCGCCGACGAACTCATTCCGCGTTCCTTGAACCGATGAAACGGTCGAACGCCCAAGCGCCGATGCGCGAATAGTTGCGCTGCACGGTCGGCGGATACGAAACGATCTCGCCTCCGAATCCAGTCTTGAAGCGGTAGAGACCACTCATGTTCGCTCCTCGCGAGGCAATCGGAGTGGCAGGGTCGCTGGCTTCGGTGACTGGATCTTCGGCCGGAATGCCCCAGAGATCGTAGCGTTTGGCGCCACGTTCTCTCGCCCACTGCATCGCCGCGAACTGGAGAGCAACGCTTGCCCCACTCGACCGGAATTCAGTGGATGAAGCACCATAAAAATAGATGCCCTCATCCGCGAAATCACCGGTGATGATGGCAGACACTGATTGCCCGTCGATCTGCGCGACCAACAGAGCCGAATCCTGTCCCATGATGTCAAGGAAATCACGATAGTATGCGCGTGAATGAACCCCGAATTCGTTTCGCGACGAGGTGTCCACGAGCATCTGATAGAAGTCATCGAAAAGCGAGTCGCTGGTGCCAGATGCGCGAACCACACTGACCCCGCGTCGATTCGCCTGCCGAACTTGTGATCGCGTCTTCGAGCGCATCTGAGCCATGATCGCGTCATCGTCCAGAAGCGGAATCTTGACGGTGCGGACCGGTTGCGCATGCGCGGGGCCTGGTGTCTGGTTCCTTGGATCGCCAAGGAACGCGCGTGGCAATCGAACATCGGACTCGATCAGCGCCAGGATCGAGCGCTCACGCCGACAGAGATGGTCCACGCGCTCGAAAAGGTCGGACAATGAATCGCTGGAACCATCCCACGCAGGTCCGCGAGGGATATACACCGCGCTAATCGGGCCCTTTCGACGGATCAGCAGCTGCGCCATCGCTGTGGGCTCGACGCCGTTGGTTGCGATTCTCCGCACCTCGAAACCATGAAGCTCCTTGAACGCGCCCCAGCGAAAACTCTGCAGGAAATGACCGCCGAGTCTGGTGAGATTGTGATCCCACGCTTCGAGGTCGGCGGGCTTGCTGCGCGGGTAGCTCATTCGAGATCTGCCAGTGGATCCTCGAGAAGAAGCGCTTCTTCCAGCGCCTGCTGCACCAGCAACGCTTCCTCTTCGTCCCGATCGAGGTGCTCCTGCAAGATTCGCAGCGCCGCATCGCCCCCAATCCTGCCGAGTGCAATAGCCGCCGCGGCTCGCACCTCCGGGTCTTCATCATCCATCAGAATGGCCAAACCCGGAACGAAATCAACATGGCCGATAAGTCCAGCGGCGCCTGCTGCTTCGAAACGCATCTCCGCGTCCGGGCTGACCATCTCCTGTTCAACGATTGGCATCCACTTGCGCGCTGAGGTCAGCCCCATCCCCCGAAGTGCTCCAGCAGCAATCGCCTGATCATCGGCTTCGAATTGGATGGTGAGATGATCATCGGTCATCTGACCGTAGTCCAATGCGCCGAGGGCTTCGGTCGCCCGTCGTCTCACCAGCACCGATTCGAGCGGATTTGTGGAGATCGCAAGCAGCTCCTGCGCTATCGCCTCAGACTCAGGATCGTCCCCATCCCGCTCCAGCGCGAGCATGGAACAGAACGGCCGCAAAGCCTCCGCAGCTTGCGCGCGCACGTCCTGGTCCGGGTCCGTGATGAGCAGCTCTAAATAACGTTGGCGAAGACCCGTGGTCTCGTCTTCCCACAAGCCGGCGATAGCGAGCCGCCGCACCTCCGGCGCGCTGTCTCCCAAAAGTTCCCGCAACAGCCGGTGAAAATTCAAGTCGACTGTCGTCTCGGCGGCGTCCACGAGGGTCAATGTAACCCTTGCCCGCTCTGCCGCCGCCAACTGCTCCATCGCGGCAAGAGTGCGCCGAATCGACCCGCGATCGAGATCAGAAAGGCGGATCAGCGCCGATTTCACGTCAGCTCCGTCGACCAGAGCCGCGATCGCTTTCGCTTCTGCGCTATTCCCGGTTTCAACCATTGACTGGAACGTAGGTGTAGCCATCCGGACTATCCGGATCTTTCGAGAACGCTCCAGTCTGATCCTCGTCAAGCGTTGTTCTTAGCAAGGTTTCAGAGAACGGCCGTTCAGCATTCGCCGCGGCAAAGAGCTCGACAAACGACGCCCGGTATCCGTTTCCTTCGATCTTGCTATCTCTTCGGACAAACGCTTGCGCGATCACGTCATCGAGTTTGCGTCGCGCTTTGTCGTCCATCGGCTTGTCTCCGGAAAAACCCGGGAACCGATCTTCGTCGATGACATATTCTTCGAAGACGGTGCAATTGAACGATGTCGGCCGGAAAGCGTACTTCTGGCGTCGATCACCCAGATCGAGCAATCGCATGCTCTGCGTCCCGGCTTCTTCAAACTCGACCACGTAGTGACCATCGTTCCCTGTTGCCGTGAGAGTCAACACCGCTCCCGGAACCAGGTTCTCGTTATAGAAATCATCAAGACCCAGAATGAACCCACCCCGGTTTCCGGTTGGATAGCGGAGTTCAACCAGATAGGTCGTATATGACTGCGGACATTCGAAGGTCAGAACAGCCGAGCGCTGCCCATCCGTTACCGGCGCAGGGAAAAGCGCCTGAATCTCCAGGTCATACGGAAGCAATCCGAGCGTGAATTCGTAAAACGTCAGAATGTGGCTGACCTGATTCACTGATCGATAAGCTGGTTGCTCTGGCAATTCATCGATCAGGTACTTGTAATCGGTGCCAATGTCGGTCGCTTTCCGTCGGTCAGTCCCAATCGGCGTGACGGTTCCCATCGTCCAAAACCGTTGATCGTTCGTGCCAACAAAGTCGAAATCGCGATGTTCCTTGCTCAAACGGAAGTTGAGACCGAAACGCATCAAGTCGAAATCCGACGCCTTCGGTCGAACCTCGAGCACATCCTGGACAAGGAGATCGTCCGTCAGCGGCTGGTCCTGCTCTTCGATGTAATCCTTGATCTTGCGGATGTCCCCGCGACTCAGTCGAGGAGCGCGATCTTCGATCATCCACTCCCCGGCGAATGCAGCCACGCGCGCATCGGTGCTGAGCGCATCGACAATCATCTTTTCGAGCGCGACATCACCGATTGACGCGACAGAGAGACTTTCCGGTTCAATCGCCTCCGCCATTGTCTCGATAGCTTCGATGTCGGTCTGGACGGCTGCCGCGCCTTCTCCGATCGCTTCGGCGGCCTCGACAACCTCGAGAATTGCCTGGTCATCGAGCGGCTCGAAATCCGTCATCTCGAATTCAGCAAGAGCGCGATCGAGCGACGACCAACGAGCATCTCCTCGCGAGCGCGGTCGCAATGGCACAACAGGATGCTCCGGTTTTGGCTCAGGTGTCATGAAACGGGCGGCAAAGGAATGGGTCGAATCATGGTTCAACACAACTGGGGCTCGCCCGACTCGGGTCGTGCTGATCACTGTGTCACCGTCAACCTCTTCGGTGCCGAAGATCTCGGGGTTGGCATTGACCGCTTTCAGGATCGCCGCTGGGGTTGCGCTCTTGTCAACCTCTTTCAAGAATTCGACCAGGATGGCTGCTTGAACACGAATCGGAATGTCAGACGCCACGAAGCGTCCACGCGCCATCATGGCGTCGAAAATGACCTTGGCGAGCGTCTGCTCACTCTTCGTCCCGCTGAACTGAAGCGGAGTGATGACATCGGACGACATGGTTTAGATCTCCTGGGTATCGAAACAGACAAAGGCTCGGAGTCACAGTTCAAGCGTGACCCTCAGAAAGGCGTGAGACACTAGACCATTCGCGACCGAAGGGCATCCAGCAGATCTTTCGTGGAAACGGGAATAGCGTTCGTCCGCAAGTACGCAATGAGAAACTCAAGATCCTCAGGTGACAATGTGAGATCATCGTGGCTTGAAGCCGTCAAAGAAGCACTCTCCTCTAATGTGTCAAAGCGGCGAATCGCGCGTAATCAACCGCGGTGTGCAAGTGGCCTACGTGACACCAACGATGTATAGTAACAAAGCTGTGACCTTGTGCCAAAGACTGCTTGCGGCCTCGGTCTGGTGTTGAATCTCTTTTTCGTTCGTGTCTATACTGTAGATCGGTACGCCGACTACTGAAAGCATCAGTTTCCGGCACGGTCACCGGAGGAGGAAAGAAAAATGCCTAGTTTGGGTTGGCAAGAACTCGTTTTGATTCTGCTCATCGTCGCCATGATCTTCGGTACCAGTAAACTCTCAGGAATCGGCTCCGATCTTGGCAAAGGGATCAGGAATTTCAAGGAAGAAACAAAAAGTGACGAGGTCGACGCACTCGCGGAGACCTCTACCTCGAGCAGCACGTCCTCTGGCTCTGCCGTCATGACTAGCCCGACCGATAAGCGGGAACTGCGCGCTGACGAGATCTAGAGTCGAGAACGTTAAACGGCAAACTGTTGCGAAGGGTTGGGACATAGTTCCCAGCCCTTTGTCATTGGCGTTCTCCCCTGACACAGGCATCCGCTGAGAAGATGTCGTCGTAGACAGAAAAGACCGCGGCGACATGGGCCATCGATCACGGGTATTCTTGCTGACCGACTGCTTGATCGCAGCACACAGTGTTTACGACTGGAGCGCGAACTGATGCGGGATGACTCCCGGGATCAACATTGGAAATCCGATACCGACACCCGACCGTTCGATCCGGTTCAGAATTCGAATCAGGAAGAGTCGGCCGATTTCGTTCCATACGATGAACCGAACGACACGGACGAGCAGACCCTCCCATCTGTCACAAGCCAGCCAGTCCGAGGCAAACGCGGTGGCGTCATCCGGGAGATCGCCGAGACCGCGTTGATCGCTCTTATGATCTTCCTACTGGTTCGGACCCTGGTACTGAACTTCCGGGTGGACGGTACCAGCATGATGCCCAATCTCGTCAACGGCGAACTGCTGATCGTCAACCGCAACGCCTATGACAGCTATGACTTGTACGGTTTGATCGATTGGATCCCTGGTGTCGAGCATGCCAACGCCAAAGAAGTGACGCCATTCAGCGAACCGCGGCGGGGCGACATCGTCGTTTTCCAGCCACCGGTCAATTCGAACAAGCCCTATATCAAACGGATAATCGGTCTACCTGGCGAAACAATCGAGATTCGTGATGGTGGCGTCTATGTGGACGGTGAACTCCTCGTCGAACCGTACATCGAAGCGGGAACTACCGAATGCACTGGTCCATACTGCGGCCCAATAGTCATTCCAGAGGGTCAGATATGGGTAATGGGTGACAACCGAGGCAACAGTTCCGATTCGCGCGTTTTCGGTCCGGTCGATATTGGTTCTGTCCAGGGAGAAACCGTCATTACCTACTGGCCGCTATCTGAGTTCGGCCTTGTACATTCCCCTGATTACGAGGATGACCAGGACTGACGGCCAGCCAAGCGGTCCGCCGTTTGCGGTGTGCGTAAATTGAGCGGTCAGACGGCTCGGTGTAAAATCAGGGAATCGGACAGCTGACTGCCTTTCCGGCTCCGCACTCAGATGCCTCAGCTCACGATGGCCATGAGCCACTACATGGAAGCCCTCTTATGATGATCGAGACAGTCGTTCACAGCATTCAGGTTCACATGAACACGCAGCATCCGATCGTCATCCTCAAGGAGGTCGAAGGCGATCGGTATCTGCGAATCTGGATCGGTGAATACGAAGCTGGGCAGATCGCAATGGAACTGCAACGAGTTGCCGTCCCGCGACCAATGCCTTACGACGTCATGAAATCGCTGATCACCGAGCTGGGCGGGAAGGTCGACCGTGTTCTGATCGTCGATCTCTCCCAGGACGTCTATTTCGCCCGGATCGTGATATCAACCGGCGATCGTTCGTTCGAGATCGATTCACGTCCGAGCGATGCCATTGCCCTGGCAGTCCGCGCCAAGGTTCCCATCATGGTGGCAGAGTCCGTCATGACATTGGGTGGAGAAAGCCTCGACCTCGAGGACGAACCAGCAGAAATGGCCGCAACGACTCAAGGCTCCGGAGTCGCCCCGGTGGTTGGACAGGTTGACGACGAAAAGCTCTCGGTATTCCGCGACTTCATCAACAACCTCTTGCCAGAAGATCCCGATTCGGAGCGGAATTAACCAGGCAGGCAAAAGTGTCTGCTCACACAAGGAAAGCCCGCAGCACTCATGGAAAATCGAGATACCGAAATCAAGAAACGCGTCGCCGCGTATATGGGACGCTGCAGCGTCTGTCACCGCCAGTATGACGAAACGGATGTCGAAGTTCGATCGCGCGAAAACGACAACTGGATGATGCTGGTTCAGTGTCCAGACTGTCGCGGACAGCAGGTAGTCGCTGCCCGGTTCTCCGACAAAGCCTATGGCGAAGATGTGCGCGAACAGCTAATCGGTTTTGCTCAGCGTGAGGTTCGCTCGTCTACTTCGACACCAGTACCAATCCAGCTCGAAGGAAGTTCCGACCTTCCGCCCGTGGACGTCGACGACATCTCTGAGATGCACGCCTTTCTGGAATCGTTTGATGGCAACTTCGACGATCTCTTTGCCTCGGATAGGTCTGCCGAAGACGCATCGTAGTTTGATTCGACGCGAGAGGCTGAACTGCTGTTCCCGGAAGCGATTCTTGCAGACTAGTGCCGTATAATCGTGTCTCGTAAGCGCCTAACGCGCGAGAACCGTACTGTGAAGACTTTGGGAGGAATCCTTGACCAGCCACCACGTCGCGACGGGAATCAAGGAAATCGATCTCGATGTCGTCCGCGAGATGATGACCAATTTCCAACCGGAAGACTGGCAGGAAGGCCAGGAACTCATCCTCAGCGCTCTTCAGGAAGTCAACGAGCATTTTGGTTTCGTCTCGATCGAAGCCGCCGATATCGTCGCTGAAGCCCTCGGCACCACCACCAGCCGGGTTTACGGTCTGTTGACGTTCTACGCAGACTTTCGGACTGAACCGCGCGGAAATCACTTCATGCTTCTCTGCCACGGTATGTCCTGCTATGTGATGGGTTCTCAGAATCTCGTTCAGGAGCTTGCCGATACCTATGGGATCGGCGATGGCGGCACAACAGCCGATGGCGAATTGACGGTCCAGGTTGTCAATGGCTGCCTCGGCGTTTGCGATCGCGCTCCTGTCGTCAAAATCGACAACGATTTCTATGGCCAGTTGACAACCGAGTCGTTCAACACCTTGCTCCAGCAGGTGATTGCCGGCCGCACCGGAGAGGGACCCCGTTCATGACGCTCGAGACTCACTCGCTCCCGTCACTGAAGTCAAAGGACGACTTCAAGGAGTTTCAGAAAGCGGCGGAAGAGCGTTGGAATTCCATGTGGAATGGCAACCGCACCGTTGTCAGCGTGGGCGTGGGCAGTTCGTCGATGGCGAAAGGCTCACTTGAAGTGCTGGCCGAAGTCCAGAGATATGCCGATCAGGAAAACTTGATCGTCCGCAAGGTCGGCGTGGATGGCGCTGACTGGGCCGAGGTCATGGTGCAGGTCAAATCCCCGAACGCTCCCGCCATCGTCTATGCCAACGTGACTCCAGACCAGGTTCGAGCGTTGCTCACTGGCGACCTTTCCGACCAGGCAATCGGAGTACTTGGCGACACCGCCTACGACGGGTTGCAGTCGATTTCGTCCCTCCCCTTCTATCGTCATCAGCATAGGATCGTATTGGCGAATGTCGGTGTGATCGACCCTGACTCGATTGAAGATGCCTTCGCGACCGGCGCGTACCAAGCGCTCTACAACGCGCTTTTCGAAATGAGCGACGAAGAAGTGATCGCCGAGGTCACCGCGGCGAATGTTCGTGGGCGAGGCGGTGCCGGTTTCCCTGCCGGAATCAAGTGGGAAAGCGGTCGCAAAGCCCGCGTTCATCCGAAATTTGTTGTCTGCAACAGCCATGAGGGCGAACCAAACGTCTACAAGGACCGTCGCATCCATGAGGGCGACCCGCATCGGATTCTGGAAGGAATCCTGATTGCCTGTGTCGCTGTTGGCGCCGAGCGTGGATACAACTATGTTGGCGGTGAGTACCCACTCGCGATCGAGCGCTTCCGAAAGGCCGTACAGGATGCCAATCAGCTTGGTCTGATCGGCGAAGACATTCTGGGTTCACGCAAGAACGTTGCGTTCCGGCTCCGCACCGGCGGCGGTGCATATGTTTGCGGCGAAGGCTCGGCCATGATGTATTCGATCATGGGCGTCCGTGGTCAGCCGCGGACGAAACCACCACGCTCGGTCGAGGAAGGCCTATGGAAGCGTCCAACCGTGGCCAACAACACCGAAACGCTGTCTAACATTCGCGACATCCTTCTCAAGGGTGGCGAATGGTATTCCAGCATCGGCACCGAGAAGAGCAAGGGCACCAAGTTGATGACGGTCCAAGGTCCGCTCAAGACCATGGGTCTTGTCGAAGTTCCAATGGGGATCACGCTCCGCACCCTTGTCGAGGATATCTGGGGCGGCATGCGTGACGGCTATACATTCAAGGGCATTCAGACCGGTGGTGTTTCCGCCGGACCTCTCAAAGACGAGCATCTCGATTTGCCGGTCGATTTCGATTCGCTGACCGATGTCGGCGGCATGCTGGGGTCGGGTGGTTTCGTAGTCTTCGATGAGAGCGTCTGCGCGGTGGACTTCGCTCGGTACCTGACTGCGTTCAACCGGGTAGAATCGTGCGCAAAATGCGTTCCCTGCTCGCTCGGAAACCCTGCCCTGGTCGAAGTCCTCGATCGATTGCGACTCGGACGTGGATCGATCAGTGATCTGCCGTTAATGGAGCGAACGTCGAAGCACATCATTGAACTCTCGCTTTGTGGCCTGGGTCAGGTGGCTCCTATGCCGCTGCTCGGGATGATGCATCAATTTCCAGAGGAGTTCCGCGCCCACGCCGAGGGCCATTGCCCATGTGGAGTCTGCCCGATCGGCGCTGAGACCATGGCGATAGCGGCGGACTGATCTCTATCGGTCACGAAAGGCGACGGGAAGAGGAGGCCACATCGGCTTCCTCTTTCATCTACAGGTGTCCTGATTAGTCCGGGCTGTCTTAGGAAGAGAGATCGAGACGTATGCCGAGCCCTCGGGCATCAGCTTGTTCGATTGCGTACCGCGCGACGACCACATCCTGAACAGCATTTCCAACCGATTTGAACAACGTCACTTGATCGTCGCTCGACCGCCCAGCAATTCTCCCCGCGACGAGGTCGCCAAGTTCATCCTTCAGGTGATGAGGTCCGATAACGCCAGCATCGATGGCAGCCAACAAATCGCCGGCCTCGGCCATGATCGCATCGAAGTTGTCGGTGATGATTCGGGCCCGACCGATCGTCTCGACTGGGATCTCGACCATCTCTGGTGTGAATGCCCCGATCGCGTTGATATGCACACCCGGTTTCAACGCAGCATCACTGAAGACCGCTGATCGAGCCGTGGTGGCTGTGCAAATGACATCGGCGTGGCCAACAGCCCAATCGGCATCGGTCGTGGTCTGAACAAGCGACGCCAATTCGGGAAAGTCCCTTTCGACGTTCTCGCGGAATCGCGCAAGCTGGACATCGGAAGTATCAACGGCCACTATGCGCTCGATGGGCCGGACGGAGCAGACCGCTGCAGCTTGAGTCACGCCCTGCACTCCGGCACCAATGACGACCAGGACTTTCGAGTCCGGTCGCGCCAACAGATCCGTGGCTGCGCCGGAAACGGCACCCGTCCGCAGCGCGGTCACCCATCCGCCCTCGAGCAAGCCAAGCGGCAGGCCGGTCTGATCGTCGAGCAGACAGACGAGTGCGTGAATCACCGGCAAATCCCGTTCACGGTTGCCGCTGAAGAACGACACTACTTTGAAGCCGAGCGAGCGATAGGCCGGCACGAAACCAGGCATCATCAGCATTGCGGATGGGCCATCATTGACCTCCAGAACTGATCGAACCGGCGCTTGCGCTCTTCCCGCCGACAACTCCTGAAACGCCATCTTCATCAATTCGACGGCTTCTCGCATGGGAACGACCTGCTGGATATCGGATTTTGACAAGGCAAGCATTTCGGTCTTCCTCCACTGCTAGCTGGAATCGGTCAACGATCAATTCTGACTAGGAGACGTATGTTTTGCCAACGATGCGTCAGGTTGACAGGCGGGAACATGCTATACTCCGTCGGCCTTGAAAGACGGCCATTTTCCTGCCATCCCGGTTACCATCTTCCCCATACGTGCCAATCCAGACCTATGAGTGACTCAGGACTCAGTAACAGACTCAGGCAACATTCCCGCCGCTCAGGTTTGGGCGTCGGCCTGACGATGGCTGCAGCAATCGCAATCTGCATTCTCGCCGCTGCCTGGATTTTTGGCCAGCTTGAACCCTATGTGGGTGATATCGCTGGTTACGACGAACCAACCGCAACCGAAGTGCCGGAGGTCGCCGCCGTAACCGCCGACGCTGGAGCCACCTCCGACTCCTCGAGCAACCCCCCTGGAACCGAGGTCCCCTCTACTGGTGCAACCAACGCGCAACCGACGGTTGCCTCCGCAACGGTACAAACCCCCACTCCTGCCGCAGTGTTCGAGGCGACTCACCGCTCCAACCCGGACTTCACGATCAACTTCCGTCCCGGTCCGAGCGTTTCGTCGGGCGATCCAGTGTCCTCCCTTCCTCCAGGTACACCGTTGAAGTTCCTCGACGAACAAGCGCTCGACGAAGAGGGATCGATCTGGTTGAAAATGGAAACCGAAAACGGCACACAGGGTTGGCTGCGAGAAGTTGACACACAGGTCATCATTACCTGAAATAGCCGCATCGAGCGGACCGACCTCGTTTACGTTCAGGAGTCAATCGAGCATGCAAAAAGTGGCGGTCATCGGGTTAGGACTCATCGGTTCATCGATTGGCATGGGGCTTCGCGGCTGGAGCACCGCTAATCCTGCCGATGGAGCACCAGCGCTCGAGGTTATCGGGTTCGATATGAATCTCGACAATCAGGGCATGGCCAAGAAGATAGGCGCTGTGGATGACACCGCCTGGGAACTTGGCAAAGCTGTAAGGGATGCCGACCTCGTGGTGATCGCAACGCCGGTGGTCGCCATGAAGGAAACCATGGAGAACATCGCCGAGCTCCTCAAACCTGGAGCCGTAGTGACGGACACCGGCTCGACCAAGACTGACGTCATGCGTTGGGCGAAAGAGCTTCTGCCGACAACCGTCAGTTTCGTTGGCAGTCATCCGATGGCTGGCAGTGCAGACGGAATCACTGGAGCAAGATCTGATCTTTTTCAAGGAGCAACATGGGTCGTCACGCCGTCCGTCACCGCTCGCGAGGAAGCAGTTCGGACCGTTCTCGGGATGATCACCGCGCTTGGTGGCGAACCATACTTTGTTGACCCTGCTGAACATGACGCCTATGTGGCAGGTGTAAGCCATCTTCCCTTCGTCATGTCGGCGGCGTTAGTGAACTCCGTTACCTCTGACCCGGCTTGGAAAGACATGAAGAACCTGGCGGCGTCGGGATTTCGCGATTCGACCCGACTGGCCGGCGGCAGTCCCGAAATGCACCGCGACATCGTTATGACCAATAAAGAATCGGTCGATCGATGGCTGACCTCATTGATCGCTGAATTGCAGGACTTCCAGACAACCCTGCGCGGCGACGATGACGAACTAGCGACAGTTATTCATGACTATTTCGATCGCGCTCGCGACGCCCGGATTGCCTGGGCGGTGCAAACCTCCCGGGAAGCAGAACTCCTCGATCCGGCTGGCACGGGGAACCAGGACGAAGGTTTCAGCAATCAGATGTCGCGGATGTTCCTCGGTGGGATCTTTCGCAAAAAACGAGTTCCTGAAGGCGAGAAATCCTCGTCCTCCCGAAACTAGGAATGGATTTCAGGGAACGATTGACCAGCTCTTTGGCAGAGAATAGGCGTATGTCTGATCAGTCGGAGCGCCATCGCGACGGAATCGACTTCGATCAACGCGTAACAGCGGTCCGTAATGGTTCTCGATCTGGATAATGCGTCGTTCTGGTATGTTGAAAAGGATGACCCCGAGCCCATCCGCCGTCAAACTGGCGTTTCGCAGATTCTGGTCGAGTACCCTGAAGGGGCGGTTGTCGACCTCAGAAACATTCGCAGACCACTTCGCAATAGTTTCCGGCTCGTCCGCCAGGACATGCTCATCAAAAACCGCCAAACCCGAAAGAACGTGGGATTCGACCTGATCGTCATAGGTTGATGCGTTGGCAAGGAGCTCTCGGACGCTGCCAGGACCTTTCGCACAGGCCGCGCTCAGCGCTTTTACCAAATGTCCCTCTCCAGTAAAACTAATCGTCTGCTCGTCATCGATAATAGTGAATCGCATAATTCCCGTGTTCTTCTCCGCCTCAAGGTTTAACTCGAATTCCGATCGCGTGTGCCGGATCAGCGCCATATCCTACAGTACCATTCAGGAAGAGGCCGTTTTTCACCCACAGGGCAATGCATGAGCACCGCAAACCTCGAACCAGAATCCGATCAGAATCGTGATCAACCACCGCAACGGTGGGAAACCGAGGTCGCGGATATTCTCCAGCGCTCAAACCTCGAACCCTCAAGCATCGATCGCGCTCGCAGCTCGATGACCACTGCCCGCTACAACATACCGAATCGAACCCAGTCGACACTCGCGAAGGTTCGGCGATTCTCGACGATTTCGCTCTTGATGATTGCGGTTCTCGGGCTGACGATCGGCTCATTTGTCGTTGGTCATTTCGCGCCGACGGTTGGACGTTTTTTGGCCTTTGGCGCGCTGATCGCTGTCGCGGGGGCGCTCTTCCTCGTCTTCACCGGCCGCGCTGGCCGAACTGAAGGCGGTCCAACCTGGCGGCAAACCAGGGTTAGCGACGACGACGAACGGCCGACTTGGCGGCGACGCTAGATTTCGACGGTCCGAGGCGGCAATGGACCCGGCGCACCGGCCTCGCCCAACACGGTCACTCTTTCGCGGAGGCCGCTGATCCAGTTAGACCCAGGAATCTGCTTCCCTCCCTCTGGTTGAACCAGATCAAGGCGTAGAGTTCCCACCCCGCAGGTCACCAATGGCCACCCGGTGGAAGTGTCGACCTCTCCGGGGTGGGCATCGCTGATGATGTTCTTCACAGTAGCTCGATGAACCTGCAGTGATCTCTCGTTGACCGTGGTCCACGTTCGCGGCCAATTCCACATCGCCCGAACCTGACGTTCGATGTCGATCGCACTCTGTGTCCAGTCAATCCAGCCATCGGCTTTGGTCAACATCCTGGTGTGAGAGGTGCCACTTTCCGGTTGAGGTACCGGAAGAAGGCGACCATGCAAATAGGCTCCCAGATCACGGATCACAAGGTCTGCCGCGAGTTCGGCGAGTCGACCCGTGAGCGAGTGCGTCGTGTCGTCTGGTTCGATGTTCAGCCTCATCATCGACACGATTGCGCCTGTATCGATCCCCTGATCCATCTGCATCAGGGTCACGCCCGTTTCTGCATCCCCGCATTCGATAGCGGCGCTGATTGGGCTTGCTCCCCGGTAACGCGGTAACAGAGACGCATGCAGGTTCAGCGCGCCGATCCGAGGGACTGCCAACGATTTGGCCCCCAGAATCAGTCCATAGGCAGCCACCACGAACAGGTCGGGTTCGATATCGATCAGAACCTGTCGTGTTGCGGCTTCGCGCAGCGTCTCTGGCTGAAAAACGTCAACTCCCAGGTCAAGAGCCGCCGCTTTCACCGGCGTAGGCGTGATAACCCGCTTCCTGCCCACTGGTCGATCAGGCTGGGTTACGGCGAGCGCCACGTCAAAGCGGTGGTCGCTCATCAGCGCCCGAAAAGAAGGCACCGCATACTCGGGTGTCCCAAAGTAGATCACCCGTGTTTTCTCGGATTCCGTTTGGATGCGCGATTGGCTCGTCATGCTTCACACTCTAACGAGAGCAACTGGCTACCACCAGCGGCTCGCCGTCGATCACCCTGACCAGGGCCCTTCGCAATTGTGACGCATGTTCGGATCACCACGCTGATACGCTTTGCCCTGATAACGGTGCTCGCGCTCCTATTTGCACCGAACTCTGCGCATGCTCAAGACCGTGTGCAACCAATGGCTCTCGACTTCAGGTGGTCCTCAACCCTGACTGACCAATCACTCATCGCCTTGCTCGTCTGGGTGTTGCTGATGGCAGCACTCCTGATCGCGGGTCGGCCCTGGTCAGAGCTGGCCCTCTCAAATCTGTCGGACCGAGGAGCGGGTTTTTCGCGATTGATTGCGTGGTTGCTCGCGACCTTCGCCGTCTGGTTACTCGTCAGCGTTGACTTCATCAGCTTTCGCTCCTACTGGTTGGCGCTCTCCCTTGCTTGCGTCTGGCTGACCGGAACGATCCTGCTTCGAATCCGACCACAGCCAGAACACTCTCCCTCTGACCCCGCATCGATAACCGGTTCGGAAATCGTCTTTTGGGTCACTTTCGGGATTGCTCTCGTTTTGCGGTTGTTCAACCCAGATTCGTGGCATCCGCTCTGGGGCGGCGAAAAACCAATGGAATTCGCGCATATGAACGCGATCCTCCGGTCCGACACCTTTCCTCCGCACGACCCATGGTTTTCCGGGGAACCGATCAATTACTACTATTTCGGCGAATACATGGTAGCGTCGCTTTTCCGTCTCACTGGCATCCCGTCGGAAATCGGGTTCAATCTTGCGCAACCACTCGTCATCGCGTTGCTCGCTTCCGCGGTCTATTCGATCAGCTCAACGCTTGCCGGGAGACTTTCATCTGGTCGCGTCCATCCCCGAAGTGGCGGCGCCGTTGCCACCCTGCTCTTCATGGCCTCCGGCAATCTGATAGCATCCCAAAACATCGTCGACGCACTCCCCGATATTCCGCAACCATCATTTCTTGACTGGACCTGGGCGGCGAGTCGAGCCATTACTGGTGGAATTACAGAGTTTCCCTACTTCACCGGCCTCTATGGCGATCTCCATGCCCATGTGATCGCGTGGCCCATCACGCTGCTGATTGTTGGGCTCTGCTTACAGTGGGTTCTAGCTGCGAGACAGAACCTCACCACGACTTCTGAACCAGAGCAGACCAATAACGTCCGGCACAAAGATGAACCCAGCTTCGAACTCCGACCGCTCAATCCGGCGACATTTCTCCTTACAGCCATCGCGCTCGGTTCACTTGGAGCCGCCAACGCCTGGGATGTGCCCCTCTATGCCGTCTTCGTCCTCGCTGCCGCGGTCACGGCTGTTGGCGTTCCGTTCAAACTCGAAGGACGATCCAGCTGGCTGCAGCTACCGAAGAATCTGGCGATCTCAGCGGTCATTTTTGCTCTCGCCTACCTGCTCTTTCTGCCGTTTCACCGTTCATTCCAGGCCCTCTTCACCTCGGTTGACCAGGTTCGGGCTGGAACGAAACCATCAGAGTTTGGTCTTCATCTCGGTGGGTTGCTGACGTTGGTCTTGCTCGGTCTGCTGGCCCTCGGCGCTCGACGCTTCGCTCAGCGGAAACCCAGACATGACCTTCGCTACGAACGAATTCTGGTTGTCAGTACCTTCCTTTTGGCGATTGTTGTGAGCGGACTCCTCGTGCTCTTTGTGGATCGCCAGCCGGCTGCGCTCTGGAGTGTGCTCTTGTCGATGGCGCTATCAGGCGCGATGTCCGGGGTCCTTTGCCGCGCTTATCTGACCCAAACCGACGGGAGTGTTCTTGTACCGGCTGTACTCCTCCTGCCAGTCGCAACAGCTGCGCTTCTTGGCTGGACAGTCCTCGCCATCGCTCTGGCGTTTGGGTTTTCCGGGTTCCTCCTCTGGATCGCCTCCACTGCTCCGGCGGAGCGTTTCGTCGGCATCCTCATTGCCGCTGGCGGCTTTGCGGCCGCTGGAGTTGAGTTGATTTTCGTCGTCGACGATCTCGAATCGCTTGAGGTCTGGTACCGGATGAACACGGTCTTCAAACTCTATATCCAGGTATGGTCGATGCTTGCCATCGTCGCTGGTGTGGTCGCCGCTCTCTTCTTGTTGGGTGGTTGGAAGCACCTATCAGCGGATTCTCACGACGAGGATCGCGAAGCCCCTGAGGATTCGATCGCCAACGGCTCACCATCCAGTCCTCCAGGGTTGCTCGGCTGGATTGGCGGTCTGACCTCGGTGCTCGTTCTGACGCTCGGGCTTGTCTATCCTCTGACTTCCACCATCCCCCGCCTCGATCTCCGCTTTCCGGGCCACCCCGCTCCGACCACACTCGACGCAATCGACTGGATGCGCTATGGCACGCTGACGACCGCTGCAGGCGCGACCATCGCGTTCAACGAAGACCGCGATGTGATCAACTGGTTCAATCAGGAGATAGACGGAGCTCCGGTCATCCTCGAGGCAAGCATCGGTCCCTATCGCGGCAACGGTTCGCGAATTTCGATTGCAACTGGTTTGCCGACCGTGATCGGATGGGACCGGCATGAACGCCAGCAACGCGCCGCGCCCGACATCTCCAGGCGCGTCGCGGATGTCAGCGAGATCTACAACACAATGGATCCTGACCGCAAACTGGAACTCCTGCAGCGGTATAGCGTTACCTACATCATCGTCGGCGACGTCGAGCGATACACCCTCAATGCAACCAACGGTCAGCCTTACGCGACAGCAGAAGGTCTAGCGGTCTTCGACGAAATGGTTGGAGAGGGTTTGGAGATCGCCTTCAGGTCGGGCGATACCGTCGTTTACCGAGTTGTTTGAACTCTTTCAGATCTGACTGGATAGATCGATTTGCCAGGCCACCTTGTGAACGTCATCACAAGCTTTCAAATCTAATCGGTATTGTGCCCGGCACAAGATTCCTCCAAATCTTGGCTTGTTGCAGATCGTGTCGGTGGCGCGGTTAGGCGCAAATCCGTATACTGTAGAGTCGGTTCGCTCGTGATGGCGGGGTGTGGCGCAGTCGGTAGCGCGCGGCGTTTGGGACGCTGAGGTCGGAGGTTCGAGTCCTCTCACCCCGACCGAAGAGGAGCCGTGCGGGAGTAACTCAGTTGGTAGAGTGCCTGCCTTCCAAGCAGGTTGTCGCGAGTTCGAGTCTCGTCTCCCGCTCCACGAAATCCCCAGAAACCGTGAAGACAAGGAGAAAACCGGGCAATGCTGCCCGGTTTTCTACCTGACTCTGCGGTCACGTGGTGACCACGGAATCCGTCATCAGATCGAAGTGCTACTCGTCCTTGCCGGGTCTCCGTGTGCTAAACGGTCGTCGTGGTCTTTCATTATGGATGTCCGATCAGGGAGCCTGGCCTTCGGCTGGTTACAATCGGGTGTCCCTGCCGGAGCGGATCATCCATCCCGGTCCGGCAACCTTGGTTGAGAAAGGGGAGATATGAATCTCGCCTTCCGTTCACACGCCCACGGCGCCATCCCTGCTCTCCGCAGCTGGTTCAGGACAGCGGTCTTTCTCCTTGAAGTCCTGCCAATGCTCCCGCATCGTCTGGTCGACCGGATCACCAAGACTCCCTTGAGAATCGCAGTGCGTTACCCCGCTTTCGCCGGGATGGTCGATGCGGAAATCTGGAAGCCACCCGGTCCCGGACCATTCCCAGCCGTAGTCCTGAGCCTTGGGGTCATACCAATAGATCTGAATCATCCACAGCTGGAGCGCCTTCAGAACGCTTTGGCACGTGCTGGATTTGCAGTGCTTCTGCACTGGTCGCCCGCCATGCGCGAGTACCGACTCGAACCCAGTGAAATCACCGATCTTGCCAGTGCGTTTGAATCGTTGCTGGATCAGCCATACGTTGATCCCACCAGGTGTGGGCTGATCGGAACCTGTGTTGGCGGCTCGTTTTCCATTTTGGCAGCAACGGATCAACGGATCCATGATCGAATCGCGTTTCTCGCAGTTTTCGCCCCGTACAGTTCGATGAGATCGCTCGCTCGGGATATCGCATCCTCCTCCAGATGGCACCAAGGACGACGTATTCGGTGGGAGGTGGATCCGCTTTCCCGAAGAGTCTTCGAAGAGTCAATCATCGCCGCGCTGCCAGCCGATGAGGCAATCGTCGTGCGCGTTCTTCATCAGTGTTCAGACCAAGGACACACCGCATCCTCGCTATCTGCTGATGCATCCTCGATCCTCAGGCTCTTGCATCCGATCACCGCCGACGAGGCGGTCGACCTCCTGAATGGGATGACAATGGCGTACCAGAAACGTCTGGACACTCTCTCTCCCGACTCAGTGCTGGACGATCTGGATGTTCCGCTGATCGCGCTGATGCATGATGTCGACGATCCTGTTGTTCCACCCAGCGAGTCGCTCGCGCTTCGTCATGCGCTCAGCAATCGAGCAGGGTTTCATTACACGCGGTTTTCGATGTTCAGACACCTCGATCCGACTGCAACCAGAACAGGACCGGTCGCACTCGTACGGGAACTCATTCGCTTTTTCCTGGCGTTGCTCCCGATCTTCAAACGAACGTCCTGACGCTCACGATCCTTGAAAATCATCCCTCGCCCTTCGTTCAAGCCTTGCCAAACACACGTGGCGGAGGCTCGGTCAAGGTCGCCCGGGCGCAGGGAGGCCAGGGCAACCGGAGAAAAGATCAAGTCTGCTAAACTCCGGGGTCGATACTGCACCCCACGGTTGGAGGGAACACTCGGCTGGCCGATGAGTAATTCGAATGAACAACCGCCCCTTCGAAGGCGGCTTGGCTCTTTCTTCATGATCGACTTGCTTCTGGACAAGGAGGCCCGTCCCGTCTTCCTCTACGTCCTGGTAACGATCATTTCCGGTTCGATCATCTACCACTGGCTGGAAGAGTGGAGTTGGCTAGATTCCCTCTATTTCGTGGTCATTACCACAACCACGATCGGTTATGGTGACTTGGCGCCGACCACGTCGTTGAGCAAACTCGTGACGATCTATTTTGCGATCAACGGCGTCGCGATCCTGCTCATGCTGTTAGATCAGATCAGACGGCTCCGATCCGCAAAACTCAACAGCCGGGTTGGCAGGGGAGAATCTACCTCAGACTAGTCCAGGCTCCTCCAAATCAAGGAAATCCGCCTGGCCACCTGAGTTCCGCCGACGTCAGCTTCGAGATCATACACCGATGGTTGCAGTGATTCTGCCGCTCTTCACAGCGTCAACGAGTGCCTGGTAATCCTTTTTGTTCTGATCGGCATAGGCCAAGCCAAATTCGACCATGGCATCCGCAACGTCGTCGTTCTTGCCGATGTACGACGCAATCGCAACTGGATCGCCAATACGCGCGTGCCCTTTGGCCAGGATGGCCGCGGTGAACATCGCGTAATGTGTCAGTTGCTTTTTCGAAACGGTCTCGAGGTCGAGAGAATACTTCCAATCGCGAAACTGGCGAACATAGAAGTCGTTGCCCGACGAGGCGCTCACCCAGCCGAGAAAGATGTCAGACGCGGTCTGCAAAGAGTGCTGTCCGACAACAACTCGTTGGCCCTGGTTTTTGTGCTTGCTATTCGGAAGCGCTGCTTCGAGTACCGACCGCTCTGCCTGTTTGACCTGCAAGACAAGCGGATCGCTTTGGTCACGACCTTCGAGAAGGACGATCAATGCTCGAGTGCCAACACTGCCAACCCCGACAACTTTCAAAGCTACATCGACGATTCGGTACTTTTCGAGCAGCGCGCGTCGATCAGCTCTCAACGTACTGCGGTATTTGCGCAACTCCGACTCAGCCAGTTCCTTCAGCTCACCTGAAACACGTTGAACGGTAGGAGAGTCAATAAACCGAATCTCTCCATCGAACACACCGGTCAGCTTGCTGACTGCTTTTGAGCTCGTGTTCGACTTAGCCTTTTGGATGTTGGTAGACACCAGTTTCGCGCGCTGCTTGCCCTGCGATTCCGCCCACTTCAAAATGAACTGTTCGTCGACAGCCTCGTACCAAAGCTCAAGAACGCCAAGCTCCGAGAACCGGCGCATCATCTCGCTATACGTGGATGCCACCACCCGCGCTATTTCCTCGCAATGGGCGTTGCTTAGTCCCAGGTTCTCAGCTGCAATCACAAAACTCGTAACGAGTCGTTTGAGATCGAATTCCCAAGGGCCTGGAAGCGTTTCGTCAAAGTCATTGATGTCAAACACGAGTTTTCGCTCGGCCGACGCATAAAACCCAAAGTTTGCCAGGTGCGCGTCTCCGCACAACTGAACCGAGAATCCAGAGCGGGCGCTTTCCTTAAGATCATGAGCCATGATTGCTGCGGCGCCGCGATAAAACGCGAATGGAGATGCAAGCATCCGCCCATACCGCACTGGCAACAGCTCCTGCAACCGGTTGACCGCTTGATCCTGGAGAATGGTCACCGGGTCGGCTCGATTTGAAGGGGCCGCCCACATTCCCAGCGTCTCACGGGGTGTGCGTTCGCGGGCGTCCTTTCCGGCTGTCTCCCGCTCCTCAACAGTCAGGTACGGGGTCTTTCGGGCTTGCGACGACAATTCGGTTTCTGGCTCGGCAACAAGGGGGGTCATCTCGGTACTCCAATCATCTCTGGTGCCATATCAAAGGATGGCGATCACGCGCCTATCAGTCTATGCGCATGCGGGTTCGGCAACAACGACATCGTCCCAGGTCAGCCGTTTCCGGCGCCGGTACTCACTCCATCCAATGCTTTCTCGTACCAGACAGCTGCAACCAGGTTCCTATTTCACCGGACCAGCCGGAGTTTTCACGGGTCCAGCCTGACACCGCCAAGCACGAAACGAATTGCTAGCAACGCAGAATGACGGTCAAGAGGTCTGGCAGGGATTCCGCCGCCCACCAAAACCAATCACATTCGGGACCGCACACCGTAGGTTGGCTACATCCCTGCCGCCAGGACGATCTGACCATCGATTACGACTGGTTGCGGATCGACCAGATAGCTTGCGAGTGCATTGTCCGAGACATATTGCGCCGCAGCCGCCGTCGATGCATCTGAGTTTTCTTTGGTGTCAAAGGTACTTACGGCAACATAATCACGGGTTTCGTCATTGAGGAATGCCGACCAGCTGAAAAATCCTGGAACGGCCTCGATGATCTCGACAAAACCTTCGACTGTCTTCAAGAAGGCGGAAACGTCCGCATCCGGAACCAGTTTGTAGGCCCGGATCACCTGGTATGCGCCGGTCAATCCATCTTGACCGATTTGTGGGGTGGCATCCTGAGCCGCCAGACCGTTCGTCATCTTCAACCCCGCGATGGCAGCAAGGAGCCCGGTTCCGGTAGCGATTGCTTTCCGACGGTCAACTTGGTTCATGAAGCGCATTCTTTCGATATCCATCTGCTGATCCTCACCTACTCCCCGATCTGCTTTGTCGATCGCTGTTCAGGCTTTTTCGAGAGTGGCCACGTTCGCAAACGATACCATCTGCAGCGCCGGCCATTCCGGTCGTTCGTCAAGCAGCTTCCTCGAATTGACTCGCATAGAGATCGGCGTAGACGCCGTTCTGCGCGAGCAATTCATCATGGGTACCCTGCTCGACGATGTCGCCGTCGTCCATTACGAGAATCTTGTCGGCGTTGCGGATCGTTGACAACCGATGTGCAATAACAAAGCTTGTTTTCCCTTCCATCAGTTTGTCCATTGCCTTCTGGATCAAAACCTCAGTCCGGGTATCGACTGAACTCGTCGCTTCGTCAAGGATGAGCATCGGACTCTCGGCCAGCATTGCTCTGGCGATCGTGAGCAGTTGCTTTTCGCCTTGGGAGATGTTGTCGATGCTTTCATTGATTTCCATGTCATACCCGCCCGGAAGCGAGCGAATGAAATGATCTGCATGCGCCGCCGCGGCCGCTTTCACGATTTCGTCATGCGTGGCGCCGTCGCGGGAATAACCGATGTTGTCCTCGATCGATCCGTTGAACAGCCAGCTATCCTGCAGCACCATCGCAAACAACGCACGGACATCCTCACGTTTCATTTCGCGGATGTCGACACCGTCAATCAGGATCTGGCCCGAGTCTGCGTCGTAGAACCGCATGAGGAGGTTGACGAGCGTTGTTTTTCCTGCTCCAGTCTGCCCAACAATAGCAATCCGCTGACCGGGTTCGATATCGAGATTCATGTCTCTTATGACCGGGTTATCTGGATCGTAGCCGAAACGGACATTCTTGAATTCGACCTTTCCCTGGACATCGTCGAGCTTCTTGGTGAGTTCGTCTTCGTTGAGTTCCTCGGTTGCATCGAGGAAATTGAAGACTCGTTCCGCAGCGGCTGCCGTCGACTGCAGCACGTTGACCACGCTGGCTGCCTGAGTTATCGGCTGGGTGAATTGATTGAGATATTGAATGAAGGCTTGGATATCGCCGACACGAATCGTTCCCTGAGCGGCGAGCCAACCACCAAGAATCGAGACCGCGACGTACGCAATGTTGCCGACGAAACTCATGACCGGCATCATCAGTCCTGAATAGAACTGCGATTTCCAGGCGCTTTCATGGAGTTTGACGTTGATCGTTTGGAACTTTTCTACTGAGGCCGTTTCACCACCAAAAACCCTCATCACCATATGCCCAGAAAACATCTCTTCGACGTGGCCATTGAGCTGGCCGAGTGACTCTTGCTGCTGTTGAAAATACTGTTGCGATTGCCCAACAATCAGCCGCACGAGTGCAAAACTCACTGGCAACATCACGAAAGCGACAAGGGTCATTTGCCAACTGATGCTGAGCATCATTGCGACGATCCCAATGATCGTGACAGTCGAAATGATGATCTGGCTCAAACTCTGATTGAGCGTCTGGCTAACCGTCTCAACATCATTGGTGACCCGGCTGAGAACTTCACCCTGGGTCGTGCCGTCAAAATAGCTTAGTGGCAAACGATCAATTTTCTCGACGATCTCTGTCCGCAGCCGATAGCTCACCATCTGCGCAACGCGGGCCATGATGAATCCCTGGAGATAGCCAAAAAGCGCGCTGACGAGATAGAGACCAACCAGGATGAGAGCCAGGCGGCCGATGGCTTCGAAATCCATGCTCGGTGGTTGACTGAAATCCAGATCGCTGATGGTACTGATTGCGGATTCTGGAATGGCATTCACAACCGAGTCCGGCAGTTGCTCCAGGATTTCAGCGCCGGTCGTTCCAGCGGGGATTGACTGACCCGGTGGGAGTTGATCGGTAACCTCGGTATACGCCTGCTCCGCCACGAACCCGTCCACGACCAGGTTGGTCATATCCCCAAGAAGACGAGGACCGGCGACGGCGAAAACAGTGCTGACGATGGCGAAAACAACAACGATCAGCAACTGCAACCAGAACGGTCGGATGTAGCGCGCCAGAGTCTTCATCGTAGCGCCGAAATTGTCCGGCTTCTCCGCAGGACCAGACGGCATCATGCCTGGTCCGCCCATCGGCCGTCGTCCTGGTGCTCCGGGTCTCCCGCTCACGCCGCGCCTCCACCTGAAACAAGGGAGTCGCGGTTACGTTCGAGTTCTTCGTCTGACAGTTGCGATCGGGCGATTTCCTGATAGACCTTGCAGTCCCGCAAGAGCTCTTCATGCGGACCCTGGCAGGCGATCCTGCCATTTTCGAGGACAATGATGTTGTCGGCATGCATGATCGAGCTGATCCGCTGCCCGACGACGATTTCGATCCCATCGTCTCTCATGCCGTCCAGGGCTTTTCGCAATTGCGCTGCGGTTCGGTAGTCAAGAGCGGAAAGGCTATCGTCGAACACGAGGATCTCGGGATTACGAGCCAGTGCTCTGGCGATCGAGAGTCGCTGTTTCTGGCCGCCAGAAAGGTTTCTGCCTGCCTGGGAAACATGGGAGTCGTAGCCGTCGTCCAGCTTTTCGATAAAGTCGGCAGCCTGCGCCGTTTTCGCGAAATCGGCGATGGATTCATCTGTCAGGTCTGGCGCGCCATATCGGATGTTGTCAGCCACTGATCCACTAAACAGTGTCGACTGCTGGGGAACGTAGCCGATCTTGTCGTAGATGTCGTTCAAACGCATGTCCCGGATGTCAATTCCGTTGATCAGGATCCGTCCATCGGTCACATCGTAGAAGCGTGGGATCAGGTTCACTAGCGTTGATTTGCCTGAGCCGGTGCTCCCGATGATCGCTGTGGTTTCACCCGGGCTGGCTTCAAACGTGATGTTCTTGAGCACTGGCTCTTCTGCGCCTGGGAAGGAGAACGACACGTTATCAAAGACGAGCGAAGTCGGTGCATTTGGATCGATCGTCACTGGAGCAGCGGGATCAATGATGGCTATCTCAGTCTCGAGCACTTCGGCCACTCGGTCGACGGAAACCAGGGCCCTAGGCGCCATGATGAACACGATCGATATCATCAGAAATGCAAAGATCGCTTGCATGGCGTACTGCATGAACGCCAGCATATTGCCGATCTGGAGTGTCCCTTCGTCGACCCGGTGTGCTCCGAACCAGACGATCGCAATCATCGAAAAGTTCAGGATCAATAACAACGCCGGCTGGAGCAGCGCCAGGAGGCGATTCACGAAGAGATTCGTGGCGGTCAGTTCAGCATTGACCGTATCGAAGCGGGCTTCTTCATAGTCCTGTTTGTTGAACGCCCTGATCACCCGGGACCCAGAAAGAATCTCCCGGGTAACCAGGTTGAGATTGTCGACAAGGACTTGAACGCGTTGGAATCCGGGAAGCGCGAATTTAAAAAGAAAGCCGATGACGATGATTAGGGCCGCCACGGCTGCAACCATGATCCAGGCCATCGACGGCGCAAGATTATAGGCCTTGTAGATTGCCCAGATCCCCATGATTGGAGCCAGCAGCGACATCCGCAGCACCATCACGGTCGTCATCTGGATTTGCTGGAGATCATTGGTGCATCGGGTGATCAGAGAAGCCGTCGAAAAACGATTGAATTCCTGCATCGAGAACTGCTCAACACGGGTAAACTCAGCCTCGCGAACGTCCCGGGTGACACCCGTTCCGATCCGCGCGGACAGGAACCCGACCGCCACCATGAACAACCCGCCGACGAGCGAAATCGCCAGCATTCGGATGCCGTTCTGATAAATAGCGTCGGTGTCTCCACCGATGACGCCTTGATCAATGATGCGCGCGGTGTAATCCGGCAGCGCGAGCGTTGAGTAGGCCTGACCGACGACACACACGAACAGGAGAGCAAGTGCTGGCAGATACGGACGGAAATAGCGAATCAGCGTTCGCATCAGCAGAATTCGACTCTGGACTTCGAGAAGCCGAGTGTGGCAACGTTTTCGACCGTGACCGGAAACCGATCAGTGAATCGTCTACACATGCAGGAAGATCAGCCGAACCTGTCTGGAGTGAGAGCAACCTCGCGGCAATACCTCAAGATTAATTGCCGCATCGCATTAGTTTGAATAGTAGACGATGCCGACAGGGAAACCCAGACGAAATCTAGATTTCAACTTTGACCACGAGTTTCCGGACTCGCTGTGGCGAGCCGGTCGCTCTTCGTGGAGCATGCATGTCGGACGGATAGAGCAGAGCGAGTTGCCCGGTTTTGAGCGCGACTGGCGTGATTCTGTTCGGACTAGAGGTGCCCAGCCAGTAATCATGCTCCCGATGAAACGGATCAGTCTCGGTTACCTCGTCGATCGAAGCCCATCCGATCGTCTCCTCACCTTCGGCGACAAACTGAATGTCGAGGTAACGCTTATGACCTTCGAGCTTCTCGATCGGACCAGTGAGAGTTTCGTACTCCTGAACCTCGGCGTAAACCCGATCGCCATCGATCTCGGCTCGACCAACCGGCATAACCACCGATCCTGATTCCTCGAGAAATCGTATCGCGGTTTCGAGATTCGGGGTCATGGCAACCTGTTCGCGAATGCGGGAAAGGTCGGTAACGATCA
>CAVQGN010000001.1:0-380125 GCA_963712055.1 uncultured Chloroflexia bacterium | reverse complement strand
TTTCCAACGCGATTGCCGAGGAGTTTGCAGCCTTCGCGGAGCAACGGGCGGAAGACCTTACAGGACCCTACCGGGAAGCGCTCGATCAGCAGATCGCCCGGACAAACGGTGAAATCGATACCAAGCTGCAGCTGATCGAGGATCTGCAGGCGAATGAAAACGCCGATCCTGCCGAGGTCGCCGCGCAGATTCAGACGCTCGAGAATGACATCGTGGGTCTGCGAGCAACCGCACAGGAGTTCCTGATCACAGCGAACCGCATGGAAATCGAGGAAGCCAGCGCCCAGACAGGTGTCGTGGTCGCCCAAGCGGCCTTTCCTCCGACCGCACCGTACGCCCCCGACAAACAGCTTTACACCATGCTCGCAGCCTTCGCTGGTCTGTGCATTGCCATCGGCGCAATCGCGCTGTACGAGTACCTCGACAATACGACGAAAGCCACAACCCGCTACCCAGAAGTGATCGGAGCGCCACTCCTGGCCTCACTTCCGATCATCCCGAATCTTGGCGACGCCCAGCACGAACAGCTCTTCCTGCTGAGTGACCCCTCGTCACAAGCGGCAGAATCAGTCCGGCTCCTCCGCACGAACATTGAGTTCGCTTCGGCAGGTTCAGATATCAAGTCGCTGTCGGTGACGAGCGCAGGGCCTGGTGAAGGAAAGAGCACAGTCGTCGCCAATCTGGCGCTGGCTATGGCTCAAGCAGGTTACCGCGTAGTTCTGATCGATGCCGATTTACGAAGACCCTCGCAGCACAAAATATTCCATACTCGCAATGACCGCGGACTCTCGAATCTCCTGGTCCGACCAGACACCGACTGGCATACGGTTGCCCGCCAGATTCCTGATCAGGATCTGTTCGTTGTCACCTCTGGCCCACTACCCCCGAATCCGGCCGACCTTCTCCGCAGTGAACGGCTCGAGTCGCTGATCGCCACTATTTCGGAGCAATCCGATATCGTGCTGATCGATTCACCACCGGCTCTTGCTGCAAGCGATGCACTACTGGTAGCGTCGTCGGTCGATGGCGTGCTCATTGTCAGTAAGGCCAATCAAACCCGAATAGACAAACTCCAGGAAGCCGTTGGATCACTGCCCGAATCAACGCCCGTCATCGGGTTGTTGCTCAATCAGCAGGAGGGTGGAAGTCGATCGGGCTATTACTACTATTACTCGAGCGATGACGACAGTTCAGGGTCCAGCGCCAACAAATCAGAATCACTCGCTGGCAAGATTCGCTCGTTGTTTGCCCCGTCACCATCGAGCAAGACGCCAAGCAGCGAATCTCCCTAGGGCACGTTTGGCAAACTAACCGTATTGGATCGCCGAGAACTCATTGAGCTTTTCGAGCCGATGCTGAGCGTCGATTTTTCTCACAGTGCCAGATCTTGAACGCATCACCAGCGTCTGTGTCGTGGCGCCGCCTTGGACGTAACGCACCCCTTGAAGCAGCTCGCCATCGGTAATGCCGGTAGCCGAGAAAAAGACGTTCTGACCACTGACCAAATCGGTCACGCTGAACTTGCGCTTGGTATCGATACCCTGCTCTTCGACGAGCTTGCGCTCCTCTTCGTTTCTTGGCCAGACCCGTGTCTGCATCCCGCCTCCAAGACAGGTCATCGCCGCCGCGGCGATAACAGCTTCTGGAGCGCCACCGATCCCCATCAGCACGTCGACACCAGTTCCCGGAGTCGCGGTCATGATCGCCGCCGAAACATCACCATCCGGAATCATCTTAATCCGACAGCCTGCGTTGCGTACCGCTTCGACCAATTCATCGTGACGGGGACGATCCAGAATCACCACAGTCATATCCTGGATGTTCATCCGCTTGGCTTCGGCGATCCTGCCAAGATTCTCAGCCGGCGATAAATCGAGATCGAACACGTCTGCCGCATCAGGGCCGGTCGCGATTTTTTCCATATACGCCAGACCTTCGCAGTTGTACATCGTCCCGCGATCAGCCAGTGCCACAACCGCGATGGCATTCGGCATGCCCATAGCAAGCAGCCTCGTGCCATCGACTGGATCGACAGCGATGTCCACGTTCGGTTCCTTGGCGCCGCCGAGTCGTTCACCGACATAGAGCATCGGCGCCTCGTCCTTCGCACCTTCCCCGATGACCACGATACCGTCCATCTGTACTGAACCGAGGACATAGCGCATCGCGTCGACCGCTGCCTGATCGGCTTTTTCTTTTTCTCCGCGGCCCATCCAGCGCGCAGAGGTCAATGCTGCTGCTTCCGTCACACGTGCGAGTTCGAGGGCAAGGTTGCGATCAATCGACTCAGTCATCAGCATCTCTCCCGTTTCCTTTTCGGCAATGAAATCTACGAATTTCGGTCACATTGCTACCGGTCCAACCACGAACGCGCAATCGATCCAAATGCGTCGGCCTCAGCATAGTGGACCTCAGTCGGTGGTAATCCGAGCATAAATTCGCGGCCGTATCGCTTGCTAACCACACGTCTGTCGAGAACAAAAACCACACCACGATCGGTCTGGGAGCGAATCAATCGCCCAAATCCCTGCCGGAAGCGCATCACCGCTCTCGGCACACTGTACTCCCGAAACGGATCTTCGAAAAGCTCTGAACGAGCCTGAAAGATGGGATCGTTGGGAACGTCAAACGGAAGACGAGCAATGATCAGTGCGGAAAGGCCGCTTCCTTGAATATCCACACCTTCCCAGAAGGTGGCGGCACCAAGAACCACGACTCGATCTCCACGACGCAATCGATCAGCCAGAGCCGGAGCGCTGCCGTCGACCCCTTGGGCGAGCGTCTCTACATCTATTGCCGCGAGTTCCGGACGAACCGTATCTGCCGCTCGGCGCAACGCGGCTAGCGACGTAAAGAGTGCCAACGTCCCTCCACCAATCGACATGGAGACATCCCGAATCGCAGTTGCGACAAACTCATCAAAACCGGGGGCCGATGGCTCTGGGGATTGGGACGGCAAAACAACCAAGGTCGACGCTGTATGATCGAATGGCGACGGTAGGATCAACTCTTCGCTATCCTCGAGCAATAGCTGACTCTTCAGGAAGTCAAACGTACCACCGGTCGCGAGAGTTGCCGACGTAAGAACGACTGCACGTTTGTCATTGTCAAACAGGGTGCCTAGGTCTTCACCAATCATAATCGGCGCGGAATTGAGACTCACAGATTTGGAGAAGCCGCTGGTCTCGATCCAATACACGCGATTCGGTGACGGTTGATGGACCACCTCGTCTGCTCCGGTTAGAAGACCAGTGAGGCCCTCGATCCAGGAATCGACCGAGGCAAGGACGACCTCTTCGTTTTCAGTCGTGTCGAGATCACGAACAAGCTTCCGTAACGTGGTCGCGATCCATGAAGCGACGTTTCGGAGTGATTGCAGCGATTGGCTCACGGATTCCCAGGCCATTTCAACGTTGGCCCAGGCAGGCGATGTTCGATCGGAGCTTTGGACCCGATAGCGAAAGGAGCCTGTTTGCTGCGTTTCCGTTTCATCAAGGACCGCCGCGACGAGGCTGAAGAACTCTGCAATCCTGCCCTCAGTAGTCTGAGCTTGCAGAACAGCATCTCGCAAGCGCGTCAAACCCTCGTGGGAGACTTCAGATTCAGCCATCGAACCAATAGACCGCACAGCAATTGCGGCCAGTCCCTCAATAGCTTGACCTTTCAGGTCGACGAAATCCTTCAGGTTCGAGCCGAGCATTGCCTGGGCCAAACGGAAGCTCAATTGCCCGGTGGCGACGCCCTCGAGATGGTGGGCTTCGTCGATGATCAACCCGGTGCAATCGGTCAATACGTAACTCTCGGTTTCGATTTCAGTGAGCAGCAGCGCGTGATTCACGAGGAGCAAGTTCGCAGCGCGAGCGTTCGTTCTTGCACGGGTGAGAAAACACCGATTTCCATGCTGCAGCCGACACCGATCGAATGGGCAGTTCTCCTCGATGGCGGTGAACCGCCGCAGGGCCATCGACTCCGCCTCGGTAAACGAGAGTTCGCTGAGGTCTCCAGTTTCAGTCGCACTGACCCAGATGGCCAAACGCATCATCAGCTCGGAAAATTCCGGATCGTTCGAAATCGTGCTCGACAACGACAGCCATCGATCACGGCAGAGGTAATTGCCCCGGCCACGTAGAATCGCCGTCCTGATCGACCAATCGGGGCGAACATGCCGCACAGCCTCAAGCGCAACCGGAAGGTCCTTGCGATAGAGTTGATCCTGTAGCGATTTTGTGTGAGTAGAAACCACCACGCGTCGACTGTTTTCGCCGGCCCAGAGAATCGCCGGGACCAGGTATCCCAACGACTTGCCCACACCAGTCCCGGCCTCCGCCAGAAGGGTCGTTTGGTTCTCGAGCGTTTCGGCCACAGCATGAGCGAGCGAAACCTGAGCCCAGCGCGTCTCGTATTCAGGAACCTCTGCGGCGAGCGGACCGGTGTCAGCGAAAATCTGATCGACGAAATCGGTGTCGGTCGCAGGCAGATCCGACCATTCACAAACCGTCGAGTCGGTTTTAGGTTTGTTCGTGGCACGAAGCCACGAAACCCACCAGGGTTCTTCGGACCCGGTAGGCGGTATCGCCATCGATCCCAAGATTTCAGAAGCAGGATGGCCGGCGGTTCGGGCCCAATCCGCGATGCGCGTCTTCAGCTGTGGTTCAATGGAATCAAATCGCTCGCAGGCTCTGGCCAGGTCTGAAATCCAGTCCCTGAACGCGTTGTCCCGACTCCCCCGTTCGCACGCCTCAATATCGGCGAGTGTCGGTCCGGTGCGCAATGGCGCGAGAAGAGCTATCATCGCGTTTCCATCGATCGCCGCAAGGTTGCCAGCCCGTTCGGCGACCTCAAGCGCCCGTGGCGATGCCAACGCCCAGCCTGCCTGTGCAGGTGATCCTGATAACTCGTGAGAATCGACGACCATCAACATTCGAGATGCTGGTTCGATCTGCATGTGAGTTGCGCGCTCGAGACCATCCACTAGATCCAGGATTACGATCCATGGAGGGACCAACGTGTCAGGTCTGGGTTTCTTGGTCTTTTGCGTCACCGCGGCGGAGAAACGTCACAACCAACAGTTGAGACGACGCGGTTTTCAGGAGCGCCGCCGAGAAGTTCGGCAACCGCAACGGCCGTGGTGGCGAGTTGATAGAGACCGTCAACAATTGGCGGAGTGTCAATGTATTCATCAACTCGGTGAACGTTGCCGCCCGAGGTGAGTCCAATACAGACTGCAGGAATCCCGCGACTGATGGGGATATTCGCGTCGGTGCTTGAGGCGTCAGCGATTGGGTCAATACCCAACGACTCCAGCACAGAAGATGCGATGCGAATCAATGGGCTGTCAGGTGACACCCTCCCGGCTGGCCTCAGGCCGAGAACATCCCAGGAAACGTTCATTTGCGACCGATCTTGCTGCAGGATCGATTCGACCTGTTTGGCAAGCTCATTGAGCATTCCGGCGTCGATCGAACGCAGATCAAGGAGAAACTCGCATGACGGGGCGATCGTGTTGACCGAAGTCCCACCGGATATCGTACCGACATTGAGCGTTGTTTTGGGAGTGTCAGGGAGCCGGATACCGGTGAGCCGATTGATGATGTCGGCTGCAATCTGAATTGCACTTGGTCGGCCGGAATCACCCCAACTGTGGCCTCCTGGTCCGCTTACTGTGACCCGGTACCGTTTGCTTCCAACGGCAACGTTGGTCACGCGGCCCAGATTATGGCCTTCGACGGCGATCACTGCTCCAGCGTCCGGTGTTGCGTCGAGCACAGCTCTGATCCCGCGCAGATTCCCCAACCCCTCCTCGCCAACGTTCCCGGTTACGAGGAGATCAACCGCGGGATGCACTCCGGCTGATTCAAACACCCGGCCCAGGTAAAGCGCAGCGGCCACACCGAGGCTGTTGTCGCCCACTCCTGGGCCAGCGATTCGGTTCTTCGAGCGGTCGACCGTCAGATTGGTTGTGAAATCGAACACGGTGTCCGTGTGCGCAGCAATGACAACGGGCGATCCAGATTCTCTGCCTCGGATTCGACCAGTGACGTTGCCCATGGTATCGACCAGGATGTCAGAGAACCCGAGTCTCACCATCTGTTTCTCGACGAAGCGAGCACGGGTCATCTCGTGGTCGGTTGGAGCGGGGATCTCTGATATTGCGATGGTCAGATCAACCACCTCATCCAGAAACTTCTCCGCTGCTCGATAAAGCGCGAAGCCCTGATCTCCGGGTATGACGGGGACCGATCCGGTCTGTTGCGCCATCCTGGTTCTGCCTAACACGTTTCCCCGCCAATCCACTGTTGTCGCCGTGGTGCCGCCGAGTATAGCCGACTACGCCAGCTTGACCGCTGTCGGGTACATTCTTCCTTGACATAGACTGTCTCGGCCTTTAGCGTTGCGATATGGAGTAGATTCGTCCGGGCTGCTTGGTTCTCAGGGCGAAGAGAAAGGACACATGATGGCCTACCACCGGTTCGACGCGATTATTGTCGGAGCGGGCGGCGCTGGCCTCATGGCGGCTATCCAGATGGCTGGCAAAGCCAACGTAGCCGTTGTGAGCAAGCTCTATCCACCCCGGTCACATACCGGAGCAGCACAAGGCGGCATTGGGGCCGCGCTTGGCAACGTCGAAGAAGACCATTGGGAATGGCACATGTTCGACACCGTCAAAGGTGGCGACTATGTGGTCGATCAGGATGCGGCCGAAATCCTTGCTCGGGAAGCGATCGACTCAGTGATCGAACTCGAGCACATGGGTCTTCCTTTCAATCGCACCCCGACCGGGCTCATCGATCAACGTCGCTTCGGTGGCCACACGCGCAACTACGGCGAAGGTCCCGTGAAGCGCGCGTGTTTTGCAGCCGACCGCACCGGACACATGATCATCCAGACCCTGTACCAGCAGGGAATCAAACACAACGTCCAGTTCTTCGACGAGCATTTCCTGCTGGATGTGCTGTTTGCTGATGACGGCACCTGTTGCGGCTGTGTCACCTGGGACCTGCAGACCGGCGAAATGCACACTTTGCACGCCAAAGCCGTGCTGATCGCAACCGGCGGGTTCGGTCGAGTCTTCAAGATCACGTCGAACGCGATGGCCGGAACGGGTGACGGTTGTGCGATTCCATTCCGACGTGGCGTTCCGCTGATGGACATGGAGTTCTACCAGTTCCATCCAACCGGTCTCTACAAACTCGGCATTCTCCTTTCGGAAGCGGCGCGCGGTGAAGGCGGAATCCTGCGCAACAGCGACGGGGAAGCCTTCGCGGGTCGATACGCACCTACGCTCAAGGACTTGGCTCCGCGCGACATGATCTCGCGGTACATCTACCAGGAGATCAAGGAAGGTCGTGGAATCGATGGGAAAGATTATGTTCTTCTCGACTTGACTCATCTTCCACCCGAGGTAATCGATGCCAAATTGCCAGACGTGACCGATTTCGCCCGCACCTATCTCAACGTCGAACCGAAAACCGAAGGCGTGCCGGTGCAGCCAACCGCGCACTACGCGATGGGCGGTCTGCCGACCAACACCGATGCCCAGGTCATCAGGGACGCGCAATCGACCGTTATTCCGGGGTTCTATTCGGCTGGTGAAGCGGCCTGCGTTTCCGTTCATGGCGCCAACCGTCTTGGCACGAACTCGCTCGTCGATCTCATCGTGTTCGGTCGGCGCGCTGGTCGACACATGCTCAAGCATATTCAGGAGGCACCGTTCGCCAATCTACCGGCCGAACCAGAACTGATGGCCCGCGCGGAAGTCGATGAAATCATGAGCCGCGCGAAAGGCGAGAATGCAGCCGAGATTCGTTCTCGGATGCAGGAAGTCATGATGGACAAGGTTTCGGTTGTTCGCGAAGAGCAGGGTCTGCTTGAGGCCCAGGAAGAGATTCGATCTCTCAAACGGTCATCGCAGTATGTCGCAGTGATGGACAAGGGCAAAGTGTTCAACACCGACCTCATGGAAACCCTCGAACTCGGCTACATGCTCGATTGCGCCGAAGCGATCATTGACGGCGCTTTGGCCCGAACGGAGAGTCGTGGAGCTCACTATCGATCCGATTATGAAAAACGTGATGACGCCAACTGGCTCGCTCACATTCTGATCAGCCGCACCTCCGGTGGAACAGAATTGACCAAGAAGCCAGTCACGATCACCACGTTCGAACCAAAGGAACGCAAGTACTAGCATCGGACGCTTGCTTCAGAGAAAGGTCAGGCTGTGGAGGTCACACTCCGAATCAAACGCTACAACCCTGAAAATGATGTCAAACCGCTCTACAAGGAGTACCAGGTCGACGTCGAACCGACCGATCGCGTTCTCGATGCGTTGAACAAGATCAAGTGGTTCGAAGATGGCTCCCTCACCTACCGTCGCTCTTGCGCCCACGGCATTTGCGGTTCGGACGCTATGCGCATCAACGGTCGCAATCGCCTCGCATGCAAAGTTCTGATGAACGAGCTCGGCAGCAAGGTAACGATCGAACCGCTGATGGGGTTTGACGTCATCAAGGATCTCGTGATCGATATGGATGGGTTTTTTGAAGCCTACAAGAGCGTCAAACCATATCTCATCGCGGCGGATGCGGGTCCGGGACAGGAACGGCTCCAGTCCCAGGCTGACCGCGAGCGCTTCGACGACACAACCAAATGCATTTTGTGCGCCTCATGCACGACCGCCTGTCCGATTACCTGGACAAACGACGAGTTCGTCGGACCTGCGGCGATCGTCAATGCGCATCGCTTCATCTTCGATTCCCGTGATCAGGGTGGCGCCGAGCGACTCAAGATCCTCAATCAGCGTTCAGGAGTTTGGCGCTGCCGGACGATCTTCAACTGCACCGACGCCTGCCCACGCGATATCGCGGTGACCCAGGCGATCGAAGAAGTCAAACGAGCGCTCGTCACCGAGACCGTCTAGACTTCGAGAGCTCGAGATTCGGTTTGTGTTCTGCGAGGTTATCGCCGCTGTTGGCGGTTTGGCGTTGCAGAGTGGGTAGACGTTGCGAATGGACAATCCGTTTTCCTGGGACTATCTGACCACGGTGCCTGGTCCGAACGAAGTGTTCGGGCCGTTTTCGGTGATCTTCCTGATTGTGTTTTCGATCGGGTTCCTGGCGAGTCTGGTCGTCTACAACGGCTGGGCGAAGCGTTGGTTCCATGATCCAGTCCTCCACCGCATGGCCAAGCGCTGGGCGGGTATGGGTCTGGTGTTGTTCACGATAGGCCTCCTGCTCTTCCTGATACGGTGGCTCCAGATCGATCCGTTCAGCCTCGGTATGCGACTCTGGATGTGGTTGGCATGGGTTGGATTGATCGCGTGGCTTGGGTACATCCTGTATGACTACAAGCGGCATTACGATGATCTTCGGTTGGCCTATGAGCAGCAACTGCAGCGGCGCGAGCTCTCCCGACCAATGACCAAACAGGGTCGCGGGAAGCCGGGCGGGTCAGCTACTGTGCCAACCGTTGGCGCCCCACGGCCGGTCCGGCGCAAACCACGCTGATTCCTGGTCGTCAAACGAAAAGAGAAACGCCCGGGCAACATGCCGGGCGTTTTTTGTGCGGTAGATTGGCCGTGCACCCCCCGTCGACCAGCACCTCTCCGGCTTACCCACGATCCGCAAGCTCAGACGAAGCAACCTCACGTCACCCGAGACTTTCCGCTTAAGGCTGCTACCTTCCGGTCCTGACCTGGTTCACGGCGTCCCGCCGCGCGAGACTCGGTCTTCAACGCTTCGGTGTCGTAGCAGTCCCACAGAAGTGGGCCTTGGGGGGGAATTCAACCCCGCTAAGCGGGTTGCGGGTTCAGGGCACCGCTAGCTCCCCGTCTAGCACGACCAGAGAGAGTCTAGCACCGCCTCCGAGTCGAAACCAAACCCGGAAACCTACTCTGGAGCGAGCGGTCCGTCCTCGGGCCATTCGATCGGTCGAGGTCCCGGATCGGACATTTCCGGAAAATCCTGCAATCGGCGCAGAACCGCAACCTCAAGATCGTCGTTGACCTGAACCTGGCAGGAAAGTCGAAGCGTCGGTGTGCGATCTTCAACACGACTCAGCCGCTCTTCTTCGGCCTCGGTCATCGGGCCCGCGTCCCCGGACACGATGTCGACCCGACAGGTCGTGCAGCGGGCGTTCCCGCCACAGCGATGCAGGATATCGACGCCGGCATCTTCAATTGCCAGGACCAATCTTCGGCCATTCGTTGTCTCTGTCGACTCTTCACCTTGAATCTTGACTGTATGCATCAGTTTTCCTTTTCTGCTGAGGCGACCTACTCGCGTCCCAAACTCTAGCCCAACCCTGCAAGAGATTGAATCCGCCAACTACCAACCAAGCTGCTGACTGGTCGTATACTTCCGTGAGCATCCGGGTTGTTGCCAGAGGAGACTCATCCGCTATGGTCATGAAGTATGTCAACTGGGCGCTGCGGCGAGCTGAAGACCGACCTCTCGTTCCGGTATGCCCTGACCACGATGTCACCATGCGTTTGCGCGGAATTCAGGGGCGGCCGGCCCGGTTCGAGCGGCAGTCTGAAGAAGAGTACACACTGATCTACTTCTGCCCGATCGACGATTGCGACCAAAGCAAGTCGGTGACTACAGCCCGCTCCCAGGCTCCTGTTCCCGGCGAAGCACCGGCCCGACCGGTTTACGCACGGCGGCAGGAGTACTAGCGTTCCGCCGGCGGTCACGTCCGCGTGTTTTCTCCCTGGTAGATCCCGTCGTAGCCGGATTCCACCTCAGCAGACAACGTCATGAATACCAACTGCATCACTCTTGCTCCACGCTGCACTGAGAACCCGGCCGGATTCGCGACCGTCATCAGCGATGTCGAGCGACCAGAATAGCCAGCGTCCCAGACCGCAGTATGAATGGCAGCGCCGCTGCGGGTCAGACTCGAACGAGGACGACCGAACGCCATCAAGTGTTTCGGCAGATTGACCGTTTCCTCATAGACAATGTGGTACGCACCTGATTCGAGATGCCAGAAACCGCTCGCATCCGGTTCGATGGCTTCGATGTCAGGGAGCACTCGCCCACTGTTATCGATCGCGATCGTGCCACCTCCGAGAAAGCGATGGACTTCGGCCAGGCGGAAATCGAACCCATTCTGCTGGAGTTGGAGATCGAGATCGGCAAAATCCTCGACGAGGCCTGGCGTTTGCTGGCAGAGCAACCCAATAGCATCACCGCTGAGCACACCGGTCATTTCGTCTGAATCCATACTGCTTCCTCTTCTCCCACCGATTGGTCAGTTTCGCTTTCTGCTGAAGAGCATGTGTACCATGGATGCGAAACACCAGTGGCGCAGGCTAGTCAACTATTGGATACTAAACGTTGAACTAGTCTCTTGTATCGCAACAACGTAAGGCACGGCACTCATGCAGACCATGATCAGACCAGAGTCGACCATCCGGACCAGCACAGACACACCCCAGGCTGTCGACGCCTACGGGCGGGCGATGACCTACCTGCGAATCTCGCTGACTGATCGCTGCAACTTCCGCTGCGTTTATTGTATGCCGGCGACGGGTATGACCTTTCAACCCCGGGACGAGATTCTGACCGACGAGGAACTCCTTAGAACGATCGGTCTCTGCGCGGAGATGGGGTTCCGCAAGTTCAGGCTGACAGGTGGTGAGCCGACGATCCGCCCGCACCTGGTCGAAATCGTTCGCCAGATGAAGGAGTTCGAGGGCGTCGATGAGATCTCGATGACGACCAACGGTCTCCTGCTGCCCCGGATGGCTGCGGATTTGCACGCTGCTGGTCTCGACCGGATCAATGTCAGCATCGATACGCTCAATCCCGACAAGTTCAAGTTGATCACCCGCGGTGGCCGGCTCGATCTGGTGCTGGCCGGTCTGGAGGAAGCCGAACGTGTTGGGTTGGCTCCGATCAAGTTGAACGCAGTCGTGGTCAAGGGTCACAACGAACTCGAGGTCGGCGAAATGGCTGCTCTGACCCTCGAGAAGGACTGGGAGGTCCGGTTTCTTGAGATCATGCCGATGGAAGGTGTTGGATTGGTCTACGACGAGGGACTCGTGACCACCGAGGAGACCAAAATGCGCCTGGAAGCCCAGTATGGTCCCCTCGAGACTCTCCCATCCGATCCATCCGATCCGGCGCGTCTCTGGCGCATTCCGGGCGCGAGAGGAACCATTGGCTTTATCTCCCCTATATCCGAACCCTTTTGCGCGTTCTGTAACCGGGTGCGGTTGACCGCCGATGGCAAACTCCGGCTCTGCCTCTTGCGGATGGACGAGGTCGACTTCCGCGACATGATGCGAGCGGGTGCGACTGATGAAGAGATTCGGCAGAAACTCCTGGCCGGTATCTGGCGCAAACCGTGGGGTCATGGCATTGCCGAAGGTGACCGCGAGATCGGTCGCGGTATGTCGCAGATTGGCGGCTGAGCTTACAGTGATCAGACCTCCGCACTATTCCCCGGTGTTGCTCCGGTTCGACACGCCTGACTTTTTTCTCGCCGCACTGCGGGAACGATTTCCGCAGGTGCAATTCATCGAACATGATGAAGCGACGGCAGACGATCAGCTCGCCAGAGCGCGAGTGCTCTATTCGTGGGGCGGATTGACGGCGGACGCGATTGCCAAAGCACCCAATCTGACCTGGGTTCAATGGATCGGAGCTGGTGTGGAACGGGTCCCGATGGCGGCGTTGAAGGAACGCGGCATTGTCCTGACGAATAACAGCGGTGTCCATGCGATCAACATTGCCGAGCATGTCCTGGCGATGATGCTCGCTTTCACCCGCGAGTTGCCCCTGCTCATCCGGGCGCAAGATCGGAAAGAGTGGACGCCGCAAAAGGGACCGCAAGCGGGTGGCGAACTGTATGGTTCGACCTTGCTGATCGTCGGATATGGTCAGATCGGCCGAGCACTTGCTGAACGAGCGGTCGGGCTGGGCATGCGAGTTGTGGCCGTCTCGCGCACGGCGCGGTCGGAACCATCTCCCGGGATCGAGGTTCACGGGCTCGACCGTCTGGATGACCTCCTTCCTCTGGCCAATCAGGTTGCGCTTTGCCTACCGGAAACCGGCGAAACGAAGCAGCTTTTCGACGCAGCACGAATAGCGAGGATGAAACCAGGGTCGTACATCTACAACATCGGCCGAGGAACGGCGATCGACACGAACGCGCTCATTACGGCGCTGGAGAGCGGACATCTCGCTGGCGCGGGTCTCGACGTCACCGATCCGGAACCACTCCCGGTCGACTCACCGCTCTGGGAGATGCCAAACGTCCTGCTGACCTCCCATTCCGCCGGGATGACCCCGCGCTACTGGGAACGAGCGCTCGAAATCTTCAGCGACAACCTCCGCAGCTTTATTGCTGGCGAACCGATGCGAACCCAGGTCGATCTCGATCGCGGATACTAACTTCCGGCACCCTGAAATCCTCAGTCCTGGAGCGAGGATGAGAATGACTTGCTCGTATACCGTAGGATTTGCTAGATCTTGCGTCCAGATGAATCGAACCGACGATTTCAGCAACCACTCCTGCTTGAACGCCAAGGCTGCGTAGCCATACGGACTAGTTGATCCATTCCTCGATCAACTTCTGAAATGATCCCCACGTTTCCCAGGGCACTTCTATCAGGCGCAGCAATCTTCTGGTTCGCCGTAGACATACCGGCTGGTGCCCAGGTCTTGAACAACCCGATTGCATTGTGCTCCGATCCTGCACGCTCGATCCCGGGAGCGTTGGCCGCGTACGTACAGATTCATCTCGAATTTGCTTACAAGAACCTCACCGACATTTATGCTAGCATTCTGTCAATTACGTCGCGATGCCGGGTGGCAGCAGCGAGTTCCGGGGAGTCTTGTGCGGAAGTTCTCCCGAGGTAGATTCGTTGGGGCTGAGTCAGTTGGGGATTGGGGAAAACATGCAAGCGGTTGTCACCGGTGGGTGCGGGTTCGTCGGTTCGCATTTGTGTCGGCGTCTGCTAGACGTCGGGCATGACGTGATCGCAATTGACAATTGTGTCACGGGCTCAAGAGCCAACGTCTCCTCGATCCAGAATCATCCTGGGTTTCGGCTGATCGAGTGGGATCTCCTTGCAGGAATACCAGATCTACCCCGAATCGACTTTATCTATCACCTTGCGAGTCCTGCCAGTCCACCGGCCTATCAGCGGCACGCGATTCCAACGCTGAGGGTGAACGCAGAAGCGACACGCAACCTGCTCGATCTCGCCTCCAGAACCGGCGCCCGCATGCTTTTCGCCAGTACGTCGGAAGTGTACGGGGATCCCCTCTCCCACCCTCAACGAGAGGATTACCGCGGACATGTGAGCTCGATCGGACCTCGTTCGATGTACGACGAAGCCAAGCGATATGGCGAAGCGCTAATGATGGCCTATCACCATGATCTAGGTGTGGAGACGAGGATCGTCCGGATCTTCAACACATACGGTCCGTTGATGGATCCCGACGATGGTCGTGTGGTCAGCAATTTCATCGTACAGGCCCTCAGAGGACATCCGTTGACGATCTACGGCGATGGTCTCCAGACCCGAAGCTTCCAGTACGTCGATGACCTGATTGAAGGAATCGTGCGCCTGATGGCCTCCGATTTTGTCGAACCGGTGAATATCGGAAATCCGAACGAATTCACTATGCTGGAACTGGCCGAGAAGATCCTATGCGCCACGAGAAGCAGTTCTCGGCTCGAGTTTCGACCGTTGCCAGATGACGATCCAGTGCGCAGACGCCCGGATATTTCTCGAGCGAAGATGATCCTCGATTGGGAGCCCATGGTGTCACTCGACGTGGGTCTCATGAAAACAATCCCGTCATTCGAGAACGCGCTCAACCTGAGCTCACGCCCGAAATCCGTCTCCGAACCTGCCCCGCTAAGTGTTGTTTCTGTCGGTAGCGCCAATTGAATTAGCGGACAGCGGGAAGGAAGTCAAAAGAGATGAGTCGAATCCTGGTGACCGGTGGAGCTGGTTATATTGGCAGCCACACATGCAAGCAGCTGCACAAGGCTGGTCATGAACCTGTTGTTCTAGATAATCTCAGCACCGGGCACGAGTGGGCGGTCAAATGGGGTCCATTCGTACGAGGCGATCTCGCCGACATCAATCTCGTCAGGCGGGCCCTCCAGAACCACCAGATCGAGGCTGTCATCCATTTCGCAGCCAGCGCCTACGTCGGTGACTCGGTCATTGCTCCCCGCCACTACTACCGGAACAATTTCACCAATTCGTTAAATTTGTTCGACGCGATGATGGACGTCGGAATTCGGGAAATTGTGTTTTCTTCGAGTTGCGCGACGTACGGGCATCCGACCGCTCTTCCCATTTCAGAGGACCACCCCCAGCATCCGCTGTCGCCCTACGGAGAAAGCAAGTATTTCGTCGAAAAGGCGTTGCGTGCGTATAGCAATGCCTACGGTTTCCGTTGCTGCGCTCTTCGGTATTTCAACGCGGCTGGCGCTGATCCCGATGGCGATCTTGGCGAAACCCATTCTCCAGAGACCCACCTTATTCCATCTATTATCGAAGCCGCGCTCGGACAGCGTCTGCAGATCTCAGTGTTTGGCACAGACTACGACACAGAGGACGGCACCTGTATTCGTGACTATGTCCATGTGTCTGACCTGGCTGACGCACATGTCCGGGCGGTCGATTACCTGCTCGGCGGCGGCGAATGCATCGCGCTCAATCTGGGGACCGGTAGGGGACATTCGGTGCGCGAACTTGTCGCAGTGGTGGAAGGCGTAAGCGATCGGACGGTCACCGTTGCCAATGAACCGAGGCGACCTGGGGACGCCGCTGCGTTGGTTGCTGATCCATCCCTCGCGAGAACGGTGCTCGGATGGGAGCCACAGTTTCCAGAAATCGAGCAGATCGTTTCTGGCGCATGGAAGTGGCATTCTGAAACGTCACTAACGGTTCAGGCTACTGACAATGCCTTCTCGAATCCTCAGGGACTTTCGCTGGTCGGCACATGAGCGTCCTGACCGGCAAACCAGAGGCGGCTGGCGGCATAGGCAAAGAGACGGTTTCGGCTGCTTCGTATCCGATAGGAGACGACGCGGCAATCCATCACCGCGTGCGGACTGGCGGAAAGTTTCTCTGGTGCGGCGGGGAGAAGTTCTGGATCAAAGGCGTTACCTACGGCACATTCGCGATTGATAAGGATGGCTGCGAGTACGACCGCGAACAGGTGACCTCCGATTTCCGGAAAATGGCCGATCATGGGATCAACGCCGTCCGGCTCTATACCGTTCCGCCGAGGTGGTTACTCGATGTCGCGCTCGATCAAGGCCTTCGAGTGATGGTCGGCTTGCCATGGGAACAACACATTACGTTTCTCGACGACCGAAAACGGCGGCGAGAGATTCTAGAACGGGTCGAATCTGGTGTTCGCCAATGCGCCGGGCACCCGGCAGTCCTCTGCTACGCGGTCGGAAATGAGATCCCCTCGTCCATAGTTCGCTGGTACGGCGCCGAACGGATTGAATCCTGGCTGGAACAGTTGTGTAACGTCGTCCGTGATGCCGATCCGGACGCGCTGGTGACGTATGTGAACTATCCGTCCACCGAATTTCTCGACTTGCCATTTCTTGATTTCCTGGCCTTCAATGTTTATCTCGAAGACCGTGAGAAGCTCGAGGCCTACCTCGCGCGTCTCCAGAATCTGGCTGGGGATCGCCCGCTTGTTCTGGCAGAAGTGGGCCTCGATAGCCAGAGAAACGGGCTAGACCAGCAGGCCGCGACACTCGATTGGCAAGTTCGATCGATCATGGCAAAGGGCTGCTCCGGTCTCTTCGTCTTCGCCTGGACGGATGAGTGGTATCGCGGAGGATCGGAGATAGCGGATTGGGACTTCGGGTTGACAACTCGGTCCCGGGAACCCAAACCGGCTCTCCTTGCCGTGACTGAGGCGTTCAGGCGAGCTCCATTCCCCGAATCAACGGTGTGGCCCAGGATTTCAGTGGTCGTCTGCAGCTACAACGGCGCGAGAACGATCTCCGACTGTCTCGATGGTCTCGCGGAACTCGACTATCCCGATTTCGAGGTGATCGTGGTGGACGACGGCTCATCCGACGATACGTCGGCCATCGCCTCCATGTACGATGTCATCCTGATCCGAACCGAGAATCAGGGTCTTAGCGCAGCCAGAAACACCGGGATGGAGGCGGCGACCGGATCGATCGTCGCGTATACAGACGACGACGCCAGGCCAGATCCGGATTGGCTGACCTTCGTGGCCTGGAGTTTCCTGACTACCGATCATACCGGAGTCGGAGGTCCGAACATCGCGCCGGCTGGAGATGGCCCGATCGCAACCTGTGTCGCGAACGCTCCTGGCGGTCCTGTGCAGGTGCTCCTGACTGATGAGATCGCGGAGCATGTTCCTGGATGCAACATGGCATTCCGACGAGATCGGCTCCAGGAGATTGGCGGATTCGATCCCAGATTTCGAGCTGCTGGAGATGATGTCGATCTTTGCTGGCGGATCCAGGACCGGGGGTGGACGATCGGGTTCAACCCGGCAGCAATGGTCTGGCATCACCGGAGGAACTCAGTCCGCACCTACTTGAAACAGCAATTCGGCTATGGCAAGGCAGAATCTCTGCTGGAAGCCAAGTGGCCAAACCGATACAACGCCATGGGTCACGTAGCCTGGAACGGCCAGCTGTATGGCAACGGGTGGACGAAGGTGCTTTCGCGGCATCCAGGTCGCATCTATCAGGGGACCTGGGGAGTGGCGCCGTTCCAGTCGCTCTATCGGCAGCCGGCCACGGTTGTGCAGTCGCTTCCACTGATGCCGGAATGGTGGCTGGTGGTGGCTGCCCTGGTTGCAACTTCAGTGCTGGCGCTGTTCTGGGAGCCGTTCGTGATCGCAATCCCGCTGCTCGGGCTTGCGATCGGGATCCCGGCTTTGCAGGCATGGAAAAGCGCCGAGGACGCCCGGTTTCCGGAGGCATCCTCCCGTTCCGAGGAGTTCAAACTGCGATCGATGACGGCTGGTCTCCATTTCGCGCAACCGATTGCGCGGTTGCGCGGCCGGTTGGCTCACGGTTTGACTCCCTGGAGAGCCCGTGGGATGGGTTCCTTTTCCCTCCCGGTTCCACGGACCGTCAGCATCTGGAGCGAAACCTGGCGATCGACCGAAGACTGGGTCGGAGGAATCGAGCAGCGGCTGCAGGATGCCGGAGTTGTCGTGAAGCGCGGGGGAGACTTCGATCGCTGGGATCTCGAGGTCCGTGGCGGGTTGCTTGGTTCGGCCCGAATGCTCCACGCAGTCGAGGAGCATGGTAGCGGGAGGCAGATGGCACGGTTTCGCGTTTGGCCAAAGCCGGTATTTAGGATGCCGATAATCGCAGCCTGCCTGTTCATTAGTGGATGTATGTTGGTCCTGTCAGATCAAACCCTCCCTGGATTGCTACTTGCGCTTGTCAGTTTGTCCGCAGTCTTTCTAGCCGGCACTCACTCCAGTAAAGCTATTCGCGCGATGAGGAGTCGAATAGAGGCCCCCGAAAATGTATTCTGACCGGGAACTTCTGAGGAGACTCGTTAGGCAGGTGAAGCCATATTGGCGTCACATTATTGCCCTGTTCCTTCTTTATCTACTTGCGACGCCCTTGGCTCTGCTATCTCCGGTTCCACTCAAGATAGCCATAGACAGCCTGGACAGCTCCCCAACCGAGGCTTTGCCACCCGGACTCGCGGAATTTCTTCCTTCCGTCGCTACATCTTCGGAGGCTGCGGTCGTCGGCCTCGCTGCACTGCTTTTGGTCACAGTGAGGGTCCTAGGGCAAGTTCAATCCACCACCGTGAATGTGTGGCGTACCTACACGGGGGAACGTCTCCTACTCTCGTTTCGATCTGATCTATTTCATCATGTCCAAAGACTCTCGTTCAAATTTCATGATTCCCGCGGTTCATCTGATTCGATCTATCGAATACAGTCTGATGCTCCCGCCATTCAGTACATCGTTCTCGATGGCCTTATACCCATTATCACAGATGTCATCACCCTGGTTTCAATGCTCTACATCATGTGGAAACTCGACTGGCAGCTGGCTATGATTGCGATTGCCGTGAGTCCAATACTATTCGCTGTGCTTCATTTCAACCGAGATCGAATTCGCGAGCCGGCTAGACATGTAAAGAGGCTCGAAAGCTCGACGCTGTCTGTTGTTCAAGAGGTGCTCACATCGCTCCGAGTAGTCAAAGCGTTCGGTCAAGAGGACAGAGAATCCACCCGCTACGTTAACCAAGCGCAACAGAGTATGTTTGCGCGACTTCGTTTGGCGTTGACGCAAGGGTTCTTCAGCATGCTGATTACTTTGGTAACGGCATCCGGCACGGCGGCTGTCTTAGTCGTGGGAGTTAGCCATGTGAGACGAGGGTCTCTGACAACGGGCGAACTGCTTCTTGTGATGGGATACTTGTCGCAGCTCTATGCTCCGATCAGAACCCTAAGCGGCAAGACTGTGAGCATGCAGTCCCATTTTGCCAGCGCTGAGCGAGTGTTTTCGCTCATGGACGAAGCACCGGATGTTTTCGAGCGTCCAGACGCTGTCCCGCTCCAACGGTGCGTTGGAAACATCAGATTCGAAAATGTCACATTCGGATACGAAGAGGACAACGCAGTAATCCGCGATGCGACATTTGAAATTCCCGCGGGTGCAAAGGTCGGGGTAACCGGGCAGACTGGCGCAGGCAAGACAACCTTGATCAATCTCATCGAGCGTTTCTATGATCCCGATAGTGGATCCATCCTCCTCGACGGGCAGGATCTTAGAGCGCTGAAACTCGCTGACCTTCGGAGCCAGTTCTCGGTTGTTCTGCAAGATCCAGTCCTCTTTCCTACATCGATATTTGAAAACATAGCCTACGGCAAGTCTGACGCGACCATGGAAGAAGTAGTTGCCGCGGCCGAGGCCGCCAATGCTGGTGGCTTCATCGACCAGTTACCTGAGAAATACCTGACGCTCGTTGGCGAGCGGGGCATGAGGATGTCCGGAGGTGAAAGACAGCGGATCGCATTGGCTCGTGCTTTTCTGAGGGATGCGCCGATTCTCATACTCGATGAACCGACAAGCTCAATCGATGGAAAAACAGAGAATGAGATACTTGACGGACTTCACCGACTCATGCGAGGACGCACATCAATAATCATCGCGCACCGTCTGAACACTATTCAGGATTGCGACTGGCTGCTCAGTCTGGAAAATGGCAAAGTGGAAATGCGAAGGAATGACGGGTCTAGGACAAGTGAGAGCCCACTCTCTGCAGTCGCATCCGGCGAATGACCGGACAAGACTGACACATCGCCATGAAAAGGCCTGATTACAACCGACCATGGTCCAACACCGCAGCACTGGGACAATTGGCAATTGAGGCTTGGCAGCGATCGCCTAATCGATTCGGCACTCCTACAACGTCATCGGTTGTCGCGACAACTCGAAAAACTCAAGCTCTTCGCCTCAACCTGGACTCGACGTGTACAGCGTCGATCATCGCAAAACTCCGTCCTTCTTCATCAGCAGCTCGTGAAACGCTTCTGGCGCAAAAGGTGCTGAGCGTCTGTCCGGTGAGAACACCTAAGTTGTTCGACGTTCAACCCACGGAGTCTGCTTACACTTGGCTTTTCTATGAGGATCTCGGGGACGAGAAGTACGACTCTTCTTCAAAGGAACAGCGGCAACTACTCGCGACGAGACTATCGTCGATTCACTTCTCAACGCCACCCGAACACTATCGCGAATGTGTCAAGTTCTCTGATACTGCAATTCACTTTGAGCTGGCTGCGCAGTTGCGGTCGAAACTCCGAAGGCTTCGTGAGTTGAACAACCTCAACGACGAAAAGGTCGGGATCATCCGCCAGCTTGAAGGGTATATCGAAGGTATGCTTAGAGTCAGACTAGACCTGCCTAATTCGATCAGTTTTCAGCCGCTTGGCTTTGCACATTGCGACTTGGTGCCGAAGAATTTGCGGATACTGCATGAAAATGGGCAGTTGGAGATTGGGTTCCTTGATTGGGGAGAGGCCGCATACGGTCCCATTTCCCTGGATCTTGCACAGAGTGACTATCGCCAGTTTGCAGCAAGCCCTGACTTGAGTACATATCGAAGGTGTTTGGCTGAGTTGGGAATCATTGTCGACCCAGCGGATCTCGCGCTTCTTTCCTCTTATGGCAACATGATTCGTGCAGCTCGAGCGGTCGATTGGAGACTATGGTCTCTCACAACCGAATCCGAGGAGTTCGACGATATGAGATTCTATTCCTCAGTAATTGAGGAGTCTGTCGCGGCGCTGCGTGCTGGACGATGATCAAACAGAAAAGGGCAATCTTGGACCAAGAATCTCACTCACCCAACGTTCATTCTGTTTCGCTCGAGGAGGCGACAGTTCAGAGTGCACTCTCTAGCTGGAATCGACTTTATCCTTCTGCCCGGTCACCTCAGTCGTTCCGCTGGCTGCAAAAACCGAAGGGTAAGACGAAGGCTGTCATGCAGCTTGATGGCATCGGTCCGGATGGATCCAATGTAGTGGCGAAACGATGCACCGAGGACGTTGCACGTAGGGAGAGAATCGCATATCAAGAGATCCTACCCTCCCTCCCTGGTCCAAGAGCCGCCTATTATGGTGATGTCGCTGACCAACAAGTTGAAAATCGGTGGTTATTCGTTGAGTTCGCTGGCAATTCGGACTACGACCCCGGTGAAGGCGAGCATCGTTCGAAAGTAGCCGAATGGCTATCCGGTCTTCACCGGCTTGAACCGCCAGCCTCTGTCATATTATGGGGTTCGAAACGTGACCTCAAGTTAAGCGCTCTCCATCTCGAATCTGCCAATTCGAGTTTGAACCGGCTACTCTATTTACCGACATGGGACACCCAATCGAAGGAATGCCTAGTCAGGTGCCAAGTGATTATTGCTCAAGTGATGCGTTCCTGGAATCTAGTGCAGGAAATTGTCGCCAGGCAGAAACCTTCCATCGTCCATGGTGATCTTGTTGCTAAGAACATTCGAATGACCCGACTCGGCGATCAACTCTCAGTTTCCGCTTTCGATTGGGAGTATTTGGGCATCGGGATTCCTGGCAACGACCTTGGTGAATCCTGTTTGTCCTTTGACGGATCCTATCATGAACCTGACGCCGCGTCCTATTGCTCCGGGTTGGATTTGGATTCGACGTTCCTCGATCCAGGTAAGGTGTCAAAAGCTGCTGCCGTTGGGAAAATCTTGTGGGTGCTCCCAGCGCTCGATTTGGAAATCCTCAACTATTCCTCGGGAGAATGGATGGAGACGGTAACAGTTAGAATCAGTAGCTATCTTCGAGAGATAGAGATGTCACTGGCCAGAATTCGTTCGTGAAGTAGATTCGCAAATGAAGGTAGCTCTTGTCTCACAATCCTATCCGCCATTCGGTTCCGGAGGGATTGCGAGTCAAACCTTGGCGAAGGCTCGCGGTCTTTCGACGCTCGGGCACCAAATCACAGTGATCACGTCGGGCAACGGGGATTCGCGAGTCAAGAAAGAGGTCGACGGTATCGAGCTAATTCAGCTGCCAGCGACCTCCGGCGGATTTGCCAATCCCACGGAAATCGTACGCTGGCAATCGAACAGCCTAGCGGTTGCGAGGGAACTGGAGTTGCTGAATGACCAAGCACAACTCGATCTCGTGGAGTTTCCGGAATACGGTGCGGAGAGCTATGCGTTTCTCCTGAACAGGCAACCATGGTCGACCATCCCGACGGTTATCCAACTCCACGGTCCACTCACGATGCTCGCGCATACGATCGGTTGGCCAGAATTTGAATCGGAGCTTTACCGAGTCGGAACGTTCATGGAAGCGACGTGTCTGCGCCTCTCCGACGCCGTTTACTCCTCGAGTCAGCTCTCGATTGACTGGTGCAGGGCTGAATATGGATTGTCGCAGCCACATGTCCCGGTCATGCATACCGGCGTGGATTGTGCGCGATTTCACCCTAACGCGGCTGCCAAGACAGCCAGACCAACTATCATTTTCGTAGGGCGAATGGCATCAAGTAAAGGTATCGACGACTTGGTTGACGCGGCCTTCGTGCTGGCCGCGAAGATACCAAAGCTTGCTTTACGGCTGATTGGTCCAGATCCAGATGACCGGATCAGCGGGCTGAGGCAAAGGGCGGATGTTTCAGGTTATCCTGATCTGATCGACTACCTTGGACCATTGCCTCGCGAACAGTTGGCTGAGCATTTGGCTTCATCCCATGTCTTCGCCGCTCCGTCACAATATGAAGGTGGACCGGGAATGGTTTATCTCGAGGCGATGGCCTGTGGCCTACCGGCAATTGCCTGTTCTGGCAGCGGCGCTTCGGAGGTTGTTCATGCTGGTGCCACGGGTTTGCTGGGAGAGCCGGGAGATATTGTCGATTTGACCAACAAGCTCGAGATTCTTTTGGAAAATCCTGAAAGATCGAGGTCAATGGGGAGAGCCGCGAGAAAGTACGTCGAGCAGCATGCCGACGAACGCGACTGCATTTTGAAGATCGAACAGTTCTATCGCTCGGTCATTGAGAGCGTCGCGGTGGATGCGCCGTTTTTGGTTTCAGCGCACGGAGGCAATTGATGTTTGCGAATTATCCTACTTTGGAACAAACGACAAATGGCTGGATGCTCAAGAGTAGCATCTCCTTTGACGCTGACTGGGTATGGGGCGAGGCGCCATTCTCCCTTGAGGTCCACTATCCGAAGGCAATAGGAGATCATCTTGACCCCTCGAACGGTGATTTCCTATTCGCCGCCATGCTCCCAATTGCTATGCGTCTAGGAGAAGCGCTCGAAATCGACGCAACCGTCTCCGGAAAGCTTCTCGACAACTGCTGGGACCTCCAAAGCATACTCCTTGCTTGTGATCGGCAGTTGCAGCGGATTGAGGTAGCGACGAGATCGGAGAGAGTAGATCTCCCATCAGCGCGGGCGGGTCGGGGACTGTTTTTCTCAGGGGGACTCGATTCATCCTACAGTCTAGCCAAAAACCTGAGCGGACTGCCACCGAGAGCTGGCAGGTTTACACATCTCCTGACTGTAATCGGATTCGACGTTCTTGCCTGGGAAGAAGCCCGGGCACAGCCGATGATCGACGCCACCGAGCAAGTCGCCAAGCGCCATGGTCTCGACCATGTCGTCGTGAGGACCAACTTGCGAGAACTGAGCGACCGAGTTGTCGACTGGCTCAATGTGTACCATGGAGCAGCCTTGGCGGCGATGGGTCTTCCCCTCGCTTCTCTTCTCAGGACTCTCAACATTGCTTCGTCCGCTGCTTACGATCAGCAGATGCTGCTCGGATCCTCAACCTTTCTCGATCCGCTTTGGTCCACCGGTCGACTTCGTTTCATCCATGACGGCTCGGAAACTGAGCGACTCGGGAAGGCAAGGTTTCTGACGAGCTTCCCGGATCTCGTCAGACAGCTGCGGGTATGCACGATCGAAACTGACAGTCCGGTGTATAACTGCGGTCTTTGCGCAAAGTGTCTGCGCACGATGATTGATCTGCAAATCGTTGGACTCCTTGAAGTTTCCGATGAGTTTCCAGACGCGATCGACACCGACGCTGTCCGTGCAATGCCGTTGAAGCCAATGCCAATTCCTCTCTCCAAACGATGGTTCTATGAGGATATCACCGAGCTAAGCAAGTCCGGGAAGCATCCCGAACTTCTGCAGGCCCTCTTGGAAAACATCAACCGAAATCGAGACTCGTTAATTGCGGTTGCGGCTGGCGTTCCTGTCGATGAATAGTATGTTCAGTTTACCGACCGAGATTTCAACAGAACCTGGGCAAGCCAACTCCCGATTTGACTTGTTTCAACGGCCTGAATGGCTAGAACCGTGGTGGCGTCATTTGGCTGGCGGTAGCCGAGCCAGTTTCGACAGGCCTCACCGGCATCAGTCGATCGATGTCGTGATCGACGGACAGATGGGATTCTTGCCAGGAACGGGTGTTTCGGACTACCTGGATGTCCAGCCTTCTGGCGCAACGGAAGACGAGGTCGGATTGCTGTTATCTGAGGTGTTCAGACGTTATCCTGATACGCTCGGATTTCGCTTTCATCTTGTTCCGGACAGCTCGCCGACGAGCGGCGCAATCGCGCAGGCCTCCCAGAGACTCGGACTGCTAGCGGTGGAGGAAGATTGGTTGGCCGCTCCGAAGTTGCAGCTCCTTGGCAATCGTGACCATGCCATCCGTGCCGCCAATAAGTCGAGTCTGCGCAGGCATGAGGCGAAACTGAAGAAACTCGGGAGGTTGGACGCACTGCACACATCCGATGCAAGTATCATCCTGCCGTTTCTCAGCAGGTTGTTCGAACAGCATCAGGATCGATGGCGGGCGACGCCCACCCCGAGCCGATTCAATCGTCCTGAGCATCGTAGGTTCCTCGAGGACGTGACCAGAAGGCTCCATGAGAGCGGATGTCTGAGATTCACCGCGTTGCTCCTGGACGAGGAACCGGTTGCTTTCCATTTCGGATTCCACTCGAATGGGACGACGCTCTGGTATCTCCCAACATACGATTTGCGATTTGCTCAGTGCGGACCCGGTGAAGTCCTGTTACGGCACGTCTTGCTCCAAGCAATCGAAGAAGGCGCGGACGTCTTCGATTTCGGTATTGGCGATGAACCATACAAGCGGCGATTCGCGGACTCCCAGACGATCGTCCGAACATGGGGTGTCTATCCGCCTGAGTTGGCCGGTGGACGTTCAATGCCAACGCAGGAATCCTGACCATGGGCGGAATTCTTGTACTGAGTCCCCATCCTGATGACGACGCGATTGGATGTGGCGGAGCGATTCTCAACCACGCCGTCCAAGGTGATCAGGTGAGTGTGATCTATTTGACATCTGGGGAAGGCGGTGGACACGGTCTGCCACCAACTGAAACCGCGAGACTTCGCGAAAACGAGGCCCGAGCGGCCGCCGCAGTCCTGGGAATTACCAGCGTTGAGTTCTGGCGGCTTCCTGACGGTAGAGTCAGAAGTAGTCAATCTTTCGTTTCCAGGCTCGCTTCAACGCTCCAGGAGGTACAGCCGCTATTGATCTACGCCCCCCACTCGCAAGAGCAGCATCCAGATCATCGCGCTACGTTTCGAATGCTGAAGAGGGCGATGGGCGAACTGCGACCTTCTTCGAGGGATGACCCACCCGTTCGGCTCTACGAGGTGTGGACCCCCATGAAACGGATGGATGTCATCGTCGACATTTCTGAGCACATCGAGAGCAAGATCGCGGCTATTCGCAAGCATGAGTCACAGTGCAAATACGTGAAATTTGATGATTCGATCAGGGGGCTGAACCGGTACCGCGGAGAGATGCATAGCTGGCCGGGCGGCCCTTATGCAGAAGTGTTCCAGATGCTGATATGACGGTCTACCATGTTTTCGCAAACCGTTCGAACATCGGCGACTGGCTTTCAGCAATCGGGATTCAGAAGCTGCTCGCACCCATTCAGGTGGTCGAGCTGCTGTGCGATGAACCGTTCATTGACGACACCATCCAAGTCTTGACTGGAGCAACTGAAGACGATTTCGTCGTGATCGGCGGCGGCGGGTTGTTCATGGACTATTTCGAGCCCTTCTGGCGTCGCTTTGAACTCCTCGCGACCGAGGGCCTCCGATTCGCAATCTGGGGTGTCGGTTTCTGCGACCTCAAGATGGAAGCAACACTCCCTGACATCTCGCTCTTGCAAAGAATTGTCTCATTGAGCGAGGTTACCGTCCTTCGAGACTCTCTGTCTAATAACCTCCTAGGGCTGCCAGATCTTCCGCCCCCGTGTCCGTGCCCCTCGTTGATCACGATTGAAGCTCCGACCGAACCAGCGTTTGGGTTGCTGATGGTGGACAACTACACCACTGCTGGAGAGGCAGCCTACAATCGGATGCTTGAAGTAGGGCAGGCATTCGCCGATCAAACCGGAAGACCTTTCCGCCAAACGAACAACCGAATCGAACCGGGGCGCTTCGACCATATGGCGTCAGAGCTCGAAAAGTATCGTCGTTCGGATGTTGTCTTGAGTTCTGCCCTGCACGGTTGTGTTATCGGAGTCGGAATGAGAAAGCACGTTCTGGCTGTGTCGGGAGACTGGAAGATCGAGGGGTTTATGGAACAGGTTGGTCGAGCAGACCAGGTTACTGAAGTGGCCGACCTCTCGGACTTGCACGCTCGTCTCATGAACGCTGCATCAACAGACACGGCATTCAGTCTGAACCGAATATACGATCGGCTCTCACAGGTCGCTACTAAGATCACTAGTAGGATTAACGCTCAGTCTAGTAGCCAGGTTTCATGAATCCGTCCGGAGATCGACTTCGCATCATCGTCACTGGCCTTGTCGGTCAGTACCCCGTTGGCGGGGTGGCCTGGGACTATCTCCAATACGTTCTCGGGTTCTCCGCCTTGGGCCATGATGCTTACTACTTCGAGGACACGTGGTCATGGCCATACGACCCGGCCGCGAACTCAATTACGGAATCGCCAGACTATTCGGTTGCGTTTCTCGATGCGTTCTTTCGAAATCATGCACCGCACCTTGCCGACAAGTGGCACTACCGCCATCTGCACGAGTTCTCACACGGAATGTCGGCCTCTGCGGCAGCCGCAGTCATCAAGTCGGCCGACCTTTTTCTCAATGTGAGCGGCGCCAACATCTGTCCCGACGACTTGCCATCCAGCTGCCGGACCGTTTTTCTGGACACCGATCCCGGATACAACCAAGCAGTCCTAACCGAGCGATTCGCCTGGTCGGAGAACGTCGAGCGCTGGTGCGAAGCAGCGTACGCGCACAATACGTTTTGCACCTACGCTGAAAACATCGCTGAACCCGACTGCGAAATACCCGAGACGGGTCTGAGCTGGATCACAACCCGGATGCCAATCGATCTCGATTCGTGGCGCTTTGACGGCAAACCGGAATCCGATGGCCCATGGTCGACGGTAATGACCTGGAACGCTTTCAAAGGTCCGGTGATCGTCAATGGCAGAGAGTTTGGAAGCAAGGATATGGAGTTTCCGCTTATCGAATCGTTGCCAAACCGCATTGATCTCCCTCTGCAAATTGCGATTGGGGGTATCGATCCTCCCCGTGACCGTCTCACGCAAGCTGGATGGCACATCGAAAGCGCTCCCAAGGTTTCGCTAACACCCGATTCGTATCGCAGGTGGATCGCCGACTCACGGGGAGAGATCTCCGTCGCAAAGAACATCTACGTCGCGATGCGAACGGGATGGTTCAGTTGCCGATCGGCTTGCTACCTCGCAGCCGGTCGTCCAGTCATCACCCAGGAAACCGGCTTCTCCGACCACATCCCCACCGGCGAGGGGCTTTTCTCGTTCTCGACCCTCGACGAAGCGGTCGCGGCGATCGAAGCGGTCGAATCGGACTATGAGCGCCACTGCAAGGCCGCCCGCGAGATCGCCGAGGAATACTTCGATTCCCGCAAGGTGCTGACGAAACTCCTCGACGACGTCATGAGCTGAACCAGCACCCTACCTCGCTCCCCGCGCTGAAATCACCGCCGGGATGGTCCGCGCGATCAGCTTGAGGTCGCCGAGCGTGCTGCGGGTGCGGATGTACTCGAGATCGAGCTCGACCCATTCGTCGAACGGGATCTCGGACCGACCCTCGACCTGCCAGGTGCAGGTCAGCCCCGGTTTGACGGCCAATCGCTGCCGCTGGTAGTCGGTATACTGCGCGACCTCTTCCGGCAACGGCGGACGCGGTCCGACGATCGACATATCCCCCTTGACGACGTTCCAGAACTGCGGCAGTTCGTCGAGACTGTATTTCCGCAGCCAGCGGAGACGGTCGACCCCGCGGGGATCGTGGTCCATCTTGAAGACCGGACCGTCGACCTCGTTCAGCGGGAGGACGTCCGCTCGCCTCGCTTCGGCGTCGGCATCCATGGTGCGGAACTTGTAGAGGGTGAAGGGTTTGCCGTGCTGGCCGATCCGGGTCTGGCGGTAGATGGCGGGTGCGCCGGGGGATCGGAAGCGGATCAGCGGGACCAGCGCGAAGCCGGCCAGCGATCGCGACGCCGAACCCGACCGACCCCAGCAGGAGATCGAGAAGGCGTTTGGTGCGTTCATATTCCGACGAGTTCGCGTGGTTCAGATCTTCCCGCCAGTTCTGCTTAGCGATACGACGTGAGTCAGCATAGCGGGAAAGAGTATGGGCTACGCAGTATCTTGAGGTGATTCCGGGAATCTGCATCGAGTTTCGATTGAGGTACTGCAGCCACCGGTGACCCGCCTAAGAAAGGACAAACACGCTGGCCCGGCCAACAGCGAGGTCGTCGTGACGACCTCGCCGTGCTTTCCGAGACTTCTCTTCCAACTATACGTGGCGCCAGGCTACGACAGTTCGGTGAATCAGATCGTTGGCCAAGCGGTCAAGCGCTTCCTAATCGGCCCTTCGAATGATCATTCCGCCGCCGATCACTGTCACCATCAACGCGAATCCGAGGAGAACATAAGCGAGGCCGCTGCCCGAATCTCCGGTGCCGGTGGTTGGCAGCTCGCTGATTGGTTTGGTTGGGGATGGCGAGGGATAGGGCGTATGACTCGGCGAATGTGTCGGGGTCGCAGTCAACGTTCCCGTCGGAGTCTGCGTCGGCGTTTCAGTGGGCGTAGACGTCGGCGTCGGCGTAAACGTGCTGGTCGCTGTCGCTGTGTTCGTTGGCGTGTTCGTCACCGTTGCCGTTGCGGTGTTCGTCGGGGTGTTTGTGACGGTCGCGGTGGCTGTGTTCGTTGGGGTATTGGTCGGGGTGTTCGTCACTGTTGCCGTTGCGGTATTCGTTGGCGTATTCGTGACGGTCGCGGTCGGTGTGTTCGTCGGGGTGTTCGTCACGGTCGAGGTAGGTGTACTGGTCGGTGTGTTTGACGGCGTGTTTGTGACGGTCGCCGTGGGTGTATTGGTTGGCGTGTTCGTGACGGTCGCGGTGGCTGTGTTCGTCGGGGTATTGGTCGGGGTGTTCGTGGCCGTCGACGTGGGTGTATTGGTCGGCGTGTTCGTGACGGTCGACGTGGGTGTGTTGGTTGGCGTGTTTGTCGGCGATCCAGTGTTGTAGCAGAAGATGATATGGCTCAGGCCTGCCCCGTTGGCCGTTGTCAGACCCGAGTCAGCAGCAACGCCGCCAAGACCAATGTAGTTGTAGATGTTCCTCGATCCATCGCCCGATCCGCCCTTGACAATGACGACCTGCGCCGGCGGAGATGCAGCAGAGAAATCAAAGACCGTTTCGCTGATGACGTCGAGCGTGACGGTGAAGGTCCCGTTTCCGTAGGTTCCATCGGCAACATCTTCGTCCTCGACCTTGAAGCCAGAAAGTCCGTAAACGGCGCAAGCGTCATTTGCCTGTTCTGGAATCTCATTGCCGCCAGGGGTTGGAGTAACCAACGCCGATGGAGCGACGATCTGCTCTTCGGATAATCCCGGTTCGGAGCTTGCCGTTGCAGTCACCGCCACCGGTGAACCGTTGTCCTGCGCTGTCGTCGACATAGGCTGCGCGACGAGCGAAAGAGCGAAAGACAAGCCAAATACTATAAGAAGGAGAGTCTTCGTTCTCGTGTTCATTGTCGCTTTCTTTCCTACCTCTGCGAACGCCAAAGTCGAGATTCAGCGTGTGCAGTTTGATCAATTCACAAGAGCCGTCGGCAGCTCCTGAGAGCAGCCCAGGGCACGAGGCGTCAGCACTCGAAGTGAGCGAAAGACCCGGGCCAATCGTGACCCGGGTCTTCGCAATCAGCCGATCGCTGCTATTGGCATTTCTTTGTGCCAGAGCTTGCGCGGCGACCACTGCCGCACTTGGCGCTGCAGCATTGCTCGTCGGTATCACACGCTTCGCCCTGGGCGAGGCAGACAACAGCCTCCTCGACCACCGGAGTGAAGCAGGCTCCGTCGACACATTCCTGCCCTTCAGCGCAGGTGCCGCACTCGAGCGTTCCACCACAGCCATCATTGGCCGTTCCGCAGCCGATCCCGAGCGATTCGCAGGTTGCTGGCGTGCAGCAGTCGCCACAGTAGACGTCGCCATTGACACAGTCATTGGCGTAGTTGCCACAACCGACCTGCTCGCAGGTCGTCGGGGTGCAACAGGCACCGCAGTCGATCGTACCGCCGCAGCCGTCATCGATCAGACCGCATTCGCCGTCGAGGCAGTAATCGCGCGGGGTGCAGCACTCGCCGCAATTCGACGGTGCCACCGCAGCCGTCATCGAACGTGCCGCAGGTTGCTCCAAGATTCGCGCAGGTGAGCGGAGCGCATTCTTCAGCAAATCCAGCCGTGCACGCCTGATTTTCGCAAACAAACCCTGTCGGGCTGTTCCCTGGACAGCAATTAGGTTTCGCTCCACCACCTGTACCGAAGAGCGCAACACAAATCGGATCGTTGTCCAACTGAGTCGCACAAATGCAGTTTCCTTGCTCTTGCCCACATCTGGCTGGACTGTCGCCGGTCTGTTTGCAGCAAGGTTCGGCTGACGGACAAACGTTTGAACCGCCCTGTCCGCTGACCACGCAAATGCACGTGCCTGGAGCTCCTGGTTGTCCGCATGGAATCTCACATGTCGATCCGTTGCAGACGAATCCTACACAGCAGGTTCCTTGGACACCTGTCCTCTCCACCACCGTGCACGACTCTCCTTCTTCGGAGCACGAGTCACTGGCGGATTCACACAACCCTGTTCCCTGGTTGCGAGCGTTTCGTCGGATGCGCACAGCGTTTTATTCGTCACCAGTACCTACGCGGCAATCCGTGACTGTAGGATTCGCCCACTGCACACGCCGCTGATGCAGATGTCCTGCGTGCAGACATTGCCGTCAGAGCAGTTCGAGTTTTCATCGACGCACTGCTTGTTCTCACAGACATCGCATGTCGCCCAGCGTGCACTGCGTGTCGTCATCGTTGTACGAGCAGACTCCAGCCGTGCAAACGCCAACCCCACACTCGCCTTCATCGGTACACAGGGTGCTGTCATCGACGCACTGCTTGTTCTCGCAGACATCGCATTCGCCCAGCGTGCACTGCGTGTCGTCATCGTTGTACGAGCAGACTCCAGCCGTGCAAACGCCAACCCCACACTCGCCTTCATCGGTACACAGGGTGCTGTCATCGACGCACTGCTTGTTCTCGCAGACATCGCATTCGCCTAGCGTGCACTGCGTGTCGTCATCGTTGTACGAGCAGACTCCAGCCGTGCAATCGCCAACCCCACACTCGCCTTCATCGGTACACAGGGTGCTGTCATCGACGCACTGCTTGTTCTCGCAGACATCGCATTCGCCGTGCAGCGTGTCGAACGGCGAGCACTCCAAAACGCACTCCCACACTCGCCTTCATCGGTCTCCAGCCGTGCAAACGCCAACCCACACTCGCCTTCATCGGTACACAGGGTGCTGTCATCGACGCACTGCTTCACGTGTCCGATCGCACACATCGCACTTCGCCTAGCGTGCACTGCGTGTCGTCATCGTTGTACGAGCAGACTCCAGCCGTGCAAACGCCAACGCCCACACTCGCCTTCATCGGTACACAGGGTGCTGTCATCGACGCACTGCTTGTTCTCACAGACATCGCATTCGCCCAGCGTGCACTGCGTGTCGTCATCGTTGTACGAGCAGACTCCAGCCGTGCACACACCGCCAGACCCCACACTCACCTTCATCGGTACACAGGGTGCTGTCATCGACACACGCCCCATCGGTGCCGACATCGCACTCTCCGGGACGAGGGTCTCATCATCACTGTCAGAGCAGGCTCCATCGGTGCAGGTGCGCAACTCCACACTCTCCACCCTGCGTACAGAGCGTGCTGTCATCGACACACGCCCCAGCAAGGCAGTAATTGCAGCCGACCGAAGCAGAGCCAACTCCATCGTTTCGGCACGGTGATCGATCATCGACATTGACGCAGGTGCCTTGATCGCACCGCTCACAGATCCCGCAATCGTTATCGTCGTCGCATCCGCAGAACGGGCCCGCCTGGCAGAAGCCTTCACAGCAGACCTGGTCTGACTCGTCGTCATCTCCCTCTTCGCACGTGAAGCCGCACGTTCCACAGTTGTCCGGATCGGCACTGAGGTCCTTGCAGAAACCAGAACAGCACGTTTGTCCCACAGGACACGTCGTCCCACACGTCCCGCAGTTGTCTTCATCGGTCTGCAGGTCCTTGCAAACACCATCGCACAGTCTCCCAGCCGCGCACGCGTTGTCACATGCGCCACAGTTGCTTTCATCCGTGTCCGTATCTACACACCCATCAGGACAACAGGTCTCGCCCACCGCACAACGGTGGCGTCATTGCAGACGCCCGCCAGACATTCCGCCGGGGTGCAGGTGTCGAACGGCGTACACACCAAACCGCACGTCCCACAGTTGGCTTCATCGGTCTGCAGGTCCTTGCAACACCGCACAGGTCTCTCCAACTGCGCACTCGTTGTCACATGCGCCACAGTTGTTTTCATCCGTGTCCGTATCTACACACCCATCAGGACAACAGGTGCCTCCGTCGCACGGCGTGCCATCCGAAGACCTCCGACATGTGCCCACATCGCAGTATTCACAGATCGCACAATCACCGTTATCGTCGCATCCGCAGAACGGACCCGCCTGGCAGAAGCCTTCACAGCAGACCTGGTCTGACTCGTCGTCATCTCCCTCTTCGCACGTGAAGCCGCACGTTCCACAGTTGTCCGGATCGGCACTGAGGTCCTTGCAGAAACCAGAACAGCACGTTTGTCCCACAGGACACGTCGTCCCACACGTCCCGCAGTTGTCTTCATCGGTCTGCAGGTCCTTGCAAACACCATCGCAACAGGTCTCGCCAACTGCGCACGCGTTGTCACATGCGCCACAGTTGTTTTCATCCGTGTCCGTATCTACACACCCATCAGGACAACAGGTCTCACCCACCGCACAACTGGTGGCGTCATTGCAGACGCCCGCCAGACATTCCGCCGGGGTGCAGGTGTCGAACGGCGTACACACCAAACCGCACGTCCCACAGTTGGCTTCATCGGTCTGCAGGTCCTTGCAAACACCATCGCAACAGGTCTCGCCAACTGCGCACGGGTTTTCACATGCGCCACAGTTGTTTTCATCCGTGTCCGTATCTACACACCCATCAGGACAACAGGTGCCTCCGTCGCACGGCGTGCCATCCGAAGACCTCCGACATGTGCCCCATCGCGTATTCACAGATCGCACAATCACCGTTATCGTCGCATCCGCAGAACGACCCGCCTGGCACAAGCCTTCACAGCAGACCTGGTCTGACTCGTCGTCATCTCCCTCTTCGCACGTGAAGCCGCACGTTCCACAGTTGTCCGGATCGGCACTGAGGTCCTTGCAGACACCATCACAACAGGTCTCGCCAACTGCGCACGCGTTGTCACATGCGCCACAGTTGCTTTCATCCGTGTCCGTATCTACACACCCATCGGGACAACAGGTCTCACCCACCGCACAACTGGTGGCGTCCTTGCACACACCCGCTAGGCACTCCGCCGGGGTGCAGGTGTCGAACGGCGTACAGTCTTCGCTATCCAAACATTCGACACAAACGCCCTGTCCGTTACAGATCAGATTGAGAGCTGGGCAGCGGTCGAGACACTCACCGTTCGTGCAATCCTGGCAAAGGTCTGAATTGCAGTCCTCCGGACCGTCGCAGACACATTTGCCATTCGGCCCGCAGATCAGACCTTGACCGGGACACTGATCGACACAGTTCCGGTCGTCGCAGATACCGCATGGCGTGTCGTCGCAAACGAGACCTTCGTTCCGTGGACGACAGAGATTCGAATTCGCGTTGCAATTCACGCAGTCGGCATCGAAGCCCAGCTCAACGCAGTCAGAGCGGGTGCAGCATTGAGTCGCCGGATCGATGCAAGTCTGGCGCAACACGCCGTCTACAGTTCTTTCGCAGCATTCGAATCCGACATCACAGCAAGTCGGTCCACAGCACGTCTGCGATACCTCGCCATCTGAAGGACAGCAGACGTTGTCGCCGCCTTCGCAGCAGTCTTCGCCGTTTGCGCAGACCGAGGCCGCGAAGCAGAAATTCGTACGGAGGTTGCAGCGTCCTTCCAGACACAGGGACGGATCGTTGAGGTCGACGCACTTGGCATCTGAGCAGCACTGTTCTTCGGTGATGCAGATCGGCTGGCCGTTCGGCAGCACGCAGCAGTCAGACGTTGCACGAAGAATCCACCCTCGCCTTGCTGGCATTCCTGGCAGGGTGCGCATGCGTCGCCGCAAACAGAGCAGTTGTCGTTCGTTCCCAGTGGGGTGCAGGTTTCACCACCCTCGCCGGGGCAGCAGTCAGATCCTTCGGCGCAACATTCCGGTCCGCAACATGTTTGCGTTTCTTCCGGACAACAGACGTTGTCGCCACCCTGGCAGCAGACTTCGCCCTCGCCGCAGTTCACCCGCGAAAGGTCGCAGATCTGCGTTCCGCGCCGACAAACGCCGTCCTGGCAGGTTTCGGGGCTGTCTGGGCAATCATTATTGACACAGCACTGGGTTTCACGATTGATGCAGATCGGTTCGCCCTGGCGAACACAGCAATCGGGTGTCTCGCCTTCACAGCAAACACCCTGACCAGCAAACTCACCGGTCCCAGCGCAGTAGTTCGCCTCAGCTGGGCAACAGGTGCGGTCGAGTCCGGTATCTACTGTCCCGCCGACTGGATCGAAACAGGTGCCGTCGCAGCACTGGCCGTCGCAGAGTCTGCTCTTTCGGGCAGCAGATCTCTTCGCAGTCGCTCGTCGAGCAATCGAAAACCCGGGCCACACAAAGGGAACCGGGCGAACAACACTCTGAATCACAACACTGGTCTTCTTCGATACAACATTCGCGCTCACAGGGTTCCGCAAATGGGCCATCGCAACAACAACCCGAGATGTTCGTCGTGCACGGCTTCTGTCCTGCCGGACAACACCCGTTCTGGTAACCCGAGCAGGTACCGGTTGGGCAACAGCGGTTATTACCGCATTGCTCCTCGCCTACAGGGCAACTCGAATGCCGGGGGAGTACCAGTAATAGTGCCGCGTCGCGCATCGGCATCGTCACCAACCACCGTCGAAACCGCAGCTGCGCCACCGAGGCCCGAGCAAACCCTTGATGACCGACCGCCGCGATGCGTCCTGTCGCCAGGAGTTTCGTATAACGATCGAACCGTTTTCCGTCCATCCTCAAGCCTTCCGCGTGTGACAAGTAGTCCAGATCGGCCGGACTGAAAGGGCGAGACACACTCTTCCCTATGGTATTCCCTTTAAGATTACATCATTACGATCAGGTTTCAAGGTGTACGTACGAAAATGACTGAAACAGTTTCTCAGGCAAGCCTCCCGAAGCCTCATCGCGTTCGATCCGGAACCTGGAAAGAGCTAGTAGATCGCTGCTCCGGGTGCAAAGACGACCGCGTAGACGGCTTCGCTCTCCGGGGAACCGTAGCCACCTTCGCGAACTTGTGTCCTGAGCCGCTCGATCACGTCGGGTGCAATCGCGGAATCGACCAGCGCCAGCACCGAACCCCCTTCACCGCCCCCCATCATCCGGACGCCGAGCACACCGGGCACTGGTTCGATATCACGGACGAGTCGTTCGACCACCGGGTGGCTGATCTGGTAATCGCGGGCCGACGAGCGGCCACCAGCCGTCATCAGCGCACCGAACTGCGACCAGTTCCCCGCCAGCATCGCCTGCTCACCCCGCCCTACCCGACCGGTTTCGGTCGCAACATGCTTGACTCGCTTGAGCAACGTGGCCTGGGACGGGTCGGTAGCAAGAGCCTCCAACCGTTCGAACGTCGGCGGCGTGATCTGCGCAAGGTGAACGTAGGTGGTTCCCAGGAGCTCATTGGCCATCGTCACGGCCGCGCGACATTCCTCCACCCTCGTTCCATAGGAAGAAGTCGCCAGCGACCGTTTGACCCCGGAATCGATAACCAGAAACGCGCAAGAACCGAGATTCGGATGCATGGTGCGGACGGAGAGGTCGGCGCCATCGAACCGGATCACCCCGCCATGCACCGAAGCCGACTGATCCATCGTCCCGCATGGTGTCCCGGAGCGGTGCTCGGCGTTCTGCGCGAGCAGAACCAGATCGGTGTTCGAAACCGGTTCCTCCAGCATGGCGTTGCAGAGTGCCACGCAAATCGCGGCCGAAGAACTCACGCCAACGCCCATAGGAACCGAACTCGACAACACGATCCGTCCCGAACGTGGCTGCAATCCGCGTTCGATCAGGGCGGCAATCGCGCCTTTGGCGTAGTGAACAGGTTGTTGCTTTTCTCCCGGGTTTTGCCAACCCCGGAGCGAATCGACCTCGAGAATGATTGGCTCGGTGTCGCCGAGATCGGCAAAAGCGATCTCGATCACGCCTGGTTTCGCCCCCGGAGACCAGGCGGCGACCGCCACCCGGTCGATCGCACCGGCCAGAACCGGCCCACCGTTGTAGTCGAGATGATTTCCGAGGAGTTCGATCCGACCTGGCGCCGTCGAAAGCCGGGCTGGGTTCCAGTCGCCGCTCCAGACCTCGTCGCCAACGGCGATGGCGCGTGCGGCTGGTTCCTGGATATGGTCGGGGAGATCGAAATCGGTCATCGTCGTCAGCGTCGCATCTCGACGACCTTGAAGGCTTCGCCGAGTTCGAAATCCTCGGCGGCGGCGAGCTCGGCGCAGCGATCACGGACCCGCGGTTCCATCTGGACGCCGTCGCCGACCTGCGAGACATGCGCTTTGAGCGAATCGATCTTGTTGGCGAAGGTATCGGTGATATCGACGACCAGATCAGGATGTTCAGCGCCGAAAAACCAGATCTCAGCGGTTTTATGTGGTTCGAGTCCGGCGCGAAGATGCTCGGGGAAGTAGTGAGGATCCCGCGCGGTTGGATAGACGGAATCGAGCGCGGCGAAGCCGACGGCACGGTGATCGGGGTGGAGCGCGTAAGGTCGGAAGGGGTCGTGGGTGATGATGACATCAGGGCGATGTTCCCGGATCGCCCGGACTATTTCACCGCGGAGGTGGATATCCGGAACGAGTTCACCGTCTGCCTGGCGCAGGAACTCGACCTTTTCGACACCGAGTCGGCGAGCGGCTTCGGTTTCTTCGGCTTCCCGCGTGACTGCCAGTTCTTCCGGGCTAATCGTCGGATCGATCGTTCCTTTGTCGCCCGACGTGACCTGGACGATGATGACCCGCTTCCCGGCCTGCGTCAGTTTGGCAATGGTTCCCGCCGACGAGAACTCGGCGTCATCCGGGTGCGCGACGACCACCATGTAGACGTCCCATTCGTTCCAGGCGCGTTTCTCACTCATCCGGTGTTGCTCACTTTCTGTACTTACTTGATCGCTATTCTGACCGATCGGTCCGTTCAGTGATTTCTTTCAGAACCTGGCGATAGGAATCATCGAGCACATCCCAGGGATCGCCAGCCTCGCGCGCGTAACGATACCGAATCTCGAGGATCAGCGAACGATCGTAGCCCGAATCGCAAAGCGCTCTGATCCACTCGTTGACGGGCAGGATGCCACTTCCCAGCGGGTGGTGGACCGACAGATCCGCGATTCCGTCATGAGCGTGAACATGAAGAACGTGGTCGAAAAACAGTTGTGTCGGTGGCTGCAGACCCTCCTGGCGTCGCATCGCATTCTGCCAATCGTGACCGAGGTCCCAGCAGATGCCAACACGTTCACTCTCAAGACTGCGCACGAAACGAAGGAGCGAAAACCGATCGGCATCGAACCAGGTTTCCTGCAAATCGATCTGGTCGCGCAATTCCACCGCGAGATCAACGACGCCGTTCTCTCGGGTGACCCTGAGAGCCCATTTGAGGAAGGTTGCAGTGTCGTCGGCGTTCGCGAGTTCGTTCCGCTTCTGGGAGCGAGAGGCGTGCACGATGAACGGCACTGGCGCGCCCTGACGAGCCCCTACGTCGTCGGCAAACTGCAACAAGCGGGCGTAGAGCATTTCCAGCCGAGGGCGATCGTTGTGCCATCCTCGCAACGAGAATTCTGGATCAAGAGGAGCGTGAAACGAACAGGTCATCCCCCGGCGTAAGACGGCGTCAGCCGTTGCCCGCCACTGCGCTTCCGGCACCTGGACCCGACGTTGAGCCGCTGTCGCTTCACCAGGAAGAAGGACAAACTCGGCGGTGGTGGCGCCAGACGCCTGAATCCGATCGAGCAGGTGTTCGAGCTTGGCGGGATTGCTTTCATACCAGCGGGGTGCCAGCGCGTTGCCAACCCGGATCACGGCTGGCCTCCCGCGGCAATGAACTGGGCTGCCGCTTGTTCGAGATCGGCCACTGCAATCTCGATCTGCTCGCCAGTGACGAGGTTCTTGAGTCCAACCCGACCGGCGGCGAGTTCATCGACACCAGCGATCACTGCAAACGGGATCCCCTTCCGGCCAGCGTATTTCAGTTGATCGCCAACACCGCGATTTGGCTGCGTACCCAGATCCACCCGAAGACCAACCTGTCGCAAACGGAGCGCCAGACCGGCAGCAGCATCGACAGTTTCCGCAAAGATCACGACGAAGACATCCGCGCTTGGCGGGATCGCCGGCAAGGTTTCGAATTCGTGGACGACTTCGAGGATGCGCTCCATCCCGAGCGAGACACCGGTCGCTGTGATCGTCCGGTTCGTGAAACTGCCGATCAGGTTTTCGTAGCGTCCTCCGCCGGCGACCGAACCGACTTTCGGTTCTTCGACCGTCGCTTCGAAAACGGGTCCGGTGTAGTAATCGAGTCCGCGGGCAAGGGTCGGATCGAACACGACCCGCTCCGGATCAACGCCCATCGAAGGAAGCAGAGCGATAATCGTGCTCAACTCACCGAGCGCAGCGACTGCTTCCTCATCACCATCCAGAAGCGCCGAAAGAGCTTGGAGTCGTTCGGCGTTTGTTCCATCTGCGCTGATCAGCGCGAGCAATCGGGTTCCCGCTGCGGGATCCACGCCGGACCGCTCGAGTTCCTCGATCACCTTTTCCGACCCGATCTTGGCCAGTTTGTCGACCGACCGATAGACGGAAGCGGCATGTCCTCCGGGAATACCGACCGCGACTGCGGTCCGGTGGAGAAGTTGCCGGTGGCTGAGCTGAATCTGGTAGTTCGGAAGACCAACTGATTCAAGGCCATCAGCAAGGATCGAAATCACTTCCGCATCGGCGATCGGGGATGGGGCACCGGCAATATCGGCATCGCATTGCCAGAACTCCCGGAATCTGCCCCGCTGCGGTTTCTCCGCTCGCCAGACCGGAGCGATGTGATAGCGCTTGAAAGGAAGAACGAGTTCGTTTTCGTGCATCGCCACGACCCGGGCCAGGGGAACGGTGAGATCGTAGCGAAGTCCGACCCTTCGACCTCCATGGTCGTCGAACTCGTACATCAGTTTTTCGTTTTCGCCAGCTTTGCCGGTCAGCACTTCGAGGTATTCGATCGCGGGTGTATCGAGTGGCGCAAACCCGTGGCGTTCGAAGACATCGCGAAAGCGGCGAATCACTTCATTCCGAAGAATCATCTGATCGGGAAGGTAGTCGCGAAACCCCTTGAGGATTTGCGGTTTGCGATTGCTCATCGATCGAGGCCCTTTCTGGCTTCGAAGGCAACATGACCGATTTCAGGCAGGATCAAGGCGGTCATCGCCAGCCGCACGGCTCCACGGGAGCCGGGTATCGAATAGACCGGTTTGTGCATCGCGATCCCGGCTGACGCCCGTGAAAGCATCGCCGCTGACCCGATTTCGGCGTGACTCAACATCCGGAACAATTCGCCGAATCCATCGAGACGACGATCGAGGAGCGAGTCCATCGCTTCCGGGGTCTGATCGCGCGGCGAAATCCCAGTGCCGCCATTGATGACGACGGCATCGACATTTTCCATCCATAACCAGGTCTGCACCGTTGCGATGATCTGATCCGGTTCGTCGGGAATGATTGCAGTGACCGGAATTGAGTGGCCCGCTTCGACCAGAAGTTCCCGGATCAGCGCGCCACTCGTGTCCTCGGCTTCATCTCGGGTGTCACTGACGGTCAAAACCGCCACCCGGAGAGAATCAGGCGCTTGTTCCCGGTGTTCGTCGACGGAACGGATCATCCTCGGCCAGTTTCCTTTTCGACAGCTCCGAGGGTTAATGCGAGGGTGGCGTTGCCAATCATGGCTTCTTCCATTTCTTCGATGCCAATCTGGTCCCAGATCGTGTGGGCATGCTCTTCCTGACCAGGCGCGAATCCAATACAGGTGATGCCGGCATGGGCCAGATGACCACCATCAGTCGCGAAGGTCCAGGTGCCGACCTCGACATCGCGATCGAGCGCCTCGACCAGCGCCGACTGGGCTGCGAGCACCACTGGGGAGTCGGCCGGGGTTTCGAACCCTCGGGTTGGCGGCATGGTGGCAGCGATACCGGTGTAGGTCTCGACGTCGCGTCCAGAGATCGTGACCCTCGCTGAAACGCCATCGACGTCGGCAGCGGCTTCAAGGGCCAACGCATTCAAGCGTTCGTAAATGCCTTCTTTCGGATCTTCAGGAATGTTGCGCCAGTCGACAAAGAGGGTGACCCGTCCAGGCGTGACATTGCCGCTGGTCTGATCGGTTTCAGACAACGTCGGCGACGCGGAAGAACCACCGAAGGTCGCACTGGGCATCATCGGCATCGTCTGGAGGGCCAACAGGAAGCGCGCGGCCGCGTAGTGCGGGTTGCGGGCTCGGTCGGGTGCGCTGGCGTGCGCAGAAAGTCCTTCGAAATCAACCCGCAGATAGACCCGGCCGCGATGACCGCGCCGCAGCTGGTTGCGAGACGCTTCACCAATGACCGCGATATCGGTCGGCATGTCCTCGGACAGGATCTGGCTGCCGAGTCCACCGACTTCTTCGAGCACGACGCCGACGATGTAGACGTCGCCGGGAGGAGTCAAACCGAGATCGCGCAGCACGGCAGCGCCGTAGACCTGGGCTGCCATAGCGCCCTTGACGTCGCTCGCTCCACGGCCATAGAGGATGCCATCTTCGATTCGGGCTTCGTACGGTGGGATCGACCAAAGCGACAGATCGCCGGGGGAAACGTGGTCCATATGGGTGTTGAACTGGGTCGACTGACCGCCTGCCGCGCCGCGAATGACGCCGACGACATTGCCTGCGCGATCGATCCAGACATCGTCACAACCGACTTTACGCAGTTCTTCGGCCAGGAGTCTGGCCAGGTTCTCTTCCTGGCCGCTCAAGCTGGGGGTCTGGATCAGACGCTGGGCGAAATCGGTCATGGCCAGCGTCTGCTTCTGCGCCGAGGCGACAAGTGCCTGTCTTTGGTCGGCGCTGAAGGTTGATGTCATGTCTGTCACCATCGTAATGATTGTCCTTCTGTCAACCGCTTTGCACGGCATTGTCGATATGCGTGATTCGTTGCACGTCACCCGAATAGCCCAGCGTGATGGCGACAAGATCGATTCGCCACATTCGAGCCTCGTGTTCCGGATGGTCCTGCAGATACCACGCCGCCGTGTCCATTAGTTTCTCACCCTGGCGCAAACTGATGCCGCTTTCCGCAACGCCAAATGACTCGCCGTGGCGTGTTTTGACCTCGATGAAGACCAGGATCTCGCCATCCAAGGCCACCAGATCAAGTTCGCCCCCGCCCTTGCGCCAATTGAGGTCGAGAACATCGTATCCCTTGCCCTCGAGGTACGAACGGGCAATAGCTTCGCCTGCGGCACCGGTGGCTTTTCGATCAGTCGTCATTGAATCGCCAAACGCCGGCGGACTGGTTCGAACGAACGCCGATGGAGATGACAGGGACCCCAGAGATCGAGCGCACGCAGATGCCTGGCCGTGCCATATCCTCGATGGTGCTCAAATCCATACTGTGAGAACTCGTCCGCGCAGCGTTCCATGAAGGTGTCCCGAGCGACTTTGGCGATGATCGACGCGGCTGCGATGCTGAACACAAGAGCATCGCCGTCAACTAGTCCGATTTGCGGAGCTGGGTGGTCGAGCACCATAGCGTCGATCAGAAGGATTCCGGGAAGACTGGGGAGACCATCCACCGCTCGCTCCATCGCGATTCGGTTGGCTGCGGTCAATCCGAGAAGATCGATCTCGGCGTTGGTGACTGCTCCGATGGAGACTGATTCAGCAAGCGAGCGAATCGATTCGGCAGCCGCCAAGCGGCTCTCGTGAGTCATGAGTTTGGAGTCGCGAACTAACGACCCCATCTGAATGGCCGCCTTGCTGCGCAATTCGAGTCCGGCCGGAAAGACGACCGCAGCGGCGACCAATGGGCCGGCAAGCGCCCCCCGCCCAACCTCGTCGACGCCAGCGACCGGCTGAAGCCCAGACTTCCAGTAGCTGCGTTCGAATTCGAGATTCATCTGGTCGCTGACTTTCGCGTTGTCGAGAACGAAAGAGGGGAGCAGCGGTGACCGCTCCTCCCCTCTCGTTCACCGATCGTCTCGGCTGAATTCAGGATTTCTCTGTTTCGTCGACGGCGTCCTGGACGGCTTCGACGACGTCCTCAACGGTGACGGATTCCACTTCAGGTTCGACCTGAGCCACCTCTGCCGACGCAACCGCCTCGTCGAAGGACACTGCGGTGTCCTCGATTTCCACCAATTCTTCTTCGACCGGAGTAATCACCTCGGCGGGAAGATCGGCTACGCTGCGGGTGTTCGAACTCAGCGACACGTGGACGTTCGGGCGTCGACGCTCAGGAATACGGGCCGCGCGACCGGTCAACCCACGCAGGTAGTAAAGGCGGGCTCGGCGAACACGTCCGGTGCGGACGACCTCGATCTTATCGATCCGAGGTGAGTTGATCAGGAATGTTCGTTCGACGCCAATGCCGTGAGATGCCATACGACGAACGGTGAAGTTCTCGTTGGCTCCACCGGAACGACGACGAATCACCAGACCTTCGAAGATCTGGATCCTCTCCCGCGTTCCTTCAACGACCTTCACGTGAACGCGGACATTGTCGCCCGGTCCAAACGCCGGGACCTCGGTTTTGAGTTGCTCTGCTTCGACGGCATGGAGCAGTTGTATCGACATCGATCAGTCACCTTCTCAACCCAGGCCGCAATCCGGGACACTTGGGAAATGGCTCAGGGTTTGACCCAGCCATGAAAGACACACAAAAGCGACCGGCAAGGCAGGCCGCACAAGGTGCAAAGCCTAACACTCCGGGGCCCTGCCCCGCAACGCGGCTCAGACCGGAGCGCGGTCGAGAACGGAGAGAACCTCAGCGGCGACTTCATATCGACCAAACGACGGCATCAGATAGACACCCTGGGCCATCGGTTCAAGTTCGATCAACAGTTCCTGGGCCATGGTGATCCCTTCCTGGCGACCATGAGGACCAGCCAGCCGCATCCGATTGCGGGCGTCCTCAGTCAGAGTGATGCCGGGGACTTCGTTGTGGAGAAACTCTGCGTGCTTGGTGCTCTGGAGAGGAAGGATGCCGATCATGACGGGGAGTGAAACGCTAGAACCGAATGCTTCGAGAAATTTTGTCCAGACTTCGGGCGCAAAGATCGGCTGGGTCATGACGAAATCGGCGCCGGCCTCGATCTTCCGGTGAAGCCGTTCCGCTTCGAGCGGCAGATCAGAGCGGGTGGGGTCGACCGCGCAACCAATCAGAAAGTTCGCGGGCGTGCCAATCGACGCACCGACCGCGTCCACTCCTTCATTGAGGTTCTTGAGCAAACGGATCAACCCGATCGAATCGATGTCAAAAACACCAGTTGTGCCGGGATAGCCACCGAGGGTTGGCGGGTCGCCGGTCAGTGCCAGGATCGTGCGGACACCGGCAGCATGCGCTCCCAGCAATTCCGATTGAATACCCATGAGAGAGCGATCGCGGGTGGTGAAATGGACGATAGTTTCAACCCCAACCGCATGTTTGATTAGAAAACAGAGGGTCAGCGCGCTCATCCGCACGCGAGCCATCGGCGAATCGGCGACGTTAATCGCGTCGACTCCGGCACGCTGCAGCAGATCGGCACCGATGAGCGCTTTCTCAGGACTGATTCCCTTGGGTGGGTCGATCTCGACGGAAACGAGAAAATCGCGGCCAAGTCGATTGCGGAACGACGCCGGGTCATCTCCTTCGATAGTGGGAGCACCGTTTGCAGTCGCTGGCCGGATCCCAATGGTTGTCGGAGTGCGATTCGTGGGGTTGATGACCGTAGCCGTTGACTCGCCGATCCCCTGAGCCATGGCGGCGGTATGCTCGGGAGTTGTTCCGCAACATCCGCCGATCAGCCGCACTCCCATCGCCGCGGCAGATTGGGCGAAATCGCGGAAATAGTCTGGTGAACTCGGATAGATGATTCGTCCCGCTACCTGGGTCGGCCATCCGGCATTCGGTAGACACGCTAACGGAACGCTTGCGCCCGTGTCTTCCATAACCTGCTGGAACCGCTCCATCAACCGCAGGATCTTCTGAGGTCCAACGGAGCAATTAGCACCGATCACATCGACTCCAAGTTCGATCAACGATGCGAGAACCTTTTCGACTCTGTCGCCGCCAATCGAACGCCCATCCTCCGCAAACGACATCATCGCGACGATCGGGAGATCGGAGCATGCTCGAATGGCAGCGACGGCGAGATGGAGCTCTGCCACGGTAGGGATCGTTTCAATCGTGAAGAGATCGACTCCAAATTCCTCGAGTGCCTCGACCTGTTCTCGAAACGCTGATTGAACCTCGCTGGGCTCGATCTTTCCGATCGGTTGCATCGAAACGCCGGTTGGACCAATTGCTCCGGAAACGAGCACTGATTTGCCGGAGACCTCGCGGGCTTCGCGAGCAATCCTGACCGCTGCCTTGTTGATCTCCCGCACCTGGGATTCGAGACCATATTGAGCGAGTTTGAAGCGATTGGCACCAAACGAATTGGTTTCGATCAATTCAGCGCCTGCATCCATATAGAGCCGGTGGATCGAACCAACGAGTTCCGGATCGCTCAGATTGACCTGATCGAAACAGGTATTGAAGGAAACGCCGGCAGCGTAGAGCATGGTGCCCATTGCGCCGTCAGCGAGAATGGGTCCATCCTGTAGTCTGTCGAGAAACGGGTTGGTCACGGGCAGAATCTCGCATTCGTGAGTCGGAACCGGGTCGTTCAGAAGGAGGAACTCCTTGGCAACGCAAGAAAAGTCTACGCCGACCTTCGGGATTTGTACCGATCAGAACCTTCCATGGGAAACATTGCGGGATCAGTGGCGCTATTTCGAGTCGCTTGGCTTCGAATCTCTCTGGGATTGCGACCACTATCAGCAACCGAGTCGACCCGATGGGCCCTACTTCGAGGGATGGACCTTACTCGCGGCGCTGGCGGCCGAAACTGAGAAGGCGCGGATCGGTGTGCTCGTCTCATGCAACACCTTCCGCCACCCGGCGCTGGTTGCGAAGATGGCATCCACCATCGATCACGTTTCCGGTGGCCGAGTGGAGGTTGGACTCGGGGCTGGATGGTACGAACCGGAGCATCGAGCGTTTGGCATTCCATTTCCTGAGCCGCCAGAACTCGTGGCCAGATACCGTGAAGCGGTCACCATAGTCGATTCGATGCTTCAGAACGAATCTACATCGTTCACAGGCGAGTTCTATCAACTCGCCGACGCGCCGAGCAAACCACTACCGATCCAGCGACCACGACCTCCGCTCACGCTGGGAGCACATGGTCCCAAGATGTTGGCAATCGTGGCTGAATACGCTGACCGCTGGAACTCGCACGGAACGGTCGAGCAGATCCGGGATCGGAATGTGATTCTGACTGAAGCCTGCCTCCTGATTGGTCGCGATCCGAGCGACGTCACGCGATCGCTCTATGGCTGGGCCGCATTGATGCCGAGCGATCCGTGGAGTTCCGAGGACGCGTTCGACGAGATGACCGGTACCTATGCGGAAGCCGGAATCGAAGAGTTCATCATCGATGCGCCCAAACCCGAGCAGTTCGGGATCATGGAAAAGGTAGCGTCGCGATTCCACCCGTAGATTCGGCGGGAGCCGACGACGCTACCCGGCGGCGTTCTCGCCCAGGAGATGACGTTCGAGGAAGTGGTTACGGAAAGCTCCACGAGGGTCGACCCGATTGACCAGCTCCATGAAATCTTCGAACCGTTCATAGCGTCGCTGAATCTCGGCAGCGGGAGCGTGAAAGAGCTTTCCCCAGTGAGGTCGCGGCGAAAACGGCTGCAGCGCTGATTCGATTTGATGCAGCGCCCGATCGACGGCCTCGATCTCATATTTCCAGGTGAAATGGATGCCGACGACGTCAGTCCTGTAGGCCGTGCTCATCCAGAGCTCGTCGGCTGCCACACTTCGAATCTCGGAAATCCAGAGATGCTCACGGAAGTCGGGTGCCAGTTTGAAGATGGTCTGCAAGGCCGAAACCGCGTGTTCCCGCGGGATCATGTATTCCGACTGGAGTTGACTCTCGCTGGCGAGGATCGCGTCGCCGCGAAAATGGGGCAGCCGTTCAGCCCAGGTACCCGGCTCGCCCAGTTGAGCGGTGAAATCGTTTGCCGGCCGCAGCGATGGAACCGGATTGCGCTGCACCGGCGCCGCACGAGCTCCGAACGATTCCTCCAGAGGACGACGAGGATCGGTCTTGTCAAATCGCCATTTCTGCCAGAGTTGCCCGCAGTCGACGCCATAATCCGTAAAGAGACTGACACTGTCCGCGCTGGCCATGATGGCATCGAACTCGCCGAACACCGTTTCCCATGGGAGGTGCTCGAACACTTGCTGGGTCATCTGATAGGTCGGTTCGATGTCGAGCGAGAGACGGGTGACAACGCCGGTCGCGCCCAAACCAACGACCATGCCATCGAAATCGGTGTCCCCTCGCGACAGTGAAAGGAGATCACCGCTAGACGTCACCACCTCCTGAGCGCGAACCGAACTGGCAAGATTCCCGACCCGGTCTCCTGATCCATGGGTGGCCGTGGCAACCGCCCCGGCGACTGAGATGTGTGGCAGCGAGGCCATCGTTTGGAGAGCGAAACCAGCGTTATCCAATTCCCGCGCGAGATCAGAGTAGCGCGTACCGCCGCCAACCGTGACGGAGAGATTCTCAACATCGATCTCCATCGGCGCTTTGAATGCTTCGAGCGACACGAGTTCAGCTGAGTCAGCAATCGCATTGAAACTATGACGCGATCCAACCACCCGAATCCGGGGTGCTCGAGACACGATCGCTTGCAGTTGATCGACCGTCGTTGGGAGATGAACACCTGTTGCGGCAAACGTAACGTTTCCCGCCCAGTTTTTTTCAAGTCCCGCCATTCCACTCTCCGATCGTCAACGCAACGCTGATTGTCAACGGCATTGCACTGAATAGTGGCAGAATGTGCAGTCCGCGACCATGAGCGCTTTGATCCTATTGGGTGAAGTCCGGGTCCAGTAGATCTTGATCTCCGTGAAATTGACGCTAGCGGCTTCAAGCGGCTACAGTCCCACGAATGATCGAACGCCCTTCTCCGTATCGGTTGTCGCTGACAGTCAGGTCCACTACAGATCTGTTCGTGACCTCCGCTGGTAGTGCTTCATGACGGTCGCGACAGTCAACGAAACCGAAACCGCCGTACCCGTTCTCGGCGGGACTTTGGGGCTCCGTGGACCGGTGTTGGCGATTGGTGGCGCTGAAGACAAGTTCAAGGACAAAGTGATTCTGAGCCGGTTCGCTGAATTGGCTGGTGGTTCTGAAGCGCGAATCACGATCGTGCCGACCGCTTCTTCAATCGAATCAGCCGGTGAGCGGTACAAAGCAATCTTTCTTGGAATGGACGTCGAATCAGCCGATGTCGCCTACATTGCCGAACGTGCCGACGCCAATTCTCCTGCCATTCTTGAAACGATCGCTTCTGCTACAGGGATTTTCATGACCGGCGGAAACCAAATGCGACTGGCGGCGATCATCGGTGGCACGAAAGCCATGGATCTCGTCCGCGAGCGGAGCAACGCTGGCGTTGTGGTAGCGGGTACGAGTGCTGGAGCATCGATTCTTTCCTCCCACATGGTCGCATTCGGAGCGAGCGGAGCGACACCGAAACAGCGGATGGCGCAGATGAGTGCCGGTTTTGGTTTGGTTCCCGATGCTGTAATTGACCAGCATTTCCGGCAGCGTGACCGGATCGGTCGACTGCTGACCCTCGTTGCCGCGAATCCCGTTCTCCTCGGAATCGGCATTGACGAAGACACGGCCGCACTGTTCAAGCCGAGCAACGAACTCGAGGTCATCGGCCGGAACAGCGTCACGATCGTCGATGGTCGCGAGCTGTACAGCGATATCTATCGGGTCAAAGGGCACAGTCCGATAACGATTAGCGATGCTCGTCTCCATCTGCTGACTGACGGCGACCTATTTGATACAGAAAACCGCACATTGATTTCAGGTGATTCGTAAGAGCCCGAGCCCGGTTGTCTGTTCCACCTCACGGAGAAGGTGACCATAGCCATGATCGAAAATCGGAGCCACACTGTCTATCGTGGACCCAACATCTGGACCCGCATGCCTGCCGTCCGCCTCGTCACCGATATCGGTGAACTCGAGGACAGACCCACGAACAAGATCCCAGGGTTTTACGAAGGTCTGACCGAGCTCATCCCGTCGCTCTACGACCACTATTGCTCAGTCGGAAAACCCGGCGGATTCCTGACGCGGATGCGAGAAGGCACGTGGATGGGTCACGTGCTCGAGCATGTGGCACTCGAACTCCAGAATCTTGCCGGAGCCGAAGTTGGTCGTGGCAAGACCCGCGGCACCGGCGAACGCGGGGTTTACAACGTCGTGTTCGAGTACGAACAGGAGGACGTTGCTCTCGCGGCGGCGGATCTGGCGACTCGGACCCTCAACCATCTGATCTACGGGGCTGAACCCGACTTCGATTTTCAACACGAACTCGAGGAAAAGGTCATCCGACTCGCCGAACGGCTGGCTTACGGGCCCTCCACCGGGGCAATCGTCGCGGAGGCGGTCCGGCGGCAAATTCCGGTGATTCGACTCGACCCACGACGTTCCCTCGTTCAGCTCGGCCACGGGTGTTTTCAGCAACGGATCTGGGCGACGGTGACGTCGGCCACTTCGAACATCGCAGTTGATATCGCGGCGAACAAGGAACTGACGAACCGACTCCTCCACGACGTCGGTATCCCGGTGCCGCGCAGTATGACTGTTCGCAATGTTGATCAAGCGGTCGACGCCTGCAAACGGATCGGGTATCCGGTTGTTATCAAACCACTCGATGGGAACCATGGTCGCGGGGTCTGCATCAATCTCAAAGACGAAGCAGAAGTGCGCGAGTTCTTCCCCTCGGCCTATGACGAAAGCCGTAATGGGATCGTGGTCGTCGAGTCATATCTGGTTGGCAAGGACTATCGCATTCTCGTTGTCAACAATGAGGTGGTCGCGGTCGCTGAACGGGTACCGGCGCATGTGGTTGGCGATGGGATTCATACCGTCGAAGAACTCGTCGAGTTGACCAATCAAGACAGCCGCCGCGGCGTCGGGCACGAAAAAGTCCTGACCCGGATTTCGATCGATCACCAAACGATGGAAACGCTTGAACGGCAGGGAATCGCCCTGACGGACGTTCCCGAATCCGATCAGGTCGTCTATCTCAAGCAAACTGGAAACATGAGTACCGGTGGGACATCGATTGACAGGACCGATGACATCCACCCGGACAACATCGAAATCTCGCGGCAAGCAGCCATGGTTGTCGGACTCGATATCGCTGGGATCGATCTGATCGTACCGGATATCGCTAGGTCGATTCGGCAGATCGGTGGTGGGATCGTCGAAGTCAACGCTGGTCCTGGTTTCCGGATGCATACCCACCCCACCGAAGGTCACCCGCGTCATGTCGGCCGAGCGGTCGTCGATATGCTCTATCCGCCAGGTTCGCCGAGCCGGATTCCGATTGTCGCGGTCACCGGCACCAATGGCAAAACGACGACGGTGAGGATGATCGCGCACATCATGCGGACGGCGGGCAAGCGGGTTGGAATGACTACGACCGACGGTATTTATGTCGACGGCACGCAGATCATGGCCGGCGATATGAGCGGACCGACCAGCGCCAAGATGGTGCTCAAGAATCCTGCTGTGAATTACGCCGTGCTTGAAACGGCTCGAGGAGGCATTCTCCGCTCCGGCCTTGGTTTTGACCGTTGTGATATCGCAGTGGTGACAAACATCAGCGGTGATCATCTCGGACAACACGGGATCGATTCGCTGGCCGAACTGGCGCGAGTGAAGTCGGTTGTGCCGCAATCGGTTTTTCGGGACGGCAAGTCGGTTCTGAACGCGGACAACGAATTCACCGCGGATATGGCTCGGTCTGCCCGTGGCGAGATCATCTTTTTCTCGATGGATGAGAACAATCCAGTGATCCAGGATCATTTGCGCCATAGGGGTCGCGCGGTCGTGCTGCGGCCAACCCGGAATGGCGACATGCTGACGATTCTTGAAAATAAACGGGAAACGAGTCTGCTGCTCGCGAGCGACATACCAGCAACGTTCGATGGGCGGTTACGGGTCAACATCGCCAACGCACTCGCCGCCGCGGCCGCTGGTCTGGCCGACGACATCCAGATCGAATACATTCGGCAAGCGTTACGGACCTTCACGACGAGTTTTTACCAGACGCCCGGACGATTCAATTTCATGCAGTTCGATGGGAGGCGAGTGGTGATGGACTATTGTCACAACCTCGCCGGACTCGAATCGATGGGCGATTTCGTTAAACGGATGGAAGCTCCACGCACGATTGGCTTGATTTCGATGCCGGGCGACCGTCTCGATGACGATATCGATGCGTTTGGAACTCTGGGCGCGAGTATTTTCGATGAACTCGTCGTCCGCGAAGACACGAATACCAGGGGGCGAAAGCGCGGTGAAATTGCCGAGCGCTTGAAAGCCGCAGCCGTGGCCGCTGGCTTGCCAGAGGACAAAGTCCACATCGTGCTCAAGGAAAGTGACGCGGTTCTGGAAGCGATCAAGCAATCGGAGCGTGATGATCTGGTGGTGCTGATGGTCGATAAACCGGCGGAGAGCTGGGAAACACTTTCGAACCTGGACGGCGCCTTTTCCGTTTCCTGATCGTCAGGGCGCGAACGGCACCGCTCCGCGTTCCTGCAGCATCGCGTGAATCTCTGGTATGTACTCCTGGGCCATGATGATGATGATGTCACCCGGTTCGGCTTGTCCCAATGCCAAGGTCGCAGCGGTCAGTTCGTCAGTTGTGACTTCGTAATCAGTCAACCCTGTCGATTCGATCCCATCGATGTAAAGCTGGATGAGTTCGTCGTAAGGGCGCCCGCGAAGGTATTTCCTTGTTCCTTTGACGATGACATGATCTGTGCGCTCGGCGGCAATCTGTCCAAGTGCTCTGATTGCGTCGTCGTTGCGATCACCCGCCGTTCCGATCACGGTGATCGTTTTGCCTGCGTTCGGAACCGAATCGGCGAAATCGATCAGTCCGTGTAGGCCCGCTTCGTTGTGGGCGAAGTCGACAACAATGGTCACGCCGTCGACCTTGACAATGTTCAAGCGACCCATATTCAGCTCCGGGCTATTCTCGAACGATTCGAGACCAGCGCGGACCTCATCGACCGTCGCGCCAGCGGCAAGGCTGGCGGCGGTGGCGAGCAGCGCGTTTTCGATCATGAATCCTGCATGCCCGTGGTAGGTCATCGGGATTGCCAGCAATTCGGCAACGACCTGCCGTTTACCTGACTCGATCAACACGATCGCGGAGTTGTCTGCAACAACAGCGGTTCCGCCCGTATCAACGTGATCCTGGATGAGTGGATTCCCCGGATCGCGCGACGTCAGCCAGCGTTCGACGGTCAGATCGTTGTTGGCCGCCATGACCAGAGGGTCATCTGCATTCAAAACAGCGACTCCGGTCGGCTTGGTTGCCCGGCAAACGACGGACTTGACCTTAGCCAGCCCTTCGACTGTGTGAATCCCCTGCAAATCGAGATGATCGGCAGTGACGTTGGTCAGGACCGTCACATCAGCCTGGTCAAATGCGAGGCCGCGCAACAGAATGCCACCACGGGCTGACTCGAGAACGGCGACCTGAACATCAGCGTCATTGAGCACTCTGGCCGCGCCTTGCGGTCCAGAGTAGTCGCCGTGAAGAACTTCGACGCCGTCAATATAGACACCTGACGACGAAGACCAGCCGGTTGTCTTGCCTGCAACCATAAACACATGCGACACGAGCCGGGTTGTCGTCGTTTTGCCATTGGTACCTGTGATAGCAATCAACAGTTTGTCGTGGTCACCAGCGCGGATCAGGTCTGGCGTGTCGTCATCAGCTGGTCCGTCGAGAAGGAAGCCGCAGGTTTCATCCAAAGAGCTCGCGCTAAGATTCCGTCCCTCGACAATGCTGCTGGCGACCGATTCAGCAAGGCATCGTGCGTATGTTCGACGTGTCCATGGGAAGACGATAGCCACATGCCCCGGGGTTTCGACCTGAACGACGATGGCGTGAAGATCACTTTTGCCATCGATGGCTCGCAGCGTCGCCGTGAGTTGATCAGCGGCATGCTGAAACGAGGCGTTGGCGATTGGCGCCGGAGTTTCGCCAAGATCGAATTCGATCTTGACCGCCGGCCGATCGAGAAAGAGATTCGGGCCGTCGAGAATCCTGATTTCCACCAGTTCCATCACTGCTCGCTCCCGGAGTCAATGCCGTTGCTTTCGCGAAGGACGCCACCAGTTTCAACTGCCAAGCAGAACCGCAACCGTATTGAACAGCGCATGCGTCAGGATAGCCGGAACAGTGCCATAGCGTTTGCGTTCATACCCAAGTACGAAGCCCATACCAAGCACACCAAGCAGCACGAAACTGACACCGTACTGGTTGTGGAGAAGCGCGAAAAGCACCGCGCAGATCGGGATGCCGAAACGTGGCTGCAGCGCACCACGAATCAGGAGTTCTTCGCTCGCGCCTGCGCCGAGTCCAAAAAGCACGGCGCCGACCGGACTCGTGACCGATTCGGTGATGCCCTGCGTCGCCTGGTTGATTTCTTCGTTGAAGTCCGGTTGAAACGCGTATGTCAAGGCTCCAGCTGTGATCATCACGGCGAACCCAAGTACGACAAATCCAACTGCGATGCCGAGTTGTTTCCCGGTCGGTTTGCGCACGCCGAGACGAGCCGTGGCTTCTGGAAAGGAACGCCAAATACCGGTGCCAACGATGATGTAGGCGAGCACCATAAACGCGAGGAACTGGCTGGAGAGATCGGCGGCTGACACCGATGAACCAGTGTCGACGGGTTCCGGGTCAACGGCATACCCTCCCCCGAGAAATCCCATCACGCCAAGAAGGACTGATAGACCCACCATATCGATCGGTGAGTCGGGGTCCATCGGCGTGAAGCGGGCCATCAGTTTCCGGAATTTCGGAAGCAGCGGAAGGGTCAAGCCTAGACCGGCGAGGAGCCAGATCGCCCCATCCGCATTGCCGTTGACCAATGTCGCCAGGCCATAAATGGCAATCAGAAAACCAGGGGCGCCGAGAACCAGCAGGAGTCCGACATTCGCCGAGCGATCCGTTCGTGCTCGGTAGGTCCACCAAGACAAACCGTAGGCGACTGCGAGCGCGATGGCCAACGCTACGAGAATCGCTGCTGAGTCGCTCATTCTCTCACTCTCACGACATTCCGGACGAAACCCCACCTGTAAGACGAGGCGCGAGGCAACCGGCGAAGTATAAGTGGTTGATGTCGAACTGCAGTGAGTGCTGGCTGCCTTTTGCACTAAACTCGAACCGCGCTATTGATCCCCGGATGATTCGACGATACTTGGCGTTCAATAAGGTGCGGGAATCGAAGGCAGGGGCAGGAGAACCAAAGGAACCGCATGACAGACGAAACCAACAGCCAGCGGAGCAGGAGCAAGCGCACGGGTCTGGGCCGAGGACTTGGCGCGCTCATCCCTGACTCGAGTCCGCGTGAGTCAGAATCGACTTCTGGTTCGCTCGAACTCCCGCTGAATGATATTGAGCCAAATCCATGGCAACCTCGTCTGGAACTCGACGCTGCTGAGCTGGAAGAGCTGGTCGGGTCGATCCGAGCGCACGGGGTGATCCAGCCGGTGATCGTTGCCCGAGGCGAGAGTGCCGATTCCTTCCATCTGATCGCTGGTGAACGTCGCTGGAGAGCCGCCCGATTAGCAGGGCTGGACGCGATTCCAGCGATCGTCAAGAACGTGACCTCCCAACAAATGCTCGAATTGGCGCTAGTCGAGAACGTGGTTCGGTCTGATCTGTCGCCGCTTGAGGAAGCGCAAGCGTACCAACAGTTGATCGAGGAGTTTGGTCTCACCCAGCAAGAAGTCGCCAACCGGGTCGGTCGGGCGCGAGTGACCGTCGCGAACACACTCCGATTGTTAGCGGCGCCAGACCGAGTCAAGGAAGCGCTTACCTCGGGCATGATTACCGAGGGCCATGCGCGGGCGCTGCTCAGTTTGCCGACAGGGTTTGATCAACTCGCGATGATGGAACGCCTCATTGCCCGTGACTGGTCGGTCCGGCAGACGGAAGCCTCGGTCAGGGCGTTTCTCGCGGAGCCGCCGACGGAGGGCAAGAGACCTCCAGCGGTCGATGAAAACTGGGAGACGTTCGAACAAGCGACCCGGCGGCTCGAACGGCAGCTGCAGACCCGAATCAGCGTGAAGAGCTCCGCACAAGGCAAAGGGTCGATCACGATCGCCTTCAGCGATCCGGAGCAACTCGCTGATCTCGTCAACCGAATCGCCGGCGAAGACGTTTTTTAGAGTTGTCGCACGAGATAGGTAGCTGTCCGCCGCGACTCTCCAGAGCTATGATCGCTCTGCTGTGGCAAGCCAAACACCTCCCAACCCTGTTCGGCGAGCGTCGTCGCGATCGATTCCTGAGTGTACTGATCGGCGTTCCATGCCATACGGTCCGAGTCGTCAACGGCGTCGAGCAATGGTATCCACTCGTCGCGGACCGTGGTGACTTCACGGCCTGAGTCGAGCGCGATGATGATTCGTCCCCGGTCGGCCATTTCATCGATTTCTGCCAGATAGCCGCTTACCTGCCCAAAACGCACCATAGTCGCGATCTCCAGTTCATTTCAGGGATATCCTCGTGGTAACGATATACTGGCAGCATACGGAACGTGGCAGCACGTCGGTGGTAACTGGTGAGATGCGCGAATGGAAACGACTGTCAAAGATCTTGAAGCACTGAAAACCCGGCTGGATGTTCTCGGGGTGCGTCTTTGACTTAGACGCCGATCGTGCTGAAATCGCCAAACTCCAGGAAGCCAGCGTAGTCGATGGCTTCTGGGACGATATGAATAATGCCCAGCAGGTCATGCGCCGAATGCAGGAACTTACGAGCCGGGTGGATCGCTGGCAATCGATGAGTACCGCAATCGATGATCTCATCGAGTTGTCCGGGCTGGCGGATGATGATCCGGACATGACGGAGACGATCCTTTCGGAAACGGAAGAAACCTCCCGCCTGCTCGACGCACTCGAACTCGAGCTTTCATTGAACGGCCCGTATGACAGCATGAACGCGCTGGTGGTCGTGCATTCTGGCGAAGGTGGCGTGGACGCACAGGATTTCGCCGATATGCTTTCGCGGATGTATCTCCGCTGGGGCGAAAAACGCGGTTTCAAGGTAGAACTTCTCGATTCGAGTCCAGGTGATGAAGCCGGGATAAAGAACGCGACAGTCGAAATCCGCGGGCACAACGCCTACGGATTCGCGAAAGCCGAAGCGGGGTCCCATCGGCTGGTGCGCTTGTCACCTTTTGATTCCGCGCACCGCCGCCATACAGCGTTTTCGCTCGTAGAAGTCCTGCCCGAAATCGAAACCGATGACGCCATCGATCTCAAACCGGACGACGTCCGGATGGATGCATTTCGGGCTTCTGGCGCCGGTGGTCAACATGTCAACAAGACGAGTTCCGCGATTCGATTGACCCACATCCCAACCGGGATCGTGGTGACGTGCCAGAACGAACGGAGCCAGATACAGAATCGAGAAACGGCGATGAAAATCCTGCGAGCGCGTTTGATGGAACGAAAGATGGCTGAGGAAGCCGAAGAGCGCTCGAACATCAAAGGTGAGCATACGGCTGCCGGATTCGGAAATCGCATCCGCTCGTATGTACTTCATCCGTACACTCAGGTCACCGACCATCGCACTGATACGAGTGTGGGCGACGCCCATGCGGTGCTGGCTGGTGCAATCGATCCCTTTATCGAGGCCTATCTCCATGCGTCGATCGGGCGCGACCAATGATTCGGGTGCGAGTCGGACTGCTTTCGCTGGTGCTGGTCATCGCCGCGCTGGGACCTGGTGGTGTCGCGCAGATGGCCGGCCAGACCGTTTCCTCAGAGGCTGCGGTTTCTGTTGAACTGCTCGACCCCGTCATCGATTTCCCGGAAGGGATCACCTTTGGCGTTCGTGCCGAAGCCGATGAATCGATCACGCGGGCCGAACTTCGCTACCAGGTGGAAGGTGACGAGACCTTGTTACTTTCGATCGCGGAGATCGAACCTGACAAGACGATTGACATCGAGCATTTCGTGGATCTCATCGTCAACTATCTGCCGCCGGGAGTGGAGATCAGTTATTTCTGGAGATTCGCGACAGAATCCGGTGATTACATCGATAGTGACCTGGATCGGGTCGTCTGGTTCGATGACCGCTTTTCCTGGAAGGACTACTCCGGGGTCGATGTCACGATCTACTCGTACAGCGGGGACGACGATTTCAATCGGCAGGTTCTGCAGACCGCTCAGGAAACAACAGACCATTTGCAGGAGTTTCTCGGTGTCGACGAGGTCCGCCACTTCGCATTCTGGCTCTATGAGAGCCAGAGCGATTTTGCCGGAGCCCTCGCACCCAACAGTCAGGAGTGGATTGGCGGGATCACGATGCCGGCCTACCCGACTATTCTGGCGACCTTATCGGCTGGTGACGACTATGGCGCTGGGCGGATGATTTCGCACGAAGTCGCCCACCAGATTCTTTTCCAGGCCGTCGACAACCCATTTTCATATCTCTCCAACTGGCTCGATGAGGGAATCGCGACGTCGGAACAGCAGACTGGCACCGACGGAATGCACCGGGAGGTCCAGCAAGCACTCGCTGAGGATCGACTTCCGACCGTGCAAAGCCTGACATCGGAATGGCCGACCGACCCGAAGGACGTGTCGCTTTCCTACGCATCGAGTTTTTCACTGGTCCAGTTTTTGCTCGCAACCTACGGCGACGAAGGACTGGCGGCAATCATCAGTAATTACGCCCAGGGGATGTCGCACGACGAAGCGCTGATGAATGCGATCGGTCTCAATACCCAGACGCTGAACGAAGCGTGGCGAGAATGGATCGTGACACGTGAAAACTAACTGTTCCTGGTATCGACCATACACCTGCTCATCGGAGGAACGATGATCATGAGAGCGGAAATTCTCGACCCGGCAGCGATCGAACGCAAACTGGCGCTCAACACGTACAACGTGGACGGTCAGCGAGCGCATATCCATATCATCGACACTCAGACTTGTCTCAAATGTGAGCGCCAGCAATGCATCAATTGCTGCCCAGCCACCTGCTATACCCCGCTCGAAGACGGGACGGTGCTCTTCTCGTATGAAGGATGCGTCGAATGTGGGACCTGCCGGATTGTCTGCAATGAGTTCCACAACGTTGCCTGGACCTATCCTCGAGGTGGATTCGGCATTCAATACCGCTTCGGCTAGCTCACGCTTTCCGCCGATTTCGCAAAGGACCCCCTGATGTACTGGACCCGAAAGCACGTTGTCGTTTGCACGGCTTCGCACTGTGCTCAGAAAGGCGCCAATGAAGTCATTGGTAAGTTGCGGCTTGATGTCGTTCGCAAAGGGCTGGATGCTGAGATACTTATCAACAATTGCGGGACAATCGATCTGTGCGACATCGGACCAAATATGGTTGTCTATCCGGACAATGTCATTCTCACCGGCGTGACAACCAAAGACGTTCCGCGGGTACTGGCCTATCTCCGCGGTGGCGACCTGCCGGATGACCTTGAGACCAGCGCGACATCGCCTGCGGAAGCCAAGCGCAGGGAGTTGTACATCGCGGCAACGGCGACTGGCGCGCCAACCACCGAGCCTGATTTCGAAGCGCTGGCAGCCGAGTATGGCTACGATTCCGCGTGGATTGATGAACAGGCACGTCGCGGATTCATCGCACGCAAACCCGATCCCGATGACGAAACCCGGACGCTGATCCAGGTCACGAAGAAATCTCGTGACCGCTATCGGCTTGCCGCCTGAATGGGCACTCCTGAGGAGCCAATCGAAGAGCAACCCGAGCAGCCGCTGATCAACCCCGAACCGGAGACCGGGAGCGATCTCGCGTTCGAGTGGCTTCCTGCCTGGACGTCGAAGATCAAGCGATCGCATGTCATCAGGGTCTCGATTGCATTGTCGCTCATCGCGATTTCGATTGTGACGAATCGAGGCTTTCTCGGTTGGGGACTGTTGTTCATTCTGGGTGTGCTCGTTGTGCCTGTCGGGCGCTTCCGGTCGGCGATTTTCGCGTTCATCCCATACGTCGGCATCTGGTTTGTCTTCACTGCCGCTCGATCATTGGCTGACGAAACGCTGTTCGCGCGAACGGTCAATCTGGAAGTTCCGGAATTCGAACGCTGGCTTTTTGGAGGCCGTATCCCAACCTTGCGGTTGCAGGACAAATATTTCGATCCTGACAATCTCCACTTCTGGGATTTCGGTTTGACCTTCGTGCACTGGTCCTACTTCATCGTGCCGCACGTCGCCGCCATCCTGTTGTGGTACACGCGGCCGGCATTGTTTCGTCGTTTCGTCAGCGGGTTGGCTGTTATGCTGGGGCTGGGTCTGGCCATCTATTTCCTCATCCCGACCAACCCACCGTGGCTTGCGCCAGAGCCGATTAACAGTCCCTCCGCAGCAGTGGTGTATCGCATCATGGAGAGCGTTGGCGAGCAGCTGGGAGCCGGGATCTACAACGCAAGTTACGCGGTGATTGGCGAATCAAACCCGCGCGCGGCGATGCCGTCTATTCATCTGGCCTTTACTGCGCTGCTGATCTTTCCTGCTTTTTCATATTCTCGCAGTCTCGGTGTGGCTGCCGCCATCTACACCGGATTCATGGGTCTCGCACTGGTCTATCTTGGCGAGCATTATGTCATCGACCTGGTCGTCGGTTTCCTCTGCGCTGCCTACGGTTGGTACGCTGCCGGGATCTGGCTGAACTATGCCGCTCCAGTCGTCACTCGAAACCGGAAGCAACCGGATACTGCTTCGCTGTCAGCTCCGGTGGCCAGATCGACTTAAACCACCTGATCGGTTTCACGCATGGTCGGGTTTCTGAGCGCCCGCGCTTCGGGACCCTGCACGCCTCGATTGGCTACCGCCAGATCGTAGAGCCGGTCTAGCATCTCTCCAAACGACTCGGCATCCGGGATGTCGCGGCGAGACTTCATGGGCCGATCGATCAGCACTTCGCCCGCTTCGGGATCGTAGGAAACTCGAAACCAGCCAGGATAGAACGCGGTGTCTTCAGCGATCTTCGACAGCGCTGGCTCGAGTGTCTCGCTGACTTCATCAACATGCGTGTTCCAGACAGGGGCATCGGGGCCACCCGGTTCTTTTGAACGGCTCAAAGTCCACTGCCATGGTTCGCCACCGGCGCCGTCGATCAAAGACGCGTTGAAAACACGGCCCATCCCACCGGGCAGCGAGACCACCTTGCCTTCGACCAAATGCCCTTGATGGCGCCCGGTGACCTTGGCTTCATCGAGATCAAGCGTTCCATCGATTATGTCAGCCAGCGGTTGCAGGGCTGCTTCCATGTCCTGCTTGGCTTTGCGATTGAAATACACCGCAAGGTAGGACGTGCCGAACAGCGCCAGCGCGGTAATCGCACACATCGCTATGCCAAATGCCAAATAGGGATTCACCGTTTAGTCCGTCCTTGATCCATCGCCTTGAGCCGATTTCTAGCGCCGCGCCTGCGCGGCAGCAATTCAGATGGTAGCAGCACCAACCGCTAGTCGCCTGTGTCGCGGACGGCTCATGAAATCAAGATCAACTTGACGGGTATGCGGCATAATCTAGCGAGCAAGACTGGTCACAGTGCTGGTCGCAATTCGCAGCATTCATCCGGAGCGAGAAACATTATGGCGGTCGAGCCGACGATTTTCGATTTGAGCCGATCTGGTCGACGAGGGGTGACTTTTCCGAAAGCCGATGTCCCAGAAGCGGCGGTTCCTGAGGATCTCGCCCGGGATGAACTGGCGTTTCCAGAAATGTCCGAAATCGATGTGGTTCGGCACTTCACCCGCCTGTCCCAAAAAAACCATGCGATCGATCTCGCGATCTACCCGCTCGGCTCATGTACGATGAAATTCAATCCTCGGATCAACGAAGCCGTGGCGCGAATGCCCGGTTTTGCGTCAGTGCATCCGCTGCAAACTGAATCGTCGAGTCAGGGTTCGTTGCAGGTTATGTTTGAGCTCCAGCGGATGCTTTCTGAGATTTCCGGATTCAAGCAGGTGACGCTGCAGCCGGCCGCTGGAGCGCACGGTGAACTCACGGGCGTGCTGATTATCCGCGCCTATCACGAGTCGCGCGGCGACGACGCTCGTCGCGAAATCATCGTGCCAGATTCTGCTCACGGTACAAACCCGGCAACAGCCGTGATCGCCGGATACAAGGTCGTTACTCTGCCTTCTGACGAGCGCGGAAATGTCGATATCGATGCGCTGCGGAATGCCGTTGGCCCACAAACAGCCGGATTGATGATCACCAATCCCAACACGCTGGGGATGTGGGACGAGAACCTCACCGAAGCGGTCAAGGTCGTCCATGCTGCCGGTGGACTTGTGTACAACGACGGCGCCAATTTCAACGCGATTCTCGGTATTGCCAAACCTGGTTCAATCGGAATCGACGTCATGCATTTCAATCTGCACAAGACGTTTTCAACACCGCACGGCGGCGGCGGTCCAGGTTCGGGCCCAGTGGGCGTCACGGAAAAGCTGGTCGATTTCCTTCCCGGTCCGATCGTCGACAAAATCGAAGAGGAAAACGGAACGGTCCGCTACACCTGGGTGCAGCCGAGTAAATCGATCGGACGTCTGCATGGTTTCCATGGCAATTTCGGTATGCACGTCCGGGCATACACCTACATTCGGATGCATGGCGAGGATGGCTTGCGCCAAGTGAGCAAGGACGCGATTCTGAACGCCAACTATCTCCGCGCCAGGATCGAGGGCCCCTACTCCGTCCCGTTCGGACGAGCATCGATGCACGAAGTTGTCTTCTCGGCTTCACCGTTGAAACAGAAATACGGCGTGCGGGCGATGGACGTGGCCAAGCGGTTACTCGATTTCGGGGTTCACCCCCCCACGGTCTATTTCCCGCTGGTCGTGCAGGAAGCGATGATGATCGAACCAACCGAAACCGAATCAAAGGCTTCGATCGATTACTTTGCTGACGCCATGCTCCAGATTGCACATGAAGCGGAGACCGATCCCGACCTCGTCAAGAACGCGCCCCATACTACCGAGTTCAAGCGTCTCGATGAGGCCGGCGCCAACCGGCAACTCAATCTTCGCTGGAAACCGGAAATGGTCGAAGAACCGGAGCTGGCTGGAGTCGCCGATTAGCGGACTCAATCACACCACAAAGCCAGACCACTGCGGCTAAGCCACAGTGGTCTGTTCGTTACTGGTGCTTTGCGACGGATGCTGCTAGCCGCGAACCACGAAATTGATGAGTTTGCCAGCGACATAGATGACTTTGACCGGCGTTCCGCCTGCGAGTGCTTCGACGACCTTCGGGCTCTTCAGCGCCATCTCTTTGACCGCGTCATCAGGCATCGTTGTCGCTATGTCGATTCGATCCCGGACTTTGCCATTGACCTGAATCACGATTTCGACGGCGTCATCGATCGTCAGTGCTTCCTCGAATACTGGCCAGTCCTGACGATGGACGGAGTAGTCGTGGCCGAGCATCTGCCACATCTCTTCAGCGACATATGGTGTTGATGGCGCCATCATGAGTACGAGCGCATCGATCGCTTCCTGCCAGGCCGGAGTGCGAGCCGCTCCGGACTTGCGCAGATCAGCGAGCGCACTGCTGAATTCGATCATCGCCGCGACCATCGTGTTGAACTGGAAATCGAGCAAATCATTCGTCACGCGCTTGATCGTTTTATGGGTCAGTGCGCGAATCTCCCGCTCAGACGCATCGTCGATCGGACCGGCGGGTGCGAGCGCTACGGTCTCTTCGACCAGCGTGAAGGCTCGCCGAATGAAGCGTTGCATGCCTGTGATACCGCGACTGTTCCAGGGGCCACCCTGATCCCATGGTCCCAGATACATCAGATGCAATCTGAGGGAATCAGCACCGTACTCCGCGACAAGCTGATCGGGATCGACTTGTGTCCCCCGGCTCTTACTCATCTTCGTGCCTTCTTCGGCCAGGATCATTCCCTGGTTACGCAGGCGCAAGAAGGGTTCCCGGTGGTCGATCAGACCGAAATCGGCAATGACCTTGGTGATGAAACGAGCGTAAAGGAGGTGGAGAATCGCGTGTTCGATGCCGCCACAATAGAGATCGACCGGTGTCCAGTGTTTGGCCCTCTCGGGATCGAACGGGAGATCGGTGAAATCTGGGCTGGTGTAACGGAACCAGTACCAGGACGAATCAACAAAAGTGTCCATCGTGTCGGTTTCCCGGCGAGCGGGGTTCCCGCAGCGCGGACAGTCGACATTGATGAAGTCGTCATTGGTTGTAAGCGGACTCTGGCCAGTCGGCGTGAACTCCGCATCCAGAGGGAGAATGATCGGCAACTGCTCATCAGGAACTGGGACGATGCCGCATGAATCGCAATAGATGATTGGGATCGGAGTACCCCAGTAGCGCTGCCGGGCAAAGAGCCAGTCGCGCAGCCGGAAATTCACATCGGCTGACCCTCTCCCCTCTGCTGCGAGCCATTCGATAATGACTGGAACATGGTCGGGAACTTCCACGCCATTGAACGGCGGACTATTGACCAGTCGGCCCGGTCCGCTGTACGCCTCGCTCATTGTCTCCGGATCGAGCGTTTCCCCTTCCGGCTGGATGACCACCCGAATCGGTAGATCGAACTTACGCGCAAACTCAAAGTCGCGTTGATCATGGGCAGGAACCGCCATGATGGCGCCGGTGCCGTATCCCATCAGCACGTAGTCGGCGATCCAGATGGGAATGCGCTCGTCCGTGACCGGATTGATCGCATAGGCGCCGGTGAAGACACCAGTTTTCGATTCGTCGGCATCGACCTTCATCCGCTCGACTTCGCTCATGCGACGAGTGTGATCAACATAGACCGCGACCGCTTCAGCCTGGTCCGCTGAGGTCAATTCGCTCACGATCGGGTGCTCCGGCGCCATCACCATGAAGGTAGCGCCCCAGACGGTGTCTGGCCGGGTGGTGAAGACCTCGAACTCGTGACCCTTTTCGGAGTGGAAAACCAGCCGAGCCCCCTCGGAGCGACCGATCCAGTTGCGTTGCATCGTCTTGACGCGTTCGGGCCAGTCGAGGGTATCAAGATCATTCAGCAGTTCGTCGGCATAGTCGGTGATCCGACCGTACCACTGTTCGAGATCGCGTTTGTAGACCTCAGCACCGCAACGCTCGCAGAAATTGCCGTCGATCACCTGCTCGTTGGCGAGGACGGTTTGATCATTGGGACACCACCAGACCGGTCCCCCTTTGCGATAGATCAGTCCTTTTTCGAGCATCCGGAGGAAGATCCACTGGTTCCAGTGGTAGTAATCCGGGGTGCAGGTAATCACCTCACGGGACCAGTCGATCATCGCGCCCATCTGACGGTATTGTTCTTCCATCCGGGCGATGTTTTCGAAGGTCCAGGTGGCGGGATGGATGTTGTTCCTGATCGCCGCGTTTTCCGCTGGGAGACCAAACGCGTCAAATCCCATCGGGAAGAGGACGTTGTACCCCCGCATCTGCTGAAAACGGGCAAACGCATCCGGGATGGCGAAGGCATACCAGTGACCGACATGGAGCGTTCCCGACGGATACGGATACATCGTCAGCGAATACCAGTTGGGACGACCATCTGAATCGTTGACGCGATAGAGGTCGTCAGCGGCCCAGCGGTCTCGCCAGCGTTGCTCGATCGATCCTGCGTCGTAGGTATTGAGAAGGGGTCGGGTGTCCTCAGCCATGTCCGTCTTCACATTCCACTCAGCACGCCGTTGACGGCATTCCCAGAATAGTAGCAATCAAATGGTCGCGATCGACCTGATTTGTGACCATCGGCACGCACAACGAAACACCGGGAAGAAGTTCCGCCCGGCTGCCATCGATCCGTCCCGTTCGTGGTGGTGGAGCTGAGGGGGCTCGAACCCCTGACCTCAACACTGCCAGTGTTGCGCTCTCCCAGCTGAGCTACAGCCCCAAACGTGCAAGCGACCGTTCTGACCACCGGCACGACTGCGTAGGCTATCATCCCCGGCAAATTGGCGTCAAACCGGACCTACGCAAGCCGTGTTCAGTTGGGCATGAGCGATGCGCAGGGGAGGAACCCGTGGAACCGCGATCAATCGACCAAATCGGCGCCGATATCCTGCTCCGTCTGGAGTCGGTCAATGCCGCGCGGGATCTCGCCCTGAACGAAGGACGGGGGATCATCCGCATCTCGGCCAATTCGGTGCGAGCGATTCATCGAGGAGAATTGAACCTCGCGCGTGAAAACCTCGATGCCAACCGGAAGCGACTCGTAGCGCTCCTGGCCAATACGGAACCCTATCCAGCGATCCGAACCGCCGGGTATGTCCAGGATGCGATGAAGGAATACGCGGAAGCGGAGATTCTGCTGGCGATCGTTGCTGACCAAGCGATTCCTGCTCCAACCGATCTGGGGATCGACGACGCTCCATGGCTGAATGGATTGGCTGAAGCCGCCAGTGAACTGCGACGAATGACGCTCGACCATCTCCGCGCCGACGAGTTCGGACAAGCTGAGTCACTTCTGGCAACAATGGATGATGTTTATGCGTTTCTGGTTACCGTTGACTTTCCTGACGGCGTGACCGGCGGTTTGAGGCGCACAACTGATGCGCTACGTGCGGTGCTGGAACGAACCAGGGGGGATTTGACAGTTACCGGTGCCCAGGAGCGCCTGAGGAAGGCGCTGGAACGGGCTGAGCGATCCGCCACCAAGAATGTGGAACGGTGATCAAGACTGATCGGGCATCTTGACCGAAGCTGGCACTTCGATCGTAACCGTAGACCCAACTCCGTAATTGTGCTCTTCCATCCAGCCACCAGGCAGCTCGAGGACGAGCGATACGGGATCCGGAGACGGATACCGCTTCAAATCGGCATCAGAGACACCAGGTTCGTCGCAGACGTTGTCCTCAAAACCGATCACTGCGTCGCCCTTGATCCAAACGATATCGATGCAAAAACGCATCCCTTTCATCCAGAATGTACGGATGCTGGGCTCTTCGAACACGAAGAGCATGCCACGCCCATCGGGAAGATCATCCCGACTCCCCAGGCCACGAGAGCGAAGTTCCGGTGTATCGGCGATTTCGGCAATGACCGTGTCCCGTTCGAAGGTCACTGTTGCTGTTTCGGTTGACCAGGGCGTGTCCACCCGCCAGGCGGGTCTGGCCGGTTCTGCCCTGATCAAGGGAGCGAGGTTGACTGAAACGACGAAAATCGTCAGTGCAACGACAATTCCACGGGCGAAGATTCGATTCATTGGGCGTCAGTCTCCGTAGAAAATGCCCCGGCTAGTTCTGACAGCAGCCTGATTGCTTCGTCGACTCCATCAACGCAGTAGTCCGCAGCCTGTTCGACCAAAGGATTCGACTCCGGTGCCACGACAGCAATCGAGGCGGTTCGGACGCCGGAGGCGCGGAGGTCGCTGAGCGCCCGGAAGCCATCAATATCGGTCAGGTCATCGCCAAGGAAGACGATCCCCTCGAGACCCTCGTCCTTCGCCATCGCCGTGATCGCGGTGCCCTTGTTGATTTCGACAGCTGGTCTAATCTCGATCACTAGCCGACCCTCGGTCACTCGCAAGCCATGCGCTGCCGTCACTGCAACTATTTCATCAAGAAGTCGCTGCCGCATTGCATCGGTATCGTCGGCCAAACGATAGTGAATCGAAGCAGACAGGTTCTTGTTCTCGAATACGAGTCCATCGATGCTACCGTCGGCCTGAAGATTTGACTTGATGATTGCTAGTGATTCATCAATTCCGGACACTGCCGCTAGCACGGCAGCGTCGACAATATGCTGACCCGCGACAATTCGTTCGAACCCATGATTACCGATCACCGAAACACCGGTCGCATTGGTCATAGCGGTGGCATCGTGCGCGCTTCGTCCAGTTACTAGCGCGACGACCGGGAGGCCCAGACTCAAGGCGGAAAGCGCCTGATTCGCCCGTTCTGGAATTGTGGCCGCGTCGGGGCGATCGGCGATATGGCTGATGGTGCCATCAATGTCCGCGAACAAACCGCCACGAGCGACGGAAAGTGTTTCGATACTCGATCGCAACGCAATGTCGAAGTCACAAGGCATGCGCGTTCCTTTCGATTAGCCGCCGGGACCGGCAAAGCGGTAAATATCGCCGGTCGATGGTTCAATAAAGAGATCGTTAACTTCACCGAGCCGTTCGATCGCCACATGGCTGAGCGTCGCTCCGAGCGGCACGGTGTCCGGACCGAACGGTTGGACCTCCGAATTGATGCGGATATCGACACCAGTCGACGGCTGTAGCTGAGCCGTATCCTCGAAATCAGCATCCAGAAGAATCGCGCGGAGGTCGCTGAAAGAAACGACCGAAACATCGACTGTTGGAATGATGACATCTTCAGCCACGTCGAAAGGCTGTGACTCGTTGGTATCAGTCGCATAGAGCGCTTGGGCTTCGTCCGAGTAGAACGTCGCCTGGACACGGAAACCGGAATCAAACAGCTGGCAGGTGATGCGGAGTTCAGTCAGGATTGCGTCGGCTTCCCAAGCGTTCGCCAACTCGGTGGCGGCTGCCAGCTCAGACGGCCAGATCTCATCTATGGCAGGTAGATCACGGACGAGCAATCTGCCATCCTCACACGGCACACGATCGGCTTCCGTACCGGGTTCAACAGTCGGCGTTTCGGCAAGACCAGTCGGTGTCGGGGCTGGATCAGACCCTCCGAGCGGCCCACACGCGGACAACAGGAGAAGGAGCAGACTGAGGGTGGCGAAACGCGAGATCAACCCGCCTGGTTTTGGCGGACGGTGCTCACGAATCAGAAAATGTTTCACACATGCCTGCACGGTTGCGGTACGATCCTCAAAAGGCGTTGCGGTTGATTGATCCGCCCATGCGAATCATGCTCCGTTATACTCCGGACGCTGAGGATCTGGTCGGACACGGAAAGGTTTCGCAGAAACCGTGCGCGTGGCTTTGCCAGATCGAGGATCATTTTCATTTCGATTCATTGAGAGGCACCAGTTCGAGCATGCGATTGTTCAATAGTGAGTCCGGCACGATCGAGCCTTTGGATCTGAACGACGTTCCGGTCGGGATGTACGTCTGCGGTGTGACGCCATACGACACCACGCATGTCGGGCACGCATTCACGTTCTTGACGTTCGACATCATAAAACGCTATCTCAATTTTCGTGGTATCGAGTCGATTTACGTCCAGAACGTGACGGATATCGACGACGATATCCTGAGGAAAGCCAAGGAAAAGAACATGTCCTGGCTGGAACTCGGTCAGTCCGAAACGGCGAAGTTTCGGAAAGACATGGCTGAACTGAATGCCATTGACCCGGATCACTACACAAAAGCCACCGAGCACACACCTGAAATGATCGCTTTGATCGAACCACTGATTGAAAGCGGATTTGCTTATGTGGAAAATGGAAACGTTTATTTCGAGGTCAGCACCGACCCGGAGTTTGGCAAGCTGAGCAAAATCCCTCGTGACGAGATGCTGCCGATTGCCAACGAGCGGGGCAATACACCCAACGACCCCAACAAACGCGATCCCCTCGATTTCGTGCTCTGGCAAGCAGCAGCGCCTGGCGAACCAACCTGGCCGTCACCGTGGTCTGATGGCCGCCCTGGATGGCATATTGAGTGCAGCGCGATGTCAATGCGCTATCTCGGTCCCTCTTTCGCCATTCACGGCGGCGGTGGAGATTTGCTTTTCCCCCACCACGAATGTGAAATCGCCCAGTCGGAAAATGCGACCGGGGTCAAACCGTTTTCCTCCCACTGGGTTCATGTGGGTATGGTCGAGTACGACGGCGAAAAGATGAGCAAGTCGCTCGGTAACCTGGTTCTGGTCAGCGATCTTCTGGAGAACTATTCCGCCGATGCCATTCGACTGTACTGCTTCAGTCATCACTATCGCTCCCCCTGGGAGTTTGTGGACGCAGAGATGGATTTCTGGCAGTCGGAAGCTGACAAGCTCGTTGAGGCTGCGACGTTGCCTGCGCTTGGCATGGATGAACTCGTCGATGTTTCCGCGCTGAGGCAACGGTTCCTGAATGAGATCGAGGAAGATCTCGATACGGTCGCGGCGATCCGCACCTTGCAGGAAATCGGTATCGCTATCAATGAGTCGAATGAGGATGAAGACATCGAACCTGCTCAAGCCACGTTGATCGAGTTGGCCGGCATTTTGGGTCTCTCGCTGACAGAGCGTTGACACACTGAATACTCGATTCCTCGTTGGCCGCCGGGTGCTATACTCGTCTGCTGTCGCTCGATTGTGAGCGACGTGATAATCCTTTTCGCTCGTCGATAGTTTGTCTGAACCGCGCAGTTCGGATAACAGGTTCGACGGGCGGCACCATGGAAAGGGGCCCTACTTGCGCGATCACACAACGTCACGCATTTACGAAATGATGGTCATCACCTATCCGGAACTCGAACCGGAGGCAATGCTGGCTGTACCCGAAACAGTGAAGGGGTACATCGAAACAGCTGGTGGCACAGTCATCAAATCAAGCAACGAGTCCCCCTGGGGACGTCGTCGGCTTGCCTATCCAATTCGGCACGGGGGCCGCGACATTCGAGACGGTTTCTATACGCTGTTGTATTTTGAGGCCGAACCCGAGCAGATCAGCGATATCGAACGCGATCTCAAACTCAATGAACAGATGCTCCGGTATCTCTTGCTTCATCTTGACGCGATGCCGGTCTTCCCGGAACCCGAAACAGCTGAAGGCGAAACTGGCGCAGACGGCGAGACTGAAAGTGTCGCAACGCCATCATCTGAAGTCGTTGCCGACGCTCTCGTATCCGAGGAGAGCGAGGATGACGCCGACGCAGACGGTGAAGTCGTTGCTGTTATTGCGGACGTGGTCGAAACTGCGGACGGTGACGAAGTTGTCGAAGTCATTGTCGTGAGCGAAGAGGAAGAGGAGGACTAGCTTTGGCTATTGCAACAATCCACTTGGTCGGCAATCTCGGCGCCGATCCAGAAACTGGCTACACTCCCAACGGTCGAATGAACGTCAAGTTCAGCATCGCCGTCAGCCGCCGGTTCAACGATTCTCAAGGGCAGCAGCAAGAGCGCACTGCCTGGTATCGAGTGACCGCCTGGGGCAAGACTGCCGAAATTATCGATACCTTTTCTCAGCAAGGCGCGGTCCGCAAAGGCAGCCAGGTTTATGTCTCGGGCAGACTGGAACCACGTGAGTACACGGACAACTCCGGACAATTGAAGACTTCACTCGACGTCTCTGCGAACGAGTTTCAGATTCTCGGCAGTCGGCGCGAAAACGAAGGTGGCGGGGGCGGATATGGCGGAGGCGATCGACCGCAGCGCCAGTCACCCGCGTCTGATTTCGAGGCCAGCGATATCGACGACGTTCCGTTCTAGCCCGGGATCTATGTTGCCCGGCACTATTTGTTTGCTTACATCGTATTTGGAGAAACCATGACTGATCGACCAGCACGACCATCATCACCCTCGCAGGGTTCGTCCAGCAGTGATAGCCGACGCGCGCCGGAATCAGGCGATCGCGGTCGTTCGCCACGCCCAGATGGCGGTGGAGAACGACCACGTGGCCGTTTCGGCGGTGGAAGCAGCGGTGGCGGGGGCGGACGTCCGGGTGGACGTCGCAAAGTGTGCTTTTTCTGCATGGATAACATCGACGAAGTCGATTACAAGGACATGCAACGGTTGCGCCGCTATCTTTCCGAGCGGGGCAAGATCGAACCGCGCCGTAAGACGGGTACCTGCGCACGACATCAGCGCAGCCTTACGACGGCTATCAAGCGCTCGCGTCACGTGGCGCTCCTGCCATTTGTTGGCTCAGGCCGCTAATTTCTGGAACCGGTCGGGGGCGTAGTGTTCTCGACTGGTTTTGTTTCCCCACCGATCTGTTCCTGAGACAGGCCACCCCGCATTCTTCGAAGTGAAAGCAGTGCCATCGTGAGCAACCAGGCCGATCCGCAACCCAAGACTGGTAAACCTCCCGATAAGAAGCTCAAGAGTGCTTCCGCGCCGCCGGAGCCGACTGGTGTTGATGCCTGGCTTGCGAAAATCGGGGTTGTGCGGACGTCCAGTAGTGGCCCAGTTGCACCAAAGAAACGCCGCATTTCACGAGCGGAAAAGGATGCCCAGAGAACCCGCTGGCTCAAGATTGGTCTGGCTGTCGCCGGAAGCGCCATCATTCTCCTCCTTGCTGGTGGAGCACTCAACGAGTATTTCCTGAAACCACGCAAGGTACTCGCCTCGGTCCAATCCGACGACATCACCCGTGAGGACTACTGGAAGTACCGGTCTCACACGTTGATCCAGCAGGCTCTTCAATATCAGCAGTTCGCATACCTGTATCAGGGCGAGCAGCAACAGCAATATCTTGCCCTGAGTCAGCAAGCGCAAGCTGAACTCGAAACCGTCTGGGGTTCAACCGACGTCGACGAAGCAACTCTGGCACGGATGATCGACGACAAGATCTACCTCCATGGGATGGAAGATCTTGGTCTATCCATCTCTGACGATGATTTGCAGGTGTTCGTCGATCAGCAGTTTGCCGATCCTGACGCTCCTGTCACGACGCCGACTCCAGCGCCCACGCTTATCCCGGAACGGGCGGAATGGGCCACCCAGACCGCGGTGGCTGTCGAGGCACAGAATCAAACTGGGAGTCCGGTGGCTTCACCGGCAGCGATCGACTCCGAGGCAGGGACTCCGACAGCTGCAGTTGGAAGCGATGCCAATTTGGCTTCTCCTGCGGCTGCGTCGCCAGTCGACCCGGTGGTCGCGCAGGAAACAGCACAGGCCAACTACGATTCGTATGCCGACGATGTGCTGACGGACGCCCACATGTCCAAGAGCGACTATGAGCGGCTTATTGCCAAACCAGCGCTCGCTCGCCAGAACGTTCTCGCCTATTTCACCGATCAAGTGGGACAATCCGGGGAGCAAGTTCATGCTTCCCATATTCTGGTCGGCACCAACGAACTGGCTGAGCAACTCTATGCCCAGGTTTCCTCAGATCCAGACAGTTTTGGTGCCGTTGCCGCCGAGAGTTCGATCGATCAGGGCACAGCCTCCAACGGCGGCGACCTTGGTTGGTTCCCGCGAGGCACAATGGTGCTGCCGTTCGAAGAAGTCGCTTTCAGCCTCGAGCCAGGCGAGATCGCTCCGCCGTTTCAGACTGAATTTGGCTGGCATATCGTCATGGTGACGGAAACGGACCCGGATCGAGCGTTAACCGATGAGCAGATCAGCCAGTCGAGTCAGACACTGACAGACCGATGGTTGGAGGAGCAACGACAGACGATGTCGATCGATACGCCGATCGAACCAACGCCCACGCCGGCGGTTTCCCAGTTCATTCCGCCCGCAGATGCTCCACCGGTGGTGCCGGAAGAAATCGGCACGCCGGTGAACGGTGAAACGCTCCCTCAGGCCGCGACGCCGGTTGCTGGTACGCCCTCAAGTCCTCAGCCGGCAGCGACTCCGGCCGGTTAGCGCGGAAGACGAACGAGCTGACTGGTGCGTGCTATTCTGGTCAATATGATGATGAATGCCCCATTGCATGGTCGACTGAAGCACTTCGCAGCTGGATTCTGAACGATGTCTGACAATCGCAAAAGACCGGAAAATGATCCTTGGGAAGATGAACTCGATTTCCTAGTCTGGGAATCGATCGAAAAAGAACGTGAGCCTCAGCGTCCTCCAGATAATCGATCGCGTTCTTCGGCTCCGCCGGAAGATTTCCCGGATTCACGCTATCAGGATCCATTGTTCCCACCGAAGCCGACATATGGCAACGATCGTTATGCCGAACCATATCGGCCACCGGCGTACCCCCCTTCCGCACCACCGCTACAGTCTTCCGATGACTTGTACGACGATCCGTACTACCCGCTCCCTCCTGCAGCCACCGACTCAGCCCCTGTCGCTGAAGAGCAGCGCTCCCGTCGTGGTCGTTCACGAAGTCGAAGACGCACCGCATCCACAGCCGGCTACGATGTGCATGCGGAGAGCGGCTATGCGGAAGTTCCCGTTCCCAGACGCCAAGAGCCGATGGCGAATGACATCGTGAGCAGTCGCTCGGCCTCATCGCGGGCCGCAGCGATTTCGGTGCCGAAACCATCGATCGACGACGGCGCCATGGTCGGATTCGTCGCGGTTTCCCTCCTGAGTCTTGTCCTCATGATCGCCACACTCCTTGCCCAAAGCGGAGATTTGCCCGATTCGTTTCCCATTCATCTCGACGCATCTGGGAATGCGGACAGTTTTGGGGATGCAACGACCCTGTGGAGAATCCCGTTTGGCATTCTGATGGCGATGCTGATGTCGTTCGTGATCGCTTTTTTTCTGTGGAAGCGAGACAGGTTTGCGGCACGATTTGCGGTTGCGGGAACCATTCTCGCTCAGGTGATCGCATGGGTGGCGTTGGTCGACCTCCTGTTCTAGCGTATTTCCGTCCTTGCCGATTTCACCGGACCGTGCCACGCTCTCGATGACGTGATGGTTCTATGAGAACCGTTCCAGTAACGACTGTCTGAAACCAGTCTTCAGTAGCCGAGGAGTCGGGTCATGGCGAACGGTATAACGGTCTTCCGCATCGGCATGCTCTTTGTCGCCGTCTATTTCCTCTACCGCGGCGAGATTCCTTTGATTTACGCGGCAATGATCATGATCGGCGTGGCCATCTTTCTTGATGTGGTCGACGGCTGGGTTGCTCGTCGCTACAAGGAAACCAATCAGCTGGGCGCCGCGATGGATATTGCTGGAGACCGTATCGCCGAAAACGTACTCTGGGTCGTCTTTGCCGACCTGAACCTGATCGGTGTTTGGGTTCCGATTCTGATGCTGACGCGTGGGTTCCTCGTCGACGCAATTCGGGCGACGTCATATGCGGAAGGGAAAACTCCCTTCGGCGATGACAACATGATGCGGTCGCCCATTACCCAATGGCTGACGGCTGGAAGGCCCATGCGGGCTTTCTTTGGCTTTGCCAAGCTTTGGGCTTTTGTGTTTCTGGCTGGACTGGTTGGCTACGAACAACGCGATTCCGCTGGCACCTTCCTCGCGGACCTATACGAATTCGATCTTTACTATTACTTTGGCTGGTTCACGGTCTGGTCTTCGGTCGCGCTTTCGCTCATCCGCGGGTTTCCGGTCATTTATGATGCGCTGGGAGTGTATGGGATCGGTCAACCGAACTCTTCGACTGCACAGGCCAGAGGCAATGATGAGCATGCCTGAATTGCGTTGTTTCGACAGACCTGCCGGGCGTTAATAGTCAGTGAATCCCGAGGACGACCACCACTCGGCGCCTGCGCCTCTCCTCGTTCCGAGATCTAGTCTGCCCAGAATCGAGTTTGGGCGGAACCAGGAACGCGATTTCCTGTTTGGTGTAACGGAACTGCTGGCGGCTGTCGTTTCATGGCTGACCTGGCTCTTCCCCCGGTTTTTCGTCAACATGATTGCGCTCGGCATTGGACGGCTTTCGTGGCGCATGTCAGATGGATTTCGAGCATGCGTGGAAAGCAATCTCGCGCACGTTAACGATCTCCCCGAAGATCACCCGACTGTACAGAAGATGACACGGACGGTCTTCGACACGAACGCACTAAACGTCGCCGACCTGCTCGAGGCGCCTCACCTCAGCGAGAAGAAGCTGATCAGCAAACTCAAGATCGCTGAGGGATCGTGGACCACGCTTGATGACGCTCTCGCGGCTGGCAGAGGCGCTGTCTTGCTGACCGCGCATGTTGGTTCGTTCGACCTCGTGGGCGCTGCGCTCTCAGCTCGAGGGTATCCACTGACAGTGCTGACGGCAAGGACAACCAATCGCTATGCGTTCGACGCCGTGACCTTTCTGCGCACGTCACACAACATGAACGTCGTCCAAACCACCTCCTCCGGCGTGCGAGAGGCCTATCGAGCGCTCAAGCGAGGCGAGTTCGTGATACTGCTGTCAGATCGAGATTTCTTCCTGAGTGGAAAGGATGTCGTTTTCTTTGGGGAATCGACTACCCTGCCAACAGGAGCGGTCAGGTTCGCCCGCGACACCGGAGCGCCAATCATTCCGATCTTCACGCGACGCACGGGCGCGGATTCGATCATCGATATCCTGCCGCCGTTCTCGATTCCCAAAACCAACGATCGCAACGAAGACGTGGCACTTGCCATGAACTACGTATCTGAAGCGCTCATGATTGGAATTGGAAAAGCGCCCGATCAATGGGCACTTTTCCAACGGGTATGGCCGGAAGAATCGACTTAATCAGTCAGCGGTTCCGCCCAGAGATCGTAATGGGCGGCCTCGGAGACACGAGCCGTCACAAACTCGCCCACGGGAAGCGAACCCGGCAGAAAGACCATCCCGTCGACTTCGGGAGCGTGCCGCCAAAGTCTGCCAATACTGATCGGTTCAGTGCTGCCATCTTCGAGTTCGGATTCGCCGACTGCTTCGATAAGTACGGAAAAAGACCTGCCTACCAGCGTCTCGTTCTTTTGCAGTGAAATCGATTGCTGGAGCTTCATCAGCCGGTCGCGACGCTCTTCAGCCACGTCGGCTGGAACATGCTCCCCCATCGTGAAGGAAACGGTTCCCGGTTCAGCGGAATAGGTGAAAACACCGACATGGTCGAACTCCTGCTCTTCGACAAAATCACAGAGCATCTGGAAGTCTTCCTCGGTTTCACCCGGGAAGCCAACGATGAAGGTCGTCCTCAAAGCCACGTCAGGCAACGTTGACCGGGCATAGTCAAGCAGATCGCGCACCATGGTCATGTTGCTGGGACGGAGCATTCGGCGGAGTACGGCTGGAGATGCGTGCTGCAGGGGCATATCGATGTAGTTGACCAGAGAGTCGTGTTTCGCCATCGTATCGATCAGTCTGGTAACAGTCCGGTTGGGATAGATATAGAGCAAACGGAGCCAAGGCATGTTCGGCACCTGCTCGACAAGATCCTCGAGAAGCTCAGGCAAGGAGTACGCGGTTTCGAGATCGAAACCGTAGCGAATCGTGTCCTGGGAAACGAGAACGATTTCGCTCGTACCTCGTGAAACGAGATCGACGATTTCCTGGAGAACATAGAGGGGACGCTTGCTCGCCTGGCCTCCCTTGATGGTCGGAATCGTGCAGAACGCGCAGGCATGATCACAGCCATCGGCGATCTTGACGTAAGCCGATGGTCCAGCCTCAGCGTGAAGAAACGTGGTGGTCAGGCCATCGCAACCGGCAACGAGTGGTTGCGGCGCTTCGCCGAACAAACCGCCAACCGTATCCCCAATCCGGAACCATTCCCGGGTCGTGAGAACGGCATCGACGCCAGTCGGAAGGTCCTCGCGGTAGTCCCGGAGGGCTGGCATGCACCCGGCCGCGATCACGAATTGCCCGCTTTTTCTCTCGCCGATGATTTCACCGAGCACATCCACCGATTCCTGACGTGCTGCTCCAAGAAAGCCGCACGTGTTGACGATGACTACGTCGGCGTCGCTCGGTTGATCGGTCTGCGTTAGTCCGCGGTCGTGCAGAAGCACACCCATTCCTTCGGAATCGACCCGGTTCTTCGCGCAGCCGAGCGTGACAATCGAAAATGTTCGACCCGTACTGGAGCCAGCCGTAACTGTCATGTCCTTGCTCAACACCATTACCGGAAGTTCACAAACTGCAAAGCAACCGGGTAATCGGATTCCTTCAACGCTGTGATCACGCCCTGAAGATCGTCCTTGCTCTTCGCCTGAATCCGCAGCGAATCCCCCTGAATCTGTGGCGTCACCTTCTTGAATTCGTCCCGGATACGTTTGGAAATCTGCTTGGCCAAATCGTCCGGAATCCCCTCTTTGAGTTTCACTTCCTGGCGGTAGCGGCTGCCAGCGGCAGGCTTCACCTCACCATAATCGAGGATTTTCAACGACAAGCCTCGCTTGATGAACTTGGATTCGACCATATCCCGGACCGCGTCCAGTGCATACTCGGAATCAGATTCAAGCGTCAGCAGATTGTCGGCCAGTTCGATCGTCGACTTCGTGTCCTTGAGGTCATAACGCTGACCCGTTTCCCGTCGAGCTTGATCGAGCGCGTTTTTCAATTCTTGCTGGTCGAACGACGAAACAACATCGAATGAAAATGTAGATGCCATAGAAACCTCCTCAGTCCTAACCGAACAATCATACCAACCGGTCGACTGAAGAACAGAATTCACCTTGAAACGGGCTTCGGAGGGAACTCCCCGGACTGCGAAGAACTCTATGTCACTGTCGATCTTGCCAGTTTGAGGGTCAATCCGGGCACCACGATCTCGCTTGCGCCAGGGTGGACATCGCTCGCTGCGCCGTCTGGCGTGGACGTATCCAATTCGAATCGCCACTCACCCTTGGCGGGCGGGAGATTGAACGGATGATCTCGTTCATCTCCATTCATCAGAATCAGCAGTTCTTCAACCATCCCGGCGGACCGGCCGTTTGGTCTTGTGCCCACTACCAGTTGCAGCGTTCGTGGGCTCTCGCGACTCCACGCGGAAGGTTGAATCCTGGCTCCCTGTGAGTCGAGCCACGACACCTCTTCAAGTGACCGCGGCGTCGGCTCTTCCCGAATGGCGTAGTCCCGTCGACGCAGAGCGGGATACGACGCTCTAATGGCAAGAATTCGCCGCGCAAACGCCAAAAACACCTGGTCGTCAGGGGAGAGATTCCAGTCATACCAGGAAATCGGCGAATCCTGGCAGTAGGCGTTGTTGTTGCCACGTTGTGTTCGTGACAATTCGTCTCCGCCCAGCATCATGGGAACACCATGGGCAAGGAACACGGTCGCCAGCAAACTCCGCCGGGCTCGCTCTCGCCGTTCGCATACTTCTGGATCCTCGGTTGGACCTTCCTCTCCAAAGTTACGCGACAAATTGTGGGCAGTGCCGTCGAGGTTCGCCTGGTGATTGGCTTGATTGTGCTTTTGTTCGTAGCAAACCAGGTCACTGAGCGTGAAACCGTCGTGACAGGTAACGAAGTTCAGCGACGTCAGCGGTCCACGCCCGGGACGGTCGTAGACATCCGGCGATCCAGTGAATCTCAGCGCAAATTCGCCCAGCGTCTGACTGTGTCCAAGCCAGAAGGATCGAACCGAATCGCGAAAGCGGTCGTTCCATTCGGTCCAACCCACAGGAAAATGACCGACCTGATATCCGCCCGGACCGACGTCCCACGGTTCCGCAATCAGCTTGACGTTCGTCAGCACCGGGTCCTGGAAGAGCGCTCGGAAGAACCCAGCATGGGTTGAATAGGTATCGCCTTCCCGTCCCAGTGCGGTCGCCAAATCGAAGCGAAATCCGTCGACATGAAACTCAGTGACCCAGTGCCGAAGGGAATCGAGCGTCATTCTCAGCACTGCCGGGTGCTCAGTGTTCAGGGTATTGCCGGTTCCGGCATGGTCAAGATATCGATCACGCCGTCCGAGATCGGTTTCGTAGTAGACGCGGTTATCGAGTCCTCGCATGGAAATGGTCGGGCCATCTTTTCCACCTTCTGCGGTGTGATTGAGAACGACATCGAGGATCACCTCGATTCCAGCGGCATGGAACGTTTTGACCATGGCTCGGAACTCGTTGATGGCGTCGGTAGGATCGAGAGAGGATGAGTACCTTGGCTCTGGTGCGAAGAACCCGATGCTGTTGTAACCCCAATAATTCCTCAAGCCGGCTTCGACGAGGAACTCTTCGTCTACAAAGGCATGCACTGGTAACAACTCAACGGCGTTCACCCCGAGTTCGAGCAAGTGCTCGATCACAACGCGGTCAGCCATTCCGGCGTAGGTTCCTCTACGAGCGGGATCGATCTCCGGATGGAGAGCCGTCATTCCCTTGACGTGCGTTTCGTAGATCACCAGATCGGAAGCTGCGATGTTTGGCCGCCGATCGCCGCTCCAGTCGTATCGCAGATCCACAACGATCGATTTTGGCACGAACGGAGAGCTGTCCCGCAGATCGCGGATCGACCAGTCGAATTCAGGAACGCGCCGGTATCCGAAAACAGCACTGTTCCATTGGAGTTGCCCTGAAAGCGCATAGGCGTAAGGATCGATCAGGAGTTTCGATGAGTTGTAGAGATCACCGCTCGCGGGATCAAAAGGGCCTTCAGCGCGGAACCCGTACTTCTGCCCCACCTTCAGACCTGGAACGAACCCATGCCAGATATGTCCAGTTCTGGCCGGCAATGGCAGGAGATACTCCTGGTCATCGTCCGCTCCTGAAAAGAGACAGAGAAGTATACGGGTCGCGTGTTCGGAGTAGACGGCAAAGTTAACGCCTTCCGTGGTCAGGGTGGCGCCGAGCGCGGCACTCGATCCTTCCTGAATCGTGTATTCGCCATTTCCGTTCACGCGTTTTGCATTCCTGCCTGCCACCGATCAATCGAGCAGCGCGTAGAATAGTCGCTTGACACGTCGTTCGTCGTTTTTCGCTGGGAGCCGCGCTGAGAGCGGTCAGAAGCGGATTCACAACGGAGGTTCCGTGGCTCCACAGTCACCTCTCGCCAGCCAGACGTCAACCCCCGGTCTACGTCCCCCTTCGAGCGTCGAAATCACCAGAATCCTTCCCGATACAGACCAGGGCCGCTTCGCGATCAAACGCGAAGTGGGTGACCGACACGTCGTCACGGCTGACATCTTCCGCGAAGGCCACGATGCGTTGCGCGCCGTGCTGCAGCATCGGAACTGGTACGAGCCAACTTGGCACGATGTCGAAATGAGGGATCTCGGCAACGACCTCTGGTCCGGGGAGTTTGAATGCCAGACCAATGGCCGGCAGGAGTACCGGATTGTCGCGTTTCCTGATCCATTCGAAACCTGGCGACACGGAATCAGGAAAAAGCTCGAGGCTGGTGTCGAAATAACCAGTGATCTCCTCGAAGGTCGAACGATGGTGAGCGAAGCTATCGCGCGATTTGGCGACGAAGGCGATCACCTTCAGTCAGCGCTCGATTTCGCCGACGGACTGGATGACCCTGCGCAGGCGCACGTGCTGCTTTCTGACTCCTTACTCGAACGAATGCGGGAGCGGGCGTCAGGGCGCGATTTTGCGACTGTCAGCCGTGTTCAGGAAGTGTTCGTCGACCGTGTGAAGGCCCGGTACTCAACATGGTACGAGGTGTTTCCGCGTTCGACAGGGACACCGAAGGAACCGCATGGAACTTTCGGTACGGTGATCGATCGCCTCGATGACATCGCGGCCATGGGATTTGACGTTCTCTATTTCCCGCCGATCCATCCGATTGGCGAGGTGAATCGTAAAGGGAAAAACAACGCCGTTCACTCCGAGCCGGGGGATCCGGGCGTTCCCTATGCCATCGGTAGCAGACTGGGCGGACACGATGCAATTGACCCGAAGCTAGGTTCGCTTGAGGATTTCCACCGGTTGGTCGAGGCCGCTCGTTCACGCGGAATTGAAATTGCGCTTGATTTCGCAATTCAAGCCGCGCCTGACCATCCCTGGGCAACGGAGCATCCGGAATGGTTCACTATTGGACCTGATGGTTTGATCAAGTTCGCCGAAAATCCTCCGAAGAAATACGAGGATATCTATCCGATCAACTTCGCTTCGTCCGACTGGTTCGCGCTCTGGCAGGAACTGCGCCGGATCGTGCTCTACTGGATCGACCAAGGAGTTACGATCTTTCGCGTCGACAACCCGCACACCAAACCGATCGCCTTTTGGCGCTGGTTGATTCGCGAGGTGCAGGAGATCCATCCAGAAACGCTTTTCTTGTCCGAGGCGTTCACACGACCCAAGGTCATGCAGGGTCTCGCCCAGGCAGGGTTCAGCCAGTCCTACAGCTACTTCACCTGGCGTAACGGCAAACAGGAACTGACGGACTATCTCCAGGAACTCACCAATCCTCCGGTCAGCGATTTCATGCGAGCCAATTTTTTCGCCAATACGCCCGACATTCTCCCGTGGATATTGCAGGAGGGAGGCAAACCCGCCTTCCGAATGAGGGCGATTCTGGCCGCGACACTTTCGAGCAGTTACGGCATTTTCAGCGGTTTCGAGTTTTGCGAAAACGAATCAATTCCCGGCAAGGAGGAATACGCGAACTCGGATAAATACGAAGTGCGGGTGCGCGACTGGAATCAAGCCGAGAGCATCAAACCGTTGATCACGAGGTTGAATGCGATCCGACGTAGCCGTCCGACGTTGCAGGAGTACGACAATCTCGAGTTTCACTGGGCCGCGAGCGATGCGATCATTGTCTTCAGCAAGCGTGATTCGATCACTGGTGACGCACTGCTTGTCGTGGTCAATCTCGATCCATACCAGACGCAGGATTCGATGATCTGGTTTCCGCTCGATCGATTCGGAGTTTCGGATAGTTCCGCTTACTTCGCTCACGATCTCCTGAGTGGTGATCGGTATACATGGACCGGAAGCGATCAGTACGTCCGACTCGACCCAGCTCTTCAGCCCGGCCACGTGCTCCTGCTGTCCAGTCAAAGCGAAGTCGAATTCCCTGAAATCTCTGGCTAAAATGAGCAATCGCGGTCCGACGTCCGAGACGAGACCGGGAAGCACCCGGCCCGTCAATTGTGTGGAAGGTTCAGCAGCGCCTCATGCCGTCACTCGATGATGCCTGGTTCAAGGACGCCGTGTTCTACGAAGTCCCCGTTCGCTCCTACTTCGATGCCAACGGAGATGGCTACGGTGATTTCCGCGGTCTTTCGCAGAAACTCGATTACATCCGGGACCTGGGGGTTGATTGCATCTGGATCCAACCGATGTACCCATCGCCTCTGTTGGATGATGGCTATGACATTTCTGGCTTCACAGAGATCCATCCTGACCTGGGCACCGTGAACGACTTCCGAAATTTCGTTGATGCCGCACACGCCCGTGGGATGAAGGTCATCTCTGATCTCGTGCTCAATCACACTTCCGATCAGCATCCGTGGTTCCAGGAAGCGCGATCGAATCCTGATTCGCCAAAGCGTAACTATTATGTCTGGTCCGATGACCCAAGCCGATATAGTGGCGCACGGGTGATCTTTATCGATACTGAACCATCGAACTGGACCTATGACCCGATTGCCGGTCAGTATTTTTGGCATCGGTTTTTTTACCATCAACCCGACCTGAACTTCGACAATCCAGAGGTTTGGCGGGAGATGTTCGACGTTGCACGTTTCTGGCTGAATCTCGGGCTGGATGGTTTTCGCTGCGACGCCGTGCCCTATCTCTACGAACGTGATGGCACGAATTGCGAGAACCTCCCGGAAACCCACGCATTTCTACGCGCGCTCCGCAAGATGATCGACATTGAGTACCCCGGTCGGATTCTGCTCGCCGAAGCGAATCAATGGCCCGAGGATGTTATCGAATACTTCGGCACCGAGGAGCATCCCGAGTTTCACATGGGGTTTCACTTTCCAGTGATGCCCCGGATTTTCATGGCGATCAAACGGGCCGATCGGTCTCCGATTGTTGACATTCTCCGCCGTACGCCAGACGTGCCACCGGGTTGCCAGTGGGCCACATTTCTCCGCAATCATGACGAACTGACGCTCGAGATGGTGACCATCGACGAACGTAATTTCATGTGGGACGAATACGCGCCCGAACCGCGGATGCGGAGCAATCTCGGGATTCGGCGTCGCCTTGCACCGCTGATGGACAACAACCGCAGCGTTCTCGAAATGATGAATGCCCTTTTTTTGTCCCTTCCCGGTTCACCGTGTCTGTACTACGGTGACGAGATTGGGATGGGCGACAACATTTGGCTGCGAGATCGCAACGGCGTGCGAACCCCGATGCAATGGTCGTTCGATCGCAACGCGGGTTTTTCGAGCGCAGAACAACTCTGGGCGCCGATCATCAATGACCCGGAATTTGGATACCAGCATGTGAACGTTGTCGACCAGAATCGGTCGCGATCTTCCCTTCTGAACTGGACGAGGTCAATCCTCTCCGTGCGGAGGCAGCATCCCGCGTTTGGCCGGGGAGATCTCGATTTTGTCCTACCAGAGCATCATGCGGCGCTCGGCTATGTGCGGAAATGGGAAGACGACATCGTGCTCTGCGTCATGAATCTCGGTCCTGACCGGCGCACAGTCGCGCTGAACCTTGAGGACTTTGCCGGTTTTGCCGTCACCGATGCCTTTTCCGGGACAGCCTTTCCGGCGGTGACCACCGAACCGTATGTCTTTGCCCTGGGGTCCTATGACTACTACTGGCTTGTGCTCTCCCCCAATACCGAACTCGAACATACTGAATCCTCGTGAACGTCACTGTTGACATGCTCGACGAAGCCGTCCAGGCGCTTGCCGAATCGTTGGCGGTGCAGCGCTGGTTCGCGCAGAAGGATCGAAGTATCAGGAAGGTGGTTCGGCTCGACGAGAGTATCGATGCCGTCAACGATGTTGCAATCGCTTTGACGGTTTGCGAGGTCGTCTTCGATACCGGTAAGTCAGAGCGGTATTTCTGTCCGTTCGTGCTATCGCTGCACCATCTCGAATCGAATCGACCGGCGCTGCGTAAGATGAGTGATACCAGCAACCCAATCTGGATTTACGACGGTCTGACGACAGCATTTTTCGGAGAATGGTTGCGAATCCAATTGCTGTCCAGCGCCGTGCTGTCCTCGTCGCACGGCGCGTTTCGTTGCCATTGTCTCGATGCGGATGCGTTGAGAGATGCTGGTCCGGCTCGAACGGTGCAATTCGAGCAGAGCAACTCCTCGATGCTCTTCGGAAACGAGTTGATCGCGAAGATCTACCGACGTTTCGTCACCGGACAGAACCCGGAGATCGAGATCGGGGAGGCTCTTCTCCGTATCGGCGCTACCGGCGTTGCGCCACGACCAGTCGGGTGGATGGATTATGTCGGTGAGCAAGGAAGTGGCGCCACCGCGATGGTTCAGGAACTGATTCCATCCACGGGAGATCTCTGGTCTGAGGTCACCGCCACTCTCGTCGATCCTGAGTTGATTCGTTCCGGAAGTTGGCGGCAGTGTCGGCACGTTGACAGCGAATATTCATCTGGCCTTGCTCGATCCCCGCTTGCATGAGGACATCCGCAGTCAACCGATCACGCAAACGGACACCAGCGCGTGGCGGGACGAAACCTCGGACCGGATCAAGGCTCTGGCGACCCAGCTTCCGGCCATTCGCGACTCTGTTGGAGAACCGGTGCAGGACATGATCGATGCATATCTGGCAGTCCACCGTGATTTGCATGCACGCGTGGATGGATATTCGTTGCTGGACGGGTTCAAAAAAACCCGCGTCCACGGCGATTTCCATCTGGGTCAGATCTTGAGAGCAAGCAATGGCGATATCGTCGCGATCGATTTTGAAGGTGAACCGGCCAAATCGATCACTGAGCGGCGGGTACGGTATTCCCCACTCAAAGACCTCGCCGGTGTCCTGAGGTCACTTTCCTATGCTCGCGGGTTCACCGAGATCAATGCGCCTGGAGCCCGACGTTCAAGTGCACTGGCTGAGTGGGAACAATCCGAAAGAACAGCATTGATCGCTGCCTACCTCGAACAGCTTGGCGACGCGCGGAATCACATCTTGCCATCGGAGCCGGCCGACATCGACCGCGCGATCAAGGTTTGGGAACTCGACAAAGCGCTCTACGAAGCGCAATACGAACTCGCAAACCGGCCAGATTGGCTGGCGATACCGCTCCGTTCGATGATGAAGCTCGTCTAGATCAGGAAGTATGGGCGGTGTGCACCGAGGCATCGCCTTGCCTGGCGCCGAAATCCCGGTAGTCGATCGTCGGGAACGGATTGTCCTTATACTCAAGTTCCTTCAGGATCGCCACAGCGTCGGCCTCACCGCACCGACCCGCTTCGATGATTGCCGCCAGCCGGTTGAAGCGTTCGAGGTGCTCGACGAAACGCTCGGAGGCGTATTCGCGGGCTTGCCCGGTGGTGACGAGGAATGGCCAGTCACTACTTTCAAGAAGCACGAGTTCGCGGGCGGCCTGGGCCAAAAAGGCCTCGCAGCTCTCGTCATACACCCCGGCGGCAAGTTGTTCCATCCTCGACTCAGCGGCATGAATCAGCGGCCACATCCATTTTGTGTCAACGTTCATCCAGGTGAAATGGTTGCCGCCTGCGCCCCAGCTCGATTCGGGGAGATCGAGCACGTTTTCAGGGCTATGCGAGTCAACAAAGTGACTGGCGGTGGTGAGTTCGACGGCGCCCTCAGCACTTAGCAAGCGCAATACCTCTTTCAGCCACATCACCCCTTCGAACCACCAGTGGCCGAAAAGCTCTGTGTCGTAAGCGGCGCTGATGATGCCGTAGCCGTCAGTCTCGGCGGCGTATTCGGTTAGCAATCTTGTCACCAACGAGGCGTAGTGCTCAGCGTGAGATCGAGCACGCTCGGCGGCTTGTTCAGGATCGTAGGTCGGTTTGTAGGCCAGATCGAGGCCCGCTCCGCCGACGCGCCAATACTGAAGTCCGGACTCGCCATCTTTCTTATGGAACTCACGGTACCAGAAGTCTCCCGGATACCCGTGGGTTGCCGACCAGACTTGCTGACCGGAATCGTTGTTGCGAGCGAGAACGGCGACCTTTCCAGGGGCATCACCAACCCAGTAAGGTTTGAAGGTCGTCCGCGGCTCGTCGACTTCGTTGGATGTGAGTTCAACCCGATACCGGCGGGTTACCTCGCCATACGGTCCGAATGTCTCACCGGCTGCTTTGCCAACGGGCTCGCCGCCTTCGACAGTGTGAGTTTCGCTAAAGAAAACGCCCAGCCCCTGAGCGGCCAAAAACGACTCCAGTCCTGGTCGGGTAATCGGCACACCATTTTCGACGCTTTCAATCGCAGGTCGGTATGCACATTCAGGCAACCAAATTGCTTTGGGATCGGTGCCAAAATGACGTTGATATGCCTTGACGCCTGTCCGCAGCTGCCCATAGATCGATGAATCTCGCCCCAGCAACGGAAGATAGCCATGGGTGGCGGCCGACGTAGAGACCTGAATAAAACCATCATCCTGAAGTTGCCTGATCGCTCCAATCACGTCGCAATCAAACCGATCTTGAAATGACGTCAGAATCCGGGCGAAATAGTGGTGGTAATACCGGGCGAGATCCCGCATGACCAGATCGCCCTGTGCTTCGAAGCGTTGGACGTCGTCAGCAGCCCAGGCAGATCGCTCAGCGGCATAGTGCAGGAAGTGTTCAATGATCAGTGGGTCGGATAGCTGCTCCGCAAGAATAGGGGTGATCCCGAGAGTGAGGCGATAATCAACACCCTCTTCCTTGAGATCGTAAAGCGCATTCAGGAGCGGGATGTAGGTTTCCGCCATCGCTTCGTGGATCCATTCCTCTCCATGGGGCCACATCCCGGCCTGGCGAGCATACGGAAGATGCGAATGGAGAACGAAGGTAAACGCGCCAACTGGAGCCATAGTCAATTGTTCCTTTGCTGTGTGGTCATCTCAGGTAATGCTCATGAAGCAGATTGCTCACCGAGAATTCGTGTACGGTGAGTGTACCGCTCGACGGTTAAGCAGGTCGTGTATCAACCAGAGAACGGTTCGCTCGCTTCATGCAGAGAATGCGCCGTACCAGGAGCCGTGTAATCGTACGGATCATGTCCGGTATCAGAAGCGATCTCGAGATTTCGGCCATAGACTGTAGAAAGTTCGGCCAGACCGATGGCTATACCTTCGTGGAGCTGATGGTCCAGATATCTCCAGGACCAGTTTCCTTCGCCGACACCAGGTGTGTTCATTCTCGCTTCGTCACCGAGTCGCATAACATCCTGGAGCGTCACGATGGCGACATTTGCCACGGATTCGAGCGCGAGACGGATGAAGTCCCAGGCCACATCTGCGCCATCCCGGCCGAGATACTGCTGGACTTTGCGTCTTGACACCTCGTCCAGTGTTTCGAACCACCCAATTGTTGTTTGGTTGTCGTGTGTTCCCGGATAGACGACACAATGACGCGTGTAGTTGTGCGGCAGGTAGGGGTTCTGGCTGTCTCCGCCGAACGCAAACTGCAGCACCTTGATACCTGGAAGATCGAGGTCGAGTCGGAGCGCATTCACATCCGGCGTGATCAGGCCAAGATCTTCAACGAAAAACGGAACATCGCCAACGCCATCCCAGATGGCATCGAACACCTCTCGCCCGGGTCCACGTTCCCAGCGACCTGATCGGCCGGTTTCAGCGTCGATCGGCACCGACCAACCGGCGGCAAATCCGCGGAAATGATCAATTCTGATGATATCGACCAGTTCGAGGGTTTCGGACACTCGCAAACGCCACCAAGCGTAGTTATCGTCCTTCATGGCTTTCCAGTCGAAGAGCGGATTGCCCCAGAGCTGACCGTCGTCCGTGAACAAATCGGGCGGCACACCTGCGATTGCCGCGGGCCGGTCGCCGTTTCCGAGACGGAACAACTGCTGGTTGGACCAGACGTCGGCGCTGTCGAAAGCAACGTAGATAGGGATATCACCGACTATCTGGATGCCGCGTTCGTTGGCATAGGTCTTCAGATGGGTCCATTGCTCTCGCACCACAAACTGGACCCAACGGTGAAACCCGATCTCGTCTGCAGAATCGAGGGACGCTTGATTTAGCGCATCGGGCTCGCGGTCCCTCAGTTTGCTCGGCCATTCAGTCCAGGATCTACCGTCATATTGCTCTTTGAGCGCCATATACAGGGCGTAATCGTTCAGCCAGCCGGATTCTGCTGCAGCAAATGCTTCGAGTCGATTTATTGCCTCAACGCTGGCCGACTCCCGAAAGTGGTCGAATGCCTTGCGCATCTGGGCAGTCTTGTAGATCGAGACTTCGTCGAAAAGGACTTCGTAATCGGAAAACTGCGGTTTGTCCTGGGACCGCTCAGCCGACGAGAGAAGACCCGCTTCTTCGAGGAGATCGAGCGAAACGAGTAGCGGATTTCCAGCAAAAGCGGATGGTGACGCGTAGGGCGAGTTCCCGGGACCGGCAGGACCGATTGGAAGAATTTGCCAAAGCTCCTGGTTCGCCATCGCCAGCCAGTCGACAAACCGATAGGCTTCAGAGCCGAGGTCACCGATCCCGTCCGGACCAGGAAAGCTGGTCGGGTGCAAGAGAATTCCCGAGGAACGATGAAACTGCATGGTTCGGAGATCCTTTGCCAGCAACAGGAGCTGCTTGCAGGAGCGGGTAACGAGATCGACTACGGCTCTTCGAGACTGTCTCGAAGAATATCCATATGCTCTAAAGCGAGGCCAGTGCCAACCGCGACACACGAAAGTGGGTCATCAGCAACGTAGCACGGCACGCCGGTCACTTCGGTCAGAAGATCGGGAAGATGCCGCAGCAGCGCTCCACCGCCGGTCAAAATCATTCCCTTGTCGATGATATCGGACGACAACTCTGGTGGGGTCTCCTCGAGCACAGCCCGAACGGCGCCGATTATTGCTTCGAGCGGTTCGGTGATGGCATCAGTGACTTCGTTGGCGTGGATCTGAATCGTACGAGGCAACCCAGCCACTTCGTCGCGACCTCGGATTTCCATCACGACATCGTCATCAACCGGCATCGCGCTGCCGATCGCGATCTTGACCTCCTCCGCCGAGCGCTCGCCGACGCGGAGGTTGTATTTCCGTTTGATGTAGTTGGCAATGGCTTCATCGAACTTGTTGCCACCAACTCGGAGGGACCGAGCAACGACGATACCGTTCAGTGAGATCACTGCCACTTCGGTCGTCCCGCCACCGATATCGATGATCATGTTTCCAGAAGGATCAGCCACCGGTACCCTGGCGCCGATCGCCGCCGCCAGCGGTTCACTGATCAGATATGCACGCCTGGCCCCGGCGTTCAACGCGGCATCACGCACTGCGCGCCGTTCCACACCAGTCACACCAGCCGGAACGCAGATCATGACTTCCGGTCGAACCAGAGAGAATCGGCCACAACTCCGATTGATGAAATAGCGGAGCATTTCCTGGGTGACCACATAGTCCGCGATGACGCCATCACGCATCGGTCGGACAACTTCGATGGTTTCCCGAGGTTCGCGTCCGAGCATGTTGCGAGCTTCAAGGCCAACCGCTTTGACTTTGCCATCCTTGGCAGAAATCGCCACTACCGACGGTTCGTTCATTACGATGCCCCGGCCACGGACAAATACCAGCACGTTGGCCGTGCCAAGGTCGATACCGATTTGCTTTGCCACGTGTGGGAGCTCCGTTGATCGAAGAGGTAGTTCAAGCGGCGACCGGTCCCCGCTCAGCCAGACGACGGGAGCACGATTCGACCTTGAATTGTACCATGCAGACTGCGTGGAACCTGAGAAGGGATGCCGGAGTAGGCTTCTCGAAGCGCCGTCGTTGAACACGGTTGACCACGCTGTGAGGAGCACCATGACTGACCCAGGCCAGCAGATGAAAGGCACTCCTGTCAAAGACGATAAAGAATCGGGGCATCAAGCCCGAAAACCCAGGCAACGAGCGGGGAAATCAGGAAGACCTCCGACGACATTCGACGTTGGACCAGAGATAGAGGCCGTGATATGTGAGCATGCGTTTGCAGAGATACCGCAAGCCTATCCTCCTCAAACACGCGAGGGCATGGTCACTAAACGGTGGCAAGAAGTGGCTGCTTCACCTGGGGCTGCCCTCTTCTGCGACATGAATCACCGCGGAGACCATGCTTGGCCTGTCGGATATGCCGACGAAGAAGGCGAATCCTGAGAAATAGGGACCATCAGGCCTTGCGAAGAAACCCCTTGAGCGATAGTTTCGCGAAATAGAGTTTCTCCATCGTTTGGTGCAGACAGCCGTGCTCAAGGTTCAATCACTGCCAACAACGGCACAGAGGATCAGCCGTCGACCCGCGGCGATCGGTGGCTTCTCTTGCCTGTTATTGCTAGTCCTGATCGCATGGCAAGACGATGACTTGTTCCACGGTCTCGCCATGGGTACTGGTGTCGCAATCGCTGCACTCGCGACCGTAGCAATCCTGCTAATGCCGCCATCCGCCGGTTCGAGGTGGTCGTTCGTGCTAGAGATCGGCGGATCGATGCTGATCTTGGCGGGATTGTCGATCCAGATTTCTGCCGGATTCTCACCTGAATCGGAGTCGGCCAAGGTCGCCTCGCTCCTGGCTATTGCGTTGGGTTTCGGAACGGTTGCCTCGGTCAGGTTCACCAAAGAGCTCGATGCGATCATGATGGCGGTGCTGATTGCCGGCGCCGTAAGCTCCGTTTGGGGCGCAGCCGGATGGTTTCCTGTTGGCGAGTCGTTTTCAGACACACCTCCGTTGGCGTTGACCGCCGGTATAGGAGCTACGGTGGGACTGGCCGGCTTGATTCTCGCTGCCTGGGAATGGGAACTCGGCATTCCACAGTCAAATCCAATGCCGTGGACTGGATTTTTCGCCGCCCTCTTGCCACTCGGGTTGGTCCTAGGCGTACTCTCGATACCAACAGGATCCTCTGGCACGGCCGTGTCGGGACTTCTCGCTGGAGTGGGTTCCCTCGTATACGTGTTAGCTCCAAAACATTCATCGGAAAAAGCCGTTGCTGGCAACAGCCTTCTCGTACCCGATGTCGTCGTCACCGCGATTCTGGCGTTGGTCGTCAGTGTCTGGCTAATGCGCGATTCTGGCGGCATTTACTCCTGGACGGTCGTTGGGGCTACGGCAGTCACGTCCATCTCCTCAATCCTGTGGCTAGGAGCCAATTGGAGCATGGTGAATCGTAGCAACAGTTCAATGAAGTCGGCTCACTTCGCTCTTGTGCAGGCTAGCGAAACCGATCCTCTGACTGGTCTTCGAAACCGACGCTCGATCGAGCAACGCCTGAGAGAGGAAGTCGAACGCGCTCGCCGCTACGGCCATCCGCTCAGTGTGGCATTTCTCGATCTCGATGACTTCAAGCAAGTCAACGACCAGTTTGGACACGCAGTCGGTGACGACGTGCTTCGCTCAGTCGGCGGGTCAATCACCGCATCACTGCGGTTGATCGACATCGCAGGCCGATACGGGGGCGAGGAGTTTTTGATTGTGCTGCCAGAAACGGACTCCGAGGGTGCCGGAATTGCACTGGGGCGCGTGCTCGACCGGATTCGCATTGACGCGGATGCCGCCGGTCTTCCGGTCGAAGTCACCGCAAGTGGTGGTATCGCCAGCGCAGCGGGCGATCAGGTCGATCCAGAGGCTATGACCAGAGAAGCCGACGAAGCCATGTACCGGGCAAAACGGAGTGGAAAGAACCGCTTCGAGCATTTCGCCGCGAGCAGTTTCTAGGCTCTCTCCGGCGAGGCAGTCTCCATCACACTAAGGTAGTTGGCCAAAGATTCGTCACCCACCAGCGCGCGCACTACTGTTTCATCCAGAACCGCTGCATACTCGTTTAGAGTCGGCTGAACGTTCGTTCTGTCTCCTACGACGCACGTTCCGAGGGCAGAAACACCCATTCGGTCGAAGTGGGCGCCGTATTGCGGGATCGAAGCGTAGCGAGCGGCCTCGAGCTCGACCCGTTCGTTGCCTTCGGGAGTCGCCACCCGCACGTAACCGATAACTTCCGGCACGGTTCCTTCAGTAGAGGATGCAAGCGCGAGGTCCCGTGAAACCTTTGCCCAGGCTGGAGTCAACCAGTTGAGCAAAACACCGTCCCCAACTGAGCTGCCAACCGCGATCATCTTTGGTCCGAGCGCTCCGACAACAACCGGACTCGAGATCATCGATTTGAGAATCTCGATTTCTTCAGTCATCAACGCAAGGCTGCCGGTCCGTGTGGAGCCAGAGCCGATGCCGACGATCAGCCGCTCCGTTGGCAGGTTCAATCGGACAACATCGGTGCCGATTGCTGCGCCATTTCGGCGATCGACCGGGATCACTCCAACACCCAGGCGGATCATCGATGTTGCAGCTGCTGCCAGCGCAAGTGCCTCGAGACCGTCGGCGCCCGGCGTGTCGTTGACCCAGAACGTCGCAAAGCCGTGCTCCTCGGCGGCTTTTGCAAGCGGAGCGATAAACGCTGGATCGATCGCCGCGGCAACGCCAAATCCAAACTGGGGCTGAGTCATTGATGGTCCTTATCGCGATGTGCTGGTGGTCGAGAATCCGAGGTTGAGTCGTCGCAAAGACGTGTGGTTGTGAGCAGAAACAATGAGATGGTCAAGAAGATCGATACCGAGCAATCTCCCTGCCTGATCGAGTTCGGCGGTCAGAGAGATATCCGCTGCGGACGGAGTCGAATCTCCTGATGGGTGATTGTGAACCACCACTATTCCTGTGGCATTGTGACGGATTGCATCTCGAAAGACTTCGGCCACCCGCACTTGCGCCTGGTTTGCGGTGCCCTGATAGACGGTCTTGGTGCCCAAAACGCGGTGTTTGGTATCCACCAGGATGACCCGCAGCTGCTCGACATCGAGGGCTCCCATCTCCGGACCGACAAGTCGCAACGCGTCTTCAGGCGTTGATATCCTCGGCCGCTCGTCCGGACCAAGCGCGACAACTCGGTTCGCAAGCTCGAGCGCCGCAGCAAGGTGGGCGGCTTTCGCCGGTCCCAGGCCTTTGACTGTGCGGATATCGGTGATGTCAGCGCGCATGAGTCCGCGCAAGCCGCCAAACTCGTTGATGATCCGTTGCGCCAGGCTGGTCACGGATTCGCCCGGTGTGCCGGTATTGATCAGAATGGCGAGAAGATCAGCATTGCTGAGCGTCGCCGCGCCATGCGCCAGCAATCGTTCCCGCGGGCGATCTGCTTCTGGCATCTCTTTGATTCCGAAGACCCTGGAATCCGTCTCCATCTGAACCACCCCAAAACGGCTAGAGATCGGCGCACCTTAGCGCATTGTATCCGGCAACCCAGGTCGTAAATGCGTCAAATCAATAGGCTCAGTTGCATCGAGGTCACCAGCAAGCCCAGTGATACTATTACCGGTTGGTACCGTTGCCATGCTGGAGACAGTTCCGAGCGACGTGATCGACTCGATGCTCGCGCTTTCCTATCCAACGAGAGATGAAACCGTGGTTCTCGACAGACTGTTTCGACGCAAAGCCCAACCCGATCTTCAAATGGAGAAAGGGCTCGAGAAAACGAGACTCGGCGTATTCGGAGAAATCACTCGACTGTTCGATCGCGAGCTGCTCGACGAGGAGCTCTACGAAGACCTCGAGATGCTCCTGATTCAGGCCGATGTCGGCTGGGATGTCAGCCAGCAGCTGGTCGCTGACCTGCGCGCACGTGTTCAGAGCGACGGGATTGAAGATCCTTCACTTGCTCGGGAGATTCTCCGGCTGCAAATGATCGAGTTGCTCGAACAGGCAACCAAAGATCGGCAAGTCAAGATTTACCAGCGCGGCGTTCCCCATGTCATCATGGTGGTTGGAGTGAACGGAGTTGGAAAAACGACTTCGATCGCCAAAATCACCGCCTATCATCAGCAGTTTGGTCGCACGGTTATGCTCGCGGCCGGCGACACGTTCCGGGCGGCGGCGATCGATCAACTGCGCGTCTGGGGAGAGCGGCTCGGTGTGCCGGTTGTCGCACATGATCAGGGCGCAGACCCTGGTGCGGTGGTGTTCGATGCGGTGGCTGCTGCCCACGCGCGTGGTCGCGACGTACTGATTGTTGACACCGCCGGGCGATTGCACACGAAATTCAACCTCATGGAGGAATTGAAGAAACTTCGCCGGATCATGCAACGCCAGATCGAGGATGCCCCGCAGGAAGTTCTGCTGGTTATCGACGCAACCACCGGCCAGAACGGTCTCGTGCAAGCCAAGAAATTCGCCGAATCCGTCGAGATTACCGATATCATGATCGCGAAACTTGATGGCACCGCCAAAGGCGGAATCGCTTTTTCAATCGCCAAAGAACTCGGAACGCCGATTTCCTATATCGGCACCGGCGAAAAAGCAACTGATCTGGCTGAGTTCCATCCAGAAACTTATGTCGATTCGCTCTTCTTCGATTCCTCCGAAGGGTTGGTGAACGCCTGACATGTTTGAAACACTTTCCGATCGGCTGACCGACTCGCTCGGCAAACTCTCACGCAAAGGTCGGCTGACCGAGCAAGACGTCGACAACGCCATGCGCGAAGTGCGCCGCGCGCTACTGGAAGCCGATGTCAACTTCAAAGTCGCCAAGGATTTCGTCGCGGCTGTGCGCGAGCGGGCCGTTGGGCAGGACGTACTCAAGTCACTGACGCCAGGTCAGACGGTCATTGGGATCGTTAATGACGAGCTGATCGCCATTCTTGGGTCAGAACGCGAACCGCTGAAGAACCCGGACCGTCCTCCCCAGATCATCATGCTTGTGGGTCTTCAAGGCTCCGGTAAAACGACCCACGCTGCCAAACTCGCCACCCTCCTGCGAAAGGAAGGACGAAATCCGATCCTGGTCGCCGCCGACGTTTACCGCCCCGCCGCCATCAATCAGTTGCAGTCGCTCGGCAAACAGATCGGAATCCCGGTTTACGAGGAGGGCACAGAACGCAATCCGGTCGATATTGCCCAGAACGGTGTGAACTATGCCGTGGAGCGAGGCTACAACCCGGTCATCATTGACACTGCCGGCCGCCTGCAGATTGACGACAAAATGATGCAGGAACTCGAAAACGTCGAAAAACGGATCGTCCCGACAGAGATCCTGCTCGTTGCTGATGCAATGACTGGGCAGGAAGCCGTCAACGTGGCCGAAACGTTCAATCAGCGCCTGAGTTTGACCGGTTTGATCCTGACCAAGATGGATGGAGATGCCCGGGGCGGGGCGGCGCTATCGATTCGAGCCGTGGCTGGTTTGCCGATCAAGTTCATCGGCACCGGCGAGAAGATGGACGCCATCGAACCGTTCTATCCCCAGCGTCTTGCGAGCCGGATCCTGGGTATGGGCGACGTTGTCTCTCTGATCGAACGCGCCCGTGAGCAAACGACGGAAGAGGATGCCCAGAAGCTCCAGGACCGGCTGATGAAAGGCAAATTCGATCTCGAGGACTTTCTCGATCAACTGCAGAAAATCAAGAAGATGGGACCACTGAGCCAGATTATGGAGATGATCCCGGGGATGGGATCCCAGTTGAAAGAAGCGCGCGCCCAGATCTCCGATGATGACTACAAGCAGATCGAAGCCATCATCTACTCGATGACCCCACAGGAGCGACGACGGCCGCAGATCATCGACGGTCGGCGGCGGCGGCGAATCGCCAAAGGAAGCGGAACAACCCGCGAAGAAGTGTCTCAGCTGCTCAAACAGTTCAATGAGATGCAGAAGATGATGAACCAGGTTAGTTCAATGGCAAAGAAGGGTAAAATACCCAAGAACTTGCCGTTCGATATGCGCTGATATTGCGAGTCGGATGAGGCAATTGACCAAACTAGCGACCTAGCAAAGTGAGATGACACAAGTATGACTGCCGCTCAAAGTCCGGTCACGGTCTATTACACAACGACCTGCCCTTGGTGCGACCGGGTGAAGGATTATCTGAAGAAGAACAACGTCGACTTCGTCGAGAAAGACGTGGCCACCGACTACGACGCTGCGATGGAAATGATCAAGCGCTCTGGTCAGCAGGGTGTACCCGTGATCGCCACCGACAAGGATGTGATCGTCGGGTTCGATCAGGCTCGGCTGGCCAAGGTGGTTGCTGAGTACGCCAAAGCCAAACGTCCACCGCTCGGGCTGCTCGCAGCTGACGCCGAACAGTATTTCGAAAAACATCCTGAGATCCGAGCCAACTACCCAGATGGAGCCAAAGGGATCTTTGTCGGCGATGTTCGACCAAAGAGCGTCGCGGAACGGTCCGGGCTTCGATTTGGCGATATCGTGACGTCAGTCGCTGGCAAAAAAGTCAAGAACATGTCTGGTCTTGATCAGATGATCGATACGCTCAACCCTGGCGACAAGGTCAGCGTTCGCTTTCTCCGCGGCCAAAACAGTGAAACGGGCGAGTTTCAGTTCTAAGCGCTAGTTCGCTCAACTCGCCTATTTTTGGAGCCATTCCTGTTCGAGCGCGTCGAACTCAGCCGGTTCAAGGTTGAGTCGATCATGGAATCCGGCTTGGCGTCGCTGTCTGAATGCTTCGTAAAGTGAAACTGCGCAGGCAACCGATATATTCAGACTGCCGACCATTCCCACCATTGGAATCTGAATCGACTGATCTGCAAGATTGATCGCCTCGTCTGACAACCCGTCCATTTCGTTGCCGAACACCAGTGCGGTCGGCTGCGTGAAATCGACATCGAAGAGTCCGATCCCACCGGGCCGCAGCGCGGTTGCCAGGATCGTGAAATCGTTCCTGTGGAGCGCGGAGTAGCACTCGGTGATCGAGTCATGAACGGTCCACTCGATCCACTTGGCTGAGCCTGCCGAAATCGTCCGTGCGAACGCCAGGCGGGCGGCTTCGCTTTCAGGGTTGACCAGGTGCACACGCATGACGCCGACCGCGTCGCAGGTACGCATCACGGCGGAGATATTGTGCAGGTCGTGCACATGCTCTAGCACGATCGTCAGATCAGGTTGACGCCTGGAGAGCACCGACCTGATCCTCTCGGCGCGTCTATCGGTGCGGGGCCACTTCGAATCCTTGGCAGGAACTCTCCGGGCCACGTCGCGCCGGTCCTCGGTGGACGTCAATGGGAGAAGTGAAGGCGTCGATTCTGAGTCTGTCATGAGTCTTTTCCGATTGGCGGTTTCAGATGCTCCACCAATTGCATGAGGTGACGGCGGTCGAATACGCTTGAACACGCACCGCACGACCATGTTCCGGTTCGCCGGCGCATCACGGTTCGACCGCAGGTCGGACATTGATACCGATAGCGAAACGGGCGCCTAGCAACGGGAAGCAACGCGCTACGGACCTCGTCTATCGAACACCCGACGATCTCGGCGACCTGCACCGCGATCCGATCATAGCCGTGGCGGGAGTGGCGACGACGATCGCCATCGAGCCAATGCCGCATATGCAGGAGTTCTTCGGCAACCACGATCTCGATAGCCCGTGGCTTCTGCACATCGATCCGGGAGAGATTGATCAACACCAGATGGTGCTTCTTGCCGGGATGATAGACATAGGCACCGCCGATCGCCGAAGCGACCCGGCGGCCAAGCCACTGCTCGAACAGTCGCTTATCACAAGTAGCCAGAAGCGGTGCAGACTGAAGATCGAGCTCGGAGATATACCGATTCATTAGCGCCACAACGTGGTCAGGCACCGCAAAGAACTTCATCTGCTCACTATACTGTGACCACGTTCCTGGCCGCCGTCATTCGCGACTGGTGTTCCGTCCTCAATGGCCAGGAGCAACTAAGAAAGCGAGTTCTCCTGACTGTGTCAGTTCCAAAAACCCGCAAAGAGTCAGCGCTCAAGATGCCTGAGATTTTGGTGATTTCGGGCGACATCAGCCTCAGTCATTTTCTGACCGAGGGTCTCCTCCCGGAAGGGTTTTGGACGTCGAGTGTGGCGGGCGGATTCCAGGCACTTGAGGTTTTCCGCCTGCGTCAATTCGATCTCATCCTGCTCGACGCCACTGTGGGCGATATCGGGCCAGCCGAATTGATCCGGCGCCTGCGCAGCGGTTCCACGGACGTGGGTGAGTCAGATCGTCCGCGAACCCTGGCGCCCATCGTGGTCATCGCAGCGGATCAGCACGAACTCGACTCCGCCAGAATTCCAGAAACGCTGATCTCAGCGATAGTCTTGCCGCCTATCGAAATCGATCAGCTGGCCACGGCGCTTGGCGATATCGTCGCCACTTTTCAGACCGTTCCGGCCGATGTCGAATGACCAGGATCAGAACCTAGTAGTTCGACGTATCGACTGATTCGAGCCGTCCTGATGCCAGGAAGATAACCTGTTCGCAGATGTTGGTGCTCCGGTCCGCAATCCGTTCGAGGTTGTGCGACGCCCAGAGCAGGTGAGTGGCACGTGTGATCGTGGATGGATCCGCCATCATGAACGTCAGCAGTTCACGATAAACCTGATTGTAGAGGTCGTCGACCTCGTCATCCCGATCCACTGTCTCGCGCGCGAGTTCAACATCCTGCTGGATGAATGCGCTGATACTATCCGCCAGCATCCGACGTGCTTTGTCGCTCATTCGCGGGATATCAACGAAAGGCTTGAGCGGAGCTTCATTGGCGATCAAGAGGGTGATCTTCCCGTTGCCGGCAGCGTGGTCACCCATCCGTTCGAGATCGGTGAGGATGTGCAACCCAGCGGCGATCGCTCGCAAATCCCGGGCCATCGGCGCTTGCGTGGCGATCAGGGTCAACGCATCGTCCTCGAGCTTCCAACGAAGCTGGTTGATCTGGACATCGTCATCGATGACTTGCTGAGCAAGCGCGAAATCATGGCGAACGAGAGCGTCAGTTGACTTTGCCACGGCCCGATCGACCATCAGGCTAAGTTGCACAACGCCGTCACGAAGTTCTAGCAGATCGTTGTCATACGTTTCGCGAGTCATTCACGGGTCCTTTCGTGCCAGGCTGTCGCTGAAGGATTAACCGAATCTGCCGGTGATGTAGTCCTCGGTACGGGAGTCACGCGGGTTGGTGAAGATCTCGCGCGTTGGGCTGGCTTCGACCAGAATGCCCATTCGGTCTTCGCCAAGCGAGAAAAAGACTGTCTGATCTGAAACTCGGGCCGCCTGCTGCATGTTATGCGTAACGATCACGATCGTATAGTCGTTCGCCAGCTCTCGCATCAGGTCTTCGATACGAAGAGTGGAGATAGGATCCAGGGCGCTGCACGGTTCGTCCATCAGGATGACATCGGGATTGTTGGCGAGTGACCGGGCAATACACAGGCGCTGCTGTTGACCACCAGAAAGCGCGAGACCGCTCTGCTGCAATTTGTCGTGAACTTCATCCCACAACGCGGCCCGGCGCAAACAATCCTCAACGATCTCATCCGTATTCCCCTTGATACCGTTGATTTTCGCCCCCCAGGCAACATTGTCATAGATGCTTTTCGGGAAGGGATTCGGCTTCTGGAACACCATCCCGATCCGGCGACGGACACTGACCGGATCGACTCCCGGCTGGAGGATGTTGTAATCATGATAGTTGATCGTGCCCTCGACCCTGGCGGTCGGCACCAGATCGTTCATCCGATTGATGCATCGCAACACCGTGCTCTTACCGCAACCAGATGGTCCAATCAACGCAGTGATCCGATTCTTGGGCACGTCGAAGGAGACATCACCGACAGCGTGAAAGTCGCCGTAAAAGACATTGAGATCCCTGATCTCGATCACATTGGTCGTTTCTTCAGAATCTCGCGCTTCGTTCATCGCAGACAAAGTTGGTTTCGCCGTTCCGAGAAATGGTGTGTTCGATGTTGCAACCATGTTACCAGCGAGTCCTTGCGCTAAACCGTTGCCGCAGCGCGATCGCCACGGAATTAAGCAATACCAGAATGACCATCAGCACAATGATTCCGGCCGCGGCCAGATCGCGGAACTCAGTTTGCGGTCGCGCCATCCAACCGTAGATCGTGATGGGGATTGTCGTGTAGGAGTCCATGAATCCGCTAGGCCGCTGCGTGACGAAACCGGCTGCTCCAGCCACCAGCAGCGGAGCGGTTTCTCCGATAGCACGTGAGACAGCCAAGATAACCCCGGTCAGAATTGACGGAATCGCAGCAGGCAGCACGTGCGAGACGGTGACCTGCCATCGTGTCGCACCCACACCGTAGGCGGCTTCACGTAGCGACCATGGGACCGCCTTTAGCGCTTCCTGCGCCGAGATAATAATGACCGGAAGACTCAGAAGCGCCATAGTGAGTGCACCTGAAAGAACAACGCGTCCAAGACCCAGCCATTCGACAAAGATGCCAAGTCCCAGCAGTCCATAGATAACCGAGGGCACACCGGCAAGGTTGGAGATGTTGATCTGCAAGGCTTTCGTGAACTGGTTTTTCGGAGCGTACTCCTGCAAATAGATCGCTGCGCCGAGGCCGAGTGGAAAGGCAACCAGGATAGTCAGTGAGATGATCCAGAGCGTCCCGTAGATCGCGATATTGAGTCCGGCGATCTCGGGTTTTCGGGAAGGAGGATTCGTCAGCAAACCCCAGCTCAACCAGTCCCAGCCGCGGCTAATGATGTACCACAAGAGAACAGCAAGAATGATCAGCGTGAATGAAGTCGCGCCGATGAATACAACTCTCCAACCACCAGCCCATTTCTGTCGACGACTTAGTCCAGAATCATCAACTGGCTCGGGATTGATTGGCATCGGGGTCGTTGGCAGGCTCATTCGTATTCCTCCCGGAATCGCTGCACGAACCAGTAGCTGAAGATGTTCAGAACCAGCGTCATGACGAAAAGCAGCATTCCAACGGCGAAGAGCGAAAGGTAGACCGTGCTTCCAGTGATGACATCGCCGGAAACCACCTGAACGATGAATCCGGTCATTGGTTGGGCCGGATCGAGAGGATTTCGTGCCATCTGCGCTTTCGAACCAGCAGCAAGGGCCACGATCATTGTTTCGCCAATCGCACGAGACGCGGCCAAGATAAACGAAGCGACGATACCCGAGAGCGCAGCAGGAACGATAACTTTTGCCGCGACTTCGAATCGTGTCGCTCCGAGCGCGTAGGCTCCTTCTCGCATCGCCCGGGGGACTGATCGCAACGCGTCTTCCGAAAGTGATGCGATCAGAGGAATGATCATGATTCCGACCGCGATCGACGCAGCAAGGATGTTGTACACACTCGTGTCAGACCAGATCTTCTTGAGAATGCTCGGCGTGATAAAAGTCAACGCGAAATAGCCGTAGATGATCGTCGGGATTCCGGCAAGTAGCTCGAGAACTGGCTTGACAATTGACCTGACGCGTTCAGATGCGTATTCGCTTAGATAGATCGCAGTCATCAAGCCGACGGGAACCGCAACGACCATGGCCAGCACGGTGACCATCAATGTCGCCGAAACCAGCGGGAGAACGCCAAACTCCTGTTGCTCGCCGGAGAAGAGCGCTGTCCAGGTGGTTCCGAAGAGGAACTCAGCAATGGGGACGTCCTGGAAAAAGAGGACAGCTTCTGCGAGAAGTACGACGACAATGCCGATGGTGGTCGCAACGGAAACCGTCGCGCAGACCAGCAGGAGGATTCCAGCGGACTTCTCGACGAAATGCTGGCGCTTCAGAAGCCCGTAGTTGACCTCGCTTCGTCCCGACCCAGTCGCCAGAGGATCCGGAGCCGTAATTTCTGCGCCCATCAGCCTTCCAACCCGTAAAACCCATTTGCCATGGTTGCTCCCCTCGACGCCTACTACGATGCATTGCGTTTTGACAATCAGAAGTCAGATAGCCGAAAAGGCAGGGGCTCTCACCCCCGCCTTCTCTTGGCATTCGAACCTAGCTCGCGGCGTTCGGACCGTCTGGCGTTCCGGTGCCGGCGATTGCTGCTTCCAGGCTGGCCTGGTCGGCAACGTACACATCAATCGGCGAAGCGACATACCCAACTTCCGGAGAAAGCTCCGCAGTGTTGGCGATGTAGAAGCGCATGAACTCCTGAACCTCAGGTCGCGTCAGGCTCTCGGCATTGACGTAGACGAAAAGAGGTCGGGAGAGCGGAATGTAGGTCAAATCCTGGACCGTCTCGGGGCTCGGCGAAACACAGCCATTGCCACCGTCAACAGCGACCAGCTTCAACCGGTCCTGGTTCTGCTCGAAATAGGCGAGACCGAAGAAGCCAAGCGCGTTCGAGTCGCCAGCGACACCTTCGACGAGAACGTTGTCATCCTCGGACGGGGTGAAATCGGTGGTCGAGACGCCTTCTTCGCCGTTGATCTCGCCGGTGAAATAATCAAAGGTGCCGGAATCCGTTCCCGGACCGTAGAGAGCAATCTCTTCCTCTGGCCAAGACGCATCGATGTCCGACCACTTGGTGCCGGAGGCGTCTGGTCCCCACATCTGCGCCAACTGATCGACGGTCAGGCACTCGACGAAGTCGTTCTCAGGATTGACCACGATGGCGATGCCATCATAGGCAACTTCGAATTCGTAGTAGTTGACACCAGCTTCAGCACACAACTGCATCTCGTCTTCGCTGATCGCGCGAGATGCGTTCTGGACATCGGTCTCGCCAGCACAGAAGCGCTTGAAGCCTCCGCCCGTGCCGGAAATGCTGACCTCAACCTGCACTCCAGAAGCCATAGCGGCGAACTCTTCGGCTACCGCTTCCGTGATCGGTCCCACAGTCGAGGAACCATCGGACACGACTGTGCCGGAAAGTGACCCGAGATCAACCGTCGGCTCATAGGGCATCGGTGTAGCGTCCTGGGCGGAGGCCACAGAAGACATGATCAAACTCGCCATCAGGACGATCATTCCGATCAATCCAATCGTCTTTCGCTTCGCCATTCCGGTCGCCATCCTTGAAACTCCACTTCTCTTTCATCGATCGGACCTCACAACGCAAAAGCCCGACATATCTCAAACCGTCGTTCAGCGGCGCAGATCGGCCCCGAACCCGACACAGCCGAGTGACGTCCCCCTCGTCTGCATGAGAAGAATGTAGGCTTTCGCCGTTACCGATCGGTAATGGCGAGGTTATCAGTTTGTTAACAAATGGCTGGAATAACCAAATCAGGAATTGGATTGGCTTTCCTGAAGGATCTCGTCCTTGGCGGCGTCGAGCTGTTCGTCGACCTGATCCGGATCGTCCACACTCTCGACGACGGCGTCAGGCGTCAATCCGACGTTTTCGATCGTGAGCTGGTTCGGTGTGAGCCATTCGGCGAAGGTGAGGCGGAGCGATGAACCGTCGTCAAAATCATGAACTCTCTGGACTGAGCCTTTGCCAAACGTCTGGGTTCCGATGATTTCGGCACGATCGTAGTCAGCGAGGGCTCCCGCAACGATTTCGGAAGCGCTGGCGGTGCCTTGATTGACGAGCACAACGACTGGTCTGTCCCACGTTTGCCCGTCCCCAGTAAGGATTGGCAATGGCGTTTCGTCCCCTTCAACGGCCGCATCGAAGTCTTCGAGGAGTGCAGGACCGCTTTCAGGGCTGACAAAGCGACCGATCGTTTCCTGCGCACTCTGCACCCAGCCGCCGCCGTTGTTGCGCAGGTCGAGCACGATGCCGACAGCATCATCGTCGAAGGCTCGCGCAATCGCGGCATCGAGTTCATCAGCGGTTTTGTCGCCGAAGACAGTAATACCGATGCGAGCCACACCCGTTTCTTCATCGAATTGGTAGTCGACTACCGGGTTTGGAATCCGGGCACGCTCGATTGTGAAATCGAGCGGATCGTTTGCGCCGGTCCGTTTGATCTGCAAATCGACCTCGGACCCAGCCGGTCCAAGCAAGGCTTCCATCGGATCGAATCCAGCGGTTACATCAGCAAGTACGCCATCGACCGACAGGATGATGTCGCCGGCTTTGATTCCGGCTTTGTCGGCGGGAGAACCAGGAATCGGGGAAATGATCTCGACCAATCCGTCCCTGGTCGAAACCCACACGCCGATTCCTTCATACGTACCGTTGAGCTGATTGCGGGCGGCGTTTTGTTCGACCGGGATCAGGTACGTGGAATGATCATCGAGTCCACTGGTCAAGCCTTTGATCGCCTTCTCTTCGAGTTGGGACCAGAAAGCCGCCCGTTCTTCCGGATCCACAGGCAGGCCGTAGTATTCAGACTGAATCAGATCGAGAACCTGATCGAGACGAGCCATCTCGGGGACCGATTCGCCCACCGTAGAGTCGGAGAGAAGCGAGCTCACGGTCTGGTCGCTCGTCGCACTCCGGGAATCGTCGAGCACCGCCCCCTGAAAGTAGACGCCTCCAAGAAACGCCAAGACTGCAACAAGTGCCGCGACACCTGCGAGAATTGCGATCAGATGCGAACGAGGCGTCAGATTCTCCTGAGAAGTGCTGTCGTCCATGAGTTGGATATCCCTTGCGATGGAAAGTTCAAGATGCGGTTCAGGTTGTTGCCGGGGTGGCAACTGATCCAGCGAGAATGATACAAGCGACCGACCATTGAGACGGAACCTGCGGAACGCGCAAGATGAGGAAACCGGCATTGAAGAAGCTTCCAGAAACAGTAGATGTCATGGCGATCGATGTCGGCAATACGCATGTTCATATTGGCGTCGACAAAGGCGCAGATGGGGTATGGGATCAAATGCTCCGTTTTGATGCTGATCCCCGCAGGACTGCTGATGAATGGAATGTCCTCGTTTCAGGCGCTCTCATCGGTCTTTCTGCATCAACGCGTGCAATCGCTGTCGGGTTAGCCTCCGTCGTTCCCGGAGTGACGCGGAATCTGGCGGAGTATGTTGACAGGTTCCTCGGTCGCGACATTATCACCGTTTCCCCGGATCTCGATCTCGGCATTTCAGTCGGGACCGATCAACCATACGAAACCGGGCAGGACCGGATCGCGAATGCTGTTGCTGCGTTCAAACCTGGTCGCGGCTCTGTGATCATGATCGATATGGGAACCGCGACAAAAGTCGACGTCGTGGATTCGGACGGCGTTTTCCTGGGCGGAGCAATTGGACCGGGTCTCGGATTGTCGCTGGAAACGCTGGCTGGGAGAGCGGCGAGACTCTACGCCGTGCCGCTTCAAGCGCCCGATTCGGCCATCGGATCAAGCACCACTTCTGCGGTTCAGGCGGGCGTCGTTCTCGGTCACCTGGCGATGATCGAAGGTTTGGTCGACCGTCAGACAGCGGAAATCGGGGGCGTCACCTCGATTCTCTTGACCGGCGGTTTTGCAAATGTCGTCGCTTCGAGCCCGCCCGCTGGTGCGATTCACAAACCTCATCTCACTCTCGACGGTGTGCGCGCGATTACCATCCGGAACGTCAAGCGATAGAAAGTGCTGTACGCCGAAGATCAGCGCACCACCCCGTTGAGCAATTCTCCGTATAATTCCGGCATCACCGCGAGACTGCGACGGGACCTACCTTCGCTGGACGACTGGCGAAGCGACTGATTGATGTCTCTTTCGGTCAGACGGCGTATATGGACCATCCGACGCGAACACACTTTTGACCCCCCGGTCGATGTCGTGTTTCGTGGCCCGTGATCGGGAGAACCGATCGCTAGCGAGGAGCGACACGTGAACCAGTACGCAGCAGAGAACATTCGCAATATCGGATTGCTGGCTCATGGTGGCGCGGGGAAAACATCACTGGCTGAAGCGTTTCTGTTCTCATCCAAAACGATCACCCGCCTCGGGAAAGTCGAAGACGGCAACACCACCACCGACTTCGATCCGGACGAGGCAAGGCGGCAGATGTCGATCAGCCTGGCTGTCGCACCGATCGAATGGGATCAGACCAAGATTAATGTCATCGATGCTCCCGGTTATGCGGATCTCGTTGGTGAAGCGATCTCTGCGTTGGCGGCCGCAGACACAGCGCTGATCGTGCTGGATGCTTCGGCCGGGGTGGAAGTTGGATCGGAAACCGCGTGGTCGCTCGCCGAGGATCTCGAGCTTCCGCGGATTCTTTTTGTGAACAAGATGGATCGCGAGAACGCCAACTTCAGCCAGTCCATCGAATCAGCCGCGTCTGTTTTTGGTCCATCCGTCGCGCCAGTGCAGGTTCCGATCGGAAGCGAACGCGATTTCCGCGGGATATTTGACCTGATTCGGCAAACGGCGTACTTCTTTGACGGTGACAATCCCGGCCAATTCACCGAAGGCCCGCCACCGTCAGAACTTGCCGACGATATCGCCCGCTACCGGCAGATTCTCTTGGAAGCCGTGGCCGAAAACAATGAAGATCTGATGATGCAGTATCTCGAGGATGACGACATCACCGACGAACAGCTTATTGCCGCGCTCCACGATTGCGTTGGCGCCGGGTCAGTGACGCCGGTTCTCTGCGGCGCTGCCACGACGCTGAAGGGGATCCCGCAATTGCTCGATTTCATCGTGACCAGCGGTGCGCCTGCAAGCGAACGGACCGTTCCCGCAACGATCGACGGTGAAAAAGGAACGCTTGTGGCTGATCCAGACGGTCCACTAGCGGCGGTCATCTTCAAAACGGTTGCCGATCCGCACGTCGGGCGGTTGAGCTATTTCAGGGTTCTTTCAGGCACACTGAGGTCCAACTCGTCGGTCTACAACGCGTCAACTGAGACAGACGAACGGATCGGACATCTCTTTTTTGTCCGCGGCAAGGACCATCTCGATACGGATCGGGTAGTCGCCGGAGACATTGGCGCGGTTAGCAAACTCAACGACTCCCATACGGGAGACACGTTGTGCGCAGAAGGTCATGCATTGACAGTCGAGCGAATAGCCTTCCCCCACCCGAACTATGGCGCGGCGATCCATCCTCACGCGAAAGCCGACCTCGACAAACTCGGCCAGGCTCTGCAGCGGATTGTCGAGGAAGACCCAACGCTGACGGTGAGTCGCGATACAGTGACGGGAGAAACGATTCTTTCCGGACTGGGCGAGCCGCATATCCAGATTGCTATTGACCGAATGACGCGCCGATATGGGGTCAATGTCGACGCCAGCCTGCCCCGGGTTCACTATCGCGAAACAATTGGCGCGAAAGCGACGTCTGAGTACAAGCACAAGAAGCAGACGGGTGGCGCAGGTCAGTATGGCCATGTCTGGATCGAACTAGAGCCAGCCAGCGATGTCGATTTCGAGTTCGCTGAGCGAGTAGTCGGCGGATCGGTACCGCGCAATTTCTATGCTGCCGTCGAAAAAGGTGTACGCGAAGGACTCGAAGCAGGCCCGTTGGCGGGGTATCCAGTCGTGAACCTGCGCGCCACCCTCTTCGATGGGAGTTATCACCCAGTCGATTCGAATGAGATGGCGTTCAAACTCGCGGCCAAGGAAGCGCTCAAAAAGGGCATCCTGATGGCGAAACCGACGCTTCTCGAACCAATGATGACCCTCCAGGTGAATGTGCCCGATTCGTTCACTGGTGACGTGATGAGCGATCTGAACAGCAAAAGGGGCCAGGTCAGCGGGATGACCCCGGGTGATGATGGTCATACCACGATCGAAGCAATTGTCCCAGCCGCCGAAATGCAGCGGTATGCGACTGACCTGCGATCGATCACGCAGGGACGTGGTGTCTTCGATGTCGAGTACGCACACCACCAACCGGTACCAGAACATCTCGCAGAAGCCATCAAAGCTGAAGCGAAGGAACGGGAAGAGGCTCACGTTTGAGTCAGTCTCCTCATTCTGCCGGCGCTGCCAACGTCTACACGATCGTTTTTGACGGCGGTTCGCTCGGGAATCCGGGCAAGGGCTATGGGAGCTACCTGTTGAAGAGTCCGACCGGGAAGGAGATTCATGAAGCGATCGAATTCCCGGAATCGGACAACCCGATGACGAATAACCAGGCTGAATATCGCACCCTGATCGCCGCGCTAGAGCATCTTGCTCGCATCCTCGGGGACCGCTCCGTCACAGCCTCGGTGCGGATCGAGGGCGACAGCCAACTGGTGCTGAATCAGGTGCAGGGGAAATGGAAGGTCAAGAACGCGGGGCTGCAACCGCTCCACAAGGCAACCCGGAGCGCGATCGGTCCATTTCAGACGGTCACCTATGCCTGGCATCCTCGCTCACGGTCGGTGAAGATCCTTGGGCACTGAGAGCAAGTTGACAGGAACCGGCGCGGATTCCTATACTCACACTCCGCTCCACGGGCGATTAGCTCAGCTGGTTAGAGCGCTACGTTGACATCGTAGAGGTCACTGGTTCGAGTCCAGTATCGCCCACCAGAGAGTCGGTCTGCCGCAACGGTGGACCGATTCGATTTTGAGATTGAATTGGGTTTCCTCAATCGGCTCAACTCCCCCAGATCGGACCATGACAGCCTCACCCTCCACTCCCCCACTGCGATTGCCCAGCTCAGTTCATCGAGCAGTTTTTGCCCTGCTGGCGCTGATGCTGATTGGCTTCAGTCTCCCGGCCGTGGTGCGCGCGCAATCCGATCTTGGACTGTCATCAAAACGCTATATTGTGATCGATGCCGATACCGGTGAGATCATCGCTGAGCAAAATGCCGACAAAGAGGTCGCGATCGCGTCACTCACGAAGATGTTCACCACCATCGAAGCGCTCGAGCGTGGGCGACTGGATCAACGAATCACCACCAAAACATCTGATCTCTTCGATGCGAACTCGACGCTGATGGGTTTTGGTGCCGGGGAGACCTTCACGCTCGAAGAACTCCTCTACGGGATGATGTTGCCTTCCGGAAATGACGCGGCTCACGCAGTCGCTCGGTCGCTCGGCGCTCAGCCCGGCGATACCGATGAAGAGTCGGTCGATCGTTTCGTCGGCTACATGAATGAACGCGCGACAAACATGGGGTTGACCAACACCCAGTTCAAGAATCCGCATGGTTGGGGCGTCGATGGCCACTATTCGACCGCTCGAGATGTCGCTACCTTTGCGATGTACGCGATGGAATACCCAGAATTCGCCAGAATCATTGGTACTTCGTCGTTCACCACAGCTGACGGCAACTACACGGTCACCAACACGAACAAACTCCTAAACAACTACTCCGGTTTGATCGGCGGCAAAACTGGCTATGACGATGACTCGGGCTATTGCCTGGTCGAATTCGCCGAACGCGACGGTTCACGGATGATCTCGGTCACGCTTGACGGTGAGGCTCCGGATATCTGGTATCAGGACAACGCTTCACTGCTCGATCTCGGATTCGAAACCAAAGCCAGGCGAATCGCCGACAACCAACCGATCACTGCAGAAACGCTGGCGTATGTCGATCCTGACATTGCCGTGATCCAGGCGTCGACCTCCTCTGGAGGATCGATGGTTGGAGCATCGGCCAGCGAAGCGCCAGTTGATTCGAATCCGGCGGCCGCAGCGGAATCCGGTTCCTCCACTTCTGTCGCCACTTCGACCGAACCGGATTCCAGCGAGATGACCCGGTGGCTGGGGCTGGCAGCCGTGTTGCTCCTTGTGGCCACCGTCGTCGGGTGGAACGCCTGGCGGTCGCACACAGCCGATAAACGCAGCGATCCGGCTGTTTGACAGCAGCATCCCTGCTGCCTATGCTGGCAGTGACAAATTGAACTGTCAGCGGCGTAGACCGGGACAAGTTCGCTTCAGGCCACTTCAGAGACACCGTCATCTGGTGAGAGCACGGTGAGTCACCGTCTGAAGCGAAAACCACCCGCGAGCCGTGATCCCGAGCCTAGGCCAGGGACCACCGGGTAGCTTCGTTATCGGCTTCCAATCGAGCGCGATCGGTGGAAACTGCCGCTTCGCGAAAGCAGGGTGGAACCACGTTGCCCAGACGTCCCTCGCGGAGGTCTGGGCTTTTGCTATTCAGATGAACCGATGCGTTTGCACCGGACGAAGGAGAGGAACGTGGCCAACGCCGACCTACACGAGATGGCAACAACGATGGACATGGACGTTGAAACAGACGATCCGCGCGAATTCGAACTCGCAAGGATGCGGCATTCGACCGCCCATCTGATGGCGGAGGCGATCCAGGAACTTCATCCAGATGTGAAGTTCGCTATTGGTCCCGCAATCGACAACGGGTTCTATTACGATCTTGATCTTGAAGAGCCGCTGACCCCGGATGACCTTGCTTCGATCGAAACATCGATGCGCACCCATCAGAAAGCAGCCGAACCCTTCGTGCGCACAGTGGTCAGCCGGGATGAAGCGCTCGATCTGTTCAAAGACAATCCCTACAAGGTCGAATTGATCCAGAGTTTTGAGACTGGTGAAGAAATCACCACCTATCAGCAAGGTGATTTTCTCGATCTCTGCCGTGGTCCGCATGTCGAGACCACTGGTCAGATTGGACCGTTCAAGTTGCTGTCGGTCGCCGGCGCTTACTGGCGTGGTGATGAGAAGCGTCCCATGCTCCAGCGAGTCTATGGCACGGCCTGGTTCACTCAGGCCGAACTCGAGGAGCACCTCCATCGGCTCGAGGAAGCGCAACGGCGTGACCATCGCCGGCTTGGTCGTGAACTCGAATTGTTCATGGTGTCGGAGGAGATAGGTCCTGGGTTGATCCTCTGGTTGCCCAATGGCGCAACCGTCCGCTATCTGGTGGAGCAATTCGAGCAGCAGGAACAGATCGAGCGCGGTTACAAACTCGTGTACACCCCGCATATCGCGTCAGAGAAGATCTACCAGACGTCCGGGCACCTCGAGACATATCGCGAGAACATGTACTCGCCGATGTCCATCGAAGAAGTCGACTACTACCTGAAACCGATGAACTGCCCCGGACACATCATGATCTTCAAGAACGACGTCCGCTCCTATCGCGATCTGCCGGTGCGGTTGGCCGAACTCGGAACGGTCTATCGGTATGAACGATCGGGGACGTTGCACGGGATGCTGAGGGTGCGCGGATTCACTCAGGACGATGCTCATATCTTCTGCACGCCGGACCAGGTTGTCGACGAAGTCGAAGCGGTGATCGATCTCGCCCAGCACATGGCGAAGGTCTTTGGCTACACCTTCGAAACCTACCTCGCCACACGACCGGAGAAATCGATCGGCGACGAGGAATCCTGGGACAAATCGATCCGCGATCTGCAACTGGCGATGGATCGGAAGGGTCTCTCGTACAAGATCGATCCCGGCGGCGGCGCTTTCTATGGACCAAAAATCGACATCAAGTGGGTCGATGCGTTGGGCCGGGAGTGGACCGGACCGACGATCCAGGTTGATTTCAATCTGCCGGAACGATTCGATGTGAATTACATCGGCGAGGACGGCGAGCGCCATCGCGCGGTCATGATTCACCGAACTCTGCTCGGGTCAATGGAGCGATTCGTGGGCGGATTGGTGGAGCACTATGCTGGTGCGTTCCCGCTCTGGCTGGCTCCAGTTCAAGCCATGATCATCCCAATCACCGATGACCAGATCGGCTACGCCAACGAGGTTGCGGCTTCGCTCAAAAAGGAGGGTATCCGCGCCGAAGTCAACGAAGGACGTGACCGGATGCAGGCCAAGATCCGCGATGCCCAACTGCAGAAGATTCCCGTGATGCTGGTGATCGGCAAACGGGAGGCGGAAGCAGGCACAGTTTCAGTCCGTCTGCGAACCGGCGACGATCTTGGAGCAATGGCGATCGCCGAAGTGGCCAGCATGATGAAGGAATTGATCGACACGAAAGCACTCGAACTGACGTCGCCAGAGGTTGTCACTGCCTGATTTCGAGGAAAGGAAACGCGAATGGGTTCAAAACCAAGAGTTGCCGTTGTTATCGCGAAGAACTTCGAGGACATCGAAGCCACTGGACCGATCGATGCCGTTCTCGCGGCTGGTGGTGAAGTCGTGGTAATCGGCGTGGAAAAGGGACCGGTCGAAGGCAAGAAGGGCGCCAGCGTCGAAGCAACGGCCACGTTCGATGAACTGACTGCGGACATCGAATCGTCATTCGCGGGTTTGGTCATCCCCGGTGGCGGCGCGCCGGAGAACCTGCGCATTGTTGACGCCGCAGTCGATTTCACCCGCAGGTTTGTCGAAAGCGGAAAACCAGTCGCGTCGATCTGCCACGGACCGCAGTTGCTGATCTCGGCGAAGGTGCTGGACGGACGACGGACGACCTGCGTGAATAAGATCCGCGACGATGTCACGAATGCTGGCGCCGTCTATGAAGACGAGGAACTGGTGATTGACGGCAACCTTATTTCCTCGCGGACACCGGCCGACATGGACGTGTTCAACAAAGCGGTGGTCGACGCCATGATCGGCGGCGATCGGTAAGATGCCATCAGACAACCTCGATCGCCTGCGCGACGCTCGTGGCTACATCCTCGATATGGATGGCGTGCTCTATCGTGGGCATGAACCGCTGCCAGGAACACCGGAATTGCTCGATGCGCTTGCGCTGAGAGATATCCCCTACCGCTTCGTCACCAATAACTCGACCTCGACGCCGGATCAGTACGTGACAAAACTCGCCGGGATGGGGATCGAGACCACTGCTGATCTGATCCTGACGTCAGGGGTCGCCACCAGGCACTATCTCCACAACTCGATGCCAGCAGGCGGTACCGTGTTCGCAATCGGCGAACCGGCGTTGATGGAGCAGTTGTATGTTGACCCGAAGCTGCAACCGCCGGCTGATCTCACCTCCCCTGTTGACGCAGTAGTCGTCGGGCTCGACAGAGAGTTCACGTACGCGAAACTCTTTCGCGCGAACGCTGCGATTCGAGGCGGAGCACGTTATGTCGCCACGAACACAGACGTCACCCTTCCGACGGAACAGGGTCTCGTTCCTGGCTGCGGCAGTATCCTCGCTGCGGTCACAGCATCTGTGGGACAACAACCCGAGGTCGTCGGCAAACCTGAAACCCTGATGTTTGCGATGGCTTGCGCCGATATGGGCATCGGAGCTGGCGATTGCGCGGCCATTGGAGACCGACTTGATACTGACATCGTCGCGGCGAATCGATTCGGTGCGCTGTCAGTCATGGTGTTAACCGGCGTTTCCACCCGCGAGGATATTGCAGATGCGTCAGAACGACCGGATCTGGTGTTTACTGATCTTCCGGCCATGTTGACGGCTTTGACCGACGGTCCGTGACTCTGAACTGATGAATTTTCAATAAACCAGGAAGAAAACGACCAGAAGACGCGACAAGCTCTTGACATCGGGCATATACTAAGGTGTTGCATGTGCAATTCCGGATCGATCGATCCGGAACGGAGTTTGGCAGAAGTGTCATCAACATCGAAGGAAACGCGCGAATGGCATCCGGAACAGTTAAGTGGTTTAACCCAGACAAAGGCTTTGGGTTCATCGAGTCCCCAGGAATCGACGATGTGTTTGTGCACGCGTCGGCTCTCCCATACGGCGAGACTCTCGGTGAAGGTGACACCGTTGAATTTGGGATCGAGCAGGGTCCTCGCGGCACCAACGCGACAGACATCGTGATCGTCAGCCGAGGCGAAGCCCCAGCCCGCTCACGCACCGATGGCTCCAGCAGCCGCCGCAACGCGGGCCCAACTGTCGACCCCATGACCCTACCACTGGTAAATGGCGTTGTCTCAAACTTTGATCGCACCAAGGGCTTTGGTTTCATCCAGCCAGATGACGGTGGCGATCAGGTCTTTTTCCATCAGTCGGTGGCTCCATCGATGATCGGATCCGGCGACCGAGTCAGCTTCCGATTGGGCAGTGGTCCGAAAGGCCCCCGCGCCGAGCAAGTCAACCTCGACTAGTTCGAATCCTCCGGGATTCAATAACAGCCACTCACTTCCGTGGGTGGCTGTTTTGTGTCCAGGGTGTGAGCGCGCGACCTCAGGTAGCTTCTTCTGTCATTCTGTCAATACGGGCAAACTCCTCGAGTTCGTGGCTCAGTTCCTCGAGGTCTTCTCCCCCGGCCATCATCGCCACCACTTCCTCACGACTGATCTGATCCTTCGTGAACGTGACGTCGTTCATCACCGTGCCTCGATTGAGAATCGTAAAGCGGTCGCCAATCGGATAGGCATGGTGGACGTTGTGGGTAATCAGAATGACCGCGATACCTCGAGCCCTAGCCTGCGCGACGTATCTCAAGACGACCCCGGCTTCCTTCACCCCGAGCGCGGCCGTGGGTTCGTCAAGAATCAGAACCTTGGCGCCGTGATAAACCGCTCGCGCAATCGCGACGGACTGCCGCTCTCCGCCGGAAAGGGTCCCGACTGGTTGCTCGGTGTCCCGGACATTGATCCCCATCTTGGAGAGCTCGGTCCGGGTGACTTCGTCGGCGTATTCCAAATCGAAGCGCCGAAAAGGCCCCCACCCCTTCGTCGGTTCGGTTCCAAGAAAGAAGTTTCGGGAAATGCTCATCAGCGGAATCATCGCAAGATCCTGGTAGACCGTCGCGATCCCATGCTCGAGCGCATCGCGAGGCGACTTGAGCTGGACATCGACGTCGTCGACAAGCATTCGTCCTGCATCCGGTTCGAAAACACCACTGATGATCTTGATCAGGGTCGATTTTCCAGCTCCGTTGTCGCCGAGCAGGCAATGGACCTCGCCATAGCGTGCATCGAACGACACGTTCTCGAGAGCGACGACGCTCCCGAAATACTTCGAAACCGATTCGAGCCGGACTGCCGATGTGAGGATGGGCTCAATCATCGGGTCAAGACCGCCCATCTCCGCACATAGCGATTAATCAATACGGCCGCCAGGAGCATCAATCCGAGGACGAACTGAAACCAGTCTGCATCGATTCCGGCGTAGACGATCCCCTGCTGAACCATCCCAAAGATCAACGCGCCAAGAGCAGCGCCGGTCGCGGAACCGTAGCCGCCTGTCAGCAATGTACCCCCGATCACGACGGCTACGATTGCGTAGAACTCCCGGTACTGACCGCGCAGCACATCGGCCCCGGTGAAACTAACCACCTGAATAATCGCCAGCAAACAAGCCGACATGGCGGTGGCGATAAAGAGCAAAATCTTGACCTTGAATGTTGGGACGCCGACGTTCCGGGCGGCTTGCAGGTTTCCACCAACGCCTGCGATCCAGTTTCCGAACGGAAGTCGCAAGAGTATCCAGGTTGCCAAAACGGTGAGCCCAAGCCACCACAGAATCGAAACTGGAAAACTCGCTCCGAACATGTCGATCTCGCTGGCAAAAACGCGGTGTGCCGATTCGAACCCTGCCGCTTCGTTGACTTTCCCAACCTGGGTACGCCCTGTGATCATGCGTGTTATGCCGATGGTGGCTCCCCTGACCATGAATAGCATCGCCAGCGTGACGATGAACGATGGCAGGCCCGTTTTGACCACGACAACGCCATTGAACGTCCCGATCGCAATTGCTGCGAGAAACGCCACCGCGATTGCCGCCCAGACGTTCCAACCGTACTCGGTGGAAAGGAGCGCGATGATCATGCCGGTCGCGCCGATGGTTGAGCCCACCGAGAGATCGAACTCGCCGCCGATCATCAGCAGCGCCACGAAGACGGATATGATGCCGAGTTCAGCAGCGACCTCCAGATAGCTGGCGGTGCCGCGAGCACTCCGGAACGCTTCCCCCGCATAAATCGCGAAAAAGACCCAAACCGCAATCGCGCCAGCGAAAGCGCCCATTTCCGGTTTAAGCAGCAACCGTCGTTTCAGGCTTGGCTTTTCTGGCGGTAAAACCGGCCCAGCGTCGGTGTTCACGGTCAGACGGGGAGCTTCAGCCTCCGCCATTGTTCCTCCCTGGCTTCCAGAAACAGGCTCCCCACCGAACGGGCAGTGGGGAGTACGGAGATCTCGCCGGAAATCCTAGCGGGTTCCAGCTGCCGCAAGATCGATGACGCGTGCGGCTGTTTCTGCGGTCACGAAACCGGGGCCAGTCATCAAGACATCATTGGCAACCGTGTTCAGATTGGTTGCCAGGAGCGTGTGCAGGACCACCGGGAGATACCCCTGGAGATACTGCTGCTGATCGATCGCATAGAGCATGGTTCCGGCTTCGACTGCTTCGAGGACTTCGGGCGAAAGATCAAAGGTCGCCAGCAGAATCTCGCCAAGTTTGCCCGATTCATCGAGCGATGCGAGCGCTGGAGCCGCACCGGTTGGTCCGAGGGTCAGGATCGAATCGATATCTCCATTCGCATCGAGCGCACCCGAGATCCGCTGCTGCGAACCGGTGGGGTCAGCGAGATCGACGGCGAGAACTTCCACCGTGCCGCCGGCTTCAGTCATGGCGTCGGTGAAGCCCTGGCAACGGATATCGAGCGCAGCATTGCCGACTTCCTGGTTGACGCATAGCGCGTTTTTACCGCCGGCTTCGGCCATCCGCTGACCGCCACCGTAACCGGCTTCATATTCGGTCTGGCCGACATGGATCAGGATGCCGAGTTCCTTGGCGACGTCACTCCCCGAGTTCATCGAAATGACCGGAATGCCGGCGTCGACGGCGGCAGTAATAGCGCCAGAAAGTGCATCGGCGTCTGGAATCGAGACAACCAGGCCCGTTGGATTCGTGGCGACGGCTGCATCGATGAGTTGCGACATCGCCACCATGTCGAAGGTGCTCGGCGCCTGATACTGAACATTCACGCGCATATCCGTTCCGGCCTGCGCCGAGCCATTCTGAACAACCGACCAGAACGGATCAGAGGCCTGACCATGGGAGACGATCACGATGTTGATGTCGCCGCGGCCGTCATCATCCTGGGCGAGCGCGCCGGTAGCGAAACCGCCACCAGCCATGAGTGCACTTGCGAGCGCACCAGTTTTCAAAGCGGAACGGCGATCGAATCGGGAATCTGTGAATCTCGTCATTGTCGTCTCCTTGTGTCATTCGACAGGAAATGGATCAGGGTGTTTTCGAACCTTGGAACGCTCCACCACACGTGGCTCGTTGACGTCATGCGCCTCCTTTCTGCCTGCGTTTGCTGCTTCATAAGGTATCAGAAGCGACACCGGACGTCATTGATCACCAAGAACCCACTGATTGGTCTTCGGATCAGCCGACCTTGACCCGATTTTCGCGACCGTGCTAGACTTTTGTCATACGGAGGCGTGGTGTAGTGGCCTAACATGCAGCCCTGTCAAGGCTGAGACCGCGGGTTCGAATCCCGTCGCTTCCGCCACTGGTAACCGTGAGTCAATCAGCTCACGGTTTTGTTTTGTCCGGATTCCATTGCACGGTTGGATCCGCATTTCTCAGGATGTCGATCGTCTTCTCCAACGGCAACGCGTGGCGGACATGGCCGTCACGGCCGACGACTGTTGTCGCCATGCAGAGCGCATTGATGATCGCTTCCTCGGTGGCTTCGACGGTGGCTGCGAAAAGCGTGTCGATCACATCACTCGAACCAGCCGTGCCGCTTTCGGCGAGAATCTCAACGTGCTGGGTCGATGACCCTGGATCGAGAGGTGACCGGACCGATTCGGCGGTCGAGAACGCCACGACGACGTCCCCGCTTCCATGCCCGCCAGTCGAGCCTGTCCGCGCCATTCCGAGAACTGCTCGCTTGGCGATTCTCCCGAGCTGCCGATCGAGCAAAGGGGCGTCCGTCGCCACAATGATCATGATCGAACCACGTTCGGGCTCACTCCGAGCGGGTTCGTCGAGCAACTGCCCGACCGGAACGCCGTCGATCTGCAACTGCCGCCGCTGACCGAAGTTCGCCAAAACCAGCACGCCGACCGTCCATCCGCCAAGATAGGTCGGCAGCTGCCTGGACGATGTTCCGATCCCACCTTTGAAACCGAAGGCGGACATTCCGGTGCCCGCGCCGACTGAACCCTCCGCGACCGGTCCAGCCGATGCATGGTCGATCGCGGCGAACACGTCTTCCTCGCTGATATGACGTCCCTGGATGTCGTTGAGCCAGGCATCTGAGCATTCGCCCACAAACGGGTTGACGGTTGGCAGGTCGATCCCGATTCCGGGATTCTGGCTGATCGCATGCGTGATCAGCGAATCCGCGACTCTGGGTCCGTTGAGGGTCGAGGTCAGCGCGATCGGTGTTTCGAGGACGCCAAGTTCATCGATCTGTTCGATACCGATGCACTTTCCGAATCCGTTGAAGACAAAGACCGCCGCAGGGACTCGCTCGAGAAAGAGGTTGCCCGGGTGAGGTTTGATGACCGTCACACCGGTGCGGACGGGACCGTTCCCGGGCGTCAGCTTACCGTCGCCGCGAAGCAGCGTGACCTGTCCAACCTGGACGCCAGCGACATCGGTGATGGCGTTCATCGTCCCGGTCGGCAACGCTCCGAACACGAGACCGGCATCCCGCAGACGATAACGATGCTCCTGTGGTTCGCTCATTGCTTCCCTCTCGCTGGCGTTGGACCCTCCCAGGCTGGGAGTGTACGTCGCGATCATTGCTCCTAGCAGCGCCATTCAACTGGCAGTACAGTGCATGCGACATGCTGTGATTACGGAGAATGCTCGATGAAAGCCGCAGTTCAATTCGAAGTCCCGGGAAAACTGGAAATCGTCGATGTCCACATCGATCAACCGGGACCGCACGAAGTGCTGATCGCGACAGCAGCGTCTGGACTCTGTCATAGCGATCTTCATTTCCTTGAAGGGAAGTACCACACGTCGTTGCCAGTCGTTCTCGGGCATGAGGCGGCCGGAGTGGTCCTGGCGGTAGGATCAAATGTTGGCTACGTCGAGGCAGGCGATCATGTGATCACCTGTCTCTCGACGTTTTGCGGGTCATGTCGCTATTGCCTGCAGGGTAGACCGGTCCTATGCGAGCGCCAGGGGGTCGAACGGGGACCCGATGAAGCACCCCGACTCCAGTACCAAGGTCGGCCCATTGCGCAGTTTGCGCGCTTGGGCGCGTTTGCCGAGCAAATGCTGGTGCATGAGCACAGTCTGGTCAAAATCCGGAAGGAGATGCCACTTGTCAAAGCCGCGTTGGTCGGTTGCGCCGTGGCAACCGGGATCGGAGCGGTCGTCAACACCGCGAACGTTCCGGCCGGGAGCACAGTCGCGGTGCTCGGTTGCGGCGGCATTGGCTTGAATGCGATTCAGGGCGCCGCGCTCTCCGGAGCGTCGAGGGTGATTGCCATCGACAAACTCGCCTGGAAACTCGATCTGGCGATGAAATTCGGCGCGACTGATTGCATCGACGCTTCCGAAGAGGACCCCGTGATTGCGGTGCGCCAACTCATCCCGCGCGGGGTCGATTACGCCTTCGAAGCCATTGGACTGGCCAGAGCCGCGGCCCAGGCCTTCGACATGCTCGGCAAGGGCGGCACCGCCACCATCATCGGCATGATCCCCGAGGGGGAAAAGGTCGCGGTCGACGGCGAACGACTGATGGCCGAGGAACTCCGCTTGCAGGGATCGAACATGGGCTCCAACCGCTTCCGCCTCGATATCCCGACCTATGTCGACCTCTATATCGACGGAAAGCTCAACCTGGACGACCTCATCTCGGACGAGATCACGCTCGATCAGATCAACGACGGCTACGCCGCGCTCAACCGCGGCGAAACGGCGCGAAACGTGGTGGTTTTTTGATATTGGGTTACGGAACAAAGAACGAGATTATCATGTCCCTGACCCGGTTCAACGTATATCCAGAAACCTCTCCTCGCTTTCTGAGAAATCGCTGAACGCTCTGTGACTTAACCTGATCACACATGATGACTGAGGTCTTGGTCAATCCACCGTCTGGAGGAGCAATCTGCACGTGGTATGCCAAACCGCGATCGGTCCCGCTGACAGGCGCTACGATGATCAAATCGTTTCGTATCGCATTAAACCGGTCGTGCGACACCACCAGAGCGGGACGAACACCAGCTTGTTCTCGTCCTAACTGTGGAGAGAAATCGACCATCCAGATTTCACCTGCTTTTGGCGCGATTTGTTCGATCATAGATCACCAAGTCTCAGAAGATCTGACACGCTCGGCGTCATCGTCAAATCCATCCATAGAACCACCTTCCAGGATGTTGATTTCCTCTTTGTAGTCCTTCCAGGCATCGGGATCAGAACGCAGATTCTCTACCGATTCCTCCACCTTGTCCCAGAATTTGTCCCGCTTGTACCTTGACACAGCTTCTTCCACCACCTGGCCGATAGAGCGGTGTTCTTCTCTGGCAAGTTCCCGGAGAACGATCGCGGTCGTGTCTTCAACCCGTACAGTGGTAGCCATAGCCAACCTCGCTCTCTCGTAACTCGTCACTTACGGTCACATGGATTCATGAATCCGTTTACATTATGATATACTTCTTTGCGAATTCTGCGGAGAGGTGAAAATAGTAGACGAGACTTTTCTGGCACACGTGTTACCTCCACTCGACATGTGATTTCCGGTCGCTTGCTACCAACATGGATGAGAGCCGTTCGAACCGCAAGTCAACTAGTGAGCACTCACTCTCAAGTTGATGCTGATGGCATCGACGAAGCCATCGTGAAACATCCGCAACCACCCCAAAGTTGAGACTCGACACTTCCTCATCTATACTTCTCTGGCTACGATCTCGGAGAGGTGGCCGAGTGGTTGAAGGCGGCTGTCTTGAAAACAGTTAAGCGAAAGCTTCGCAGGTTCGAATCCTGTCCTCTCCGCCGCTCACCGCTGACCGATCAGCATCTCGTAGTCAGTGCATCCGGGAAGGTGCCAGAGAGGTCGAATGGGGCCGCCTGCTAAGCGGTTAATGGGTTTAGAGCCCATTCGAGGGTTCGAATCCCTCCCTTCCCGCCACCTGAATCCTAAATGTTGTAGTGGTTCACCCCAGCGCACCTTATCTATCTCGACTATCAGTCCGCTCCCGCGAGACGGACGTTGGTCTATAGGAATTGCGCCACGTTGAAGCAGCTTGCCGAGGTGGACGAAGGGACTGTTGCTTCGCTTCATGGAATCGGGAAGAACGTGATCCCGATCCTGACGGAAGGACTCGCCAGGCACCGACTGTCGTTCAAGGAAACATCCAGCAGCAAACTCCAGCCGAACAGCTCCTCGGCATGGTCACAGAATCGGGTATAATCCCGTTAGCGTACGCGCGCCTGTAGCTCAGGGGATAGAGCGTTGGGTTGCGGACTCAAAGGCCGCAGGTTCGATTCCTGCCAGGCGTACCAATCCTCACCACAAGATCACATGAGGAAACCCGTTTCGAAGCCCGGTGTCGATCGGCACCGGGCTTATTTCGTCCGAACTTGCTAGAATTGCGCGCGGAGAGGTGTCCGAGCGGTTTAAGGTGCCAATCTCGAAAATTGGTGTGGTGTTGAGCCACCGCGGGTTCGAATCCCGCCCTCTCCGCCGCAATCGTCATTGCGTCTAAAGCAAACCTGGAAGGGTCGCATAGCCTGGCCTAGTGCGCACGACTGGAAATCGTGTAGGCGGTCATACCGTCTCGCGGGTTCGAATCCCGCCCCTTCCGCCAGTCCTGGCAAGCTTCTGCCTCAGATTACCCCGACCGTGCTTCGAGGAGTGCTCAACACCTTGAATGACGAGACTCTCACGCTTATTGCAGACCTGCACCGTCGCAACCGTCGCCAGGGGCCGGGAAGCGAGTCCTCACTCGCACTCATGCTCGCGCTTTCGGGTATCGACTTGGGCAGCTCATTGGAGATAGCCGACATTGGATGCGGAACTGGCTCCGCGGCAATCGGTCTGGCGCAAGCGACCACGGCGGCAGTTACCGCGGTGGACGTGCTTCCTCCATTTCTCGAGGAGGTCGAGCGAAAGGCAGCTCAAGCCGGCGTCGAGGACCAGATCGTCACGCTTTTGGCAGACATGGCTAACCTCCCCTTCGAGGCAGAGCAGTTCGACGTGATCTGGTCCGAAGGAGCGATCTACAGCATCGGCTTTTCGACCGGAATTGCGGAGTGGAAAGCGTTTCTGAAACCAGCAGGCGTGCTCGTCGTCACGGAGATCACCTGGCTCACTCCTGAGGTCCCGGAAGCGCTGCGATCCCACTGGGAAGGAGAATACCCAGAAATCGCTCTCGCATCGACGAAACTCCATCAACTGGAATCGACTGGTTATGTACCGATCGGCTATTTCGTCCTTCCGCGAACATGCTGGATCGACGAATACTATGCGCCGCTCCAGGCCGGATTCGACGACTTCCTCGACCGGCACCAGCACAGCGAACTAGCGGAGGAACTTATCGCGGCCGAAAAACGCGAAATCTCGATGTATGAAGAGTATGGCTCTTTTTACGGGTACGGCTGCTACATCGCAAGAAAGCAATACTGAGTTCAGTCCGGTTGATGACTCCTGGACATGACGGCTTCGATTTCCAAAAGCATTGGCATCGAAGGTTGGGCCCCTGCTCTTGTCGCGGCTAGCGATCCGGCGACAACACCGACCTCAGCACATTCGTCGACCGCTCGTCCGGCCGCCATCGCGGCGGCAAACGCACCACAGAAGGCATCACCTGCTCCGGTTGTGTCGACAACCTCCACCGATACGGCCGGGATCGAATCAACACCTTCGGCAGTCGCTAGCACTGCTCCTTGCTCTCCCAGTGTGATCACCACGGTCTCTGGTCCCTGCGAAAGCAATCGCTGCGCGACGGTCGTCCAGTCGGTCGAGTCGCCGTCTTCGACCAATGCTAGCGCTTCCGGTTCGTTGACAATCAGCACATCAGCCTGAAATGCAATGTCCGCCCCAAGAGCCGGTTCGGGGGTCGCGTTGCATATGACGGTTGTGCCGCATTTGCGCGCCTGCGAATAGAGTCTGAGCAAGGTCTCTCTTGGAAGTTCGAGGGTGGTCAGGACGACCCCTGGATTCACTCGCTCCAGCGCATCGATGGCGACGTCTGGCGTGACGCCCAACGTAGCACCCGGGACATAGGCAATCCGGTTCTCTGCGGACGCTTCTACTGTTATCAACGCGACGCCAGATGGTCGATCCGGATTGAAGCCAACCGAACCAGTGTCAATCATCTCGGCCTGCAAATCAGCGATTCGAGCACGACCGAAATCATCCATGCCAACCGCGCCGAGCATCGCGACAGCCGCTCCAGAGCGCGCAGCCGCCACCGCTTGGTTGGCTCCCTTGCCACCACCAAAGATTGCGAAGTCGACGCCCGTCACGGTCTCCCCAGCCCCAGGCGCGCGAGATACCGAAACCACCAGGTCCGTGTTTATCGATCCACCGACCAGAACCGGTTTCACTAGCATGATCAAGGTTCTCCTGTCGATGGTCCTGTCCCGGTCCTGAGTCGGATACGAAGCATCTGGGCTCGCATAGCCGCCCAGCTTTTCGCGAGACGCGATTCGTCGATATCGTTGCCTTGCGGACCATAGCGTTCAGCGGAATAGGCATCGGTGATCGTCTGTGCCGGATCGGCCAGTCGTGGGCGGGCAGATGATACCTGCTGCGCATATTCTGCCGGTGTCATGGCACCGTCATAGGACACACCTAGAAAACGGCCCAACCGTGTGAAGCGAACGAAATAGCCTGACGCTGGCGATAGGCCCCGCAGGCGCCAGTTCCAGGCGAACGGCACCGCGGCAATCAGACCGATAATGCCCACCAAGAGAGGAAGGATCAGCAACCATCTGGTCGCAGAACCGCTCGTGCCGGAAGGCTCCTGATTTACCACCGGAGCAGCCACCGGCGTCGACTCTGCTGGCGCGGGGGTCGGCGTCACCACCGCAGCCGCATTGATTGTCGGAGTTGGTTCCGGAGTAAGTGGTTGCTGCTCGAGATTATCGGTTTCGCTCACGCCGGATGGTGTTTCGGAGGGAGTCGGTTCGAATGTGATCCAGCCATACCCGGGGAAATAGGCCTCCACCCATGAATGCGCGTCCTTCCCTCGAAAGACATAGCCATCCTCCGTTGCGTCGTAATCGCCGGACGCCAGACCTGCCACGATTCGAGACGGTATCCCAAGTGAGCGCAACATGACCACCATCGACGAAGCGAAATGGTCGCAACGTCCAATCTGAGATTCGAACAGGAAATAGTCAACAACATCGACTCCGTCAGGACCGGGTCCTGCTTCGAGAAGGTAGTCGTAGTTCGCGCGGAGGTAGGTCTGGATCGCAATGGCGGCGTCATAGGGATTCGTCGCTCCGGCGTCACGAACGACAGCGAGGGCAAGATCGTCAGTGCGCTGCGTGACCGTTTCCGGCAGTTCGATATAGCGGTCGAATCCCGCTGGATAGTCAGTGCTTGCAGTGGCAAGCGTTGCCGGCGAAACAGAAGGAATTGCCGCTGTGACGGAGTAGGTCGACGGTATTGTGCCCATGCCGCCGTAGAACACGGCTTCGATATCATCGTAGATCGGTAGCCGACCTGTTGCAGTCAACACAAGCGACCCGGCTTCATCCACGGTGATCGTTGTCTCCACCGGGTAGTGTTGCCGCAGTGAGTCCTGCTCACTCTGGACGGCTTCGGCGAGATCTTCGCCGGAAAACACCACGATTCCATCTTCACCGAATTGATAGTTCGCCAGCTTGAGCAGTCCCACCAAGCCCCGGAGATCGAGGGGCACATCGCGCATTTCGGTCGAGGCAACAGGGATGGTGAGGTCGATCGCCTGCCATCCGACCCGGATCGTTGTGGGCAAACTCGCGGAGTAGAACGACTCCACGGTCAGTAGCGGTCCGGTGCCTTCGGAGAAGGTTGTGATGCGGCCGATAACCTCCAGACGGTTTGTCAGCAAGTCCTGATCGAGATTCATCGGCTGATTCGCGCTGAACGCAATCCGGGGCGGGTCACCGGCATCGTCGATATCGATGGCGGCATCAAAGTTCGAAGCCCAACCTCGTCCGGTATAGGAGTCGAATTTTCGGGCCGAAAGGTAAGGCGGTTTCAATCCCTGGACCAAAGCCACTGGCGAATCGCCGGTCGGGATACCAGAGCCGATCTCGAACGACTCACCAAAATCACCGTAGTTGCCGTCCGTCAGTTTGTCCGACGGATTGTCGCCCAGCAGATCGGATTGACTCTGGAGAAAACCACTCACGCGGTCACTTTGGGCTGCGGCCCAATCGACGGTCTGATCAGGCGCGCGAAGTGGCGCCACCGAGGAGGCCAGCAGCGCAGCAACCGCAAATCCGGCTCCGATCAGAAGCGACCATCGCCAGAGTCCGGTCGGAGCGGTGAACCCGCGCAGCGACCACCTTCTGGCCCGGGAGAGCGAGGCTGATTGCGCGGCAAGCACGAAGCAGAGCGCAAGATAAACCAACGCTGGCCAGGATGGCTTATCCGAGTCGAATGCCAGTAGCATCAGCAGGATTCCCGCCGGAATCGACACGGACGCCACCAGAAGATTCTGGCGGAACAGCAACCAGGCGGAGGAATACGCGATCAGGAAAGTAGCGAACCCGAGCAGCAACGCGGCCACGTCGTCGTCAAAACGCTGGCCACCCTGGAACGCCGAAATGGCTCCTTCGAAGCGCTCGCGGTTTTCAGTCCAGAATGTTGACGCTGATCCCGAGCGGACCGCGTCCGATATCGACGCCTGCTGGAGCACGAGAAACGGAACGAAAACGGCCGCGACCAGCGAAAGCAGATGGCCCAAGGCGTCATGGACAACCCCTCGCGCGATCAGGACGCCGATGAGATAACCAATGACCGCTATCAGAACAAACGCTGTCGTTTCGGAAGTCAGCCGCGCCGGTGTGGCCGTGTAGGCAACCACGCCAAGCGACGTCGCGCCGACTGCGGCGGTGAGTAGCGTTGCCAAGGCACCTGGTCGGGATGAGGACATCTAGTTTTCCAAGGATGGATAATGGATGAATGCAGTGGGAGCAACGTTGTGGACAGAATGGAGCAGCGCGGGTTGAGCAGCGAACGACCGTTCGATTCCCTGCCGATAGTCTACGACGTAGCTGTCAAATGGCTGTTGCCGGAGTTCCTCGAGAAAAGGACTCTGATCCGCCGACGCTGCAAAGGAGACAGGATCGACGAAAACTGCAAGCGGACGAACTCCCCGGAGAGCCAGCATCGCAAGCGCCCGTAACCAACGTTCATCTGTTGACGACGTAATCACCACCGGAACCCGGAGACGATCGAATCGCCTGGACTCCTGAGTGATCACGTCAGCAATAGCATCAGTTCCGTTCGATTTCGCAACCGCCAAATCTTCGAGAATTCGCGCGAATGTGACATCGTTTCGGCCGGAGAGGAGCACCTGGCGCGGTCGGGTTGAACCGATGTACCCCACCCCTCGCTTGGAATCGATTGCCAGTTTCGCAATCGACGCGGCAATTGCCGCGATATAGTCTTCGGAGTCGTCCATCCATTGCTCTGAATAGGGCAAATTCTTGTCCCGCGCTGCCCGGAGCGCTATTGGCGCCACCACCCGTTGCGACTGCTCGAAGTCGGCAAGCACATAGAGTTCGGCTGTCGGATCGAGTTCGAATTCCTTCACCATCAGCTTGCCGTTACGAGCGCATTGCTGCCAGGCAATCCGGTTCATCGGGTCGCCCGCTACATAATCTCGAATGGTAGCGATCGATGGAGTCATGACGTTGGCACGGCGCTCGACTGCAGCGCCGCCTGACAATTCTTTCGAGGGCAAGCGGAATGGTTCCAATTTGAAGACGGGTGGATAAACCAAAACCTCGTTGACGCGGCTTTGACGGCGCGAATGAGAAAAGATGCCCAGCGGGTCCCCGGAGCGTAAGACAACCGGTCCGATCGAAAAGACCCCTCGCTTCACACATACCGACCGCGTGACCCAGCGCTCGGTTCCTTTGTGGGCTAGGCCGATCACTTGACTTGCATCATGACCGGGGAGTGTCGACAGATCGCGGACTTCGACCCAGAGCTTGCCGAAAAGGCTCCGGCTCCGAACCTCGAGTTCATCGTCGACCACCGCTTCGACCTGCAGCCGGGGCGGGTACACAACCCGCTCAACCGACATCCCAGAAATCGCAATCCTGCTCCAGATGTAGGACACAACGAGAGCAACCGCCAGGGCCATTGCAATCTGATTGAGCAATTCCCAATCGGCGATCTGGCCAGCAATCGCGAATGCGGCCGTCAAGAGCGCTAACCCGATACCTGTTGCGCTCATTGGAACGCCACCGGCGCCATCATCAAAATGACGCAGCGGTCGCCCGTGGAGAAGCGCCCGGAACCGGGATGGTGGCCAACAGCGATTTGAGCAACGATGCAGTTTCGATACCCCGCACTCGTGCGCTTGGAGTGAGGATGATCCGATGTGAAAGGGTGGGTTCGACCAGACGTTTCACGTCGTCAGGGGTGACAAACTCGCGCCCGAAAATAGCCGCCAGAGCGCGGGTGGCATTGTAAAGGGCCAAGGATCCACGCGGACTCGCGCCCAGGAGTACATCGGGATGAACGCGAGTTGCCTCGACGATGCTAACGATGTAGTCAGCGATCAGAGGACTGACATGAACCGCCAGGATCGCCTGTTGTGCAGCGACCAGATCGGTCGCCGTGATGACCTGCGAAAGTCGTTGAATAGGATGACCCTGGCTTTGCCGAATGAGCATGTCTTTCTCGTTGGCAGTGCCTGGGTAGCCAAGCGATATCTTGAGGAGGAAGCGGTCGAGCTGCGCTTCCGGGAGAGGAAACGTACCCTCATAGTCAATCGGATTCGCGGTGGCCAGGACGATGAATGGTTTTGGCAGCAGATGGGTTTCTCCGTCGACCGTTACGCCACCCTCCTCCATCGCCTCGAGCAACGCCGACTGCGTTTTCGGGGTTGCCCGGTTAATCTCGTCAGCCAACACCATCTGCGCGATGATCGGCCCCGGGCGAAACTCGAAGAGTGCGCGTTTCGGATCGTAAATGTTCGCGCCGGTGATGTCGCTAGGGAGGAGATCTGGGGTGAACTGAATGCGCTTGAAGGTTGAGCCAATGCTCGTAGCGATCGACCGAGCCAGAATGGTTTTCCCCACACCAGGCACGTCCTCGATGAGAACATGGCCGCGGCAAAGGAGGGACACCATGATCAGCTGGACTTCATAATGCTTGCCGACCAGAACTTGCTCGACGTTCTGCACAATCCGGTTGGTGACTGCCTGAACCTCGGCGAGTTGCATCAGGGGAGCTGCTCCGGCTAAACATTTGTGGGTGGCGATGTGGACGCTCGCCAAAAGGCGAGTTATTCCGTTGTGGACAGACGTATCCAGCCAACGGCGAAGTATAGCAACTCTCACAAGCGACCATTCGCCTTCGGATACCGCTTGTAATCCTGCCAGTACACTATCCCAGAGGCAAAACGCGGTTGATGACCGCCAGTCGATCGATCGCTACGAGCAATGGGAGTCCAGATTTGCCGTTCAGTGACCCCGAGGAACTCATATCGAAACCGACACTGATGCTGGTCGATGGATACGGGCTGATCTTTCGCGCCTACCATGCGATTCAGACCGGTATGGCCACGTCAACAGGCGAACTGACCAACGCGGTTTTCGGTTTCGCCTCAATGCTGTTCAACATCCTGAACAACCAGAAACCGGACTACGCAATCGTCGCTCTCGAAAGTGGGAAGACGTTTCGCCACGATGAGTTCGAGGATTACAAAGCCAACCGCGCGGCGATGCCGGAAGAACTTCGTAGCCAGGTCGTTCGAATCCGTGAACTCATCGAAGCTCTCGGTTTGCCGATCATCGAGCGGGAAAACTACGAAGCAGATGATGTCATCGGTTCGCTCGCTCACGACGCCGCACTCAACCGCGGGATGCATGTGGTGATACTCACCGGCGACACCGACCTCCTACAACTCGTTGAACCCGATGTCGACGTTTTTCTCCCGGGAGTTCCTCGCTTTGATCAATTCCGCGAATACGATCGTGCGGCAGTGGTCGACCGCTATGGATTCGGGCCGGAGTTTGTGGCTGATTTCAAAGCGCTGAAGGGTGACCCGTCGGACAATATCCCCGGCGTTCCCGGGATTGGCGAAAAAAGCGCGACCCAATTGATCGAAACGTTCGGATCAATCGAAAGCATCTATTCCCATCTTGACGAAATCGAACCGACTCGGGTGCGCAATGCGCTGACCGGGAAGGAGGACGTGGCGCTGACGAGCAAGCGGCTCACTACGATCGTGCGTGATCTCGACGTCGATTTCGATCTCGAAGCAGCCCGGGTGGCGGATTTCGATCGCGAGGCAGTGGTTGACCTTTTGCAGCAGCTCGAGTTTCGGTCGCTGCTGGGACGAATTCCGGAGAGCGACCAGCCCTCGGCTTCAGTCACCACCAAAGCTCGTCCCGACAGCACGCGGCGCCTTATCACAACCCGCGAAGACCTCGATACCTTTCTTGCCGACGTCCGCAAGACCGGGTTGCTTTGTATTGATGTGGAGACAACGTCAACCGACCCGATCACCGCGGATCTGGTAGGGATCGCAATGGCTTGGTCCCCGACGGAAAGCGCCTATGTGCCGATCAAACACGAACAGGGTGACAATCTCCCTCTTTCCGAGATTCGGGAAGCGCTCGGACCAGTGCTCCAGGATCCCGCTATCGTCCGGGTGGCGCACCATGGAAAGTACGACGCGCTCGTGCTCGAGCGATTCGATCTCCCATTGGGTTCGGTCGATTTCGACACGATGATCGCTGCATATCTTCTTGGCGAATCGTCGGTGGGTTTGAAAGATCTGGCGTTCAGTCGGCTCGGTCTGCAAATGACGGAGATAAAGGAACTCATCGGTACGGGCAAGAGCCAACTCACCATGGATGTGATCGACGCCCGAAAGGCGGGCGATTACGCCTGCGGCGACGTCGAGGCCACGTTGTCTCTCCAAGCACTCTTCTCCCCTGAACTCGAGGAACGTCAGCAGCATCCCCTCTTTGCTACCATCGAGATGCCGCTCGTGCCAGTTCTGATCCGAATGGAGCGAACTGGTGTCGCGATCGATTCCGAATTTCTCGATGTCCTCAGCGAAGAGATCCGGACTCGGCTGATGCAACTCGAAAACAGCATCTACGAGCAAGCCGGGCAGGAATTCAACATCAACTCGACCAGAAGATTGGCGACGATTCTCTTCGAGGAGCTCGGTCTTTCCTCTGGTCGCAAGACCAAGACCGGTTATTCGGTCGATCAACAAGTGCTCGAAAATCTCCGTAACGATCATCCGATCATCGAATCGATCCTTGAGTTCCGAACCCTTGGCAAACTCCTCTCGACTTACGTGGACGCCCTTCCGCAACAGGTTTCGCCCGTGACCGGTCGGATCCACACCTCGTACAACCAAACCGTGGCCGCGACCGGGCGGCTCTCCTCGGCAAATCCCAACTTGCAGAACATTCCGATTCGAACGGAGTTGGGGCGACGAGTCCGGCGAGCGTTCGTTCCAGGAACTGAGGCCAAGAATCGCCTTTTCGATGATCCGGTGCTGGTGGCAGCCGACTATTCCCAGATCGAACTGCGCCTGATGGCCCATCTATCCCAGGACGCATTCCTCCTCGATGCGTTCAATCGCGGCGAAGATGTTCACCGAGCGACCGCCAGCCTGGTTTACAGCGTTCCTGTCGACGAGGTGACTTCCGACATGCGCCGGGTCGCGAAAACAGTCAACTTTGGTCTTCTCTACGGAATGCAGGCGTTTGGTCTCTCGCGCGACACGGGTTTGAGTCGATCCGATGCACAAGCGTTCATTACCGACTACTGGGCGAAACTGCCGGCGGTGAAAACGTATGTCGATTCAATCGTTGACTTTGGGATCAAGCACGGGTATGTGGAGACACTGAGTGGTCGCAGACGTCTACTGCCAGACCTGACCTCGAGCAACCCGGCCCGGCGGGCTGGGGCGGAGCGGATGGCGGTCAACATGCCAGTCCAGGGGACCGCCGCCGACATCATGAAGATCGCCATGATCGAAACCGACCAACGACTTCGCGATGCCAAGATCGACGCGCTAATCATCATGCAGGTCCACGACGAACTGGTGCTGGAGGTCGATCGTTCAGCGATTCTCGAAGCCGCAGAGGTCCTCAAGTCTTCCATGGAAAACGCGTTTGAACTCAGCGTGCCGTTGACAACGGAGGTCCGTTCCGGTCCGAACTGGGATGCGCTCGATCCGGTCGAGACTACGGTCTCGGTCACCTGAGCAAACCGTATTCGCCCGTATGATGTGGAGCCACCGCCCATTAGCGGCTAAACTGTTCTTCTTGTGACGGTCGCGAGTATGGGGTTTCTTCCAGAATGCCAACCTACCATTACCGCTGTGCTGATTGCCAGCATTCGTTTGATTTCTTTCAGAAGTTCGCCGAGGACCCGTTGACCGAATGCCCGGAATGCGGCGGTCCGATCCGCCGGGTACCTCAGCCGGTCGGTATTGTCTTCAAAGGTTCCGGTTGGTACATCAATGACAGCCGCAAAGGGAACAGTGGCAGCGACTCTTCGAACCGCACGCCCAAGAGTTCGGGCAGCGATGAAAAACCGGCAACTTCAGACAGCTCAAGCGAATCCAAGACTGAGAAGCCTGCACAAGCGGCAGCAGAATCGAAAACTCCAGCGTCATGAGGCATTGGCTCGTTCGCGCAGCCTGTGAAATTCAGGCCGAACCTCGTTTCCCCTGCTCCTGTATCTGGGGCGTCCACTGACGCCCGGAACACCGTCGCATTGCGTTTCTGACAGCCGGCCCGGCTGACAACACCCAGGGGAGATTTCGCGCGAAATGAGTATTCGAGAGGAAATACGAACGTACCAGGAACGAGATCCGGCTGCCAGGTCGGCACTCGAAGTCGTACTCGCTTACCCCGGCTTCCACGCTATTCAAGTCCAAAAGGTCGCGTCCTGCCTCTACCAGCGCAACTGGTATCTGCCAGCACGCGTGGTCAGTCACCTTGGACGGTTCCTGACAGGAATCGAAATTCATCCCGGTGCAACCCTCGGTGCAAGGACCTTTATCGACCATGGCATGGGGGTCGTGATCGGGGAGACGGCGGTGCTCGGCGACGATTGCACGATCTATCAGGGGGTCACTCTGGGCGGGACAGGCAAACAGCGGGGGAAACGCCATCCAACACTGGGCAACCGGGTGGTGGTTGGAGTCGGCGCCAAAGTTCTCGGCAACGTGACCATCGGAGACAACGCTCGCATCGGCGGCGGTGCGGTGGTGTTGAGGGACGTCCCGGCCGACACCACCGCCGTCGGCATGCCAGCAAAATCGGTTGCGTGGACTGATCCACGGTCGGGCGAAACGCGCCGGGTTGAATCGCTGCCGGATCCCCGTGGCGATGCAGTCGTAGCCCTGACCCAACGGGTCGAGGAACTCGAAGAAGTGATTCGGCAGATGCGACGGGGCCTACCGGATGTGGCTGGGCCAGGAATGAGCGATCACGCGGAGAGCCGAACATGAGCAATGGACTTCGCCTGTATAACACTCTGACGCGAAAGATCGAGCCATTCGAAACAATCGAACCGGGCAAGGTCCGAATGTATGTCTGCGGCGTGACTCCATATGCCAGCGCCCATATCGGTCATGGCATGTCGGTGATCACGTTCGACATGATCAGGCGATACCTGGAGTTTCGCGGTTACTCCGTCACGCATATCCAGAACTTCACTGATATCGATGACAAGATCATCGTGAGGGCGAATCGCGAAGGCATATCCGCCGCCGAGGTCACTGACGCGCTGATCGAAGACTGGCATCGTGAAACCGCAGAACTCAATGTCCTTCCAGCCAGCCGCTATCCGCGAGCCACCACCGAGATACCCGCTATCGTGGAAATGATCGCCGGGCTGATCGAACGTGGGCACGCCTACGAAGCCGAAGGTGACGTCTATTACCGCGTCCGCTCGTTCGATGGATACGGGAAGCTTTCTGGCCGGTCGGTTGACGAGATGCTGAGCGGAGCCCGAATAGAGATCGATGAGAGGAAAGAAGATCCGCTCGATTTTGCGCTCTGGAAAGCTGCCAAGGTTGGCGAGCCGCACTGGCCGAGTCCGTGGAGTGATGGCCGACCCGGTTGGCATATCGAATGCTCCGCCATGTGCTCGCACCATTTGAACGGTGTCGTTGATATTCACGGCGGCGGAGCCGACCTGATCTTTCCGCATCATGAAAATGAGATCGCGCAATCGGAAGCCTATCTGGGCAGGAGTCCGTTCTCCCGATACTGGCTGCACAATGGACTGCTGCAACTTGGTGGCGACAAAATGTCGAAATCGATTGGGAATATCGTTTCGCTACGAGAAATTCTCGATCAAGGACGTGGCCAGGCGTTCCGAATGATGGTTCTCCAGTCCCACTACCGCTCCCCGTTGACATATACGGAGGAATCGCTTGAGGCCGCGCAGAAAGGGCTCGAGCGACTGATCGCGGCCGCCAATGCTCGCGGTTACGGTGGCGAGGGCTCCGGATCGGACAAACTGCAAAAGCTGGCCGCGGCTGCAGAAAAGAAATTTGTCGCCGCGATGGACGACGATTTCAACTCCCCTGCCGCGATCGCCATTCTTTTCGAACTCGCACGGGAAATCAATCGCGAGCGGGACGCCGGCGCGAGTCAGGCTGATCTCAATGCGGCCAGCGCTGAAATCAAACGCCTGGCTGCCATTCTCGGGTTTGATCTGGCCACCAGTCAACAGCCGCAAGCCGACATCGACCCGTTGATTAGCCTTCTACTCAAGATTCGCGGAGAGCTGCGCACGTCAAAACAGTGGCAGCTTTCAGATATGATCCGGGACGAACTCCTGGAGCTTGGAATCGAAATTGCGGACAGCCCGACCGGACCGACGTGGCGGTTCATCAAGACCTAGAGATCGATCAGGCGACAAACGCTCGCCTGGCAAGACGGGTGTCGACTATCTCTATGGGCGGAACCCAATCAATGAAGCGCTCGACGGGCGTAGGACGATCCACCGGCTGTTGATCGGTTCTGCTATCGACGGTCGCGGTGAAGCGATCGCGACGAAAGCGCGATCCATGGGTGTTGCGGTGGAAAGCGTTGACAAAGCCTCGCTAGACAATCTGGCGCCTGCTGCACGCCACGGCGGGATGGTGCTGGAGACATCGACATTTCCCTATGCCGACGCTGATGAGGTCTTGCTCACCGATGGACCGGTGATCGCGCTCGACCACCTCCAGGATCCGCAAAACGCCGGCACATTGATCCGTTCTGCTCTTGCCTTTGGCGCGACCGGAGTGCTGATTCCAAAGGATCGGTCCTTCCAAGTCACACCTACAGTGGTCGGGACGTCGTCCGGAGCCACCGAGCGCATTCCGATCGCCCAGGTCACCAATCTCACCCAGACAATCAATCGATCGAAGGAGTCTGGTTGGTGGGTTGCGGGTCTGGACAACGGGCCGAACTCAACAGAAATCTCTCATGCCTCGTGCGCGAATCCGCTGATCTTGGTGATTGGGTCTGAAGGCACAGGAATGTCCAGGTCATTACAGCAGCAGTGTGATTATGTTCTACGGATTGATCAATCCGAGGCGATCGACTCCGTCAACGCAGCAATCGCCGGTTCAATCGCGCTCTATTTGCTGTCACGGTCGTTGACTGATTGACCGGCAACAAGCGTCAATAATGTGATTTCCCCGTGAGTCGAGTTGAAAAGCAACCCCAAAAACCCGTATAGTTGCAGAGGATTCAGGCAGTGTACGTACACTTTCCCACTATGTCATTGATGAATACTAGGGTGAAGGACACACTATGAAAATCGTGTTGCGCAAAGATGTGGAAAAACTGGGCGAGGCTGGCACCGTCAAAACGGTTTCAGATGGTTATGCCCGCAACTACCTGATTCCCCAGGGCATGGCGGTTCTCGCGACCCCGGGTGAACTCAAGGTCGTAGCCGAAAACCAGAAGGTCAAGGATCGCAAGATCGCCCGCCAGGAAGCCGAACTGCAGCATCTTGCGGATTCGATCCAAGGCACGAAACTGACTTTCGAAGCCCGCGCCGGACAGGAAGGACGCCTCTTCGGTTCCGTGACGTCGGCCGAAATTGCAGAGCAACTCTCCGAGGTGGTTGGCGCCGAGATCGATCGCCGCAAGGTTCTGCTTTCTGATCCGATTCGTTCGTCGGGCGATCACTCGGTTGTGATTCATCTGGTCGGCAAACTGCGACCGGAGATCACCGTGACCGTCAACGGTTTGGTCGATGAGGTCGAGGACGCCGGGGCGGAGGAATCGGCCGACGAGACCAAAGCCGCAGTGGACGAGATCGACGAGACCGCTTCCGAAGATCAAATCGAAGCTGAGGTCGTCAGCTAACGACCCGGTGACGATCTGAGACTTGCTACACTAAGAGACGACACAACCGTTTACTGACCGGTCACTGAGATCGTTCGTATCGGTACCCGCATACCCGGAACGAATCATCATGGTCGCAGCCGTCGATCGACTACCCCCGCATAACCTCGAAGCAGAGCAATCGGTGCTCGGAAGCATCCTCCTTGACCGAGACTCCGTCATCCGGGTTGCGCCGTTTCTCAAACCAGAAGACTTTTATCAACCGGCAAACGGTCAGATTTTCAAAGCAATCACTGAGCTTTATGATCGCCGCGAACCGACCGATGTTGTCACCCTGACCGCTGAACTCAAGCGCCGGGGGACGATCGATCAGGTCGGTGGCGCGGCGTATCTCGCGGAACTCATCGAAGTTGTACCGACCTCAGTTCACATCGAGTACTACGCCCATATCGTCGAACGGACAGCCACGCTCCGTCGACTCATAACCGCCGGCGCGAAGATTGTTGGTCTAGGCTACCGCGAAGATCTCGAGATCGCCGAAGCGCTGGATGAAGCCGAACGGAGCATCTTCGATGTGGCCGAACGCCGCTCGACCAGCGAGTTCGTCCAGGTACAAGAGGTCATCGATGAACTCTTCGACAAAATCGAGAATCTGCAGCACGACCGTGGAGCGACAATCGGTGTCCCAACCGGTTTCGTCGCGCTCGATCGGCTGACTGGCGGGTTGCAGCGTTCAGACCTCATCGTCATCGCCGCTCGCCCCTCGTTCGGTAAGTCCTCGCTGGCGATCGGTATGGCCCACTCCGCCGCTGTCGAGCATCAGCGCACGGTAGGGATCTTTTCGCTTGAAATGCAGGCCGAGCAGGTCGTGCAGCGCCTCCTGTCGATTGATACCGGTGTAGAGGTTCACAAGATCAGGGTTGGACAGATAAACGACAACGACTGGGTCGCGCTGGGTCGCGGCATGGGTCGAGTCGGCGAAGCCCAAATCTTCATCGATGATTCGGCCACGTCAACGGTCATGGACATCAAGTCGAAATCCCGGCGGTTGCAGGCAGAGCACGGGCTCGATCTGATCATCGTCGACTATCTGCAGTTGATGAGTGGTGGTCGGTCGGAAAACAGGGTTCAGCAGATCGCCGAGATCTCTCGCGGGCTCAAGACGCTCGCGCGCGAACTCGATGTGCCCGTGATCGCCTTGTCCCAGCTCTCGCGCGCGGTCGAAAACCGAACCGGGCATAGACCGATGCTTTCCGACCTGAGAGAATCGGGCGCGATTGAACAGGACGCGGATATCGTTATTTTCATCCATCGCGAAGATAAGTTTGACGATCAATCTGTTGACAAGAATCTGGCCGAGATCATCATCGCGAAACATCGCAATGGCCCCATTGGCACCTTCCGGGTTCGATTTCTGGAGCGGATCGCTCGCTTCGCTGATTTCGAAGCCGTGTCCGACCAGGTTTTCTAGTGGCGTCAAAACGATCGACGGATCCGCAGCGGCAGTCGACCTCTCACATATCGATCCCTTTCTCCTTTCTGGTCGATACCGTGCCTCAGATCAAGAGTGCCGAGCAGATTCAATTGATTCTGACCTGCTGGCGCCTGGAAGCAACCGATTTCGCTGACGGTAACATCCCTGTCGAATCGCTTCTCCGCGATCAATGGCTTTCGCTGGCGATCAGCAGCAATCTCGAAGAAGAGCGGGCAGCACGCATTTTGGACGTCATCGATGAAGCGGTTTCGGCAGGGTTGCTGGAACGCCCCGGTCGGACTGAAACGAACTCGACGATTGTCCGGATTCCCTTGCCTCTGCGGCACGCTTCCATGGGAACCGGTGACGACTTCCACCATAATCCGACGGGAATGCACGCGGATGATTCCGCGTTCAGGCTATACGAAGAAAACATCGGCGAGCTTACGCCGCTGATTGCTGATCAGATCAAGGTTGCCGTCGAAACTTATCCGCCCGCCTGGATCGCAGACGCTATCCTTGAGGCGGTCACGTACAATCGCCGCAGCTGGCGATACATCCAGCGGATTCTGCAGAACTGGTCCCGGGATGGTCGCAGCGCCGGAGCCGGAGGCGGTCATGAAAAAGATCGGCGACGTCATGAAGGGACTCTCGATCCCAATAAATACCGCGGGGGAAACCACCTCCGTCGAGCAAAAGACCCATAAGTGCGACATATGCAAAGACGCTCACTGGTTGCGAGTTGACGCGCCTCCAGGTCATCCGAATTTCGGTCGGGTCGTGCCCTGTCAGTGTCTCATCCGGGAACAGGAATCACGCCGGAACGAGCAGTTGCTTGATCTTTCCCATCTGCAATCTCTCTCACACTTGCGTTTCGACACCTTTGAACCGGTTTCAGGGAATGTGGCAGCGGCGTACAACACCTCGGTGCGCTATGCGCAAAACCCTGAAGGTTGGCTTTTTTTTCACGGTAACTGTGGTGTAGGCAAAACCCACCTGGCAGCAGCGATCGCCAATCATGTGATCGATCAGCGCCACATTGGGGTCTATTTCCGGGTCGTGCCCGACTTGCTCGATCAATTGCGGGCGACTTTCGATCCTCAAAACGGTGTCGCTTACGACGAGCGTTTTCAACAAATCAAGAATGCTGGACTCCTCGTGCTCGATGACCTCGGCACTGAGCAGTCGACTCCATGGGCGAGTGAAAAGCTCTATCAGTTGATCAATCACCGCTACAACGAGCAGCTTCCGACGGTTGTGACGTCGAACCAGGACTTCTCCCGGATCGAGCAACGGATCCTCTCCCGGCTGCTCGATACCAGACTTTCCCAATATGTTCTTATTGATACGGACGATTATCGCCTGAAACAGCATAAGAGTCCCTGAAAGCCGAAGTCGCCGCGCCGGACGGTGCTAGAATCACAGGGCTGATTTCTTCGTCCGAATCGAACCGAGGCGCTACGACCCATGCCGCAATTCGAATGGCTCCTTTCGCAACTGGGGAGCGTTCGTTCTCTTCTTGATATTGCGGTCGTGGCGCTGATCATCTACTGGCTGCTGAGTGTCGCCCAGGGAACCCGCGCGACCTTGTTGATCCGGGGTGCGGTGATTTTTCTGGCCATTGGGTATCTGTTCGCAACGGTATTTGATCTCTCAACCCTCAACTGGTTGCTATCCAACATGTGGCCGGCGCTGTTCATTGCAATTCCTGTCATTTTTCAACCAGAGATTCGCAGAGCGCTGGAGCAACTGGGACACACAGGCTCCTGGATTCGAGCGCCATTGTCCGCCACGGCTGAATCCGTCAACGAGCAAGCCGTTGACGAAATCGTACGTGCCGCGGGGCAGCTTGCCCGCCAGCGCTACGGGGCTCTGATGGTGATCGAGCGTGAAACCGGTTTGCAGGACTACGCTGAAAATGGCATCCCGATTGACGGTGAACTGACCCGCCAACTTCTCATCAACATCTTCTATCCGAATTCTCCGCTCCATGACGGAGCAACGATCGTTCGTGGCAATCGCGTTCTCGCCTCCAGCGTGGTACTACCACTCACCGATAACATTTCCGCGTCGAGCCAGTTGGGAACTCGCCACCGCGCCGGGATCGGCGTGACCGAGGATTCTGACGCGCTCTCGATCATCGTCTCGGAGGAAACCGGCCGGATCGCGGTTGCCCACAACGGTCGGCTTATTCGCGATCTCGATCAGGATCGACTTCGCCGGGTTCTCCGAACCTTGATGAGAATCGAAAAAGATCCTGTTGATTCCGGCAAAACAAACGGCCGGTTCCATCTCCCGCGCTTGGATTCAAAGAGCTCGACTTCGAACGCGACCGCGAACCATGAAAAAGGATCAACCGGAGTCAATAGAAACCCATGAATCGGTTAACCTCATTTTCTCCGCTTCTTAATCGCGCCTCGATGATGCGATTTCTGGCTTCTCTGGCAGCCGCGTTTCTCCTCTGGGCGTTCGTCACTACCATTGATGATCCTGAACAGAGCCGCGTATTCGCTTCCGTTCCGATCCAGCCAGTGGGCGTGACTGACGAACTGACCGTCGTTTCCGACCTTGGCACCACGGAAGTGCGGGTTTCGGGTCCTGAATCGGTTGTCGACGCGCTGGATGCTACTGAGATTCGGGCCATCGTCGATCTCACTGAGGTGCGGGCGAGTGGAAACTTCTCATTGCCTGTGGAAATCGAAGCGCCGGATGATCTCTGGAAAACCAGCAGTGATCGAAGCAGCGCAAGTGTTGAAGTTGAAGCGGTCGCAGTTGAGACATTCCCACTCGAGGTCGAAGTGATGGACATCGATGCAACCAGTCTGCGGTCAGTCGATGTCAACCCAGAGGTCGACAACGTCACAGTCACTGGCCCCGACTCAAACGTAGGCCGAATCGACAAGATCGTGCTTGCTGTCGAATCTTCCGGTGGAAGCCGGGCCTATTCCGATGAGTTTGTTCCGGAAGCCCGCGATGAGTTCGGAGAGGTTGTTCCTGATATCACGATCGATCCAGCGGTGATTCGGGCGGATGTCACCATTTCATCGCGAGGCAAATCAGTTGCAGTCCTGGTGACCACCGCAGGAGCACCCGCCGCCGGATACGACGTTCTCGACCGAACTTCAAATCCAACGACCGTTATCGTCGACGGGCCGGATGATGTCATTCGCCAGATCATTGCAGTTTCAACCGAGAGTGTAGATATCACCGGCTCAGACTCCAGTGTGACCGCTGAGGTGGGACTGGTCGGTCTGCCTGAGGGAGTCATCGTCATTCAACCGATCGATGGACTCGTCGATGTACTCGTGCAAATCGGCCAACGGGGCGTGAGTCAAACACTCACGAATGTCCAGGTAACGGCCACCAACATCGGCGACGGGTTGGTGGTTTCCTTTGATCCTGCAGAAGTCTCGATCGACATCGATGCCTCCCAGGACGTCATTGCGTCACTTACCGGCAACGACGTCCAAGCATTTGTCAGCCTTGAAGGATTGGAAGCCGGCACGTACACGCTGGAACCAGTCATCGTCGTCCCTCCCGGGGTGAAATGGACGGCAGTGAGCCCCGATTCTGTCAGCGTCACGATCTTGCCCGCGGACGATAACGCATCGCCAGCCGCGGGTGGCTAGCTACTTCACCAACACGGACTTGTACAGGGTTTGGGATCTTGTTGGGAGTGGCTACGCGCCGTCTGCAAAGTCCTCTTCGCTGTCACCGCGCGATTCGACCTCATTTGCGAGCAAGATTGCTTCGGCAACCTCACGCATTGACTTGCGGGCATCCATACTCGTTTTGCGAATTCGGCGAAAGGCTTCCGCTTCCGAAATCCCGTAGGATTCCATCAGGAGACCCTTTGCGCGTTCGATCACTTTGCGTGATTCGAGCGCATCGCGCAGACTGCCAACTTCTTCTTGCAGAGCCGTGAACTCAGCGAACCGCGTCAGCGAGAGTTCGATCACCGGCATGAGCTCAGTTTCGCGAAATGGTTTCACGACATACCCGACCACGCCGGCGTCGCGAGCACGCTCCACCAGCGGCTGATCGGAATAGGCGGTGATCAGAACGACCGGCGCAATCTGCTCCGAAGTCAACGCTTTCGCCGCGGTGATGCCGTCCACCTCTGGCATCTTGATGTCCATGATGACCAGGTCTGGCCGAAGTGTTCGCGCTAGATCGAGCGCTGTTTTTCCGTCCCCTGCTTCGGCCACCACCTCATAGCCAAGATGGATCAGCATCTCCCTGAGATCGAGCCGAATGAGAGATTCATCATCTGCAATGAGAATTCGGCACGGGCGTCTGCGACTCACCGTTTAGCTCCACACACGAGTACAAACCCCTGAACTCTCAGAGGAAGCACGGAAGCAGTTCCATTGAACTGTCTGAGATCAAAAAACATTGTTCTGGTCGGGGCGAGAGGATTTGAACCTCCGACCACCGGTACCCCATACCGGTGCGCTACCGGACTGCGCCACGCCCCGATGCTGCGATTGTATCACCAATCGCGGCGAATTCCTTGAGGCCAGAAGCCTCTACTCGCGGCTGCCGACGAGTTCTCTGGAGCGAGAACCGTCGGCATTCCACGGCAACGCTACTTGACGTCGGCCTTGGCACCAGCCTCTTCGAGCTTGGCTTTGATGGCCTGAGCCTCTTCCTTCGAAACCTGTTCGCGAACGGCCTTTGGCGCAGCTTCGACCAAGTCCTTGGCTTCCTTGAGGCCGAGGCTGGTCAGTTCGCGGACGGCTTTGATGACCTGAATCTTGTTGGCACCAGCCTCGACGAGGACCACATCGAACTCAGTCTGCTCTTCAGCTGACTCGGCAGCGACGCCACCACCAGCGGCAACAGCAACACCCACGGCGGCAGGAGCCGCAGCGGAGACACCCCAACGTTCCTCGAGCGCTGACACCAGTTCGTTGATCTCGAGAACCGTCATGCCCTCGAGCTGTTCGATCAATGCTTCATTTGCCACGTTCGTTACTCCTCAATGCTTTTTGTCTCGATGCGCACCATCCCGACCTGGGTGATGCTATTTTTCCAATTTCGAATCGACAATGCTTTCGAGTGTCAGCCCCCGGCACTGGCTGCCAATTGATCAGCACGCGCTTTGAGCAGGTAGGCTACGGACTGCGGCGGACCATTGAGCACCGTGACGAGCTGTCTGGCGGGCGCCTTCATCAGACCAAGCAGTGTTGCCTGCAAGACCTCCTTCGACGGCATGGTCGACAAACTCTCGATGCTTTCAGCGCCGATGAACTGTTTGTCGAGAACCCCACCCTTGACGGTCAGGATCCGCGACGTCCTGGCGAAATCAGAGATCGCCTTGGCAAATCCAACGATGTCACCATGCGCGAAACCAAGCGCCAAGGGTCCTTCGAGTGCAGGTTCGAGACCCTGGATTCCGACTCGCTCCGACGCAATCCGCGTCAAGGTGTTTTTTGAAACCCGAATCTCTCCATCAACCGCGCGCAACGACGTACGCAGGTTCTGAAGATCGGAAACGGAAAGACCACGATAATCGGTCAGAACGACCAGTTTGGCCTGATCGAGTAATTCCGCGAGTTCTTCGATTGTTTTCGCTTTCTTGACTGTCGGCATATGCGTTTCACCTCCTTCTGTTTCCACGAGCCACACGCATGTGCAGCGCAATGACAAAGCCCCGGGCCGGTGGCGACCCAGGGCTCACATTCGCTTGCGTACACAAGGAACGGTTGCTGGGCCTCGGTCGGACATTAAGCGATTCTTGGATCGCACCGACTGTCTCTGGCCGGAATTTCATATTTGGTGGCACTGCCGATTCAGACCAGTTCGGCAATGCGCGATGTCGCTAGTTCGCGACCTCCGATGCTGCCGCTACAGACTCGGCAACGTTCATCCGGATTCCCGGACCCATTGTCGATGTCAGCGCCAGTGAACGCATGTAGACACCCTTCACACCGGACGGTTTCGCACGCATCAGGGCATCCACAAACACCAGGTAATTCTCGAGAATATCGGTTTCGGACATGTGCTTCTTGCCAATGACCGAGTGCACGATCCCGAGACGGTCGTTTCGGAACTCGACACGACCGCCCTTGAGATCAGTGATCACACCTGGAAGGTCCTCGATGTTCCGCACCACCGTGCCAGAGCGAGGATTCGGCATTAGCCCACGGCGACCCAGCACACGACCGAGGCCACCGACCTTGCCCATCATGTCAGCGGTTGCGATAGCAGCATCAAAGTCGATCCAGCCATCATTGATTTTCTTGATCAGATCGTCGGAACCGACGTAGTCGGCACCAGCATCGCGGGCAATACGCTCGGCCTCACCTTCAGCAAAGACAAGCACGTTGACCGACTGTCCAGTGCCATGCGGCAACGCAACCGTCGATCGCACGGCTTGGTCAGCCTGGCGCGGATCGATGTTGAGCCGGGCATGGACTTCAATTGATTCGTCGAAGTTGGCCCAGGCAACGTCTTTGACCAGTTTCGATCCTTCGACGGGACCATACAACTTATCTTTTTCGACCTTGGCGATCGCCTCAGCCTGTTTCTTTCCAACTTTTCCCACTGTGAAATCCTCCGTGGTGCAAACGGGCGTCAGCCCTCCCACATAGCCAATACCTATCGAGCGACTTTGATTCCCATCGAACGAGCCGTGCCTTCAATCTGTCGGACGGCGCCATCGAGATCGACTGCGTTCAGATCCTTCATCTTTAGCTCTGCAATTTCGTTGATCTGTGCTTTGGTCACGCTTCCAACCTGATCCCGGGGCGCATGACTCGAGCCCTTGTCGACACCAGCCGCTCGCCGGAGCAAGTCAGACGCAGGCGGTGTCTTGGTCACGAACGTGAAAGAGCGATCTTCATACACCGTGATGACAACCGGGATCGTCTGTCCTGCCATCGACGCTGTGCGCTCGTTGTATTCCTTCACGAAGTTCATGATCGCGACACCGTGCTGACCCAGCGCCGGTCCTACTGGAGGTGCTGGCGACGCCTTGCCTGCGTCGATTTGAAGTTTGATGTACGCCTTGACCCTCTTAGCCACGCTGTGCCCCTCTCAATGTCGTCATTGACTTAGTTCGCGGAAGCCCGATCAGGCTTCTCGTTCGGCCTGCAAAAAGTCGAGTTCGACCGGTGTCTCTCGACCAAAGAATGAAACCAATACCCGGATCTTGCCTTTTTCTTCACTGATCTCGTCGATTTCGCCGCGGAAGTCCGCGAACGGCCCGTCGATTATGCGCACCGTGTCTCCCAGCTGGAAGGAGATATTGACCTTGGGCGCTTCAGCCGCCATTCCGGTGATGATCGACTGTATCTCTCGTTCCGAAAGCGGCACCGGTTCGTTATTGATACCAACGAAACCGGTGACAGACGGTGTATTCCGCAATGCGTACCAGGTTTCGTCGTCTCGCTCCATGCGGACCAGCACGTAGCCAGGAAAGACCTTGCGTTGAACTGTGTGACGCTGGCCGCTGCGAATTTCGATTTCGTCCTGGGTTGGGACAACGATCTCGTAGACACGATCTTCGAGATCGAGTGATTCGACCCGACTCTCTATCGACTTCTTCACCTTGTTCTCGTAGCCGGAATAGGTGTGGAGAACGTACCACTCTCCTTCTTTGGGCTGCTCATCAATCCCGGCCTCTTCGAGGCGACGGGCGGCGAGCTTTTGCTTGAGCGTGCGCTTGCCGGTTACTGTGCCATCAGTCATACGTGTAAACCCTATCGATTTCTAAATCGCTTCGAAGACTTCCAGCAGGATGAAGTCGATCCCGCCAAGCACAGCACCAAGGAAAACCGCCATCGTGATGACGAGAACGGTAAGATTCCGCGTCGTTTCCCAGTCTGGCCAGGTGATCTTCTTGATTTCGGCCAGCGTATTCTCCACCATCCGGGTGAAGTCGTCCCACATCGCTATGCCATAAGTCATACGTCAAAACCCTATCGACTTCTAGAACGCTTCGAAGACTTTCAGCAGGATGAAGTCGATCCCGCCAAGCAAAGCCCCAAGAAAAACCGCCATCACTATGACGAGAACAGTCAGATTTCGCGTCGTTTCCCAGTCTGGCCAGGTGATCTTCTTGATCTCGGCCAGCGTGTTCTCCACCATCCGGATGAAGTTGTCCCACATCGTACGGAACCGACTCTCCGAAGGCGCCGATTCTTTCTGCTTGGGCGGTTTTGACGCTGGAGCCGGTTGCTGTACTGGCTCCGGTGCCACTGCGGTCGCCGTTGCGGAAGACGTCGCCGACCCAGTCGGCTGTGAACTCCGCTTCTTGGTTGACGACCGTCGCTTCGAACTCATCTCATCACCCGTTTACCGTCAACGCTGCTTCAACGTCTTCGGACATTTTCATCAAACCATCCAGAATCGAACAATAATGAAGCGGCGCCAGACGGCTCCGCCCAGTCTTACCCACTTCTGTTGGCAGGGCCGGCAGGAATCGAACCCGCAACCTACGGTTTTGGAGACCGTTGCTCTACCAATTGAGCTACGACCCTACGTGTAATCGCGTTCGCTGACTACCGTGTTTCCCGATGAAGCTGATGGCACCGACATCGCGGACAAAATTTCTTGAGTTCGAGTCGACCCGGATCGTTCCGGCGACTCTTCTCCGTGGTGTAATTGCGCTCTCGACAGATCGTGCATTCCATCGTCACGACTGGTCGGTCGACCTTCGACTTCTTCGCCATTGTACATCATCCTCTTTGACAGAACGGACCGTTCCGTCGCGTGTTTTCCCGGTTTCGGGAGGCCAGAATCTCATTCTCGCCTCCCGATCAGGCACTTAGTCTACTACTCGATGATCGACGTCACGACTCCGGCGCCAACCGTCCGGCCACCTTCCCGGATCGCAAACCGCAACCCTTCTTCACACGCCACCGGCATGATCAACTCAACCTTCATCTGCACATTGTCACCAGGCATCACCATCTCGACACCTTCCGGCAACTCAATCGACCCGGTCACATCGGTCGTCCGTACATAAAACTGCGGCCGATATCCGTTGAAGAACGGCGTGTGCCGTCCCCCTTCTTCCTTGCCCAACACATACACTTCCGCCGCAAACTTCGAATGCGGTTTGATGCTCCCCGGTTTCGCCAACACCTGGCCCCGCTGCACATCGGTCCGCTCAACCCCACGCAACAACACACCGACATTGTCTCCAGCTACCCCCTCTTCAAGGGTCTTCTGGAACATCTCGACGCCCGTCACAATGACCTTGCGCTGCTCGCCCATGCCGACGATCTCAATCTCGTCGCCTACCTTGCACACGCCCCGCTCGATCCGCCCCGTCACCACCGTCCCCCGGCCCTTGATCCCGAATACGTCTTCGATCGGCATCAGGAACGGCTGGTCGATCGCTCGCTCCGGTGTCGGAATGTAGTCATCCACCGCCTGCATCAACTCCAGGATCGGCGCGTACTCGGCATCTCCTATATCGGTGCTCGCACTCTCCAGCGCCGCCAGCGCACTGCCGCGCACGATCGGAATCTCATCGCCCGGAAAACCATACTGGCTCAACAGTTCCCGCACTTCAAGTTCCACCAGCTCCAGCAGCTCTTCATCATCCATCATGTCGACTTTGTTCAGAAACACCACCATCGCCGGCACTTCCACCTGCCGCGCCAGCAAAATGTGCTCCCGCGTCTGTGGCATCGGACCGTCCGGTGCACTCACCACCAGAATCGCCCCGTCCATCTGCGCCGCTCCCGTGATCATGTTCTTGATGTAGTCCGCGTGTCCCGGACAATCCACGTGCGCATAGTGGCGATTGTCGGTTTCGTACTCCACATGCGAAATCGCGATCGTGATCCCTCGCTCCCGCTCTTCCGGCGCGTTATCAATCGAATCAAACGATCGGAACGACGCTTCACCACGCAACGCCAGCGTCTTCGTGATCGCCGCCGTCAACGTCGTCTTCCCATGGTCCACATGCCCAATCGTGCCAACGTTCACATGCGGTTTGTTGCGCTCGAATTTCTGCTTACCCATTTCTCCGAAAATCCTCCTGAGTTGCGCTCGTCAAATGGCAGCGTCAACCAACCCAACACAATGAAGAGGCTCCACTCCGGAGCCCCTTAACAAGCGGAACAACCTTGGAGCCCACATCCGGACTTGAACCGGAGACCTCATTCTTACCAAGAATGTGCTCTACCAACTGAGCTATGTGGGCCCGAACGAGATCACCGGTTGCGATCGCCTGTTCGGTGGGCAGTGGCGGATTCGAACCACCGAAGCCGAAGCACCTGGTTTACAGCCAGGCCCAATTGTCCACTCTGGCAACTGCCCAAAACACAAGAAGCTGAAACGATGTCAGGAGCCGACGATGGGACTCGAACCCGCAACCTGCTGTTTACAAAACAGCTGCTCTGCCAATTGAGCTACGTCGGCGTCTGATGCTACCCCAGCGCCATCTGTGAGTATAGGAACTGACCCGGATTCTTTCAAGGCGAAATGCCCGATTTCGGCAGGTTTAGCGCCTCCGACGCGACTCAACTGCCCGATCAGCAGTGCGATACTGTACTCGACCGCATGGTGCCCCCGGCGCGGCAGCCGCACGCGGATGACAACGAGATCGAAAGGCTGGAGATGGACTTGGACGCTCGAAACGAAACCAACTACTGGATCATCGTCAGCGGTGCGGACAACTTCGCGAAATCCCGTGAACTCGGCTTTACCGTCCAGGGAATGAAATCGAGGCACCGCAAAAAGGCCGAAAAGATGCACGCTGGTGACAAAATTGCCTACTACATCACCGGCAAGAAAATGTTCGCCGGAACCGCGACGATCACTTCGGATTATTTCGAAAGCCACGAGCCGATCTGGAAAAGCAAGGATCCGAAAAAGGACGCCGAGGACTATCCGTTTCGCGTTGCGATTGAACCTGATCTGATTCTCGATGAGGATCATTGGATCGATGCTGAACGTCTTGCACGGCAGATGGAATACGCCAGCAAATGGCCAGCCAAGAACTGGACGCTAGCGTTCCAGGGCAATGTCCACAACGTTCCGCAGGGAGATTTCGATCTCATTCGCGCCGCGATCGAATCGGAGACCGAGAAAACCGGTGGATGAACCGGACGACGATTTGCTGCCATTGATGACCTCAAGTTACCGGGTTCATGTCTGCCTCGGAAAGAACTGCACGCCCCGAGGGAGTCGCACGGTACTCGAGCATCTCGATGATCTACTTTGGTCGAGGGGATTGCAGGGAACGGTCGAGGTTCTCGGCACGAGCTGCCGCGACCGATGTGACTACGGGCCTTCGGTGAATGTCTATCCTGGTCCCGTCCAGTACGCCTTCGTCGACACGGATGCGATCGAGACGATAATCAAGAGCCATCTCGAACAGGGCGAACCGGCCAGCGCGTATCTCTTTCGAGGCATCAAGCGCCGAAGCGACTGAGTCATGATGCAGTTCGATCGCGCATGGATACCCGCCGAATACCTCTTGTTGGGTTCAGGCAACAAAGGATTAGCCAAAGGCCACTTTCATGACCTCGGTCCGAAATACTCGGTTCCCGGTCGGACATAGGTCCGAGCGACCTCGTCATTCACTTCGAGACCGATTCCCGGTTTGTCGGTTAGGACGACATGGCCATTCTGGATTACTGGCTGGTCCTGCAGGGTCAGATCATCCCACCCGTCGTAGTCAATCCAATGCCATTCCATCACCAGGAAGTTCGGGATCGATGCACAGACATGAGCCGACGCCATGGTGCCGAGCGGGCCGCAGACATTGTGGGGCGCGAGCGGAACGTAATAAACCTCGGCCATGTTGGCGATCTTGCGACATTCGGAGAGTCCACCGCACTTGGGGATATCAGGCATGATGTAGTCGGTCGCCTGCTGTTCCAGCAAATCCCGAAAACCCCAGCGCAGATAGAGATTCTCGCCAGTACAGAGTGGTACCGGCGACGCTCGTTTGACTTCTCGCATCGCGGCCACGTTTTCGGGCGGGACCGGTTCCTCGAGCCAGAGGAGTCGGAAAGGCTCCATAGCCCGGGCGACAGCGATGGCACTGGCGATGTCATACCGTCCATGCATGTCGATCGCCAGATCGATATCCGGTCCGACCGCATCCCTGACAGCCGCAACCCGCTCGACCATCCAGTCGATTTCAGAATTAGACGCGTGCCAGTTCCAGCGGTCGTTGCGGAACCCGGTTTCGGTTTCATCGACGTCGAACTTGAGCGCATCGAACCCCATCTCGACGACCTGCAATGCCCGTTCAGCATACGATTCGGGCGAGAAATCCGTGCCGGCATGACTGTCGCAGTAGAGACGGACGGTGTCGCGAAACTTTCCGCCAAGGAGGCGGTAGACCGGCAAACCGAGGGCCTTCCCGGCCAGATCCCAGAGCGCGATTTCGATCCCGGTCATGGCCGTCACGGTTGCGCCAGCCATGGCGCCATCAAACAACCGCGCCCTCCGCATCTTTTCGAAGAGTCGGTCGACATCGAGCGGGTCCTCCCCGATAACGTACTGCGCAAGCGCATGAACCATCTGCGGACAGCCTTCGCCACCATGGATACACTCGCCGTTCCCGATCAGGCCCTCGTCGGTGTAGATGCGGACATAAGTCGAATAGCCGTGACCTTTGATCTCAGCGGTCCGGATATCGGTGATCTTCATGAGGCTGCCTTTCAGTGACCGTAGGTGTGGCCGGTTTCCTGCTCATATTGAACGATCATCGCCGGACTGGGCGGATAGTAGTCGTGAACGGAACCACCCGCGACGATCTTGCTCCGGATCCACTCTTCGAGCCGTTCCTTGGGTGGCCCGACTTTGGCCACGTATTCAGCCAGATCGAGTGGCATCGCAATGACGCCCTCGTCGTCGCACAGCAGGATATCTCCCGGTCGTACCTGGACGCCGGCCATGTCAATCGGCTGATCGAAATCGATCGGTTCGAGATCCCGTCCGCTGTGGGCCGGGTGAATAGCTGACGAAAACACCGTCAAGCCGAGATCATTGATGTAGGGTGAGTCCCGGACAGCGCCGTGGATGATGGCGGCCTGCGCTCCTTTCGCCTGTATCCGCGCGGACAGGATATCGCCGATGATCCCGGACGTCGGCAGACCGAGAGCGTCCACGCAGAAGATGTCGCCTGGTTCGATCGATTCGATTGCGACAATCTCCGGGGAAACGCGTCGCCTGGCAGGGTCGGGTCCACCTTCTGGTTCACGGCGCATCAGATACCGGCAGGTTCGCGCCCGGCCAACAATGCGGTTCCCGAGTCCGAGCGGCTGCAACGGCCGAATCCCGTTCATATACGTGTTCCGCCATCCCAAGTCGAGGAGGAGCTGGCAGGCCGATGCGGTGGAGACCTGGAGGAGGTCTCCAGCAAGCAATGCAAATCGCGATGTGTCCGGTTGCTCCGCTGAATCGGTCATGAGGTCACCTCCTGGAACGAAGACATTAATCGTCATCCGGGTCGCCGAGGAATCATGACCGACTAGCGACGGCGGCCGAAAAACGACGCTTCAGCTTCAGGGGTCTCCAGACAAACTGCCCCAGGAAGGCTAATCGCTGGAGACCCTAGGATCGAGGAACATCCTTCTACGTGCAAACGGCGGGGCTGTTGCAGAACAGCGTGCCACTTCCAGAACATGGAGATGAGCAAACCCCGGAAGCGCATTCGCTGCTACTGGCGCAAGAGCACCCCCGCTCCTTGAGGCCAGCCGCAGGGCAAGCGCCCGGGATCGTGATTTCTGGGAAACACGTGATGTTTTCCCAATCCTGGCAGGAGAACACATCGTTGCAATTTTCGGCAACACCCGGGAGGCAGCGCTCGTCACTGGCGCAAACGGAATCGAAGACGCAGGCAGGATACTCGCCAACGAGAGAGCAGCGGCCTGTTCCTGGCTGCCAGCACGCGGGTGCAAAATCTGGTTCAACGCAGCTGACGCCACAGCCGCCGCAGTTCTCATAATCTCTCGGATGCTTACAGGCATAATTGCAGCAGAGTCCGGGAACGAACCGCGACCCGGCAGGATCCTGAACCGTAACGCCGGGACAGCCATTGTTCACACCATCGAAGTCACTGAAACAGCAGGGATTGGTCGCATCGGCGCAGACCCTGGCCGGTGGATTGCCGCTGTACCCAGAACAGTTGTAGCAGACGGTGCCGCTTTCGCAGATGTCTCTACTGTCGCACTCTTGCCCGCGCTTCTTGACCGATGTACAGACACTACCGAGACCTGACGGGTCGAGACATTCGAGTCCGGCCTTGCATACGTCATTGCTGGCGCATGGGTCGCCCTCGTTCGTCTGACCCAGTCCGGTACACACGCCGCCGCGACAAACGAGATCACCAAAGATGATGGTGTTGTCACAACAGTCGTCGTCAGTCCGACAAGCCTGCGACTTCTGCACACAACAAGACTTGGCAGTCGCGCCGTCCTGCTGATTGCAGAGCATGTTCCCGAGACACTGCGACGCATCCGTGCAGACGGCGCCAGTCTGCAGTCCAACGATGCACCTGTTGCCAGAACAGACGTAACCGACCTGGCACTCGAAATCGTTGCCGTCTGTTTGACACGCCCCGCCCGGCGGAACTTTGCAGGCCTCGCCTATCGGGTCACAGAACAGACCTTCGACACAGATCTGACTCTCACCGCCGCATGGTGAAGCAAAGAACACGACGGTCTTGCACGTTCCGCCAGTTTCACAGAACCCGTTGGATCCGGTCGGATTCGGGCACGTGCACACCAGGCCTGTCTCACATTGCTCGGTGACGTTGCATGCTTCGCCCGGCCCTCTGAAATCGTAGGTGCAGGTTCCTGCAGGGCAGTAGTAGTCAGCAGGGCAGTCGCTATCCTGCTGGCATGCTCCGTCCACCGGGACCTTGCAAAGGCCATTCGTGCACCGTTGCTCGACAACGCAGGTGGGATCCTCCGGCAAGCAAACATTGCTCTCAAAACTGGTGCAGAAGCAGATCAAGCCGTTGGCACATTCCCCATCAGCCTCGCACGACTCGTTCAGTTGCTTCGGGCGCGGCGTACACGTGCCACTCGGACAATAGAGGCCGTCTACACAGTCCCCATCTTCCGTGCAACCGCCGTCTTGCGGAACCTTGCAGACTGCCCCTTGGCAGACGAGGTCTCCGGTACAGTCAGATGTGTTCTGACACGATCCACCAACCGGTTCCCGACAATAGCCTCCCTCGCAGGTGGCGGTTTGGCTCGAGCAATCATCCACGCTGTCACAGGCGCCACCGGTCGGAACCGGGTCCGCGCAAACGCTGTTGTTGCACGAACCGGTGAGGCACTCCGAATCGTTCAGGCAAGCCTCACCAGAACAGAGTGGACACGCCAGCGTCGAGCCGCATCCGTCACCAACCGTGCCGCACTCGTCAGGTTCACAACCGGTACGCGGCTGGCAGCACTCCGCCTGGTAACAAACACCGGCTGAGCAATCCTGGGGGTCATCGCAAGGTCCGCCAATCGGACTCTTTGCCGACTGACACGTGCCATTGACGCAAACGCCGGAACAGCAGTCTCCGTTGGCAGTACATCCAGACTCGCCGTCGCATCCGCAACAGCTGATCGTTCCCTGGCAGCCATCGTCGACAGAGAAACCGCAGACACCATCACAGGTTCGCAGTTGGCAAATCTCGCCGCCGATACAGACGCTGACTCCTGGCTCCCAGGTCGAGCGATCGTCCACGGGATCGGCATAGCAGGCGCCGCCCGGACCACTGCAACGGCCAGTGTTGCACGGGATACTGAATTCGGCGCACTCACTGTCCTCACAGCAGGCATCGACCGGGATGCAACCAGATCCACACGGACGCTCGCCCTCCCGGCAGCATACCCAACCCACCTCGTTGAAGATGCGTGGAGCTGGGCAGCACAACTCCTCTCCATAACAAACGCCAGGACAGCATTCTCCTCCGCAGCACTGCTGTTCCGGGGAGCAGCAGTCAGCGCCACAAACCGTGTTGCCTGCAGGACAACACGCGCCTCCCACCGTGCAGAGACCGTCGCAACACGCCTGACCGCAACATGCCTGACCAGACCCGCAGCAGCCGCCGCCACATGCTACTCCACTGCACGAGGAAACTGGCGCAGCGGTCGTGGTGGTGGATGAGCTGCTACTGCTCCTTCGCGCGTCCGTTTCACCAGCGACAACCGCGCCAGCGAGAGCACTACCACCCAGGCCCAGAAGGCCTTTCAACATCGCCCGCCGCGAGGTCGAGAAAGCGAATTGGCGGGTCATTTTGTCAAACTGGGAACCATCCATGCTGGACTCCATTTACAGCGCCGCAATTGACTGAACTTCAAGCGAGGTGCCGACCATCACTTCCTGCGAAGAATACGTCTTGGCGGGTGAAACTGCTACGCCTTTAGGTGTTGAAAAAGCGCGTTCTCAGGGTCGTACGAACGGGTAACTCGTCTAACCACGACGGACTCCTGGAGTGTCGGAAGACAAGTCGGGGCAGACGCCCAAAGGCTCGCTGGCTGAAAGCGTCGATCTCGCCGCAACCTTTGGCAAGCTCTCCAGCGGTTTAATTTCGAAACAGATAAAGGAATTGCTACCAATGACTGAAATTAGTCGTAGTTCCGGCCGTCGTAAAGCGGCAGACCGGCAACGCTCAGTTCAAGACGGTAGACCGACGCCGATTCCACCTCGGTCACCATCAGCGTGCGGTTGCCCTCACCACCAAACGCACAGTTCGTAGCGTGTGGCGCCGGAACGGGAATCTGCTCGACGACGGTGCCCGATGGATCGATGACGTCGACGTGTCCGGCCCAACTGTGAGCCATGAAAAGTTCTCCATTCGCTCCAAGCGCCATGCCGTCGGGTCCACCGTCGTGGTCGAACACAACCCACTCCTCACGCGGGCCAACGGTTCCATCAGCAGCAATCGGATATCGGAGCAGACGGTTCGTTCCGGACTCAGCCAAAATCGCGTACGAGCCATCAGCAGTGACCGCGACCCCGTTCGGGAAGAGCAGCCCAGTATCGATCAGCTCAAGTTTGCCGTCCGGAAAGTACCGGTAGAACGCGCCATCGGGGTTACCCCATGGCCATGGGTCGGAGAAGTACAGCACGCCCTGCTGGTCGAACATCAAGTCGTTCGAGCCGTTGAGCGGTGTTCCTTCGAATTCGTTGACGAGAATTGTCGAGTCGCCGTCTGGCGTTATGCGCATAATGCCGTGGATGGCGTCACCTTCGTCAGCGACATAGAGTGAGCCGTCAGGGTGAAAGGCCAGCCCGGCGGGGATCCCACCAGTGTTGAACCACTCACTCACCTGGCCGTCTGGCGTCACCTTCAGGATCGCGCCTGTGTTCCAGTTGACGAAGAAGAAATTGCCCTCCGTGTCGAACGCGGGCCCTTCCGGTGAGTCGAAACCTGTGACGAAAATCTCCGCTGGCGCGACCACCCTCGATGAGGCGGGCGTCCCCGCATCCTGCCGGGTCAGAGCCGAGAGCGCGTCGGCATGCGCGCACGCAAGACCTGCTGCAGTGGCCGTGGCCCCCAGCAGTGCCCGCCTGCCCAGCCGCGCGTTCATCGCACGGTCACCTATGTACCCTGTTGCCTTGGCGTTCATCTCGTCCTCCGATCCTTCGCAGCCAACCTACCTCATTGGCAGCCACCTGTGTATCTGGCACATACGAAAAATCCGGGCTCCTCTATAACCCGACATAGCCGACGATATCATCGCGCGCACCTATGCTCACAATCCGTCCATCTTGATTTCCAACTCGCGTAACCTCGGCTATTGCTCATGGCAGAACTACAACATGGGTCCAGCAACCCAAAAAAGCTTTTGACCACTTCTGAATGAGTTCAGCCGCAGCGGTTGTTACCTTCTTGAGCTAGTGCCTAGTGACTTCGACAACCCTTGCGGAAGCCAACCTCTCAGCAATTTGGTCAAAACTGTTCACTCGAGGATTGGCATGTAGGCGGACCGTCCCGGCGATGGAGGGCAATAAGTCGAACAGCTCCTCAAGAATCATCACTGCGGCCAGATAAGAAAAGGAGGCATTTGATGGCTCCTCGTCGATCCGTTGGTGGAGATGGGGGGAGTCGAACCCCCGTCCAATACTCTCGGTCGAATACATGCTACGTGCGTAGTCGGTGTTTTTTTTACCAGCCGATCGTCCCACCGACAGGATATCGACTGGTTAGCTGGACTGGCTTAGACAAGGTCGCTCCAACGGACTTCCTTATCGCATCCTTACCTGGGTGACGCTCGGATCCAGTTCCGGCAGGAGAAGATCTGGTCGAACGCGCTGACTAGAGGTTGTGTAACTTAGGCAGCGAGAGGCATCTGAGAAGTGCCAGTTCTTTTTTTGCCCATTTTTACGAAGCCATGGGCGCTTCGGCACGCAGTAAACTAACCTCCAGCACTGTCGAAACCAAACATCCCCAATGCGAACATTTTAGCACATTTGATCGATAGGCATCGTCGTCGGCGGGGTTATCGTTCGCTGTCACCGTATCCCTCACGGGTCGTGGCCAAGGCGAGTGCTGAATGCCCGCGGCCATCTCAAACTGCTGCGCCCTGACCAGAGATTCTTCGCGCGCTCAGAATGACAGTTCACGGTGAAAGATCGGTGATGGCATCGAGCGGAGTTGCTCCACGACTGGCGATTCTTCGCACGCTCAGAATGACAATTCACGGTGAAAGATCGGTGATGGCATCGAGCGGGGTTGCTCCGTAACTGGAGATTCTAGCACGCTCAGAATGACAACTCACTGTGAAAGATCGGTGATGGCATCGAGCGGGGTTGCTCCGTGACTGGAGGTTTTTCGCACGCTCAGAATGACGACAGCGCAAGCTCAGAATGACAACCGGTGGCTGGTCAGCCTGGCGAGAATGTCGGGTGTCAGCCGCGATCGCGCAACTCCCGTTCGACGTCGCGTTTCGATTGGCGTTCTGCGGTGGCGGCGCGTTTGTCGTAGTTCTTTTTCGCTCTGCCAACACCGATATCGACCTTCGCTTTGCCGTTCTTGAGTACGACCTTCAGAGGGATGATGGTCATCCCCTTTTGCTCGACCCGTTCCTGCAGCATGCGAATCTCAGTCGCATGGGCGAGCAGTTTCCGCGGTCGCACTGCTTCATGGTTGGCGTATCCGCCGTAGGCATAAGGAGTGATGTGCGAACCAATCAACCAGAGTTCGCCGCTATCGACACGAACATAGGCTTCGGCCAGCGACATCTTGCCGTCGCGAATCGATTTGATTTCGCTTCCGGTCAACACGATCCCGGTTTCGAGTGTTTCGATGATCTCGTAGTCGTGCCAGGCGCGTCGATTGTTCGCCGCAACTCGAAACGCCTGTTTGTCTTCTTTCACTTTTTGCGCCATGGTGATGGTCCGTTACTCTTCTCGATAGTGTGAAATGCGATGTCGAAGACAGGGAAGGATGCCGTGACGTTTGCCGAGGAGACCGATCCCTACCGGAGGATCGCAGAACTATACGATCTCGAGCACGACTCGTTCCGGGCAGATGTCGAAATGTATCAACAATTCGTGGAGGCTGCCGGTGATCCAGTGCTCGAAATCGGCGTGGGTACCGGACGGATTGCCCTCCCGATCACCGAACTCGGTTTTCGTGTGACCGGTCTCGACCCTTCACCAGCGATGCTGACCGTCGCGGCCGAAAAGAATGCGTCGAACAATCTCACGAGCCTTCTGACCCTCCAGCCGGGAGGATTGCTCGACGCCGCCACTGCCCCCGGCGGACCGTTTGGTGTCATCATCCTGGCGTTGGACGTTCTTCTCCATCTCGAAACGTCCGAGCTTCAACGCGATGCGCTGACTGCGGCGTTCCAGGCGCTCGATCCGCGCGGACAGCTGCTGATCGATGTTTTCAGTCCCACTCCGGCGATGTTGCAGTCGTTCGATGGCTCGGTCGCGCTCGAAGGCACCTGGGAACTCGAAACGGGCGAAACCGTCGACAAGTTCAGTTCTCGATCGGTCAAACCCAGCGAGCAGCTGATCGACACCGTACTCTGGTACGAAATCTCCAATCCTGAAGGGAGGCTGGAACGAATTCGGACCAGCTACCGCCACCGCTACCTGACGGCCGCCGAGCTTGAACTGATGCTCGAACTGACCGGTTTCCAGGATTGGGTGCTCTACGGTGGGTACGATCTCGAGCCATTCGACGACGGGTCAGAACGGCTGATCGTAGCTGCCGATGTCACCAGAACCGGCTAGTCCTCATCCCAGCTAATCCTGGCAGAGCGGTGCTGGAGCATCAGATCGGCGAGTGTCAACGCCAACATCGCTTCCGCGACCGGAACGGCCCGCGGGCAGACCGATGGATCGTGGCGACCCTCGATGACGATCTCTCGCTCGTTGAGATCGGTATCGACCGTTTGCTGCGGAACGGCGACTGAAGAGGTTGGCTTGACGGCAATCCTGACCACGAGGTCCTCGCCGGTCGTCAGTCCGCCCAGTGTGCCTCCCGCGTTGTTACTGCTGGTTCGAATACGACCATCCTCGACGCGAAAACCGTCATTCGAAAGAGAACCGCGTGACCTCGTGACCGCGAAGCCCTCGCCTATCTCAACCGCTTTCACAGCCGGGATGCTGAGCATCGCCTGACCGATCAAGGCATCCACCTTGTCATAGATCGGTTCGCCCAATCCAACCGGCGTGCCAATCGCACGGACCTCGACAATGCCGCCAAGACTGTCGTGTGCCTCTTTTGCTTCCAGGATGGCATCGACCATCTTCTGCGCTGCCACTGGATCCGGACATCGCACCAGGTTCTGCTCGATTTCCGCGCGATCGAACGTCTCCATGCGAATGCCACCGATTTCGACGACAAAACCAAAGACGTCACAACCAGCAGTAGCCAGGAGCTTGCGCGCAATCGCACCAGCAGCGACCCGACCCCAGGTTTCTCGCGCTGACGAGCGTCCGCCACCGCGATGATCCCGGTGCCCATACTTCGCCCAGTAGGTGTAATCGGCGTGGCCCGGACGAAACACGTTTCTCCAGGGTTCGTACTTCGAGGAGTCGACATCCTTGTTGTAGGTGATCAGGGAAATCGGCGCTCCGGTGGTGACCCCTTCGAAAACGCCAGACAGGATCTCAGCCCGATCTTTTTCGTCGCGGGGCGACGTGACCTTACTCTGACCGACCCGCCGTCGATCGAGCTCGAACTGAATCTCCTCGGTAGTCAATGGAATTCCGGCCGGGCACCCTTCCACCACCACGCCAAGCGCTGGCCCATGCGATTCTCCCCAGGTGGTGATCTTGAAAATCTTGCCAAACGTGCTCGACATGCTCTCCTGCTTCCCTGATGTTGCGCGTGTGCCGATCAGCCACCCGCGTCAGTCACGCGCCGTGATCACCAAAGTATCGCCCGAAGACCCGGTAGGTCGACGCTGGATTGACCCTGAAACCGAGATGTTCGTAGAGCACACGTGAGCGGACGTTGTTCGTTTGGGTACTGAGCTCGATCCGTTTCGCTCGCGCGCGACGCATTCTGGCCACCGCCAGTCGCATCAACTCGGACGCGATTCCCTGCCCCTGGAGCGCGGGCGCCACCGCAATGCGGTCGATATGACCCCAATCTCCGAAATCGGAGTAGCCGATGTATCCGACAATCTCATTGTCGATTTCGATAACTATGATCTCGACCCCGGGGCGCATGCCATAGGTCAGAAACTCCGCTTCGCTGTTCCACCAGAGCCAATCGAAAGCCGCATGATCGAGGCGAACAAGACCCGCCAGATCGGATGATTCCAGGCGTTCGACGATCCTCGATGGCCATTTTGCGGAAGGCTGTGCAATCTCCTGGCGTCCTTCGAGATCCCACGATACGATCTCCTGGAGCGAGTCGAACTCGATCCGCTCGAAAAACCCAGGAGATCTGGCGACATCCCATTCGACCGAAACAATTCCTTCATCGCCTAGTGCTTCCGACAACGACGCCGCCTCGCGAAAGAGCGCGTCAGCATGCGCGACGGCGTTGATCGCGTTGATTGCGCCGACCTCGAGCCGGTTTCGCCAGGGAGAAACGACTACGATTTCTTCGGTGGATGGTATCCAGACCGAACGGCCCGGCATCAGCTCCAGCGAGCGCTCGATAAACGCGGTATCGATGAAGGGATTCCAGCGACGTGATCGTTTCGCGACGTCGGCGAGTTCAAGGACTTCGACCGTCGCAGGAACTGGCTTTCGCAACTGCCGGATCATCGCTCGATCCAGACTTGATCGAGATAGAGCACGCCTAGTGGCGTCACAGTCAGATTTCTGACCCATGGTTTGATCAAGGTGTAGGCGACGTCGTAGTAGAGCGGCAGGACCACCCCGTCGTCCATGAGCATCTGATTGGCTTGACTATAGAGGGCCGCGCGCAGGACCGGATCGAGTTCGGCGGCTGCGCGATCGAGGAGTTCGTCGAAGGCAGGATTCGAATATCCAATGTAGTTGTCGGACGAATCGCTGCCGAACAGGGTCAGGAGAAACGTTTCCGGATCGGGGTAGTCGGCTCCCCAGAAGAGAAGATAAGCTGGGTAGTGCTGATTGGTCAGATCGGTCAGGAAATCAGACCACTCGACAGCGTAGATCTCGATCTTCAGACCGAGATTCTCCTCGATGAAATCGCGGAACGATTCCGCTCGAGCCGGCGATGCGGCGTAGATCTCGATTGGCGGCACACCCTCGGCCGAACCATAGCGTGACGATGCAATCGCCGCTCGGGCCGCATCGAGGTCGAAGTCGGCTCCGTCAATCGACCAGCGATCAACGCCCAGCATCTTGTCCGGGATGAGCCCTTCCGGTGTCGCCACCCGACCGTTAAAACTGACCTCGGCGATCTCATCGCGCGGAAACCCGAGCATTAACGCCTTGCGAATGAACGGGTCGTCGAGTGGTTCTGAGGTAGTGCCGAAGGCAATGTACTCGGTCGCGAAGAGCGGGGTCTGGGTCAGATCGGCATTCAGCGGATTCTCGGGATCTAACACACGCTCGACATTGAAAAGATCGACACCCGCCATATCGATCGCATCCTCTTCATACAAGGAAAACTGCCCAAAGGCGTTCGTGCCAATCCGCAGGGTGACCTTTTCCAGCAACGGCTGACCGCCAACGAAATGTTGATTGGCCACCAGATCAATGCGGTCGTTGTCGAAAATCGCCTCGATGGCAAACGCACCTGACGCGTTTGGAGTCCGCCACCAGTCCACACCCAGCGACATATCGTCTTTGTCGACGATTGACGCCGGAGCTGCCGCCAACCGCATCAGAAAGGTCGACCGTGGTCTCGTCAAAGTGATCTGAACCATCGTTTCATCGAGCGCCACGACTCCACTCAGTGTGTCGCTCTGACCAGTCAGCAACTCCGAAGCACCAGCGATGTCGGCCAGAAAGGTCGGACCGGCAAGCGCAGCGGTATTGCCGTTCGCTGTGGCTGGATCAAGCGCACGCTGAAGGGAAAACACGACATCGTCGGCGACGATTGTCCGGCCACTGTAAAGGCGGGCATCGGGATCGAGCCTGAACGTGTAAACCAGGCCATCATCGGAGATGGAGACATCGGACGCGATGTTCGGAACCGGCTGCAACTCATCCCCGAACCGCATCAATCCGGCAAAAACCTGGCGGACGACAAACATCGTTTCCAGGTCACGACTGAACGCCGGGTCCAGCGATTCGAGCACGATCGGCCCGTTCAAGCTGAGCGTCTGATCGCCAGATGGATTCGGTTGGAGCGGTTCACCCGATTCCTGCGCTGAAATGTCGGGCAAGACGGCGATCATGAGAACAAGGGTCAGCAACACTGCGATCCACGATTGTCTCAGGCTGGATGTACCGATTCTATGCATTGTGATAGAGACTCTCTTCTGCTCAAGGGTCACAGTCAGATTGTAGGTGCGGTAACGAATCGCGAGCAATTGCGGCGCTGTTGAACGAAGGTCGATCGTTCGCTGGCAACTAGAAACTGTTCTCTCCGCTATTGCCCTCGAGAAACGCAACCGCCTGCTCCAGAGCGTCAGCTTCGCTCAAAACGCTTGTGTCAAGAACGAGATCCGCAGCTTCTCGGGCAGGTGCAAGACGGCGGAGCTGGTCGTCGTAAATGGTTTCGGACCAGGCGCTGGAGCGTCGGCGGCGCACGTCCTCCAGTTCGACATGGAGAAAAACCACCACATCAGGCGTCAGATGCAGAAAGAGCCGACTCACGACGCTGTGCTCCTGCGCGCATGAGTAAGCGTCATACCCGGCGTTCTTGAGATTCTGAACCAGGGTCGATTTTCCTGATGCGCATGGACCAACAACGACCACACGCCTTGCGGCGCGCTGGGAGGCGGACTGCTGATTCGTCATCGAGCATCCTTTCCGGTTCGAACGAATCAGGGCAGTGGAATGCGAACACCGGTTGAGCGCACAACGATTGGTTCGTCGTGCTCAGAGACTACCAGCGCCACGATCGCCATGTCGTCTTTCGGACGGCCATTGTCGCGGTTGATCGCTTCGGCCAGGACCCGATCCGCGATTGCATGTGGATCGGCATGGATCTCGGGACGCTCCTGCAAGAACGACACCACATTGAACGGCCCGTCCGATCCGCGCGCTCCCGACCCTTGAATCCCATCAGTAAACGCGATCACGGCGAGATCGGGAGCAAGTGGCAGCTGCAGCACCGTGGGACGGACAAAGTGATGGACGCCGATCGCGCCGTTGGCGGCGGTCGCGACCCGAACCTCACCGTTTTCGATCATTATCAGAGGAGTGACGCTATTTCGGGCCGACAGCACGTTCGAGGTTCTCAGATCGACCGACAGGATATCGAGCGTCGAGGAGACCTTCCCATGTCGGTAGGCGAACAAGGTGTCATGAACCGCTCTCGCGACCACCCCGTCCCTCACGCCCTTTTTCAGCATCGACACGGCTTCGGAGGACAATTGCATGCTCAGTGTTTTCGCCGCTTGCCCTGATCCCTGACCGTCCACGAGGACGGCGGAGATACCACCAGTGGGTCGCTCGGCGAGTTCCACCGTATCCCCGCTTTCCCGGGAGGCGTATTTGTTCGTTTTGGCGGCGGCAAACTCGAAAACCAGAGACATAGGGTCACCAGGCAATGATTCAGATATCCTGACGTATCCTAGACAGCGTCGCGATTGGCGACAACGTTGATGGTATTCGAGCGACCATGAACCAACCACAGATCGCCCCCAGTTTTACCGCCCTCGGAACCACCGACACGGTCGAAACCATCCTGGCCATAGTCGAAGCCAAAGTGCCTGGTTATTGCCAGCATGCTGTTCGGGTGCGTTCGCTGGTTGAGCTGATGCTGGCCTTTTTTCCGGTGACCAGCGCTTACGACACCGAGACGATTCTTGACGCCGCGCTGCTCCATGATATCGGTAAAGCGCAGGTGCCCGCTGAGTTGCTGGATCGCCCCGGTCCGCTGACGATCGCCGAAATGGCGATCGTGCGCTCCCACGCTGAACAGGGAGCAGACCTTCTCGAAACCAGATCCGGATTTGCGGATCGAGCCGCGCTCGTTCGCCATCATCACGAGTGGTGGGATGGGAGGGGATATCCATTCGGACTTGCCGGCGACGCGGTTCCGTTTGGATCGAGATTGATCGGCATCGCCGACAGTTTTGATGCCATGACCTCTGATCGACCCTATCGCACTGCCCTCTCAGTCTCAGCTGCACTCGCCGAACTCGAACGATTTCGGGGGAGTCAGTTCGATCCTCAATTGGTCGATCTTGTTCTTCCCCTGCTCTTGACCGACCCTCGATGAAACGAACGGACCACCTGGCATGTCAGTGATCACGATCGATTTTCACAACACCTTGGTCGAATGCGATCCGTGGTTTGAACTTGAGGTGCGAACGCTGGTGAGCGAGGTCATGCGCTGGGCGGCCGAACATGAACAGGCATCTCTCGAGGGCATCGATCTAGGTGCGTTGGATCGCAGCTATCGCGAACTCCGACTCGAGATTCATGAGCATGGAATGGAAGTCGCCGCGGTCGAAGCGACGCACCAGATTCTCGCTCGCGAAGGGGTTTCGCTCCCGGATGATGTCGTCGATCGGGCGGTGGCAGAGTTGATGCTGGCAGCTCTCGATGAGGCGAAGCCGGTCCGGGGCGCGCAGGAAATGCTCAGCCATCTTGAGAGGAGTTCGACTCGGCTGGCCGTTGTCTCCAGTGCGGTTCATCACCAGTTTCTTGAGTGGGCTCTAACGAAGCTCGATATGCGCACCCCGTTCGAAACCGTTTGTACCTCGGCTTCGACAGGCTTCTACAAATCGCGTCCAGAGATCTATCTCGAAACCCTCAAGCATCTCGACGCAGATCCGCGCGACGCGCTTCATCTGGGTGACTCGATACGGTTTGATGTCGGCGGAGCTGCGGCCGCTGGCATGCACACGGCCTGGTTTGATCGCAATGAAGGTCGACCCACACCCGATGGAATCCCAGCCCCCGATCTGGTGGTCACTGACCTCTCCTCAGCGGCTCAGTCCCTGCTCGATACACTCAACCGGAAACGCAATGGAGACTGAAACTCCCCAGCATCAGCCAGAACCGACGTTGCGGATTGATATCCTGACGCTCTTTCCCGGCATGTTTACTGGGCCGATGACCGAGAGCATTCTCGCCCGAGCCCAGGCGGCAGGAATCATCGAGATCGTCGTTCATGACATTCGCGATTGGACATGTGACAAGCACCATACCGCCGACGATCGACCCTATGGAGGCGGCCCCGGCATGGTGATGATGGCGCAGCCAATTGTCGAAGCGGCCGAAGCAATTCTGGCGAGGGAACCGGCTCGGGTTCTGCTGACCTCTCCGAGAGGGCGTCTCTTCGATCAGGTTGTCGCCGAGGAATTGAGCCGGGAATCACGCCTGCTCATCATTGCTGGTCACTACGAAGGAGTCGATGAACGGGTTATTCCATTGCTCGAAGCGGAAGAGGTTTCGATCGGCAATTACGTTCTCACCGGCGGAGAGCTACCGGCCATGGTGATGACTGACGCCATTGCCCGGCTCGTGCCGGACGTGATCACTGCAGCATCGATCGCATCAGAATCGCATCAGGATGGTCTACTGGAGTACCCTCACTACACTCGACCAGCTGTGTATCGCGATCTTGCGGTTCCTGATGTCCTTCTCAGTGGTCACCACGCCGAGATTGAGAAGTGGCGTGCCGCCCAGTCGCGCGAGCGGTCGGGTCTCGGCGCTTCAGGTGAATCGGGGAGCAATCAGACCGCTCGATAATCAATCGACGATTCCCGGATCTCTTTGAGCACCCGCAAACTGCTGAGATCACGTTCAATGATCGAACCAAGGAAATCGCGCATGGCGGCATCGAGTTCCATCTGCACGGCAGCTGGCACATTGAGACTGATTGCCTTGGCGACCCCCTGACGGTCGATCACACGCAGCAACTTCTGGCATGTCACCGACAGCATGCGTCCACCAGCAACGCCGGCTTGGCAATCGAGACAGACGAATCCGCCATTCGACGACGAAAATAGGTTGGATCGTTCCTGCAATTCGCTGTTGCACATCGCGCAATGGTAGAGATCGACCTCGAACCCGGAAATGGCGAGCATATCCAGTTCGAATTTGCGGGCGACGGTCGCTGGATCGAGTCCAGCATCAATCGCGGTGATGGCGTTACGGAGCGCATCGAAGGTGTCCACGGATTCCTGGTGCTCGGCCGTCAGGCGACTCGCAAGTTCAAGCAGATGCGAGCCATATGAAATCGCTTCGAGCGTCGCACCGTTTCTGAACGGGCGATTCACGATCGAAGCGCCGGTGACGATTTCAAGATCGCGTCCACGGGTCAGCTGAAAATCGCTCGTGGCAAAGAGTTCCAGAGCCGCCGCAAGTCGAGAACCCGGTTTACGCACACCCCTGGCAACCACCCGGAGTTTTCCTCGCTCCCGGGAAAAAATCGTGTATATGCGATCTGCTTCGCCAAGCTCGGCCATAGAGATCACGGTCCCAATAACCCGGTAATTTCGATCGCGCAGTGAAGTCGACTCAGTGGGGTTCATTACTGATCGGTGGTCCTGCTAAATGGTAGGATCATGCAGGTGGAAACGGGGTGTCCGCATACTTGTACAAATGCCCGGCGACACCGAAGGCAGGCTTCATTCATGATTTCCGACGTGACATATCTCGCCGCATTCGTGGCAGGCGTCCTTTCTATCTCATCCCCCTGTATTCTGCCATTGATTCCGATTTACCTGACGCATCTTGCCGGCGTCTCGGTATCGACGTCAGGAGAAGTGGATCGGAGAAAGGTCATGTCCAATGCGCTTGCGTATGTGGCTGGGTTCTCCGTGATTTTCATCGCCCTAGGGGTGGCTCTCGGAGCAGCTGGAGCACTTGTCGATAGCGCCTCCCTGCTAGCCGGCAACCGCTACTGGATCGTCCGAATCGGCGGGATCGTCCTAATGGTGCTCGGTTTGCAGCAACTCGGCATCATCACTTTCCCGGGTTTGGGACGCGAACGCCGGTTTTCGATCCAGCGGGGGGAACGAGGATCGCTCGGTTCGTCCTTCCTCATCGGGGTCACGTTTGGAGCTGGCTGGTCGCCTTGCGCTGGCCCGATCCTCGGTGCCATCCTTACAATGGCGGCAGGTCAGGGCGACCCTGAACGATCAGCGTTGCTTCTGGCTATCTATTCGATGGGGTTGGCGATTCCATTTCTCCTGTTCGCCGCACTTGGCACGACTCAATCAGTCATCCGCAGTTTGTCTCAGCATCTGCGGGCGGTGACAACGGTCAGCGGCGCTTTTATGCTGGCTGTCGGGGCAATCATGGTTCTCGGGATTTACCAGCAGCTGTTCACCCGGATTGTTGCGGCTGCGCCCTGGACGCCATGGGAGCCATCGATTTGACTCCGTTTTTCCAGTCTCAGAGGCGGTAAACATTGGCCCAACTCTCGGTCGGCACCAAGCGATCCTCCCGATCACCGATCGAAATGATCGTCGATCGGATCTGGCGCTTTTTCTGTTCGGTCAAAGCGGCCGTCGGGGAAATCGTAGTGCTGGCATTGCTCGTTCTGCTGGGGACATTGCGTGGCAGCAGTGTTCCAGCCTGGATCGCTGACTACGTACCCGTGCTCCAGCCGGTGGTCGACCGCTGGTACGCCTGGGATGTCTTCCATTCGCTGCCGTTCATGGGCATTCTCGCCATCCTGTGTGTTGCGATCACGGTCTGCACGATCAACCGGGTCCCTGGTATCTGGAAAACCATCTCAGACCCAACCATCCGGACAAGCCGCGGTTTCCTTGATTCCACACTGCTTTCCGCCAAGGTCGACTCTCCCGCCACCCCAGATGAAACACTGGAGATGATCGGCGCTTCGCTTAAGTCGAAACGATACCGAGTGCAAACCGAAGTCGTTGGCTCTGACACTCATCTCTATGCGGACAAGAATCGATATGCCAAGCTCGGAACGTTCCCGTTCCATCTGGCGCTGATTCTGCTGCTTGTCGGTGGCATCGTTGGAGCTCGCTACGGCTTCAAGGACAACGCGTTCATCATCCCGGAGGGTTCGACCCGCGCTGTTGGCCACGGAACCGGTTTGACCGTCACGCTCGAACAATTCAACGACAGTTGGCGGGAAGAAGGCACTCCTGCCGAGTACCGAAGCGATCTGCTCCTCATGAAAAATGGGGAAGAAGTCGGCAGGAAATCGATCACCGTCAACGACCCGATGGTTCATGGAACCGTCACCTTCTACCAGGCGAGTTTTGGCCAGGCAGTTTCGATGAGAGTGACCGACGATCAAGGGATGGTTCTTTTCGATGATTCGATCCCGCTCGGACAGTACACCTCATCCACCAATCCGGATGCTCCAGCCGGCGTTCAAGTCTTACCGCAGGCTGGCTTGCAACTGAACGTCATTGCTCCGGACGAGAACCGCGCCAACGCGCCCATGCTCGATAACCTCAACCTGGCCAGCGGACAGATGTTCGTCCAGGTGCGAAACCTCAACGCGGGTAATGCCGCCAGCGAAGCGGCAGTTGAAAGCGCCGTCCTGACCCAGGGAGAAGTCACGAAGGTCGGCAACGTCAACGTCGAATTCATCCGCGAACGTCGCTACACGATGCTCCAAGTTGCCAGCAACCCTGGCATGCCTATTTTCTGGACGGCGGCCTTTCTCCTCGTCGCAGGACTGGCAATCACGTTCTATTTGCCACAGCGCCGTATTCGCGGCATCGTCTCTCCAAATGCCACTGGCGAAGGCTCGACCGTGATGATTGCTCCAATGGCACGATGGGACTGGTCCGCGCAGCGGGATTTCAAACGGTCAATGGAGCTTCTGGAAAGTGAATCCGGGCTGAAACCGGTTATCACCGAAAAGGAGCAGTCGAGATCACTCAACGAACCGGCTGCCGCAGGTTAGAATACGCTTGATGAATATCGGGATTTCGCAGCCAACTCACCCACAGGAACCTTGCTGACATGGAGACACTGGTCAAGCTTTCCTTCTACCTGTTTGCGGCCGCCTCGATGGCGCTGGTCGCATCCTGGGTTTGCTATCTCGCCTACTCTGTAGGAAGAGTCCGGTTCCGTCGGCAGGTCCTCGCAACTCCAGATGGTGGCTCGATCGCAACGACTTCGGCTGAGTTTTTTGCACCCTCGCAGAGTTGGGCTCGCTTCGGCACGATGCTGGCCTGGTTCGCAATGCTTCTGCAGGGTCTGGCCGTTCTTACCCGCGCAATAGCGGCTGAACGCGGACCCTATAGCAACATGTACGAGTTCAGCATGGCGTTTGTATTTGCGCTGTTGCTTATCTATCTCCTGTTCGAACGATCGTATGAAGTCAAGCAACTTGGCTTGATCGTGATGACGATCGCCCTGGGCATGACGGCCTATCTCTGGTGGCTGCCGGCAGACATGCGCGAAGTCGACGCGCTCAATCCGGCGCTGCAGAACCAGCCGTTGATGACGCTGCACGTGTCGAGTGCGATTCTCGCTTACGCCACGTTTGCGGTTTCGTTTGCGGCCGCAGTTCTCTTCCTGATTCAGTCCAGACGAAAGGTCTCCTGGTTGCCCAGCGCCGACATGCTCGATGATATCGGCTACCGGGCGGTCACAGTCGGATTCCCCCTCCTCGCTCTGGTGCTGATCCTCGGATCGATCTGGGCGCATCGCGCCTGGGGCGCCTACTGGTCCTGGGATCCAAAGGAGACCGCCGCGCTCTTCACCTGGCTCGTCTACGGTGTCTATCTTCATACTCGCTCCTTGAAGGGTTGGCGAGGCACTCGAAGTGCGATTGTGCTGCTACTGGGTTTCGCAGCGGTGGTGTTCACCTACTACGGCAACTACTTTTTCGGGGGCATGCACGCATATGGCGGAGTCCAATAGCCCCGATCCTATCGAGCACAGCGAACTGGCTCCGGTCGACGAGAAGCAACTCGACACGGCAACCAAGCCCACGGAAACCGATCGGCGGACCGTTCTCATCGGTTTGGCGCTGGCTGGTTTGATTCTCGTCGGCGCATGGTGGGTGGCAGGGCGCAATGGTCTTGACACCGTCGGCAGCGGCGGTGTCAATCAGGACGTTCTTCCCAAAGTTGGTGAAGTCGCGCCAGACTTTACCGTTGTATCCACCACTGGCGCCATCGTGTCGCTTTCCGATTACCGCGGCACACCAGTTTGGCTCAACTTCTGGGGATCGTGGTGCCCGCCATGTCGGGCCGAAATGCCCGATATCCAGACTGCATATGAACAACTCCAGCCACTCGGTCTCGAACTCCTGGCGGTGAGTCTCGGGGACAAACCATCTGAGGCGGCTGACTTCGCCGAACTGAACGGCGTCACCTTCCAGGTGCTGCTCGATCCTGATCGCACGCTCACCAGTGAGGCCTACCCGATCTACAATTTCCCAACTCACATCTTTGTCGACGAGAACGGCGTTGTCCGGGAGATCGTGCTCTCAGAAATGAGCGCCGATCAGGCGATCGAAGCGGCGAGTTCGATCGTTCCGGAGGCCGCCAACCTTCCACCTCTGGATCAGGCGGCTGCGGTCAGCAATCGTTAAGCGCGTGCGGCGGCAACGGCCTCGCTGAGTCCCCGTGCACGTCTGGTAATCTCGGCGAAGTTGCCGTCGGCGACTGTGTTTCTGTCAACGAGGTTGCCGCCAAGCGCCACCGCGACGGCTCCTGCACGGAGGAAATCACCGGCATTTTCGAGTGTGACTCCGCCCGATGGAACCAGCTTCAGCTGAGGCAGCGGGCCGAGGATATCCTTGAAGTATTTCGGACCCCCGAGGCTCGCCGGGTGAACTTTGATGTAGTCGGCTCCCGCTTCCCAGGCCGTCAACATCTCGGTTGCAGTGAACCCGCCGATGACCGATGGAATGCCATATCGGCGGCACATCTCGATTGTCGATGCCCTTGTCGTCGGCGTCACGATGTACTGAGCGCCAGCGAGGATCGCAATTCTGGCCGTTTCAGGATCGAGCACCGTGCCGGCGCCGATCAAAGCCGAGTCCGGCAGGGCTTTTCTCGTGATCTCAATCGCCTTGGCGGCCTCGGGATTGGTAAACGTGAATTCGACGGCCACGACTCCACCGGCAATGAGAGCCTCGGTCAACGAGACCGCCGCGGAAAGATCGTCGAGGCGCACCACCGCCACGATGCCGCTTTCTTCGATGACGCTGGTACTCAATTCGTTTGCCATTTTTCTTGATTCCCTCAATGGACATCCCCGATGGTGTTTCTTCGATTTTCGGCGATGTATACGTCTATCACAAGCCATCAGAGGAGACTGCTACACTCTCTGACAGTGTCTTCAACTGCAATCAGCCAGTATCGATCAGGTCGACGAGAGTGTGAACATTCCACAGATTATGGTCAGCCCACACACCTCGCTCAGACCGACGGTCGACATTCGAATCGTAGCATTCACCTTTGCCCACGGTGTGCTCTATCTCCACGCGCTACCTTACAGGGAAGGTCTTCAACTTCCGAGTGAATCACCGAATCCAGCAATCGACCTCGACGACACCGCCCGTGATGTCATCCGCCAAAGTCTCGGTTTTTCCGAGCAGTACATGGAACAACTCTATTCTCTCAGCCGGGTCGACGATGACAACTGGACGATCATCATCAGCTATCTCGCGCTGATCTGCACTGATGGCGAACCAAGCGCCACCACGGAAGGTATTTGGATTCCTGCCGACACCTCGTCGGCGTTTTCTGACGCCGATCAGCGGGTCATCGACTACGCCTTGTTTCGTTTGAGGGCCAAGCTCGGATATACGACGATTGCATTCCACCTGATGCCAGATCAATTCACCCTGAGTGAAGTCCAGTCGGCATTCGAAACGATCCTTGGTCGTGATCTGGACAAACGTAATTTCCGCCGCCGGATGGCGACGCTCGGTATCCTGGCACCAACCTCCGACACCCGTCGCGATGGCAGTCATCGCCCGGCGAGGCTGTATCGATTTCGTCCGGATCGAGACCCGACCGATTACCTGACCCCGCCCTGGGCTACGACCAGACCTGAGGAGTAGTTAACGTCGATGAGCAGCAGCGAGACCGGCAATCAATCACACCCACCCTCGACGATTGGCATCGTCGCGGCCTACAGCAAACCCGAAGCGCAACTCCTGGCGGTCGACATCGAGCGCTATCTCGTTGAGCAGGGAATCACGGTGATTCCCGAATCGGCATTGCCACCGGCGGCGAGCGAAACCGTCGACGCCATCATTGTGCTGGGTGGCGATGGACTCATGATGCGGTCGGCCAAGTCGTATCCCGACGTTCCTCTGCTCGGCATCAACTTTGGCAAAGTCGGGTTTCTGGCCCATGTTGAACGAGACGATTGGCAGAAAGCGATCGACTCCCTGCTGGCAGGTGACTACACGATCCAGGAGAGCTCAACGCTCGAAGCCACGCTCGAAACCGACCGTGGATCGGTGGACCAAGGTTGGGCCATCAACGATGTTGTGATCCGCAGCGGAGTGCGGATGATTGATATCGAGCTCTACGTCAACGGCTTCTACGTGAATACCTATCCCGGCGACGGGATGATTGCGTCGACCTCGAGAGGAAGCACCGCCTATTGCATGGCCGCTGGTGGTCCTATTCTGACGGTTGGTGTGCAGGGTTTCGCGCTCGTGCCAATCTCCTGCCATTCACCGATTCGAACGCCACTGGTCGTCGAGGAGTCAGCCCAGATCGACATGTTCTTCACGTCCCGACATGACGCCTCGTTGATCCTCGACGGTCGGATCACGTCTGAACTGGCTCCCGATGACGTTGTCAGCATCAAGCGGGGCGTTCACATGTGTCGGCTGATATCAGTAAGCAATATCGACTTCTACGAAGCGTTTCGGACTAAGTTCAATTTCCGAATCCGGCCAGATGCGTTGCCAACTCGCAATCAGCGTCCACGCCCCGGACAGATCACAACCGACTGATCTGGTAGAAGACCGCTACGGCTGCGTGGCCTGACTAATCGGCGGCTCGGATTCCTCGGTCTGGATGACCTCGGCAGGCAGCTTAGCGCCTTCAATGGACAGATCGGATTCAACGAGATCGGCTGCGTTCAAGGATGACGGACTTGGCTCTGAAGCGGTCTCGGTGGCCGCTTCCTTGCGCATCCTGGTCTTTCGGCGATCAAACAATCGAATGGGTTCGACGTCGCTCACTGGAGGTCCGTCCGGTTCGCCCTCTTGGCTTCCCGCTTCGATAGCGCCGGGATCGGGAGATGACGCAATCATATCGGGTTGAGGCGGACCGGCGACTTCCCGAACACTCCCGGAGCCGATTGTTCGAAAGGAACCAGATCCGCGCTCGAGGTAGCGGTCTTGGACCACCGGTGCCCGCTCACTGATCGCGGCAAGCCGTTCGGTCTTGAGTTGTCCACAATACGGGCATGTCGTCCAGCCAATCTGAATCAATCGTTCGCAAGAGGGGCACGGTTCCTTTAGGGCGGCTTGGCAATGAGGGCAGATTACGAAATCCTCCTCGACCGGGCGCTGGCAACTGTGACAGGCTGGAAACTCCTGCAGATCCTGAATCAGATACTCCTCCTCAAGCGAACGCTGATAGACCTCATCCAGCGTTGCCTTAGGGCGAAGCAGGAGGTACAGAAGCGCACCAGGGACCGAGAAGAGCACGACCAGCAGCGTCGAGAAGATTTGCGTTATGGCATTTTGGCTCCGATTGCCGATGTCCCTATACGCCCAGACGGCCAGCGCGAACCAAAGGGCTAACAGATATGCCAGAGTGAGGGCCAGAAATATCTGTACACCACGGGCAGCAACTTCTTCCAAGGTCGTAGCTCCACTGCGAAAATGACGTCCAATGTGGGCTGTTACCGAATCCGCTCGTATCTGCTGATCCGGAACAAGTACACACTGACTCCCCCCTCCACTGCTGGAACAGGATCCGCACTATGATACTCGCCCGGATCGACGGGAGGCATTAATGAGTTTGCCATTGAGACAACGGCACTTCCATAGCGAGCAGTTAAGCGCAGAAACTCCGGGATCGATTCGTTTGGGAGAGGAACGAGAGCGGCCGTGTCAGCGTGATGATCGAAAAGCCCTGACTCGCTAATGACGTCGACCAGATAACCGTGCTGGTGGAGTTCCGCCACCAGCGTGTCAGCAACACCGTGGTTGATCTTCAGCATCGCCAGACGCACGCTTGTCGACCTCCACTAGATCGGCTCAGCCGACTTGAGCTCCGCAGGAATCCTACTCTGAAGTGCAGTCCAGATCGATTCGGCGACTTCCTCCGGTGTGCGAGTGCCGTCGACAATCACCCAGAGATCAGGTTCGCTAGCGATTCGCTGCCTGAATGCTGACTCCACCCGGCGATGAAACTCGATTGATTCGCGATCGATCCGGTTCGTCGTCTCAGGTTCAGCATGGCGACGCTCGAGTGCTATTTCCACTGGCAAATCGAGAAAGACTCGAATGTCCGGTTCAACCCGATGGGTAGCGAACCGCTGCAGCGCAAGAAGACTGTCGATAGGCAAACCCTGTCCACCACCCTGATAGGCCAGGGTTGAATCAGCAAATCGGTCGGAGATCACCACTTCACCTCTTTCGAGCGCGGGTCTGATGACATCGGCCACATGCTGGGCACGGGCTGCGGTGTGCAAAAGTGCCTCGGTGCGCGGATCGATCGCATCGGAATCCTCGGAAAGAATCAATTCGCGGATTCGTTCGCCAATTGCCGTGCCACCCGGTTCTCGAGTGGTCACCACCGGCATTCCAAGCGATCGCAACCGATCGACCAGGAGCTTAACCTGGGTTGACTTACCCGTTCCTTCTGTTCCCTCGAAAACGATGAACCATCCTCGTTCCATCTAGAACACGGTCTCGCGAAAGATTTCGACCCGGCGATGAGGTTCCCGACCGCGACTGCGCGATCCGACGTTGTAGCGTTCAGCGAGCTCGTGCTGAAGGCGGCGAACGTGCTTAACCTGTGGTCGCAAGGCAATGGACTGCGAGCCGCGCATAACCGCGCCTATCGCGTCTTCGGCTTCCTCGAGGGCAACTGACAACGTCTGCTGCGGACGCTGGCCTGCCCTCGATGAAGCAGGGCCACCACTGCCGAGCACCGCGTCATCCTCTTCGACTCCGCGACCAACCGGCGCCAGCGGGCCGAGCGCATTCTGCATCTGGGCAATCGTGTTCGACTTCAGCACATAAACCGGAATACCCCGCAGTTCAGCCTCGCGGACTGGTTGCGGTTTGGTGCGGTAGTAGTTTTTGAGCGTCATGACAAGGTCAGATTCGCGCAGGTCTCGCGTGATATGGGCGTCCATACCCAGACTGCGAATCGACTGCTCGAGCCGGTTGCGACTGACTCCGAACGGGTAAATCCGCAGCGGTTTGCCCTCGGTCAGTCGTGTCGTCAGAGGTGTAGGTGCGGACTGGATCGGCTGGGAAAGGAGCTGAGGCTCGAATGTTTCAACTATTGGCTCGGGTTCTCGACGCTTCGGTGCTCGTTCGACTTCTGGACGTGCCACTCCGCCTGAAGCAAACTGCCGCGCCCACGATTCCCCCGCTGAACTACTGATGCGGGGGTCGAGACGAGTTTCCATGTCGACCGTTCCGTCCTCATGTCGCACCCGGTGTTCTGGTGAGGCGGCCGCTCCGCGCAGAATCGCATCGACCGTTGCAGCAACATCATGATGGACGGCAACCTCATCTCGACCAAGCAACTCAACCATGATGCCAAAGGTTGGCGGCGCTTTCCGCTCGAGAATCGATTTCTGCGTACCCCTTCGGCGAGCTTCTTCATCGGACAATGTGACCGACTGGATACCTCCAATCAAATCAGAAAGAGTCGGATTCATGATCAGGTTATCGAGCGAATTGCCATGGGCAGTGCCGACAAGCTGCACGCCGCGTTCGGCGATCGTCCGCGCTGCTGCGGCTTCAAGTTCGGTCCCGATTTCGTCGATCACGATGACTTCCGGCATATGGTTTTCAACAGCTTCGATCATGACGCCGTGCTGTTCTGCCGGGGTTGGCACTTGCATCCGGCGCGCACGCCCGATGGCGGGATGGGGAATATCGCCGTCTCCTGCGATTTCGTTGCTCGTATCCACCACGATGACCCGTTTACCGAAATCGTCGGCGAGAACGCGCGCTACTTCGCGCAGGAGCGTCGTCTTGCCCACACCCGGGCGACCCACCAGAAGGATGCTCTCGCCTGATTCAACGAGGTCCTGGATGATCGCAATCGTTCCGAAAACCGCCCGCCCAATCCGGCAGGTCAGTCCGACGATCTCACCCGATCGATTGCGAATTGCCGATATCCGGTGGAGGGTCCGCTCAATCCCAGCACGGTTGTCTCCCCCAAACTGCCCAATTCGCTGTGCCACGAACTGAAGTTCCTCGCGAGAAACCTCTGCCGCACCGAGCGTTTGCTCGCCGTCGGTAAAACGGGCTTCCGCCGGCCGACCAAGATCCATCACGATTTCGATCAACCCACCGCGGTCGTTCTCGGCAACTGCCACTCGGACACTCTCCGTGATCCGGATCGGCAACACCTGCAAGAGATCCTCGAGATTGTCGGTAGTAGCGTATTCCCCTTGAATCATCTGAACTGAATCCTGGTTTGTTTCTTCTTCGCGATCACCGGCTGGCTTCGGCCAAACCCCCGGCATTCCTTTGATCGCGTCAGTTAGTTCTACAGCTTCCAAGCAGAAATCCTTTCAATCAGACTCGCGAGTGCTGGTCTTGCGTCGGAGCAACGCCAAAAATGCGGGTATTCGCTTTGGCAATCGTTCCACCGCTTCGATCTGCTCGAATGCAAACGCCTCCACACTGGCCGCGCGAACCGGCACGGTCGTGTATTTCAACATCAACGTCTGGTGATTCCAGGGCCGGAAACCGCGAGCGAGAAGTTCATGCTCCACCTCCTGTGCATATGATCGAACGGGAACGAAAACGCGTTTCGCCGAACGCTGCCGCTGCAGCGTTTGCAGCGTCCAATCGAGCACTTCACCAACCAGATTGAACGATTCTGGTCTGTAGAGAAGGTCGATCAGATGGCGGTCAGCTGAAGACATTGTCCGCATGTAAATGTCGACTTGATGGTCCATCTCGAGCAGCGAACCGTGAACAACGGCTCCGGTCGCAGTCCGACCTTCCGGAAGATCCCATCGATGGCTCGTGTAGGCCTCTGCTTGGAGAACGGCCTGGGGAACGGAACGATTGTAGAGTTGATGGATTGACCAGGTATCGGATCGATCCTGCGCCCGCAGAGGAATGCCCCGAGAAAGCTGCGACGGTCGCTCAGACACATAAACGGTTTCCTGCGCGTACGGATGAAAACCTGCGCGCATGAACGCGTTGGCAATTGGAGAGTCGGTAGGAACCCGGGTGTAGAGCCGCTTAACACCATGATTTCCGGCTTCTCTCACACTCACTTCGATTGCGCGCAGTAGCGTTTCGGCCGGGTCGAGCACGTTGGGTTCAATGCCAACTGCGATTGCATTCCAGCGGAAATCTGGCATTTCAGGACGAAAATCAGCGAAAACGATCGGGCGGTTCCCTGCCTTGACGATGACCAGGGCGCCGTCGTCGGCACGCAGTCGTCTGGCTATGGCGCCCCATAATCCAGGGACTTGATAACCACAGACCTCGAGATCGGGTTGATGCAAGAGGAAGGTGCCAGAGAATTTTCGCAGCCTTAGGAGATCGCGGCTCCCAGCACGCGCAACCTGCAATACCGGATGCAGCTCACGGTCCGCTTCAAGCTGATCAATTTCGGCTGGAAACTGGGCGAGAGGCGACACATCCGCATCTGGAAACGAGCCGCGAAGCAAAGTCGCCTCGTTTTCGAGGTCTGATTCTGAGGGGTTGTAGGAATCGCGAAGCGAACTCACCATTGACCTGAGTGTAAAAGGATAGGTTCGGAATAGCAACGAACGACGTTAACCAGACCGACCAGAATGCTACAGCGTCCGCCGTCCAGCAAGTGCTCTGCCGAGGGTAATCTCATCGGCGTACTCAAGATCCCCGCCGGCTGGCAAGCCTGACGCAGGTCGGGTCGTTTTGATCCCCATTGGGACGAGTAGACGATGCAGATAGGTGGCAGTTGCCTCTCCAGGAATGTCGAGATTGGTCGCTAGAATTACCTCTTCTGGGTTCTCCTTGCGGATACGTTCGAGTAGTTCACGAATCTTCAACCGATCCGGCCCAATCCCATCGATCGGCGAAATCGCACCATGAAGAACGTGATACCGACCGCGGTATTGGCCGGTGCGATCGAGCGCGACGACATCGAGCGGTTCCTCAACCACGCAGATCGCGTTTTCTCGCAACTGATCGGAACAAATTGCGCAGATCTTCTCCTCGGTCGTGTTGAAACAGACCGAACAGAGCACGACCCGCTCCTTGACATCCAGAATCGCTTCGGCGAGCGCGGTCGCGTTTTCACGGGATCCACGCAGGATGTGATAGGCGAGACGGGACGCGGACTTGGGACCTACGCCAGGGAGCTTGGACAGTTCCTCGATCAAGCGGGCGACCGGCTTGGCGGTCACCTGGGAGGACGAACTCACGTGCTTTCAACCTTTCGCGACTGAACCCCAGGGGTCTTCGCGGGAGTGTAGCACCGGGGAACGGCGAGGTTGACTGTCGCTAGTCGTCGTCCAGGAGAATCGGTCGTCCGCGAACACCGTCAGCGGGCCCGATGATTCCCTCGTCTTCCATCCGCTCGATCAAGCGGGCTGCCCGGTTGTACCCGATGCGGAGACGACGTTGCAGCATCGAGGCAGACGCCGTTCCCTGACTACGGACTACTTCGAGGGCGCGCTCCATCAAGGGATCGTCGTCTTCATAGCCAACCATACCACCCGAGTCGTCATTGGCAGAAACGGACGGCAAGTCGATCCATTCCTTCGGATAGACCGGGATCGGCGCTACCGAGTGCCAGTGCTTGACGACATACTGCAGATCTTTGTCATCGACAAACGCTCCCTGAATTCGCGCCGGTTTGGCGGCATCAGGCGGGAGAAACAACATGTCGCCACGACCAAGCAAACGCTCGGCTCCTGGAAGATCAAGAATGACCCGACTATCAGTCAGTGATGAAACGGCAAATGCTATCCGGGTCGGAACGTTGGCTTTGATCACGCCGGTGATCACGTCGACTGACGGCCGCTGGGTCGCCAGGATCAAGTGAATACCGGACGCACGTCCCATCTGGGCGATGCGCTGCAATAGTGGTTCGACTTCGGCTGGCGCCATGAGCATCAAGTCGGCAAGTTCGTCGACGATCACGACCAGGTAAGGGATCTTTTCGGCATTCGGCTCGTCCTCGATTTTCATCCGGTAGCCGTCGAGATTCCTAACCCCGGCTTTGCTGAAGACATCGTAGCGACGTTGCATTTCCTGGACGACGAGACGCAATGCCCCAACGACTTTGTCCATTTCGGTGATGACCGGACATTGCAGATGGGGCACGCCGTTGTAGCCGGTCAGCTCGACCATTTTCGGGTCGATCATGACCAAGCGGAGTTCGTCTGGTGTGCGCGTCATCAAGAAGGTCGAGATGATGCAGTTGATGCACACGCTCTTTCCGGCTCCGGTAGCACCGGCAATCAGCAAGTGGGGCATCTTGGCGAGATCGTAGACGACATAGCGACCATTGACATCGCGTCCGAGCGGAATCGGGAGATGGGCTTTTGATCGCATGAACGAACCCGATTCAAGCGTTTCCCGCAAACCGACGGTGGCAACCTCTTCATTGGGAATCTCGATCCCGACGCGAGCCATTCCCGGAACGGGGGCCTCGATCCGCACACTGGGTGCAGCCAGAGCGAGCGCAAGATCATTGAGGAGCTCGGTGATGCGGCGAACCTTGACCCCGGCTCCAGGTTCGAGTGTGAACTGCGTGATCGTGGGACCGGGATTGATCTCGCGGACCGATGCATCGACCTTGAAACTGGCCAACGTTTCCTCGATCAGCCGGGCTTTGACCTCGAGTGCGGCTTCGTCCGGCGCGATCTCCTGATAGCGCTTCAGTTTCGCCATATCTGGCAACGGAAGATTCGTGTCCGGCAGCGCTGCACCGGCGCCATAGAGCGTGTTCTGGATCGGTTTGACGGTTTCGGTTTGCGGGATATTGATGACAGGGGGAGAAACAGGTTTGGGCTCAGCCGTTTTGGGCGTGGCGCGTGTTTCCGCCGTCCGCTTGCGGGGGGTTTTTGGAGTGGCGGTGGATTCTGCCACCAGCGAGTCAGCGACCGCAACATGGCGAGGCGAGCTCCGGGGTGCGCTGGCAGGGTGAGTTTGAGGCATCGGGTTGGTGGAAGGGATATCCGACGTGCCGCGGATCTCTCCATACAGTCCCCACGGTGATTTGTGCGCTGTCAGGAAAACCGACAGTGCCCCGATTGCCAGCAGCATCAATGCCGCAGGAAGTTCATTGAGATAGTGAGCCAGGATATCGATCGTGGTCGAACCGATGAAACCGCCAGCGTTTTCGTCAGCAGATCCGGAGAGTTGGAGAAGCCCGGCAACAGTCGCCGTGAACAGGAATGCACCGATGATCTGGGTCGGTTTGGGATAGGCATTTCGCCGTCTCATGAAGATCCCGACACCGCCGACGATCAACAGGAGGGGCAGGAGGAAGGCTGCGCTGCCGAGGAAGGCATCGAGTTGGTCGGCCACCCAGCCAGAAACTGGTTCGGTATAGCGACCATCGATCAGGAACCAGGTCAGGAGTACGCCGAGAAGGATCATGATCGCGGCGACGATCCGACGCCGACGACGCTCAGTTTCCGCCCTGGCGATCGCCCAGGTGGGAATGCGATTGCGAATGGTTTCTATCCGGCTCGACTGATCGACGGGATCGGGATTGATCCGCGCCGTGGTTGAACTGCCACTACGTCGTGTGCGGCTCTTGGCAGCAGACGGCGTACCCGTTTGGGAGAGGCTGGGGTCAGTCGGGGTCATCGTTTTCATGGCAATGCGGAGTCAAACTAGGTGTACGTACATCCTGTCCGGTGAGTATACACGGTTTACCGCAAAGTCTGATCGTCTGCTTTCATTGCTTGATTAGAACATATGTTCTATACTCTCGAGAGAGAAGCCATTGCGGGGGACGCGATCGAGTCAGGGCGACTCACCGCCATAACCCTATCTGATCCGGAACGCTCATGCCCATTGCCTGTATTTCGATTCCCAACTTTTCCTTGCGGATCGCTCTGCTCGATCGACCCGAACTTGACGGTCTGCCGCTCGTGCTCACCTCAGAACCCAATTCCCGCACATCAGTGGTCGATTGCTCTCCCGAAGCCGCCCGCCGGGGTGTCCGACCGGGAATGATGCTGCGCGAGGTCACCGGGCTCTGTGTCGAAGCGATTTTCATCGAACCGAACCCGGTCCGCGAAGCCCGGGCATTCGATCAGATGGCTCAAGCGCTGGAAACGATCAGTCCGGCCGTCGAGATGGCGGAACCTGGTCTCTGTTTTATCGATCTGACTGGGCTCCATCGGCACGATCCCTCGATCGAAGCCGCCGCCACCCGGCTTCTGCAGGCGGTTCCCGCCATTCTTCGCCCCCGGGCCGGGATCGCACCCGGCAAGTTCAGCGCCTCGGCGGCGGCTCGCAAAGCCCAGCCCGGCGGATTCCATCTCGTCGCTGAACCCGATCTCCTCCCCTTTCTGACCGGGCTGCCTGTCGGTTGGCTCCCCGTTGATCTCAAACTGATCCGCAGTCTCGAACGTCTCGGTCTCCACACGCTCGGTGATATCGCTGTTTTGCCAACAAGTGCGCTCCAGGCCCGGTTTGGTCCTACCGGAAAAAGGATCTGGAACCTGGCTCATGGATATGACGACACGATCGTCACGCCCCGCCCTCGTCCGTCTCTGATCAGCGAAAGCCTGACCCTGCCCGCTCCCTCGACCAGCCGGGAAATGCTCATGATCGGTGTCCGCCAACTGGTTCAGCGCGCTTTTGGCCGTCCTGAACTGGAACACCGGTTTGTTCGTCAAGCCCGGTTACAGGTGATGATCGAAGATCATCGTTCCTGGGAACGGGAGATGACCTTCCGCGAACCAGTTGGCTGCGAGCGGGTCACCGAAATTCTCGCGCATCGGTTGCAAGCCATCGAACTCCCGGGCGCGGCCGAAAGTCTGACCCTGATTCTGGTCGATCTGGTCAACGAAACCGCCAAACAGGAATCCCTGCCCGGTCTTCGTTCTCGTCGCAGTTCGCCCCTTGTCGCTGTTGCGCACCAACTCAAACGTCGGTATGGATCGTCCCCGCTCTATCAGGTTGTGGAGGTGGAGCCATGGTCTCGCATTCCGGAACGTCGTCACGCGCTCATCACGTTCGACCCCTGAACACCCCGCGGGAGATCACGGTCATCACCGAAAACATGCTGCCGATCGCGATCGTCACCCATCAGCACGAGGTTCGGGTCATCCAGATCAGCGAAACATGGCGGATCGACGACGAATGGTGGCGGGAGCGGATTCACCGGCACTACTACCGCCTGACCCTCGAAAACGGATCGATCCGGACGATCTATCACGATGTCGTAGCCAACACCTGGCACGACCAGCAGTATTGATACAGTGGCTTAAATTGAGACCGCAATACGCGTCTGGGGGTTACCGCGTTCAGCTCACTGCCGAAACAGAATCAGGCCCCGGCTTTCGAGCGAATCCCAACGTTGCTTGTAACCGATCGCGACGGTCTGGAGTCCGGATCGGCACGACATGAAGGGGCAATCCTTCATCTATCTGCAGTGCTAGCACACGATCGATGAAGCAGTCGACAACCTCGTCGGGATCATCTACGTCAACCACAGCAGTGACAAACACAGATTCCTGGCTCTCAACAACATCGACATCGACCGTGAACGTGGTGTCTGGATACGTGCTACGGATAATTCCGGTGATCTCATCGATCGCAGCCATCATTCTGGGGTTGGAGTAAGTCTGCAGTGTGGTCATGGTCGGTTGCTCAATTCTTCCTCGATCGCTGTGACAAACGCTCGTGCTCTTCGAAGTGATCGCGCTGCCTGGAGTTCTGTCACGACATCAGCTCCATAATCGGCAGTTTGCCGTAGAAGAAAGAGCCGTTCAAATGTGTCTCAAAGACTCGGCGGGTAGCGTTTTCGCCGGTTGATGAGCTCGCCAACAAATTGCGCTTGGACCGAGTCGTGTCCCCAGCGCTTTCCTGGCGGGCGGATACTCGAGTGAAGCAATGCAGCAACTGCTGCCTGGTAGCAGGAATAGTACGCGCGATTGGCGCAGTTCTGGTAGCGCCGATTGGCGAACTCACTTTCTGCGCCAGCAAGGCTCTCTGTTGCCTTGATGAGATAAGTTTCAGTGATTCCCAAGTCGTTCATTGCAACATTGTACGTTTCAGGATTACCAATCTGGTAATAGATCGACACTCCTATCAAGTCTTTCGCCTGTCGCAATAGAAACGCCGAACTTCATGCCCACTCTCCCTCTTCGTTTGGTGAAGGCTCTCTCCCTACCTGTGACAGTTGCCCGATAGATGTGACTCCCTGTCAAATTCTTTCGCTTGTCAAAACAGAACATGTGTTCTATTCTCTCGAGAGATGAGTTCGTGATTACCCGAGATGATTGTGCCAGCAGACTACATCGAACTCCATGCCCATACCGCCTTTTCCTTTCTCGATGGTGCATCCCTGCCCGAGGAACTGGTCACCCGCGCCAGCGAACTCGGTTACACCGCGATGGCCGTCACCGACCACGATGGTCTCTATGGATCGATGGAGTTCGCCCAGAGTGCCCAGGACATGGGGATCACGCCGATTACCGGCGCCGAAGTCACGCTGCTCGATGATTCACATCTGACCCTGCTCGCAACCTCACCGCAGGGATATTCGAATCTCTCCCGCCTCCTCACCGAAGCACACCGATTGCCACCCGGATTGCCCCGGAAAACCCCGCCCGCTTATCTCAATCCGGACGGTGATGGTCTCGACCTCTCCCTGCGTGGGGTCGGCAAACCTCATCATCTCCACCGTCTCGAAGACCGTGAAGCCCGTCTCGATCCCACCCTCCTGGGTGAGTTCGGCGAAGGCGTTCTCCTTCTGACTGGATGTCGGCAGGGTGCACTGGCGCAAGCGATCGACCACGACGATCTCGCCGGAGCCAACCGTCTCCTGCACCAGTACCAGGAATGGCTGGGTCCGGATCAGGTCGTCGTCGAACTCCAGAACAACTTCGTCCATGGTGATCGCAAACGGATAGCCACGATGGTCGATCTCGCCAATCGTCATGATCTCCGCTATGCCGCCACCGGGAATGTTCATTATCACCTCCAGGAACGGCATCGCTTGCAGGATGTCCTGGTCGCAATCAAAAACCGGACCACGCTCGACAACTCACATCGTTTCCGCCGCCCCAACGCCGAATTTGCACTCCGATCACCCGCAGAAATGGAGCGGATCTTTGCCGATTTTCCTCAGGCGCTGACCACCACTCGCGCCATCGCCGAACGCTGTCAGGAATTCAATCTCGCACGTGATCTGGCCTATGTGTTCCCGGACTACCCCACCCCACCTGATCAGACGCCGGAGGATCTTCTCCGCCAGGTTTGCGTGGAAGCGATGCAGGTCCGCTATCCCGACAATCAACCCGCCGCCTGGCAACGACTGGATGAAGAACTGGCCGTTATCAGCAAACATCGGCTTGGCTGGGTTTTTCCTCCTCTATCGCGATCTGCTGTTGCTCGCCCGCGAGGTAGCCGATGAAATCCGTGGCGCCAGCAGTGCCCGCAGCATCGGCAACCTCCCTCCCGGACGGGGTCGGGGATCATCGGTCAGTTCGATCGTCTGCTATCTGATCGGGTTGTCCCATGTTGATCCCCTCGCGCACGATCTCTTTTTTGGACGTTTTCTCAATGATGAGCTCCATTCGATTCCCGATATCGATCTCGATTTTCCACGCGAGATTCGGGAGCGCTTGATCGAACGGGTTTATGAGGTCTACGGACACGACCGGGCGGCGCTGGTCTGCGCGTTTTCGACCTACAAACTCCGGAGCGCGGTGCGCGATGTCGGCAAAGTGCTTGGTCTTCCCCTCCCCGAACTCGACAAGATCGCCAAACTGAGCGAACCCCGGTCCGCCCGTGATCTCGGCAGCGAACTTGAACGAATCCCCGGCTATGCCCAGCGCAAGGACACCCCACCCTGGTGTTATCTGATCGATCTGGCCGAGCAGATGAGCGGATTTCCACGCCACATCACCCAGCATGTTGGCGGGATGATCATCTCCTCCTCAGCCCTTTCCGATCTGGTTCCGGTCCAGCCCGCCGCGATGGAAGGACGTTATATCTGTCATTGGGACAAGGATTCCTGCGAGGACGCCCGTGTGGTCAAGATCGATTTTCTCGCGCTGGGGATGCTTTCACTGGTCGAGGAGTGTCTCGAACTGATCGTGAAAGGAGGCAAACCACCGGTCGATCTGAGCCGGATCGATTTCAATGATCCTGCTATTTACGACATGATCTGCGCAGGCGATACGATCGGGGTCTTCCAGATCGAGAGTCGGGCCCAGATCCAGATGCTTCCCCGGACCCGCCCGAAAAAACTCGAGGATCTGGTAGTTCAGGTCGCAATCGTCCGCCCCGGACCGATCATCGGCGGCGCGGTCAAACCCTATGTCGAACATCGCCAGCGCGAACGGGAACGAACCAGTTTTCTTCCGGTCGAACCGGAATACGATCATCCCCTCCTCGAACCGGTGCTCAGGGAAACGCATGGAGTCATCCTCTACCAGGAACAGGTCCTGCAGGTGTCGATGGAACTGGCCGGGTTCTCCGCCGGGCAGGCTGATATGTTGCGCCGTTCGATGACCCGCAAACGCTCACGCGAAGCGATGATCCAGCTCTGGAGTCAGTTCCGTGATGGCGCGGCCGCACGAGGCGTTTCGCTCGAGATCGCCAAAACCGTTTTCAAGAAACTGCTGGGATTTGCCGCCTATGGCTTCCCGAAAGCGCACGCTGCCGCGTTTGCTGTGCTGGCGTTTCAATCCTGCTGGCTCAAGTATTACCACCCAGCCGAATTTCTCTGTGCGTTGCTCAACAATCAGCCGATGGGTTTTTATCCCCCGCATGTGCTGACCAACGACGCCAAACGCCATGGTATCCGGATCCTTGGGCCTGATATCAACCTGAGTTCGCTCCGCTGCTCGGTCGAGGGAAACGCCATCCGGATCGGGTTGGGTTATGTCCAGGGAATGGGCGAAGAACAAGCCCGCCAGATCGTACTCGACCGGATCGCCAAGGGCGACTACCGTTCACTGGCCGATTTTGTCCGCCGGATCCCACTGGCGACCGCTTCAGTCGAGAATCTGATCCTGGTCGGCGCGTTCGATCGCTTCGGTCTCGGACGCCGGGAAGCGCTCTGGTTGATCGGTCTCTTTGTCCCCGCCCAGCCCCTGCCCAAACCGGAAGCACGCGGCGATCGCCAGTTGGCGTTGCCGTTGCCGATCGAGCAGGACCGGGTCGACCTCAAACCCCTCGGCGCTTGGGATCAGATGTCGGCCGACTACGAGATTCTCGGTCTCTCACCCCGCTATCATCCGCTCGGCTTGCTCCGCCCCCGCTTGCCGAGCTCACTCCTGACCTCAGTCGAGATCGACAAACTCCCCGACGGCGCACCGATCCAGATTGCGGGTCTGGTGGTCTGCCGCCAACGCCCGGGCACAGCCAAGGGGGTCACCTTTCTGCTGATGGAAGACGAACGCGGGCTGATCAATATCGTGGTCTACAAGGATCTCTATGAACAGGAGCGACTCCTGGTCCGGGGGGAACCGTTCTTACTGATCAGCGGCAAATTGCAAAAAAGCCAGGGAACGATCAACGTGGTTGCGCAGCGGATCGCTCCCCTCGACGGCGCTCGCCACGAATTCAACCCCCCGGCGCCAGAATCGATGGAGGATCCTCTACCTGTTCGAGCCACGCCAGTCAGAAAACTGACTCCGGCATCACACAACTACCGGTAGCGGGAACAGGGCAACGCCGAAGCCTGACCATGGGTCAGGATCCAGACAACACCAGCAGATCGAGTCCGTCGAACTGGGCGAAGGCGGCATCAGTGGTCACCATTTGATAGCCACCTGAGAGCGCGAAGGCAGCCAGATAGGCATCCATCCACACCTTCGGAGACGATCTGTCCCGTCTAGTGAATTGATCCCAGAAAGCATCCAGTCCTACTGGCTCTTGAACCACCAAATCGACCCGGAAGTCAGCAAGCAAAGCGTCGAACACCTCCCACGCCCGCTGGTTCGCAAGCGGAGGATTGCCATACGGAGTGAAAACAGATGCGGTGGTGAGAAGCCGCAAGAAAGACTGCTGTGTCGACCGACAAAAGCAAACTGATGAAGGCTCGTTGATGCGATCAAACCAAGCCTCGGCGGCCTGACGATGACCGTGATCTGCAACGGAGAGCGCGAGCCAGACTCCACTATCGACCAAGTGCACGGTCCACATCCTGCTCAAGCAAGATCTCGTGGATTCGCTCTGGCGTAATCTCTTCGCCGGGATCGGCGGGATGACTGGTGAAGATCAACGGCAGCTTAACTCGAAATCGGCTGTCAGGCGCTTTGGAAGATCGCTTCTCAAGCCCCTGCCTCAGCAGTTCGGCCATCACGTCCTTGAGCTTGCGGTCTTCTTCGATCGCACGCATTTTCACCGCGCGCATCAGATCGTCTGGAAGTTCAACCGTCGTTTTCATAAAACCATTTTACCAGAAAGCTGGTTTTATGGCTACGCAGACTAGACCAGCATGACCACCGGCAGCACCATCGGGCGGCGACCGGTTTCCTTTTCCAGAAACTTCTGGGTGGTATTGCGCAACTGCCGCGACAACGGACTGTGCTCGGGTGAGTACTGCTCATGGGAGAGATTCGAAAGGACGCCGCGCAACCGCTCCTTGGTGGCGTCGAGCAGTTCCCCAGAACCACCGACGTGGACAAACCCGCGGGTCACCAGTTCCGGACCGGCGACGACCTTGCCGGTTTCCCGGTCGATTGCGACAACGATCATCACGATCCCATCATCGGCCAGCGCTTGGCGGTCGCGGATCACGACATCGCCTTCGCCAACCACCGACCCCCCATCGAGGTAAACCGGCGGCGCAGGCACACTCCCCGTGATCGCGATCGAGTCAGGGGTCAGTTCGATCACGTCACCAACCTCGGCCAGCGTGACCCGCTCCGGACCGATCCCCTGCTCCGCAACCAGGTCGACAAACAACGCCATCATCCGTGGCTCGCCATGGAACGGCAACGTTTCCTGCGGTCGGGTCACCTCGACGATCTTGGCGATCTCATCCTGGCTGCCGTGACCCGAGACATGCACGAGGGCTCGTGCGCTATAAACCACCTCTGCGCCATCCTTGAACAACTGATTGATGATTCGGTAAACCGACGTTTCATTACCAGGAATCGGACTTGCGGAAATGATGACCGTATCACCTCGGCCAATCGAAATCGGACCGTAGTCGCCATTGGCAATCCGGCTGAGCACCGCCATCGGTTCACCCTGACTGCCGGTGACCAGATAGACGAGCTTCTCGGGCGGCACGTTAGACGCGTCGCGCGGTGCGATCAACACATGGCCGGGATCCGTCAGATAGCCGAGTTCAAGCGAGATCTCCGCGTTTCGGACCATGCTCCGACCGAGAATAACCACCTTGCGATTGTGCAGGAAAGCCGTGTCGAGCACCTGCTGGATCCTGGCGATCTGGGACGCAAAAGTGGCGACGATAATTCGACCCGGCGCCATGCCAAACACCGTGTCAAATGTTTCACCGACGACCCGTTCCGAAGGCGTAAGCCCTTTGCCTTCGATATGAGTACAGTCACTGATCAGCAAGCGGACGCCGCGGTCGCCAAAGCCGAGGAGACGAGCGAAATCCGTCGGTTTGTCATCGATCGGCGTTGGATCGAGTTTGTAGTCGCCCGTGTGCACAATCAAACCAGCGGGCGTTTCGATGCCATAGCCGACGCAGTCGGGAATGCTGTGGGTGATCCGGAACGGAGTCGCTGTGAAAGGACCGAGCTCGATCGTCACGTCGCTTTCAGGATCAATCTCGTTCAGCGTGACCTGTCCGAGGAGGCTGACCTCCTCGAGTTTCGCCCGGATCAGCCCAATCGTCAGTCCGGTGGCGTAGACGGGGGCTTGAATGTCTGGCCAGAGATATGGCAACGCACCGATGTGGTCCTCATGACCGTGCGTGATCAGGAAACCATGGATCGTCAGATCGGCTGTGCGGAGGTAGTCGATGTTGGGGAGGATCAGATCGATACCGAGCTGGTCCTCGTCAGGAAACCCGATACCGCAGTCCATGATCAGGGCATCACGGCCATGCTGGAGGACGAACATGTTGCGCCCAATCTCGCCGACGCCGCCGAGAAAGATGATCTTGACGGATTCAGTCATGGTTCGGGCTCCTGGTGAAGTCACGGCAAAACGGCGAGTTTTCTAGAAAAGTCGACCTTGTTCCATCGGGGTTTCTTGTTCAGGGAGGGGCCGACCATCCACCGCGCGTGCAACCTGCGCTTTGCGGATGATCGAACCAAGTTTGACGAAGTCTTCTTCGATCACCGCCCGCAGACTTCCCTGATGCAACGCCGCGGCCGGGTGATACATCGGCACGATCAGGCGACCATCCGCCTCCTTCGGGACGCCGTGAATCTTTGAGATTCGGTCACCGGGAAACCAGCGGGCCATCGAAAAGCGTCCGAGCGTGACGACCACGGCCGGATCGATCTCGGCAATTTGGCGATCGAGATAGGAACTACAAGCCATGATTTCATCGGGGAGCGGATCGCGATTCCCAGGCGGGCGACATTTGACCACGTTGGTGATGAACACCGTGGAGCGGTCGAGACCGGCTTTGCCGAGCAATTCGTCGAGGAATTTCCCAGCCGCGCCAATAAACGGCAGACCCTGCTGGTCCTCATGCCACCCAGGTGCTTCTCCTATGAACATCACGCTGGCCGTCGCCGACCCCGAACCGGGGACAGCATGGGTCCGCGTACGCGAGAGCTCGCAATCCGGGCAAACACGGATTTCTTCGGCAATCAGTTCGAGAGGAATGGACACGGGGCGGGACTCCGTTCGTCGAGTTGGGTTCGATGACGGCAAACCGTCTAGAGCGAACCGAGTATACCCAACTCCGCATTGGCGGCTGTCGCCTCGCGCGGTTCAACTTGACTCTACGACTCCAAACGCAGAGTTCTCGTGCTCTCCCGCGAATTGGTGTGTCGGCAGCGGATTCATGATCTGGGTGCTAGCAGTCTCCTCGTCTGACGGGATGGTATCGACTGGTTCGGGTTGCCACTCGGAGAAGAGTTCGGAGGTCAGACCACTGGCCTGCTTTGCGACCTGCAGCCAGTCCGGAGAAGGTTCTCCTGCCAGCGGGATAATTGCAGGATGACCTGGATTCCGGTCGATCCAGCGGTAAAGTATCGCGTGCTCATCGACGTTGTGGCGGTCGACCGGTCCGATCCGGGCCATCTCGCGCCGGTTCCAGGCGAGATCCAATCGCCTCAAGGTCTGGGCACTTATCTCCTCTCGCTCAATCGCCACCTCCGACCAGATTCGGCCATTCGCAACCAGCAGCACTTTGCAATGGCCAGCATGGGCCACTGGCAGTGCGAGAGCGAAATCACCACGGCTCGCCAGACCGCGCAGTCCGCGCCATTCGCCGGATATCCCTTCCAGCGTTTGAATCGCGTTGCGTAGCCGGCGTGCAGTTTCGAACTCCTGCGCCTCCGCAGCCACTTCCAGCGAGGAGTGAATGCGTTCGAGCAAGGTGTGATCGTTGCCTTCAAGAAAGTCCACAATTTCGTGAACCATCTCCCGGTAGGCTTCCCGATCAGCCTTTCCGACGCACGGTCCAGGGCACTTGTGCAGATCGTGCCGGATACAGGGATTGCCATAGCTCGCCGCCGAGCGGAACGATCGCGGGCAGGTCCGGAGCGGATAGAGTTCGGTCAGGAGCTCGACGGCTTTCTTGGCGCTGCTTCGGCTCCGGTAGGGTCCGAAATAGAGAGCTCCATCATCCTTTGGGTTGGCGCACATCGTTACGCGTGGCCAAGCCGAGACAACATCGACCTTGATATACGGATATTGCTCGTGCGATCTCAAGGCACGATTGAATCGTGGTTGGTAGCGACGAATCAGCTGGGCTTCGAGCAAGAGCGCCTCGAGTTCTGTTCCGGTTTCCTCGCACCTGATCGAGCGCACGCTTTCTGCCAACCCGTCCATCTTGCGGGTGTATCCAAGCGGCTGTGAAAAATACGATCTTACGCGATCGCGCAGATTCTTCGACTTGCCGACATAGATGACCCGACCCGTTTCGTCCCTCATCACGTAAACGCCGGGCGACGAGGGAATATCGGCCAGCATCGCTCGATCCATCAGCGCGTCAGCACGGCCCACTCCATCTTTCGGCTGGTCGTTGCGAAGCAGACCACCACGGAGTTCCTTCAAAGAACTCATGCCCTGGTCAGAGGCCACCTTGCTCAGGTTCACGAGGGCACGGCCTGTGAGATCGGCATCGCCCACGGCGCGATGAACATCACGGGAGGAAAGACCGACAGCGGTCGCGACCTTGTCGAGCGAAAGACGGCGAATTCCCGGAATCAATCTTTTCGCCACCAGCATCGTGTCGAGGGTGTCATTGATCAATCGAGGATGACCCGCCCGATGAAGTTCGGCGTTGATGAAACGTATGTCGAACCCAACATTATGGCCGATCAGGAGATCGTCGCCGATAAACTCGATCACCTCAGGAGCGATATGCGAAAACTCAGGCGCATCCTCAACATCTTCGTTGCGGATACCAGTCAGTTTGGTTATGAAGGCCGGTACTCGCTGACCGGGGTTGCAGAGTGACCCAAAAACCGCGTCCTGTTCGCCAGCGACAAACCGGACCAATCCGATTTCGATCACCCGGTGTCCCGGTGGTTTGAGACCAGTTGTCTCGACGTCGATCGCCACAAAACGATCAACCAGCAACGGGCCATCCTTTTCGGGGAGTTCTTTCACAAACCCCCAGCGTCCATCAAATCGCTTGCGAAGCGTGGTGGAATGCTCCATAACGCCGAGAAAGAGAGGACGCCAGGTTCCTGGCGACCGGCTACTGCCGAAGATGTGACCGATCAGAAGATCTTCCTGAACACCATCGGGATGGCTCGTCACAAACTCGGTCGCGCGTTCGAGAAGAAAGCGATAAGCCTCTTCCGACTCGCCGTCGGTCACGAGCGCGCCGATTTCTGGTTCAAGGCGATGGTGGCGATGGCGGGATTTCACAAGCGGATTTCCAACGCGTTCAGTGGATGATCTCAGTGGTAGAATCTATGTTCGACTCGTACGGACACATGCCCGTGCCGATGATACTCCAGGACGCCGGGAGGACCGAGGTGGCGGACGAATCAGTCGAGACCAGAATCAGCGCGCTGCGCCGGAATATCGATCGCTGGAACTACGAATACTTCGTGCTCGATGCTCCCACCGTGACCGACGCAGAGTTCGATGAAGCATTCCAGGAACTCCGTAATCTCGAAGCCGAGCACCCTGATCTCATCGCCCCCGATTCGCCGACACAGCGAGTTGGCACGCTCCCCCAGTCAGCATTTGCAAAGGTCGTCCACCCGGTGCCAATGCTCTCGCTCAGCAATGTCTTCAGCGAGGAGGAACTGGCGGCCTGGTCGAAACGGGCAGAACGCTCAGCCGGTCAGGAAAACCTCGAATACGTCACCGAGCCGAAAATCGATGGTCTCGCCATCGCCCTCACCTACGAAAAAGGTCGACTGGTCCACGGAGCAACTCGGGGCGATGGAAGCGTCGGTGAGGATGTGACTGCGAACCTCCGTACGATCCGCTCGATCCCCTTGCGGCTCCTCGAACCGACCTCCGCGACCACTCCCGAGAAAATCGAGGTTCGGGGAGAGGTCTACATGTCTCGCAGTGATTTCAACCGGCTGAACGAGCGGATTGTGGCTGAAGGGGGCGAACCGTTTATGAATCCCCGCAATTCATCGGCCGGATCCCTACGACAACTCGATCCGGAAGCGACCGCAAAACGACCGCTCAGTTTTTTCGCCTGGGACGTCGGTTATATCCAGGGCGGTGTCAAGCCGGCGACCCACTCAGCCGTGCTCGAACTCCTTTCCGGACTCGGTTTTGTCGTGACCCCCGAGGCGCGGGTCGAACCGGATGTCGAAACGGTCTGGGACGAATGCCAGTCATGGTTACTGAAGCGAGATCAGCTCGATTTCGATATCGACGGAGTCGTGATCAAGGTGAACTCTCTTCGCCTTCAGGAGGAGATGGGGGTCATCTCCCGAGAACCACGCTGGGCAACGGCGTACAAATTTCCCGCCATCCAGAAAACCACCGTTCTCGAGGACATTATCATCAGCGTTGGCCGAACTGGTTCGCTCAATCCGACCGCCGTTCTGACCCCAGTCAACGTTGGCGGTGTCACTGTGCGGCGTGCAACCCTTCACAACGAAGACGAAATCAAACGCAAGGATTTGCGGATCGGCGATACGGTCGTTGTGCAGCGCGCGGGCGATGTCATCCCGCAGGTCGTCAAAGCGATCATCGAGAAGCGGGATGGATCAGAGCAACCGTTTGACATGCCAGCGTTCTGCCCAGTGTGCGGATCGCCCGCCAAACGGGATGAGGACGAAGCGGTTCGCTATTGCACGAACAGTGCCTGTCCATCACGTCTTCGGGAGGAACTCCACCATTTCGTCTCCCGGGGTGCGATGGATATCGATGGTATGGGCGAAAAACTGACCGACCGGTTTGTCGATCTCGGCTGGGTCCATGACGCCGCTGACCTCTTCACCCTCGATTGGTCCGAAGTCGCCAAACTCGAAGGGCTCGGAGAAAAGAGCGCCGAGAACCTCCGGCTTGCGACCGAAGCCGCCAAGAACCAGCCGCTGGCTCGCCTCCTCAACGCACTGGGTATCCGCCACATCGGCGATCGTTCGTCCCGACTCCTGGCAACCAAGTTCGGTTCGATCGAGACGTTGAGTGCCGCAAACCTCGAGGAGATCCGCGCGATCCCAGGCATTGGGGAGGTCCTCGCGCAGAGCGTGGTAGATTTTTTCGCCGAACCTCACAATCTGCAGGTTGTCGCCAAACTGGAGGCTGCCGGAGTTCGTACGCGTGATGAAAGCGCTGGCGAGGCCACTGGGAAACCGCTCGATGGATTGAAGATCGTCCTGACAGGTCGACTCGAAACCTATACCCGCTCAGAAGCCGAGGAAGCGTTGACGCGAATGGGCGCCACCGTGACCGGATCGGTATCGAAAAAAACCAATCTCGTCGTGGCCGGAGAAGAAGCTGGCAGCAAAGCAGACAAAGCTCGAGAACTGGAGGTACCCATCGTCAGTGAACTGGAGCTAACACAGATTCTCGCTGGGGAGTATGATCTTTCCAGTATCGATCGGTGAGAGGAACCCACGTGAGCGGCTATTCGGTTGCATCGAGAGAAGATGATCCCGTCCACACGGTCCGTGCGATCGGACGGATGGCTCAAATCCTGATCGAACTCCGGGAAGAGTATGTCGCGCGACCACGGCCGGAAATCCTCGCGCAGATCGACCAGCGTCTCGAAGATCTCCTTCTACTCCAGGAAGAGCTCCGGACTCGGATGGCTCACGCCGACGGTCGCGACTAGCGGCGTTCTTCCGACCCTTGCAACGACAAGCTCGAGTGATCACGATTAACCGACGCTGGTCGATCCAGGCTTGACCAGCGGCTCACCCTGCAGGCAGAGCGGGCATTCAGCTGAAGACCAGGTTGTGACGTCCATTTCAGCCAGCGGAATCAGCGGGATGTCGCCAAACTGCACCGCGCCTCCACTCCGATCGACAAGCACGACGATCCCAGACACATGCACTTGATGAGGTTCGAGAGCAGTCAGCGTTTCGCGAATCGAACCACCAGTAGTAAGAATGTCGTCGATGACAACAACATTTACGCCCGGGGCAAAGGTGGTGCCTCGCTTGAATGTGCGCTGATCTCCACCTTCATCCTTACGCTCGGCGTATGCAGCATCAACCCCTAGTTGGCGGGCCAGATCGAACGCCAGAATCACACCGCCCGTCGTCGGGCCGACGACGATGTCAGGATGCAGCGGATCCACTAGCCTCTTCGCCTCTTGGAGGACACGTGTTGTCACCGCCGGTTGACGGAGCATATCGAATTTCTCGATGTAGCGATCGCTATGCCGACCGGAAGCGAGCAGGAAATGTCCATCCTTGATCGCGCCACTCTGCGTCAGAAAGGCGATAACGTCGAAATCTGTCACGTCGGATCCTTACACGTGGACGAACGTTCTGATCGTCCGATTCGATCAATACCCTAGTGAATCCTGCCGATATTGGTCGATCGGGAGAACGCTATAGACCTCGGACGCGTTCCCCATGGCTGAGACCAGGGCTCGAGCCGTGTCGATCGAGGTTATACACGGGATCCCGCGTTCGACAGCTGCACGGCGGATTTCGAGTCCATCGAGAATTTCTTTGTCCGCTGGACCCGGAGTATTGATCACGCCGTCGACGATCCCCTGGAAGATGACATCGAGGACATCGGGTTTGCCCCGACCAATCCGTTTCGTGACCATCTGGACTGGCATTCCGGCCCGTTCGATCAACGCCGCAGTTCCCTCGGTGGCGTAGAGCTTGATACCCTGGCGAACCAGATTACCAATCATCTCCAGGGACTCGCCTTTGTCCTCGTCCGCGACCGAAACGAGGATTGACCCCCGCGCTGGTAGCGCCAGACCAGCGCCAACGAGGGCTTTGAAAAAGGCGGGATCGAAGGTACGGTCGATTCCCATGACCTCGCCAGTCGATTTCATCTCCGGGCCGAGGTTGACTTCCACGCCACGGAGTTTCGACATTGAGAAAACCGGCGCTTTGACGGCGATGAGTGGCTGCTTTGGCCAAAGACCCCCTGAATAGCCCTGATCTGCGAGGCTCTTGCCAAGCATGATGTTGGTCGCCAGTTGCACCATCGGCACACCGGTCACCTTGCTGATGAACGGGATGGTCCGCGAGGAACGCGGATTGACTTCGAGGACGTAGATGCGACCAGCATGAATCACATACTGGATGTTGATCATTCCGCGCGCGTTCAACCCTTTGGCTATCCGGGTGGTGTACTCGACGATCGTTTCGATCTCGGCTGGAAAAAGATTGATCCCGGGATAGACCGCGAACGAGTCGCCGGAATGGACACCAGCGCGTTCGATATGCTCCATGATTCCGGGTATCAGCACCTGCTCGCCGTCGCTGACAGCATCGACCTCGACTTCCTTTCCGAGCAAGTATTTGTCGATCAGGACTGGATGATCCTGCGTCATCGATGTCGCGTTCCGGATATAGCGGGCGAGTTGGTCCGGACCATAGACCACTTCCATCGCCCGTCCACCGAGGACATAGGACGGCCGAACAAGGACCGGATAACCGATCTGATGGGCGACGTCTTCGGCGTCCTCGAGCGAGGTGACCGCTGCGCCATGGGGCTGGGGGATGCCAAGTCCGCGCAAGAAGGCTTCGAAACGTTCCCGATCCTCCGCCAGATCGATCGAATCGAGCGAAGAACCGAGAATCTCTGTCTTCCGCGCTTGCAGTGGCGCTGCAAGGTTGATCGCAGTCTGACCGCCAAACTGAACGATGACTGGAGGGGTATCGCCTTCGCGAGTTTCATGCCTGAGAATCTCGGCCACGCTCTCCGCGTCGAGCGGTTCGAAATAAAGCCGGTCCGAGGCATCGAAGTCAGTCGAAACCGTTTCTGGATTCGAGTTGACCATGATCGAAGCGACACCGGCTTCATGGAGTGCGCGGGAGGCATGCACCGAGCAGTAGTCGAACTCGATCCCTTGCCCAATGCGAATCGGGCCAGAGCCGATCACCAAGGCTCTCTCGCCTTCGATTGGCGGCGCTTCGTCCTCCAGTTCATAGGTCGAATAATAGTAAGGCGTCGCCGAGGCAAACTCGCCCGCGCACGTGTCGACCATCTTGTAGACGGGGAACATCTGCAGGGATTCCCGGTGCTGACGAATCGCCGCTTCAGGAGTCGCCGAGAGCAACCCAATCTGGCGGTCAGAGAAGCCTGCCCGCTTCGCTTGCCACAGAACGGCAGGGTCGGCAGCAGCAGTCGCGAGTTCCTGTTCGAGCGCGTAGATGCCAGCGAGTTTGTCCAGGAACCAGCGGTCGATCCGGCTCCATTCATGCAGGGTGTCGACCGTCACACCTTGGCGTAACGCCGCCATCAATGCCCAGAGGCGGACGTCGTTGGGCTTGCGGATAAGGACCTCAAGACTCTCGGGCGACCAGCTCGGGTCCTCCCAGAGGAGGTCTTTCGCAGTTGTCTCTAGCGAGCGGACGGCTTTCTGCAGCGACCCCTCGAACGATCGATCGATCGCCATGACCTCACCAGTGGCTTTCATCTGCGTGCCAATCGTGCGGTCAGCGCGTGGGAACTTGTCGAAGGGCCAGCGTGGGATTTTGGTCACCACATAATCGAGAGCCGGTTCGAATGCAGCTGTGGTTTTGCCGGTCACGGCGTTCGTCAGTTCGTCGAGTCGTTTACCGATTGCGATCTTGGCCGCCATTCGCGCAATCGGATACCCCGTTGCTTTCGACGCCAGCGCCGACGACCGACTGACCCGTGGATTGACCTCGATCACCGAATAGGCGAATGAGTTCGGATCGAGCGCGTATTGGATGTTGCATCCGCCTTCGATTCGCAACGCACGGATGATCTTGAGCGCGGACGACCGCAGCATCTGGTATTCATAGTCGGAGAGCGTTTGCGATGGCGCCACGACGATTGAGTCGCCGGTATGGACTCCCATCGGATCGAAGTTTTCCATGTTGCAGATGGTGATGCAGGTGTCGTTGCTGTCCCGCATCACTTCGTATTCGATTTCTTTCCATCCAGCCAGCGACCGCTCGATCAGGACCTGGTGGATCGGGCTGGCGTTCAAACCCGCCGCCGCGATGCGGTTGAGTTCGTCCCAGGTTTCGGCGATCCCGCCCCCGGTCCCGCCAAGTGTGTAGGCTGGGCGGATGACCAACGGCAAAGGCACTTTCGTGGCGAATTCATGGGCTTCTTCGAGTGATTCGACGATCGCGCTGTCCACCACCGGTTCGTCGATGTCGAGAAGGAGTTGCTTGAAAAGCGCGCGGTCCTCGGCTTGCTGAATCGAATCGATCTGGGTGCCGAGCATCCGCACCCCATACTCCTCGAGGATCCCCATCTCCGCGACTTTGACGGCCAGGTTCAACGCTGTTTGGCCACCAAGTGTTGGCAACAGCCCATCGGGTCGTTCGCGCTGGATGACCCGACGGACGACATCCGGGGTCAGGGGTTCGATATAGACGGCGTCGGCGACATCCTCATCGGTCATGATCGTGGCTGGATTCGAATTGACGAGGATCGTGCGGATGCCTTCCTCTCGAAGCGCGCGACAGGCCTGGGTTCCGGCGTAATCAAACTCCGCAGCTTGGCCAATCACGATTGGACCAGAACCAAGCACCAGCACGCTGCGAATCGGGGACGGGTCAGAACTGATCACGCGGGCGCTGCTCCCTGGACTAGGCGAAGGAATTCATCGAACAAATTTCCAGAATCCCAAGGACCTGGTGAGGCTTCAGGATGGAATTGCACCGAGATCACCGGCAGGTTTTCGTGGTAAAGACCTTCCACCGATTCATCGTTCAGATTGACCATCGCCACCTTCCAGGGTCCTTCCGACGGCAGGGTAGCAGGGTCCACATAGAAGCCATGATTCTGGGAGGTGATCGAAACCGCGCCGCTGCGCACATCGATGACCGAGTGATTGCCACCACGGTGACCGAACTTGAGTTTGCCCGTCTCTGCGCCGATGGCCCGCGCCAGCAACTGATGGCCAAGACAGATGCCGAAATAAGGTATCTGGTCAGCGAGAGCGGCGCGCACGACATCGAGACCGTCGTCGAGATTGGCTGGATCTCCCGGTCCTGGCGAAACGATCAGCCCATCGGGCCCAAGTGCAACAACGTCAGCGTAGGGAGTCCCGTAAGGAACGACGGTAACCCGGGCTCCCCGGTCGATTAGCGATTGGATGATGTTTTGTTTGACTCCACAGTCGATCACCACGATGTGCGGCGAGCCGTTATCGCCGAACCGGATGATTCGATCTTCCGTCACTTCGCCGACCGAATCCGTTTCGCCCGGAAGGGGCGCAGCTTGGGCCAAGGCGACCATCTCTTCATCGGACATGCCCTTCGCGTCGCGGATGAGCGCGGCGCGCATGTCGCCAGCGTCTCGGATATGGCGGGTGAGCGCACGCGTATCGATTCCGGAGATTGCGGGAATATTGCGCTCCGCCAGATAAGCACTGAGTGATCCGAGCGAACGCCAGTTGCTTGGCGATTCGCACTGCTCGCGGACGATCAAACCGGAGATCCAGGCGTTCCGCGACTCATCATCGTCGGCATTGACCCCGTAGTTCCCGATCAGGGGATAGGTCATGCAAACAATCTGCCGCCGAAATGACGGATCGGTACAGACCTCCTGATAGCCGGTCATGGTGGTTGTGAAAACCGCTTCGCCGGTTGCGTCAGTCAACGCGCCGAACCCGGTGCCCCGGAAAATCGTGCCATCGGCAAGCGCCAGCGCGGCATCCCAGGCGGGTTGATACTGTTGATTCATCGAATGCTCCGCTTCTCGATCAAGACCATCGCGCGAAGCGCTCCTCTCCATCGACATAGGTTGCCACGACTCGACCGGTCAACGTCATACCAAGCAAGGGCGTATTCGGACTCTTGGTTTGCAAAGTGTCGGCCGTAACGGTCCACGACTCAGCTGGATCGAAAACGACAATATCCGCCGGGCGGCCCGGCAGCAACGATCCGCCATCGAAACCGAACAATGCTGCCGGACGAGAACTCATCAGTTCGATCACACGGAAAAGAGGCAGATGTCCGGCCCGGACAATCGAGAGCATCATCGGCAAGGCGAATTCGAAACCACTCATGCCCATTGCTGCGGTTTCGAAGGTCCCGGGTTCTTTTTCGGAGAGTGAATGTGGCGCGTGATCGGTGGCGATCACGTCGAACACCCCGCTCTTGACAGCCTCCAGCAGACCAGCAGAGTCCGCAGGTGTTCGAAGTGGTGGATTGACCTTGGTCATCGGATCGACAGACACAGCAGCGGGGCCAGCCGGTTCCGCGACGTTGTGGAATGTCCGCGACCCAGCCACCCATTCGTCGGACATGAGCAGGTGATGCGGCATGGCTTCCCCGGTGACGCGGATGCCTTTGGTAACTGCGCGCCGAATCAGTTCCGCGCCAGCGGGTGTGCTGACGTGAAGGGCATAGAGCCATCCTCGCGTCAATTCCGCAAGCGCAATGTCTCTCGAGAGAAAAACCTCCTCGGCCACCGCTGGAATCCCGGTCAATCCGAGTGCCGCCGACACCACTCCTTCGTTCATGCTGCCGCTGGCCATCGAGGGGTCCTCGCAATGGACCATAATCGGCAGACCGAGGTCTCGAGACGCTTCCAGCGCGGCTATCATCACGGTGGCATCAAGCGTGGACACCCCATCATCAGAAAACGCAACCACCCCTGCGCTCGCGAGAGCGGCGTAGTCGACCGGAACCAATCCCTCGCGCTCCTCGGATATGGCCGCGATAATGCGGACACGAACCTGGGCATCACGATCGATGATGGCTTGCAGGGACTGAACATTCTCGACGTCGTCGAGGCAAGGGTTTGTGTTGGGCATGCAGCAGACAGTCGTGAATCCGCCGGCGGCGGCGGCAGCTGTGCCGGTCGCGATGTCTTCCTTGTACTCGAAACCAGGTGTTCGGAGGTGGGCGTGGAGATCGACTAGACCGGGGGCAAGAACCAAACCGCTGCAATCGACGACGACGGCGCCAAGCTCTGTGAATCCAGAGCCAATCCCGGCGATGACTCCATCCTCAACGAGCAGGCTGGCCCTTCCTTCGAATCCGGAAGCAGGATCGACGATGGATGCGTTCTTGAACAGTGTGCGGGTTGAGGACATGGCGCTATCCGTTCCTGCTGAAACTGGCTGGCAAAAAAACACCTCTCGGCGAGCAACGCCAGGAGGTTTGGACCAAATGTTCAATTGTTTCAGGACAAGACAACGCGGCTCCTTCCACTACTGGCCACGAACCAAAAGAATAGGCGCAATCGAAGGAGCCGTCAACGGAGTGTGCTGACCGGGCTCCAGCAAACACCTGAAAGCAGGTCGAAAACCCGTTGCACGCGGCGCCGATTCAGAGAAACACGAGTTCTGGAACCGAACTGTTCAGGCCTCTTGGGTTAGGTCAGTTGTCCAACTGTTTGATCAGAAAGAGCAGACGGACGTGAGTCTTCGCCACCGGCGCGGGTCACTGCGCGGTAAACAAACCCTCCAGAACCGAGCATGGCGGCGAGTCCGACGAAAATGATCACGAATGGGATGATTGAAATCACAATCAGGATCAGTACTCCGATGGCCGTGCTCCCAATTCCACGATTGGTGGTGTCGGGTTTCAGGATATACGAGCCGATCCACGCACCCATCACACCAAACCCGATCAACATGAGCAGGGGAAGAAGCAGTCCAAACACGGTCAAACTCAATGGGATGCCGACAACGGTGATCAATAAGAAGGCCGCCGCGATTGGCAGCACGATCCACAGCAACAAAGCCGTGACGAGGCTCGGGACGAAACGAGTCCGCAGCACCTGCACCGTTCCATAGAGCTGGTCGCGTCCAAGCCAGGCAAACACCACGCCAGCAAGGACGGTGACCAGGCCGACTCCGGCCCACCATAGCGCCAGCAGACCGACGAGGCTGAACCCGAGCGAGAAATCGACGAAGCTTTCGTTAATTTCTCCACTGACCACGGCTCCGTCCGCCCGGACGAGATCACTTGAGAACAGCGTGAGATTGTTGACCTGAGCGGTTGGGCCGAGATCGAGCGTTCCGTCAATCACGAGGATGTCGCCGCCCACACGACCGTTCACAGTGGCGACGCCCTGAATGACCACAAGGGTCTCCTCCACTGAACCTTCGATCGTGGCATCTCCGCTGATGACGACGACGTTATCGGAGCTCTCGCCAGCGGCAATAGTGACCGGTTCGTCGACCTGCAGCGTGAACGAGGAGCTACCGTTGTCGTTCTCCTGCGCCCGTACTGAGGGAGTCAGTGTGAGGAAAACAAGGAAGGCAAGCCAGGTGGCTCCGAGGAACAGTTTGCGCATGATGGTCGTCTCCGTTGATTCTTTGAACATCGCATCCGCCGTCACCTCCATGATAGTTCGGCAAATCTGAAAAAAGCGCAACAAAAGGTCCCCTCTTCGAGAGCCCAAACGTGTGCACTCCTTATTCTCGTTCTACTCGTTTTGTGATCACACGTGTTTTCTGGTGTTCCCCGGCACGGGTACAATCGTTGGCGATGACGACCTTGGACGCCAATCCAGAGCAGCACCTGTTGATCCAGTCGATCGCTTCGGCTCTCGATGCCGAGTACGGTCGAAAACCGTGGCACTCGCATGGAGATCCACTATCCGAACTGATCGGCACGATTCTTTCCCAACACACTTCTGATTCAAACACCGCCGCAGCCTATGCATCGCTGCGACAACGCTTTCCAACCTGGCCCGAGGTGCTCACCGCGCCGGTGAATGATGTCGCGGACGCGATTCGCACGGGTGGTCTGGCCAACATCAAGGCTGCCCGGATTCAGGACGCTCTGCATTTTGTCGACGGATCGATTGGGAACAATTGGGACGCTTTTCGCGGACTCTCGGTCGAGACTGCCCGCAGGCAGCTCTGCCAAATCCCAGGGGTCGGCCCGAAAACCGCCTCCTGCGTGATCCTGTTCAGTCTTGGGATGCCGGCGATGCCAGTCGATACCCACGTGCACCGCGTTGCGTTACGGACCGGCATGATCCCAACGGGAACATCCGCCGACCAAGCCCATGGGATACTTGAGGTCGGATTGGATGGCACGCGCGACGACAGCTATTCCTTTCACATGAACCTGATAGAGCACGGTCGGCAGGTTTGCAAGGCTCGCTCTCCACGTTGTGGAGCGTGTCCTATTTCATATCACTGCCACTTTTTTCGGACAGCGTCCCCTTTCGAATCTGACACTGCTTCAATACCCGGCGAGTGAATCACACGTATGAAGATGCTTCTTATTCGACATGGACAAACCCAGGGTAATGCGGGACAGCTCCTGCATGGGCGCACTGATCTGCCTCTTTCCGATCTTGGTCGGTTGCAAGCGGCTGCAATGGGGAAACGGGTCCACGAAGAGTTTCAGCTCGACGCGATCGTGAGCAGCCCCCTCAAACGGGCCCACGAAACTGCGTCCCAGATCGCTGCCCGGTTCGGTTTACCAATCGATATCGAACCCGATCTCCAGGAAATGGACTTCGGCGATCTTGAAGGACATACGTTGGCTGAGGTAATGGCGCGCTATCCCGATCTCGCCGCTCGCTCGCTCGATCCTCACAGCGGCGATCTGCGCTGGCCAAATGGTGAATCGCGCCTGGAGATTCAGGTGCGAGTCACCTCCGCGTTCGAACGAATCACCACCTCGTTCGACGGAAGGTGCGTCGCGATCGTCGCTCATAACGGCATCCTCGGTCGCTATCTCGCGCCATTGCGGAACGTCTCGGCTGAGGATTGGAAAGCCTACGGCTTGACTAACTGCGGCATATCCGGGGTGCAGATGACTCCCAGCGGAGCGCGACTCGAGTTCTTCAACAGCATCACCCATCTGGAGGGGTTACTCCCCGAGACGAGCGAGGTGCGACGATGAAGGTAACCGTGCTCGGAGGAAGCGCCGCTGGTGGCAACCCGGGCCAAGGTTGTTCGGGCTATCTCTTTTCAAGCCCGAGCACCAATCTCGTCGTCGATCTCGGACCGGGGACACTCCTCGAACTACGAAAACACGCCGATTTCCGCACGATCGACGCGGTGATCATTACCCACATGCATGTCGATCACTATCTCGATCTCGCCGCCCTCCGATACTCTCTTGCCTACAATCCGCAGAAGATTGATCGAAAGGTTCCTCTCCTGCTGCCTCCCGGTGGCAAGAACCATCTCGAAGCGATCGGAACGGCACTCTCGACCGGAACAAACGACGATCCATTCTTCGCATCCTGTTTCGAGATTAGTGAATTCAATCCATCAGCGGAGATCAATGCCGGAGATTTTCGCATCGGTTTCGAGGCGACAATCCATTACATCCCGACCTGGGCAGTTCGCGTAAGCACCGAATCTGGCAAGAGCATTGGCTACAGCGCCGACACCGGACCGTGCAAAGCACTGGTATCGTTTTTTTCCGGGGTCGATGCACTGGTTTGCGAGGCGACCTTTGTCACAAAGCAGGAAGAGGGTTCTCCACGTCTGCATCTCACCGCCTCCGAAGCCGGTCAGCTTGCCAGCGAGTCGGGAGTCGGACAGCTTCTCTTGACGCACTCGTGGGCAGAGTTCGGTACCGAGCCGTATCTCGTTGCGGCGCGAACCACGTATACGGGGCCTGTTTTGCTAGCGAAACCAGGTTTGACTGTCGTGGTTGAGTGAAATGACGATCCCGACCGCCCATGAACCAGTCCCGCCGCCGGTTTCTGTTTCGATTGGACATTGGACCGACGAATCAGCGCTGACGGGCTGCACCGTGGTGCTCTTTTCAGAAAGAGTTTCCGCAGTGGTCGACGTTCGTGGCGGAGCTCCAGGAACGCGAGAGACGGATCTCCTGCACGTCGGAGCGCAGGTTCGCGCCGCTGACGCGATATTGCTGACCGGAGGAAGCGCGTTCGGGCTCGCGGCCGCCGATGGGGTCGTTGCCTGGCTGGCGGAGCATGATCGCGGATTTCCGACCCCGGCCGGTCCAGTACCGATCGTTCCAGCAGCGGTGATTTACGATCTCACCATCGGAGATGCAACAGCGCCAAATCGGGAATCGGGCTATCAGGCATGCGAATCGGCGCTCCCGCTCATACAGGCGGTCCACGGGCGATCAGGGGCAGGCACGGGTGCCACCGTGCGGAAACTCTGGGGATCCGATCTCATCCGACGGGCCGGCCTTGGAATAGCGACCGTTGCGACAACATCAGGCGCCGTTACTGCTGTGGTCGTCGTCAATGCGGCCGGAGCGCCGACAAGTCTTTTCGGGCAACCTGACGCCTTCACCCTCGAGAGAGCGCTGCTTGGTCTCTCTCCTGACGGAGAATCAATCCAGAACACGACGATCGGCGTAGTCATTGTTGATGCTGACGTTGACCACGACACACTGACACGATGTGGAATCAGTGCTCATGACGGTTTAGCGCGTTCGATTCGACCGAGTCATACCCTGTTCGATGGCGATCTCTTTTTTGCCGCCGGTTTGAGCAGTGGACATCCTGAACCGGCCGTTTGCACGCAATTGGCGGTGGCGTCTGAATTGGCAGTGGAGGCAGCGATCGCGCAGGCGGTATCATAGCGAGCGTCCGGCAACCTGAATCAAAGGAGATACAGGAGACTCCGGCGACGTCTCACCAGGAACAGGATCACAGGTGTTCCAGCAAACGTCATCCGAACCGAACGACCGCGAGTTCCTGATTTCCACGCTCAGCAGTCCGCTCATGCCCGCATCGAGTTACACCGGCGTGAGCCAACGAGAACCATTTGCTGGCGTCGAACTCGATCTCTCGGAATCGCTCCGCTACCAGTTCCAGCGTTGGAAATCACATCACGGGGACGAACCAAGCCCCATCCGCTCGATCTGGTTTCCCGCCAATCTCGAACGCGAACTGCCAACTCGGGTGGTGGATTTGCTGGCTGCACGAGGAAAGGATGACCCGCCGGTGCGTTTGGTCATCGATTTGCCAGTTCGGCGTCTCGCCAACGCCGCCACCATTCAGCTTGAGACGGGAATTCGCATGAGGCATCGCTTCGGCGAGCTGCATCGAATCACGCTGGCCGTTCGCCCCTATCATATCGAAAGCACCCGTGCCCATCTGGCCCACGTGGCCAATCTTCGGCTTCAGGTCTCCGAATGGGACATCGATCTCGCGCTCGATCTGAGTCGAGAACTCGACTGGCTCTGGGAAGCGGAAGCGTCGGTCTACCGTATCTTCCAGTCCATTGCCCAAATCCGCTTGACCTACCCGACCGCTACCTTTGACGGTCGCTTCCGGGCATCGCTGACTCACCGGACTATCGCGACCTGTGCCGAACTCGGTTATCGCGGGCAGTTCTCACTGGTAGCGCCGTTACCGTGGTGGCATTGGCGCAATGCGCACGCGCTCGAAGCTGCTTGTCGCGATGCCGCCAACGGGGTCGAACGTCGCTTCGCCGATCCGCTCGGCGGCAGCGGGCAGCCACTGAGTTTCGAAGCCTCCCAGGACACTCGCTAAACGTCCAGGTTCCAAGGAACGGAAAAAGCGGGCCGGTCTTTCGACCCGCCCGCTCGTCCATTGCTGCTGAGCTGCTGATATCTGGAAATTAGCGCTTCGTGTACTGAGGCGCCTTGCGAGCTCGCTTGAGCCCCACCTTTTTCCGTTCCTTGACCCGAGCGTCCCGGGTCAACAGACCAGCGCTCTTCAGTGCTGGCCGGAATTCGTCGGTTTCTGAACGAGCGAGGGCGCGGGCGATACCATGTCGGACTGCTCCCGCCTGACCCGAAACACCGCCGCCGACGACCTTGACGACAACATCGTAGCGTCCGGTGGCATTGACGACGACAAACGGACTCATCATCTGCTGTTCGTGCAACGTCCGCCCCCCGAAATACTCGCCAAGTTCCTTGCCATTGACGGTGAAATTCCCAGTTCCGGGATAGAGGCGAACACGAGCGACCGCGGATTTCCGCCGTCCTGTTCCGTAGAGATATCGCTGGGCTTCTGCCATTCGATTGACCTTCCTGAAGAAATCGCGCGCGGCGATCGAGACTAGACTTTCAAATCCGTTGGTTTGTGCGACGCGTGCGGGTGCTCATTTCCGGCATAGACCTTGAGTTTGCGCAGCTGCTCTTCGCCAAGCGCATTCTTGGGCAGCATGCCCTTGACTGCGTACTTGATAATGCGCTCTGGATGCTTGACGCGCATATCGCGCAGTGCAATCTGCGTCAACCCGCCTGGATAGCCGGAGTGCCGGGAATAGAGTTTCTCCCGTTCTTTGTTACCCGTCACGGCGATCTTCTCAGCGTTGAGCACGATCACATAGTCGCCCATGTCCATATGCGGAGCATAGGTCGGCTTAGTTTTGCCGCGCAGCGTGCTGGCGATCACGGTAGCCAGTCGACCGAGCGTCTTGCCCTCGGCATCTACCACATACCACTGACGATCGATGTCTTTCGGTCTTGGCGACCACGTGCGCCGTTCCATCATTCTGCTCCTGAATACTCGAAACGTTCGTGTGAACGTTCCTGTTCGCTATCGTACTCGACTCGCCAGAGTATCAATCCCCCGGGCGGTGCATTTTCCGGGCCTTTTCTGCGATCGCTGGCATCCAACATCTTCTGGACTTCCGCTACGGTCAGCGAACCGCGACCCACTCCAACTAAGGACCCGACAATACCTCTTACCATTCTTGGCAAAAACCCATTTGCCTCGATCTTAACCTCTAGCAGTTTTCCTTCTTCTTCCGAAACGCCCCACCAGTTCGGTTGCTCAGTGATGTCGATCGTCTGAACTGTTCTGACCGTCGACTTCGCCTCCGCGCGCTCCCTGGCCCATGGAACCCCTGTTCCTCCACTCGAGAAACTTGCGTAATCGTGCTGACCTTTCAGCACTTCAGCCGCCCGCCGCATCTCGACCAGATCGAGTGGGCTTCGAATCGTCCAGACGAATCCATCGCAAAGCGGATTCCGCACACCTGACCAGATCCGGTACCGGTACTCTCGCTTCGTGGCGGAGTGTCGAGCATGAAACCCAACCGGCTTTCGCTCCGCCCGTAGCACACTGATGTCCCAATCGAGTTTCATGTTTATCGCCGTGGCGATCTGATCGACTCCGGGGCGCTGCTTGTTCAGGGCGAAACTCGCAACCTGCCCGGCTGCATGGACTCCCCGATCGGTACGTCCCGCCAGGTAGACTGGGATTGTCTGTCCGAAAACCTCCTCGACCGCTCGTTCCAGTTCGGCCTGTACCGTCCGGGCATCACCTTGTCGCTGTGACCCAAGGAATGCCCGACCATCGTAGGCAACTGTCAATGCGATGATCGACGTCGCCCGCTCGTATGATCGCTTACTCGACAAACTCGATCAGCGCCATGGGTGCAGCGTCACCCTTGCGCGGCTCCAGTTTCGAAATGCGGGTGTAGCCACCCGGAGTTGACTCGAATCGAGGTGCGATGACCTCGAACAACCTTTGTGTCGCCACCGGGTTGTCGATCTTGCTCATGATCAGGCGCCGATGAGCGGCCGTATCATCGCGGGCAATCGTCACAAGTTTTTCGATCTCGGGACGAAGCGATTTCGCTTTCGCCTCGGTCGTCGAAATGCGCTCGTGCAGAATCATCGAGATCGCCAGCTGCCGATAAAGCGCCCGGCGTTGAGCTGGATTTCGTCCGAACTTTCTACCCTGTTTCCGATGTCTCATCGGGAATTACTCCTCGTCCAGATTCTGATCGAACTCGTCAGATCCGACAGCCATGATGGCTTCGGCCAAATCGTCACTGTCATCACCTTCGATGTCGTCGCCAAGCGCCGCCAGCGGACCGGAGTCAGCCACGATGCCGTTTTCGTCGAAAGCTTGCTTCAATTCTTTGAGGGATCGTGGGCCAAAGTTCCGGATGGTCATCAACTGGTCTTCTTCGAGTTCCAGCACATCACCAACCGTTTCGATTCCACGACTCCGGAGCGCATTGAGAACACGAGGAGAGAGACCAAGATCGACAAGCTGTCGCGCGCGGACTTCTTCCGGAATCGACGATTCTTTCGCGCTCTGGCCTGGAACTTCATCACTGTTGACGCCAGCGAAAACCTGAGCGTGCGTCATTAAAATCTCGGCGGCTTCGGACAGGGCGTCGTCCGGCTCAATGGTGCCGTCGGTCAGGATCTCCAGAATCAGGCTGTCAAAGTCAGTCATCTGTCCAACGCGCGTGTGCTCGACGACGTAGTTGACCTTCTGCACCGGAGTGTAGATCGCATCGATCGGAATCTCACCAAGAGAATAGGTCTCCTGGCTTTCGGCAGGTCGATAGCCACGGCCCTGGTTGACCCATATGTCCATGTCGATCACCGCGTCCGGAGACGTCAGTGTCGCGATTGGCTGATCCGGATTAATCACGTCCACTTCAGTCGGCCAGGCGACATCGCCCGCCGTCACGACCTTTTCGCCAGTGGCACTGCCACGAGCATACAGGTGTCCGCGGACATCACCATTGATCTCAAGCGCCCGGCGAAGACGAACGCGCTTGAGATTCAGGACCAGTTCGGTAACGTCCTCGCGAACGCCCTCGATGGTCGAGAACTCGTGCCAGACGCTGTCGATTCGAACGCGAGAGATCGCGACACCCTCGAGCGAGCGGAGGAGGATCCGCCGCAGCGAATTCCCCATCGTCGTTCCGTAACCCGGTTCAAGTGGTTCGGCACGATAGCGCCCATAGTTGAGGCCCTCGGCCACAGTTTCGATTGTTAACTCGGGTCTCTCAGACAACGAAAGAACCTCCTCAAAAAGAGTCCGGCGACCATGCCACAGGACAGCCAGTCACCACCATCAGACCAGTACAAGCACCGGACCGACAACTAGCGGCTGTAAAACTCGACAATAAGCGATTCGTTGAACTGTGGGATTTCCATCTGATCCCGGGTCGGCAGACTCAGCACCTTGGTGCTGTAGTCGGATGCATTGGTCAGCATCCAATCCGGTGCCTGTCGGCTGGAAACCACTTCGTTCAGGCCATCAAAATACGTGCGGCGTCGACTCTCAGGTCGAACCGAAATCACATCACCCGGTCGAACGCTGAAGGAAGGAACATTCGTCTTGCGACCATTGACCATGAAATGACCATGGCGAACCAGCTGCCGCGCGTGCTGCCGGGATTCTGCAAAACCGGCACGATAGACAGCATTGTCGAGACGAGTTTCCAAGAGCTGAAGCAAGTTGTCGCCCGTGACACCACCTCGGCGCTCGGCTTCTTTGTAAACCTTCCGGAACTGCGTTTCGAGAATACCGTAGTATCGACGAACCCGCTGCTTTTCCCGGAGCTGCAAACCGAACTCCGACGGGCGCCGCGTTCGACGTTGGCCATGCTGCCCTGGTGGATAGTTCTTAGCTGGCGATTTCTTGACGATCGGACAGTTCGGGCCATTGCAGCGCGAGCCCTTCAGATAGAGTTTGGTGCCTTCTCGTCGGCAAAGCCGACACACCGGACCTGTATACCGTGCCATTACAGTGTAGAACCCTTCCTAAACACGGCGGCGCTTGGGCGGCCGGCATCCATTATGTGGAATCGGTGTCGTGTCGGTAATCGAAATGACCTGCAAACCGGCAGATTGCAGCGCACGGATGGCCATCTCACGGCCAGATCCTGGCCCCTTGACGAAAACATCGACCTGGCGCAAACCATGCTCCATCGACTTGCGCGCCGCATTCTCAGACGTGACCTGCGCGGCATACGGCGTGCTCTTGCGCGAGCCTTTGAAACCATTTGCGCCAGCGCTCGACCAGGAGATCACATTCCCCACCGGATCGGTCAGCGTCACAATTGTGTTGTTGAACGTCGCCTGAATATAGGCTCGCCCGCGAGGAATGTTCTTTCGATCTCGCCTTCGAACACGTGTTTTCGATTTAGCGCCACCGGCGCGACGTCGTTCCGACATTAGATCGTCTACTCCTTAACGATCAGCAATTCGGCAAAAACCCGATCGCTGTCATCTACCTACTTCTTGCGGATACCGACTCCGCGACGAGGGCCACGGCGCGTACGCGCGTTGGTCCGGGTGCGTTGTCCGCGCACCGGCATTCCTCGCCGGTGGCGAAGACCGCGATAACACCCAATATCCATCAATCGCTTGATATTCAGCGAGGTTTCCCGGCGCAAATCGCCCTCGACCCGCATTTCTTTCTCGATAATTTCACGCAGTTGGTTGACTTCATCTTCGGTCAGATCCTTGACTCGCGTGTCCTGACTGATGCCAGTCCGCTCGAGAAGAACCTCGCTGGTTGGCCAGCCAATTCCGTAGATATACGGAAGCGCCGCGACAACCCGCTTTTCTCTTGGAAGATCTACACCCGCGATTCTTGCCATTGGTTGCTTGCCTCTACATTACTGCCCGAACTGGCCGGTTTACCACTAGCCCTGTCGTTGCTTATGCCGTGGGTTCGTACAAATAACCCGGACCACACCGTGCCGCCGGATGATCCGGCACTTATCACATCGCCGTGTAACGGACGCCTTAACTTTCATTCGCTATTACTCCCTGCTTCAGCCTTCCGGAGTTGTCCACCATGTCGCCCCCGGAACGCGCACACAGTCATGCCCGCGCCGAAGCGCACGCAAGACTGGAAATCATACCACACCAATCGCTCTCGGAGTCAGGATGACTGGACCGTCAGCCCCAATCAAAACGGTGTGTTCAAAGTGAGCGGAGAGGGAGCCATCGGCCGTTTCGACGGTCCATCCGTCAGCCAGAACGCGGGTCTCATCACCGCCGACATTGACCATCGGCTCGATCGCTATCGTCATTCCTGGTCGCAGCACGACTCCGTGGTTCGCCCGCCCGTGGTTCGGAACGTGCGGTTCTTCCCACATATCTCGCCCGATGCCATGGCCACCGTACTCACGCACCATCCCATAGCCTTCACTGGTTACCAACGTCTCAACCGCTTCGCCGATGGCTCCAAGACGGTTGCCGGGCTGCGCCGCGGCGATACCGGCATACAAGGAACGCTCGGTGACGTCGAGAAGCGCCTGCGCCTCCTCTGAAATCGATCCGACCGGGTAGGTCCAAGCGGAATCGCCGTGGTAACCGCCAACCGAAGCGCCGACATCAACGGAGATGATGTCACCGTCATGCAAAACCCGCTTGCCGGGGATGCCATGCACGATTTCCTGATTGATCGATGCACAAATCCGGCCGGTGAAGCCAAGGTGACCGAGAAAGGAAGACACGGCGCCATATTCAGCGATGGTATCGCGAGCAATATCATCAAGATCCTGCGTGGTGATGCCGGCCGCGATGGACCCTTGAATGCGACGATGAATCTCGGAAACCACAAGTCCAGCCTCAGTCATCAGGCCAATCTCGCGCTCGTTCTTGATCGTGATTGCCATCAGGCAGTGGTTCCTTCTGCGCCGACCGGCATCAGGATGCCAGCGATGTCTCGTGCCACGTCGTCGACGGACTGATCAGCATCGACAAGTTCAACGATCCCGCGGTGACGGTAGTAATCGAGAAGTGGAGCGGTTAGCTCCGCATACAAGGCCAAACGTCGATGGATGGATTCTGCAGTATCGTCTGAACGCTGAGTCAGACTGCCGCCACAATGGTCGCAGACACCGGGGACCGCAGGCGGATGGGATTCGAGATGATACCCACGACCACACTCGCTGCAGACGCGACGTCCAGACAGCCGATGAATGAGCACGATTTCCGCAAGACGCAGCTCGATGACGTTGTCGACCTGCTGATTTCGCGCTCGCAGTGCGTGGTCCAGACCTTCGGCTTGCCCTTTGGTGCGGGGAAACCCGTCAAAAACAGCACCCGCTTTGCCGTCAGCTTGAATCTGGTCGAGTCGCTCTTCGACGATGCTCAGGGTTGTTTCATCCGGTACGAGTTCACCCCGTTCGAGAATGGTTTGGACTTGCTTGCCGATTTCAGTTGAGGCTTTGATCTCAGAGCGGAAGAGATCACCAGTCGAAATCTTGACCAGTCCCATTCGCTCAGCGATCAGGTCAGCCTGGGTTCCTTTTCCGGACCCCTGCGGTCCGATGAGAATGACATTCATGTATACGCCGAGGTACTCCCGCCAAGGCTTTGCTCGGTTGTTACCCGATAAAGCCCTCGTAATTCCTCATCGCCAGTTGTGCTTCGAGCTGCCGCATCGTATCGACCGCCACACCGACGACAATAAGGATCGAAGTCGCGCTGATGAGTAGATTGTCGATACCGGTAATCGTAGACGCGATGTACGGCAGGATCGCGATCGTACCGAGGAAGAGCGCGCCAACGATGGTGATCCGCTTGATCACGCGCTGCAGATATTCCGCAGTCGCCTTCCCTGGCCGAACACCAGGGATGAACGCACCCTGACGTTGGAGATTTTCAGGAATCTTCTGTTGGTAGTACACAACCATCGTATAGAAGTACGTAAACGCGACGACCAGCAGGAAATACACGATCTGATACGGCAGATTCGACGGACTGAACAACTGTTGCATCTCGCCGCCTAAATCCCGTACCCAGTCACGATTGGAACTGGCCAGGAAGTTCGCGATCAACCCCGGCATGACCATGATGCTGACCGCAAAGATGAGCGGGATCATGCCCGCAGCATTCACCTTGAGCGGAATGAAGCTGGTGTTGCCACCGTACTGCCGACCACCCCGGATCCGCTTCGCATAGTGCACCGGGATTCGGCGTTGCCCTTCGTTGACAAACACAATGCCCATGATGGTGCCCAGCGCGAGCAGGGCGAAGATGACGGTACCGATGACGTTCTCGGAAAGTGTGCCTCCGGTCAGCAACGACGAGAGCGCCGCTGGCAAACTGGCCACAATACCGCCAAAGATGATGATCGAAATACCGTTGCCAATCCCATACTCGGTGATTAATTCACCCATCCACACCAGCAAGACCGTTCCGGCCGTCATCGTAATCAGCAGGGCCAAACTGGACAAGAAGGTGTCCCGGTCGAAAAGACCGAAACCTTCGAGCAACGGCACACCGCCGACCGACGTCCGCGAAAAGAGGAGAGCCTGGCCATATCCCTGCAAGAACGCCAACGGCACCATCAACCAGTGAGTGTATTGGTTGATCTTGTTCCGCCCTTGTTGCCCTTCGTTGGACAACTCATTGAGCCGCGGGATCACCGGAGTCATCAGCTGCATGATGATCGACGCGGTGACATAGGGATAGACCCCGAGAGCAACAATAGAGAAGTTCATCAGGCCACCACCTGAAAAGATGTTGAACATCCCCAACAGCTGGTTACCCTCAATATACGTCTGCAACTCATCACGATTCACACCGGGCACCGGAATGCTGGCGATCACCCGGAAAATAACCAGAATACCCAGCGTGAAGAGAATCTTCCGCCGAATATCGGGAATCGTGAACGCTCTTGTTGCGGCCTCAAACATGGACTGGCCTCACTAATTCGTTACTGGATCACGCTTCGATTCAATACCACCAACCTTGCCCAATCGCGCCATCTTCAGATCGCGATTGATAGCCATCTTGCGAGAGCGAGGTCGCGCTTCGACCCAACGGTCATCACGTTCCAGGACCACCACGGTTCCACCGGCTTTTTCGATTTGCTCTTTGGCCGCGCCCGAGAACGCGTGCGCTTCCACGGTAACGCTGCGGCTCAATTCGCCGTTCGCGAGCACTTTTACCGGATACTCGACTCCCCGGATCAATCCATGAGCCGCCAAAATCTCGGGCGTAACCGAACCAGTGAGATCACGTTCTTCGATCGCCGAAAGATTGACGATTTCCCATGGGGTGGCGAAGATGTTCGTGAAGCCGCGCTTGTATGGCATCCGTTTCATGATCGGCAGCTGTCCGCCTTCGAACCCGATACGCACTCCGGGGCCCGATCGTGCCTTCTGGCCCTTGTGGCCTTTACCGGCCGTTTTCCCTTTTCCGGAACCAATTCCGCGCCCGATACGCTTCTTGCGGGTATTGGAGCCTTCGCTCGGCTTCAAATCTGTAAGATTAAGTGGCATTCCTGGCCTGCTTTCCTTAACGTTCGTAAGCGCATCCAAACCGCGAGGTCTAGGCGCTCAGTTCTTCCACGGTCACGAGGTGCTTCACCTTATTGACCAAACCTCTAGAGGAGTCACTATCCCGAATGATGACACTCTGGTTGATCTTCCTGAGCCCAAGCGTCTGAACGGTCGCCGCCTGGTCTTTCGGCCGTCCTATCAGGCTTCGGACCAGGGTGACTTTCATCCGACCAGCTTCGGGCGCTGCGGTTTTCTTCGCCATATCTAGCTCTCACTCTCGATTGCAGCCGCGCTGGCGGCTGTGCTCATTTCCTTGTGCATGGCCGCCGCTACCGCAGGATCGACATTGGCTGCGCGCCGGACCAGACCCATCTTGCCACGTCTGCGAGCAATGGCTTCCGCAGGCTCAAGAGCCTCAAGCGCCACCATCGTCGCCCGTGCGACATTGACGGGATTGTTGCTGCCAAGTGACTTGGTCAGGACATCCCGCACACCGGCAGCCTCGAGCACGGCCCGGACGGCGCCACCGGCAATCACTCCGGTTCCAGGAGCGGCCGGTTTGAGGAGCACGGTCGACGCTCCAAAGCTCTCAGTTACCTCGTGCGGAATCGTGGTGCCATCGAGCGGAACTGTGATCATGCTTTTTTTGGCCTGCTCCGAACCCTTTCGGATCGAATCAGCAACCTCGCGGGCCTTGCCGATGCCGACGCCAACACGACCATGATTGTCACCAACCACAACAATGCTGCCGAACGCGAAACGGCGACCGCCTTTGACAACCTTCGAAACGCGGTTGATCTGAACGATTCGCTCGTCGAACTCGGGAGTAGAAGGTTCTGCTCCCCGTCGAGATCCGCGACTACTGTTATCCATTCGTAACTCCATCCTCGCTGCCGAGCTCGTTCATCAGCCCGCTTGAATTAGAACTTCAGTCCTTGCTCGCGCGCACCGTCAGCAACAGACTTGACCCGACCATGGTAGAGAAACCCGCCCCGATCGAACACGACAGCGGAAATTCCCGCTTCTTTGGCGCGATCAGCAACGATTTCGCCGACAGCCTTGGCACGGTCGGTCTTGGTGGCCTTGGTGCCAGCTTTAATCTTCACAGCTTCTTCGAGATCACTTGCCGCAACGAGTGTGTGGCCAGCAACGTCGTCGATCACCTGCGCGTAAATGTGCGCCGAAGACCGGAAGACGCACAGCCGTGGTCGCTGTGGTGTTCCTTTGACCTTTGCGCGAACGCGAACGTGGCGTCGCTGCCTGTTGTTGAGTGCCTTTCGATACTTCAGTCTCATCGTTTCATTCCTTGTACGCAGGGGCACGATCAGGTGATCGCGCCAAATGCGAGGGTTGCCTACTTCGCCTTGCCGGCCTTACCAGCTTTGCGTCGAACAACCTCGCCTTCATAACGGATACCCTTGCCCTTATAGGGTTCCGGCGGACGGACCTTGCGAATCCGGGCGGCTTCTTCGCCAACCATCTGCTTATCAATCCCCTCGACACTGACTTTCGTCTGCCCCTCCATTGCGTATGCGACTCCGTCAGGGGCCATCATCCGCACCGGGTGGGAATATCCGACGTTCAGCACCAGGTTCTTGCCATCCATCTGCGCGCGATACCCAACTCCGCTGATCTCGAGGTTCTTGCGATAGCCCTGCGAGACGCCGACGACCATGTTGTTGATCAGCGTGCGCGTGAGACCGTGGAGCGAGCGATTCTGGCGGTCGTCATTTGGGCGATCGACCACGACTGTGCTGCCATCGACAGAGATCATGAGCGACGGCGCCGCATCCAGGCTCAACTGGCCCTTGGGGCCCTTGACCACGACATGATTCGCGCTCCCAACATCGACGGAAACGCCACTTGGAATTTCAATAGGTTTTCGACCAATTCGAGACATCGTGCTGTACTCCTCGCCAGCTTAGAAAACGGTGCAGAGAATCTCACCGCCAATACCACGCCGGCGAGCCTCGTAGCCGGTGAGCACACCTTCGGGTGTACTGACGATCGCAATACCCAGGCCACGTTTGACCCTGGGGATACTGTCCTTGCCGGCATACACCCGCAAACCAGGCTTACTGACGCGGCGAATCTCCCGGATCGAATGGGATCGATCGGGCTGATACTTCAGGGTCAGTTTCAGAATGTCCTGGGGTCGATGCTCGACCACCTGGAAATCCGCAACATATCCTTCTTCTTTCAGGATTCGGGCGATTGCAACCAGGACCTTTGTGGAAGGCATGGCCACGTCTGATTTTCGCGCCGTTCCCGCATTTCGAATCCTGGTCAGCATGTCGCTGATGGGATCATTTACAGGCATTCGCTAACTCTCCATCCACCTTCTTCGCGGTACTGCACGCTTACCAGCTAGATTTCGTTACACCTGGCAGTTTGCCGTCGGAAGCGAGCTCCCGGAAGCAGATTCTGCAGGTTCCAAACTTCCGCATGTATGCACGGCTGCGGCCGCACAATTTGCAGCGATTGACACGCCGAACCTCGTACTTCGGCTCCCGCTGCGATTTAACAATCCACGATTTCTTCGCCATACAACTCCCTCGATCTAATTCATCGAACGTTCTGTGCGAGCAAACGGCATTCCCAACCCGGCAAGCAATGCTCTGCCTTCCTCGTCGTTCCTGGCCGAGGTCACGATCGAAATCTCCATACCGCGGATTTTGTCGATCTTGTCATATTCGAGCTCCGGGAAGATCAACTGCTCCCGCACGCCCAGGGTGTAATTGCCGCGCCCGTCGAATGAATTCGGCGATACGCCCCTGAAGTCCCGAATACGGGGCAGGGCCGCGCTTGTCAGCCGATCATAGAACTCGTACATGATCTCACCCCGAAGGGTGACCATGACGCCGATCGGCATTCCTTCCCGCAACTTGTAGGCGGCGATTGATTTCTTTGCCCGCGTAATCACCGGTCGCTGCCCGGTGACCGCCTGCAAATCTTCAAGAGCAGCATCAATCGCTTTGGCGTTCTGGACGGCTTCGCCCAAACCAATGTTGATCACGATCTTTTTGAGTTCTGGCACCTGCATGACGTTCGAGTAATCGAACTCTTTCATCAGGCTGGGCGCAACGTCCTCTCGATACTTGTCACGCATTCTCGACATGGTGATGAACCTCTTATCCATTCGTTCCTGTGCGCCGTTCACTCCTGGTCCGCGGTTTTCTCTGCGCGCTCAGGACGGCCTTCCAATAGCTGGCTTCTCTACGCGTCCGGCCGATTGGCAATGGACGAATCACACGACTTGCAATAGCGCTCGTTCTTGCCGTCGCCGCCTTCTCGGACACCGACGCGTACCCGTTTCTCGCATGCTGGGCAGATCAGCATCACCTTCGATACATGCAGTGGCGCTTCGATTTCGATCCGCCCCGCCTGGCGGGCTCGACCTCGAGCAACGTGCTTGATCGCGATGTTGACACCCTCGACGATGACACGGTCCTCCGAGACCATATTGATCCGGACCTTGCCACGTTGTCCCTTGTTTTTACCGGCGATGACTTCGACTTCATCGCCTCTTCGAATTTTCCGCATCGCTTTGTTGCGCCTTTCTTACGTCGGTTTGTGGTCTGCCGGCGACCTAGAGAACTTCCGGAGCCAGCGAGACGATGCGCATAAACTGTCGATCACGCAACTCCCGACCGACCGGGCCGAAGATGCGCGTTCCTCGAGGTGCGCCCTGGAGGTTGATCAGTACGGCCGCATTGTCATCGAACTTGATGTGGCTGCCGTCCTGCCGACCGTACTCTTGCGCCGTTCGCACGACCACCGCGCGAACCACATCACCCTTTTTCACGCCAGAGTTCGGCTGGGCCACCTTGACCGACGCGATGATGGTATCGCCGACACGGCCATACTTTTTCGACGCTCCACCAAGAACCCGGATGCACATGATTTCTCTGGCACCGCTATTGTCTGCCACTCGCAATCGAGTCTGAGGCTGAATCACCGCGTCTTCCTTCTCTGCTTCGTTTGAAACACTAGACCTGAATAGACCGTTCGATGATTTCCCGGACGATCCAGTTCTTTCGTTTCGACAGCGGTCGAGTCTCCTCGATCCGAACGATGTCGCCGATCTTGCACGTGTTTTGCTCGTCGTGCGCCATGAACTTGCTCGTACGGGTAATCCGCTTGTGATATAGCGGGTGCCGGCGCACATAGTCGACCGAAATCACCACTGTCTTGTCCATCGAATCGCTCACCACTTTGCCGATCTTCTGAGTTCGCTGGGTTTGCGATGCGGATTTTGCTTCAACTTCCATCAAGTCACGCTCTGCCATACTCTTCGCCCCTTTAGCCAGTTACTACTTCCCGGCGCTCAGAAGCTCGGTTGCTTCGGCGTCGAGCATTCGCTCATGCTGAATCGTCATTATTCGGGCGACATCCTTGCGGATTTTGCCGATTCTGGCGGTATCGGTCAATGAACCGACAGCCTCCTGGAACCGAAGATTTCGCCATTCTTCGAGCAGCTCGGTCAACTGAACCTCGACCTGAGCATCACTCATAGCTCGAATCTCACTAGGTTTCACAGACTTTACTCCTCTTCCCCGCCGCCAACACCAATGCCAACCTCGGCCTTGGTGACGAATTTGCATTTGACCGGCATTTTCATGGCTGCGCGGCGGAGGGCCTCTTCAGCGCTCTCTTGCGGAACTCCGGCAATTTCATAGAGCATTCGGCCCGGCTTCACCACCGCGACCCAATACTCCGGCGCGCCCTTACCAGAACCCATGCGGGTCTCAGCTGGTTTCTGCGTGATCACCCGATCGGGAAAAACACGGATCCAGACCTTCCCGCCACGGCGGAGGTAATTCGTGATCGCACGTCGACCAGACTCCAACTGTCTCGCCGAAATCCAGGCCGGTTCAATCACCTGCAACCCGTACTCGCCGAAATTGATCTCCGTGCCGCGCTGAGCCTGACCCCGGTTCTTACGAGGCCGAAATGGCTTGCGATATTTGGTGCGCTTCGGCATTAACATGGCAATACTTTCCTCTAGACTCGCTTATTCGCCAATTGGCACGGCCAGCAAGTCTGCGGCCAATGCGGCATCGGATGCTTTCAGCTCTGGCAAAACATCACCGTTGTAGACCCAGACCTTGACGCCGATCCGGCCATACGTGGTGTGAGCGTGAACGACGGCGAAATCGATATCGGCACGGAGCGTGTGCAGCGGCACCCGACCATCCATCTCGATGACCGACCGACTCATTTCCGCTCCACCCAAGCGGCCGGAAAGGCGAATCTTCACGCCCTTTGCTCCACGCCTCATAGCCTGCTGCACGGAATGCTTCATGGCTCGGCGATAGGAAACACGGCGAGCGATCTGCTCGGCGATACTCTCGGCGATCAATTGCGCGTCGGTCTCCGGAACCTTGATTTCTTCGATCTTGAGATTGATCTTCTTGCCAAACTCAGATTCCATGCTCGCCTTCATGCGTTCGACATTTGAGCCCTGCTTGCCAATGACGATGCCTGGCTTGGACGTAAACAGCGTGACATCGACCTTATTGGCCGACCTTTCGAGTTCGACCCTGGAGATACCCGCTCGTGGCATCTGCTCAAAGATGAACTTACGGATCGCAAGATCTTCGTGCAGTTGCTCGGTGTAATTCCGTTCAGCGAACCAGGTGGACTCCCAGTCCGTTACGATGCCTAGTCGGAAGCCGACTGGATTGACCTTTCGTCCCATACTACTGGTCCTCCCTGCTCACGGCCACCACGGTAATCTGACTCGACCGCTTCAGGATCTTGCCGACCCGGCCGCGCGCCTTCGCACGGAAGCGCCGCATGGTTGGGCCTTCGTTGACGTAGATTTCCTTGATCCAGAGATCTTCCGGATCGAGGTCAAAGTTGTTTTCGGCGTTCGCCGCCACGGATTTGAGCAATCGCCCAACATCGTCGGCGGTTTTGTTCGGCACAAACCGCATGATCGCTTGCGCTTCGGTCAACTTCTTGCCCCGCACCAGGTCGACTACCAGTCTGGCTTTGCGCGGGGAAACCCGCACCCGATCAATACTCGCTGTTACTTCCATCGCTTCCCTACTTCCTTCGCGCCCTAACGCCGAATCCGCCGGTCGGCATCTTTACCGTGGCCCCGGTAAGTCCGGGTTGGCGCGAACTCGCCGAGTCGATGGCCCACCATCTGTTCAGTGACATAGACTGGAACATGCTGGCGACCGTTGTGGACAGCGATCGTGTGGCCCACCATCTCAGGGAAGATCACACACGCTCGCGCCCAGGTGCGGACAACACGTCGTTCATTACTTCGGTTCTGAGCCTCAATCTTCGCCATCAGTTTGACGTCGACGTAAGGTCCCTTTTTCGAACTTCTACTCACGGTTTCCTCCGTTGCGAGAGCCGTTGCTTATCTGCCACGCCGCTTACTGGCTGTTCGCCGTCGAACAATCATCGAGTCAGTCCGCTTGCTGTTCCGTGTGCTTTGGAATGCGGGCTTGCCCCACTTGGTCTTCGGCTGACCACCAATCGGCGCTTTCCCTTCGCCACCGCCATGCGGATGGTCGCGAGGGTTCATCACGGATCCACGAACGGTTGGGCGCTTGCCACGGTGGCGATTGCGCCCAGCTTTTCCGATCACCACGTTTTCATGATCAACGTTGCCAACCTGGCCGAGCGTCGCCATGCAATCGAGGTGGACCCGCCGCACCTCGCCAGAAGGCATTCGCAGAACGGCAGTGTTTTCTGCTTTACCCATCAGCTGGATCGAGGATCCAGCCGACCTGGCGAGCTGGCCACCGCCACCCTTGCGAAGTTCAACATTGTGAATTTCAGAACCGACCGGGATATTGCGCAGTGGCAACGCGTTGCCAATCCGGATGGGAGCATCCGGTCCAGCCACAACCGTGTCGTTCACTTTCAAACCGACCGGAGCGATGATATAGCGCTTTTCGCCGTCATGATAGAAAAGCAGCGCAATCCGGGCCGAACGATTTGGATCGTATTCGATCGCGGCAACACGTGCCGGAACCGAAAACTTGTTCCGCTTGAAATCGATCAACCTGTAGTGACGGCGGTTTCCACCACCGCGATGCCGGACCGTAATCCGACCGATGTTGTTGCGACCCGAGTGCTTCTTGAGCGGACGAAGGAGGCTCTTTTCCGGTGTCCCCTTCGTAATCTCATCGAATCCGCTGACGCTCATCTGGCGACGCCCGGGCGATGTTGGTCTGTACTTGCGTACTGGCATTATCAGATCTCCTCTTGGCGCCGCTTAAATCTGCTCAAAAATGTCAATACGATCGCCGGGATACAAGGTCACGATCGCTTTCTTCCACTTTGCTTCGCGGCCATTGATCCGGCCACCACGGCGAGACGCGACCCGGGATTTGGCCTTGCCTTTCACCACCATGGTGTTGACCGCCAGAACCCGGACATCAAAGGTCTTCTCGACCGCTTCCCGGATCTGAATCTTATTTGCCTGCAAGTCCACCTCAAAGGTGTACTGGCTCTGTTCCATCAAATTCGTGTTTTTCTCGGTGATATGCGGTCGGCGCAGAATCTGTTCAACGCGAAGCTCAGCCATTTCCAGCAACCCTTTCAGCCTTCGCAGCCAACCGAGCTGCCTTGAACGAACTCGGCTCACGACGGTCGAGCGGCAACGCCAGGATGCCTTCGATCAGCGGCAGCGATTCCTTGGTGAAGACAATGCGATCGTACTTCAGCAGATCACGAACATTCAGATACCCCGCATGGAGCGTCTTCACATTCGGCAAGTTGTTCGCTGCCCGGGTCACGGTATCCGAAGCGTCGGCGATGACCAGGAGAAACGACCGTGACTCCGGCATTGCCGCAAGAACGCTTTTCATTTCCTTGGTTCGTGGCTCCATTTCCAGCAAGCCATCCACGATCAGTACCCGCTCGTCGCGCAGCTTGGCTGACAGGGCCGACCGGACCGCCAAACGCCGCATCCGTCGCGGCATCCGCTGAGTATAAGAACGAGGATGCGGCCCGAAGGTCACACCACCGCCGACCCAGTGCGGCGCGCGGATCGAACCCTGTCGCGCTCGACCAGTTCCTTTCTGGCGCCATGGCTTGCGGCCACCACCACGGACTTCTGCCCGGGTCTTCGTATCACTCGTTCCAAGACGCTTATTTGCCAGCTGCATAACGAGAGCCTGGTGCATGATCGGGATATTCGGTTCGATGCCCCAGACGGTCTCGTCAAGCTCAACCGAGTCGACGACAGCGCCTTTGAGATTTACAACGTCGTGTTTCATCAGAATTCCTCTCAACCGTGCGCTGCTGACTACTTCGTATCCGGCTTGACAGCCTGGCGAATAAGGACAATCGAGTTGTTGCTTCCCGGAACAGAACCCTTGATTACCAGCAGATTCCGATCAGCATCGACCTTGAGGACGTTCAAATTCATGACAGTCACCTGATCGTTGCCCATCCGGCCGGCCATTTTCATGCCCTTCCAGACGCGACCCGGGGTAGCACTCGAACCAATGGAACCAGGCGCCCGCAAACGGTCAGACTGACCGTGGGTCTTCGGACCGCCGGCGAAACCATGCCGCTTGACACCACCCTGGAACCCTCGACCCTTAGAAACACCGGTTACATCGACCAGCGTTCCTTCGGAGAAAAGATCGGCTTTGAAAACTTGCCCAACTTCGAGTTTCTCGATGTCAGTGCCCTTGACCTCGCGCAGATGCTTGGACATGAAGCCCGACTCACGCCGGTGTCCTTGCTCTGGACGGGTCAAACGCGAATCCAGGTCGAACCCAAGTTGGACCGCCTCATAGCCATCTTTGTCGGTCGTTTTGATCTGCGTGACCACGTTCGGGCCACATTCGATCACTGTTGCCGGGAATGCTGCGCCGGTCTCATCAAAGACCTGCGTCATTCCGACTTTTCTTCCAATCATTCCTTGAATCATTGGCTCTCTCCTGACCTCCCAGGAATCCCGTCAGCCTCGCAGCCGTTTGGGCGTATAGAGCGTGAACTCACCATTTTGCTGCCGAGGACCATCCTCAGCCGCGGTCAAACTCCTAGAGTTTGATTTCGATATCAACGCCAGCCGGCAGATTCAAACGCATCAGCGCCCGAATCGTGTTGCCGCTGGGCTCGAGCACGTCGATCAGCCGCTTGTGGGTGCGGATCTCGAACTGCTCCTGCGAATCCTTGTCGATGAACGGCGAGCGGATGACACAGAACTTCTCGATTCTGGTCGGCAGCGGAATCGGACCGGCAACCTTGGCGCCGGTGGATTCAGCTGTCTCGACGATCTTGGCCGCCGACTGATCAAGAATCCGGTGGTCGTAGGCTTTGAGTCGGATCCTGATCTTTTGTGACTGCTTCTTCGTTACCATGTTCTGTTCTCCGTTCCCGGTAGGATCCGAGTCTTATTCGATGATCGACGTCACGACTCCGGCGCCAACCGTCCGGCCACCTTCCCGGATCGCAAACCGCAACCCTTCTTCACACGCCACCGGCATGATCAACTCAACCTTCATCTGCACATTGTCACCAGGCATCACCATCTCGACACCTTCCGGCAACTCAATCGACCCGGTCACATCGGTCGTCCGTACATAAAACTGCGGCCGATATCCGTTGAAGAACGGCGTGTGCCGTCCCCCTTCTTCCTTGCCCAACACATACACTTCCGCCGCAAACTTCGAATGCGGTTTGATGCTCCCCGGTTTCGCCAACACCTGGCCCCGCTGCACATCGGTCCGCTCAACCCCGCGCAACAACACACCGACATTGTCTCCAGCTACCCCCTCTTCAAGGGTCTTCTGGAACATCTCGACGCCCGTCACAATGACCTTGCGCTGCTCGCCCATGCCGACGATCTCAATCTCGTCGCCTACCTTGCACACGCCCCGCTCGATCCGCCCCGTCACCACCGTCCCCCGGCCCTTGATCCCGAATACGTCTTCGATCGGCATCAGGAACGGCTGGTCGATCGCTCGCTCCGGTGTCGGAATGTAGTCATCCACCGCCTGCATCAACTCCAGGATCGGCGCGTACTCGGCATCTCCTATATCGGTGCTCGCACTCTCCAGCGCCGCCAGCGCACTGCCGCGCACGATCGGAATCTCATCGCCCGGAAAACCATACTGGCTCAACAGTTCCCGCACTTCAAGTTCCACCAGCTCCAGCAGCTCTTCATCATCCATCATGTCGACTTTGTTCAGAAACACCACCATCGCCGGCACTTCCACCTGCCGCGCCAGCAAAATGTGCTCCCGCGTCTGTGGCATCGGACCGTCCGGTGCACTCACCACCAGGATCGCTCCGTCCATCTGCGCCGCTCCCGTGATCATGTTCTTGATGTAGTCCGCGTGTCCCGGACAATCCACGTGCGCATAGTGGCGATTGTCGGTTTCGTACTCCACATGCGAAATCGCGATCGTGATCCCTCGCTCCCGCTCTTCCGGCGCGTTATCAATCGAATCAAACGATCGGAACGACGCTTCACCACGCAACGCCAGCGTCTTCGTGATCGCCGCCGTCAACGTCGTCTTCCCATGGTCCACATGCCCAATCGTGCCAACGTTCACATGCGGTTTGTTGCGCTCGAATTTCTGCTTACCCATTTCTGTTGTTCCTTTCTCAGCTCAGCGTCTCAATAACAGTCGTTTAGCGGTTCAGGTTTCTAGACCCGATTGGTCTTGGCGACCATTTCTTCCTGAATCATTGCTGGCAGCGGCGCATAGTGATCGAATTCCATCGAGTATGTCGCTCGCCCCTGGGTCGCCGACCGCAATGACGTTGCATACCCAAACATCTGCGCCAACGGCACATTCGCGCGGATCACTTGAGCACCAGCGCGCATCTCCATGCCGAGGATGTGTCCACGGCGGGAGTTAAGGTCGCCAATCACGTCGCCCATGAAATCCTCAGGCGTCGTGACTTCGACCAGCATGATTGGCTCGAGCACTGCCGGGCGGCCCTTGCGAACAGCTTCTTTCAGCGCCAGCGAACCGGCTATCTTGTATGCCACTTCCTTGGAGTCGACATCGTGGTATGAACCGTCAACGAGAGTTGCTTTCAGGTCGACGAGCGGAAAGCCCGCTTGACCACCGCTGATCAGCGATTCGCGAATTCCCTGGTCGACTGAGTTGATGTATTCGCGGGGTATGGCGCCCCCGACGATCTTGTCGACGAATTCATAGCCGGCGCCTCGCTCCTGCGGTTCGAACTCGACGACGCAATGTCCATACTGACCAGCGCCACCGGTCTGACGAACATGTCGACCTTCGGCGCGAACAGGAACCGTGATCGTTTCCTTATAGGCCACCTGCGGACGTCCGACATTAGCGTCCACCTTGAACTCACGCAGCAAACGGTCGACGATGACTTCGAGGTGAAGCTCGCCCATCCCGTCGATGAGTGTCTGTCCCGTTTCCTCGTTCGATCGGACGCGGAACGTTGGGTCCTCTTCGGCGAGCTTGCCGAGAGCGCCACCCATCTTGTCCTGATCGGCTCGAGTCTTGGGTTCGATGGAAACCGAGATCACCGGTTCCGGGAAGGTGATGTTCTCAAGAACGATCGGGTGGTCGGGATCGCAAAGGGTGTCTCCAGTAAAGGAAGTCTTCAGCCCAATGATGGCGCAGATATCTCCAGCGTTGACCGTCTGGACTTCTTCACGGGAGTTGGCGTGCATCTTCAGCAGCCGACCGACTCGCTCGCGGTCACCTTTGGTCGAGTTCAGCGCATAGCTACCTGATTCCATGCTGCCCGAATAGATGCGGATATAGGCAAGTTTGCCAACGTGCGGATCTGCCTGGATCTTGAAAACGAGACCTGAAAAAGGTTGGCCCGGTGCGACGGTGCGAATCTCGGGCTCTTCGGTTTTAGGATTGATTCCCTCGACCGGCGGAACATCAAGTGGCGATGGCAGGTAGTCGATGACGGCATCGAGCATCCGCTGCACGCCTTTGTTCTTCAAGGCACTACCGCAGAGCACCGGAACAAGTGTTCCGGCAAGCGTCGCGGCGCGAAGCGCGGCCTTTAGCTCAGGAGTTGAGATCGTATCATCTTCCAGATACCGCTCCATCAACCCTTCGTCGGTTTCAGCGATGAGTTCGACCATGTGATGGCGCGCTTCCGCGGCTCGTTCGACATGCTCAAGCGGAATCTCGGTCTGCTCGATGTTCTGGCCGAGATCGTCATGGAAGATATAGGCGCATTCTTCCATGAGATCGATAATCCCGAGGAAGTTTGCTTCCGCTCCGATCGGCAACTGAACGGGAACCGGCGACGCCTTCAGGCGCTCGACGATCATCTCAAGCGTCCGCTCGAATGACGCGCCAGTCCGGTCCATCTTGTTGACGAAGCAAAAGCGGGGAACGCTGTACTTGTCGGCCTGACGCCACACTGTTTCAGACTGTGGCTCGACACCGGCGACGGCGTCAAACACCACCACGCCTCCATCGAGCACCCGCAGGGAGCGCTCAACTTCGACGGTGAAATCGACGTGACCCGGTGTGTCGATGATGTTGATGTTGTGGTTCTTCCAGGAGCAGGACGTTGCAGCGGACGTAATCGTGATGCCACGTTCACGTTCCTGGATCATCCAGTCCATAGTGGCAGCGCCTTCATGCACTTCTCCAGGCCGGTGCACCCGACCGGTGTAGAAGAGGATGCGCTCGGTTGTTGTCGTCTTACCTGCGTCGATATGGGCAATGATGCCGATATTTCGGGTCATTGCGAGCCCGGTTTGCTCAGTCGTCGTTGGCTTAGGTGCCGTGCTCGTACTCATGAAATTCCGTCGTTCCTTTACTTCGACCGCGGTGGCGCCCCAACCGGACGTACCGCTCCCATACTCGGTGACTAATAGCGATAGTGAGCGAAGGCGCGGTTGGCTTCTGCCATCCGGTGCACATCCTCCCGGCGCTTGATCGTTGCGCCGGTGCCGTTTGCGGCATCCATGAGTTCTCCAGCCAGTTTTTCCTGCATCGAGCGGCCACTACGCGCTCGCGCCGACGTGAGAAGCCAGCGAATTGCGAGCGACTGTCGTCGTCGCGCTTCGATCTGCACCGGAACCTGGTACGTCGCTCCGCCAACTCGTCGTGGTTTCACCTCGACGACTGGGGTCGCGTTGGACACAGCAAGCTCGAACACTTCCAATGGATCGCGTCCAGTCCGCTCGCCCATGATCTCCATCGCGCCGTACATGATCTGCTCCGCAAGACCCTTCTTGCCTCTCTGCATGACCTTGTTGATGAAACGTGTCACCAACTCGCTGTCATAACGGGCATCGGGTGTTGGAACTCGTGGCTCGATCTTGGTTCTTCTCGGCATCTCACAGACCCTCGTAATCTCTACCGATCATGGTGTCACGCAACACCGTCGGCTTCCGGTTCTTACCTATTCTTCGTTTTCATTCAAGCAGACGAAAAAGCGGTAGACGCCCTTTAAGGCATCGCTCCGCTTTCTCAGTCGCGCTCTTTCAGTTCCGTCCCCGCCAAATTTGCGGGACGCCGGTAAAGACGAAGAGGCTTACGCCCCCTTCGGCAATTTGGTTCCGTACTTCGACCGCGATTGCTTACGGTTGTCTACACCGCGGGCGTCCAGGGTCCCTCTGACGATGTGATAACGAACACCGGGAAGGTCTTTGACTCTCCCGCCGCGTACCAGCACCACCGAGTGCTCCTGAAGGTTATGCCCTTCGCCAGGAATATACGCCGTCACTTCCATACCATTGGACAAACGGACTCTGGCGATTTTTCGCAAGGCCGAATTCGGCTTCTTGGGTGTCATAGTTTTGACCTGGGTGCATACACCACGCTTCTGGGGGGCGCCGCCTTCCGACTTGCGCATCCGACCCGCATGACGACCCAGCGCATTGTTGGTGAAACCCAACGCAGGCGCTTTGGTCTGCTTCTTGACGCTCTTTCTGCCTTTTCGAACCAACTGATTGATCGTCGGCACGACCTACTCCTATCAGAGACGAGGGGCCTTGATCCTACCGTGCTCTGCCGAGGATATCGACAGCTGCGGCGCCACTCGTCTTGCAAGAAACCCACGCCAAACCATTTCAGCGCACGATCCTCACATCGTCCCCAGATTCCCCGGGCACAAGGGTGAATAATACGGTCTGGGCATGGAGCCCGTCAAGGTCCGGCGGGGCTTCGGGACAAAACGGAAGGCGTACTCACCGAGTAATAGTGAGCACGCCCTCCAAAACGCATCACGTCACGAGGTCGAGAAGTGACTAGACGTTGTCCTCGGTTGAATCCGAACCGGCGTCTCCATCTTCCGACCATTCAGAAAAACCGGACCGTTCGAGAGAATCGATGTCGATTGGCTCGAGCATCGCGTCTTCGCCCAGGATCGCCGCCAGGTCTTCCTCACCCGCTTCCAGTACAGCCACGTTTCCAGACGCAGCGGCCATCGCGGCCATGTTGGCTTCCTCGACGGCAGACGGCTTGTAGAGATCACGCCCACCATTGGCGCCTGATCCCGCCGGAATCAACTTGCCGATGATGACGTTTTCCTTGAGCCCGCGAAGCTGATCGACCTTGCCATTGACGGCGGCATCGGTCAACACTCGGGTCGTTTCCTGGAACGACGCGGCTGCCAGGAATGAATCGGTCTCGAGCGAGGCTTTGGTGATCCCGAGGAGAACCGGCATGGCCGTTGCGGGTTCTCCGCCCTGCGCCAGAATCTCCTCGTTGATCTGATTGAACTCGAAGCGATCGATCCGCTCATCCTGAAGGAAATCGGTGTCGCCCGGATAGACGATGCTGACCTTGCGCAGCATCTGCCGACAGATGACCTCGATATGCTTATCGTTCGTGTTCACTCCCTGGGACTTGTAGACCTTCTGCACTTCATCGATGATGTAGCGCTGAACTTCTTCCCGGCCCCGCGTGAGCAGAATCTGCTGCGGATCCTTGGCACCGTCGGTCAATTGCTGACCGGGTGTCACAACATCCCCTTCTTCCACGAAGACCTGGTAACTGATCGGCACTGGATTCTCGTCGCGTTCGACCCGTTCGTTGCGAACGTAGATCGTCCTTCCATCGAGGAAGAAATCTCCATCGATGGGCGAATATCGCTTCTCGCCATCTTCGTTCTCGACAAGTGCCGTCTTGTCCTTGATGACGAAATCGCCATCCTGAAGGAGTGGCTTCCAGCCAGCCTCGAGCAGCATATTGTACGAATCCTGCTCGACGCTCGACACCACGAGCACCCGACCATCATCAGTCTGCTCGAAGGAAACCGTGCCTTCACGTTCTGCGAGGAGCGCTGCGCCCTTCGGCGAGCGTGCCTCGAAGAGCTCTTCGACTCTCGGGAGACCAGTCGTGATGTCAGCGCGGGCCACACCGCCAGAGTGGAAGGTCCGCATGGTCAGCTGCGTTCCTGGTTCGCCAATCGACTGAGCGGCAACGATGCCAGTCGCTTCGCCGATCTCGACCATCATTCCTGTAGCCAGGTTTCGTCCATAGCAGAGCTGGCAAACACCGTGCGGCGCCTCACAGGTCATCACCGAGCGGACATGGATTGGCTGGTTCGTATCGACAACCTCACCGACGAGATCGTGAATCGACCCATCTTCAAGGATCTGCATCTCAGTCAGTTCCTGGCCCCGGTCAGCGATCAATTCACCCGTTTCAGGGTGATAGACCGCTGAGGCCAGAATTCGGCCCGTCAGTTTGCCGCGGAAGATCTCCGGAGAGATCGCTTTCCCTTCGCTGTCTTCCCAGAGAATCCAGAGACCCTGGACGGTTCCGCAATCTTCTCGCTTGACGATCACGTCCTGGGCAACGTCAACCAAACGTCGAGTCAGGTAGCCGGAGTCAGCGGTTCGAAGCGCGGTATCGGCCAGCCCCTTGCGAGCGCCATGCGTCGAAATGAAATACTCGAGAACAGTCAGTCCCTCGCGGAAGTTCGACTTAATTGGGATCTCGATGATCTTTCCTTGCGGATCGAGCACAAGACCGCGCATACCAGCCATCTGACTGATCTGGTTCATGTTTCCTTTAGCGCCCGAGTCCGCCATCATGTAGACGGCGTTCTGACCCTTGAGCAGGCCTTCCACGTCGGACTGAAGCGTGTCTCGGGCCTCGTTCCAGATGACCTCGAGTTCGCGCAAACGTTCATCGTCCGTAACGAGACCGCGCTTGTACTGCCGTTCGACAACCTCGGCCTCATCTTCAGCTTTCTTGACGATCACGCCCTTGGTGTCCGACATCGACACGTCATCGACGGCGATGCTCATTCCACCCTTGGTCGAGAACTCGAACCCAACCCGCTTGATCGCATTGACGACTTCAGCAGTTTCGTAGGGGTCCTTGAAATAGCGGTAGCAATCAGCAACGACTTTGCGCAGCGCTTTGCGGTCCATCAGCGTGTTGTAGTACTTCCCGAGCGCCGGCGGCAGAACCTGGTTGAACAATGCTCGTCCAACCGTCGTTTTGATGATCTTCATCTCGCCGCCGTCGCGATCAGTCATGACGTCGATTTCAGCGTGAAGATCGACGGCACCAGATTCATAAGCGAGCTGGACCTCGTCGAGAGAAGAAAAGGTCTTGCCCCATCCGCGTGGAAGCGTGCCCCGAGCGAACTCCGTATCAAAATCGCGATCGCTGGTCATGTAATAGCATCCAAGAACGATGTCCTGGGTTGGCGACACGATTGGCTCACCGTTCGATGGCGAAAGGAGGTTGCGCACGGAAAGCATCCGCGTCCGAGCTTCGTGCTGGGCCGGTTTCGACAGCGGAACGTGGACAGCCATCTGGTCACCGTCGAAGTCGGCATTGAAGGCCGTACAGACGAGTGGGTGAATCTGAATGGCTGACCCTTCAATAAGTCGAACCCGAAAGGCCTGGATACCCAACCGGTGCAACGTGGGTGCCCGGTTGAGCAGCACAAGGTGATCCTCGATGACCTCTTCGAGAACCTCCCAAACGCGCGGGTCCACCCGCTCGACCAGCCGCTTGGCGGCTTTGATGTTGTGGGCATAGCCATGCTCGACCAGCTTACGCATGACGAACGGCTTGAAGAGTTCGAGCGCCATCCGTTTTGGCAACCCGCACTCATCGAGCGCGAGGTCTGGTCCAACCACGATCACTGATCGACCAGAATAATCAACCCGCTTCCCAAGCAGGTTCTGGCGGAAACGCCCCTGCTTGCCTTTCAGCATGTCGGAGAGACTCTTGAGTTTGTGCTTGCCCGATCCAGAAACAACGCGACCGCGGCGACCGTTATCGATCAGCGCGTCGACCGCTTCCTGGAGCATCCGCTTTTCGTTGCGGACGATGATGTCGGGGGCACCCAACTCCATCAGCCGCTTGAGCCGATTGTTCCGGTTGATCACCCGGCGATAAAGATCGTTCAGGTCCGATGTGGCGAAGCGGCCACCATCGAGCTGCACCATCGGTCGCAGTTCCGGCGGGATAACCGGCAACGAGGTGAAGATCATCCATTCGGGGCGGTTTCCACTCTTGCGCAATGCTTCGACCACACGGAGCCGCTTGGTTGCTTTTTTCCGCTTGGCGTCGGAACTAGCCTGCATCTCTTCGCGCAACTGCAACGCCAACGCGTCCAGATCAAGAGAATCGGTCAGATACTCGTAGACTGCTTCGGCACCCATGCTGGCGCGGAAAACGCCTGGGGGAACCACTTCGTTGAGCTCGCGGTACTGGGTTTCGGAAAGAATCTGCAGCGGCTTCAGATCAGAGACGATCTTGACGGCTTCATCGCGTTCGCGTTCCGCTTCCTTGATCTGTTCCTGCAGCTGCACTTCGATCTTGGTGCGGGCTTCGTCGAACTCATACGTCAGGAAATCACGTTCCGCTCCAGTCAGGGCTTCGGTGCCGCCTGACTGGTAGTCGGCAAAGGTCTGGACTCGGTTGACACCAATTTCGTAGAGTTCTTCGAGCTTGATCAGACGATCTTCGTTGATCGCCTCGCCTTCAGCCACAATGGTTGTGTTCTGGAAGACAACCGGCTTTTTGACAGCCTTACCCATCCGCCGCTTGAGCGAACTCTTGACGGACTGATACTCCTTTTTGAGATCAGCGAGTTTCTGGTCGCGCTCAGCCTGGATTGCCGAGAAATCGACCTTTTCGCCCTGGGTCAGTGAATCGACCCGTTCCTGGGCTTTGTTTTCGAGTTCGGTCATCTCGCCGCCGGCGCGATTGCTCAGTTCTTCGATCGTCTCTTCGTGGACGTCGTTGATTTCCTGAATTGCGAGGGCTTTGGCTTCTTCGTCGACGGTTGTCACTAAGTAGGAAGCGAAATAAAGCACGCGCTCCAGATTTCGAGGCGAGATGTCCAGCAGAAGTCCGAGCCGACTCGGAGTGCCTTTGACATACCAGATATGCGCCACCGGTGCCGCCAGCGAAATGTGCGCCATCCGTTCACGCCGAACCTTCGATCGGGTGACTTCGACACCGCATTTGTCGCAGACGGTGCCAGCGTGGCGGATCCGCTTGTACTTTCCGCAATAGCATTCCCAATCCTTGGTGGGACCGAAGATCCGCTCGCAGAAAAGACCGCCATGCTCTGGTTTGAGCGTGCGGTAGTTGATGGTCTCCGGTTTGGTCACTTCTCCGTTAGACCAACTGCGAATCGCTTCAGGTGACGCCAGGCTGATCCGGATGGCGTCGAAATTGTTGACGTCCATCACCCGATTTCGGTCTCGACGGTCATTGCGGGAGGAATTCCGAGGGCCGCGTGAGCTCTGGGAATATCCGTCATCCTGAGCTGAGCGGTCTCCATATGTGTTATCCAACGTTCACCCTCCATTACTCTGTTTCGATAATGCGATCCGTTTGTCTGCAGCGTTGATCAGGCTGCGCGGGCAGTTCAAATCGACCTGCCCGCCAAGTCCCTATTCGTCTTCTGTGTTGGTTCGTTCGAACCCGCTCAGATTGATGCGATCGATATTGGAGAGCAGATCGCGCGACATATCCTCGGTGAAATCGATCGTTTCTTCGTTGTCGTTGATAACGTCGATCGACAACCCAAGACTGCGAAGCTCTTTGACCAGAACCTTGAACGATTCCGGAACTCCGGCTTCACCAATTTCGTCGCCCTTGACGATGGCTTCGTAGGTCTTCACGCGGCCGATCGTGTCGTCCGACTTAACCGTCAGCATTTCCTGCAAGGTGTACGCTGCGCCGTATGCCTCGAGCGCCCAGACTTCCATCTCGCCGAAACGCTGTCCACCGAATTGGGCTTTGCCACCGAGCGGCTGCTGCGTGACGAGCGAGTACGGGCCAGTCGAGCGAGCGTGAATCTTGTCTTCGACCAGGTGGGCCAGCTTCAGCATGTAGATCATGCCAACCGTTACCGGTCGATCGAACTTTTCCCCGGTCCGGCCATCATAGAGATCGACCTTCCCGTCTGCCGGCAAACCCGCTTCGACCAGCGCATCCCGAATTTCCTCTTCCTTGGCGCCGTCGAACACCGGAGTCGCGACTCGAAAACCGAGCCGATCAGCCGCCCAGCCAAGATGTGTTTCCAGCACCTGACCGAGGTTCATTCGCGACGGCACACCGATTGGGTTCAGGATGATGTCGACTGGAGTTCCGTCTGGGAGGTACGGCATGTCTTCGATCGGCAGGATGCGACTGATCACACCCTTGTTTCCGTGACGTCCGGCCATCTTGTCGCCTTCGGAGATCTTCCGCTTCTGCGCAATGCTGACGCGGACCATCTGGAGGACGCCGGTCGGCAACTCGTGGTCGCTCCCCTCGTCCCGACTGAACGTCTTGACATCGATGACTTTGCCATGGACACCGTGAGGCACACGTAAGGAGGTGTCTTTCACCTCCCGCGCTTTTTCGCCGAAGATCGCGCGCAGTAATCGCTCTTCAGCGCTCAGTTCGGTTTCACCACGCGGTGTGACCTTGCCGACAAGAATGTCGTTCGGCTTGACCTCGGCGCCGATCCGGACGATACCGGACTCGTCGAGATTTGCAAGACTCTCTTCGCCAACATTCGGAATATCCCGGGTGATTTCTTCCGGTCCGAGCTTGGTGTCGCGAGCTTCGGTTTCGTATTTCTCGATATGAATCGACGTGAACACGTCGTCACGCACGAGACGTTCGCTGATCAGGATGGCGTCTTCGAAGTTGCCGCCTTCCCAGGGCATGAAGGCAACCAGCACGTTCTGACCCAGGGCCAGTTCGCCTCGTTCGGTCGAAGAAGAGTCGGCCAGAATCTGGCCGGCCACCACCCGGTCACCCTGGCGCACGCTCGGACGCTGGTTGATACAGGTGTCCTGGTTCGAGCGGATGAACTTCTGCAGCTGGTAGACGTGGTTCTTGCCGTTGTCGTCCGTGATCGTAAGTGACTTCGCGGAAACCGCAGTGATCTCACCATCGTGGTTGGACACCAGCACCTGCCCTGAATCCCGGGCCGCCTGCATCTCGACACCAGTGCCAATGATTGGCGCCCGCGGCTGCACCAACGGAACAGCCTGTCGCTGCATGTTGGCGCCCATGAGCGCCCGGTTGGCATCGTCGTGCTCGAGGAATGGAATCAACGCCGTTGCAACCGACACGACCTGCTTCGGCGAGATATCGAGATAGTCAACATTCTCAGCAGGAATCACCGGGAAACGGTGACCACCACCAATGCGGACGGTCACGTCGGCTGGCACGATACGATCGTTAGCATCGAGAACCGTGTTGGCCTGCGCGATGGCAACCTTTTCTTCCTTATCAGCCGACAAGTAATCGATGATCTTGGAAGCAAAGGGCTGAATGCGAATGCGCTCGACCCCAGCATCGACGATTGCCTTCCAGTTTTCCGCTGTGATTTCTTCGCCAGCAGCAATCAGCGCTTTGCGCTTGCCCTCCGGGATGATTTCCTCGCGCGCGATTTGGCCGATCGGATCGATGATCGGATCCGCTGTGCGGAGCGAGGACACGACTCGGCGATACGGTGTTTCGATGAAGCCGTACTCGTTGATCTTTCCATAGGTGGCCAGCGAACCGATCAGACCAATGTTCGGTCCTTCCGGTGTTTCGATCGGACAGATTCGTCCGTAGTGGGACGGATGAACATCGCGGACGTCGAACCCGGCGCGATCCCGGCTGAGACCACCGGGACCAAGTGCGGAGAGACGACGCTTGTGCGTCAACTCGGCCAGCGGGTTGGTCTGGTCCATGAACTGCGACAACTGACTGCCACCGAAGAACTCGCGCACAGCAGCCATCACTGGCCGCGTGGTCGAGATCAACGACTGTGGTGTCACCGTTTCGATTTCGACCAGCGTCATCCGTTCGCGAATACCCCGCTCCATCCGTTGGAAACCGGTTCGGACGTGCATCTGGATCAATTCGCCCACGGCACGAATCCGCCTGTTGCCGAGGTGGTCGATGTCATCTGGCTCGCCGATACCGTTGTTGAGACGAATCTGCTCGCGAATGATCTCGACCAAATCTTCATTGGTCAGGATCCTGCTATCGACCGCCGCGTCAGTGCCCACATCTTCAGGATGGAGACGCTGATTCAACTTGAAGCGCCCAACCTTGGCGAGGTCATATCGGCGCTCATTGAAAAAGAGGTTCTCGAGCATGTTGAGCGCGTTTTCGCGGGTCGGCGGATCGCCCGGTCGGAGCCGTCGATAGAGTTCGATCAATGCTTCGTCGCGGGACGTTGTGTTTTCTTTTTCAAGCGTGGACGCAATGAAACGACGATCCGGATTGGTGTCCACATCGGCGAATAGCTTGTAAATGTCTTCGTCACTTTCGTAACCAAGCGAGCGAAGCAGAATCGTGACCGGGAACTTGCGCTTCCGGTCGACCTTGACCGAAATGATGTCTCGGTTCGATGTCTCGAACTCGAGCCATGCACCGCGATTCGGAATGAGTTTGGCCGAAGTCAGGAGCTTGCCCGACTGCTGGTCCGGGACCCGGTCGAAATAGACGCCAGGTGAACGTACCAACTGCGACACAACCACGCGCTCGGCGCCGTTGATAATGAAGGTACCGTCTGTCGTCATCATGGGGAAATCGCCCAGGAAGATACCGTCCGGTCCCGTTTCCTTGATCTCTCCTGTTTCGTTGAGCACCAACCGCGCCGAAACCCGCAATGGAGCGGCGTACGTCATATCGCGCTCGCGACACCAGACTTCACACACCCGGGGATCAAGCTTGGCCCGTTCCTGCTCTTCGCCTTCCGGCATCCTTGACCAGGGGGGATCGAATCGAGGATCGAAGATCGAAAGCTCCATCTTCTTGTGATGGTCGGTGATCGGGGAAATCTCTTCGAGAAGCCCCTTGAGACCTTCTTTGACAAACCACTGAAAGGATTCGAGCTGGACTTGCACCAGATTCGGCATTTCGAGCGCCGTCGGAATTCGCGAATACGTCCGTCGATCGACACCGACATTCGACACGACTTGTCGATCGCCACTGATGACCGGAGGGAGCGTTGCCACCGAACCGTTACTGCCCGCCATTTATCCGACCTCCTCTAATTACCGGCAATTACCTGCGGTCGACACTTTGGAGTCAGCTTCGAACCTGAAAAGGCCGTCGATCCTAAACAACATCTCCGTACGGACGTTCCTTTCTGGCGCACGGATTGCCTTTCTTGCGCACCGGTCGATTTGGACCGGTCCTTGCAAAATCGGCATGGTTGTCGCTATGCTTCTCGTACAACTGATCGAAGGCACGCCAAAAAGGGAGGATTGAACCCCACCTCCCCAAATCGATTCGTTCGAATGCGTTTGGAAACTCCTGTTTCCAGGTTGCAACTCCCTGTCACAGACAGCTAGTCCGCGACCGCAAACGATAATATTACACGAGTCGTGTCAAGAATGCAAGTTCAATTCAGGGTTGCAAGATTCCCAGCTGAGTTTCGGCATTCTGACTGAGATTGTAGTTAACCGGCGGCAAGATCTCCTCTTCGACTTTGCTCAGCGTTGGAGGGCAAAGGGGAAGAGCGTATTGGTGCAGTCGATTGCTCCGGGAAACGTTGTCGGATCGAGTGAATCAGACGGGTCCGGGGTGACACGATTTAGCAACTCCAGCGAGGAACCCGGCTTCGCGGCTGCGGGAGTAGGTGATCCGCTGGTCGACTGCCAATACTTCGGTGATGCCGCTTTGACAAGCGGTTCGAGTTCCCGGCAACCGCTTTTCAGGGCACAGTGGCGCGGATTTTACCCGCCACCCATGTGGGTCATGATAGGGGGCGTTGACGCCGACTCCAAACCGACCCTATAATCCGCCTCGCTGTTCTTCATCTGCCCAGGTGGCGGAATCGGCAGACGCGCTAGCTTGAGGGGCTAGTGACCATTACGGTCGTGGAGGTTCAAATCCTCTCCTGGGCACCTCTCCGTGTTGGGGCGATTAGCTCAGCTGGGAGAGCGCCACGTTTACACCGTGGAAGTCAGAGGTTCGAGCCCTCTATCGCCCACCAGCAAAAGATGGGAACAGAACGGTCTTCCCGCCAAGGTAGCTCAGTTGGTAGAGCTCACGACTGAAAATCGTGCGGTCGCCGGTTCGAGTCCGGCCCTTGGCACCGGTCCCTACTCTCCCAACGACGTTTCCACCGGAAGCGCCTCGATCGCACTCCATTCGTTCCACGATCCATCGTAGTTGGCGAAATCGTCCCGACCCGTGCGCGCCAGCGCGAACAGCACCGCTGTCGCGGTCACGCCACCGTTGCAATACGCCACCACTGGTTTGCCGGGATCGAGACCAAAATCGTTCAACGTGGCCGTGATCCCGCCCAGCTCTTTCCAGGTTCCATCGGCGGCGAACAGGGCTTTCGCCGGGACGTTGATCGCTCCCGGGATGTGACCGGCGCGGGCGCCACGAAAAACTACCCCCGAAAACGTTTCGGCATCCCGCGCGTCGACCACCTGCACTGATTCATCACCGATCAGCGCGTTCACTTGGTCGGCATCAGCCACCAGCGTCCCCCTCACCTGCGTTCGAAAGGTCGCCGCTGCGGGAGACGGAACGTCGGTGACCACGCGCCGATTTTCGGCCGTCCATTTGTTGAAGCCACCATCAAGCAGCGCGACCCGGTCATGCCCGTAGTAGCGCAACGCCCACCAGAGCCGGGTCGCAAAATGTCCGCCAGAATGATCGACCACTACAACGTCGGTTTCGTTACCGATTCCTCGCGTTGACATTGCCTCGGCGAAGACAGCTGGGCTCGCGATCTGGGCTGGTACGGGATTGTCGAGATCGACGATATCTCGGGTCCAATCGACGAATACCGACCCGGGAATATGCCCAGCAGCGTACTCATCGCCAGCGCCGAGATAAACCGCTGTCTGCCGTCCCCCACCGACATCGGTTGAATTGACATACCCCCGAATATCGACAATCGCCAACCCGGGCGCACCGAGGTGCTCCTCGAGCCAGGCAGTCGATACAAGCGAATCAGGCAAGATGCTGATTTCCGGCATGTCGATGAATCTCCTTGGTTTCGCGCTCATTGGCAACCCTACGGATCAGTCTAGCAACTCGACAGTCGCCGGTTCCTGATCACGTATTCTTGACCTCATTCTGACCCGCGACCGTAACAAGGAGCACCGCAACGTGGCCAATCTGACCGATGAAACTTCCCTGATTGCGACTGCGGACTTCGATGATCTGCGGGTACAGGAGTACGGTCGTTTGGATGATCTCGGCCATGTCTATGTCGATTACACCGGCGGCAGTCTCTACGCGAGAATCACAGATTGTCCGCTTCCAGGAGATGCTGGCTCACGGCGTGTTCGGAAACCCTCACTCGATCAATCCCAGCTCGGCGGCCGCAACCGAATTGGTGGAAGGCACTCGCGCCGACGTGCTGAGGTTTTTCAACGCAACCGCTGACGAATACGATGTGGTCTTCACACCGAATGCCAGCGGCGCGCTTCGCCTCGTAGGCGAATCCTTTCCGTTCGGTTCTGGTTCACGATATGTCGTGACATTCGACAATCACAATTCAGTGAACGGCATCCGCGAATTCGCTCGCCACCGTGGCGCCGCCGTCGACTACGCTCCAATCCGTCGACCGGACATGCGGATCGACGAGGATCATCTCGAATCCCTCCTCTCCCCGGTTGAAGCCGGGAGTTCGAGTCTTCTTGCGTTCCCAGCGCAGTCGAATTTCTCTGGCGTGCAGCATGATCTCCGCTGGATCGATCGCGCTCAGCAACGTGGCTGGCGGGTAATGCTCGACGCAGCCGCTTTCGTCCCCACGAACAAGCTCGATCTTTCTGACGTCAAGCCCGATTTTGTGCCGGTGTCGTTTTACAAGATGTTTGGCTTCCCGACTGGTATCGGAGCGCTGATTGCCCGCAAAGATGCATTGGCCGAGCTCGAACGTCCCTGGTTCGGCGGCGGCACGATCAGCTTGGTGTCAGTTCAGAACGCGACGTGGCACTCGCTCTTGCCAGGACACGCCGGATTCGAGGACGGAACGGTCAACTATCTCCTGATCCCAGCGGTATCCCATGGTCTCGAGCACCTTCAAACTGTCGGGCGTGGCGCGATTCATGACCGTGTCCAGGTGCTCACAGGCTGGTCGCTGCAGCAATGGCTTGGTCTGCGTCATTCGAATGGCAATCAGGTCATCCGCGTTTTCGGACCCGAGAATCTCGATCAACGCGGCGGCACCCTTGCCTTTTCGGTACTCGATCCAGACGGAATCCCTTTTCACTACCACCATGTCGAGCAGCTGGCAGCTGCGGAAGGAATCTCGCTCCGAACCGGCTGTTTCTGTAATCCGGGTGCCGGTGAAATCGCGCACCAGCTCGCAAGGGACGACATGCGCGCCTTTTTTGATGGTCAGCAATGGACTTTCGACCAGTTTTTCGATCGCATGCGAATCCATGGAAAACATCCAAGCACGATTCGCGTTTCCTATGGGATCGCGTCGAATGGTGCGGACGCAAAAGCCGTCATGGAGTTCCTCAAATCGTTTTGCGACCAGTCTCCGGCTTCGATCGCAAAGAAAGTTGGATCAACCTCGCGTCCTGAGGGACCGCGACCAGACGGTGCATAGATTTTCAGGCTATGGCGGCACACTCGGCTGTTCGGATCGGTTCGATAGAACGCGCAAGTTCATCACATTTGCTTGACACGATTTCGGGCGTACCCTATGATCCTTTAAACGGCGGGAATCGCCGCAGTGTTGGCATGGAGTCAATCGTGAACAATCGTTCGCTCGTAATTGGTCTCGTACTTATTTCGCTCCTTACGGGGAGCGTATATGGTGCTGGAGGCTGGACAAGCGGGGATCGATAAAACGATCAAGTGCGACAAGAGTGAAGGACAGCCTCCCAGACCGGGAGGTTTTTTTGTTGGTCGCAGTCAGAAATCGATGTGACGGCGTCTTAGCACGAAGGGGATCTGGAATGGTGACTTTGAAAGAAACGACGTCTTCACCAGTGGCGCGGAACGGTCGCGATCAGAATGGCGCGGCAAAGAGCGTCAAGAGCGAAGCGGAGTTGCTAACCGGGAGCCAGATTACCTGTCGCGCTCTCGAGGCAGAAGGGGTTGACGTTGTCTTCGGTTATCCCGGCGGAGCCGTGATCCCACTCTATGATTCTCTCCCGTCGGCCGGATTCCATCACGTTCTTGTTCGATTCGAACAGTGGGCTGCGTTGGCCGCCGACGGATACGCTCGGGCAACCGGCAAAGTTGGCGTTTGTATCGCAACGTCGGGACCGGGAGCGACGAATCTGGTGACCGGTCTCGCCAATGCGCATCTCGATTCCGTGCCTATGGTGGCGATCACAGGTCAAGTCGGGCAACAGTTCATCGGGCTCGATGCATTTCAGGAAGTTGATATCACCGGTATTACGTTGCCGGTGACCAAGCACAACTACCTCGTCCAGTCGGCCGATGAAATTGCCGACACGATCAAGGAAGCCTTTTATCTCGCTCGTTCAGGACGGCCGGGACCGGTGCTGGTTGATATCCCTAAGAACGTCTTTCTCCAAACCGCGAAGTACACGCCAGTCGAGCACAAAGACCGACGCGGGTACCAACCGACGATGAAACCCAATATGCGGCAAGTCAAACTGGCGGCCGACCTGCTCAACAAAGCCAAACGACCAGTCATTATGGCTGGCCATGGCATTATGCTGGCCAACGCTGAAGAGCCGTTCTCGGAACTCGTCGAGAAAACCCAGACCCCGGTCATCTTCACGCTGCTCGGTCAGGGTTGCTTTCCGGAATCCCATCCGCTGGCGTTGGGACTGATGGGTATGCACGGTCATCGCCATGTCAACCGGGCATTGGAAGAATGTGATCTTCTGGTCAACATCGGCGCTCGCTTCGATGATCGCGCCACGGGCAAGACGACCGAGTTCGCGCCGAAAGCGAAAATCGTTCATATCGATATCGATCCTGCTGAAATCGGCAAAAACATCCCCACTACGGTGCCGGTGGTGGGCGATGCAGCCGAAGTTCTCCCGCTTCTCCTGACGCAGGTCAACGAAGCGAAGCGGGGCGACTGGCACCAGTGGATCGAGTCACAACGCAATGTGGCGCTCGAAACCGCGCTTGAAGATCGACCCGAGTGGCCAGAGCCCTACACCATCATTCGAGCGATTGCCGAAGCGACGAATGGCGAAGCGATCTATGCCACTGATGTTGGACAGCACCAGATGTGGGCCGCTCAGCATCTCGGGCTCGACCATCCGAATCGGTGGCTGACCTCCGGTGGTCTTGGCACCATGGGTTACGGGCTGCCATCGGCGGTCGGGGCAAAGATCGGTCGACCCGATCTCGAGGTCTGGACGATCGTCGGTGATGGGGGCTTCCAGATGTCGTTGAACGAACTCGCCACCTGCGTCCAGGAAAAACTCGATGTCCGGATTGCGGTCATCAACAACGGCTATCTCGGGATGGTCCGGCAATGGCAGGACCTCTTCCACCAGAAAAACTACTCTGAGGTCGAGATTTACGGACCCGATTTCGTCAAACTCGCGGAAGCGTATGGCGCGACCGGGATCAGAGTGACGAGGGACGATGAAATCCTCCCCGCTATCCGCATGGCCCAGGCGACACCGGGACCGGTGGTCATCGATTTTGTGATCGAGCCGGAAGCAAACGTCTGGCCGATCGTGCCACCCGGGGCCAGCAATGCCGACATGATGCATCACCGGTTCGAAGACCACTAGCAGCAGAGGACGAAAGTAACCATGACTGTCTCACAGGATGCCCACACCGCGCGCCGCCATACGTTTGTGGTGATGGTTGAAGACCACCCCGGCGTGCTCAATCGAGTCGTTTCGCTGCTCCGCCGACGTTCGTTCAATATCGATTCGATTACTGTCGGTCATTCGGAGCAACCAGGGGTTTCACGGATGACCCTGGTGGTCAATGGAAATGACGCGGATATCGAACAGGCTGGCAAGCAGCTGTACAAACTGCTCGAAGTGCTGAAGGTGACTGATCTTACCGACTCGCCGACTATCGCCCACGAGATGGCTCTGGTCAAAGTCGCCGCTAAGAACCAGACCCGCCAGGAAATCCTCCTGATTGCGCAGATGTTCAACGCGAGAGTGGTCGATGCCAGTCCGAATTCGGTTTTGATCGAAATGACCGGGCCATCTGAACAAATCGACTCACTGATCGCCATGCTCAAACCGTTCGGCATCAAAGAGCAGGTGCGCACGGGCGCTGTTGCCATGGCCAGAGGGTCTGGAGCGATTTCCGGGAAGGGTTTACCCTCACACGCAGCTGATGTCAACGCGGCGACACCAGTCTAGAGCAACGTGAAAACGGGTCGTCTGGAGGGACCAGGCGCCGAAATGAACCGGGTTGGAGGAGAAGAAACGTGCCAGCAACGATTTACTACGACGGGGACGCGAGTCTTGCACCGCTACAGGGAAAGACCATCGCGGTCATAGGTTATGGAAGTCAGGGCCACGCCCACGCCCAGAATCTGCGCGACTCGGGTTTGAAAGTCATTGTTGGCTTGCACCAAGGATCCAAGAGTCGGGCGAAGGCGGAAGCGGAAGGGTTCGAGGTCATGAACGTCGCCGACGCAGCGGCAGCGGCTGACGTCATCATGATCGTCATCCCGGACCAAACCCAGAAGTCGGTCTATGACAACGAGATCGCCCAGCATCTCACACCAGGCAAAACGTTGATGTTCGCTCACGGCTTCAACATCAATTTCGGTCAGATTGCTCCCGGCGAGGGCGTTGACGTGGTGATGATCGCGCCGAAGAGCCCGGGCCATCGCGTGCGCGAGCTCTACCAGGAAGGTGTTGGCGTCCCGGCACTGATCGCAGTTCACCAGGACGCCACTGGTCATGCCCGCGAAACGGGTCTCGCCTATGCGAAGGGGCTTGGGTCTACCAAAGCTGGCGTCATCGAAACAACATTCAAGGAAGAAACCGAAACTGATCTCTTCGGTGAGCAGGTTGTTCTCTGTGGCGGGGTCTCGGCGCTCGTCGAGTCTGCCTTCAACAAGCTGGTGGCCGCCGGGTATCAGCCAGAGGTCGCTTATTTCGAGTGCCTGCATGAGTTGAAGCTGATCGTAGATCTCTTCTACACCGGCGGTCTCTCATATATGCGCTACTCCGTCAGCGACACCGCTGAATATGGCGACTACACCGCCGGTCCAAAAATCATTGACGATCACACGCGTGATGCGATGGATCAGATCCTGACCGACATCCAGGACGGAACCTGGGCGAAGAACTGGATCGAAGAAAACGCGTCCGGCCGAGAGGCGTTTATCGCCATGCGCGAGGAGCACGCCAATGCCGAGATCGAACAGGTTGGCAAAGAACTCCGCGGGATGATGACCTTCCTGCAGCCCGGCAAAGCACCAGCCCAATAGACACGAAATGAAGCAAGGGAGTCCGGCATGAGTGAACCCGACGTATCGAAACAAGTCCTGATCTTCGACACCACGTTGCGCGACGGTGAGCAATCGCCCGGGGCAACGATGACGGTCGAGGAGAAGCTGAAGGTGGCCGACGCGCTCGTCGACCTCGGTGTCGACATTATCGAAGCGGGCTTTCCGGCGGCCTCTCCAGGGGATTTCGAGTCGGTCAAGCTCATCGCGAATCGCGTCAAGGGTGCAAGCGTTGCTGGTCTGGCCCGCGCGAATCGCAAAGATATCGAGCAATGTGGCAAAGCGGTGTCCGGGGCGGAAAAGCCCCGGATCCACACCTTCATTGCCACCTCTGATATCCATCTGGAGCACAAATTGAAGATGTCGCGCGAGGACGTACTCCAGCGGGTCGGCGAAATGGTGGCGTTGGCGCATTCGTTGGTCGATGACGTTGAGTTCTCCGCTGAGGATGCCACTCGTTCCGACTGGGATTACCTTGTCGAGGTCTTCTCGCGCGCCATCGAAGCCGGAGCCACAACCCTCAACGTGCCGGATACCGTCGGGTACACCACCCCAACCGAATACGCGAATCTGATGACCTACCTGCAGGAAAACGTGACCGGGATCGAAAACGCGATCATTTCAGTTCACTGCCACAACGATCTTGGGATGGCGACCGCCAATACCCTCGCCGCGATCGCGGCCGGCGCTCGCCAAGTCGAAGTCACGGTCAACGGTATCGGTGAGCGAGCTGGCAACACGGCGATCGAAGAGATTGTGATGGCGCTTTCGACTCGAGGCGACCGCTTCAACGGCGCATGGACCGGAATCAAGAAAGAGCGGATCGTGCCCACGAGCCGCCTCGTGAGCGGAATCACGGGCATTGCAGTGCAGGTGAACAAAGCGATCGTCGGCGAAAACGCGTTCGCGCATGAAGCCGGGATTCACCAGGACGGCATGCTCAAGGAACGGACCACCTACGAGATCATGAACCCGGAAGATGTTGGCTGGGAAGGGACCAAACTGGTGCTTGGCAAGCATTCGGGTCGAGCCGGGTTCCGCAACGCAATGGCCGAACTCGGGCTCACCCTCGAGGACGACGAATTGCAGACCGCCTACCTCGCTTTTCTCGATTTGGCCGACAAGAAAAAGAAGGTCACGGCGGCCGACCTGATCGCGCTGGTGCGACATCAGCAGCAGACACGCGATGATGTGTACCGGATGATCCAGTGGCGGGTAGATATCGCATCAGGCGAACCTGCGTCTGCGTCAGTGGTGCTCGCTCATGGCGATGATCGCGTGGCTGGCGACGGTGAAGGCAACGGCCCAGTCGACGCTCTCTACCAGGCGATCAATGTCGCCGTCGGCATGGAACCCGAACTCGAGTACTACCAGGTTGAGGCGGTCACGCCGGGCGAGGATGCCCAAGGACAGGTTCATGTCCGTTTGCGCGCCGCGGACCAGATTTACACCGGCCACGGTCTTGCCACCGACATCGTCGAAGCAAGTGCCCGTGCATATATTGATGCGTTGAGCAAGATTGTCTCTGGGGAGCCATCAACGGTGCTGGCAGGATCATCGGTTTCTCGATGGAGTTGACCAGCAATGGGTAGTAAACCGCGAACATTGAGTCAGAAGGTCTGGGATCGCCATGTTGTGCGATCAGCCGACCAGGAACCAGACCTTCTCTTTATCGACATGCATCTTGTCCACGAAGTGACGTCTCCGCAAGCATTCGAGGGGCTCCGGTTGAGTGGTCGCACTGTCCACCGGCCCGATCTCACCATTGCAACCGCCGATCACAACGTTCCGACGATGCATATCGACCAGCCGATTAGAGATCCGATTTCGGCCAAGCAGGTGTCAGAACTCACACGCAACTGCGAGGATTTCGGAATCAAGCTCTACCCAATGGGTGATGCCGGTCAGGGAATCGTCCATGTCATCGGCCCGGAACAAGGCATCACTTTGCCGGGCATGACCATCGTTTGTGGCGACAGTCATACCTCCACGCATGGCGCATTTGGAGCGCTGGCATTTGGTATTGGCACTAGCGAGGTCGAGCATGTGCTCGCGACTCAGACCCTTCCCGCCAGCAAACCAAGATCGATGGCGATCACCGTCAACGGCACACTCGGTCACGGCGCAACCGCCAAGGACGTCATCCTGGCCATCATCGGCAAGATCGGCACTGGTGGCGGGATAGGGCACATCATCGAGTATCGCGGTTCGGTGATCCGCGGGCTTTCGATGGAAGGTCGGATGACAATCTGCAACATGTCGATCGAGGCCGGCGCGAGGGCCGGGATGATCGCGCCAGATGACACGACCTTTGCCTACGTCGAAGGTCGCGAGTATGCCCCCAAGGGCGCCGCCTGGAACGTCGCCATGGACGACTGGCGCTCACTGCCAACTGACGAAGGCGCTCATTTCGACGAGGAAGTCGTTCTCGACGGAAACCAGATCTATCCTCATGTCTCCTGGGGGACCAATCCGGCTCAGGTCGCTTCGATCAACGCCGTCGTCCCTGATCCAGATTCCTTCCAGGATCCCAATTCCCGCGAAGCCGCCTCTCGGGCGCTGGCTTACATGGATCTCCGCGCCGGCACGCCGATTCGCGACATCCCGGTCGACGTCGTGTTCATCGGTTCCTGCACCAACAGCCGGATCGAGGATCTCCGACTCGCCGCTAGCGTACTGGGCGGCAACCGAGTCGCCTCCGGGGTCCAGGGTATCGTGGTTCCAGGTTCGATGAGAGTCAAGATCCAGGCAGAACAGGAAGGTCTCGACAGGGTCTTCCTCGATGCTGGTTTCGAGTGGCGTTCAGCCGGTTGTTCGATGTGTCTCGGGATGAATCCTGATCAACTCACACCCGGTCAACGCTGCGCCTCGACAAGCAACCGCAATTTCGAAGGACGACAGGGCAAAGGTGGTCGCACCCATCTCGTTTCGCCCGCCGTTGCCGCTGCGACGGCCATAGCCGGGGTGTTCGCAACGCCCTCAGATCTGGGGTGATGCAATGAGAAAGGTCGAAAACATCTCCGGAACAGCGATCCCACTCGATCGGAGTGACGTCGACACCGATCAGATCATTCCGGCGGTCTGGCTGAAACGGGTCGAACGCACTGGATTCGGCGAGGGACTCTTTTCGAGCTGGAAGCAGGATCCCGAGTTCGTGCTGAACAAACCAGAATTCGCGGATGGCAGCATCTTGATCGCCGGTCCGAACTTTGGTGTCGGTTCTTCACGCGAACACGCTGTCTGGGCGCTGATGGACTATGGAATTCAAGCAGTAATCTCCCCTCGATTCGGCGATATCTTTCGAAACAACTCAACCAAATCTGGGCTTGTTCCGATCGTGGTCGATCCTGAAGTTGGTGAGCTCCTGCTGAACGCGGCTGCGTCCGAGCCTGGACTCCAGATCTCGATCGATATCGCCAACCGGACCTTGTCGGTTCCGGAGATTGGGGTCGAAGTCGAGTTTCCGCTTGACGAATTTACGCAGTATCGTCTTCTCGAAGGCCTCGACGATATCGGTTTGACGGAAAAACATGGAGACGACATCAGCCGATACGAAGCGACTCGCCCAGTCTGGATGCCAGTGGTTGACGCAGGATAGAGTTTTGTGAATACTGACGGTCAGTATTCCAGTGCGTAGTCCCGCGTGGGATTCCAGGCATGGCTGCTTGGGGTTTCCTGTGATCGGAAGCTGAGGAAGTGGTGAGAGCATCTCTTGTGCTGATGCCCGGCGATGGCGTGGGCCCGGAAATCGTCGGCGCGACTGAGGTCGTGATGAATGCGGTCGAAGTGCGTTTCGGCCATCGATTCGAGCGTGAAGATGTGGCGATCGGTGGAGCTGCGTTCGATGCCTACGGTGTGCCGCTTCGTCCCGAGGATATTGAGCTTTCCAAGGCCGCCGACGCGATCTTGCTTGGCGCAGTAGGCGGACCGAAATGGGATACCGTCGATATTGATCTTCGCCCGGAACGAGGTCTCCTCGCCTTGCGCAAGGCGATGGGGCTCTATGCCAATCTCCGACCAGTTTCGGTCATCCCATCGCTCGAAGGTGCGTCGCCAGTCAAAGCTGAGATCGTCCGGGATGTTGACCTGATCGTCGTCCGCGAGTTGACTGGCGGAATCTATTTCGGCAAGCCATCCAAGCAGTGGGTTTCCAACAACGGCAGATCAGCTGTCGACACCATGCGCTATCGCGAATCCGAGATTGAACGGGTGGTCAGGCTTGCGTTCGAATTGGCGCGAACCCGCAGAAACCATCTTGCCAGCGTCGACAAGTCGAACGTGCTGGCAACGTCACGGCTCTGGCGGGAAATCGTGGACGAATTAGCACCGGAGTATCCCGATGTCACAGTCGAACATGTCCTGGTCGACGCGATGGCCATGCGCCTGATTCGCCAACCCTCGCGTTTCGATGTGATCGTGATGGAAAACATGTTCGGCGACATTCTCACCGACGAAGCAAGCGTGCTGGCGGGCTCGATTGGCCTTCTGCCGTCCGCAAGCCTCGGTGCGCGCGAATCGAATGCAAACGGTGGGCGCAAGGGTCTCTACGAGCCAATCCACGGCAGCGCTCCAGCGATGGCGGGTCAGGATCGGGCCAATCCTACCGGGACAATTCTGTCGTTTGCGCTCCTGCTCAACCTGTCTCTTGGTCTATCTGCAGAATCACTCGCCGTCGAAACAGCGGTTATCGACACGATCGGCGAAGGTATTCGCACTCCAGATATCGCAACGTCGACCAGTCGTGCAGTCGGGACCAGAGAGTTCGGCGAAGCGGTTGCGAGCCGGATCTTGCGGGACACGTAATCCGGTTAATCCTTCCGATCGACGGAAATCAGACCGTCAGCAGCAATTGAAACCAGATCGCCGTCGCAGAGTCGTTCGCATTCCTCCGGTTTCAGGAGAATCAGAGGAATCGCTCGCCCGAGCAATTCGTCACTCAGAATCGCTCCCAAGCCAATAATCGGATCGACCTCGGAAACGACAAATCCGGCCGGCGCCAACCCGTTTCGCGAGGCCTCGAGCAAGACTCCGCTGGCTGAACAGGAACCCCGGCCAGTGGGCAGAACCAGAACCTTACCCGACACATCAACGTCCGCAAGTGGATGAAAACGATCGACGATGAAGCCGGTGTCGGGGTTGAGTCCTCCCCAGAGGCTCAGCGGCGTGTCGGTCACCACGGCAACGCCCCTCGCCTCTCCAGGAACGAGTACCTCTCCTGACAGTGTGAAATGACTCATATCCAGGCCCCGCTTTCATCCGGGATCGCGCCAGTGATCGCAGCCTCGACGCAGGCAGCCGTTGAGCCAAACACCGATTCGACTCCAATCAGACCCGGACCATAGTGAGCGTACTTGGCTGAATTGGTCATGAGCACACGGGCACCGGGTTTGACAAGTGGCGCCACGGCAATACACGTGTCGGCCGTGACGACGGCACCGAACGCTTCGAGCACTGCCAGAACACCTTGGCGGTCGGCGATCTCCCGAACTGCGCGGCTTGTCGTGACGAACACCTGCATGTCCGTTCGTTTTCGTTTCCCGTCCATCAGGGCCGACAGATGCCGACATTCGGCCAGGCTAGCATGTGGGCTGCCGAAAGCAACGACATCGACGGAGTCTCCTCGGGCAGACGTCAGCTTCTCGCGAACGCCACGCAACTCATCCAGGGTGACGTGCTGCGCATTGGGTATTGATCGTTCTCTAAAAGCCGCAGCGATATCCGGAGCCTCCGGCGTGATCCCGATAAGATGAAACATCGCCACCGCTCCGGAGGTTGCGATGGCGGCGGCGAAGGATTTCAACTGGTCGTCGGTCGGAGCCACCGAGATTCCATCGACCGCTGGCACCCCGTGGGAGACGCGAGAACCGAGAAAGTAACCCAGCACCGGCCAGAAATCGTCGCGTTCCTGAATCGAACCGGGCACCTCGTGGAGTCTGTACAACGAAGATCCAGCCCGATTCTCCGCAAGGTGGAACCCGGCGGCCGGGACGCGGCCAGTCAGCGCGCAGGAGATATCGAGATAATCGCCGTACCGGTTGGATCGAGCTCCCAGTACCGAGTTGGCGTAGGCGACCGCGTTGGATTCTGACCAGGCAAGCTGTTCGCCGAATATGGGCGCCGATTCGGTCTGATACGGAGCGCAGGTGTACGTCGGCCGGGCACCCATGGAGACATATGCCTGCCCGAGACGTCTTGCTTTGTCAGCGAAGTCCGGGTCCTGCCCTAGCGTTTGCCAGGAAACACGATCCATGGACATGACATTGAGTGAAGTAGGCACGCGCACCTGACCGCCGTCCCGCGCTAGCCCCTCCGCGAATTCGAGCCCGGCTTCGCCTTCGAAGACGATTCCGTCGATGTGCGCACGACTGATTTCGAGAAACTCGGACGCTCCGTACAACGGCGCCATCCGGACAAGAATCCTCATGGCTCGAGCAACGGCAGGACCTGCTTCTCCAGCGAGGAATGCCTTCTCCTCCTCGGAGAGGTGAAGATCTCTCATTCCCGTGCGCTGGACTGACTGAATAACATCTGTGCTTGCCCCATATCGCTCGACCGACTGATTCGCTCGACCGCAACCAACGGGAAGATCAATCTCACCGTTGTGCTATAACCTTCCGAGGGTGCCCGAGACACCCGTTTCATCCCCAACGTCGTTGGTCGCACATGAAGCTCATTGTCGCCGTCGTCCAGGATTATGACACCGATCGCTTGCTCCGGACGACGACTTCCGCGGGGTTCCGCGTCACCAGAATCGGAAGTGAGGGCGGTTTCCTGCGAACGTCCAGTTCGACGTTGTTTTTTGGCGTGGAGGATGAGCGGGTGGCCGACTGTGTTCGCCTGATCGAAACTGTCTGTTCGACTCGAGACGAAGCTTACGTGCTCGATGACGACGATCCCTGGGTCGACCCGGACATGGGTGAAATCTCAGCTGTGACCCTCGGCGGAGGTGTCGCGCTGGTTCTTCCAATCAGTCGATTCGACCAGTTCTAAAGCACTGGCACAGATACCCGACCCTGAGAACCATCTAGTCCTCGATCGTAGCCTTTTCCTCGACGGAATAGCGGGAATCAGTTGATAGCATGGGCGCCATGATCTCCTGCATCGCCATCACGTGACTGCACGTTCCGAGTACGTGAGTTTCGAACGTATGGCACGTGCAATTCCAGTGACCATCTGCCAGCGTAACCACATAATCATCATGTCCGCCATGGAAGGTTGCGCTCAGATCCGACACCAGAATTCTGTTCGGCTCCTGGGCATACCGATGGGCTTTCTCGATCTTGCTTATCAAGCTTGAATTGGTCATGACATCATCCTTCTATCACCGGCGGCCAGCAAGCCACCGGACCGAATCAACCCGATGCACGCGAAAAACACCAGCGCGGGGAGGATGCGTGGTGTTTCGACCGTTCCGAAGTTGCCTTGCTGTCATGCGCTGATTCAGCATTCCAGTGGACCTGTCGTCTTCAGCTCGGTGCCAAGATTGTGCATAGTGCATTCTAACAAGAATCCGACGAGCACGGAGTATTCAATCGATGCCATACGCCAACATTGGGAAATCGCGCCTTCCCGACGGTGAAAACGCTTCTCGCCCATTTAGCGTGGCGATTCTGGCAGGTGGTCAGTCAATCAGAATGGGAGCAGACAAAGCTTCGCTCCAGCTTGAAAATGGAGGACCGACGCTGATCGAGATGGTCGCTGCGAGCATTGCAGACCTCTCAGACGATCGCTTTCTGGTGAACCGCGACGGCACGAAACGTCCGGAGCTCGATCTACCTGCCGTTGCTGACAGTTTCGGGGACAGCGGCGTTCTTGGCGGAATCGCGACGGCGCTGGCCGCAGCGAACTATCCGGACGTTGTCATCGTATCGTGTGATATGCCATTTCTCGATACAGCGCTGTTGCGCTTTGTCGGCAATGCTTCTTCGTATGCCGAAGTACTGATCCCCGTACTCGACCAACCTTCCCGGCAGACACCGGGCGGTACGGTCACCTACCAGACACTTCATGCACGCTATTCCAGAGACTGCTTACCCGCAATTGAGCGGGCGTTGAACACGAACCGACGTCGAGTGATTTCCTTTTTTGCCGACGTCGCGGTAGAAGTGCTTCCTGAAAGCCTTTGTCGGAAGTTCAGTCCAGACCTGCGGAGTTTCATCAGCGTCAATGATCTGCATGATCTCGCTGAAGCAAGACTCTTATACGGCGCGACTAAAACCGAACACGTGAATCGACCGTATAGTGAGTAGATGCGTTTGCGCTCTGATAACGTAGAGGCAGCAAGCGGAAGTGCGCTCTATGGCGCAGGAGAAACGTGCACGTGAGAAACACCAAAATGTCGAAAACTCAATCGCTCAAGTTTGCCTTTTCGATGATGAGAGACAAGCGGCTCCCGCTCTGGATGAAAGCGGCCGTCCCATTCGCTGCAATGGTGTACGTCATTTCGCCGATCGACCTTATTCCAGACTTCATCGCCGGACTTGGTCAGGTGGACGATCTGGCAATGGTAGTTCTGGCGATTGGTTTACTGGGTTCCTTTCTGCAAAAGGTCGCTCCAACCGATGTTGTGAAGGATCACCTTTCCACGTTATTCTCACAGGCGCAACCGGAAACTGTACGGGTGCGGCGGGAGCCGGAGATTATTGATGCAGAGTTTCGGGTCATCGATCGCCCGAACTGATCAAATGCCTCTGGCGAAGTGAAATGCAGTGAGCGAATGAGCAGCAAGCCGAGTTCATCCCCTCCTAAAAAGGGATCGTCGCCACGGTACAACCGCGCTCAACGGCGGGCGATACAGGAACGCGCGAAGGACACCGCGGTTGGTGCGACCGCATCAACCGCGGTAGTGATCGACGAGATCGACGCCACATCCTCCAAAGGGCGTCCGAAAACCACGATTGCCAAATACCGACCCAAACCGCTCACGCGAGACCAGGAATATGCCTTCATCCGCTCAGATCTGCGGAGATTGGCGATCACTGCTGGATCACTTTTCGGATTGATGATGGTCCTTCTGGTCGTGCTCGACTGAGTTCTCGAAGACAATTCCATAGACGAGAAAGCCCGGTCGCCTATGAGGCGACCGGGCTTCTGATCGTGCCGAAGCAAGGACTATTCGGCCACCTCATCAGAATCATCGCTGTCTTCGGTCTCGTCTTCGTCGGCCGTTTCGTCGGCCTCAGCTTCATGGTCGTCGGTATCGTCTTCGCTGTCATAGCTGACAGCGGCTTTCTTCGGAATATCGTCGCCCTCGTCGTCCTCATCGAGGAGAAAATCCGATTCGTCGAGTTGGCGCAGGATGTCTCTTTCGCGCAAGTAGGCACGGGTTTCCGTGATCTGCTTGGGGAACGACAGTTTTTCGGCCTGCGATGGATCGCGATGGACTTCCCTCAAGATCACGCGCAACGAATTCGGCGACAGCCCCAACGCGAAGACCTCGTAGATATTGCCGCCGTTGATGAGCTCGACCAGTCGCTCTGCGGTTTTGCGTTCGATTTCCCCAACATAGGTTCCGGTCGTCGTTGATACGACCAATCGACCGGCGTCGATCGAAAGCTCGAGTTGCTGGCCTGCATAAATTCGAGCGAGAAATGAAACCAGCGCCGGGTTCGCAAGCTCCGTCACCCACGTCTTGCCTACTTCTTCGAGGAACACCGCAAGGCGCGGAAACGGCGTGGCTTCCTGGTCGACCTCTGACTTGTCGCCTTCTGCATCTCCACGGCGAATAACTTCCATCCGCTGCAGATTCCGACGGGCAATGAGATTTGCCGCATCAGACTTCAGCGCACTTGAATAGGCCTCGTAGGCCCCTTCGGTATCACCCTGGGCGAGAAGTGCCCTTCCGAGTCGATTGTAGGCGTCAGTGTCCTTGGGATCGCGCTGGATCAATTCACGATTTATCGCGATCGCTTCGTCCCAGCGACCCTCCATGGCCATCTGCCGCGCTTCAAACACGATCTGCGAACGAGTTCGTTTTTGCTCGGTTGTACTCAATGCTTTCCTCTTCCACTTCTAGTGCTGTCTACCAATACTTTCAAGTGTTTCGCGTTATCGGGGTGCGCCGATAACGCTACCGGTGAAGAACCACGGACTCGTGCGCTCGATTCGTACGTCCACCATCTTGCCCAGGAGATCTCTGTCATCTCTGATATGGACGAGCTGGTTGCCACGGGTTCTTCCGCTCCAGTTTCCCTTTTTGTGAGTATCAATCAGGATTTCGGTCAGGCTGTTTGCGCGAACGGAATTTCGCTCGGTGCAGACCCGCTCCTGGAGCGCTTCGACCGCCCGGTGTCGCCGGAGTTTCTCGTCCGCCGGGACATCATCTTCCCAACGCGCTGAAAGCGTTCCCGGCCGCGGTGAATACATGGCGACGTGAACTTTGTCGAGACCAGTTTCCTCAAGCAAGGTCAGCGTATCCTCGAACTGCTCTTCGGTTTCGCCTGGGAAGCCGACGATGATATCCGTGGCTACCGTCACATCCGGCATCAGTTCTCGCGCTTTCGCGATTCTGTCACGCCAGAGGTCAGCGGTATAGGTTCTCCGCATCCGTTTCAGCACGACGTCATTGCCCGCCTGAACGGGCAAATTCAAGTGCTCGCAAACAGAAGGCAACTCCGCCATGGTTTCGAGAATCTCATCAGTCATATACCGAGGATGGGAGGTCAGAAATCGCAATCGCTCAATACCATCGACCGCATCCACAGCGCGAAGTAACGTCGCCAGATTCTGGTCTTCATCCAGGTCATGTCCATACGCATTCACGGTCTGGCCAAGCAGGGTGACATCCCGAACCCCTCGCTCAGCCAATGCCTGAACTTCAGTGACGATTTCAGCCGAAGATCTGGAGGTCTCCCGACCGCGCCGATACGGCACGATGCAGTAGGAACAGAGAAAGTTACACCCGTAGATAATTGGGATATACGCCGACACGTTGCTGCTCGCCGCCTGATCCACATAGTAATGAGGCAGGGTGGCAAGATCATCCTCGAAATCCGACAGCTCAGGAACGAACTTTCGGAACGCTTCGAAATCCGAAGGATCGAAAAAGAGATCGACATGCGGAAACCGCTGCTCCAGAGCCGCATGCTGGTTGGTGACCATGCAACCTGTCAAGACTACCGACATTTCCGGGCGCGCTCGCTTCTGTCGCACTAACGAGGTCAACCGCCCAGCGACCTTATCCTCTGCAGCTTGTCGCACCACACAGGAATTGAGCACCACAATGTCGGCGTCTTCTTCCGAATCAGTAGCCTGATACCCTGCTTCCAGGAGCATTGCAGTTACTCGCGAGCTGTCAGCCTCATTCATTTGGCATCCAATTGTCCAGACCAAAAAGCGTTTGCCATTCGGTGGTAATGGACTTGGAGCGTACGAGGGGCGAAGCGGGATCACCTCGGTTAGCTTGGCCATCAAGAACCTCGATCGTAAATCACTCGATATCGCGTACCATCGCTGGAGGGCAGCATGCCACGCCCGTGCGTTTGCTGCTCAGCGCAACACGACAGTGTACTACGTTTTACCCAACGGCAGAGGCGATTTCCAGCAAGGCCAGTCCAGATCCCGCGATCATCTATCCGAACAGACCATTCGTTCGTGTCCGTACAGAGGGTCGTTGCCTTGTAGACAACGCCCGAAACATCCGTTAGAATCAATAAAAAGCGGGCAGGGGTGCCTCCTTCTACGTCAAAAAACTGTGACTTGGCGACCCAGGTCTTCAAGAGTGTCCGTACCCATCCCGCCATCCCGCATTGTGCATTTGCGAAAGCGAGAGTGGCTGTGAAACGACGTGTTTGCGAAACGTGTGCTTTTTTTGAATCTGCTAGCTTCGACAAGAGCGGTTGGTGCACGCATCCGTCGCGATCATCAAACACCGGAAGCGCTGGAGTCCGCGTGATGGTGCGGGCGAGTGAAATAGGTTGTCGCAATGGTTGGGATAGCGATTTCTGGGTTCCGGCAGGGTCAGCTGAACTCGAAGAGGATGGCGTAGTTGGGTCCATCTCGGCTGCGAGCAATCGTGGTTCGGACGAAATGACCTCATTCGCTCCCTTTCGGTTCGATCCCGCCCCAACCTCTGCAGAGACCGAGTACGCCGCCGAAGACCGAGTGGTCGAGGTCAGCGCCAGCGCCAGAACGCCCCAGGCCGAGAAACCGCGGCAAGCTTCCGACTGCATCCAGGACCCGAAAGAAGCGCTGCGGTTGGCGCGTCAGCAGTTTCAATCCAAGCGAAAGCAAACAGGACGCATTGCCGATATCAGCGCCGGAAAGCCAATCCTCGGATCTGACCCGGATTTTGCAGAAGATCGGCTTGTCAGTACTAGTCCGCAAATGGTCGAGCACGTTCCTCCTACTCCTGAGCCGCCCATCTACCGCGTTCCACCAGTGAGCCGAAACGAAATTGAACGCACCTTCCCGACGATCACCTCATTCGCCGAAGACGTGGATCGATTCGAATCGGTGCCAGCAACCGACTCTCCTCGATCCGGCGTCCGCTCTCAACCCCATACTGAACAGACCAGCGTCGAAGCTCCTCCCGTGTTCGTGGATGATTTCGACGGGAACTACTGGGAGTCGCAAGCCTCACCGGGCGTTAAGCGGCGAGAATCAAGGGTCGATCGATGGTGGCGCCGGCGTCGTGAACAGCGGATCACATGGGCAGCAGAATCAGATTACGCGGCCGAAGCTGGAGAACGCGGCGACGATCTTTTTGGACCACTCCCCGAACAGAATGCTAATGCGGATCGTCTGATCACACACGAAACTGAGCGCGCCATTCCAGTCTCGGAACCGCGTCCACTGGGTCCCCGTCCTGCCGCACCTGCACGTGCTTCTTCTAATAATGTAGATCAGCGGCAACCAGTTGCACCACCGCGACAGGAAGTGGACGATTGGAATGACGAGCCTGTTTCACGGTGGGTCGATGACGGTTTTCTGGCTGAACAGCCACTGGACATGGCGCTCCCCCAGGTCCGACGGGAGCCTCGAACCGCCCAGGTGACGATGGATGATCTCCCGGAATGGTCGAGTCCCGCACAGTCGGGATATCGGACGTCCTCTGAATCCGAGTCATTCAGCCAAGGCCCCGCGATCGCACCCGATATCCCACGTGTCTGCAGAACGTGTCGAGATTTCAAACCGACGGGCACCGGCGAACGGGGCTGGTGCAACAACAATCATGCGTTCAGCCACCGACGAATGGTAGAAGCGGATGAGCTCGCTTGTGGCTCCTCCTACTGGTGCTGGTGGCTTCCCCACGATGGCATCTGGCAGAAGGACTTCGACGCCAGTCGTCATGCGATGCCGACGCCGAGAGTGGACCGCATGCTCGCAGCCACGCATCAGTACGCCCGTGGAGAGCAGGTTTCGGGCGATGAGATACGCCGCCAAGGCTAGACTGACTTGAAGTCCCCGTTTTCTGGTCGATCGTGCGTTGCCTTTGGTAGACTGGGCTGTCTTGTGCAGCCATCGACGGCCGCGACACGCGTTTCCGCTCGCAAGGAACCCCGTCCAGACTGATGTCAGCCTTCGGAGATACCCTCAGACAAGCCAGAGCCCAAAAGGGCGTGACGCTTCGGGAAGCAGAGATACATCTGCGGATCAATCGTCATTACCTGGCCGCCCTCGAAGAGGAGTCTTTCGATAATCTTCCTGCGCCGCCTTATCAGCGTGGAATCGTCCGATCGTACGCCACGTATCTTGGCCTGGACCCCACACGTATCAGCCATCTTTTCGAGGAAGCCAGGGGTAACGACCCTGACGCACCGGCACTCGACAGTGCTTATGCACCAGTGGACGTTCCCCATCATTGGACGCCCAATTTCGCGATGATCATCTTCGCCTTGATCAGCGGTGCAGTCATGCTAACATGGCTCTACTCCGCCTATTTCAGTGGAGCAACCATCGAACCGAGTCCCATCGCTCTGCAGGCGACGGTCACCCCTGTTAGCGCGGACGTCCTGTTCGTCCCAAGTCCCACACCTCTGCCGCCGACTGCCGTACCAACCCTGACACCAACACTCGTTCCGACTGAAACCCCGGTGCCGCAGCCGACACAAGTCAATGCTTCGCAACCCACTGTCCCAACCGACGCAACTTCGACCTCGACGCTCGTTGGGAATGGGAAGATGCTCGAATCGCTCCCGTCGCCGATGCCAGCGGGAGAGGCTGGTATCAAGATCACAGGTCTTGTCGATATCTGGGTGCAGATCGCGGTTGATGGCGAAATGGTCTATGAAGGCTTTGTCCGCGAGGGTCAGTCAACGATGTGGGTGGTCGGCACCGAGTTTTCCGTCTACACGAACTCGGCTTCAAATACGCTCTTCACGAACCACCAGGGGACCGAATTCTTCATGGATGATTCGAGCGGAGAAGGGGTCTACAAACTCTACGCTTGATCCTGATGAAGGATTTTCGCGAGCGGACCGGATATCCGCTCTCCGCAGATCATGTCGAGTGCCGACGGCAGCACGGTCAATTCCAGCGGCGTCTTGCCGGCCAGATCGCCGTCGAGTTCCACGTATCGCTCCGGTTCCGCGTCGACCACGACACGCTTTCCACGAAAGACCGTCAGTTTGCGAGCAGAATCCATGCTCCTGGTGACGAAATTAAGTCCGAGCTGGGCGATATCGATAACACCCTCTGGTGAAAAAACCAGTACGTCAAAGAAACCGTCTTTCCGGCTGACCTGAGGATAGATCGAGATATCAGCGCTGATCAGTTCGGCTGAATTCGCAATAAGAACCATGCGTGCAGGTCCATCGTAGAGAGCGTCATCCACCTCAATGCGAAACCGGCCGTTGCTTCCTGGCAAGCTTCTCAGCGCGGCCGGGAAGTAGGCCATCCACCCCACGAAACGCTTCAAATCTGACCTGGAATGGCGAAAAACATCCGCGTCGAGACCAGCGCCACCGAGGTGGAGAAGGAGACGCGCATCTGCAGACCGCCCGACATCTATCCTCTCGATCCGATGCTGGCCAAAAATCAACGCGGCCGCCTGGTCGGGATTGGCAGGAATGCCGTTGACCTTGGCGACCATGTTCGTCGAACCGCCAGGAATGATGCCGAGTGGAATATCATCCTCAAGGGCAGTAGCCGCGACGGTCGATACAGTCCCGTCTCCACCCACCGCAATTGCCAGATCGAACCCGTTTCCAGCCCACATGTTGGAGCCAGACGCCTGCCGACCAGCATCTAGCATCTGAATCACCAGTTGCGTCTCCGGAGGAGCGTAGTGTTGCAACGCAGCAATCGCTGTTGACGGGTCAATCCGAGCAAGTGGATTGATGACGACCAAAACGCGCTCATAAACCCCGCTCGGCGCGTCACGGGTCTCCTCAGCCTCGGGGGGCTCTGCTTCCATGCTCATGGATCTTCCGTCCGCCTGCGTTGTCAGGATTTAGGCCGTTTCCTCGTCCGGTCCGAAAATCTTGTTGACGATCTCGTTTGCCAGCCAAGTGGCCATCGCAGTCAGAACAAGCGCCAACACGCCTCGCACAACATTCTTCATCATCTGTCCTTTCGCCTACTCCACTCTCGGAACTGCTATTTCCGAGAACCTACGATTGAAATTCCCAAAACGGAGACTTTACGCGATTAGCGACGAGATGGCCGGGCCAGGACCAGAACTGGAACAAGCACGACCAGCGCCAGGAGTGAAACATCCGCAACCGTGAGCAGTCCGATCAACTCAACGTCAGCGCCGGGCAAGATGCCGAGCACCGAAACAAGCGGATCCGTGAACTGATAGACCGCGTTTCCAACCCAGAGACCGTCGTTGACCCCAATGCTCAAGTAGAGACAGCGAACCAGGATCAGGGCAGCGGCTACCGCGTAGATGGCCACGCCCATCTGGATGAGCAACCGGGTCCCGCTGCTGCTCGATGCAGCGTTTCCGCGCGACGAACCAATCGGCTGAACCACGACTATTCCCGGCTCTCAAGCAGCACTGCCAAACGCGTTACCAGGAGTTTGGCTAACTCCGATTTTGGCATTGTCTCCAGTGGCTCTATCTCGCCATGCTTGTGGACGAGCGTAGCCCGGTTAGTCGGCTGACCGATGGTTGCCTCTGCGTCATTCGCTACAACCATATCGAGATTCTTTGCAGTGAGTTTCTTCGTTGCGTTTTCGACCAGGTTTTCCGTTTCCGCGGCGAAGCCGATCCTCACCAGCGGACGGTCAGCCAGCCCACCGACAATATCAGGGTTCAGCACAAGCGGAATCTGTGGCTCAACTCCAACGTCCTGCTTCTTGATCTTTTCTCTGGACGACGTCGCTGGTCGGAAATCTGATACCGCCGCCGACATCACAATGGCGTCAGCGTCTTCAACCGCTAATTCGACAGCGGATTGCATCTCTCGCGCCGTGCCAACGTGGACGACTTCACAGCCCACTGGTGGCGTCAGACAACTCGGACCGGTGATCAACGTGACGTGAGCACCTTCATCGACCGCTGCCTGCGCAACCGCGTAGCCCATCAGTCCACTTGAACGGTTTCCGATAAACCGGATGGGATCCAGTGGTTCCTGTGTGCCACCGGCGGTTACGACAATCTTGCTACCGGCCAGCGTACCCGCGTGACCGAGCGTTGCCCGAACGGCCCCGGCGATCTCGACGGGTTCAGCCATTCGACCATCACCCCAGTCACCGGAGGCGAGGCGGCCCTGGTTTGGGCCAACGATGACCGCGCCTCGCTCGATGAGCGTTCCGAGATTTGATTGGACGGCGGAGTGATGGAACATCGTGTGCTCCATTGCCGGTGCGATGAGCAATGGGCAGCTGGAAGCGAGCGAGGAGGCAGACAGCATGTCGTCAGCCAGGCCGAGCGCGAGCTTTGCAATCGTATTCGCGGTGGCTGGTGCCACCACAAAGACATCAGCATCGTTTCCCAGTGTCACGTGGCCCTTGAACGAATCCGTCCAGGATTCGAGCGTGTCCACATGCACCCGGCGACCTGTGATCGCTTCGAAGGTAGCAGGACCGACGAAATGGATCGCGGCCTCAGTCATTACTACGTCAACGATCAGGTCAAGCTGAACGAGTTTGCTCGCCAGGTCCGCGGATTTGTAGGCCGAGATGCCGCCGCTGACGCCCAGCAATACCCGCTTATTCGCTATCGACATGGGAGGTGTTCATCCTGCGGCGCCATAGCAGTCGGGCATTTCCTGTTTCATTTGCAAGCGGCAAGTGGCACACACGCACGTGCCGCAACAACGTCTTGGCTCAGGTGGCGAGACTGTTAATGACGGCGAAAATAGCCCAGATGATAGCGATGACGATCGTGGCCTGAAACAAGGTTTGTTCAAAGCCCCGGCGCGTATGGTTCATGGAACCACTATCTCCTCCAAACGCGCCGCTGAACGAGTTCCCCTTCGCCTGCATCAGCACCACGATGATCAGAATCACCGACAGGATGATCATGATTATCTGAAGAATTGTGTCCAACGCCAACCTCCGACCATCGGCCGCTTACGAATTACCAATCATCGCGCTTTTCACATAGACAGGTGCTTATCCCGTCGAACAAGCGTCAAGGATAGCAATGAAGCTATCTGCTGCCAAACTTGCGCCACCGACGAGCAGCCCATCCACATTGGGCTGATCCACAAAGCCAGCCGCATTCTCTGGTTTGACGCTCCCACCGTAAAGGATTCGCACCTCTCCCGCCACATCATCAATACCGCGCTTGAGGACCTCCCGAATCACGGCGGCCATGGCCTCGGCCTGATCAGCGTCGGCAGAAAGCCCGCTCCCAATCGCCCAGATTGGTTCATAGGCGATAACAACCTGACCAAATGATTCTGCAGGAACAATCCCAATGATCGCCTCGACCTGGTCGGCCACCCACCGTTCAGCATTTCCAGATTCCCGGACTCCGAGGTCCTCTCCGACACAAACGAGCGGAACTAAACCGGCAGCAATGGCGGCATCGGCTTTTCTGGCCACCTGTTCGTCTGTTTCGCAGGCATCACGTCGGTGCTCTGAATGACCGACAATGACGTGACTGCAAAGCTCAGCGAGCATTGTCGGCGAAGTCTGACCGGTGAAGGCACCGCTCGTTTCGGTCCAGCAATCCTGGCCACCGATTTGAACGGATGTGTCCACCAGGACTCTGGCGACCGCCTCCAACCAGATGGATGGAGGACACACGAGGGTTTCGACCTGACCCTGGAATTCGACATTACGCAGATCAGTCGCCAGCGCAATTGCTTCCGACCGGTTCGTATTCATTTTCCAGTTTCCGGCGACAAGACGTGTCCTCGTGGTCATTCCTGTGAATCCTGTTCGAGCGCGGCGATACCGGGAAGTGTCTTTCCCTCGATCAGTTCGAGCGACGCTCCGCCGCCGGTGGAAATATGGGAAATCTGATCCTGCAAGCCAGCGTCGTTGATCGCGGCGACCGAATCACCACCTCCGACCACAGAGAACGCGTCAGCTGCGGCGACAGCTTTGGCGATCCCAATTGTTCCGTTGGCAAACTCCGGTTTTTCGAACACTCCCATCGGACCGTTCCAGAAGATCGTTCTCGCTGTGGCGATAAGGTCGCTGTAGGCATGGACAGTTTCAGGGCCAATATCGAAGATCGACTGCTCGGAACCAACCTCGGCGACCGAAACGATCTCGCCCATTCCATCAATCGAATCAGACACGACAACATCGATGGGGAGTAGAAACTGAACGCCAAGCTCGGCGGCCCGGTCCAGCATCTCCTTCGCCTGAGGCGCGAAATCACGCTCCGCCAATGATTGACCAATCTCATAACCTTGTGCGTAGAGAAACGTGTTTGCCATTCCTCCGCCAAGCAGCAGTGCGTCAACCCGTGTCATGAGATTCGTGATCACATCGATTTTGTCCGAAACCTTGGCGCCGCCGAGAATACCGATGAACGGACGCTTTGGAGTCTCCAGGAGTGCCCCGAGCGCCTCGATCTCCCGTTGCATCAGCATACCGGCGTAAGCAGGTAGCCGATGCGCAACTGCTTCGGTCGAAGAGTGCGCGCGATGAGCGGCGCCGAACGCGTCGTTCACGTAGAGATCAGCTAGACCAGCAAGCCTGTCCGCCAGCGCCGGATCGTTTTTCTCCTCACCGGCTTCGAAACGAAGATTCTCGAGCAGGAGCACATCCCCAGGTTTGCTCTGCTCAACGGCCTGCCGAGATTGCTCGCCAGCCACATCCTGGAGGGCCAGAACCGGCGTCCCCAGCAGATCGGACAGTCGGGCAGCCACCGGAGCCAAGCGCAGAGAATCCACGGGCTTCCCTTTTGGTCGACCAAGATGACTCATCAGGATGACGGTCGCGCCCTCGTCGAGTAGGAACTTGATGGTAGGGATTGCTTCGCGAATGCGCGTGTCATCGGTAATTGCTCCGTTCTGGAGCGGAACATTGAAGTCGACCCGGACGAGGATCCGCTTGCCAGCGAGATCCGCGTCTTGAACACGTTTGAAAGACATGGTGCTACTCCTTCGGCCTTGATCGATCAGGCAGTGCCAGGGACACCGCTCTCGCAGATGAGAGCCAACAGGTCCACACCGCGACAGGCAAGGCTCCAGTCTGCGTCGAACCAAGCCGTCATCGAAACCATGCCATCTCGTCCGACATGAATCGAGCCTTGATCGATGATGAGCGACTGTGATGATCCGAGTACATCCTTTGCCGTAATTAGTCCGGTTTCATGGGAAACGAGACCCAAAAACTCCTCGCTTCCAATCGCCTGGACAAGTTCGTCAACGAGCTCCTTTTCGGTTTTCGGCGACGCCACCTGAAACACCCCGTGCAACCATCCACCACCGTCGCTGGGGACCGTGAGTTGCCGAATCATTACAAAATCAGGCAACAGCTTCTTTCCCACCTGCAAACCGGTCGTTTCGATTCCGCGAGCCAAAATGTTTCCCGCGATAGCTCTACGGTAGCCATCCGGGCCTAGAAAGTCTGCTTCACGATCGTGCTGATCAGGGGGCTCAACGATGGTGAAACTCGCTTGCCGCACGGATTCTAGGCTCGTGACCAGCGAAAACATGGTGGCCGCCCGAACGCCCGCCGAGGATCCAGTGGAAACCAGATGATGCTTGTCGGGATCGTAGGTCCCTTCATTCAGACCAGCGATAATGACTGTATCCGATCCTGGAAAACCGCCAATAGCGACGACCTTTTTTGCGCCATGATCGAGATGAAACTGCAAGCGATCTGAGGCTTCTCCCGGTCGAGGCGAAACGACCACGATGTCGATTTCTTCGGAATTCCAATCCAGGTCTTTGGAGAGTTCAGGAGATCGAACAGAAATCGCTTCGCCATTAACCACCAACTGATCTCCGTCGAGGGCGATTGGAAGTTGAGAGCGTCCATAGCGGGAATCGAGACTGAGTCGCTGCTTCACGAACGGAAGTTCGGCATCCTCTAGGAGCGTGGTGACCTCAAAAAGGTCTGCAAAACCACTCCCGACGGCGGCCAGAAAAAAGTGGCGGCCAAGGCCGCCAATTCCGTCAACTGCGACACGTATAGTCAAGTCGAACCTCCCTTGGCTCCCTCTGCTAGCCGAGGGCGGCGACGATGTGACGTTGTTATCGAGCGACCGGGACTTCCGCTGCGGATGCGGGCGTTGACGTCTGGCTCAATCCACCCTCGGAGCGAGGTCGCCGCCCGACGGCCATGATGGTTTGAGTGAGTTTCTCAGGATCGTGACGGAGAGGATTGAGGTCATTGACTACGTCAACCGCAATCACGCTCGAGCGCCCGGCAAAGGCATCGAGATCATCGTCGTAAACAGCTTCGACCGTCCAATCAGGTTTGACCGCTGCTCCGGCCGCCCGGTTTGAATTCACGATCACGTAGTCGAGATTGCCAGGACCAAGATACTGTTCGAGCACCTCGACATGATCTGCGGCGGTGTACCCGTCGGTTTCGCCAGACTGCGTGGCCACATTGCAGACGTAGACGGTTCGCCCTCTCGACCAACGAATCGCATCAACGATGCCATCGACAAGCAAATTCGGAATAACGCTGGTGTAGAGACTGCCGGGACCAAGCACGATCACGTCGGCATCCACGATCGCTTCGAGTGCGGGTGGATACGCTGCCGGTGAACTGGGGTCTAGATACACCGTTTGGATTGGTGAGCCCTGCTCGCCGATCTGAGATTCACCGCAGGGCTCGCTGCCGTCATCAAGCCGTGCGCAGAGATTTACGTTCTCGAGCGTCGCTGGCAAAACCCGCCCGCGAATGTTGACAACCCGACCGAACTCCAGGATCGCTTGCTCGAAACTGCCGGTCACATCAGTCAAGGCGGTGATAAAGAGATTCCCTAGAGAATGGCCCGTTAGCGCCGATCCTGCACGCTCGAACCGATACTGGAAGAGTTCACTGACGAGTGATTCGTCGTCGGCAAGGGCAACGATGCAGTTGCGCAGATCACCGGGCGCCGGAATATCGAACTCCTTGCGTATGCGCCCGGTGCTCCCGCCATCGTCGGCGACCGTGACGATCGCCGTAATATCGATGTTTTCGCGCTTTAAACCGCGGAGAAGACTCGAGAGGCCGGTCCCACCGCCGATGGCCACCACTTTAAGCTCAGGCAGAGACGGGCCAAATCGATGTTCGGCGACGATCTGGGCCAGAGGCTGTCGCACCGACGCGAGCGCCATCAACGGCCCAAGCACAGCCTGGCTGAGTTTGAAGAGCGCAAATGCCATAAGCGAAACGCCAAGTGAAACAGCGAGGATTTCTCGGTAGGGATGAGCAATGAACTGCAGCGTCAAGACTCGGACGATGCCGGTTGTCTCTTCGAGTTCAGAGTAATAGCTCCGATAGGCCCACGTGAGACCCATCGCCAAGCCAAGACTCACAATGACAAGGCTCAGGAGCACAAGCAGTATCCACCGCTTGATCATCATTCCTGGCCGTAGCCACGTTCGGATACTCGATAGCTCCATGTTTCCCATGCCCATTCGACCCGTCAGCCAGCCCTGGATGTCGGAACGAAGGGAGTATATCATCGGAGGCCAACGCTACCTTTCGAAGGATCCATTTTTGAATCGGCTTGCCCAGCCGGTCCTTCCTCCCTCTGTGGCGGACAGTCGAGTCGCAAGATTCGCTCAAATTTGGTAGACTAGTCTCTGCGTAACCGAGGAACTGGTAGCGTGGGTCAACGGCCCACGTTTCTTATTGTTCGCCACCCTCCGCTTCGAATCCACGCAACCGGTATACCAGCAGCGAAGCGGACGGCCCGAGCGAGGAGGTTCGGGAATGAAAAGTGATTTCTACACAGCCATAGCCCAGATTGCAGCGGAACGGGGCATCCCGCGGGAAGCCGTTCTCTCGTCTGTCGAGCATGCGCTCAAGACGGTCTACAAGAAAATGACCGGTTCGGAAGAAGAAGTCGAGGTCGTGATCGATTCGAGTACCGGGTCGATGCACGTCTTTGCGGTTAAACACGTCGTGGCTGAGGTCGAGGACCCGGATTCGCAGCTCACGCTTGCAGAAGCCTCGGCGATCAAGCCTTCGACTTTCGTTGGCGACGAGATCCGAATCGAACGCACTCCTGAGAATTTTGGTCGGATTGCCGCGCAGACTGCGAAACAGGTGGTGCTTCAACGCATCCGAGATTACGAACGCGACACGGTCTACGAAGAGTTCTCTGATCGCCAGGGTGAAATCTTGAACGGAACCGTTCAACGAGCCGATTCCCGGGCGGTGATCATCGAGCTTGGCAAAGCCGAAGCCGTCATGCCGGCGCGGGAACAGGTGCCGAATGAGCGTTACCGGCCCGGTCAGCGAATCAAGGTGTATCTCCTGGAAGTCAACAACGAAACGAAGGGGCCACAGCTGATCGTTTCGCGATCTCATCCACATCTGATCAAGCGGCTCTTTGAAATGGAAGTTCCGGAGATTTCGAGCGGTGCGGTTGAGATCATGGAAGTGGCCCGGGAACCTGGGCTGCGCTCCAAGGTCGCGGTGGCAGCTCGCCAGGAGAAGGTGGATCCAGTCGGGTCATGTGTAGGTGTTCGAGGTGTGCGGATCCAGAACATCGTCAATGAGCTGTATGGCGAGAAGATCGACGTGATCGAATGGTCACCGGACACGTCCACGTTCATTGCAAACGCACTTAGCCCAGCCAAGCCATCAAACGTTTCGCTCAACGAGTCCGAAAAGGTCGCAACCGTTATCGTTCCAACCGATCAGATGTCATTGGCGATCGGCAAGGAAGGGCAAAACGCCCGGCTGACCTACAAGCTCACCGGATGGAAGATCGATATAAAGGATCCCGAATCGCTCCGCGATCAGGGTTTGGAAATCTTGAGGCAAGCGCAGGACAGCTCGGCAGACACCGGGCAGGAGTTTGCCTGGCATGGTCGTCAACCGCGACTCGTCCGGGCGGACGGCATGTTCTCAGTGCGTGATCGCGAATACGGACCACTCGATCCGTCTCTGGTCGGGATGAGTGTCGATGTCGAGTTACGCGAAAAAGCGATCGAGGTGTTCTACAACCGTGACCTCAAAGCTCGCTTTGATCCGGAAACCGGCGATCAACTCGAACTTGATGAGATCCTGCCGGCGGCGGAACGCTAGATCCGTGTGCTTGCTCGCCTGGAGGATCGGACTTCACCTTGACGCCAACGACAAATCCGCAAACCGATCGGAGCTCAACTAAACCTCGAACCCGGAAACCGGGGTCGCGGCCGAAGCATGTTCCGCAGAGGACCTGCATCGCATGTGGCGCCAAGAGCGGAAAACGGGAACTGATTCGGGTGGTCCGCACTCCCGAAAGTGCAATCGTTGTCGACCCGACAGGACGAGCAAACGGACGAGGCGCGTATCTCTGTGGCCAGCAATCGTGTTGGCAAACGGCACTCAGTAGAGATTCGCTCTCGCGGGCTTTACGCACATCAATTGACGGCGAAGCGCTGACCACATTGCGGGATTTCGCGCGATCGCTACCAGCTGAAGATCCCGGCAATGCGGAGATTCAGAAAGGAGAAGACCCTCGATGAGTAGATCATTCGACAGTTCCCCCACTTCGAAACGTCGAAGCGGAGGGAGAAAAGCAAAAAACCGCCGGAGCGGTGGTTCCCGTGTGGTTGCGATCCGACGGCTTAGCCCGCAGGAACGTGACCCGCTCGGTCTGCCTCCCGTTTTGACCGTCGCTGAGCTCTCGGAACGACTGGAAACTACCCCGATCGAAATCATCAAAGAACTGATGAAGATGAAGATCAACGTCACCATCAACCAGCAGGTCGATTACTCGACGGCGGCGAAGGTGGCGGAGTCGCTCGGCTGGGAAACATTCGAGGATGTGCCGGAAGCCGTCCAAGCCGCCAACGCCGACTTTGAAAGCCGGCGCCGAGAATCCGACACGGACCCTGATGCCGAGACCCGTCCACCCGTCGTGACGATCATGGGGCACGTCGACCATGGGAAAACGAAATTGCTCGACGCCATTCGATCGACCAACGTGGCCGAAGGCGAAGCTGGCGGGATTACTCAGCACATTGGCGCCTACCAGATTGAAAACCAGGGTCGCAAGATCTCCTTTCTGGACACACCTGGTCATGAGGCATTTACTTCGATGCGTGCACGCGGTGCGCAGGCAACGGACGTCGCCGTGCTTGTGGTCGCTGCCGATGATGGTGTGATGCCAACCACGCGGGAAGCGATTTCGCATATCCGGTCGGCCAACGTTCCAATGGTTGTCGCGGTTAACAAAATCGATCTGCCGACGGCAAACCCCGACCTCGTCCGGCAACAGTTGAGTGAAACGAACGTCATTCCTGAGGACTGGGGCGGCGACGTGCCTTTCGTCGAAGTCTCAGCCCGTGACGGCCTGGGTCTGGACGAATTGCTCGAAGTTGTGCTGCTCGTCGCGGATGTGCACGAACTCAAAGCCAACCCACATAAGAGCGCGAGTGGTGTCGTGATCGAAGCGCGCGTGGATCAGAACCGGGGTCCGGTCGCGACGATTCTTGTTCAAAGCGGAACATTGAACATTCGTGACATCGTTGTGGCCGGTTCCACAATGGGCCGGGTCAAAGCGATGTTTGACGATCGCGGCAAACGCGTTCGCCACGCCCTTCCAAGTATGCCGGTCGAGATTCTTGGCTTGCTCGACGTTCCCCAGGCGGGTGATACCTTTCAGGTTATCGAAGACGAAAAAGTTGCCAAGCAGATCGTTGAGCAACGGTCTGCGCAGAAACGGATCGAGGCTCTCTCGGGAGATCGAGGCGTCAAGCTCACGGATCTCTATAGCCAGATAACCGAAGGTGGTACTGCAGAGTTCCGGGTGATCGTCAAGGCCGACGTCCAGGGTTCGCTGGAAGCGATCCAGGCAGCGCTCCTCAAGCTCAACGATGACGATTCCGGGGTGAACATCTCGATCACTCATGCGGGCACCGGCGCCGTTTCCGAGTCAGACGTCAGTCTCGCCAGCGCGACCCGCAGCATCATCATCGGCTTCAATGTCCGACCCGATGTCGCCGCCAAACGTGCCGGTGACACAGCTGGAATCGATATTCGTTATTACACCGTTATCTACAATCTTATCGACGAGATGAAGCAGGCTATGCGTGGTTTGCTGGCACCGGTCTTCGAGGATGTCACAGACGGGTACGGCGAAGTTCGCGATACGTTCCGCCTCCCCTCTGGTGACAGCGTCGCCGGTCTCTATATGCTTGATGGCAAAGTCACTCGCAATAGCAAAGCCCGAGTCCTGCGTGACGGTAAGGTGATCAACGAAGGATCGATCAAGTCACTCAAGCGGTTCAAAGAGGATGTGCGGGAGGTCGCCTCAGGCTACGAATGTGGACTGGGACTGGATGGATTCAATGATCTTGCCGTTGGCGACCAGCTCGAGTTCTATCACACCCAGGAAGTCGCCAGGAACTAGCGAGCCCGCGCTGGTTCGCGCAGCAACGAAGACAGGAGGATCGCCATGAGCCGCCGCACAAGACAGGTGGGAGACCTCATTCGCGAAGAACTGGACGACATCATCCGCAACGAGGTGAAGGACCCGCGCATCGGGTTCTTCACTCTTACTCGCGTCGATATGAGCCCCGATCTCAGAACAGCTACTGCCTACGTGTCGGTGATGGGCACCGACGAGGAACGGCAGGCGAACCTCGACGCGCTCGAATCGGCGAACGGCTACATTCGCCGCCAGTTGAAACCGCGTTTGCGAATGCGAACCATCCCCGACATCGTTTTCTTCGATGATCGATCGATGGAATATGCGCAGTCGATCGCCACCGCGCTGAACTCGATTCCAGCCAGCGAAACGCTCGCGGATGTTCCACCCCGGAGACAACAGGACGATGACTGAGCAACGGCACTGGTCAATCGACCAGTCTGACGCAGACCGTGTGCTGGCGATGTTGAAAACCGCAACGCGCATTTGCTTGCCGACGCATCAGAACGTCGACGCTGACGGGTTGGGGTCTCCACTTGCCGTTCATCACGCGCTGGCCCAGTTCGGGATTGACAGTTTCTTGCTTGTCAGTGACGGCAAACTCCCCCATAGCCTCAAGTTCATTCCAGGCGTCGAGAATGCGGTCATCTACGGCTCCGACACGTTGCCGGACTACGACATGCTCTGCATGGTCGATTGCTCGGACAAGAGTCGGCTTGGCGCTTTCTACCAGGATGACCCCGATCGCGTCAGTGGTGCGACCCCTATTGTCAACATCGATCACCACATTACGAACGATCTCTTCGGGGTTGAGAACATCGTTGAGCCGGCGGCTGCGTCGGCCGCTGAAATCGTGTCGGAACTGCTCAACCTCTGGGGCGTGGAAATGACCGAGTCCATCGCCGAATGTCTCCTCGCTGGAATCTATGGCGATACGCTAGGCCTGAGAACAGAGGCGACGACCGCGCGAACGATGCGCACCGCGGCCGACCTTGTCGACGCTGGCGCCAATCCGGCTGCGATTACTGAAGCGCTCTTTCGGCTCAAGCCCGCCTCGACCGTCTGTCTCTGGCGACGTGCGCTCGAAAATGTTGCGTGGACCGGCTCAGTTATCTGGATCGAAGTCAATCACGAGATATTGCAGGAATGTGGCGCCGAGCAATCCGAAGCCGAAGGATTGGTCAATTTCCTGGCCGGCACCGACGGTTCGCTCGTCGCTGCAATCCTCTTTGAGAGCGAATCTGGATGGCGAACTAGTCTCCGCAGTCTCCGAACGGAAGTCGATGTCGCGGCGATGGCGAACGAGTTTGGTGGCGGCGGCCATCCCCGGGCGGCAGGGTGCCAGGTGACCGGTGGTATCGAAGAACGAACCGCTTTTCTCAACCGGCTGTCAGAACTTGCCAACGCTTCTCTGCGTCGGTAGTCGTGAGTCGAAAACCCTCCGACGTCCACGGTCTCCTGGTCGTGGACAAACCAGCCGGGCTGACCAGTCACGACGTCGTTTCCCGGATCCGGCGAATGGTCGGCCAGAAACAGGTAGGCCACGCGGGTACACTCGATCCGATGGCCACCGGCGTACTCGTAGTGGCGACGGGATTCGCAACTCGTCTACTCCCATTCGTGGTTGACGCCTCGAAGCACTACCGAGCCGAAATCACGTTCGGCGTGCAAACGGACACCTATGACGGCGACGGCTCGGTGGTCTGCACATCGCCTGTACCTGACCTCGGCGAGCATGAAATCAAATCTGTACTGCATTCTTTTCAGGGGACGATCCATCAGACAGTTCCTGCTTTTTCCGCTGTTCAACGCGATGGCAAACGGTTTTACGATCTCGCCCGGGCTGGTATGGAGATCGATCTTCCCAGTCGCGAGGTTTCCATAGCCAACATCACCCTGATCGAGTGGAGCTCGCCAATGCTTACGATCGATGTCGAGTGCTCCAAAGGCACCTACATCCGCTCTCTGGCAAACGATATCGGCAAAGCCTTTGGGTGCGGCGCCCATCTCTCCCTGCTTTGCCGAACGCGAGTCGGACGATTTTCACTCAACGAGGCCTGGACGCTCGCCGAACTACGGCAGATCGACTTGCGTAGCCAGTGGCCGGTCATCGCTTTTCACCCTGACTTCGCGATCGAAGAAGTACCGGCACTCGTCTTTGGTCGAGAGCACACGATTTCCTGGCTCCACGGAAGGAGAATCCCGCTTCAGTCCGGGTCAGCTGTCGACACCGTGCGGGTGTATTCAGCGGATGGATGGTTCCTCGGAATCGGCCATGTTTCCGAAACCGACGAAGTCTCGCTTGTGCAGCCACAGCGGGTGGTCTACCCTCCGGATGGCCAAATCGAAAGCCGCATGCCACAGAGATGACTTTGCCAATGCCATCGTCTCCCACCATTGTCACAATAGGAACCTTTGATGGCGTCCACCTCGGGCATCAATGGCTCCTTCAGCAAGTCATCGGCCGTGCGCAAGAAACCTCTGGACGGTCCGTGGCGGTGACCTTCGAACCGATACCGATCTCGATACTCCGGCCAGATCTGTTCAAAGGTCGGATCTGCACCGCTGAAGAAAAAAAACGACTGCTTCGAGCAAGCGGTCTCGACGACGTCAAGGTAGTTTTGTTCGATACCCAACTCGCTGCTCGCTCTCCCGAGGATTTTCTCGACGATCTCACTCGCGAAACCGCCATGACCGAACTCTGGGTTGGCAACGATTTTGCGCTCGGGAAAAACCGCGCTGGCGATGTCAATCGAATCGCCGAGATTGGCATCGATCTTGGGTTCAGCACAGTGCCACTTGAGCGCCTACCGACGGATGGCGCTCCGATCAGTAGTTCTCGCATCCGCCAGGCGATCGAACAAGGCGAAATAGACGAAGCCAATAACATGCTGGGGCGCTGCTTTCGCGTTTCCGGAACGGTGATCCACGGAGCCCACCTTGGCCGCAAAATCGGCTATCCGACCGCGAATTTCACTCCACCAATCGGAATCGTTTCGCTGGCCGACGGCATTTACGCATCCAACGCCTTTCTCGAAGGCGAAACAACCGCCCGTCCATCGATGACCTATCTGGGGAGTCGGCCGACTGTCGCAGGCGTCGGACGCCAGATCGAAACCCATCTCTTCGATTTCACTGGCGACTTATATGGTTCACTCCTGACCGTTGATCTGGTCGCCAAGATCAGGGATGACGAGCATTTCGACGGAATTGAACCGCTGGTCGCGCAACTCGCAGCCGACGAGGCCGTGTCACGGCGGATTCTTGCGACAAGCGCACCGTCGCTTGGATTGAATCAGCACTAGGCTCGTGATATGATCTCTGTCTGCACGCTCGGCAGTGGTTGCTCGGGCGTGTCTTGTGTCTGGACATTCAAAGACACGTTTTAGCAGGAGGCTCCTATTTCCAGACCAGTTCAAACGCGAATCAATGAACGAATCCGAGTTCGTGATGTTCGCCTGATCGATGAGGAAGGAACGCAGGTTGGCGTGATTCCAACGCGTGACGCTCTCGAGATGGCTCGCGAACGAGGGCTCGACCTCGTCGAAGTCGCGCCAAATGCCGCTCCTCCGGTTTGCCGCCTGATGGACTACGGCAAGTTCAAATATGAACAAAGCCGCAAGGAACGTGAATCTCGCAAGCACCAGCAATCGATCGAGCTCAAAGAGATTCGCCTCCGCCCCAAAACCGATGGACACGACCTCGATACAAAAGGTCGGAAAGCGGCGAAGTTCCTCGAGAGCGGCAACAAGGTGAAAGTCACCGTCATGTTCCGTGGACGTGAAATGGCTCACCCTGATATTGGAAAAGGACTACTCGACCGAATGGCCGAGTTTCTGCGCACGAATGGCAACATCGAGCAGCCGGCCAAAATGGAGGGTCGAGCGATGTCGATGATCCTGGCGCCGGCAAAGCAGAAAGCACCGGCGGCAGCCAAGGGAGGTTCACAAGATCGTGTCGAAAGCGAAACTCAAAACGCATAAAGGCGCAAAGCGACGCTTCAAGGTCACAGGAACCGGGAAGATCATGCGCGCCAAGGGCATGAAGAGCCACTTTCGGCGCCGTAAGGCCCCGCGAGTGAAGCGACAGCTCGACCGGATGATCGAGGTCAATAAGGTCGACGAGAAACGAATTCGCCGGATGCTCCCCGGTAGCTAAGCTAAGTACAGTTTCTAAGGTTTCATTGGTTCTTTACGGAATTACGAGGCAATCTGATGGCGAGAGTCAAGCGCGGCGTTGCCGCTCATCGCAGACATAAAAAGGTATTGGCGCAGGTCAAGGGACATCGCGCCACGAATAATCGGCTCTACAAGCGCGCTCACGAATCACTCATGCACGCGCTTATGTATGCCTATCGCGACCGACGCTCACGCAAACGTGATATGCGCCGGCTCTGGATCATCCGCATCAACGCAGCCGCTCGAATGAATGGCACAACCTATTCGCGGCTCATTCAAGGTTTGAAGCAAGCACAGATCGAAATCGATCGCAAGATGCTGGCCGACCTTGCCGTCAAGGATGGTCACGCATTTGCTGAGATCACCCGGGCGTCCCAAGAGAGCCTCGAAGCCAAAGCCTGACACAGTGCCGGAGCTGGGATGGTCATCTGATTCAGATTCTATCTCGGTACCAGTCATCACCAGCGCCCAGAACCAGACAGTCAAGCGATTCCGCTCGCTCGGTCGACCCCAAACAGGATCAACCGAGCGAGTTGTCATTCTGGAAGGGTTACGAGCGGTCAAAGACGCGCTCGACGCCGGGTTCGCTCCAGAATTTGTTCTTGTCCGTGACGACTTTGACCTTGCGCGGATCACCTCGCTTCCTGCCCAGACCGATCTCCGCGTGCTCACCGCGAAAGTGTTTGACACGCTTGCCGAGACCCAGCACCCGCAGGGAGTGCTTGCTGCCGTTCCGCTCCCGCTTCTGGAGCCAGAGACCTCGTCGCCCCGTCTGAGTCTGATCGCCGACCAGATCCGCGATCCTGGCAACTTAGGGACCATGCTCCGCTCAGCGGTTGCCGCTGGCGCAACCAGTGTTTCGATTACACGTGGAAGTGTGCATCCGGACAATCGCAAAGCCGTTCGTGCCGGTATGGGGGCTCATTTTCGCATCCCCATCAACGTGTTTTCCGAGTTCGGCTCCCTCACGTCATTTCTAGCAGACCATGAACAGGTGGTTGTCTGCGATGCTTCAGGGGACCGTGACTACGATCAGATCAACTATGAGGTGCCAACGGCGATCCTGATCGGTGGTGAAGCGGAAGGAGTCGATCCGGCAGTATTGAGGTTCGCCACCACGGTCGTACGTATTCCGATGGAGGGCGGCGTTGAATCGCTCAACGCCGGTGTGGCGGCGTCGATTGTGCTCTTCGAGGCACAGCGCCAACGTCGCCTATCCCAGCGGGCTTTGACTGAAATCCCGGAGAAACATTGACGAATTGGACAGAAACGTGGATCATTTGCCTTTGGGTCACCTTCTCCAGTGAACAGGATCAGGTGATGCACAGTATTCGATAGTGATCGATCGTGACCGCGAGAAAGCGTGCACGTCTAGGTCACATGACCTCATAGGGGAGGAAAGCAATGCGAAAGACAGATCTGGTCACGGCGATTGCCAACGAAACCGGAATGCCCGAGTCGAAAGTCAACCAGGTTGTTGGTTCTGCATTCGCGCAGATCGAGCAGGCTCTCGCCGCCGGCGATGAAGTTGCCATCTCCGGGTTCGGCACATTCCGCGTTGTCGAACGGCCAAGCCGCGAAGGCCGCAACCCACAGACGGGTGAAACCATCAAGATTCCAGCCAAGAAGAGCCCAACGTTCCGGGCCGGCGCTGGCCTCAAGCGAGCTGTCGAGTAACACCGACAATCGCTCAGAGCATCAAATATGAGAAACGGGTGCCAGTGGCACCCGTTTCCTTGTGTGTCTAGAAGTGAACCGCGGATCTACACGTCGAGATTGACAACATCCTGCGCATGGGTCTGGATAAACTTCTTCCGCGGCGGCACAGCGCTACCCATCAACATGTCGAATGTCTCATCGGCGGCGACAGCGTCCTCGATGGTCACTTGCTTCAGCGTCCGTGTGGTTGGATCCATCGTCGTATCCCAGAGCTGGGTCGGGTTCATTTCGCCGAGACCTTTGTACCGCTGCACCTCGGCCCGCGGACCCAATTCCTCGAGAGCGGCTTCACGGTCATCCTCGGTGTAGCACCAGATGGCTTTCTTCCCGGCGGCAACCCGGTAGAGCGGCGGCTGGGCAATATAAAGATAGCCATCAGAAATGATGTCGCCGAGATAGCGGAAGAAAAACGTCAGAAGCAGGGTGCGAATGTGCGAGCCATCAACGTCGGCATCCGTCATGATGATGATTCGGTGGTAGCGCAATTTGGAGATATCGAACTGATCGCCCACTGAGGTTCCCAACGCAGTAATCAGCGTGCGAATCTCATTGTTCTGCAAGATCTTGTCGAGCCGCGCTTTCTCGACGTTGAGGATCTTGCCCCGGAGTGGAAGAATCGCCTGGAACTGTCGATCTCTCCCCTGCTTGGCCGAACCGCCGGCGGAGTCGCCCTCGACAATATAGAGCTCCGAATTCTCAGGATTCCGCTCAGTGCAGTCGGCCAGTTTGCCCGGCAGACTGAAACTGTCGAGACCGCCCTTGCGCTGAACCAATTCACGAGCCTTCCGGGCGGCTTCCCTGGCCCGAGAGGCATTCACGCACTTTTCGACGATTCGACGCGCCGACTGCGGATTTTCTTCGAGATAGGCCCCGAGCGATTCGTTCACTACCGTCTGGACCGCTCCGGCAACTTCAGCGTTGCCGAGCTTACCTTTGGTCTGCCCTTCAAACTGTGGCTCCTCGAGCTTGACCGAGATAATCGCCGTCAAACCCTCGCGGACATCTTCGCCAGAGAGGGCTTCATCACCCTTGAGGAACCCGTTGCGTTTCGCATACTCATTGATGGTTCTGGTCAGCGCCGACTTGAACCCAGAAAGATGGGTCCCGCCATCAGCAGTATTGATGTTGTTGGCAAACGTATGAGTCGATTCGCCGTAGCTGTCGTTGTACTGCAATGAGACTTCGACCAGGCAGCTTGGCGTTTCGCGGAGAACATAGAACGGTTTCTCGTTCACGACACCTCGATTGCGATTGAGATGCCGCACGAATGAAACAATGCCACCTTCGAAATAGAACGTGGTCTCCTGGTCGGAGCGCTCATCGATCAAGGTGATCTGCAAACCCTTGGTCAAATACGCCGTTTCGCGGAACCATTGGGACAGAGCATCAAAGCTATAGTCGAGTCCATCGATAAAGATCTCTTCGTCAGCGCGAAAAGTCGTCGTGGTGCCATGATCTTCCGGTTCGGTAGGTCCAATGACCTGAACCTTCGTGACGGGCACACCGCGCTCGTATCGTTGCATGTAACGTTTGCCGTTCCGACGAACCTCAACGCTGCAGGTCGCCGACAGGGCATTGACCACCGATGCGCCCACTCCATGGAGGCCGCCCGAAACTTTATATCCGCCGCCACCGAACTTCCCACCGGCGTGGAGTACCGTCATGATGACTTCGAGTGCGGAGGTATTCATCTTGGGGTGCTTATCAACCGGAATACCCCGACCGTTGTCGACGACGTTGACCGTACCGTCAGGCAGGATCCGGACGACCACCTTGTCGCAATAGCCACCGAGCGCTTCGTCAACGGAGTTGTCGACGATCTCCCGGACAAGATGATGCAAACCGCGCTGATCGGTGCTGCCGATGTACATGCCAGGACGGCGGCGTACGGCTTCAAGCCCTTCGAGGATTTGAATCGAACTCGCGTCGTACTTCTGTGGTTTCGTTGCTGTTGCGCTCAAAAAACTACGTCCTTTCCCGACCGAAAGATGAACAAACGAACCAACTCACACCGATCATGCCGACGTTGGAGCCGGTTTGAGCCAGTAATGCGCGAAAAAAAGCATTGCAGCGAGCCCAAGCGCACAGCCGACAAATGCATGGCCAAGCAGCGCGATGAGCAGACCGGGCGTATTGGACGCCATGCGATCAAACAGCTCTGCCAGTCCAAACGAGATAATGATCGAAGCCCCGGCAAACATCAGCGCGGTGCCAAGGTTCTCACGAACAACGGTGGCGCTTAATCGCAACGCGGAGGGAGCACTCACATTGGCCACCATCAGTGCTTCGGGAGCGAAATAAAACAGCGCCAGAATGGCGAGAACGAGCAGCACCACAAACGGAAGCAGCAACGCCTGCAGGTCGACTCCGAACGCGGCGCCACCGGCCCAAATCAAACCGAGGGGCCCAAGAACGATCAGGAAAACCCCGAGGACCAACCCAACGAGCGCGAGCACGCGCACTGTCACACGTGGCGCTGCGTGAATCCGCTCAGTCCAGGTCCGTTCCCGGTCAAGCGCGATATCAGCGAGCCATTGTCCGAATAACGCGTAAAGCAGACATCCAGCGACCAGAAACAACGCCCCGGCCAACACTGCCACCAGTATGGAATCGATTGCCACCGTGTTGCGATCCACCGGCAGGTACAAGTTGCTGCGATCGGCTCCCGCCAGAAAAGACGGCACGAAGATCGATACCAAACCAGATAAATCCCAGGACCCCACCTCGCCAAGCGCGCGCATTGCCTGATCCTGACGATTGTTATCCAGATCCGCTACGCGCGATTCGAATCGTGACGTCAGCGGTCCAATAGTCACCTTCCAACCGATCAGGTAGTACAGATCGAGCACAAGCGGAAACAGCAGGAGCGACAAATGCGACAGCACGAGACTGACGCCTTCGGCAATCAGCCCAGTGACCGAAACGGTATCTGGCGGTTGTGCTTCGGTACGCGCCTGACTCACCGGCGGTCACCCAGGATCCAACGCATCAATATCCCTTTGCTTCCAGTTGATACTCTTCGAGACCGAAATGATGAGCAATCTCATGCAACACCGTGATCCGGATCTCTCGCAAGAGATCAGCGTGCGCTGGAAAATCCCGCTCAAGCGGACCCCGGTACACGGTGATGCGATCTGGAACAGTCATGCCGTAATCATGCGTGCGATGGATAAGCGGAATCCCTTCATATAATCCATAAACCTCTACACCATCCGCAGGCTCTTCTTCGACAACGATGTCGAGATTATCGAGACGCTCATGAAGGTGTCGAGGAAGGGATCTGACCGCGCGGTCTACCGAACGCTCGAAGTACCGCCGCTTCAATTCAGGCTGAATGACATCCGGTCGGTACAGCATGCCGAATTATAGCATGTTTGCGGACAATTCTGAGGACTGAGCAAGGGAGAAATAGACTGTACGTACGCGCAGTTTAGCTGATCTTGCGGGAGGATCGAAGTGCTCAGGCGGAGGCGTCGCTCTGAACAGCCGCCGCAAGCATTATTCCCCCGATCTCGACGGGACGCGCAGCTCCTGAACCGCCATATTCTAGAACCACCGCAACCGCGTACTCTGGTTCGGATTCGCCTGCAAAACCGATGAACCAACCATGCGGTTCATCCCGCTCGGTTTCGGCCGTACCGGTCTTGCCGCCAACGATGAGCCCAGGTTGCGCCGCTCCGCTGCCGTACCCAATTTCAACCGTATCGATCATCATGCGTTCCACTTGCGAAGCCGTCTCGGGTGAAATCGGCGTGCGCCAAACCGAGGGTGCAGTGGATTGAATCACACTCCCATCCTGATCGATCCAGGCATCCACTAGATAGGGTTCCATCATCTGGCCGCCGTTCGCGATCGTGGCGGCGACCATGGCCATATGCAATGGGGTCACCTGGATCTGTCCTTGGCCAAAGGCCGATTCGGCCAGGGCGATGTCGCTTTCGAGGAAATCGCCGTCGCTCGTCAACTGACTGGTTGCCACCGGAATTTCAAGGGGGATGGACTCGCCGAACCCGAAAGCGTCAGCATAGGCAGTCAATCGATCGGCGCCAAGGTCGAGTCCGACCTGGGCATAAAGCACATTGAGCGAGTACCAGAGGCCTTCCGAAACCGACCAAGAATCGATGCTGTCGACTGGACGATTTGCTTCGATAAGTTCGCGTCCATCGATGGTGATCGAACCCGAGTCTGCGTAAATCGTGTCTGGAGTGACGACTCCACTGTCCAGCGCTGCTGACGTCGTGATGACCTTAAAGATCGAACCTGGTGTGTAAAGTCCCTGGGTCGCCCGCCTGACCAAGGGATCGTCGCCTGATTGCTCGAGACCGACCCAGTACTCTCGCGCGCTTGCAACCCCTTCGGAGTCGATACCGGCCAGGGCAGTCGGATCGACTGCCGGTGAACTGGCCATCGCCACGATAGCGCCGGTCTTCACATCGATCACCACGATGGCGCCATTCTGATCCCCCAGCAGCTCCTGCGCTTGCGATTGCAGTTCCGCGTCGATCGTAAGTCGAACATTCTCGGGACGAGACTCGCCCAGACCGACCATTCCGCCAATTTGTTCAGTCACCGACCGATCGATACCGGACGTAAGCGCGTCGTCGAGCGTTCGTTCCAAGCCTTCACTCCCGTAGAGAAACGGTGAAAAATACCCGACCACACTCGATTCAGCAGGATCAGCGTACACGCGCTGAAAGCCATCAGCCGTCGGTACTGACCAGGCGAGAGGGGTGCCATTTCGATCGGTAATCTCGCCCCGCGGCTCACTCACCAAGCCCATACCCATGCGGGCATTGCTCACGACTTCGCCAGAAACCGGATCGATACCGCTCCGGTTCGAGAACGTGTCTTGCTGAACAACTTGCATTCTCGCGCCCTGAACGCCAACCGCGAGCAACGCAGTAGCAAACAGCACGCCGACCACTGGCAGACTTCGACTGATCGGCAGGACATTGTGACGTCGCCAGATCGCGTAGATCGCGGTCATGACCACGATCGTGACCCAGAGCAGCATGGCAATCTGCGGCGTGGTCACGACAGCGCCCCTTGCACGAGTCCCGGCGAGGACATGCGGTCATCGGCCAACCGGGCGGCACCATTGATCGCGCTGATCCGAAGAAGCAACCCGGCCGCCACCATCGAGACCAGAATGGAACTCCCGCCATAGGAAACAAAGGGCAGCGTCACTCCGGTTAACGGCAGCATCCGGAAGACGCCTCCGAGAATGACAATACCCTGGATGACCAGCGACGCGGTCAACCCGACAGCGAGCAATTTGAGAAACGGCGATTTCGACTCCGCTGCGATTTTCAGACCACGTCCGGCCAGCAGGAGAAACAGTGCTACAACCACCACGATACCGAGAAAACCGAGTTCCTCGGCAACGGCCGCCACGACGAAATCGGTTTGCACTTCCGGAATCAGCCAGGGGCTTCCTTTCCCGATCCCGCTGCCAAGCAGTCCCCCGCTGGAAATCGCATACTCCGCCTGAATCTGTTGAAAACCAGCGCCGAACGGATCTGACCAGGGATCACGCCAGTTGTCGATCCGGATCGAAACACGGGGGATAAAAGTGTAGGCCGCAAACGCTCCGACCACGAACGCAAGCACGCCCACCCCAAACTGCATCAGGCTTCCATTCGCGGAATAAAGCAAAATGAGAAAAAGGGCGAAAAACAACAACGCCGTCCCAAGGTCGTTGAGAAGCAAGAGCGCCACGATGCACATTGCCCACATGATCGCCAACGGCGCCAGATAGGGAATCGGTGGCAAGGAAAACCAGCCAATCCGCCAGGGAGAGCCAACCAGTTCGAGATGCTCGGAGAGATAGGCCGCGATAAAAACAACCAGCGCAAGCTTGACCAATTCGGCTGATTGCACTTGAATCCCGCCAAACTCGATCCAGAGTCTGGCACCGTTCACTTCCTTTCCAAGCAACGCGGTGGCAAACAGCAGCGCAATCCCGGCAAAAAGGACGGTGTACCGATAGCTCGCCACAAACTCCGGGTTTGGGAAAAGCACCGCCAGTCCCCAGAGTGCCAGCAAACCAGCCAGCACATACATGAGCTGGCGCTGCCCTATCGCAACATCAAGCCCTCGGACGGTCTGCAGATCGGGTTCGAGTCGAGTTGCGACCATGATCCCGATCCCGGAGAGCATGGCGACGATCGGAAAAAGAAGCTGATCACCTTGAAAACCGCCAAAGGAGAACGAACCCGCGATCATCATCACGGTTGCGCCAAACAGCATGGTTGCGGTGAATTCGGGAGAGCCCAGGTACGAATCATCCCCGACCGCCAGGTGAACACTGGCGAGACCGAGTGTCGTCGCAACAACCGCGAGCAGGCAGAGCAGCATTTCGGTCGATCGCAGCGTGGCCCGCCCGGAAAACGCTCGCATCAAGATACCGGGGGCAGATACCGATCTGCGATAAGGCCCACGCGTTCCCGCGCTTCCGATGTGATCGCATCCGGAGGAGTCACAATTGCGCCTGCCAGCGCTTCCCCACAGGAGCATGTTCTCGAGGGCAATCCATTCTCGACCAGTTGCAGAATGATGTCCTGGGCGGCTTTCGTGTTCTGGCGCAGATACTGAACGACCAGATCGACATGGACCGCTTCTTCAGTTTCATGCCAGACATCGTAGTCGGTGACCATCGCCATCGTCGCGTAGCAGAGTTCAGCTTCGCGGGCGAGCCGGGCTTCTGGCATCGCGGTCATGCCGATGACCGAACAGCCCCAGGAGCGGAAGAGATTCGACTCGGCTTTAGTAGAAAACTGCGGTCCCTCGATGCAGACATACGTTCCACCGTTTGTCGGCTCGATGCCGGCAGCCACCGCTCCGTCGGCTACGAACTGGCTGAACTGATTGCAATAGGGATCAGCAATCCCAACATGCGCCACGATCCCATCCGAGAAAAAGGTTCGTGGACGGGCCACGGTTCGGTCGATAATCTGGTCTGGCATCACCACGGTTAGCGGAGAGAGCTCTTCCTTGAGACTTCCTACGGCGCTCACCGTGAGCAAATGCGTCACGCCGACAGCCTTGAGGGCATAGATGTTCGCCTGGTAGGGCAGTTCGGACGGGGTCAGCGTATGGCCTTTTCCATGACGAGGGAGAAAGACGAGAGGTTGCCCGTTGATCGAACCAATCAACAGGTCGTCACTGGGCGGACCAAATGGCGTCTTAACCGTCCGGTGTTCGATCACGTCGAGATCCGGAAGGTTGTACAACCCGCTACCACCAATGATGCCAAGCATGCGTCTTGTCAACTCCTGTGATCATCCATCTACCGTTTCGGAGTATAGCGAAGCGCGATTCCCATCCAGCGATAGGCGTCTCGGCGGGATCGCTGCACTGTCCAGATCGCTTCGCGGAAGCATCCGGTTCCGCGAGGGAGTGCAGAGACGGAATCTCTCGCTGCGAACGGCAAACGACTCCAAATCACGTGGTATGCTTACCTGCTGCAATGATTGCCTGAGGGCAGCTCGTGCACTGATGCATTCACGTCACGGAGGAAACGCGCGCATGGCGCTAACGCAAGCCGAAAAACTCGACATTATCGAAGAGGTCCGCCTCGATCCGAACGACACCGGTTCGCCAGAAGTTCAGATCGCGCTCTTGACCACCCGAATCAATTCGTTGACCGATCACCTGCGTACCCACAAACATGACTATGCGTCTCGACGTGGCTTGCTGCAAATGGTTGGACAGCGACGGCGTTTACTGGCCTATCTGAGTCGCAACGACATCGAACGCTATCGCGCGACGATTGCTCGCCACGGTTTGCGCAAGTAAGTGCCGCGAGACGATCACGATTTTGACGCACCGACCACCGATCGTCTCACTGTCTCCAATCGATTCTATGCCCGCCGAACGGCTCAGTTTTCACAACTGAGCCGTTTTGATGCACAACATAGTGCAGTCGGTTCAGTGAAAGGGGGAGCTGTTACCCGACGTTCAGTCCGTCTCGCCTGAAATCCGTCTGGTGAGGAATTGGAGCCTGCTGAACCGTTGCAATCGCGGTGGCAGACTCCAGTCCCTCACTCTTGAGATCAGCACGCGGTCGTGCGTCCACCATACCGCCGTTCAATTGCATCGAGACCTTGATCTCGATGAACCAGGGAGAAGCCAAGCAAATGGAAAACAGGAACATTGTCCGTGTCTCTGAGGAGATCGCCGGACAGGAACTCTCGATCGAAACTGGTCTGCTTGCAGAACAAGCAGATGGTGCCGTCGTTGTTCGCTACGGCGACACGATGGTCCTCGTCTCAGTCGTTGGCGAGCGCGAGGCCCGACCCGACATGGATTTTTTTCCGCTGTCGGTCGATTATGAAGAAAAAATGTACGCTGCTGGCAAGATACCCGGTGGTTACATCAAACGCGAAAGTCGCCCTTCAGAGCAGGCCATTCTGGCCGCTCGTCTGACCGATCGACCGCTGCGCCCTCTCTTTCCGAAAGGGTATCGCGCTGAGATCCAGATCATCTCTACGGTAATGTCAGCCGATCAGGAAAACAACCCCGACCTGCTTTCGATCATCGGAGCATCGGCTGCGCTGACGATCTCGCCGATTCCGTTCGACGGTCCGATCGGCGCCGCACGGGTTGGTTACATCGATGGCGAAATCGTCATCAATCCGATGACCAGCGATCTCGCCGATAGCGATCTCGATATGGTCGTCGCCGGTACCCGGGATGCGATCATGATGGTCGAAGGCGAAGCCGGTCAGATCTCCGAGGAAATTCTCGTTCGTGGCATCGAGATGGCCCATGACGAAATACGGCGTATCGTCGCGATGCAGGACGATCTTCAAAGTCAAGCGGGCAAGGAGAAATGGCCATTCGAGGCCCCGGCTTCGTCGACAGAGGTCGATGCCGACGTTTCCGCGTATCTCGGCAGCGCCTTGCAGGATGCAGTCCGCAATCCGGACAAGGTAGTCCGACTCGAAGGAACCAACGAACTGCGCAAGAGCACGATCGACCACTTCTGTTCACCAACCGACGGCTCTGAGCCGACGTATTCGGCCAAGGAAGTCGGCAGTTCTTTTGATCGTCTGCTCAAACAGGAAGTTCGCAGCGGAATCCTTGATTCTGGTATCCGTCCGGATGGTCGTACTCCCGAAGAGATTCGACCAATCTGGTCGTCGGTCGGTTATCTGCCCCGCGCCCACGGCTCGGCCATCTTCACCCGTGGTCAAACGCAGGTCGTCACCGTGGCGACGCTTGGCTCTGCCGGCGAAGGTCAGCGAATTGATTCGATTGGACCGGAGGACAGCAAACGGTATATCCATCACTATAACTTCCCGCCCTTCAGCGTCGGCGAAGTTCGTCGCATGCGCGGACCTTCGCGTCGCGATATCGGTCACGGCGCGCTCGCTGAGCGGGCGCTGGAACCGGTTCTACCGAGCGAGGCAGAGTTCCCCTACGCGATGCGTCTTGTTTCCGAAGTGGTCAGCTCGAACGGGTCGACCTCGATGGCCTCGGTTTGTGGCAGCACCCTCGCGCTGATGGACGCAGGTGTACCGATCAGCGCACCCGTCGCCGGAATCGCTATGGGTCTTATCACCGACGCTGAGTCCGGCCGCTACACCGTGCTTTCTGACATCCAGGGTATGGAGGACGCGCTCGGCGACATGGACTTCAAGGTTGCGGGAACCAGCAATGGCGTGACCGCTATCCAGATGGACATCAAGGTCAAGGGCATCACTCCCGAGATCATGCGCAACGCGTTGGCCCAGGCTCACGAAGGCCGACTGCACATTCTCGGTAAGATGGCCGAAACAATCACCAATCCGCGCGAGGAGCTATCCAGCTACGCACCACGGGTCACGATGATCAAGGTCAATCCGGAAAAGATCGGCGCAATCATCGGTCCAGGCGGAAAGATGATCCGTGCGCTTCAGGACGAAACCGGCACTCGGATCGAGATCCAGGATGACGGATCGATCTCGGTTTCTTCTACGAATGCGGCCGGGACAGCTCTGGCGATCGAAAAGATTCGCGGTCTGGCCCAGGACTTCAAGATCGACCGTGGTGATGTCATCACTGGCAAGATTGTCAGTATCCAGCCCTATGGCGCATTCGTCGAACTCTTCCCCGGCCGTGACGGACTGGTCCATATCTCCGAATTGTCAGAAGATCCGGCAGTCCGGGTTGAGCGAGTTGAGGACCTCTACAATCTCGGTGACGAAATCACCGTGATGGTGACCGAAGTTGCACCAAACGGAAAGGTCAGTCTTTCCAGGCGCGCCGCGGTCACGGGCGAGATTCCGGAAGCTCGGCCTCGCCCACCCCGTCGCGACGATCGCGGCCCACGTGGTGGCGGCAACCGCGGTGGTGGCGATTACAATCGCGGATAGCACCAGGTAATCGACACTCGACACGACCCGACTCACCTACGAGTCGGGTCGTTTCAATTGTGTCTTCCCAAGATGGCTAAGGATCTACTCTTCGGCTTGTTCGGTCGCCTGAGTCGCGACTTCGGTCTGGAAACTCTGGCCGCTATCGGTCGAGGTTAGCCAGTAGCCCGCGCCAACACAGACAAGGATCGTGAAGACAAAGAGGGCCATGACGACCCAGATCCAGACTCGACGTTTGCGCTCTGGCACTTCCTGGGGCGGCAATGGCGCCATCTGAAACGACCCATAAGCGGAACTGTATTGTTCGTCCTGGGAAGACCCGGGTTGTGTCAACGAACGCTGAGGCGGATCGGGCCACTCGGAAGCCGGCGGGGGTCGCCAACCATCTTTCGGTTGAACCTTGTCCAGATCAGCACCGCAGTTTTCGCAAAAACGGAACTGAGCGTCATTGCTCCACCCACAATTCGGACAGATCCTCATACACACTCCTGATTGCTGTCGACCCGTTTCCTTCGGGTCACTCGTCGCTCGTCGCTAGCGCTCCATCCGGGGGTCGAGCGCATCTCGCAACCCGTTACCGACCAGATTGATCGACAACGAGGTAATGAAGATCGCGAACCCCGGAAAAAAAACATTCGTCCAATTCGTGCGGTAGAAGGCCTGCGCTTCGGAGAGCATGTTACCCCACGACGGCGTTGGAGAACGGACTCCCAGGCCAAGAAAACTCAGCGCGGCTTCAGTGAGGATGAACGCTGGAATGACCAGCGACGCCCAGACAATCATGGTGGGGAGAACATTCGGCAACACGTGGCGGGTGACGACGCGCACGTCACCTGCACCCGTAATCCGGGCTGCGTCCACATACTCCCGCCGGCCAATCGCCATTGATTCGCCACGCGTAATTCGGGCAATCCCGGGCCAGAGAACCAGAGCGATAATGAACGCCAAACCGTAGGGACTGGGGCGATAGAGGGCCGAAACGAGAATCAGGATCGACAAGCCAGGAATCGACAGAAACACATCCGCGATGCGCATGATCACGACATCGATCCATCCACCGGCATACCCCGCGATCATGCCAAGCGTGCCACCGAAAAGCAACGTCGAAAGCGTTGCCAACGTGGCGACAGCCAGCGATATCCGACCACCGTAAGCGAGTCTGGTCAGGATGTCCCGCCCATTGCCGTCGCTGCCAAGAATGAACCCATCCTGTCCCGGGGCCGCCAGAACGGCGCTGAGGTTGTTTTCGCGATAGTCGAGCTCAGTCACATACATGGAAATCAGGTCAGCCGAAAGAACAAAAACGATCACGGCAACGAGTACAACCAAGCCCGCCACCGCGATCGAATTCTTGCGAAATCGTCCCCACGCGCGTGCATAACTCCCCTTCGACGCCGACATGCGCTGTGGCACAACGACCGACGATCGACCTGACGCCGACGCGGAAGCTTCGGATTCAGTCATGAGGCCATACCGACCGTTGAAACTGACCCACTATTGGTATCGGATTCTGGGGTCGGCGATCGCATAGAGCACGTCCGCCATGAGATTGCCGAGCATGGTCAGCACCGCAAAGAGCAATGTCGCGCCCATGATCATCGTGTAGTCGTTGCTTTGCGTCGCGTCGAAGGCAAGTCGCCCCAGACCGTTCCAGGCAAAGATCTGCTCGATCAGATACGCTCCGCCAAACACCTCCGGCAATGCCAACCCCACCAGCGTTACCAGCGGCAACAAGGCATTGCGAAACGCGTGACGATAGATGACGGTCTGATTCTCCAGCCCCTTGGCGCGGGCCGTTCGCACGTAGTCCTGCCCGATAGTTTCGAGCATCGATGACCGGATGAACCTCGTCCAGCCCGCTATCTGAACGATTGCCAATGCCGTGGCCGGCAGGATCAGATGCTGAAGTCGATCCAGAAGGCCAGTATTGCCGCGCAAGTCTTCCATTCCCTGAGCAGGCAAACTCGGCAATCCCCATTCATCGAACTTGACGGCGAAGAGAATGATCATCAGCAACGCCAGCCAGAACGACGGGATAGCGGCAAACGCGGTCACAAACAAGGTCGTGATGTGGTCGAACGGTGAATTGTGCCTTACGGCAGACATCACACCGAGTGGGACTGAAATCAGGAGTGCAAGAACCAACGCGGTGCCGGTCAACAGGAGTGTATTCGGGAGGACACCGAGAATTCGATCGGAAACCGGCGTGAAATTGGTGAGTGAGAGACCAAGATCACCTCTCAGGACATCCCCCAGCCAGTAAACGTACCGTTCGTACCAGGGTCGGTCAAGCCCAAGGTTCTGGCGAATCCGCTCGAGATCCTCAGGGCGCGCCCGCGGATTGAGTTGCATCGCGGTGATCGGGCTGCCGGGGACAAAACTGACAATGGCAAACGTCAGAAATGTCACTCCGATAAGCAGCGGAATCATTTGCAGAACGCGCCGAATGATGAAACCTGTCATCGCCGGTCTTCTCCGGCTCGAAACGACGATGTTCTCGCCATGAGACGCACGACCCTAGTTGTTGAGCCGGGGATCGAGTGCGTCCCGGAGACCGCTCCCAACGAGATTGATGCAGAGCACAGTGATATAGATCATGAAACCGGGAATGAACACCAGTGTCCACGATTGCCGCACGAACTGCTTGGCATCCTGGAGCATATTGCCCCATGAGGGCTGCGGCGGTCGGACACCAAGACCGAGATAGCTCAGCGTTGCTTCCACCAGAATCAAAGTTGGGATCACCAGCGACGCCCAGACAACGATCAAAGGAATCACATTGGGGAAAATATGCCGCCAGATGATCCGGGCGTTCGACGCACCGGAAACACGGGCAGCATCGACATAGTCGCGGTTCTTGATGCTCATCACCTCGCCGCGAATCAGGCGAGACACACCCGCCCAACTGACTACAGCAATCAGCAATGCCAGCTCCGGCGGCGAAGGTTGATAAAACGAAGAGACCAGGATGAGGAGCACCAGGGTTGGAATCGACAGGAGAACGTCGGCCATGCGCATAAGAATCGTGTCGACCCAACCGCCGAAATAGCCGGCCACTGAACCAATCGTGCCGCCTATCGCGAGGATCGAAGCTGCTGCCAAAACCGCGACCAAAAGCGACACACGACCACCGTAGGCCAGGCGGGTAAGCACATCCCGCCCATTGCCATCCGACCCGAAAATGTAGCCGTTGGTAAATGGCGGCGTCAGTTTGTCGGCCAGGTGGTTCTCGGAATAGTTGAATCCAGTCAGCCTGGAAACAAGTGGCGCCGCGATAACAAACAAAATGATCAGCATAGTGATGATCAATGCCACAACCGCGACTTTGTTGTGCGCGAATCGCTTGGCCGCGCGCGTCCAGAACCCGGGAGCCTTGCGATCAAATCGGCCGAGGCCCTGCCAATCGACCGCAGCATCGCTCAGTGCGATTTCGCTGGCTCCTGGTGGATATGCACTTGATTCTTGCGTTGCCATGATGGTCCGTTCCCTCCGGTCAGCCCTTAGTCGAGTCTGATCCGCGGATCAACCACGGCATACAAAATGTCAGCGAGCAGATTGCCGATGATCACCAGAAAGGCGAACATCAACGTAATCCCCATCACCAGGGTATGGTCTTTGTCGCCGATAGCGGTGATCGTCAACCGTCCCATTCCGGGATAGGCGAAGACGTTTTCAACTACCAGTGCGCCCGCGAAAAGATCGGGCAAGCTGAGACCGAGCAAGGTGATCAAGGGAATCAGCGCATTGCGGAACGCATGCCGATAAAGGACTGTTTTCCCCGTCAGACCCTTGGCGGACGCGGTGCGTATGTAGTCCTGACGAATGACTTCGAGCATGTTCGAGCGGATATAAAAGAGCCAGACTGCGACTTGCGGAATCACCAAAGCGGTAACCGGCAAAATCATGTGCTCGATGCGGTCTTTCAATCCTCCATCTCCACGGAGATCCCGCACACCACCTACGGGCAACGATGGTAGTCCCCATTCGTCAAACTTGACAGCGAAGAGAATGATCAACAGCAGGCCAAGCCAAACCGTTGGCACAGCGTATCCACCAACGGCGATAATGCTGACCACCCGATCGACTACAGAATTTCGATGGACGGCGGAATAGATTCCGAGCGGTATCGCGATTGCAAGGGAGATCACAAGCGATACGCTCGCCAAAATGAGCGTGTTGCCGATCACTTCGAGGATACGATCGGTGACAGGACGTGCGTTGATCATGGAAATACCGAGATCACCGCGAAACACATTGGAAACCCAGATGAAATAGCGCTCCTGGATTGGTTCGTTGAGACCGAGGTTGTTCTTGAGCCGCTCGATGTCTTCAGGTTTGATGCGAGGATTCAGTTCGTCACTGGAAAGAGGACTTCCTGCGGCGTTGATGATGACAAACGTGATAAGGGTGATACCGAACAGCAGCGGAATCATCTGCAGGAGTCGCCGAAAAATGAATGCCGCCATGCCACACTCCGGGTTCGAGGGTGATCACTACCTGTTCAGTCAAAATCGTCACGGGGAAGAATAAATGAAAACACCGGGAGGGGCGAACCCCTCCCGGCATCAGAACCGAATTTACTCGACGATCGAAACGTATGGAATCGACCAAAGCAGCGAGCCACCTAATGGGGTGAAGTTCTGCATCCGAGTGCTAAAGGCTGTGCGGTCCTTGCGGAACCAGAGACAACCGATCGGCAAATCCTCGTTGACAATGTTTGTCGCATTGATGAGAAGCTCGACCCGCGCTTCCGGATCAAGTTCAACGCCAGATGCGGCGGCCGCTTCGTCATAGGCAGGATTCGAGTAGCGCATGGCGTTGAAACCACCGCCGTAAGAGGATGTCGCGAACATGGCCGACTGGTCGCCGGTCGGGTCCCAGTTGAAGCCAAGAAGCACCATCTGGAATTCGTAGTTCTCGACCAGCGCCGGCACAAGCACCGTGTCGAAGTCGACCGGTGTTGGGTTGCCGGTCACGCCAATCGCTTTCCAGTAGTCCTGGAGAGCCACGGCGATCTGGTCAGTCGTCGCTGACCCAGCGCCATACATGATCTCAAACGTCAGCGTTTCGCCATCTTTTTCGCGAAGACCGTCACCATTGAGGGTCCAGCCAGCTTCGTCGAGAAGTGCAGCGGCCTTTTCTGGATCGAAGTTGTACACGGTGTCGATCCGGTCAGGCGCGTAGGCCGGCGAAAGAATCGGCTGTGTTCCATTGGCAACTTCAGCATAGCCGAGCATGATGTTATCGACCATCGACTGGCGATCGACAGCATAGAAGAGGGCCTGGCGAACCTTCACATCGGTGAAGTTTGCGTACTTCTCCGGATCGAGCTGGTAGCCATACCAGCTGAAGGAATAGGTGTCATACAGCGCGACATCGATGCTCTCTTCAGCCTGCAGGCTCTCGACATCGGACGGCGGCACGTTCTCGTAGAAGTCAAATGCACCAGCGCGCAGTGCTTCGATCGCGGCGGTGTCATCCGGCCAGGTCGCGAAGATGAACTCATCGGCGCGCGGAACATCGTTCGCCCACCAGTAGTTCTCGTTCTTGGCAAACGTCGAGGTGCCTTCGCCTTCGTTCGTTTCGACGAACTTGAGGTAGCCGGTACCAACGACGCGCGCCGGATCCTGACCGGTGCTGCCACCGTCGGTCTGCCATTGGTCGAACGGAACGTCCGCCCAGATGTGAGCCGGAACGATCGGCGCGAAAATGTTGCCGAAGAGCACGACCTGCGCGAGCACGTCGGTAGCGACGACTTCGAAAGTCATGTCATCAATCGCGCGATACGACTCGACTGCCGAGTTAAAGGTCGACGTGTATGAGCTGCCGAGCGTCTCATCGCCCTGGGCGTCGAAGCTCAGAACCACATCCGCGGTAGTAAGCGGCGTGCCATCGTGGAAGGTCACGCCTTCGTTCAGGTAGAAGGTGTAGGTGCGACCGTCCTCGGCGATTTCCCACCGATTGGCAAGCAGCGGGACATACTGACCATCACGGGGATCAGTGCCAAAGAGGGTCTCGAAGACCTGCAGGATGACTGGCTGGGTCGGGCTGTTGTCAGCGAAATGCGGATTGAAAGTCGTCATGTTCGAGGAAGCAACCTCGCCCATGATGATCTGGCCACCGAGAACTTCACCCGGGGTACCGGTGAAGGGATAGGTTTCGGCCAGCGAGGCGCGGAACTCTTCGAACGTCATCGATTTATAGCCACCCGGATAGACAGCGGCCGATGGGGTCGCTTCCTGGGCGGATGCCGGAACGGTCTTGGCTAGTTGAGTCATCGTAAAACCAGAAAGACCGAGAGCGCCGGCACGAATCATGAATGCGCGTCGGTCGATCTTGCCTGACATGAACTCCTTATAGAGATCATTCAGCTTGAGGACTGGATTCTCTTTTGCCATTGTTTCTTGACTCCTCCTTGAAAACATACCGGTGACACCACAGTCACCATCTCGCCGATGCACCATCGCATCGTCGGACCCGCCAGCACGCGCTGCGTCAGCCAAAAGCCCGACGAAGTCTACCATTTCTCGACTCGACCCTGACATAATTCTGTTGTGGCCCAGTTGAGAAGTAGCCCGGTCGCTGGTACGATCCCGGGGACGACAACAGCTTCGCAGGAAGTTCACTCAAGTGACAGAAACAATTATCTCCGAACTCGAACAGGCAAAATGGAACGATCTGCTGACTAATTTAGGAACGTACGAGTCGATCGTGGTTGCCTTTTCTGGCGGCGCTGACAGCACTTTGCTCCTGAAAGCGGCGATAGACGTGCGTGGAAACCGCGCCATCGCAGCAACTGGTCTCTCCGAGTCATATGCACCGGAGGAAATGGAAGAAGCGCGGTCGATCGCGGAGGAGCTCGGCGCACGCTACGAGCACATCTCGACCATGGAGCTGAGTGATCCGCGCTACGCCGACAACACGCACCAGCGCTGCTTTTTCTGCAAAACCGAACTTTACGGACAATTGCACAAGTGGGCGCAGTCGCATGGATTCGAGGTCGTCGTCGATGGCACCAATGCTGACGACGGCGGTGATTTCCGTCCAGGAATCCGGGCCGCGCGGCAACTTGGCGTCCGCAGTCCACTGGCAGAAGTTGGGCTGACAAAAATGGAGATTCGCAATCTTTCCGAAGCGTTCGGTTTGCGGACCTGGGACAAGCCAGCTGGTGCCTGTCTTTCGTCACGGTTCGCGTATGGGGATCCGATCACGGTCGAGAAGCTACGAATGGTTTCGGCCGCCGAGTCGTTTCTTCGCTCACTCGGGTATCGTGGGTTCCGGGTGCGCCATCACAATGATGTTGCCCGATTAGAATTCCCGGCGGAACTCCAGGAAGAGATATTTCTTCGTCGGAATGAAATCATCGAAGGTGTCAAAGCAGCGGGCTACCAATACGTTGCGCTTGATCTCGAGGGTTACCGGACCGGCAGCATGAACGAGGTGCTCAATGCGCGTCTCCAGCCGAACCGACTACGGAGTTAGAGCGCTCTACGAATTGGCACTCCACTTCGGCGAGGGACCGATTCAGAGCCGGGAGATTGCCGCGCGTCAGGAAGTGCCAGAGGCGTATCTGCATCAGGTGCTGAGTGCGCTCAACCGCGGCGGGCTGGTGACGAGCACTCGCGGACCGACAGGCGGCCATGCACTCGCCCGGGCCCCAGAAGAAGTGACCCTGCTTGACGCCCTGATGGTACTGGACGGAGTCGACAACAAGGCCCATCCCCACCGGGATGGTCACCAGAACGACCCGGTACACGCGGTTTGGCACGAACTTCTCCAGAATTCGATGGACTACCTCGGCGCCATCACGCTCGAAGACCTGGTCGATCGCTCCCGGACGGAAGCTGCAGTCGCGAACTACGTGATCTAGCGCTGAACCTAGCCTGCGCCAGCAACTGTCATTCCGAGCTTGTCGAGGAATCTCTAGTTCCCAACGCTCAAGAACAAGCCATCGCCCAGCTCACCACGAGATGCTTCGTGCCTCAGCATGACAACAGCTGTCATTCCGAGCCTGTCGAGGAATCTCTAGTTCCGACGCTCAAGGGCCAGCCTATCGCCCAGCTCACCAAGAGATGCTTCGTGCCTCAGCATGACAACAGCTGTCATTCCGAGCCTGTCGAGGAATCTCTTGGTTCCGACGCTCAAGGGCCAGCCCATCACGCGGCCCAGCAACTGTCATTCCGAGCTTGTCGAGGAATCTCTAGTTCCCAACGCTCAAGGACCAGCCAATCGCCCAGCTCACCACGAGATGCTTCGTGCCTCAGCATGACACCTGGCTGGACCGTGCGTCACTCCGACCTACTGGTTGTCGATCTGCGCCCGCTGCAGTTTCCCACTGAAATCGACATAGACACTTTGCCACTCGGTGTAAAAATCGAGCGTGGCCGTTCCAGCTTCGCGGTGCCCGTTGCCGGTGGCTTTCGTTCCACCGAATGGCAGATGAATCTCCGCCCCGATCGTGCCAGCGTTGACATAGAGAATGCCGGTGAAGATGTCCCGCATGGCGGTGTAGGCCTTATTGATGTCCTGGGTGAAAATCGACGCTGACAGCCCGTATTCGACACCGTTGACCACGTCGATCGCTTCATCGAGCGAGTCGACCGGGATGATCGAAGTCACAGGTCCGAAGATCTCTTCCTGGGCGACCCGCATGTCGGCTTTGACATCGTCGAAGATCGTTGGCTGGTGATAGTGTCCACCAGAGAGATCACCTGCAGTCATGATCTCACCGCCAGTGGCTACCACCGCGCCTTCGCGACTTCCAATCGTCACATACTCATGCACGCGGTTCAGCTGCCCTTCGCTGACAACAGGTCCGACCTGGACCTGTTCATCCAGTCCATTGCCCATCCGCAAACCACTGGCTCCCGCGATCAAACGGTCTACGAGCTCTTTCTGGACGGAGCGATGGACGACCACCCGGCTGGCTGCGGTGCACCGCTGACCGGACGTTCCGAAAGCGCTCCAGAGTATGCCGTCGGTGGCGAGATCGAGGTCAGCGTCGTCCATAACGATGACCGCATTCTTACCCCCCATTTCCAGCGAGCAGCGTTTATTGCCGCGGGCAGCTCGTTCGGCTACAGACAGACCGGTTTGCGTCGAACCGGTAAACGAAATCAGCGCGACATCAGGATGCTCGACGATCGCATCCCCAACTTCCTCGCCACCGCCGATGACCAGATTGACGACGCCAGCCGGGATCCCGGCTTCCTCGAGAACCTCGACAAAGCGAGCAGCCATCCGGGGCGTGAACGAAGCGGGTTTGAACACGACTGTGTTGCCAGCGATCAAGGCTGGGGTGATCTTCCAGGACGGAATCGCCATCGGGAAATTCCATGGGGTGATGATGCCGGCGATACCGATCGGTTTCTTGACCGACATATTGAACTTGCTCGGCAGCTCGGACGGCGTTGTTTGCCCGTAAAGGCGTCGTCCTTCGCCAGCCATGTAATAGGTCATGTCAATGGCTTCCTGTACGTCACCTCTCGCTTCGGCCAGGACCTTGCCCATCTCTTCCGTCATTTCCCGGGCATACTGCTCTTTGCGGTTTTCGAGGATCCTGGCAGCGTCGAAAAGCATTTCACCCCGTTTGGGAGCCGGAACCAACCGCCAGGACTTGAAGGCCTCCTTGGCGGCTTCGACCGCCGCGTGGACATCACCAGCATTGCTCCGGGTATAGGTCGCGACCACCTCACCATTGGCGGGATTGAAACGCTGGTAGCTTTCTCCGGTCTTCGACTCTACCCACTGGCCGTCGATGTAGTTTCGAATCATTTCGGTCATCGTTCACCTGCCCTGCTGACTACAACAAACGCCGGAGCAAGTTGCCCCGACGTTCTCTTCGGCTCCGCGACCAGGATTCGAACCTGGAACCTACCGGTTAACAGCCGGACGCTCTACCGTTGAGCTATCGCGGATCGTGCCGTTCCACACGGCTGACGATTTTAGCATAGTCGGGAGGTTTCGATTCAGCCGAACCAGCGTTTTCCTTTCGGGGTCGTCGCACCGCTGGACGGTTCTATCGGACTCGGCGGGAGCAACTCGTCATCGTTCAAAATCGCGAGCGGATTTGCAACCGCCATCTCCCAGGCCCGTTTTTCGCCCACCCATCCGATCAGCGTGGACAAAGCCTCGGGGATCGCTTTCAGACGTCGTCCGACAGAGTGAGCGTCTGTGGCCATGACATCGACGAGGTTGCGCTCGATGAGCATATGCGCCAGGTTCCGCGCTCCCTTGCCCGACACTCCAGTCAAACTCGACCATGTCACCTGCATCGCTACACCCTTGTCTGCGAGTTCGAGCACGAGCGACGGGTCGTCGATCGCGGGAAGATAGCGTTCTGGATGTGCCATCAACGGACGGATACCGCGGGTTTCGAGTTCGAAGAGAACAGCGTCGGTGTAGAGGGGCCATTGCTCAAACGGGAGTTCCACAAGCATGGTTCTAGTGTCGGCGAGAGTCAGCTTTTCGCCAGCATCAATCCGTCGAGGAAGATCGGGAAGGATCAGGACCTCGAACCCTTGCTCAAGTTGCATTCCTTCGGCGGCAGCGATGATCTCGGCCTGAATTCTTGCTTCATCAATCTTGCGGGCATAACCAGCATCGAGTCCATGTTTGAGATGAGGAGTGGCGACCATAGTCGTGATTCCGAGCGATCGCGCTGCTCTGAGGAGATTCGCGGTGTCAGCGTCCGTTCTGGGTCCATCGTCGACGCCGGCGATGATGTGTGCGTGGAGATCAGTCAACGGCCATTCCGCCGGTGGGAGTAAGGTCATGACAGCGCGACCACTGGCACCGTCAACAACGCATGAGGTACCACCAGCAGCCGCCCCGTCTCCCCTACGATATCCGTAGCCCGCTCGATCGCAGCTTCCACCGTCGGCGCGACCTCGAATCCCATCGCAGCCGCTTCGTCAGGATAGTGGAGACCCGCGAATATCACCGTAGCGTGCTCGAGCACGCGCGCCATCACATAGGCCCGTTGCTCGCCGGGCAGAAATTCGCCACTACGAAGCCGGTCGACCATCGCTTGATGGCCGCCAGTCTCCTGCATTGCTGCGGCAAACCGTTGTTCGCCAATTCCCTGCCCGGCACCTTCCGGACACGTTGCCGGAACGATGATCACCCCTCCTTTGCGGACAGCGGGAACGGGTCCGAACTGGAGATAACTCGCCGCCCGCGAGGCCTGGTAGAGGTTCTCGTCCTTTGGATACCCGACACCGGCAATGGCAATATCAGCTTGACCGTCGAGATGCGAGAGATAGATCGGTGCTGCGATCGCCGCCAATCCATCCTGCACCGCGAAGGGGTCTCCGTAGGCTATCGCGATGAGGTTGCCGAGGTCATCGATGACGCAATTTGCCACAAAACGGACCTTCGCCGCCCTCGACACCTCCCTGACCGCATCCTGAAAGGGGTTCCCGCTGAGATTCCCTAACCTGGTGCCCGGAAGATCGAGCATCGCGGGGCCGTGGGTGTACTGAATCACCGTTTCGGCTGCGCACCCGATTGCTACCGTTTTGCCACCGCCGCTATAACCAGCATATTGGTGCGGTTCGACCCGTCCAGTCGATAGCACGAGATCGGCTTCGACGATCAACCGATTCAGACGGACTTCCTGTCCTCCGACCTCGACCCCTGTGCCAACCAAGCCTTCAGTATCGAATGGGTCATGATCGACAACCCGGTATCGATCAACGATCCCGGAGCCGAGTTTGGCGACCTTTTCGGGCTGCGTGCTCGCGCGATGAGTACCGACCGCGACCAGAATCGTGATGTCTTCGTCTCGCACACCAGCCCGTTCCAGTTCACGAAGCATCGGTGGAACGAGGAGCGAATCCGGGCATTCCCGGGTCGCATCCGTCACGGCGATTACCACCTTGTAGCCCACTTTGGCAAGCTCAGCCAGTGGAAGCGAATCAATAGGTGCTAACACGGCTTCAGCGGCGGCAGATACAGGATCTGTCAACGATGGGGCCGACTCGCCACCGGCGAGGATGAGGTCATAGCCGGCGGGAATTGCGACATCGACAGTGTTTTTTCCGAGCGGAACAGAAACGGTGCGCATCAGAACCTCGTTCACAATCCGAAGGCAGAGCAACGCAGTCTCCTTGTCCCCCGGAGTATCGGTTTTTCCACCTTATACTATGACTATTGCACGGCGCTAAAGCGGATTTTGCGCCTGAATGTGTCTAGCACGAGTGAAATCAGATTATTCCCGGGAAGGAAATGGCATGAGCACGAGACCCAAGGTCACTGTCGTCGGCGCCGGAATGGTTGGGGGAACAGTCGCCCAGATGGTCGCGCTCCGGGACTACGCCGATGTCGTTCTGGTCGACATTGTCGAAGGCTTGCCACAAGGCAAAGCGCTCGATCTGATGCAAGTCGGTCCGCTACAGCAGTTCGATACATCACTCGTCGGTTCGAACGGATACGAGGAAACTGCCGGATCGGACGTCGTTGTCATCACGTCAGGTATCGCCCGTAAACCCGGGATGAGCCGTGACGATCTGCTCCGCACCAACATGGGAATCGTCAAATCGGTGACCGAGCAAGTCGTCTCCCAGTCACCCGATGCGATTCTGATCGTTGTCTCGAATCCGCTCGATGCCATGTGCCACGTCGCGTTCGATAACGCTGGCTTGCCCCGGGATCGAGTGATCGGTATGGCGGGCGTTCTCGATTCCGCCCGATTCCGCACCTTCATTGCCATGGAAGCCGGCGTTTCGGTTGAAGATGTGACTGCTCTGGTACTTGGCGGACATGGCGACACCATGGTTCCCCTTTCCCGTTATTCGACTGTCGCCGGAGTGCCGATCACGGAGCTCTTTTCGGCTGACCGCGTCAAGGCGATTGAGGATCGGACCGCCAACGGTGGTGCTGAAATCGTCGGGTTGCTCAAGACTGGCAGCGCCTACTACGCGCCTGGCACGTCAACCGTTGAGATGGTCGATTCGATCCTGCTCGACAAGAAACGCGTCCTGCCATGCAGCGTGATGCTTCAGGGGGAATATGGGATCAGCGGTCTGTTTGTCGGTGTGCCAATCAAACTGGGCGAAAACGGTGTTGAACACATATACGAATTGAACCTGACCGCAGCAGAGCAGACCGCGCTGAACAACTCCGCGAATTCGGTGCAGGGTCTGGTCGATGCCATGGCCGGGATGCAGAACGACGCCTGACCCGCTGTCGCGACGACAGGAGCGATATGCCTGAGCCAGACACGCCGTTAATCGAACGACCCTGGGAGCAGATCGAACGGATGGTGAGCGTCGACGCGGCGCTCGCCCGGGCGCTTGGCGCCGTCGAACCGCTCGAAGGGATTGATCTGCCCATTCTCGAAGCGCTAGGCCTGGTCACGACCATGGACATCGTAGCGTCGGAATCGATCCCGCCGTTCCGGAATTCCGCGATGGATGGTTTTGCGGTCCGGGCGATTGATACCGGAACGGCGACATGGGAAGCGCCGTTACGTCTGACGGTGGTCGACCGGGTTGCCGCCGGTGAACCCGCCCGTGTGCCAGTTGGCAGCGGTGAAGCAGTCCGGATCATGACCGGCGCTCCCATGCCAGACGGCGCCGATGCTGTCGTTCGTTTCGAAGAAACCGACGAAGCTACTGGCGCTCAAACCTCCACCACCGATAGCATCGGCGTCTGCCGTCCTGTCAAACCGTGGGACAACGTGCGCCCAGCTGGCGAGGATGTCGAGCGCGGAACGACCGTATTGTTCGCCGGCACCTGTCTGCGGCCGCAGGAAATCGGTTTGCTCGCGGCGCTGGGAGAGATGCGGGTCTCTGTCCATCGCCGTCCACGCGTGGCCGTGCTTTCGACCGGCAATGAGGTCGTCGCAGGTTCAGCCGACCTGGCCGAGGGGATGATTCGCGACAGCAATAGCTTCACGATTGCCGCGATGGTACAGCAAGCCGGTGCGGAACCGGTAATGCTGGGGATTGCTCGTGATGATCGGGCAGATCTGACTGAACGATTGCACCGTGCCGCCACCGCTGACTTGATTGTGACCTCGGGTGGTGTCTCACTCGGGGATTACGACATGGTCAAGGACGTGCTGCAGGCCGAGGGCTCGATAGCGATATGGCAAGTTCGGATGAAACCAGGAAAACCGCTCGCCTTTGGTCAGATCGGATCGACTCCGCTGATCGGTCTGCCCGGGAATCCAGTGGCGGCGGCTGTCTCGTTCGAGCAGTTTGCTCGTCCAGCAATTCGCAAGATGCTTGGCCACGTGCAGGTGGAGCGTGAAACAGTCAAAGCCCGATTACTCGAACACCTCGACAATCGCGGTCATCGACGCCACTACGTTCGGGCCGTCCTCGAAGGCAACCCGGAAGACGGGTTCACGGTCCGGACTGCCGGTGACCAGGGGGCCGGCGTACTGACGTCGCTCGTTCGTGCGAACGCATTGCTCATCATTCCAGAAACGTTGGAAGTGGCCGAGGTCGGCTCGATTTTCGATGTCCAACCGCTAGATGCGTCATCATTGATCGGGAGCTTCGTCCCAAACACCATCAGCAGCCACGCAGAAACGGAATCGTGATGCTCAGAAAAATGAACCCGCTGGGGAACGCCAGAGCCATAATGTCGGTCATGAAGGAACTGAGTTTCGACGACGTGCGCGTCGAAGCTGAGCGACCGCCACTGATGCTCGTGCTTTCAGACGATCATGATGCCGGAGTCGCGCTGGCCGAGCAGCTATCCGGGGAGGCATATTCGCCGTACGTCACCGTTCTCGAGATGGGAGTTCCGGTTTCTCGTTTGGGGGCGTACGAGTCAATCGTACTTTTCGACCCTGAAACGAAACCAGAATCGCGTCTCTATTACGACGAACTCAAGCGAACCTATCCGGATCAGGCGGTGGTTCCGTTTGTGGGCGCTGACCCAACCGATCGCAAAGCAAATCGTGCGGTCAGAAACCGGATCTTCAGCAAACTGCCAGAGCGGGTGCCCTCCTTTGGCCGCCATATGCCGGGTTTCCGCGATCAGGCGGTGACTCGCGTCATCAACGAAACCGCGATGGCCAATGGTCAGTTCGCGCTGATCGCCAATATCCCCAGCATTGTGCCCCTCTTTGGCGCCGTCGCTACCGTGTCAGCCGAAATGCTGGTCCTCACCAAAAACCAGATCTTGCTCGCCTATAAGGTGGCTGCGATTCACGGCGAAGAACTGCACGATACGACCGGGTTTGTCCGTGGGATCATCCCGGTTGCCGGAACAGGCCTCATATGGCGTACCCTGGCACGGGAAGCTGTGACCTTTCTTCCTTTCGCCGCCGGAACGATTCCAAAAGTCGCGATCGCCTATTCGGGCACGGTGGCGGTCGGGCGATCGACCGACTACTACTTCCGCTACGGGGAAAAACCGAGCAAAGAACTTATCAAGACCTTCTATCAGCTCGGGATGGAGTCGGTGAAAACGCGCACATTCCCAGTCTGGAAAAGGCGCAATGGCACCGTGGATGTCGATTTCCAGGTTCTGGACAACGGGCCTGAAGATGACTTCAACTACAGCGGTGCGGGAGCGAACTAAGCCCACGCTTTCGCCCGTTCCACGGCTTTTCGCCATTGCGTCCGCTCGTCCTCGAGCGTCGCGCTATCTCCTGCCGGGAGGAAACGTCGGTCCTCACGCCAGTGCTCTGCGATCACCTGCTGGTCGGGCCAGATCCCTGCTGTCAATCCCGCGAGATAGGCCGCACCGAGTGCGGTCGTTTCGAGTTCGACCGGGCGAACCACAGGTACGCCGAGAATATCTGCCTGTCGCTGGAGCAGGAGATCGTTGGCAGCTGCGCCGCCGTCAACCCGCAACTCCGTGATCTCTGAGCCGCTGTCTGAAGCCATTGCCTCGAGCACGTCAGCGACCTGAAACGCGATCCCGTCCAGCGTGGCCCGGGCAATATGAGCAGAGGTCGTACCGCGGGTAATTCCAATGATCGTGCCGCGTGCGCCCGGGTCCCACACTGGCGCGCCGAGACCAGCCAGCGCGGGCACAAACACGACGCCATCAGCCGATTGAACTGAAGCCGCCAGTGCCTCGACATCACTGGCCGACTCGATCAGTCCGAGACCATCCCGCAACCACTGCACGGCAGACCCGGTCACGAAAACCGCTCCTTCGAGCGCGTAGACCACACCAGAATCGAGTCCCCAGGCGATAGTCGACAAGAGTCGATGATCCGACGTCGCGGCTTCCGTGCCCACATTCATCAGCGCGAACGACCCTGTTCCATAGGTATTCTTGGCCTGACCTACCTCGAAGCAACCCTGACCAAAGAGGGCGGCATGCTGGTCTCCGGCGATACCGGTGATTGGAATTCCGGCGAGAACGGATGGAGTCGAGATATCTCCGAAAACGCTCCCACTCGGGAGGACTTCTGGCATCATCGCCATCGGGATCTGCAGGTCAGCGAGCAATTCCGGCGACCAGGCCAGTTCGCGGATGTCGTACAGCATGGTTCTGGACGCATTGGTCATGTCGGTCCGGTGTACCTGACCACCGGTTAGTTTCCAGACCAACCACGAATCGATCGTGCCAAACAACGCTTCGCCGGCTTCGGCTTTGGCACGAAGTTCCGGATCCTGGTCGAGCAAGAGAGCGATCTTGGTCGCTGAGAAATAGGCATCCGGGACCAACCCGGTCCTGATTTGGAAAGTGCTGATCATCCCTCGCTTGGCGATGTCCTCGACAACTGGTGCCGACTGTCGGCTCTGCCAGACCATCGCGGGAGCAAGTGGTTCGCCCGTTGCTCGATCCCAGATCACCGTGGTTTCGCGCTGATTCGTGATCCCGACACAATCGATTTCGGAGGCGGTCAGACCGGCCTGTAAGACAACGTCCTGGATGACCTCGACCACGCTATCCCAGATTTCGCGAGCATCATGATCGACCCAGCCAGGTTGGGGGTAGTACTGCGGAAACGCGCGCTGGGCGGTGGCGAGTTTCGTTCCTGACTCGTCGAACGCAATTGCCCGTGACGACGACGTTCCCTGATCGATTGCGATGATTCGAGCCATGTTTGCTCCTCCCGGTTTCGACCGATTCCCTGTTCAGGTACAGTCTACGTGGCAGGTACTCGTCGAGTTCTGCGCATCGACTGGCAGCTTCAGAACGGGACGACCATGTGGCATTCCATCGCGCTTATCGGCTTCAGCGGGTCAGGAAAAACAACGACGGCTCGGTTGCTGGCGCACGAACTCGGTTGGCGGCTTGTTGATATCGACGACCAGATTGCCGAGCATTTTGGGATGCCGATCTATGAAGTGTTCGACACTCACGGCGAAACCAAATTCCGAGCCGTTGAGAGTCGCTTGCTCGAGCGTGCGATCTCCCAACCCGGCAACGTGATCGCTACCGGTGGTGGCGCTGCCGCTCAACCCGACTCCTGGTCTGCTCACCTGCTTGGCCATCCCAATCTGCTAACGATCGCACTCGATGCAGAGCCAGAAACCGTGTTGGCTCGTCTCGAGGATCAGAAGGACGTTGAAGGCAGCACGTCCACCCGACCTCTTCTTGTCGGAGACGATCCGCTCGAACGGATTCGATCGCTCAAACGCGCCCGACAGGACTCCTACAACGAGGCGGCTCTCACGCTTTCAACCGACCTGGTTTCTCAGGATCAGATCGCCACGGAGATTCGCGGACTCTTGGACGGCGGCAATGCCGAACCGTCGGTGCGATTGCATGCGCCCAGCGGGGAATCATCCGTGTTCGTTGGCTCGGGCAATCTGGCCCGTCTCGGTTCGCTAACCCGAGAACGTTGGCCGAATGCGCGCAAAGCCTTTGTGGTGAGCGACAGCAGCGTCGCTGTGCATCATCTCAATCCGGCGCAGACGTCGTTAGCAGACGCGGGATTTCAGACGAGCACCATCGTCGTCTCTCCCGGTGAAGGGAGCAAGAGCCTCTCTGCTCTCGGGGACGTTTATAGCCAGATTCTCGGAACCGGGGTCGAACGGGGCGATGTGATCGTTGCGCTTGGTGGCGGGGTGATCGGCGATCTGGCTGGTTTCGTCGCGGCAACCGTTCTCCGCGGTGTCGGTCTAGTGCAGGCACCGACCTCGTTGCTGGCAATGGTCGACAGCAGTATTGGCGGAAAGACGGGAATCAATCATCCGGCAGGGAAAAATCTGATCGGCGCCTTTTATCAGCCTCCTCTCGTGATCGTTGATCCCGACCTGCTGCTGACATTGCCGGAGAGGGAATACCGGCAGGGATGGGCTGAGATCATCAAGCATGGTTTGATCCAGCAATCGACTCCTGGTGGAGAACGCGCCGACCTGAGCGGTTTCCTGCAACGACACCGAACCCAGTTCGAGACTCGTAACAGCCCCGCGATGACCTATCTCATCACCCGCAATATCGCGTTGAAGGCCAGGGTCGTCGAAGCCGATGAACGCGAAACCAGTATCCGCGCGTTTCTGAACTTCGGCCATACGCTCGGTCACGCGATCGAAGCGTCTGATTACCGCTATCTTCATGGGGAAGCGATTGCCCTGGGCATGATTGCCGCTGCTCGGATTTCGGTTGCCTCAGGCATGATCGACGAAACGGTCCTGGCGTCGATCACTGCCACTGTCGAGCAAGCGGGGTTGCCAACCGTTTCATTGGTGCCGTCTGAGCAAGTTCTGCCTCGGATTGGCTCTGACAAGAAACGGTCGAGCGGGCGCCAACGCTGGGTGTTGCTCGATCGCGGCGGTGGCGTCGCACTTCGCGACGATATCCCCAGCACGATGGTGACTGAGGCGCTTCTGGCCATCACCGGCGTGGAGCCGATCAAGTGAGTTTCGACTCCGCCGCCGATCCAGTGCGCGAATTTCTCGAAAACGCCGGGGTTCCGTTTGAGATTGTTGCTCCCACGCTTCCGACTACGACCGTGCCCGAGGCTGCCATCGCGCTGGGCTGCTCGATCGAGGAGGTCGTCAAGACGCTCTTGTTCACTGATGGATCGGACAGATTTGTTGTTGCGATAGCGACAGGGCTCCATCGTGTCGACAAGACCGCGCTGGCGAACGCCGCCCGTCTCTCCACCATCAAGCTCGCCCCACCCGAACTGGTACTGCAGAAAACAGGTTTCAGCGCCGGAAGCGTTCCTCCGATCGCACTTCCTGCCGGGATACCGATGATCGTCGATGCACGCAGCGCCATGCTCGGAATCGTGTTCGCAGGGGCAGGAAGATCATCAGCGATGCTGCAGATCGCGATGGCCGACATCGTTCGGCTCAATCAGGCGGTTGTCATTCCCATAACCCAACCCGGTGGCACCACCCTGCCGGGTAGCGCATCGCGCTGATCAGGCGTACTCTCTAGAGTCGCGCACAGGCATCGCTCTGCTTGAGGACGAGCCTGCGTTGCCAACGATTCGGCCGATGTTCACCCTGGAGATCGCTTTTTCGTGACCACGAAACTCGTCATCATCGGTTTGCCGACTTCAGGCAAAACCACCGTGTTCAACGCTCTGACCGCTTCCGAAGCGAGCACGGGCGGCTTTACCAGCAAGGACGACATCAACCTTGCGACGGTCAAGGTTCCGGATGAGCGTCTCGATCAGCTGACCGAGATGTTCAACCCGCAGCGCCGCGTTCCGGCCGATATCCAATACCTCGATGTCGGCAGTCTTGGCAGCGGTCTGAGTGAGCAGGGTCTTTCCGGCGAACTTCTCGGCCAACTCAGTCAGGCTGACGCACTGATCGTGGTCGTGCGCGCGTTCGAGGACGACGGTGTGCCGCATCCGGGAGCAGGCGTCGATCCGATCCAGGACATCGAACAGGTCCTGATCGAACTCTCGTTCAGCGATCTGGCGATCATCGAAAAACGCCTCGAGCGTCTTTCTCAGCAAATCCCGAAACTCAAAGGCGCCGAGCGGGAAGTCAATGAACGCGAACAGAAACTCATGGAACGGCTGAAGAAAGAGCTCGAGGCCGAGATTCCGATTCGTGAAGTCATTCCGGAAATCTCCCCGGACGATCTCAAGATGCTGCGGGGGTATGGTTTTCTGACCGCAAAACCACTCCTGATCCTGATTAATCTTGGCGAAGCGCAGCTCCAGGAAACCGGCGCGGCTCTGGTCACCGAAGCTACCCAGAAGTTCGTACGTCCGGGAATCGCGATCGAAGCGTTAGCAGGCGAGATCGAAATGGAAATCGCGCAACTCGATACCGACGATGCCCGCACCTTTCTCGACGATCTCGGGATCGAACAGGCGAGCCGCGAACGAGTCATCCGCACCTCCTTTGATCTGCTCGGGTTGATGCCGTTTTTCACCGTCGGACCAGACGAATGTCGGGCCTGGACCATCGCCGAAGGCACCAGCGCGGTCGATGCGGCCGCAGAGATCCATTCGGATATTCAGCGTGGTTTCATCCGTGCCGAAGTCGTCTCCTACGAAGATATGATCGAGGCCGGGAGCATGGCAGAGACAAAACGCTTAGGCAAGTTCCGGCGCGAAGGCAAGTCGTACATCGTTCAAGATGGCGACATCATCAATTTCCTGTTTAATGTCTGAGTTCGACGGAACTTCTGGTATCGACGACGATCTGTTCGTCGACATTGACGTCCGCAAGCCGGCCGTTGTCCGGGCACGAATGCTGGTGCTCGATGCGGTCGGAAAGCGGTTGGGACTAGAGGCAGCCTATCAGGCCGGAGTCCTTACCCGCGACGAAGCGTGGGACGAACGCTTCGATCTCCGTGCTGGTCTCCAGGACGACAAAGCCGACGGCGAAATGACCACCGCTGAACGCGATGTGATCGAATCTGACCCCGGCGAGCTCGAGGCAGATCTAGCTGAAGAGCATTCCACCAGTCTCGAGTCCCTCTCCGCGCTTGCCGGTCTCCTCCTTGGCGTTGGCGGCCCACCCACTCCTCCGCTGCTGGTGGAATCGAAAGAGACCATCGACGCCATCGAAGAGGCCGTTGAAAAGGTCCGGGCATCAGATGGAACGCTGGTTCTCCCAAACGACGACGAACTGGAAGCGATCCGGGAATACTACGAGCTCTGGCATTGGCGGGTGCTCCTAGAGGGCGATCTGCGTTCCGCCAATCCTGCTGAAAGGGCCCGGATCGAGCAGGAAATCGAAGAGGTCTCGAAAGAGATTCAGACCGTGGGGTTGAACGATCTCACCACCGGGATGCCGCTCGAACAGGCGCTCTTCCTGATCGCTGGTTGGCGTGACGAGGAGCTTGCTTCATTCGAGCGCGCCGTCGCTGCCAGACTCCGGGCAATCAACTGGTTGTGCGGTATTGGTGAGCGCTGGGACAGCACCGAGGAGATCATCGACTGATCAACCGTGCTTCGCGAACGCCTCCCGCGCCGATGCGATGAACGAGCGAATGAGGTCATTCTGCTTGACGCCGTTTCGTTCGACACCACTGCTGACGTCGACACCGAGCGGTCGGACGGTCTCGATCGCAGCGGCAACATTCTCTGGGTTCAGACCGCCAGCCAGCATGACCGGTTGCGTTACCGCGATTTGCCGCGCGACGGACCAGTCTCCGGTCTTCCCAGAACCACCATGCTGAACCGGATCGAAGGTGTCGAGATGAACCCAGGGGCTTCCGAGTGTGATTCTCTGTTGCTTGACTTCCCGTTCGAACGCCTCGACATCTCCGCCGGGTTTGAACGCGAACGCCGGGATCGCCGGAATAGGCAGGGCCGAGCGAAGCCCTGCAGCGTCCATGCGACCGTGAATCTGGACGAAATCAAGTCCGGCCGTTTCGATCGTCAGCAGCAATTCATCGACGCTTGGTTCGACAAAAACGCCCACGAAACCCGGCGGACGTTCGAACCGCGCTCGCACGGAATCCGTGATCTCGGCCGCTACTTGCGGGGTGATCTGTCGCCGTGCAGGTGCAAAGATCATTCCGAGCATATCCGCACCAGCCTCGGCGGCAATGATTGAGTGGCCTGATTCGCGCAATCCGCAGATCTTGACCAATTGGGTCCGTTGGGTCACCGAGCGCCGTCGTCTGGTGACGCTCCAATTCGGAGCGAGCGAATCATGGCGATCCGATCCTGAGCAAGAACCAGGGTTTCACCGACAAGAATGGCATCTACTCCAGCGTCGACCATCCGCGCCGCATCCGCGGGATGCCCGATTCCACTCTCCGCGACCAGTGTGGCGGACCCGGCAAGGCAAGCCGCAACCCGCTCGGAGACAGCGAGATCGACTGCAAAGGTTTTGAGGTCCCTATTGTTGATTCCGATGACCGAAGCTCCGGCGTTAACCGCGCGATCCGCTTCGGTTTCGTCATGCACCTCGACCAGGACGGCCAGACCGAGTGCAGTCGCCGTAGTCAGCAACTCGACCAGTCGATTCTGCGACAGCGCAGCCACGATCAGCAGCACCGCACTCGCTCCAGCAACCACGGCTTCGAGCATCTGGTACTCGTCCAGAACAAAGTCTTTTCGCAGGAGCGGCGTCGTGAAACCGCTCTCCCGCAATGAGCTACTGGCGACACGGAGATCGTCCAGCGAACCCAGGAAAAATGGTTCGTCCGTCAGCACCGATATTGCGGCGGCGCCACCTTCCGCATACTCGGCGGCCAAACTCGGAACATCGATCTCGACCGGAAACTTCCCTTTCGATGGAGACGCCCGTTTGATTTCAGCGATGACTGAAAGACCCGGCGCTCGAAGGTGTTTCGCGAAATGTTTCACCGGAAGCACGAAATCCGCCGATCTGATCGACCAAGGCGGATTTGGGCAAGGCGTCCTTTCTGGCGGCAACGTCAAGAGCGGTCTGCGCCAGAATCCGATCGAGAATGGTATCGGTGCGAATGGTGTCCATTAGTTGTTGTTCTCGGTGTTGGCGAGTCGCTGAGTTGTCTCGGCGAAATGAGCGAGAACCGCTTTCGCTCGTCCTCCGTCAATAGAATCCTGGGCCAACGGGATAGCGGCCGCGATCGAATCAGCAAGACCAGCAGCATAAAGCGCTGCGGCCGCATTCATCACCACGACATCTCGATGCGGTCCCTCGGCGCCATCCAGCACGGACCTGATGATGCTGGCGTTTTCATCGGGATTGCCGCCGCGATAGGCGTCAGCAGAGACCGCAGGCAACCCGAACTGCTCACTCCAGATCTCATACTCCCGGAGCTCGCTATGGTCGCGATCAAATTCGGCAACGTGCGTGAAGCCGGCGAGACCGATCTCATCGATCCCTTCCGACGAATGAACGACCAGCACCCGTTCGGCGCCGAGATTTGCCAAAGTTGCGGCCAGAATGCGAACAAACGCAGGATCGCTGACACCGACTACTTGCCTGCGCACGCCAGCCGGGTTGGTGATCGGACCGAGCATGTTGAAAATCGTGCCAAATCCAATTTCCTTGCGCACTGGTCCAGCGTGCCGGAAACCGGGATGAAAGCGTGGCGCGAACATGAAACCGATTCCCGTCTCCGCGATCGATGTTTCGACCGCTTCCGGCGGTAAGTCCGCCACCACCCCGAGCGCTTCGAGCACATCCGCCGAACCACTCCGACTGGTCACCGAGCGATTACCATGTTTGGCCACGCGGGCGCCGGCACCGGCGGCCACGAGCGCGGCAGCAGTGGAGATGTTGAAGGTGTCGCCACCACCTCCTCCGGTGCCACAGGTGTCGACGAGACCCAGACCCTCAACTGCACGCACCGGTACCACATGCTGACGAAGTGCGCGGGCGAAACCAGTGACCTCAGCCGTGGTCACGCCTTTCAATTTCAGTCCGGCAAGGAGCGCTCCGAGTTGGGCGGACGACACCTCGCCCTTCATCACCGCGTTCATCACCTCGCTGGCCACTGATTCAGGCAAATCGTGGCCTGATACGACCTGTGCAAGCGTCGTCTGGATGAATTTCGGATCAGTGGAAACCATATCGGTGAATACCATGGCGCTAGTAGCCCACGAGCGACGGAACCGCCGGCGCCACAGGTTCGATCTGCGTGGTCTGGAGGAAGTTCTTGAGCAGATCAGGGCCAGCAACCGTCAGGATCGACTCCGGATGGAACTGGACACCGTCGATCGGATAGTTGCGATGCCGCAACCCCATGATGATCCCATCCTCGGTTTCAGCGGTGATCTCGAGATCCGCTGGAAGGGTTTCGCGTTCGACGATGAGCGAGTGATAACGGGTTGCGATAAACGGATTGGGCAACCCCGCGAAGATCCCCTCGTTGTTATGGTGGATTATCGAGGTCTTGCCATGCATCAACATCGGTGCTTTCAGCACCACCCCGCCAAACGCATCTCCGATCGACTGGTGCCCGAGGCAAATTCCGAGAATCGGCACCTGTCCGGCAAACTGCTGGATTGCCGACACGGAAATACCGGCTTCTTTGGGTGTGCAAGGACCCGGCGAAACCACGATTCCGGCCAGGTCGGGCACCGTATTACGGATGGTTTCCACTGACGCCGCATCGTTGCGAACGACCTCGACCTCAGCGCCGAGCGCCGCCAGAATCTGGTAGAGGTTGTAGGTGAATGAATCGTAGTTATCGATCAGCAGGATCATGACGGCTCTCCTGGGTGCATCTCGGTTTCGAGTTGTTCGGCGAGTTCGATCGCGCGCCGCAGCGCGCCCATCTTCTGGAAACTCTCGGCGTATTCGCCGGCGGGCGTGCTGTCGGCGACAATTCCACCCCCCGCCTGCAGCGATGCCACTCCGTCTTTGATGACGAGCGTCCGCAACGCGATACAGGTGTCCATTCCACCCGAGAAGTCGATATAGCCCACGGCGCCGGCATAGGGTCCGCGCTGATCGGTTTCGAGTTCAGCGATGATCTCCATCGCTCTCACCTTCGGTGCACCGGAAACCGTGCCGGCCGGAAAACAGGCTCGCAGCGCATCAAACGCGTCGAGCTCCGGGCGGAGATCCCCTTCGACATGACTGACGATGTGCATGACGTGTGAATAGCGATCGATGCCCATAAAGCGAGGCACTCGAACGCTTCCAGGCGCCGCGACTCGGCCGACATCGTTGCGACCAAGATCGACCAGCATCACATGCTCGGCACGTTCCTTTTCGTCGGCGAGCAAGTCCTCCGCCAGGTCCGCATCTTCGGCTGGATCGGCACCACGTTTCCGGGTTCCGGCTATCGGATGATTCGTCACCACGCCATCTTCGAGGCGCACCAGCAGTTCCGGTGACGCGCCAACGATCTGGTGGTCCTGAAAATCGAGGAAAAACATGTATGGCGAGGGGTTGATCGCCCGCAGGGCGCGATAGAGTGAAAACGGATGGGCCGGCGTCGAGATATCGATCCGCTGTGAGAGCACAACCTGAAAGATATCACCTTCGCGGATGTACTCCTTAGCCCGCTCTACGATTTCGAAATAGCGTTCATGTGAGGTGTTGGACTCTGCCCGAGCGTCGATCGATTCGACCATCGGCCCGGAGCCGCCAGGAAGCGCAGGCAATGGCCCCTGGAGCGCCGCGATCATCTCGTCGACCCGGGCAAGCGCGTCGACATAGGACGCTGCCAAACCGCGAGGATCCTGGACGTCGACATGGGCGACGGCCTTGACGGTCCGCTCCATGTTGTCGAAGACAAGGAGGGAATCGACGATGAGAAAGGTTCCATCAGGCAGACCGAGGCCGGCGCCAGCAGCCGCTCCGATTCGCGGTTCAAAGGCTCGGATTGATTCGTAGGAGAGGTATCCGACCGCGCCGCCAACGAAGCGCGGCAAGGTCAGTCCCGGAGGGCGAGCCGACCGGTATCGCTCCAACTCTTCGCGGAGGACAGCAGTGGGATCCCCGTACGACGCCGTAGTCTTTGCTCCGCCCTGATTGATCTGAACGGAGCCATTTCGAAACTGGATCGTGGCGAGTGGATTCCGGCCGATGAAGGAATACCGAGCGAGGCGCTCTCCGCCTTCGACGCTTTCGAGCATGAACGCCGGGGAATCGTTCCGAAGCTTCACGAAAGCGGAAACCGGAGTGTCCGTGTCGGCCAGAACTTCGCGGTAGATCGGTACCAACCGGGGCGGTTCTTCGAGCGTGCCCAGCCAGGATTCGAGCTCCGGCAAACTCGGCGACGTCGTCGCCGGATCGAACCGGGTCGGTTGTGTTGCAACTCGCTGCTGCATCAGACTTCCTGTCACGAAACACGAAACAAAAAACGCCATCATCCCAACCGGGACGAAGGCGTCAAACACCACCGCGGTACCACCCGCATTAGGGACCACTAGTGATCCCTCGCTCTCCGGGTACGGGTCTGAAAGACCGATACCCTGCTCCCTGTAACGGCGGAGAAACCGGCAAAGCCTACTGTCAGGGAGGAAGACACTCCGAGTTCGGTTTGCTGCTCACGGATCCATTCGTTTCCCAGCGAGTACCGGACTCGCACCAACTCCGGTTCGCTCAACTCGCTCGTGCTGGAACCTACTCGTTCCGTTCAACGCAGTTGCGCTTCTTCACTTGCGGCCAATCTACCAGTCGGATAGTGCGGGTGTCAATTGCGTGTGCTCGCTCGATGCCCATGAGACATCGAGGCCGCAACCAGAACAGAGGTAGAAGGGCACTATGTTTTCTGGGATTCCCGCCGGATTGAAACCCTCCGCGTGACAGGCTGTTGACCCTGCAGGACGCTGCTTTGCGGGAAACGTGCTCCTGGCGCCGGGTGTCGCCAATGTGCTCCTTTCTGCGATGGTGTCCGCCGGTGCAGTTCGGCGGCACTGTGCTAGTGACGAGCGGCGGAATCGACCATGACGAACGATCCCCCTTCCCCGACCTTCCCCCGTGAAGGAGGGAAGGAGACGATAGAAGGAGCGTTCCGGGATTCGGCGCCGAGTTTGGATGACGGGTTACCAGCCCGGACACGTTTAATGGCTGCGCCGTCCGCAGACCTGTCCGCTGGGATCGTGTGGGTAGAGAATAGAACATGTGTTCTTTTTTGTCAAGCACTCATGCTCAATCAAGCTTCAGGGGGCATCGGGTCGGACACCAAGGCGGCAGAAGGTACCCGGCAATGGGTCACTTTCGTCGCCGGTATCATTACTCCCAATCGCGTCTAGACGGATTGAACATCCCGCAGCCGGGGTCAGTTTTCGCCCTTGTCTTGTTGTCTGCCAGGCTTCCTTCCGAACTTCCAGACTGAGTTGCCGGGCAGCATCGTCGCCGAGCGCCACGGTCTGGCACTATTGAGGCGACACGTGCGTGGACTCAGGAGAGGATCTGGCGAGTGCGGGCAGGGATTGATATTGGCGGTACGTTTACCGATTTTCTGCTGTTCGATGAAATCAACAACACCTTCACCGTCGGCAAGCGCCTGACGACGCCGGACGATCCCGCCAGAGCAGTGATCGATGGGCTCTCCGATCTGACCGGTGATCATCCCGCCACGATCGCCGCGATGGAGCAGATCGTTCACGGTACGACCCTCGTCACGAACGCCCTAATCGAACGCAAAGGCGCTGTCACGGCATTGCTGACGACCCGGGGTTTCCGCGATGCGCTCGAGATCGCACGTGAGCACCGCTACGACCTCTACGATCTCATGCTCGAACTTCCCGATCCACTCGTTCCCCGCTCACTCCGTTTCGAAGTCGACGAACGGATGCTCGCGGACGGCACGGTCCTGGAACCGCTCGATCATGACTCGGTCGAACGGGCGATCAGAGCCGCTCTCGATGCTGGCACGGAGGCGATCGCCGTTTCCCTGATTCACAGTTATCGCAATCCCGATCACGAAAAAGCGATTGGCGAAGCCATCACCGCAATGGCTCCCGAGGTCACGGTGTCTCTTTCCAGCGACGTCGATCCCGAGATCCGAGAGTACGAGCGAACCAGCACGACAGTTGCAAATGTCTATGTGCGCGGTTTGACCGAAACGTATCTTCAACGCCTCGAAGACGCCCTTGTCCACGCCGGCTACTCGAGTTCGCTGTTTGTGATGCTCTCCTCCGGTGGACTTTGCGCTGTCGATGCCGCAAAGCGCTTTCCCATTCGACTGGTTGAGTCTGGACCCGCCGCCGGTGCACTGGCCGCCGCCTATTTCGGCAAGTTGACCGGGAGACCTTCGCTTCTTTCGTTCGACATGGGGGGCACGACGGCCAAGTGCTGTTTGATCGGCGAAGATGGACCAACCTCCAGTTCCGAGTTCGAAGTCGGTCGCGTTTACCGCTTCAAGAAAGGGAGTGGTCTTCCCGTCAGCGTTCCCGTGATCGAATTGATCGAGATCGGGGCCGGCGGCGGCAGCATCGCCCGGATCGACAATCTCGGCTTGCTCAAGGTGGGACCCGATAGCGCCGGAGCCGATCCTGGTCCAGCCTGTTATGGACGGGGTGGAACAGCGCCAACCGTGACCGACGCCGATCTCGTGCTTGGTTATCTGGATCCCGATCATTTCCTTGGCGGGACGATGAAGCTGGATGTCGAAGCCGCCCGTGCGGCTATTGAAACCATCGCCAAGCCTCTTGGAATGAGTATCGAAGCAGCGGCCTGGGGCATCCATCAGGTTGTCAATGAACAAATGGCTAGCGCAGCACGCATCCACGCAATCGAACGGGGCGAGGATGTGCGCGAGTTCCCGATGTTCGCTTTCGGAGGCGCGGGACCGGTTCACGCCTGCAATGTTGGCGCGATTCTCCGCTCGCCCGAGGTGATCGTCCCCTTTGGCGCTGGTGTAGGCAGCACGATCGGTTTTCTCGTGGCGCCAGTTTCGTTCGATTTCGTGCGGACCTATGTCGATCGGATCGAATCGATTGACTGGGCATATGCGAATGCGCGTTTAGAGGAAATGGCGGCAGAGGGTGAAGCTATGCTCGCCAATGCCGGGATCGCACCGGCAGACATCGCGGTTCAGCGTATCGCCGAGATGCGCTATGTCGGTCAGGGGCACGAGATTGCAGTCGAGCTTCCAGCCGGGCAACTCTCCGCGGCAACCTTGCCTGATCTCATTGCACGGTTTGAATCGACCTACCAGAAGCTGTATGGGCGAACCGCAACTGGTAACCCAATTGAAACCGTCAATTGGCGGGTGACCACTGCTGCACCAGCTCCTGATCTTCCGCTCGAGCGTTGGGCGACGAATCGTGATTCCGCGCTGACTGAAGCCCTGAAAGGCCGAAGAGCGATGTTCGTTCCCGGGTCCGGCTCATTGGTAGATGTTCCGGTGTTCGACCGCTATCTGCTCAGTCCAGGAGACGTCGGCACGGGGCCGATGATCATCGAAGAACGGGAATCGACGGTTGTCGTTGGTGATGGAGCCAACGTGACCGTGGATCCCTATCTTTCGATCGTCGTGACAATGCCGACAGGCTGATCGGTCCATTTGTGCTTCGAGCACGGTCAGGTTAAGGGCGCGATGCTTGCGCTTACGTTGACGCGGCCTTAGCATACTCAGGAACATCAAGGAAGTTGCTGGATTCGTCCGGCGAGCGTAACTGATCGATTCGCACGGCGAATCCCGGATTAGTACAGTACAGGGAGTCGACTGATGGCACAGAGTGTTCTCAACGGACGCGTAGCCAGGCTTGTGGGTGTGGCCATTCTCGCACTGGTTGTGCTTGCAGCCTGCGGACGCGACGAAGGCGAAAAGCCGACACCAACGCCATCCGTCCCGGCCGTTACCGAGATCGGCACGCCCGCGACTGGCGCTGACGAAAACGCAGCCGAATCAACGCCAATCGAGGAAACCGCTGGCTCTGTCGGCACTCCTGCCGATGAAACCGCTGCTGTGGTCGGCACCCCTGCTGAGGAAACAGTCGGCTCAGCCGGTACACCAGTGGAAGGATCAGTCGAGGCCACGCCGGGCGAGGCGGTCGCGAGTCCTGTAGCAATCGCAGAGAGCGACGAAGCCACGCCGGCGGACGAAATGGCAACTCCCGTTGCACCCGCAGCGATTGTCGAGTCCACACCTGCCGAAGCCTCCATAGAAGCCACGCCAGTCGAAGCGATGGCGACTCCTGAGGCAACCGAAGAGGTCGTCGAAGCCACACCGGTCGAAGCGATGGCCTCTCCTGACGCAACCGAAGAGGTCGTCGCAGCCACGCCGGTCGAAGCGATGGCGACTCCTGAGGCAACCGAAGAAGTTGTCGCAGCCACGCCGGTCGAAGCGATGGCGACTCCTGAAGCAACCGAAGAGGTCGTCGAAGCCACACCGGTCGAAGCGATGGCGACTCCTGAAGCAACCGAAGAGGTCGTCGAAGCCACACCGGTCGAAGCGATGGCCACTCCTGACAGCAACCGAAGAGGTCGTCGAAGCCACACCGGTCGAAGCGATGGCGACTCCTGAAGCAACCGAAGAAGTTGTCGCAGCCACGCCGGTCGAAGAGATGGCGACTCCTGAGGCAACTGAAGAAGTTGTCGCAGCCACGCCAGTCGAAGAGATGGCCACTCCTGAGGCAACCGAGGAAGTGGCTGAGGCCACCCCTGCTGTGGAAATGGCGACTCCTGAGGCAACCGAAGAAGTTGTCGCAGCCACGCCGGTCGAAGAGATGGCCACTCCTGAGGCAACCGAAGAAGTGGTCGAGGCCACCCCTGCTGAAGAGATGGCCACTCCTGAGGCAACCGAAGAAGTTGTCGCCGTCACGCTGACCGAAGAAGCCGCCACTCCAACGGACGAAATGGCAACACCAGCGGCTACTGAGGAAGTCGCTGCGGCCACGCCTGCCGAAACGGTGGAGTCGGTTCCGGCCACACCGCTCGCGACCGAAGCAGCAACTCCGATCGCGCCGCTGGGCACTCCGCAACCGACCGCGATCATCGAGGAAGCGAGTCCTGTTCCGGCGGTGACTGAAACGCAGGAACCACTCCCGACCTGTGTGCCAGCGCCGACGGAAACGCCAACACCAGACGGATCGCCGATGGCGGCCACGCCAATGGCGTCGCCGGAAGCAAGTCCATCGGCGGCCACTCCGACAGCGTCACCAACACCGGAGTGCATCTAGCAGATCGTCGCAACGACATGGTCACACCGACAGAGCGGAACCGGACCAACCGGTTCCGCTTCTGTTTTGGCTAGCCACTGTGGTGTTCGCCAGTTAGGATTGCAGTCAGATGTGACCCGTAGCAGATGGGAAAAGAGTGATGCCAGAAACGTTCGACGCGATCAGACTCGAAGTGATGTGGAACCGACTGATCTCGGTAGTCAACGAGCAGGCCGCGGCGTTGATGCGAACAAGTTTCACCTCGATCGTCCGCGAAGCCGGCGATCTCTCTGCCGGAGTCTTCGACGCGCGTGGCAACATGATCGCTCAGGCGGTCACTGGCACTCCTGGTCATATCAATGCGATGGCGACTTGTATTCATCATTTCCTCGCTGTCTACCCAGCCGAAACGCTTCGTCAAGGTGACGTTCTAATCACCAACGACCCCCAGAAAACATCCGGTCATCTGCATGATTTCACCGTTATCACACCGGTTTTTCTCGATGCCGATCTGGTTGGCTTTTTCGGCAACACCTGCCATGTCCTCGACATCGGCGGTATCGGTTTGTCGACCGACGCCCGCTCGATCTACGAAGAAGGTCTTTTCGTACCAATCACGAAACTCTTCGACGAAGGCCAACCGAACGAAGAACTGATTCGGATTCTGCGTGCCAATGTCCGCACCCCGGACCCGGTGGTTGGCGACATCTACGCGCAAGCCTCGGGTAACGATGTCGGCGCGATTCGACTGATCGAGTTCATGCGGGAATTCGACCTCGACACGCTCGAACCACTGGCTGAAGCCATCATCGAGCGTTCGGAAAGCGCGATGCGCAAAGCGATCGCGACACTGCCCGACGGGACGTATTCAAACGAGGTCTTTTCCGATGGCTATGAGGAACCAGTCCGCCTGAAAGTGACGATCACCAAGAGCGGCGATCAGTTGCACGTCGATTGGTCTGGCAGTTCTGGCGAAAGCAAACGCGGCATCAATGTCGTTCTCAACTACACCCACGCCTATTCCACCTATGCGCTCAAGTGTGCGCTCGCGCCTGATGTGCCCAACAACGAGGGCAGTTTCAGGCCGGTCACCGTGTCGGCACCAGAACGATCGATTCTGAATGCGCTTCCTCCGGCAGCGGTTGGAGCAAGGCATATCATCGGCCACTTCCTGCCAGGTGCGATCTTTGGCGCACTGGCGCAAGCGATGCCCGAGACGTTGATGGCGGAAGGCGCCGCAAATATCTGGAATCTGCAATTCCTCGGACACGATTTGAACGACGAACCGTTTGCCTATGTCTGGTTTTCCTGCGGCGGAACCGGAGCCAGGGCCCAGAAGGATGGTCTCCATGCGACCGCGTTTCCGAGTGGGATCGCTGGGGTCCCAGCCGAGGTGATCGAGCAGTTATCGCCGGTGATCGTTCATGCGAGAGAGATTCGGGAAGGTTCCGGCGGCGCTGGCAAGTACCGGGGTGGCTGTGGCCAACGATTACATCTCGGGGTCCGCACAAATCGACCCTATACGTTTTCCGGATTGTTCGACCGTCTCGATCATCCGGCCCAGGGGTTCAATGGGGGACTCGACGGCGCCAGAGGCGAAATCAGACTGTCAACTGGCGAGAAGATCACCGGCAAAGGGATGCTCGAACTTGCGGCCGATACTGAGATCACACTCGAACTTCCGGGTGGTGGCGGCTATTTCGATCCCGAGGGCCGCGATCCTGCGGCTATCGAAGCTGATCTGCGCAACGGGATCGTGTCACCACAGCAGGCTGCTGAAAGCTATGGCTTCGAACCACGTGCTCACGCTTTCAAGGGCCAATGAGCGGCAGAAACGGTCCTTCTCCTGATCGAGTGACCATCGTTGAGGTCGCTCCGCGTGACGGACTGCAGAACGATCCGCGTGATTTCTCCGTTGTCGCCAAGATCGCTTTCATCGAGGCCCTCGCGGAGGCTGGCATGCGGGTCATCGAGACGACGAGTTTTGTCCGCCCAGACCTGGTCCCGAAAATGGCCGACGCGTTCGAGGTGGTCAGCACCATCGAAATGAAACCCGGTGTCCGCTATCTCTCACTTGTGCCGAATGTGCGCGGACTCGATCGATGTCTCGAAGCGGGCGGGGATGCGATTGCTCTGTTTCTCGCCGCCTCTGAGGCCTTCAGTCAGGCCAATACTCGTTGCTCGATTGCGGAATCCATTGGCCGAATACGAGCGGTGACCGATCGAGCGCGTGCACGGAATCTGTACATCCGAGGGTATATCTCAGTCGCATTTCACTGCCCGTTTTCCGGAGCGGTCGACCCGGATGCTACGTTGGCGCTCGTGACCACGCTCAACCAGATCGGCTGCGATGAGATAGTTCTCGCCGACACGATAGGCACAGCCACACCCGAGGAAGTTGCCAGTCTTGTGCGACGATCGAGCGGACTGGTCGACCTCGAACGCCTTGCCGTTCATCTGCACGACACCAGCGGACGCGCTATCGAATGCGTCAACGCCGCTTTTCTCGAGGGCGTCCGCATCTTTGACGCCGCGGCTGGCGGTCTTGGCGGCTGTCCATTCGCGCCTGGCGCACCCGGGAACGTGGCCACTGAAGATGTCTTGGCTTTTTTTGATTCGCGCGAGATCGAAACAGGTATCGATAGCGCTATGCTCTCAGAAGCTCTCGCGGCGCTGATGGCTACTTCGACTGACCCTGGGCAAACTGTCTGATTAGTTGCTATTTGGAAAGGACTCGATCCGTGGAAGAGCCCCAATTTCTCTTTCTCCAGGAACTTCTTGATGCACCTGGTCCATCCGGAAGCGAACAACGCCCCGCCTCAGTTTTTCGCAAATGGGCGGCTGAATTCGCGGACGAGGTGACCCACGATCTCCTCGGCAACAGCTGGGCACGCCTGCAAAAGGACAATGCCCCCACTGTCGTCATTGAGGGACACATCGACGAAATCGGTTTGATGATCACCCATGTTGATGAGCAGGGCTTTCTCTGGTTCAACCAGATCGGTGGTTGGGACATGCTCGTGTTCATCGGCCAGCGCGTCCGGATCCTGGGTCGTGGAGGCGACGTGATCGGTGTGGTCGGTCGCAAAGCCGCTCACCTTATGGACAGCGACGACGACAAAAAGGTGCCGAAGTTTAATGATCTCTGGATCGACATTGGCGCGATCGATCGCGATGATGCGGGGAAGCGCGTCGAGGTCGGCGACGCCGCGGTGCTCGATCATCCGATGCATCTCATCGGCAACGATCTGATCGTTTCCAGGAGTCTCGACAACCGGGTCGGCGCGTTCGTCGCGCTCGAAGCGACCCGGCTGCTGGCGGCGAAACGACCTGCCGTCGATGTCGTTGCTCTGGCCGCGACGCAGGAAGAGGTGTCGTTCGCTGGTGCCTATGCGTCGACCTACACCATCCGGCCGACGGTCGCGATCGCCATCGATGTTACCCATGCCACCGATTATCCCGAAGCGGACAAGAAGCAGAACGGCGAAGTCAAACTTGGGGGTGGGCCCGTGCTCACACGTGGACCAGCGCTCAACCCGGTCGTCTACGAACTGCTCGTTCAAGCGGCAAAAGAGGAATCGATACCGATCCAGTTTCAGGCTGCGCCAGGTTCGAGCGGTACCGACGCCGACGCTATGATCCGTACCGGACCGGGTGTAGCTACCGGTCTCGTTTCCATTCCAAACCGGTATATGCACAGTCCGAACGAAATGGTTCATCTGGGTGATCTGACCGCGGCAGCGCGACTCATCGCGGCGATGGTCGGCAAGATTGGTCCTGAGTCGGATTTCCGCCCCTGATCAGGTCGCTGGCTGCTTTCGCTGGCATGAGGGGCAATAGTAGGTGCCGCGTGAGCCTACTCTGATCTTGGCGATCGGCCGACCGCACCGATTGCAGGGCTCACCCTCACGACCGTGCACCGCTGGAAAGCCGTCGAACTGGGTGGCTTTCTGGTGGACGATCGTGGCTCCGCCCTGGGCAATTCCCTGCTCCAACGACCAGACGATCCCTTCGCGGAGATCTCGGACCTTGCGGCGACTGAGCGCATTGGCGGGCGTCAAGGGATTGATGCGCGCGTGGAAAAGGGCTTCGTCAGCGTAGATGTTCCCCACACCGGCGACCAAGCTTTGATCGAGGATGGCGGTTTTGATCGGGATCGATCGACGCTTCAGCCCTTCTTCCAGTTGAGCCGCCGTGACCGCGTTCGGGCCGACGCCTTCCGGGCCAAAACCGAACGCCTCGATGACGGCATCGACGTCACTCGTCGGCATCAATCGGAACCACCCGAACTGACGGATATCGCTGAAATACGCGATGGAGCCATCTGCGAACACGAACTGGACATGCGTCGCTCGATGAGGATAGGGGCCAGCCGGATCAGGAACAGGGTGCCCGGCAACATGCCGGGTCCCATCCGGAAGTAGCACCATCAGTTGACCTGAGAGTTTGAAATGAACCAGAAGGCTTTGGTCCCCGGTGAAATCGATGATGAGAATCTTGGCTCGGCGACGGACTGCGAGGATCGATCTTCCCACCAGTGAATCCAACGTTGGGATGGTGGAATCGCGCAGCAGTTTCGGCAACCCCACCTTGATCGCGATGATTGGAACCGCGGTCAGATCCTGAGCGAGAATGACGCGACTGGTTTCAACCTCGGGCAGTTCAGGCATGAATCAGCATAGCGAAGACGTGACTAGTACGAGGCCGCTCCGGCGTCGGGGGATCCCCACATCACCATCTTCATCCAGCGAGCCGCGTTCTGGGCAACACGAACGCCTTCTTCGTCATCGTGGGTGATTCGGCTCACTCGATTGAGAACGTCGAACGCAGCGTGCTTCGCTTGTTTGTGGCGGCCCTCATACACGATGTGCCGAGGACCAAAGAGAGGACTGTCGGACCGATAGACCACGGTCCAGAGATCACCGTCCTGGGTCACGGTCAGTTGAGCGCGGTCGGCTGACCAGCAGAACACATCAGACGGCGTCGGGTCGTCGATTGACACAGGTTTCCTCCCCGTCACAAGCCCAGCAGCGCCGTGATAATCCATTTGCTCCCGGTACCTTCACATCACCGGAGGCTTGCCATTCCCGCGGTCCCTTGCACCAGTTTCCGCCGTGTGGAATGACCTCATCAACACTAGTTAACAAAGTTTAGCGCAAAATCATTGACAGCGTGGAACGAAGGATACGAAACCTTGACTAATTTGGCAACGGGAGCGAGGAGTCGGCGACTGCTAAATTCGCTGGCTGGCTAGACCAGTTCCTGGGGCTGTTGTCTCTTGGTCACTGGCATGGTCGGCTCGCTGTCCGGAAGATCATAGTAGGGCAGGATACGGGCGAGAGAGTCTGGGAGCCACCAGTTCCATTTTCCCATCAGCCTCATCGTTGACGGCACCACCAGAGCGCGCACGATCGTGGCATCGACCAGTACTGCGATCGCTATGCCAAGGCCCAGGGCTTTGATCAGGATTACGTCGGCCGAAACGAACGAGAGGGTGACGACCACAACAATCAACGCAGCACTGGTGATAATCCGACCGCTCCGCTGCATCCCGAGCGAAACCGCCCGAGTGTTGTCGCCGGTGCGATCCCACTCTTCTTTGATTCGGCTCAGCAAAAAGACCTCGTAGTCCATGCTCAGTCCGAAGAGGACACAGAACATGATGACCGGTAGGGACGCTTCCACGAAACCGAGTGGTTCGAAATCGAGCACGTTGCTTAAATTGCCATCCTGAAAGATGAAGACAATTGCGCCGTAGGAAGCCACAATCGAGAGCCCGTTCATCAGAATCGCCTTGAGTGGCAGAAGCAGCGACCGGAACAGCACCATCAGCACGAGGTAGGTCGCCGTCACGATCATCAAAATCGCGAGCGGGAATTGGCCATACATCTTGTTGACAACGTCGACGATCTCCGCCGTTCCACCACCCACCAGCATGGTGAAATCACCGCCCGGGTTGATCGCCCGGACGTCGGCAAGGAGTTGACGACTCTCTTCGGCGTTTGGAAGCGCGTCGGTATAGACGAGGATGGCAACCGCCTGATCACTGGTGAGCCGTTCGTATCCGGTGTCGATCCCGACAGCTTTCAAACCTGGCTGCAAGCGCATCAGTTCGACGGCTTGCTCGCGATCGATACCGTCCTCGAGCGGAACCATTGATTTCACTGCGGTTACCCGAGGATCGCCTTCGATCTGTGCGGCCATGTCATAGAGGGCGCCGAGGTTCTCAGGATCGAAAACCGAGCCAGAAGTGGACAGCACCACCACTAGCGGTGAAATCTCGCCGGGACCGTAATCCTCAACCAGTGAATTGAACGCCTGCCGCGACGGCAACGAATTGGGCAAGATGGTCGCGTCGGGAGAGGAAACCTGGACATGGAAAAAGGGATAGCCAAGCACCAGCAGAAACGCCATGGTCGGAATCAGGACCATGACCGGTCGCGCCATCACCCATTCGGACAGCCTCACCCAGAAACCGGACACAGCGTTGATATGCGCATCGGCGTTCCGGCGAAACGACAAACGGTCAATCCTTTCGCCGAGAACTGACAAGAGAGCGGGTAAAAAGGTCAGCGCGGAAAAGACAGAGAAAAAGACGACGATCGTGCCGGAGATGCCGACGGAACGGATGAACATGAAATCGAAGAGAGCCAAACCAGACAGACCGATCAGGACCGTCAGACCTGAAAAAAAGATTGCGCGGCCAGCGGTGGCGATCGATGTCTCGATCGCTTGTTCCACATCTCCATTCGCTTTGACGAGTTCCTCACGAAACCGGCTGGTGATAAACAAGGAGTAATCGATCGCCAGGCCAAGTCCGAGCATGGAAGCGAGGTTCAATGCGAAAATCGAAACGTCGACCTGTTGACCGACGAAATAGAGTGTGGTCAGAACGCCAGCGACACCGAGACCGCCGACAATCAGCGGAACCCCAGCGGCCACGACCGTTCCGAAAACGATCAGCAGCGCAACCAGCGCGAACGGAAACGCGATCAGTTCCGCACGGCGCAAGTCCTGCTGGCTGACGGTTTCGATATCTGCATAGAACGCCGGACCGCCGGCAACGACCATGCTGAGATTCGGTGGAGTTCGGAGCGTCTCCTGGAATGCCGGCACATCGCGCTGGGCTTCGTCTGGCGGAAGATCGAGGCCCACCAGCGCATAGGCGGAGCGCCCGTTTTCGGAGATCAGCGAAAGATCTTCTTCAGGGAGAACGACCGACACTACATTCGACAGTTCGGAGACCGGCTGCAGCGCATAGCGGACCTCTGCCTGGAACTCCTGGCTCCGGGCGTCGAGCGTATCCGAGGAAAAGAGGACGACGATCGTCGACGGACTAAAGCCGACGTCGTCCAGCAGCGCCTGGGTTGCCCGCGAGGACTCGGTGTCAGGGGAGGAAAACCCACCGACTTTCAGTGGTTCATCGGCTTTCATCAGGATGGGAATCGACGCCACTGCGGCAGCCAGCCAGAGCGCGATGACCGCCCAACGGAATCGGTAGATCAGGGGACCGAGTTTTGCAAACACGTTTGAGAGACCAGTATCGATATCGCAGGTGTCAGTGAGGCAAGCTGAATCGAAACCTCTCAGCGATTCCCTGATACATGATAGCGATTTGGGCTTGCAATGGCCGACTCCAGGTCGGCGCTGACTACCAGGCGATCGAAAGAAACTCGCCGTTGTCCGAACGGACGGCGTCGCCGATCCTGGTCACGGCCACTCGATCGATAGGACCGTAGACATGCGGAAAACGTTGATCAAGGTCGTCATAGCGCCATGACGAACGCAGCGCCGACAAATCGATCTCGACGACGAGATACGGTCGAAGATCATCCTGGTAGTAGCGATTGGCGGTAACCAGGACCTCCGCTTCACCATTCGTGCAGTGGACAAATCCGTCTGCTGGAAACGCAGAGGGGTAATAACGATTCAGTCGTTCCTGCTCGAGCCAGTCCGAGCTGGCGACCAGATGAAACGTTCTGTCGGGATAAGTTGAGGGAGCGTCCTCGTCACGATCGGTGGCCATCAAACTCCTCCTCGATACGGCAGGATTCCGGAACGCGGGTTGACCCACCTATTGATCGTCCCTATCATCGACGTGCCCCGGCATCTGCCAGAGCGAAAGAACGAAAGCGGAATCTCGTAGATGGACAAACGCGAAGAAATCCGGCTCACATCTCTGGCAAGTTGCGCCGGCTGAGCCTCAAAAATGGGCCCTGAGGCCCTGGCGCAGGTTCTGCTGCCACTTGCTAACCAAACACTACCAAATCTGGTCGTCGGCCTCCATACCAGCGATGATGCTGCCGTCTATCGATTGAGCGACGACCTTGCCATCATCCAGACGGTGGATTACTTCACTCCGATCGTCGACGATGCTGAAATCTTCGGCGCTATCGCTGCGGCCAACAGTTTGAGCGATGTCTACGCCATGGGCGGCGAAGTGCTCTTCGGACTCAATATCGCCGGATTTCCCGATACCCTGGACCCTGACATCATCGCCAGGATCTTTGCCGGCGGCTCCGCGAAAATAGCCGAGGCCGGTGGCGCTGTCGCTGGCGGTCACACGGTCACCAGCCCTGAACCATTCTATGGAATGTCGGTCACTGGCAAGGTCGCACCAGAGCGGATCTGGTCCAAGAGCGGTGCAAGGCCTGGTGATCGCCTGATTCTGACGAAAGCCATCGGCACCGGTGTGATTACCACTGCGGCGATGAATGACGCGGTCGAACCATCGCATCTGCAAAGCGCGGTCGATTCAATGCTCCGCCTGAACCGCGGCGCGATGGAGGCTGGACGGGACATATCGATCCATGCCTGCACCGACATCACCGGTTTTGGACTGCTCGGCCATGCCTGGGAAATGGCGTCCAAGGGTGGCGTTCGGTTCGAGATCAGAGGTGCTCGAGTACCCCTGCTCCCGGGAGCCACCACCTACGCTAACAACGGCCAGATCGCAGGCGGACTTACCAGAAATCGACGATACTTCACGAATATGGGTGTCAACATTGCAGAAGATGTCGACGACGCATTGAAGACTCTGCTATTCGATCCGCAAACGTCTGGCGGTTTGTTGATAGCAGTTTCGGAGCGCGACGCTCAGGCCCTCCTCGATGGGCTGGAATCACGCGGGCAAACAGGGTGGGAGATCGGTCAGGTGACAAGCGGGGAAGGCGTTGGCGTTCAGCAATGACAAAATTGGGCCGACAATGAGCAGTTCCTTTACCGGAGTCATCATCAATCCAGCCGCCGCAGGTGGACGAGCGCTCAAATCCATTCCTCTCGTCACCCGGTCGTTGCGTGAATGGAGCATCCCCTATCAGGTTGCAATCACCACTGCTCCCCATGACGCCTGGAGGATGGCGCTCGAGTTCGCGGAAGCCGGAACCGAGCGGATCATCGCCGTTGGTGGCGATGGAACGTTCAACGAAGTCGTCAACGGTTTGCAGGAATCTGGTCGGTCGGTACCGCTGGGACTGGTGCCTCAGGGAACAGGTTCAGACTTCCCGAGAACGGTCGGGATTTCAACTGACACGAAGACCGCGCTGTTTCAGGCCTGTTTCGGGGAAACCCGGGCAATCGACCTCGGTCATGCTCGCCTCGATTCGGGGGTCTCACGTTATTTTTTGAATGTGGCCGGACTTGGATTCGATTCTACCGTCGCCGAACGCGCGGCAAGGACCAAACTCCCGGGTAGCAAGACGTCGTATCTAAGCGCTTTGGCGGTGAGTCTCGCTCGCTACAGCAACATCGAGGTCAAAATCACCAGCCCAGGACAAGTGGTCAGCACCCGCGCAGTGTTCGTCACGGTTGCGAACGCCAAGTTCTTCGGCGGTGGTTTGATGATCGCTCCGATGGCAGACATTTCTGACGGGATGCTCGATCTGGCGATCATCGGCAATCTGGGGCTGGGCGAACTCATTCGGCAAATCCCGAATGTCTATCGAGGCAAACATACGTCTCATCCTCAGTTCACCCATTTTCCGATCGAAACCGCCCGGATCGAACCAGCCAGTCCGGCACTTGTGCAGGTCGATGGTGAAATTCTCGGTCTTGCGCCAGTCGACTTTTCCGTAGCGGCTGGGGCTCAGCTTCTCACCGCATGACACTTGATGACAGTTTCAGTCCCCTAGATCGGGCGGCGGCACGACAAGTGCTCCGGGAACTCGAGATACGCCCTTCACGGAGCAAAGGCCAGAACTTTCTTATCGATCCGGACGTCATCGCGGCGATCGCTGAAATGATCGAGGTCGATCCAGATCAAAGCATTCTCGAAATCGGCCCTGGACTCGGCGCGTTGACGAGCGCACTGGCGCGGAAGAGCAAACGCGTGGTGGCCGTCGAGCTAGACGACCATCTGGCAGCTCATCTTCGCAACTCCAACCTTGGAATCGGGGTCGAAGTCATCAACCGCGATGCGCTCTGGTTCGATGTCGATTCGGTCTCCCCGCCTTTGCGGGATTATGTTATCGCCGCGAACCTCCCCTACTCGGCCGCGACTGCCATTATCCGGCGCTATCTCGAACTCGACCATCCGCCTGAGCGACTGACCGTGATGGTGCAAAAAGAGGTTGGCGACCGAATCGCGGCATCTCCACCAAACATGTCGCTGCTGACCGTGGCGACTCAGCTCTACGCGGAACCCCAGCCATTGTTCGAAGTTCCACCAGGAGCGTTTCTGCCGAAACCGAAAGTCGAATCGATGGTGCTGCGTCTCGTGCGGCGGCCAGAGATCCCCGTGCCTCCTCATCTCCGTGCGCGTTTTTTCGAAATCGCCACCGCAGGGTTTCGGCATAAACGCAAAACGATCGCGAACAGCATGGCGCTCGAACTGAACCAGGAGAAATCCGCGATCGAATCCTGGTTGGCTTCACACGACATCGATCCTCGCCAGCGCGCGGAGCGACTTTCGATGGATGACTGGATCCGATTGGCGACAGGTCCGTCACGAGTGACGCTGCGATGAAGTCGATCTCCGTTCTCGCACCGGCAAAGGTCAATCTCGATCTCAGGGTCACGGGCAAGCGACCGGACGGCTATCACGACATCTGGAGCATCTTCCAAACGATAAGCCTGTTCGACCGGATCGAACTGACCTGGCCAGGATCAGGGCGCTTGCTAATGTACGGCCTGGATCTCCGCCCCGAGGGTAACCTGATGACCCGCGCCGCGACCGAGATGACTGCCGCGACTGGGAGACGAGTCGATTTCGATATGTCGCTCGAGAAACGGATTCCGGTTGCTGCCGGTCTCGGCGGAGGGAGCGCCGACGCCGGCGCTGTGATTCTGGCGCTTTGCCGCGCGTGGGATCTCGATCCGTCCAGCCCATTAGTGCAGACTGCCGCCGCCAACGTTGGCAGTGATGTTCCATTTTTCCTGACCGGCGGCAGAGCGCTCGTGACTGGGCGTGGAGACCAGGTCGCACCTTTGCTCCACGCTGAAGCAGGCTGGATCCTCCTTGCCACGCCTGCTCTGGAGTTGGAACAGAAAACCGGGAGGCTCTACGCACTGTTGAAACCGGCTGACTTCACTGCTGCCCGAGCGGATTTCGGCGGTGAAACGAGCCACAATCAGAGCAACGCGTTTCTCCGTCCACTTCTAGAACTTTCCCCGGAGTTCGCTGACACCTACGCGAGAATGGTCAACTTGATCGAGGCCCCGATCCGGCTTTCCGGCGCTGGTCCGACGCTGTTCGCCTCCTTCCCCACTCTCAGCGATGCCGCCCATGCCGCTCGATCAGTTCGCTCGGCCGATCTCCCGTTGCGCCAGCTCCATATCGCCCGTCCGATTCGGGGCCCCTTGCCTACGATGGAGAGCGAAACCAACATCTTCTCCGAGGCGTTTTCAGGGTAGGATCATGGTGGGTTATCCCGCTCGATCGGAGAATGTGCGTGCAGTTTCGCGTGTTGAATCGTCGCTACCGCCTCGAGCAACGTCTCGATGGAACCGAAACCGAACAACGGTTTCTCGGTTTCGACGCGTTGTTGCAGCGGCCGGTCACGATCACGATGCCGAACCATGCCGCCACACTTACTGACGCAAGTCTGCTCGATTTTCGGACCCGCTATCAGATCGCATCCACTTTGCACCATCGGAACATCCTCGCCGTGCTCGATCTTGGTGACCAGGATGGAGTGCCATTTCTCATCTCGGAGTATTTTCCCGCCGATCGCTTGCGACTGATCATTGACGAAGAGGGTCCGTTCGACGTCGATGACGTTGCCGTTCTGATCGAGCAAGTGGCGACCGGACTTGAAGTGGCACATCAGACCGGCGTCTTTCATGGGTCGCTCGTGCCCGAAGTAATCATGGTCAGTGAAGCGGGGTTGGCGAAAATCACTGGTTTCGGTCGCGATGACAGTGACCGGTCTCGTATCTCCCAACCTCGAAATGACTCAGTATCTCCGTATCAACCTGGGTCTTCCCGCTCAGCCTCCATGCCTGGGCGAGCCGCAGATACCTATGCGCTCGCAGCGATTGCCTACGAAATGCTGGTCGGAATTCCGCCCCAGAAGCAGGGTCAGGTCGATCCATTCGCCCTTGGCAGCGTTGACGTCATCATTCCGCCTTCAGAACTCGACGGCAGAATACCGGTTCGGGCCAGCACGATCGTCAGCCGGACTCTGGCTGATTCAGCGTCTGGGCAGATCGTAACGCCGCGAGAGTTCTCTCGAGCGCTCACGGCATGGTCCACTACCGTTCCTGATCGCCGTACGCCAGGTGCGGCCCTACCCGCATTCGCTCCCTCTTCCTCAGTCACGTCACCGGCAGCATCGAACCCGGCCACCAGCGCCGAGCTGCGAACATCGTGGCCCGCTCCACCCCCATCTGCTGAAGCCTGGGAAGAACCTGACGTGACGTCTCTACACGCGAGCAATGGTCGCTGGTTCCTGCTCTCTTCAATTGCCGTTTTGCTGACCGTCGCGGTGATCTATTTCGCGATGGGCAACGATCCTGCAACAGCGCGTTTGATCCCGGACGAACTCGACCAACTGTTCGGACTTGCCCGTTCATAGTCTCGTCGGCTACGCTGCCCAAATCGCTGATCTACCGACTTCAACGAAAGCGCTGCAAATATGGTTCGCATCAACCGTCGCGAGGCTGGCAAAGGCGCGTTGGCGTTCGGAGTTGGACTCACCGGGACGTTGGCAGTCGGTGGAGCCTGGACGTACGCCAACGATGCCCCTCGCGTCGATATTCTCGGATGTGGATCATCATTTTCCGTTCTCGTTTCAGCTGGTGGCGCACGTGTCCTGATCTTGAACGGGACGAATCCGAGCGATTTCTCCAACACGATGGCCAGCTCGATGCAGCCGGGAACCTCGCGAATCGATCTCCTGATCATGCCCGGGCATTCGGCGCCGATCTCGCTGGCAGCCCGAGCGCACCGGATATTGAATCCGCGGATGGCAATCGCTATAGGCGACGCGACCGAGTTGCTCTTCGCCCAATTGCCAGTTCATGAGGTGCTCAAAGAGGCGCGGTTGATCCAGCTTCCTGACGACGTCACGATCGAGATTGGCAGAACGGCAACTCCCGCTGCCACGCAGTCGGAGTCCTGGTCGGCCCGAATACAGCGGGGACCTGCCAGCATTCTTCTCGTGTCAGATGGTGACGCGTCGGAATCAGCCCACCTTCATCCTCCAGCCGCAATTATCGGTCAGCTTGCGGGCAAACCAGCGCAATCAATTCTGAAGTCGAATGCTGAGGCGGTGCTGTTTCCAGCCGGCTCGATCTCAGGGCCAGACGTCCGTGCGGCACTCGAGGAGGCGGGAGCTCCAGAAACGCGAGTTTTTCGGGTTCACGGCGGTGATCATCTGCGATTCGGATTGATGACTCGAGGCTTATCGATCCCAGTCTGAAGCGGCTCTACTCCAGGTCCGCTCCGCAATCAGGGCAGAAGAGATCGGTTTGCTTGACATCCATCCCGCAATTCGGACAGAAGAGCCTGACCGTTTCCTCGAGGAAATCGTTGACCTCTGGCGGTTGGTCTTCGATTGGTATGGCGCGGTCGATTCCGCGGTTGGCTGGCTCGCGTCCAGCAATCGCTTCAATTGAAGGTTTGGTCTTCACTTCCACGGATGCAGCGACCGTTTCCCTCTCCGGGGCGACAATTGCCGGTTTGCTGCGGGATTGAGCTCCGATGCTTCCGGTCTGACTTGATTTCGAATCTTCTTGTCCCAGTATCCAGGCAACCAATCCGAAACCTGCGACGGTCAGCACTGAGAACAAAATCACCTGATCAAAATGCTCCCAGGTAAACTGGGATATCCGACTGTTTATCAGCAGATCAGGCGTCGTCATTCCCTCATGCGAGAACTCATACAAGCGGATGGTGAAACCAATCCCGAGAAGTGCAGTCCAGAACCCAACTGCTACCCCGCCGATTCGACTCCGATTCGAACCGGGGCCGCTGACCAACAGATTCGAAGGAATGACCCCAGCAAAAACGGCGGACAAAAGCAGCAGAACCAACGCGCACGCAAACCGCGTGTCGCTAACGGGACTGTTCAGGAGATCCGCAAACCAGTCACCAACGGAATCAGACCACCAGAGAGCAAACTCGGAGCCGAGCAGGAGACCCGCCAGCACGAGCAAGCCGCGACTGACGCCGCGGAAATACCCAATAGTCGCCACCAGGATAACGATCAGAGCGAGCGCGATGTCAAGTATTGTTCCGTCCGACATCAACGAACGCCTCTAAACGAGAAATCGCCGATACCTTTTCCGGATCGGAAACGAATCTGCCGCACACAGCCTCCGACACTCACAAACCATTGCTTTTCTGATCAGGATTGTATCCCGAAGCCGAGTTCTGTTGAGATGCGCGGCAAAGAGAACCCCTCGTGCTCCAATGATCACGAGGGGGGATCCGGTGAAGTCGAAGGCGGGTTAACGTTTAGCCCCGCTTGCTCACCACTACTTCGGCATCGAACCAGACCGGCAACCGACCAGTCCAGGGACCTTGTTTGGTGCCAAGCAACCATGGTTTCTGAACATACCGCTGCACCCAATATCCCAGGGGAACGTAGACGGCGTTAGCCAGCAACAGCTCTTCTGCCTGGGCAAACAACGCGTTGCGTTCATCCTCGTCGCGGCTGAGATCAGCATCATCGCAGAGGCTTTCGAAAGAACTAGCGTCAGCGCCAGGATCGAACTCGCCAGCGGTCTCGTTGTCAGCGTCCCAGTTGAAGACCCCACGCATGTAGGGCGAATCAGGGGAGCCGACCTCGTTGAGAATGTGTGGCGTGTCCCAGAGATTCCACCATCCGACTACATCGAACTGGCGTCCGCCGTTGTCGACTTCGAGATCGGAAATCTGCTGGCGCGACAGCGTAGTATCGAGACGGATGTCGATCCCGCTGTTGTCCCTGATCATGTCCAGCAGAGCCTGCGCGCGGCTTTTGTCGGAGTCCGATTCCTCAGCTGCCTGGTAGTAAACGATCTCCGGCAAATCCTCGGGGTTCTCGAATCCGGCTTCCGCCAGGAGTGCTTTCGCGCTATCTGCATCGAACGACAAACCTTCCGGTGCTTCATAGTTGGCAATGAGGCTCAACACTGGAGGAGTGAAGGATGAAGCCGGAGCAAACGAACCCTCCCAGATATCACTTGCCCAGAGATCACGGTCGATCGATTGTGCAACCGCTCGGCGGACTCTTACGTCGTTGAACGGCTCCTGATTGAAGTCCATCCCGATCGAAAGCGAGCTTCCTTGCGGAGAAATCTCGAACAGCTCAGCTGAGAGGACGTCATCGGCTTCGACTTCCGAAATCAGGGAGAGGGGGACATCTGCAGACGCAACCTCGTCGGAGCGATACAAATCAAGCGCGGTTCTGGCGGCTTCTGGGCCACTCAGGAGCACCCAGCTGAGCTTGGCCAATGATGGCGAATTGCCCGCGTAGTGGTTCGTATTCGGCTCCATGACTAGCGTCGATGCTGGATCGAACTCGGTGAAGCGCCAGGGACCGGTGCCAGCGTCGTTGAGCGGGAAGTCGTCGCCAAATTCTTCGATCATCGCCGGATCAACAACATCCCAGACGAAGGCAGCCATCAACGACGGGAAATAGGAATACGGTTTGGCGATCTCGACCGTTACCGTGGTTTCGTCAGGAGCGGCGAAACCGATCTCGTCGCTTTCGCCAGACAGGTATTTGCGATATCCCTTGACCTTCGAGAAGAAATCGACCATTGGCGACGGATTTGCCGGATCGAGCGCGCGTTTCCAGGATGTGATGAAATCGCCGGCCACAACCGGGTTGCCATTCGCGTAGGTCAGATCAGGTTTCAAGGTGAAGGTGTAAGTCAAACCGTCGTCGCTGACAGAATAGCTCTCCGCCAAGTCCTCAAGCACGGCGCCATTTTCGTCATAGCGGAGCAAGCCGCTCCAGACGTTCGGAAACATCACCCAGAACGGACCCCAATTGACCGTGCGATGAGGATCGAGGGTCACGACTTGCCCAAATGGATCGAAAGGCACCATCAGTTCGACGCCCTCTTCGATCTCATCACTCTGGAAAAGCCCTCGAGAAACAAAGGCTGGATGACTGCCAGCTGCAGCAACTCCGGAGCGACCCATAGCCACTGCCCCGGCCGCGATCGCAGACCAGCGCAAGACATCACGCCGATTGACTGACGGTGAGGTTTTTCGAAACGTTTCTACAATTTCGCTAACGTCGTCGCCGCGATCAATATCTGGCGTTCCCTGCTGATTCTCTCTTTCTTCAGCCATATTCGAGCTCCCCTGTTGAAATCAAAGAGTCCTGAATCTGCGTAGTAGCATACCCGGAAGCTATTCCCACATCAGCAAACGCGCTTTTCCGTGTCGCTGTCTGGTCCAGATTGTCACTACCAGGTTTAACGCGCAGCCCGTACGAGCGGTTTCTGCCAAATCCAACCCTGGTTCCGTTTAGTATGAATAGGACCGATCTCCAGCCGCTCGCAAATAAGCCGCAAGCAGGTCGATGGTGGCCTGAATATCGCTTCGGCTTGCCATCTCATTGACGGTGTGAACATATCGACACGGAATAGAGAGCGTGATCGCGACGCTTCCGCGCCCGGCGAGCTGAGTCGCCCCTGCGTCTGTTCCTCCTCGTGGCAGGATTTCCATCTGGAACGGAATGCCCTCGGCAGTCGCGATGTCCCGCATGTGTTGGACGAGCTTCGGATGACCGATATGCGACGAGTCCATGATCTTGATCGCGACACCATTGCCAATCGTCGTAACGTACGAATCTGGTTTGGACTCCGGGATGTCCATAGCAAGGGTAATGTCAAGCGCGATCGAGATATCGGGCTCGACAGCGTAGCCAGAGGTTTTCGCTCCTCGTAGACCAACTTCCTCCTGCGTCGTGGCAACAGCGAACACATCGGCGGCCGTCTTGCCCGACTTGCGAATGGCTTCGATCATCACAAAGACACCAAGCCGGTCATCAAGCGCTTTGGTGACAACGCAATCACCCATCTCGACGAACTCACGCTCCATGGTCACCATATCGCCGAGCGAAATAGTCTCCTTCACGGCGTCGGCGCTCATGCCAGTATCGACGAAGAGATCGTCTAGTTTCGGGGGTTTGATTTCACTGGCGTCGAGCAAATGAATCGGTTTGGCGCTGAACTGCAGAACCCCTGGAACGCTTTCTCCAGATTGGGTCTGGATCTGCACTCGCTGGGCCAATAGCACGCGCGAATCGAACCCGCCAAGAGACTGCAGGCGAATGAAGCCGGCGTCATCGATATGCTTCACAATGAAACCGATCTCGTCCATATGAGCAGCGATCATGACGGAAGGACCGCCGTCGCCCATCCGTGTGGCAATCACGTTGCCCATAGCATCGACCGAGATCGCGTCAGTCAGGGGTCGGATCGCATCAATCACAATATCGCGGACCGCATCCTCCCGTGAGGGGATCCCAGGGGTCATGCAGAGTGATTTCAGCAAATCGAGAGATGCCGGTTGCTCAGTTGAGTTTTCTGATTTCGCCACTGATGTTCCTTTCAGATTCGCTATTCGCCGATGAGAAGAATCGAACTCGTGCGGGAGTACGCGCCGTCCTTCCAGCTGACAAGTACCAAGGGACCGAGTCCGCTGGCCTCCGATTGCACCGCCTCCGGCGAAGCCAGAGCGTCTGCGCTCTCTCCAAAGAAATCCTCACACGCGATGCCGTCAAAATCAGCGTCGAGATCGAAGTTCGCCACCGGATCTTGATCGTAGGCTGTCTGCGCCTCGTCAGCAGTCGCAAATTCGCCGCAACGTTCAGCACTGTCTGGTTCACCAGTATCAACGTTTCCAGCTCCGGGACCGGTCAAAGCCAGAACGCTGTTCAACACCTCGTCCACGGACATATACACCCAGCCATCGTACTCATCTGGCAGCAGGCTCAGCGCAGTCGTGAAACTGGAGTTCCCGCTCAGGGGTGAGGCTGTTTCATTGGTGTAGGCATTCAGCCCATCCCCGGTGCCAACAAGCAATTGATCGTCGGACACTCCGACCTGGATGGTCACCGCAGCCCCGTTCTGGGTAATCTCGACGTTCGAAAACGTTGCACCGTCGAGATTCAGTGTGGTGACACTGATATTTCCCGAACCCGCGGCCTGTATCACAGGGCCAAGTCCCGTGATCGCCGTCGCAACACCGTCGGCGTTGCCGATTTCAGACACAAGCACGGCAGAGGTCGCGGGCAGATTCACCGGATCGATTGAGAGCAGCGCGAAACCATAAGGTCCGCTGAGTTGACGGATGAAGTCATCAGCGATGTTGAAACCAAGCAGAAGTTCGACCGCGGAGAACTGCGCATCGATCTGATCAGCAGGCACCGGCTGTAAATCGCCCGTTCCGCTCGTCAGTTGAAACACGAAGGCGGCAAGGAGTTGTTCGGCCACTTTGGCGGCGAACGAATCACCGAGAGCGAAACTGTTCACCACAATGAGCGCGGTTTCAGGAATCCGATCGGCAAACGTCAGGTCAGCCGCCGGCCCCTTCGGCGGCGCCACCATTCGAGTAACCGGAATCTCGACCGTTTCCGCGCGCAAACCTTCCGGAGCTGCGGAAATCGAAAACCCGAAAGCGCCTGATGTCTGAATGAGATCGTCAAGTGAGAGCGGCAGACCCGCACCAATGATGGCGTCCGAAACCGTCGAAAGATCGATTCGACCATCGATATATCCGAACATGAGTGACTCAGATGCAAGTTCAGTCTTCGCTTGCTGGAAGAGCGGATCGTCAGCGAGGGAGGGTTGGAGATCGGCGCCAACGGCGACAAAGGGTCGCAGACTTTCGGTGCTCGATCCGATCAAGATCTGTCCGTCCACTGCTGCCAATGCCACGTCCGCGCCGCCAAACGGCGCTAAACCGGAGATAATCAGGGCTGGCAAACCGTTCTCCTCGGTCTGGTCAAATGGCAGGCCAGCAGCGACCAAAGCATCGGTCACTGTCGACTGAATGACTCCAGCCACACCATCCAGTCCGACTGGAGTCAGTATCAGCACGGCCTGATCGAGGTTCGCCCCCTGAAGTGAAGCGAGCGGATCGTCGAGCGAGATTTCGGCAATCCCAGTCGGCAAAGCGCTGCCAGCATCGAGGACCGCAATAGAGACCTCGCCTTCCAGGAAGGGCTGCAGCGGTTCGATAGCGGCCAACAGATCAATGCCTGGGAGGATCGACCCGAGGTCGAGACTGGATACCTCTGCAGGCAATGTCGCTCTGAGAAGAAGTTCGTTCAGCATAAGGCGCTGATCCGCAAGCGGGTTGCCTTCGAGAGCAATGAGCACATCCGCTCCCTCAGGCACGGTTTCGGCCGACCGGGAGCCGAGCGTTCCGCTCACCACTGGTTCTGGGGTTTGGGCTGCCGACATCGTCACGGTTTCAACAATGGCACTGCCTGCGATGGCCAAAGCCAGGAGCAGGCTCAAGCCTTTGCCAAGCAAATGCCTGGACGCCGTTTCCATATTCTCAGCTCCGTTCAGGCGAGACGGCGATCGGAGCCGCTCCACCGTTGATTGAAATGGCTGGACCGAAGGCCAAGCGTCTAGTCCTGCATATGATCGTCAACACCGGTTGCGATGTTGAACACGATCATGAAGAGTCCAGCGAGTAACACGATCGCAACGATGATGGCGCCCATCATCAGGGAAAACGTCAGAAATCCTTTGACCAGATCCATGGTGACTCTCTCCACTGGAGAAAACGCTTCTCACGACAGTATAGGACTCGCAACTGCAATATGGCGGAAACGTTGCTGGAATGCAAAACGGGGACAGCGGTGGCTGTCCCCGTTTTCGCGCGCCGCTCAGACGTGCTCCCGATACCTCAGGCAACCATCGGCGCTTCCGCCATGCTGGCGTGAAAGGTGAGGTTACCGTTTTCGGCATCTACCAGAATCGTTTCACCATCACGGATATCGCCGCTGATCACCTTCATCGAAAGAGGATCGAGCACTTCTCGCTGAATCACTCGCTTCAGCGGCCGCGCTCCGTACACTGGGTCGTAGCCGTGCTGAGAGATCAGATCCTTGGCTGCCGGGGTCACCTGCAGATGAATCTGCCGATCCTCGAGACGTTCAGCAACCCGCTGCATCTGGATGTCAACAATGTCGGACAACTGCTCACGCGAAAGCGGCTTGAAGGTCACTATCTCATCAATCCGGTTGAGAAACTCCGGACGGAACGAAGATCGCAACACCTCCATAACCTTGGCTCTCATCTCGTCCTCGTCACCAGTCATTGCAGCGATCTGGTTCGAACCGAGGTTACTGGTCATGATGATTGCGGCGTTCTTGAAGTCTACCGTCCGTCCCTGTCCATCGGTCAGACGACCGTCATCGAGCAATTGCAGGAGAACGTTGAAGACGTCTGGATGCGCCTTTTCGATTTCGTCGAGGAGAATCACCGAATACGGGCGTCTGCGCACCGCCTCCGTCAACTGTCCGCCTTCGTCGTAGCCCACATACCCCGGAGGCGCTCCTATCAGGCGACTGACCGAGTGCTTTTCCATGTACTCAGACATGTCTACCCGGGTCACCGCTTCTTCGTCATCGAACATCACCTCAGCCAAAGCTCGCGCGAGTTCCGTTTTGCCGACACCGGTTGGACCGAGAAAGAGGAAGCTGCCGATCGGTTTGTTCGGATCAGAGAGACCTGCCCGGGAACGACGAATGGCGTTTGACACTGCTTCGACGGCTTCATCCTGTCCGATGACACGATCGTGCAACCGGTCTTCCAGGTGCATCAACTTCTCGATTTCACCCTCCATCAAGCGTGAAACCGGAACACCAGACCAGCGACTAACCACCTCGGCAATATCCTCGCCGTCAACCTCCTCTTTCAGCAGGGCACCGGATTCCTGGAGCGCAGTCAATTTGGCTTCGGCTTCCTTGATGCTGGCTTCGAGTTCAACGAGCTTGCCATACTGGAGCTCAGCAGCGCGATTGAGGTCATAACTCCGCTGAGCTTGCTCGATTTCGACCCGGGTTTGGTCTACCTGGTTGCGGAGATCAGAAATCTCCTGGAGCACGTTTCGCTCCTGCTCCCACTTTGCTCGGAGCGCATCGCGGTCTTCTTTCAGATCCGCCAGTTCGCTCTCCAGCGAGTTCAGTCGCTGCTTGCTAGCATCGTCCTTTTCCTTTTTCAGCGCTTCCCGCTCGATTTCGAGCTGCATGATACGTCGCTCGATCTCGTCGAGTTCGACAGGAAGGGACGTGATTTCCATCCGCAACCTGGACGCGGCTTCGTCGACCAAGTCGATCGCTTTGTCGGGCAGGAAGCGATCGGAAATATAGCGGTCCGAGAGAACAGCTGCGGCAACGAGAGCGGAATCGAGGATCTTGACGTTGTGGTGAACCTCATAGCGCTCTCGCAATCCGCGCAAGATCGAAATGGTGTCTTCGACCGTCGGTTCACCAACAAGAACCGGCTGGAATCGACGTTCCAGGGCCGCATCTTTTTCGATATGCTTGCGGTACTCGTCGAGGGTCGTGGCTCCGATGGCGCTGAGTTCCCCTCGAGCCAGCATCGGCTTGAGGAGGTTGGCTGCGTCCATCGAGCCTTCGGCTTTGCCGGCACCGACCACGGTATGGAGTTCGTCGATAAAGAGAATGATCTGACCGGCAGCCTCCTCGACTTCTTTAAGCACCGCTTTCAGGCGTTCCTCGAACTCACCGCGGTATTTTGCTCCGGCCACGAGAGCGCCCATATCGAGTGAAACCACCCGCTTGTCCTTGAGTCCTTCCGGTACATCACCGCGGACGATTCGTTGAGCGAGACCTTCGGCAATTGCCGTTTTACCGACACCTGGCTCTCCGATGAGGACAGGGTTGTTTTTCGTGCGCCGAGAGAGGACCTGAATGACGCGCCGAATCTCCTCATCGCGGCCGATAACTGGGTCCAGCTTGCCTTCCTTGGCCAGCTCGGTCAGATCTCGACCATACTTTTCGAGTGACTGGTACTTGTCTTCTGGATTCTGGTCGGTCACGCGCTGCCCTCCCCGTATCTCTTTGAGCGCAATTTGCACAGTGTCAGCGGTAACGCTCGCATTGCTCAGGAGGTCGCCAACTCTTCCGCCTGCCGCGAGGATGCCGAGCAGCAGGTGCTCGGTGCTGATGTATTCATCACCAAACTGTTGCGCGGCCTTTTCCGCGGCGTCAAGCACTTTCTGAGTTCCGACAGACGGTCTGGCTTCGGCATCGTATTGCAGGGCTGGCAACGTGGCGACGGCCGCATCAACCGATGCAAGGAGCGATTTGGGATCAACGCCAGTCTTGAGAAGGATCTGCGGAACCAATCCATCCTGCTGGGCGATCAACGCATGCAGAATTGCTTCTGGCTCGAGTTGTGAAAGACGCCTTTCTCGAGTGAGTCGCTGCGCGTCGAGGATGGCTTGCTGAGCTTTTTCAGTGAATCCCTGGGTTTGTGACATTCATTGCCTTTCCAAATAGGTATCCATTAGGGCCAAAAAACAGGCTCTCCATGGGAGACCAGGAGAGCGTTGTCGGCATCAGGTTCCTCGCTCTCAGTCGGTATCGGACTTGGCGACCGCCTCGGCGCCGAGGAGCAAGCCAATATCCTGGAGTTTGGCTTGAACCCGACCCATTTGTCCTGGTGCTACCCCATTGCCATTCGTCACGGCTTCCTGGGTCAGATCAGCGACAAGCCGGGTGAGATCATTCATTTGACGCGTCAGACCCAGCGCCAGTTGTACACCGGCCAGGTTGAGACCAAGTTCTTCGACGAGATACTTCACTTGCCGCAAACGCTCGATATCGCGGTCAGAATAGAGTCGGAGATTGCCGTCCGTCCGCGACGGCGCAATCAAGCCTTCGCGCTCGTATTTTCTCAATGTTTGCGGGTGCATTTCAACGAGCCGCGCGGCGACACTGATGATAAAAACGGGCTCGTTCAGGCGTGCGTTCATGCAGACGTTAGCCTCCTTATCTACAGGGAATTATAGTTATTGACATGCTTCATGTCAAGTCACCGGCCCGTTGGGAGAAACGAAACTGCCGGGTCTTGCCGACCCGGCAGTGTTCTCAATTTTCGGTAACAGGAGTCGTCAGGAAACGGCTTTTCGCACTGCACGTCCAGTCAGGACGCCCACTAGATGCTTGCGATAATCCGCAGACGCATAAACATCTGCATTCAATTCGCCCAGATCATCAGCGGCAATTGCAGCGGCCGCAGCGATCGACTCCTCGTTGATCCCCTGCTCCTCAAGAATCTTCTCGGCAGATTTCGCTCGCATCGCGAACTCCGGAGCACCCGTGACGGCGATCCGAGCATCTTTGCATTTGTCTCCGTCCATATTCAAGGCAACAGCGACACCAACGACGGCATACCCTGACGCTGGATGAGCATGCTTTTCATACGCCTGGGGCGCTCCGGCATACTTCGATGAGAGCTTGATCGACGTAATGACCTCGTCGGTCTCCAATGAGGTGGTCAGGAGACTTACGAAGAGGTCATCGACGTCTATCGTCCGAGAACCGGCGGTTCCAACGACCTCAACCTTGGCATTCAAAGCGAGCGCCACTGCCGTAAGATCCGCCGCAGGGTCACTATGCGCGAGTGAACCACCGAATGTGCCCCTCGCCCGGACTGCCGGATCCCCGACTCGGCCGGCCGCATCAACAAGCATGGGGTACGCCTTGGCCAGCTCTGCCGAATCCATCAACTCGCGATAGGTCGTCATCGCGCCGATTTTGGCGTCGTCGCCGACTCTAATGCCGCTGAGACCATCAACACGGCCAATGTCGACCAGCGTTCCCGGCATTGCCAGACGGAGCTTCATGGCTGGCAGCAATGAATGCCCTCCAGCGATGATCTTCGCGTCCGGATTCTCCTTCAAAACCGCCACCGCGTCTTTGACACTTTCTGCACGGTAGTACTCGAATTGCGCTGGATACACTGTTGTTCGCCTCCTGTTGCGAGATCACGTCTCGCTATTGTGTCACAAACAATGGCCGTCCGCTCTACGTCTTGTGTTGGTTTTCGTTTATCACGTTCCAGACTCGTTCTGGTGTCAACGGCATATCAACATGAACCACGCCAAGATGGCCAAGAGCATCGATCACCGCGTTCGCAACTGCCGGGGTCGATGCGATCGTCCCAGCTTCCCCGGCGCCTTTAACACCGAGCGGATTGACTGGTGACGGAGTGACCGTTCGATCGAGTTCATAGTACGGAACCTGATGTGCTTTCGGGATCGCGTAATCGCTCATTGTTCCTGTGATCAATTGACCATCGTCGTTGTAAACCGCCCCTTCCAGCAGAGCTTGTGCTAGTCCCTGGGCAATTCCACCATGGATTTGACCATCGACGATCAGCGGATTGACGACATTGCCGACGTCATCGACTGCTACATACCGCAAGACCTCAACGGCTCCTGTTTCCTGGTCGACCTCGACCACGCAGACATGCGTTCCAAACGGGAACGTGCAGTTCGGCGCATCGTAGTAGGTTGTCTCGTCAAGATACGGCTCGACGCCTTCTGGCAAGTCATAACTGACACTCGCCGCAAGCGCGATTTCCTGAATCGTTTTGACTGCGTCCGGCGTGCCTTTCACGAAGACTTTGCCATCCTCAAACACGACGTCATCAGGGCTTGCTTCGAGCATGTGCGCGCCGATGATCTTCGCTTTCTCACGGATCTTGTCGACACTCTTGTAGATGGCTGTTCCACCAACCGCCAGTGATCGACTGCCGTACGTTCCAAAACCGAACGGAGTACCCTGGGTGTCGGAGTGCTGAACTTCGATATCGTCGTACGGCACTCCGAGCCTATCCGCCACCACTTGTGCAAACGAGGTCTCATGGCCTTGCCCGTGCGGCAATGTGCCGGTTGTGACGACCACCTTGCCAGTCAGATGCATTCGAATGTTCGCGCTTTCCCATAGACCGGCACCCCAGCCTTCACCGGTCGCGCCGATCCATTTTGACGGCGCCACACCACAGACTTCGACATAGGATGAAAGGCCAATTCCAAGTTGCTTCGCATCGCCGCGTGACCGGCGTGCTCGTTGTTCATCCCTCAACCCCACATACCCGACCTGATCGAGCGCACGATCGAGCGCCGTCTGGTATTCGCCGCTGTCATACGGCAGCATCCCGATGCCCGTGTCGTACGGGAAATCGCTCGGCTGGATGAAATTCCGACGGCGAACTTCGGCCGGATCGATCCCCGTGGCGTTTGCAACCAGATCGCAGACCCGCTCGATGACGAACGCTGCCTCTGGACGACCTGCGCCACGATAGGCATCGACCATGGAAGTATTGGTATACGTCGCCGTCACCCCGACATGAATGTTGGGAATCTTGTAGCAACCGGCGACCATTCGACCGTAGAGTGTCGTTGGAATACCTCCCGCGATCGTAGAGAAATAGGCCCCAAGGTTGGCATAAGTCTCGATTTTGAGCGCGGTGATATGACCATCGCTGGTGGCGCCGATCTCGACGTCGGTAATGTGATCGCGACCGTGGGTGGTGGTCAGATAGTTCTCCGAGCGGTCTTCGAAGAACTTGACTGGTCGGCCACCAATTTTCTTCGAGAGCGCCAAAGTGAGGGCCATGTCGTAGTAGCAGAAGATCTTGGCACCAAATCCGCCGCCGACATCGGGCGAGATGACCCGGATCTTCTGCTCGGGCACACCCAGCACGAACGCAGCCAGCAGCAGCTTCATCACATGCGGCGCCTGGCTGGTTGTCCAGAGGGTGTAATCATCAGTTCCAGGATCCCAGCGTCCAATGGAACCGCGGGGTTCAATCGGATTCGGGATCAAACGCTGGTTGACTATATGTTGCCGGATCGTGATCTCGGCATCCTCGACGGCTTTGCCGACGACGTCGGCATCCTTGCCGCACGACCATTCGAGCACAATGTTGTTCGGCGCTTCTTCATGCAGCTGAGGCGCGCCGGGCGCGGCTGCTGATTTGGCATTCACCACCACTGGCAGAGGATCCCATACCACGGCGACTGCTTCAGCGGCGTCACGCGCCTGCGTCACGCTTTCTGCCACCACCACAGCCACCGGGTCACCGACCAAGTGCGCCTCGCCAACCGCCAGCACCCTGGGTGTGACCGGATGATTCGTTACGCCACCCGCTTGCCATGCCGCTGGGAGCGGATTGATGTCCATGAACTCATCGCCGGTAAAAATCGCCACGACACCAGGCATCGAAGCAGCGGCAGTCGTGTCAATCGAGACTATCCGAGCGTGCGCATAGGGCGAACGCACCATCGCTGCGTACGTCATCCCCGGCAAGCGAATATCGTCGAGAAAACGACCTTCGCCGGTGATCAAGCGGGGATCCTCACGCCGCTTGAGCGCTTTGCCAATCATTTTCTCTGGAGCTTCTGCGGCTGTCACCATCGATTCCTCCACACTACGAACAAACGATTTTCGGCGCCGCCTCTGGCAACACCGATCGCATCGCTCACGAATCTACTCGTCAGGATGATTTCTCGGCGGCGAATTGAATCGCGGCCACGATGTTCTGGTATCCGGTGCATCGGCAGAGATTGCCTTCGAGTTCGTGTCGGATTTCAGACTCCGACGGGTGCGGGTTCCTTGCCAACAGTGCTTCCGCTGTCATGATCATGCCGGGAGTGCAATAGCCACACTGAAGCCCGTGCTTTTCCCAGAATCCTTCCTGGACTGCACTCAACTGCCCATCCTTTGCGATTCCCTCGATCGTCGTCACCTGAGCGCCGTCTGCCTGAGCGGCCAGCATCGTGCAGCTCTTGACCGCCTGGCCGTCCACATGGACGACACATGCACCGCAGGAACTGGTGTCGCAACCGACATGAGTTCCAGTCAGACCGAGATCTTCGCGAATGTACTGCACGAGCAGTGTGCGTGGTTCGACAGCGGATTCGTGCCGGACCCCGTTGACAGTCATCGATACCGGTACCCTTGCTGGTCCGTTTCCATCACTCGACATGCAGCAACTCCTTTACATCCAACGAGCACGAATTGTTCGTGCACGACGACTCGATCACATCGTTCAAACATGGATGCGCAAAAACCGACCCTGAGCGTTCAGGTTGCCTTGACGGTACTTTTGTCGACTTCGGCACGGCCCCGTCGCACATCCACATTCGAGAATCTTGGAGAAGTATATCGATACGCAATCAAACATGTGACAATCGAACTCTCTCGACCATCCCCCTCGACTACCAGTTCATCGAGGTATCGATCCAGGATTCATCCTTCGGGAAGAGATTGGGGTGGTGGAGTACTGCGGCAGCGGCTCGAATCGCGAAAATCGGCGCAAGATCGCGCACCAGATAGCCGGGACAGATCCTGCCATTTGGTGCCTTTGGTGATTCGAAGAGTGCACCAACCACGTTCGGGTCTCCGGCATCAACGCCAAACTGCGCCGCCAGCAGATATCCCATCGATTTCCGGACTGCCGGAGGATAGCGATCGTCACCGGTGCGTTCCCAGAGATCGATCCACTGGAGCGCGGCCACGGCTGAGACTGAAGTGCACAAACCAAACGAGTTATGCCGCCCATCTGGACCGGGGGAATAGTAGAGACCGCCATCCAGATTCTGGCTTTCCAGCCACCAGTCACCGGTCCGAATCGCAAGATCGAGAAACGCCTGTTCCCCCGTCAAGTCGTGAGCGGCCAACATTGGCCAACCCCACCACCAGTTCTTACGGTTGTGAATCCGACGCCGTTCCGGCGGCCAGGGCGGCAAACGAAGCCATGTACCGGCTGGGCCCTCCTCTCCTGCCAATCGCCTTGCCATTTCCAGAAACCAGGTTCGATAACGCTCGTCCCCGGTCACATCGGCGAGGCGTACCAGAAACGCATCGTCGATCATCGCCCGACCGGGCAACATATTGTCTGGGTCATGAAAGAAGACGCGTCGCCCGGTTGAGTAATGGTCGAGCATCAGTCGCTCTTCGGGAAGATAGGCATCGCGAAAGAGAATCTCGACGGACGTCGTGATCGTCCGAAGCGTTTCAGCGTCGTCGGTGACTAGGTAAAGATCGAGCAGGCCACTTAGCGCTTCAAAGGTGACCTGAAGATTGATCTCATCATCGTTCTGTTCGAAAGAGAGGAGAAGTCCGTTTTGGGGATGTCCCGATTCGTCGATCACTTCCCGGTTCAGAAACGAACCAGCAAGACGTGCCGCCGCGAGATAGCGGGGGTCTTCGAACTGCCGCCACGCTACCAGCAGCGACCGGATCGCCTGTCCAGTGTGAAACGCTGGTCCATTCAGCCACCATCGCCCGGTCGAGGTGTCGTACTCGGTTTTGAAGGAACCAACGAAACTGCTGTGTCGGTAGCCAGCAGGATTGTCGAATTCCTCCCCTTCCGAACGAATCTGCGACTTGTCAACCAGCCAATCGGCTGATCCCTGAATCAGATTCAGAATCGGACTTTGGCGATCGTCCGGGTGGACATTGATTCCCATTTGCATCTCTTTCGTTTCTTCCGACTTGCACTGCCGCTTTCCGAGATATGTGCGGTATTCTGCGCACGATGCACAATATCTCATGATGAAATGTCACCAACCTCCCACCATCGTGAACCTGTTCACCGAATGACGGTTTCCGGTTCCGCACCAGTCGTCACAGAAACGAGCGCCGATCCAGTTGAGCGATATCGATTTGGGGCTCTGCAATCCTCACCCGTTTTTCGACGACTTTGGCTCAGCACACTGTCGGCTTCGTTGGGTCAATGGATGCAGGCGACTGCGCTGGGATGGCTGGCGCTCGATCTGACGGATTCCGCGTCGTTTGTCGGTCTCGTGGCGTTCGCATCGGGTTTGCCATTTCTGGTCATCTCACTCCCGGGAGGGATGTTGATTGACCGGTTCGATCGCCAGAAAGTGCTCATCGCCGGTCAGTCACTGGCCGCCATGCTGGCTGTCTTGCTTTCGATTGATGTGATTTTCGGACACGTCGAACCCTGGCATCTCCTGATCGCCGCCTTCGCCAACGGATCTATTCAATCGATCACGAACCCCACGCAGCAATCGCTCGTTCCTTCACTGGTCCCCAAGGATTCGCTGACCAACGCGATTGGTCTTATGAGCGCCGGCCAGAACATGACAAGGGTGGTTGGACCAACGATCGCTGGTTTGCTGATCGGCTTGGTGGGAACCAGCGCGGGGTTTATCTGTCAGGCTATTGCCTTGCTGATTTCCGTTTCTCTGATAGCGACCACCACCTTTCCGACCCGTATCCGGACGCTTTCAGCGCGGTCGATTTCCGGCATGCTGGAGGGTGTGAAGCTGGTCGCGAGCCGACCCGACTTGCGGTCGCTCTTTCTGATGGTTTCGATTGCGACTTTTTTCGTGTTTCCCTACATTTCGTTCCTGTCGGTGTTCGCCCGTGACGTTTTCGAAACCGGACCAGGAGGTCTCGGCATTCTCATGGCAAGCTCGGGGCTTGGCGCCGTCGCTGGTTCAATCTATGTGGCCACTCGATCACGCAAGACCACCGGAACCCTCCTTGCCGGTCAGATGACCGCTTATGGGCTGGTGATCGTTGGCTTCGCCGTCTCGCCTGCGTTCCTGGTTGCACTCCCGTTCCTTTTCGCCGCCGGGTTTCTCGGTTCCAGCTTCATGAGCGCGAACAACGCGCTGATCCAGCATCGGATTGAGGATTCGATCAGGGGGCGTGTGATCGCCGTCTACATGCTGACCTGGGGTCTGATGCCACTTGGAGCGCTGCCAATGGGGATATTGAGTTCGGCGACGAGTACGCCGCTGGCCGTCGCGCTGGGAGCGTCGATCAGCTCAGCGCTGACGATTCTGCTCTATTTCAAATCGCCCGCTATCCGGGAAATCTAGGCAGTCGGATCTGTCGACTCCAAGGCTTGCCGCCGCGCGACGTTTTCTACCGCCAGACGCGTTTGCTCCCGCAACAACGGTTTGAGAAGCGCCGCTTCACGATCGATCGCGAGAAGCGCCTGGCGAATGTTCGCCACGGGCGGCTGCACCGGGCCGACTCGTTTGCGGAGTTCCTGCCGATACCACGATCCAAGCTGTTTGCGGACCTGATTCAACGAGGGTGCCTCGACACCGAGCGTCTCGACATCCTGCTTGACCCACTCCTTGAACTCGCTATTGGCAATTGGCAACGACGCTGCCCGCTCGACGGCAACGCGGTCTCGCCTCACGGTCGCGACCAAGTCGGTCGATCGTTCGATCGCATCGAACGCCGTGTCCGCTGAGGCCATTGCCTGTTCGAGCGTTGCTCCGAAGCGATCAGCATCGTAGGTTACGGTATCGCGCCAGGAGAGCAAGGGCTTTTCGAGATCGCGCCAGTTACCCACGGCTGCCCGAACGAGACGGAAATAATAGAGCGCGGTCGCAGCATCCTCGTCCGGACTGCGACGGTGACCATCGAGCGCATGAAGCCGAACTGAAAAATCCTGGGCTTCCAGCTCCCCAAACATGCGTTCTGCGTCGAGGTGGTGAAACCACACCTCGTCCGGCTGAACCTGAACCTTGGTGATCCCTCGACCGCGTTTGACGACGTACCGAGAAAAGTGGGTATCCGGAGAGACGAAAATGCCCGGAAGGAGCTGAGCTCCTGCTGGAAGGAGAGTCCCGAGGATCGCTTCTATCTCCGGCTGCATGACCATCAAGGCCGCAACCGACTCTTGACTGACCTGTTTTGACCGCGCGGTTTCTACTGAGAACTTCGCATCGATCGCCTGGATGGTCGGCCGCCCGGCCCGGTGTCCGATCGCGAGCAGATCAGGATTCCGCAATCCTCGCCGAGACGCCGCTTGCGAAAACCCGGGTGCTGAGTCGAGACGAACGATCTCCTCGACGAAATGGGTTCCCGCGTTTTTACCAGGAACGGGGAACTGCGTATGCCGCTGTTCGATCAAGAACTCAGAAGCGATCACAGCCCAACGATCCCCGATCATTGCGCTCGCGTCGCCAAGATCGGCCATGGTCATCAAGCGGCGATGCAGGAGCGCACTGTAGAGACTCCCGCCGGGGAACACTGGCGAATGCAAATCGCCCTCGAATGTCACTGCGCTGCGTTGAATGATCCCTGCTCCCGATCGTTCACGAATAACCGGATGGAATGATAGTCGGCGCTGTCGTTGCCTACTCGAATGGACCGGGTTGTCTCAAAACCCGTGGGCATCTACTCTGACTGACGGCAGATCGGTCGGGCACGGTTATTTGTCAGATCCGGAAAGGAACCATCTTGAGTCTCGCAGAACAGGGCAGTCGCGCCGCTCTCGGCTTCACCGGCGCGCAGATCGCCATTTCGTCACTCGAATCACACGGGGTCGACACTGTTTTTGGCATTCCCGGCGTTCACACGCTCGCGCTCTATGACGCCCTCCGGGGTTCATCGATCCGGCACGTACTCGCGCGCCATGAACAGGGTGTTGGGTTCATGGCTGATGGCTATGCCCGCGCATCGGGAAAACCGGGGGTCGCGCTGGTCATTACCGGACCCGGTATCACCAACGTCGCGACACCGGTCGGTGAAGCCTATGCCGATTCCTCACCGGTGCTGGTGCTCTCTTCGAACGTCCAGATGCCGTATATCGACGACATGCGCGGCTGCCTGCACGACCTCAAGGACCAGATGGGTGTGATGGCGGCTGTGACCAAATGGAATGGCCGCGCCACGTCGCCGGATCTGGTCGCTCCCATGCTCGACATGGCGTTCCACAATCTCGAAACTGGCCGACCGCTCCCGGCACACGTGGAAATCCCGCTCGATGTGCTCGATCAACTTACGTTCTCCGCTCCAGGCACCATCCTTGACCAGGGAACCCCCGAGGCAGCTGACCCGGGTCAGATTGCCGAGGCCGCAGTCATGCTGGCAAGTGCGCGCCGGCCGATGATCTACTGCGGTGGCGGCGCAGTTTCATCGAGAGCGATGAGCTCGATCGTCGAACTAGCCGAACTGCTTGAAGCACCCGTCGTGACGTCAATCATGGGTAAGGGATCGATTCCCGAAGACCACCCACTCTCCGTGGGCGCGCTCTGGTCACCAGGCAACGCGGTTGACGACCTCTGGCGATCGGCCGATTGTGTCTTGATCATCGGCACGAAACTCGGCGAGCAAGCCACCCAGGGTTTCCAGTTGACTTTCCCGGCGAATACGATCCGGATCGATATCGATCCCCGGGAGATCACCCTCAATGCTCGCTGCACGCTATCGCTCGTTGCCGATGCAGCCACCGCGACAACTGAACTGGTGCGGGTGTTGAAGGAATCCCCGATCGCTGGGCCAGGATTTGGCAAGGGACTCGCACAGGAAGCACGAACCTCCACCGAGGCAACCGCTTGGCACGCTGAGCGCCGGGACCATATCGATGCTCTCCGCCGGGCAATCCCCCGCGACGGCATTCTGGTCGCCGACATGACGATGATGGCCTACGTGGCCTGTGGTCTCTATCCGGTCTACGAACCGCGAACCTTCATGTTCCCAAGCGGCTACGGCACGCTTGGCTTCGCGTTGCCTGCTGCGATTGGCGCTAAGATCGCTCGCCCGGAGGCGGTCGTCGTTCCGGTGGTGGGCGATGGTGGCTTTCAGTACACCATGGCCGAACTTGGCTGCGCCATTCAGGAACAACTCGCGCTCCCAATCGTCATCTTCAACGATTCAACGTATTCCGCGGTCAAGGAAGCCCAAGCCGAATCACGCGGTGGTCGCTATATCGGAGTTGATCTCGTCAATCCTGACTATGTGGCGCTCGCCAACGCCTACGGGATACCAGGCGTTCGTGTCGAGGAACCGGACGCGCTCGAACGGGAGATCAAACTCGCTTCTACCCGCAACACGCCGACGATCATCGACGTTCCGATCGCGCCCTGGGTTTAGCGAGAAACGTCGGGCGGATCAACCAGGCCACCGCCAGCAGAAGCCCGGCCACCATCAGGAATCTGGCGAGCCAGTCCCACCGATCGACCTGGTAATACAGGTCGATAGTGGGATTGGCTGTTTCTGCGCTGGAATCGAGATAGCCAGTCGAGGCTTTGGCGAGCGTTCCGTCGGCCATCTTCCAGCGCGGGAACCAGTTCCGGCGGACTTCATACGCATCGCCGGGGGAGGCAAACTCCGCTCTGATGGATTCATTGGCGATCGCGCTGCGAGTCGCCATCTGGTTTCCGCTGGTGACGATGGTTGTCGGACTTTCGACCCGATAGACGTCCCAAGTGGTCGATTGCTGGACAAGGGTCAAGAACGGCAAAGTACCGGCGGTGGACCGGGCTTCGCCGGTGACCACGACGCCGCCAATTCCATGGGTTTCGAGATATTGACGATCAAGCGTCGAGGTATCGGAGCGGTAAGCATGGGATGTCGCCGGATCGTAATCGCCGACGTGATCTTGTTGCCAATACCAGAGCCAATCGTCATAGAAAAACGCTCGATCACTCCATTGCGGCGACCAGAGTTGATCGTGCCAGGAAACCGCGCTGCCGAGCACCAGCAGCGCGGTGCCGTCTGGCGCCGAGGCATCCGCTGCCGTGATCGCTCCTTCGAGATCGGCAATCTCTGCATGTGCGGTCGTCATCGGCGCGATGACCGCTCGGTCGCTCTCCGGAACGATCCCGCCAACTCCCCCAATGTAGAGGACCAGGACCAGACCAGTTGCCCCGGCAAGAATCAGGTCAGCGAGCGAGCGAGAACGTTGAAGCCGCTCCACGACCTGCGCTCCCAGGAACCAGACCCCATAAGCAGCCAAGTAGAACATCAGATAACGCTGGAATGGCATCATGCGGGTGGCTTCAAGCTGCTCGATCTGGAGACCAGGCACGAGATCGAGCCCGAGCAACGCCGTCATGCCAACGTAGATCATCAAGGTCAACGCGACCACGCGTGAAACCACATGTTCTCGGTGGGAGATCGCTGCCGCCAGACCGATCAGCATGAGCACAAAAGCCGGTCCGCCAACTGCCGTGATTGACGAGTCGAGATAGTCCCTGACACTGTCGTACCCAGAATAGGGCACGAAAAAGTAAAGATCGCGGAACCGGATGAGCGGGAAAAGGAGCGGCGCTGAGATAGCCATTGCTAGTGAACCGACCAAGATCACATTGCCAGTTCTCCACCTGAGCTTAGCCCTGCTGAGGAACAAAGCCAGGAGTACGCCGAAGCGTCATGGCAACCGTCGGCAGAAGCGAACGCGAGTTCACATAGAACGCCAACGTGATCAAAAGGGCTGCCAGCGCGAGATGACGTCGACTCTGCTCGAAACAGCCTCGCGTCATGGCGACGAGTGCCAGCAGAACGATCGTGGCGCCAGCCACGTTCGTCAGCAAACCCCATTCGATCAACTCCATCGACCCGCCAGACCACCACCATCCCCTTATGGCAATCTGCAAAGCCCCGGCAAGCGCGGCGACGCCAAGAGTCAATCGATCTGTCCGGGCAATCCAGGCAAATGCCACCAGCGGCAAGAGAAAGACGGCGATCACGACGATCTTGTGGATATACATGAGCGGAAGGGAACCTAATGCGGCTGCCCAGACCAGCACCTCGATCCAGGGTGCGCCAAGTGGATAGAACTCGACGGGATACCCGCCCTGGTGATTCATGATCCAGCGCAGGATCTGACCATCTGCCAGCGACCGTTTCAGGGTTTCGGCCCGGGTTGCGTGGAAGGGGTGGTCGACGCCGGCAAAGGTGAACGGAATGCGGAGTCGACTGCCATCGGAGAGGAACTGCGTCGTCCAGACCTGAAACGCGTCATATCGAGCGGCGGTCCAGAGCGCCATCGTGATCAGCGCCACGATCCAGCCTCCATCGAGCGCTCGCCTTGACGGTCGACTCATTTCAACTTGCATGCTCTGTCGTCATGGCAGGGGTGCCGGATCTCTCGAGTTCTTCACCCGAAGCAACAATTCCTTCAGCAGGCGACATGAGTGAGAACCAGAGCATGGCGAGAAAACCAGCGATGAAGATGAAGATCAACACCCAGAAGGACACTTTCAGCAAACCGGGAAAAGCGGCTTCTGGCAACTCGTTGCTCATCGTGTGCCAGATTTGCCAACCATAGTGACGCTCGATGACCCCGCGATTCAACCGTGCGTCGATCGAGTAGACCGTGAGGTAGATGAGTAGAGGGAGCGCCAACAGAACGACCATCACCACACGGCGAGTCTGGCTGCTCGTGGGTTGTCGGGCGGGAGCCGGTTCGGTTTTCATGACCTCCATCACCACGGGGACAGATGCCAATAGGGGATCACATAGCGCGTGTAGATCACCACGTTCATCAGAACCAGACCCGAAACAACCACGGTTTGCACGATCGCCTGAAACCGAATCGGAGTCAGCGTACGGGCACCAAGCATGATCAGCAACGCCGCTCCATTGACAAAGGGAAAGTAGTACCGGGCCTGGGTCAGAATGAAGCTGGTTCCAAATTGAACAACAGCGAGGTACGCGACGACGCAGGCCAAAAAGAGAACGAACAGCGCTTTTGCCTGAAACAGACTAGGCCCGGTAAATGCAGATGTAGCCTCGCCATCATTGTGTTGTTGTCGTGCGACATTCAGGCTACGAAGCGTATAGACCAGGAGACCGACAAGCGCCACAACGATAGGCACCGCGATAATCCAGAGAATCGTTGACTCAAGCTGAATTCTGCGCCACCCAAACGCACCCCATGTTTCCTGCCACCGGCTCCAGACGAACGACCGGTTGAAGAGGAGGTCGGAAAAGGTTCCCGCAGCGCGATTCCAGGGTTGCTGAATCTCTTTCACCTGCTCCAGGCCGTCCAGGTTTCCGTAGGTGCGATAGAGATAGACATACCAGGGCAACGCAAGCAGAAAACCGGTGCCGGCAACTGCGATACCCTTCGTCACCCAGCTCCGTACGTTGCGCAGTCCGAGACCAAGCACCATCGCCACCGCGATGATGGGTGCGATGACAATCGAGTTTCCCTTGATCAGCAGCGCGAGACCGAACGCTGTCCCGAGCAGAAAGCAGTCAAACCAGGGAAAGCGATCGCGCATCCCCCGCACGAGGAGAAACAAGATCAGACTCGTGATCGCAATGCTGAGAACGTCGTTATTCACCATGGCCGCTTCGTATGAGATCTGTGGCTGAAAGGCGACAAACGCGGCCACGGTGATGCCAAGAAATCGATCGCCGGGGAATACGGTCCACGATGTCAGAAACGCCAGCAAAACCACCGCCAGCCCGATCGGAATCGCGAGAACGCGCAGGAGATATTGCTGGGTTTCAGGGCTCGACCCTTCCGAAATACGGATGATCGGTGATGCAATCAGGTAATACAAAGGTGGATGATTGGCAGCGTACTGCTCCCCAGCCGGAAAGACCCCCGCCCCACCCCAGTCTGCAAACCTGAAGGGCTGAACCAGCCAACGTGGGTTGTCCGGCTCGCACGGGGACCAGTCGAGAATGTACTGACAATACCGATAGTACTGGTCAGGAATCTGGTCCTTGACCAGGACCGGCACACGTTGTTCGCTGACGACGGTCTGGACATACGCGAGGTGGGCCACTTCGTCGTGACCCGTAAACGGTGGAAAAATCACAACCATTAAGAACTGCTTGGCCAGAAACACAGCCGCCAGAGCAATCAGGAATCGCGTGAGCGGTCGTTCCAGCAAGGTGCGTGTTCGTCTCAACGCTGACGGATCGTCCGGGTCCGTCGTCTGCGCGGCAGATGACATCACGTCGACTGACGACCCCTGCACGCGAACCAGGTTACCGGGAGGAAACCGGAGGAGCTACCCGCTTCATCTCGTGGTACTCCTTTTCTGCATTCACTGCATCGAGATCGTGGTGCTCGCCCAGGATGTTCTTGGCAGCAAGCAACCCCGTTTCGATGGAGTGGTCAGTGTTGTTGTAGCGAAACGTGCCGTAGCGCCCGATGATTTGCAGGTTCTCGAAGCTCTCGACGAAATTCTTGATCGTTTCAAGGGGTTCCTCGTAACCGATCACATAGGACGGATAGGCTCGCGGAGCGCGGATGATGAAACCGTCGATGACCTCTGACCGATCAATGAACTTAAGATCATTAACGAGATGATCAACAGTTTGCTCGATAAACTGCTCTTCGGTCATGTTCCAGATTTCGTCACCCGGTGAGCAGAAATACTCCACCACGAGAGAGGTGAAATCATCGCTCGGAACCATTTCCGGGCTCCAATTCTTCGGCTCATGAAACCGTCCGAACAGGATGTTGCGGTCGTGGACATAGAGCCAGGTATCTGGTGTCACCTGTTTCCGCTTGAGCAAAATGTTCACGGTGACGATGTTTCGAAAGACCAGTTTGTCGGAGGCTGCCAGTACTTCCGGTGGCGCCGGTGGATCCATGATCTTGGCCAGTACGGTCAACGGGATCGAGGAGATAAAATTGCGGGCCTCCAGGAACTTGGGACCTGCTTCTGTTTCTACCGTGACGCCGGTGACAACATTGCCCTCGCGATGGACGGTTTTCACTCCGGTTAACAAGTCGATCTCATTGCCCATCGCGGTGATACTGTCAGCCATCCGTTCGGAAAGGCGACCGAACCCGTACTTGGGATACATGAACTCGTCGATCAGGCTGACAACTTCTCCACGGGACGGAACAACCGCATCTTTGACGGCAGTCATCAGCGACATACCCTTGGACCGCTGCACGACCCAGTCGCCGCTCATCTGGTCGCATGGAAGGCCCCAGACTTTCTCGGAGTAGCGCTGGAAAAAGAGCTCATACAGTGTCGGGCCGAACTGGTCGATGTAGGCATCTTCCATCGAAACGACTTCAAACGGTTTGACCTGTTGCTTCGCCCGAGTGGCGGCGTAGTCGGCCATTGCTTTGGCCGATTTCACGGGACCGACGGCTCTGAGTGCGTTCGAGATCTTCAGAGGATAGTCGACGTATTTGCCGTCGAAATAGATTCGGCTGATCCGGTTGACCCAGAGGAGTTCCTCGGCAATGACTTCTTTGAACAAATCGTTGAGTTCGTCATTCTTGGTGAACCAGCGATGGCCGCCGATATCGAAACGAAACTCACCATAGGGCGTGTCGCGGATGATCGTGCGGGCCAAACCGCCAACGAACGGAGCGCGCTCGACCACCCGAACGGGCACACCGGCTTTGCTCAGGACGTAGGCAGAGCAAAGTCCGCCAGGACCAGCGCCCATGATCAAGGTGCTGCGATCTTGGATTTCAGGATTGGGTGCGACGACCCCATTGCTCGAACCGGTGGTCAACTCCGGATCCTTCCAGTTTGAATCGAAAGTCACAACATACGAGCGTGAGCAACGATCTCACGCGTGTCAGCATACGGCGCGCCCACCAGCGCGATGCATCATAGCGTATACCAAACCGTGATCTCATGAAGGTTCGCGGTAAGCAACCCCCCAACACACTCGGAATCTGTGCACCCGAGTGCCGCGAGACGTCGATTCAGATTCGGGCAAGCGCGAGTTCGAACGCTGGACAAGCTATTCGGACCAGGTTACGTGGTGGTTGACGACAAAGTTCCAGATTGCGGCAGCGCCAGCTCCGAACAGATTCGCGAGCAAGTAATGCATATCCATCTGTTCAACCAGAAAATGCAGGATTGCGACGTTGATGACGAGACCGACGCTGTTGATCGGAAAGTACATCAGCATCCGATGGAAAACACGCCCTTTGCCGCGATCGTGCCACGTCCAATGCTCGTTGAGGAGAAAGGTGACGATCATCGAAATGAAGATCGCCACCGGTGAGGCATATCGCAATGGCACTTCGGCAACCGAGTGGAAAGCGAAAAGGAGACCCTGATTGACGGCCAGACCAATGATGCCGACAACAAGAAACTTCTGGAAGCGCTGGGCTACGAGCCACGCTTTGGCCGCTGGTTCTGGCCAGCTCTCAACCGAGAACATTGCTCGGCGAATCTCCTGTTTTCAGGCACAATCAAATGGACAGCGTCTTCCAACCCAGTCACTGATCGAAACATACCACGGATGCCTGTCGACGATGCTCTCTGTAAATCGCCACTCAGCGAGGTCAGATGACCTACTCGCGCGGATCGACCGGAAAACCCGCCGACTCGGACGAAAGCGTGGCTAGCGCGGCCAGCAGCTGATCGTCCTGGAACGCTTCGATCTGCTCAGCGGAGAGCCTGGAATTAAGCGCAAACCGTACAGGCTCCCCTTCTACTGGCAAGCGCACCAACTGGTCTGGTTCGAGTCCCTGCTTCCAAATCTGCTCGCCAGACGGCGTCAACCAGAACGCAGTGCCGATCGCTGCGATCGAACCATCGTCGAGATCAAACGACGTAACGACGGTGCCAGTTCCAAAGGTGGTTTCGCCAACGATCTCGGCGCGATCGTTGTCCCGCATTGCGGCAGCGACCAATTCAGCGGAAGAAGCCGATCCTTCGTCAACCAGAACCACCAGAGGAAGATCGATCGCGGATGAATATCCACCGACCGAAGCGACCGGTTTCGGCTCACCGCCCCGCTCCTGGTGGAGATAGACGGTGGTCCCTTCTGGCAAGAATTCGCTAGCGACGGCGATCGCTTCGTGAACGTATCCGCCGGGATTCGCGCGCAGGTCGAGCACGATACCAGCAGCGCCGTCATCCACCATTCCGTCGAGAGCGGCTCCAAGTTCCTTTGATGCGCCGGCAGAAAAGTCATTTAGTCGGATCAGGGCGATGTCGCCAGGTAGCCAGGCTGACTCAACCGGATCGAGTCGAATCCGACTGCGCACAAGCGTCACCGAAAACTCCTCCCCAGTCGACGGCCGCTCGATGGTAAGCACCACTTCCTGACCCTCTTCGCCTCGCAGGAAACTCGACGTTTGCGAATCAGACCAGCCTTTGGTTGAAACGCCATCGACTTCGATGATGAGATCACCTCGGTCGACTCCGGCGAGGTCTGCTGGTGAGTCCCTGATTGGAGCGAGGACGCGCGGGTAAGCGCCGTCGAAATCGAGCTGGACCCCAATCCCGATTAGCTCCCCATTCAGCGAGGCCCGGAAAACCTTGGCATCGGCCGGATCCATAAACGAGGTGTGCCCATCATCCCCGACCGCTTCGAGCATGCCACTGGCGGCGCCATAGAGCAGCGCCTGATCGTCGAGCAACGATGGATCGGCGAAATTGTCTTGCAGTAGCGTCCAGGTTTCTTCTAGCGTTTGATAGGCTGGTTGGTCAGCAAATGACGAACTGGCAGAGGTCGATTCCGACGACGGCCGTATTGTTGTCCCGGCGGCCATTCCGAAAACCAGCATCAGAACGCCGACTATCGCGGTGAAGAAGCCTTTGCGTGTCGATCGGGGTGAAGACAAAGACGAACGCTGCACTACCAATTCAGAACCCTCCCGCGACTCGATCAAGATACGCCTGTGAACATCAAAAAGGGGGCTAATACCGAGCCTGATGACTCGTCATTGAGTGTACGCTTGCGCGGGGAGCGCGGACTTGCGCAACGTGTCGTCCGTCACCACGACTATTGGTTCAGCTTCAGGATTTCAGAGGGTGAGTTGCCATGGATGTTCGCAAGAGGTTCTATTCCGGTGGCCCGTGGGAAACCAAAGTTGGCTATTGTCGCGCGACCCGGGTTGGCGACCAGGTGATCGTTTCCGGCACCACCGCGATGAAGGATGGCGAGCTTGTGGGTCCGGACGATCCTGCCGCGCAAGCTGAACAGACATTGCAGACAATCGCCGCCGCATTGGCAGAAGCCGGAACGTCGATCGAGGATGTCGTTCGCTATCGTGTTTACCTGACTCGAATCGAGGACTATCCCACCATCGCGCCGGTCCTGGCATCCTGGTTTGGCGATGTCCATCCCTGCAACACCCTGCTCGTGGTGGCTGGTCTCATCCATCCCCAGATGCGCATCGAGATCGAGGCAGATGCGATCATCGGCAGCGCTGCGCCGGTCAAATCATCGAGGTGAACAAGCAACGGAGTCAGGAAGCTAATCCGACCCCGTTGTTCGGCACCGTAGCTAGACTGCGGCTGGGCTTTTCGCAGGCACTGGGGTGCGCCAATGTGCGTAGTCCATTTCATGACCGCGAAGGGCATCGTCGAAGATTTTCTCGAGTTGGCGCGTAACCGGTCCCGTTGATCCGGTTCCCACCGGGTATTTGTCGACCGACACCACCGGTGAGATCTCGGCTGCGGTTCCGCAGAGAAACACCTCGTCAGCAAGATACAGCTCTGTCCGGTCGACTGGTCGCTCTTCAACTTCCAGGCCAAGGCTTTCCCGCGCCAGAACGATCAGCGCATCGCGGGTGATGCTTTCGAGCACGCTGCTGGTCAGATCCGGCGTGATCAGCTTGCCATCCCGGATGAGCATGACGCACGCTCCTGGCGCTTCCGCAACCTTGCCGACCGAATTGAGAATGATCGAGGTGTCGTAACCATCCAGCAACGACTCCATTCTCGCCAGTTGCCCATTACGATAGTTCGACAAGTTCTTGACTCGCGGCGGCATGACGTCTTCCGAGATTCTCCGCCACGAAGACACCTTGGCGGACATTTCCATCCCGCTGTCAAGGTGCGATGGCATCGGCCGGGTCAGGATGTGAATCGAAGAATCAACTTCGGGTCGATCGTAACGAGAGGTGTAGGAGTCTTTCGTATAGGCGAGCGGGAAGATGTAGACATCATCCCGAACGTCGTTCGCCTGAAGCAGATCGACAGTCGCTTTGGTCAGTTCTTCGACCGAGTAATGGATCGGCAGGCGGACGAGTTTCATCGACCGCATCAATCGCTCGAGATGCTCCTGGAGTCGAAAGACATAGAGCATTTCTTCTTCAGCATTCCAGTATCCACGAATGCCTTCGAACACCGCTCCGATCGTCGACCAGCCAAGTTCCGCCACGTGAACGGTAGCGTCTTCCCATCGCTGCTGCTCGCCGTTGATCCACAAATATTCCGGATGATGACCTGCCACTATGCGCCTCCGACTTCATTTCGCGGCACGCTTCTGCACCACGTAATGACCAACAAACCGTTTCGGTGCGGAGTATCGCACGAACCGGGCGCAAGTCAATGAAAAAACCCGGGAACCGAAGTTCCCGGGTCTTGGCCATGCATGGCAACGGTAGTCTTAGGCGTCGCGGCCTTCGACAAAGACGTTGCGGAGCATTCCGATGTAGATATTGCCGTCCGGAACCTGGTAGCCCTCGTTGTTGACTGCCAAACCCTTGACCCATGGCTTGAACACGTACTGATCAAGCCGGAATGCCAACGGCATGTATCCGACATCGTTCTGAATGGTCTTCTCCGCGTCAAGGTAGATAGCAAGCCTTGCGTCTGGATCAGACTCGGCCTTGCCAGCATTGACCAGGTCGTCGAAGGTCTCGTTCGACCACGCCTGCCGCTTGCCTGACGCTTTGCGGCTGTAGAACATATCACCGTAGCCGTTGTTCGGATCCGGATAGTCATACCACCAGCGGATAAAGACCAACTGCCAGGTGTTCTCGAAGAGCTGCTGGCTGAAATTGGCCTGCGGAACCGGCTGAATGGAGATCTCCATGCCGAGGTTCTGCTTGAGCTGATCGGCAATATCGTTCGCCATCACATCTGCGTTGACGTACTCTTCTTGAGCACGCATCCACATCGTGATCTCGGGCCAGTTCTGGCCACCTTCGAACTCGGTACCAACCAAAGCCGCCATCGCCTTTTCAGGATCGTAATCCTGGATCGTGCCCAGCTCTGGATCGTCGAGGAAACCGAACACTCCCTGAGGCACCATGTTGTAGGCCGGAGTGACCAGTCCGTTCGTTACGGTGACGAGACGTTCGCGATCAATCGCATGGCTCAGCGCCTGACGGACTTCGAGCTGATCGAATGGCGGCTGACCGTTCGACGGAACCATCATCCAGATGCCTGGATAGACATAGGGAGAAAGCTGAGCAGACAATTCCGGATCTTCAAGATACCGCTGGTAGTCAGAACCTGAAAGCGTAGTCCAGTCGATCTGCTGATCACCACTCCCTTCTTCGAACAGCAACACGTTGTTCGCGTTGGGGAAGATCGGGTCGATCAGCTTCTCGATGCTGATGTTCTCCGCGTCCCAGAATCCAGGATTCTTGGACATCTCGATCTTGACGTCGTACTCCCAGTTGTCGACCTTGAACGGGCCGTTGGACACGATCGGGATGTCACCACCAAGTGCCCACTGCTCGCCGTGTTCCTCGACCATCCAGCGCGGAGCCGGGAATGCGGCAGCATATGCCAGCACCTGCGGCAGATATCCTCGAGGTCCTTCACACGTGACTTCGAGCGTCCAGTCATCGAGCGCCTTGACACCGAGATCTTCGGCGGTCGGAACGACCCCATTCAGTGGATCGCCTTCCATCTCGTAGGGAGCACCGGCGTTGAACGCTTCGGCGTACTTGATGTCGAAGAGGAATCCGGCGTATGGCGCCGCGGTGGCTGGATCGAGCTGTCGGGCCCAGGAATACACAAAGTCACCAGCGGTCACCGGTGTTCCGTCTGACCAACCTGTATTGTCCTTGCGGATGTTGAAGGTCCAGACGCTTGCGTCTTCGTTGTTCTCCCAGCTTTCCGCCCAGTCCGCAACGGCGTTCAGGTTCTCGTCGAAGGTGAGAATGCCAGCAAACGTCGTCTCCTCTGCATTGCAGTAGAGATTGGCATTCCAGTCAAACGACACCGGGTTCTCCCAGATACCGTCCTGGTAGAAGATCTGCTCCTCGCTCGTCTGGGCGAGGGCGCGCAGTTTCGCCGTACGCAGCGCTGACGCGGCCATGCCGGTCTGGGACGCAGCGATCGTTGCACCTGTGCCGAGCGTTGCCGCAGCGGCGACTTTCATGACATCACGCCGACTCATCCCTGCGGTGAGCAGACGCTCCTTCATGATCTCGAGCTGCTTGTTAAGGTCTGGTTTCTCTGCCACTCGTAACCTCCGCGACTAAAATCGATGGTCCAAAACAGCTTGGACCTCCCGGAAACGCTCCGCTATCGATACTTCTCCGGTGCCCATATGCTACCAACATCCTCGCCAATCGAACAGTGCACTTCGCCCAAAGCTCGTTACCCGGCATAGTGGCACGCCACCCAATGATTCGGGAACTTCTCTTCGAGCGATGGTTCGTCGATCGAGCAATTCTGCTGCGCAATCGGACATCGTGGATGAAAACGACAGCCACTTGGGGGATTCGCCGGACTTGGTACGTCTCCCTGAAGCAACATACGTTGCTTCTTCTTTCCCGGTTCTGGGATGGGGATCGCCGAGATCAGCGCTTTGGTATACGGATGAAGAGGTCGCTCAATGATGGCATCAGAGGTGCCAATCTCAACGACCTTGCCGAGATACATCACACCGATGCGATCGGCGATGTGAGCGACAACCGCCAGGTTGTGCGCAATAAAGATGTACGTCAGATCAAACTGGTCCTGGAGATCCTTCAGAAGGTTCAGTACCTGGGCCTGAATCGAAACGTCGAGCGCAGAGACCGGTTCATCGCAGACAACCATTTCCGGACTAAGCGCAAGGGAGCGGGCGATACCGATTCGCTGCCGTTGACCGCCTGAAAACTCATGCGGATAGCGATTCGCGAAATAGGCATTCAAACCCACTACTCGCAGCAATTCCTGGACCCGTTCTTTGCGCTCTTCCTTGGTGCCGATTTTGGATACGACCATCGGTTCGCTGATGATCGAAGCCACCGTCATCCGTGGATCGAGCGAGGCTGACGGATCTTGAAAGATCATCTGCAACTGCCGCCGGTAGGGTCGCATCTCTCGTTGCGAAAGCCCGCTCAAATCCTGTCCCTTGAACAGAATGCTTCCGCTGGTTGGTTCGTACAAACGGACAATAGTCTGGCCAAGGGTGGTCTTGCCGCAGCCTGATTCACCGACGAGCCCGAAGGTCTCCCCCCGTTTGACCGCAAAAGAAACATCATCGACCGCGCGAATCACCAGCGGATTACCGCTCAGGAAACCGCCCCCGACAGAGAAATGCTTGGTCAAGTGTTCGACCCGGAGCAGTTCGTGAGACGGATCCTTCTGATCGTTGACTCCAGGGGGCGTGACCACCGTTTCGATGGTTTCCTGAGCGCTCATGAGGCCTCCTCAACGAGTTCAGGATCGCCGTCGGGGCCCGGGAACCAGCATGCGGCGAAATGGCCGTCATTGGATTCCACAAGCTCCGGTTCCAGATCGCACTGTGGATGTCGGCGCGAACAACGCAGTTTAAACCGGCATCCAATCGGAGGATTGAGCAGATCGGGTGGCAGCCCGCCGATCGGTACCAACGTTTCTTTCACGTTCTCGCCAAGTTGAGGTACCGATCTCAACAACCCGATCGTGTACGGGTGCTGCGGATTGTAGAAAACATCGTCAGCAGTTCCCTGCTCGACAATTTTGCCGGCATACATCACCACCACCCGTTGGCAAACCTCGGCGACCACTCCGAGATCGTGGGTGATCAAGACGATTGCCGTGCCGAAATCGCGGTTGAGATCTGCCATTAGATCGAGGATCTGAGCCTGAATGGTGACGTCGAGCGCTGTCGTCGGTTCGTCGGCAATCAGCACTTTCGGGTTACAGGCGAGCGCCATGGCAATCATCACGCGTTGCCGCATGCCACCGGAAAACTGATGAGGATACGCATCGAACCGATCCTCCGCCGCGGGAATGCCGACGCGCTGGAGCAGGTCGATCGCGCGAGCCTTGGCTTCGCCTCTGCTCAAACCAAGGTGAAGCATGAGCGGTTCGCAGAGCTGATTTCCAATGGTGTAGACCGGGTTGAGTGAGGTCATCGGATCCTGGAAAATCATCGCGAGCTCATTGCCGCGAATCTTCCGCATGTCCGAATCGGAGGCCTTGGCGAGATCAACGGTGCGTCCGCTCGAACGCAGCAAGATTTCACCTTCAACGATCTGGCCTGGAGGGCTCTGGATCAAACGCATGATGCTCAGAGAGGTAACGCTTTTCCCGCAGCCAGATTCACCCACGATCCCGATCGTTTCGCCTTCACCGACACTGAAACTTATGCCATCGACGGCATAGACCACACCGACCCGGGTGAAAAAGTGCGTGCGCAAGTTGCGGACATCGAGGATCGCGTCAGACGACAGCCCGAAGTCTTCGATTCCAACTCCCGGTCGTGCAGCAGTCTTGCTCACAGGGTGCTCCGGTCCTGGAATCGACACGTGCTGGTCAACTTTTCGGGCCGCATCTAGTCATTTCCCTTCGGATCAAGCGCATCGCGCAAACCATCTCCGAGGAACGTGAAGCCGAGCATTGTTAATCCGATCGCGATCACCGGGAAAATCAGCATGTGAGGATCATTCTGGATATCGGCGGGACGACTCGCGTCACCAACCATCTGTCCCCAGCTTGCCTGCGGTGGGCGTATGCCGACACCGACAAAACTGAGCGCAGCTTCGATGAAGATAGCGGTCGGAACACCAAAGGTCGCCGCAACAATAATCGGAGTCATGCTGTTGGGAAGCAAGTGCCGCGAAATGATATAGGCCCCATTTGCTCCGGACACACGCGATGCCTTGATGTACTCCTGCTCGCGTAAGGTGAGGAACTGAGCCCGGATCAATCGTGCTTCCGTGACCCAGCCGATGAGACCAATCCCCAGAATAATGTTGATCATTCCGGCCCCGCGTGCATTGACGAAAAGCATCACGAGCAGCACCTGCGGGATCGTGTAGATGACGTCAACCAGACGCATCAGCACGTTGTCGACTCTGCCACCGTAATAGCCAGCGATCGAACCTACGGGGATGGCGATCAGAAGAATCAACAGATAGGCGGCGACACCTACCACGAGCGACACTCGAGCTCCGTACATCAGCCGACTGAAAATATCGCGACCATTCCGGTCGAGACCCATCGGAAACTCCCAGGATGGCCCCATTCGCGCGAGCCGGACATCAACGACCTCGCTTTGACCGTATGGCGCCAGCAGGGGTGCGAACAACGCGATCGCCAGAAACGTAGAAACCAGCACCAGTCCGATCACGGCCAGTTTGTTCCGGGTCAATCTGCGCCAGGCATCGGCCCAGAGACTGGAATGTGGGCGCGTCCAGACTTCTCCTTCTGCGCCGAGTTCTGCCAGAGCATTCGCTTCAGGCAGCTCATCGACCTGATCATCGATTCCCCGGACCGCGTCTGCTGGTCTTGTCCCCGGTATCGCGTCAGACATTCACTCTCAACCTTCGTTTCCCCACGAGCCAGCTAATACCGAATTCTCGGATCAATGAACGCATTGACGACATCGACGGCAATGTTCATGACCGCCAGAAAAACACCGTAAACCAGAACAACAGCGAGAATCATCGGTTGGTCCTTGGAAAGCATGCTGTCGACATAGAACTTGCCCATCCCTGGAATATTGAAGACCTGCTCGACGAAAAAGGTTCCGGTGCCAATCGCTGCGAAAATTGGACCAATCAGCGTAACGACGGGAATGAGCGCGTTCTTGAGGACGTGCTTCACCACGACGCGCTGCTCGGCGAGACCCTTGGCGCGAGCCGTGCGCACATAGTCTGATCGGATCACTTCGATCATGCTGCCACGCGTGTACCGAGCAAGTGCGGCTAACGGCGCCGCCGCCAACGCAATCGTCGGCAAGACCCAGTCAATCGGACCATTCCATCCCTGAACATTGAATCCGAGGTCGACACCGTTGTTCGGAAGCCAGACGGCGAAAAAGAGCAGCAAAAGAAATCCCATGACGAAATTCGGCATGGAATAAAAGAGAATCGCAGTGGTCATCGAGAGATAGTCGACGGGTCCATTCTGATTCACCGCCGCCATAACGCCCAGGGAGACGCCGACGGTGACCGCAACGATGAGCGCCATGAAGCCGAGTTGAAGCGAAACGGGAAAAGTGCGAACGATGATGTCGCGAACGTCCTGGCCTCGCCAGACATACGATTCGCCGAAATCACCGCGAGCTGAGTTGGCGAGATACCGACCGAACTGGGTGACCACAGGATCGTTAAGGCCGTATTTCTCCTCGATCCGCTCGCGCATTTCGGGGGTAACCCGGTCCATGTTCCCGAGCGCAAATGGGCTTCCTGGCGTCACCTGCATGATAGCGAAGGTCACCAACGCGATCATGAACACTGTTGGGATCAGGTATCCGATGCGAAGGGCCACGAATCGAAGCATGCTGGTTTTTCAGTCCTGCATTCACAACAACGAATTGGTGATCGTTCTACCAACGGCTCTGCACCAACAGTGCACCGCGCCTCATTGCTCTGGTGAATCTCACGTAGCGCGAGTGTAGCACCGCGCGGAACGGGTCGCCAACTTGACTGGATTGGGTAGAACGCACAGGCCAGAGCGCCCTGCAACTGGTTTCAAAGGATGAAACTGCTGAGGTCATCGTCCTCTGCAATCTCACCCACGCGCTCCTTGACGAAATCGCGATCGATGATGATCGTTTCACCCGATCGATCGGACGCTGTGAAGGAGACGTCCTCCAGGACTTTCTCGAGGATCGTTTGCAATCGGCGGGCGCCAATATCTTCGGTTCTGGTATTGACCTGACTGGCAATAGCAGCAATTTCCGCGAGACCGTCTTCTGGAAACTCGAGTACCACGCCTTCGACATCTAGCAATGCCTGGTATTGCTTGGTGAGCGCATTGCGCGGTTCGGCGAGGATCCGGTAGAGCTCATCTTCGCCCAGGCTGTCCAGTTCAACTCTGATCGGGAAACGGCCCTGCAGCTCCGGGATCAGATCAGATGGTTTCGCTGTGTGAAAAGCTCCGGCCGCGATGAAGAGAATGTGATTCGTCTTGACGGGGCCATAGCGAGTCATCACGACCCCACCCTCGACGATCGGCAGCAGATCTCGCTGAACGCCCTCTCCGGAGACTTCTCCGCCATATTCACCAGATTGCGAGATCGTTTTGTCGAGTTCATCGAGAAAGACCACGCCGGCTTCCTCGGCAAGCTCGATTGCTTCATCGATCACCGAGTCGATGTCGATCAAGCGCTGCGCTTCCTGCTGGGTCAGAATCCGCTGCGCTTCACGCACTGAAACACGGCGACGAATTGGTCGCCGCGGAACGAGTGAATCGAGAAAGTCGCGCAGATTCGGCTGGAACTCATCGCCCAACGGATCATCGACAAGTTCGACTGGAGCCAGGTCGCCAAATCCATCTGTATCGAGTTCGATTTCGATCGTCTCTTCGTCAAGCGCGTGTTCCTGGATCATTCGAAGCATTCGTTTCCGCAGACGTTGCTGACGCCGCCGGTGTTCGACCGCAGCATCCTCGGGACTCTCCTCGCCGGTTTCCGCTCCGTTGGACCGCGGTTTGCGCCGGGATGTGGCTGCACGTTGTTCAACGACGATATCCGCCAACCGTTCGACCGCCAAGTCACTGGCCGTCTCAGCGACTTGTTCGAGCCGCTGGCTGTGGAGTTGGGAAATTGTGACCTCGACCAGATCCCGGATGATCGATTCAACGTCCCGACCGACGTAGCCCACTTCGGTGAACTTGGTTGCTTCGACCTTCACGAACGGTGCGCCGACCATCTTGGCCACTCGTCTGGCGATCTCAGTCTTACCAACTCCGGTGGGACCGATCATCAGGATGTTGCGTGGTTGGATCTCCTGCCGCAACATCTCCGGAAGTTGGGCCCGGCGATAACGATTTCGGAGTGCAACCGCAACCGCTCTTTTTGCGTCCACCTGCCCGATGATGTATTTGTCGAGTTCTTCGACCACCGACGCCGGGGTCAACGCGGCGCCCGGTTCCGAACCGTTGCTGCGTTCGCTTTGTCCACGCTGGGTCGGCGTTTGCGAACTTCGGACGGGAAGTGTTTCAACCATGGATACCCCTGTGAGTTTGAAGCAAGAACGAAAACACGATGGTCCGTCTCGACGCTCCAACGAAAGAGTGCAGCTCAGGAATGTGAATCGGCCGCTTCAACGAAGGATTGCAGCGTGTCATCGAGTTCTTCTTCCGGGCTCATATCAGAAACAGTTTCGATCACAAACCGGTCGTTGGTGTAAATGCAGATACCGGCGGTAATCTCCATCGCAGCTTCGGCGATCTCTCTTGCCGTCATGTTCGTGTGCTGCAAAAGGGCTCGCGCGGCAGCAGAGGCGTACGGTGCACCCGCTCCGATCGCCACCACCCCGTCGTCCGGTTCGATCACATCGCCCTCGCCTGAGAGCACGAGAATCGACTCGGCGTCGGCTACGATCAATTGCGCTTCAAGACGACGCAGATAGCGATCCGTGCGCCATTCCTTGGTGAGTTCAACGGCGGCACGGCGGAGATCTCCATTCCATGCTTTCAGTTGAGTCTCGAACTTTTCGAAAAGTGTCAGCGCATCAGCGACGGCTCCGGCGAATCCCGCGATCACCTGACCATCGTGGAGCACCCGAATTTTGCGAGCGTTGTGCTTGAGCACGGTGTCGCCCATGGTCACCTGGCCGTCACCTGCGAGAGCAACGGTCCCGTCTCGTTTGACTCCGAGAATCGTTGTCGCATGAGCGCGCTGATGTCCGCTATTCCGGCCTGAATCCCAGTCTGTCATCTCAGCTGGCTGCCTGGAGTGCGGTTCCCGTCTGGCCACAGGCAGAGCATTTGATCTGTCCCTTCCGACCTGCTTCGACCATGTACGCTCCACACTTCGGGCAGTTCATGGGGAGTGGCTTGTTCCAATTCACGAAGTCGCAATCGGGATAGCGACTGCAGCCATAGAAGGTGCGCCCTTTCTTGGAACGCCGCTCGACGACTTCACCCTCCTGACAGGTCGGGCAAGGCATGCCGATCTTGAGAAGCAGCGGACGCGCATTGCGACATTCCGGAAAGCCTGAACACGCAATGAACTTGCCATATCGACCGAGTTTGATGAGCATTGGTCGGCCGCAGAGCTCGCAATCCTCACCAGCCGGTTCATCCTTGAGTTTGACCCGTTCCATGGTCGATTCAGCGGTTTTAAGGGTCTCACTGAAAGGATCGTAGAACTCCTGGATCGTAGGCACCCATTCCCGATCACCAGAAGCGATTTCATCAAGCTCCCCTTCCATCTGGGAGGTAAAGCCGACTTCGAAGACATCGGAGAAGTGCTCCGCCAGCAGGTCACTGACCACGAAACCGAGCTCAGTCGGGACCAGGCGCTTTTCCTCGACCGCCACATAGCCACGGGCGACGATCGTCGCAATTGTTGGCGCGTACGTGCTTGGGCGACCAATGCCCTGCTCTTCCAGCGCTTTGACGAGTGTCGCTTCGCTGAAACGCGGGGGCGGTTGCGTGAAGTGCTGTTCAGGAAGGAGGGCTTTCAAGTCAAGCCATTCGCCTTCGGTCAGCGGCGGGAGCGCGCCCTTGTCGAGTTCATCGACATCGCCCTCGTCCCGTCCCACCGTGTACACCGCCATATAGCCAGGAAAAGTGACGATCGAGCCGGTCGCGCGGAGCGTATACGGAACATTGCCAGCGTCGAGCGCACCGCGTGGACCAGCGCCGATCGTCACGGTTGTTCCGTCGAGCAACGCCGGAGCCATTTGGCTGGCGATGAATCGCTGCCAGATGACTGTGTAGAGCTTGAACTGGGGCGCAGAAAGATGCGCTTTGAGGCTGAGAGGATCGCGCTGCGGGTAGGTGGGTCGGATCGCTTCATGGGCTTCCTGGGCGCCCTTGCTACGTTTGCGATACACGGGCGGCTGAGCAGGGACGTACTCCGGCCCGAACTTGCCGCTGATAACGGCGCGGGCACTTTGCTGGGCTGACGCAGCCACGTTGGTGGAGTCGGTCCGCATATAGGTAATCAAACCCACTACCCCGTCCACCCCGAGATCGATACCCTCGTAGAGTTCCTGCGCAATCTGCATGGTCCTGCGAACGCCAAAACCGAGTTTGCGAGAGGCTTCCTGCTGTAACGTGCTGGTGGTAAATGGTGCCTGGGGACGACGTTGGGATTGTCGCCGTTTGACTTCATCGACCCGATATTCCGCGTCCTGCAAACCGGCCAGGACGGCAGCGGCGTCGGCTTCTGTTCGAAGGTCGACCTTGACTCCACCGGCCGTCGCAACGGTGGCGGCGATTGGGATCTCGCGCTCCTGGGCAGTGCCGTCCTGCTTACGCAGATCGGCTTCAACCGTCCAGGACTCTACTGGAACGAACTCGATGATCTGCCGTTCCCGATCGACGACGATGCGCAGAGCGGCGGATTGAACCCGGCCAGCGGACAATCCGCGTTTCACCTTTTTCCAGAGCAACGGGCTGACGCTATAGCCAACCAGGCGATCGAGTACACGTCTGGCTTGCTGGGCATCGACCAGGTTCATGTCGATCTCGCGAGGACTCTCCATTGCGCTGTTGACAGCTTCCGGCGTGATCTCGTTGAAAACCACTCGACTGATTGGTTTGTCCTCGGCGTTGGTGGCGGCCACCAGGTGCCAGGCAATCGCTTCGCCTTCGCGATCGGGGTCGGTAGCGAGAATGAGTTCCCGCGATGACCTAACGCTTTCGCGCAAATCCTTGACGACTTTGCTCTTGTCACGCGGGATCAGATAGGTCGGTTCGAAGTCGTGTTCAACATCGACTCCTAGCCTGCTCTTGGGTAGATCTCGCACGTGCCCCATCGAGGCTTTGACCGTATACCCGCGGCCGAGGTATTTTCCGATCGTCTTCGCTTTGGCCGGTGATTCGACGATCACCAGTTTCCCCCGAGGTGCGCTCTTGGCGGCCTTTGAAGTCCGGGTTTTGGCTTTTGGCTTGGGTTTCGCTTTGGTTTTCGTCGCCGGAGCGGGACTCGCTTCGGCAATCTCGGGTTGGTTCCCGTCTGTCATTGTTGCTCCAGACTACAGCAGACATCCCACAGTTCATCCACCAGCGAGATCAGCCCCAGATACCTGTGGCCGCTTGAACCGCGTCCGTCCTTCTCCCTATCAACGGTAGATACGAAATCGATTGACTGTCAAGGAGGCAGTGCATCAGTCAACTCTGGCGACGACGTCTCCTGACGGCTACATAGTGTTGAGCACCGACATTTGCGACCAGCCCTTTCAGCTCGAGCATAGTCATCAGTGCCGAACCTCCCGCAGTCGGAATTCCAGCCGCGACGATCAATTCGTCGATGTGCTGTGGCTCATGCGTAACCAGCGCAAGAATACGTTGCTCTTCCGGCGTCAGTGGTAGCACGGTTTGTTCCAGGTCTCTCGAAGTGTCATCCGAAAGACCAAGGTCCTCGAGCACGTCCGCGGCTGAGACTATTGCACGGGCACCCGATCGTAGCAGCCGATTGGTGCCGGCGCTCGCTGGGGAAGTGACATTGCCGGGGAGAACAAAGACCTCGCGGCCCTGATCAGCTGCGAAATCGACGGTGATCAGCGCGCCGCTGCGCTCCGGTGCTTCGATGACAATCGTGCCAAGGCAGAGACCGGAGATGATCCTATTTCTAGCCGGAAAATGCGGGGCGTCTGGTTTGGTACCGGGAGGATAATCGGAGAGGATCGCACCTGACATCGTGATCCGTTCGGCCAGATTTCTATGTTCCGAGGGATAAATGATGTCGACGCCGCTCGCCATGACAGCCAACGTTTCCCCTGAAGTGTCAACAGCGCCCTGATGCGCAAAACCGTCGATCCCCCTGGCCAGGCCGGAAACGACCACGACACCCGCGAGCGCCAGGTCGGTGGCGATCTGGGCCGCCATATGGCGGCCATAGGCAGTAGCCCGTCTGGTTCCAACGATCGCGACCATTGGTTTGTCCGGCTCAGGCAAACGGCCCCGAAAATACATCACCGGAGGTGGAACCGAGATATGCCGAAGCCGGGACGGGTAGTTCGGCTCGGCCAGGGTGACAAAATCGATGCCTTTCGCGGTCAATTCCTCAGGCAGCGAAGCCGGCTCGAGTTTCAAGCGCATCTGTTGGAGCGACGCCACCGAACGTGAATCAAGAACCAGGCCGAGTTGATGAGAGGGTGCGTTCCACGCCGCCTCGATCGAGCCAAAACGGTCTAGCAGCCGAACAAAACGGACAGGGCCGACATGAGGGACCTGTGCCATCGCCAGCCAGAAACCGCGCTCTCTGGGAGCAAGTTCGTCGTTGATTGTGATCATCTCGGAACGCCCTGCATTGACGAAACCTATCGTACGTTCACTATACTTCGCCGTCCGCTTGCAGAATTTGCTGCGGTCCATCGGGTCAATTGCAGTGAAACCTGATCGAGCGCAAACGCGTTATCTGATTGCGCCGGGGCGAACGCTCCCCCGGGACGGTCGAGTTCTGAGCACGGGATGATCGAACAAATCCGGGAACAATGCAATTCACGACTGCTCTACCGCTTCGTTGCATTATTGCTGGCAATAGTGCTGCTTAGCGGAGCGCTATCCGCGTGCTCCCTTGGTGGAGGTACCGACTCACCGGATCAGGTCATATCTGACGAGGCAGCGCTCGCCGGGCCGACCGTTACGGTGCCACCGACGCCTTTGCCGATTTTCATTCCTTCGCCCACTCCGACACCGCTTCCCTCCCCAACCAGCACGCCGCTGGTGCAACCGACACCAGCCGTCGTGCGGAGCGATATCGTCACCGCAATCGACGCCCTGGTCGGACCGGAACCGGGCATCTACGGTGTCGTGGTGCTCGACAGTGACGGGTCCTATCTCTATGCATCAAACGCGACGGTGCCATTCGTCGCCGCTAGTCTCTTCAAATTGGTGCTGATCGCTGATATCGAAGCCCGGATCGAGAGTGGTGAACTCACCGGAAGCCAGGAGATCCTGCTCGAGGACGCGTTTTTCGAGGGAGATGCAGTCGCTGAAGACAGCTTCTATGCTCCTGAAGATGCTGGCGGAACGGCCACGATCGATGATCTTCTTTACGCCACGGCAGCCTTCTCGAGCAATATCGCGGCCCGCGCGCTCCTGACCCTGACCACACCAGATGCGTTGCGGGCAACGGCGCTTTCTCTGGGCATGAACGACACTCATTTCTTCGTCAAACCGTCTGAACTGGAGAATTGGCCAGATCGTTTTCTCGACGAGGAGAATCCTGCTGCGATCGAATCTATCGCGTTCGTGGAAGCACAAGCCCTGAACGATGTGGTCAACATCACGACGGCGAATGATATTGCCCGCTACTGGGAGCTTCTGGTCAGCGACGAAGTCGTATCACCCGGCGTGAGTGAGCGCACGCTTGATCTCCTGCGGCAACAGGTAATTACCGACAGAATTCCCTCTCTGCTTCCCAGCACGATTTCGACCGCCAACAAAACAGGAAATCTTGGATTCGTAGTCCACGACTCAGGTGTGCTTTTTCTTTCTGACGGTCCACGGGTCGTGGTGGTACTTACGCAAGGCGCTCCTGACGACAGCCACGCCGCCGAGGTTATCCAACGCGTGGCATTGATCGCGTCGGGTGAAACCAATATCCCTCCCTACTCAACGGCAGAGGACCCGATAGCCGAACCGACTACGGAGGATGATCCGGCCTCGACGGACGCATCTGGCTAGCCCGCTTCGGGCGACTCTGATCGGAAAAACGCGTTGACATCTACCCGGAAAATTGGGTGAACGTACAGTTGTTGGTCTCTATGAGCGTTGCTATCATCGCCTTATCGGTGATTGCAGGGTCCTGGCCATTCGTTCCGCCGGATGCTTGACCAATCGCCGTGATGCCCCGTTTTGCGATCACTTGCAAGGAGCCTCCTGTCGGCTAACGAGCAAGCATCACGAGAACATCACTATGTTCGAATTCCGACCGATTCCAATTGGCACGGTACGGGGAATGAGCCTCAGGCTTCATCCGTCGATGGTGCTGGTGCTCGGATGGGTCCTCTTTTCATGGGACGCTGCTCGGGGCGGATCAGTCGGGAGCATTTTGTACGGTGCACTCCTGGTCGCTGCGGTGTTCGGCTGCGTTCTACTTCACGAAATTGGTCATGGCATGATGGCCCGCGAATACGGTATTGCCGTGCAGGACATTACGCTTTTTCCTTTCGGTGGGATCGCCCGGATCGAAGGAATGCCTGATTCACCTCGAACCGAGAGCGCAATTTCACTTGCCGGACCACTCACCAACCTCGCTCTCGCGATGTTGGTACTTCCGATCGTGTTCATTGCCAGCGTTCTCGACGGTGTCCGCAGTCCTGGCGATTTTTCGGTCTACAATCCGGCCTCTCCTTCTGTCGTTGGCTTCTTCTTTTATCTCCTTCTCGCCAATGTCTTTCTGGCGATCTTTAATCTCTTGCCCGCCTTTCCACTGGATGGTGGCCGGATCCTCCGATCATCGTTATCCGGATTCATCGGACGACGAGACGCAACTGCGCTTGCGGCTGGCTTTGGCGGTGCAATTGCGGTCATTCTTGTCGCCGCAGGGTTCAGAACGGGGGAATTCCTCCTTCCTCTCGTCGCGTTGTTCATCGTGATTACTGCCTTGGCCGAGTACCGTTCGGTTCAGATCGAGGAATCACTTCAGCGCTTGACGGTCGGCCAGTTTTCCGTCTGGGAGCGCGGCGGAATAAGCCCTCGCCAGCCGTTGGCAGTCGCGCTCGCCGAAGGTCCGCACGACATTGTGGTCACCGATGGCGGTAGAGTCCTTGGAATCGTGCGAAAACGCGACGCGGTGCGAGCGATGAACAACGGTCGCCGCCATACCAGGATCGGCGAACTCATGGACACAACCGTCGTGTCGGTTGACGCATCGATATCGATCCATGCCGCACACACCCTGATGCGCGCTAACAACCAATGGACATTGCCTGTGACAGAGCACGGATTATATCGGGGAATGTTTACTGCCGATCGGTTGGTTCATGTCCACCGATACGTGCGCGCGCAAACCCCGGAAAACCGGGGCCTCGCCTTTTTCTCCGGGAGTCTCAGTCACGCGCTCAAGGCAATCGGCCGCTGAGATTCGCAATTCTCGCTGTAGTATCATGTCAAGTATCCACTTGACCTTGACCGTGTCCAAGGATAGGCTCGGTGTTCAGGTCAGGATCCGCGAATGTTGAAGCACACATGAAAGCAACAACCCGAAGCGAGTACGGCGTCCGCGCAATGGTCGCTCTAGCCAAGCATTATGGTGACGGACCGGTGTCTATTACCATTGTCGCGCACGAATCGGCTGTACCAGCTCCCTACCTTGAACAACTCGTTGCGTCGCTGAAGAAAGCAGGGCTCGTGGTGAGTCGCCGCGGCGCCATGGGCGGGTATGCGCTTGCGAAGGCGCCAGAGATGACCACCGTCGGGGAGATCTATCGCGCCATGGAAGGTCCGATTGCGCCGATGGAATGTGTGTCGGAAGACCCCGAGGAACAAACCTGTCCACTCATTCCGAACTGTGAAACGCGTCCCGTCTGGATCGCCGTCCGTGATTCGATCGCCGAAACGATGGACGCGATTACACTGGCACAGTTGATTCGGCATTCGACACCGGCCGAAACGCGGGCAGACTTCCTGACAGTCGCCTGATCTCGACCTGAGCATCAGACCACCTTTTCCCGTTTTCTCAGTTGACCAATCGATGATTCAACCAATTTCTGCCGAATCGATCTATCTGGACCACGCGGCGACCACACCAGTAGATCCTGGCGTGTTGCAGCTGATGCTCCCCTACTTCACTGAGCAGTTCGGAAACCCCTCCAGCATCTACCAGACGGGTCAAGCTGCCCGGGCTGCGCTTGATCTGGCCCGATCGCGAGTGGCTCGAACACTTCGTGTCAAGCCACAGGAAATCGTCTTCACGAGCGGTGCCAGTGAAAGCAACAATCTGGCACTTGTTGGTTCCGTGATGGCAGCGAACCGCCGTTCGAAGGGCGTCCCTCATTTGATTACGTCGGCGACAGAGCATCATGCGGTGCTCGATACCGCTCTCTGGACCAAGCACCTTGGCGCTGAGATCACCGTCTTGCCTTGTGACCCATTTGGTCGTGTTGATCCCGATCAGGTAAGGCTGGCAATCACGCCTGAGACATGCCTGATTTCGATCATGTACGCCAACAACGAGGCAGGAACGGTCCAACCGATAGATGAAATCAGCGCAATCGCACGTGAAGCAGGTGTGGCATTTCACACCGATGCCACCCAGGCACCAGGACTTCTCCCACTCGACCTGTCCACATTGCCAGTTTCGATGCTTTCGCTGTCGGCGCACAAACACTACGGGCCGAAAGGCGTTGGGCTCCTTGTGGTCCGCGACGGCACCGCGATCGAGTTTCTCCAGCACGGTGGCGGTCAGGAAGGTGGTCGCCGCGCAGGCACCGAGAATGTCCCATTGATCGTCGGATTGTCGCACTCACTCGAGCAGGCGGTCGCCACTCGAGACGCTTATGCCCATCATTGTGGTGCTCTTCGGGACGCTCTCTGGAGCTCACTGCAAGCAGAAATCGATGATCTTTCGCTGAATGGGATGCCATTCGGTTCGGGGCGTCTGGCAAACAACCTCAATTTCGCGATAAGTGGGGTTCAGGGGGAGACGATGCTGCTGAGTCTCGACATGCTCGGCGTCGAAGTGTCAGCCGGTTCAGCGTGCACCACGGGTAACACCACGCCGAGTCATGTATTGATGGCGATGGGGCTTGGGGAAATTGCCGCGCGGTCGAGTCTCAGGGTCTCAGTGGGGCGCTGCAACACTCACGATCAGATCGAGGAGATCGTGGATGCGTTCGCCGAGTCGGTCTCAAGGATTCGTGATCTCGCCCGCGTCTGAACGCTCCCGTACCAGCGATTCACCTACCAGCAAACCAGGCTCCTCCCGATCGGCTTCCTCGACTGCAGACGCGAGCATTTCGACCAAACTGGTGCCATCCGGGCGGTTCAAGGCGGGCATTTCATCAAGCGATTTCAGGCCAAAATGCTGCAGAAAAGCAGGGGTGGTCCGGTAGAGGTACGGCTGCCCTGGCAAGTCAGCCCTGGAATCGCTTTCGATCACGTTTCGAGATAGCAAGGTTGAAAGCACACCGGAACAGTCAACACCCCGAATCGCTTCGACCGCCGAACGCGTGACCGGTTGCTGATAGGCGATGATCGCCAGTGTTTCGAGAGCCGCCGCTGACAACCGCGCTTCGCGCTCCAACCCGAGAAAACGACGAACCTGCTCGGCGAAACGCGGTGCCGTAGCGAGTTGCACCGAACTGCCATGTCGCTGAACGACCCAACCGCGGTTTTCCTCCGCCTGCAGGACCTCAATCGCATACTCGACATCGCCAGAACCAACACCGGCGCCGGCAGCAAGCTCACCGATTGTTGTCGGGCCAGCGCTCGCCAGTAACAGTGCTTCCACCAAACTGACGATGTCATCCTCCACTGTTTCTTCCGAAAGGGCCGGCTCCATGACGACGGTCTGGCTCACCAGAGCTGGTCCTCGAACTGGGACGACTGGAGGGGCGGACGCGATTCTGGCGTCACAGCGGGATCTGACGCGTGTTCCATCAGGCAGAAAACTCCTCGTAATCGACAGAATCGACTTCCACAGCGGAAGCCACGGGACTGATGAAAATCTCACTGAATGGTTCATCCTGCTGGGCGTCCAATTGACCACGCCGAACCAGGATGAGGAGTGCCAAAAAAAGCGCACGTTCATCGTCTACCGTTCCAGCGAGGCCGAGTCGGAGGTCCGAGAAACGCGTTTCCCGACCGGTAAGTCGGGAGAGAAGATGATCAACCACGATCCTCAAGGAAATCACGGGCTTCGCAGTCACCAAACGCGGTGCAACGGGTTGGCTCAGGAGTCTGCGACTCAGCGCGCGGACGAGCTGTCGTGGTTCGTGGCGGGCAAGTGATGCTTCGGGGTTCTTCGCCGGGAGATTGACTGCGTTCAGCCCGCGTGCGAATGCGGAGAGCCCAAGCAGATCAAGAGCGGCAAACTGTTTCGCTGCCTCTTTGACCGCCTTGTACTCCAACAACTGCACTACCAGATCGCTCGGATCTTCGTCCTGGTCCTCGATTGTCGGCTTCGGTATGAGCGAGCGAGATTTGAGCAGCACGAGTCGCGACCCCACGTGTGCAAACTCCGCCATCGCTTCCGGAGCGAGTCCGAGGGTGGCCACCGCATCGAGAAACTGATCGCACACTGCAATCAGACTGACGTCCGAGATTGGAAGTTGCTGACGCTCGACCAACCGCAATAGCAGGTCCAACGGTCCTTCGAATCCCGGCAGCCGCAACTGATAGCCGCTGCCGATGCGGTGGTCAGAAGTCATCGCGCTCATACGCTGCTCATTCTACGGGAAAACAGAGAATGCCATGACTAACAGGCACGATCGGCCGCTTGGAGAGCAGCGAGATCAGGATCGGACCAGCTTTTCTCGTCATGGTGATGGTCGATCAGCCAGGCCAATCGCTCCGAGCCACCCTGCTGCTGGATGCGCTTGGCTCCAATCTGCGGATGCTCTGACGCAAGTTCGATCGCGGAGCGAACTCCCGCTGGCAGTCTCTCGAAGACAGCGGTGCTCACTGTCTCCGGAAGCCACTCGAGCAGGACCAGCAAGACCCGTTCCTGGGTTCGCAATGATCTCCCGCCGTCAACCTTTCCAATGTCGTGCAGGAGACCAGCAAGGAGCAAATCTTCAGCAATCACGCCTGATTCAGTCAGTTCCTGAAAGACACACCATAGATGGCGCTGGTCGAAATCCGGGAGTTGGGCAAACATCGGGGAGTAACGATCACCGAGAACGGCGGTCACCACAACGACCTCTGCTTCTGTCAATGGCTCAGGACGCAATGCCGCGATTCCCTGACCGATTCTTCCGGTCACGCGATTGAAGCCTGAGCGCTTCGGCAACTCGCCGCGGTTCACGGAAGCATGCGGTAAAGGAGGGTTTGCACCGGAGCGATCATGTCTTGAGTAACCGCGCTGGTGCCCAGGATCGAACCCAGGAAAAACAACAGGAAGAGCGCCATGAAACCAAAGCGTTCGAGTGGAGCCAGGATGGGAGTCCAGAAGGACGGCAAAATCCCGAGCAGAATTCGATAGCCGTCAAGCGGTGGAATCGGAATAGCGTTGAAAGCCGCCAGCAGCACATTCACGTAGAAGAACCAGGAGGCCACATAGTAGACATCACCTGAGGCCATACTGGTGCCATCCATCATCCGGAGCGCCAGCGCAGACAGCGCCGCCATGACGACGTTCGATAGCGGTCCAGCGAACGCGATCAGTGCCATCGAGCGTTCGCGTCCGTCGATCCCTTTTCCATTGAGGCGCCCCATGCTCACCGGCACCGGTTTCCCCCAGCCGATGAAGGAATACCCCAGCGAGATCATGACCATCCCGAAGAACCCGAACGGCTCGAAATGAACCATCGGATTCAGACTCAAGCGGCCGAGGTTTGTGGCGGTCGGGTCGCCCAGCCGGAGCGCCGCGAACGCGTGCATGAACTCGTGCACCGTCACCGCTACCACAAAGCAGCCCAGAACCGTGATGATTTGTTTGGCGGGAGGTAGCCCGTTGCTGCGCAGCACCTGGCTAGCGAGAATGATCACCATAAAGAGGTAGAGACCCATGTTCGGGTCTCCACGATTTACAAATCCTGTTTTCTCCGAAAACCCGTACCGCGAGATCACTACTTGCCCGAACCCTCATAGAGATGGCAGGCGACGAAATGCTCGTTGCCCTGATCGGCCAGGATCGGATCGATCGAACGGCAGACATCCATCACATAGGCACACCGGGTGTGGAAATGGCATCCCGAGGGCGGGTTGATTGGGCTCGGCACATCACCCGTGAGGATGATTCGCTCTCGTCCTTTTTCGACGACAGGGTCGGGAATCGGCACAGCCGAAAGCAACGCCTGCGTGTATGGGTGCAACGGCTGCTCATAGAGATCGTTCCGGTCGGCCAGCTCGACGATCTTGCCGAGATACATGACGGCAACCCGGTCAGAGATATGTCGCACAACAGACAAGTCGTGGGCGATGAAAAGATAGGTCAGTCCGAGATTGTCCTGAAGCTCTTCGAGGAGGTTGACGATCTGAGCCTGAATCGACACGTCGAGCGCGGAAACCGGCTCGTCGCAGACGATGAAATCTGGATTGGCCGCCAGTGCGCGCGCGATCCCGATCCGCTGTCGTTGTCCACCGGAAAACTCATGCGGATAGCGATTAGCGAAATACGGATTCAAACCGACGGTCTGCAGCAGCTCCTGGACGCGCTGATTTCGATCCTTCTTAGGAACGAGATCATGAATCTGCATCGGCTCGGAAACGATACTGCCGACGGTCATCCTTGGATTCAGCGATGCATAAGGATCCTGGAAGATCATCTGGAGATGGCGGCGCATCTTGCGCATATCGCCACCACCCAGTTGGGTCAGATCTTTGCCATCAAAGATGACTTCGCCAGAGGTCGGTTTGTAGAGCTGCAGGATCGCTCGACCCGTCGTTGATTTGCCGCAACCGGACTCACCCACAAGTCCAAGAGTTTCGCCCCGTTTGACCGACAGCGAAATCCCGTCAACGGCCTGGACGGCTCCAACCTGCTTTTGAAAGATGATTCCCTTGGTCAGCGGAAAATGCATAACCAGGTTGCGCACATCGAGCAATGGCGCATCGCCATTGCTGGCGATCGTCGTGGGAGATTCGGCCGTTGCTACCATTATTGAGCGCTCCTGATCAGATCGTCTTCCTTCGATACTTCTTCCCAGAACCAGCACGCGGCCGTGTGGCCAGCCGACACTTCCATCAGAGGTGGTCGTTTCTGTTCGCATTTTTCGCGCGCATAGTTGCATCGCGGCACGAACGGGCACATGTCCGGAAGATCAATAAGGTCTGGTGGAAGACCGCGAATGGGTTCGAGTTTGGTTTTGGTCCGCGCATCAAGACGCGGGATTGATTTCATCAGCCCAACCGTGTAGGGGTGGCGCGGATTTGCGAAGATCTCTTCGGTCGAGGCGGTTTCAACAATCGATCCGGCATACATGACCTGCACCCGATCCGCCATTCCAGCGACCACACCCATCGAGTGGGTAATCATGATCACGCCAGAGTTGAGTTCGGTCTGCAGATTGCGCATCAGATCGAGAATTTGCGCCTGGATCGTGACGTCGAGCGCGGTAGTCGGCTCGTCGGCGATGATCAGTTCCGGGTTGCAGGAAAGCGCCATGGCGATCATCACGCGTTGACGCATACCACCGGAGAACTGGTGCGGATACTGATCGATCCGCTCCTCGGCGTTCGGAATTCCAACCATCTTCAGCAGGTCGATCGCTCTCGCCTTGGCTTCACCCTTGCTCATTCCGAGGTGGAGTTGCAGCGCTTCGCTAATCTGACGGTTGATCGTAAGCACAGGGTTCAGCGACGTCATCGGGTCCTGGAAGATCATCGCAATGCGATTGCCACGAATCTTCCGGATCTCGTCATCGCTCAACGTCAGGAGATTCTGGCCCTGGAAGGTGATTTCACCCTCGACGATCTTTCCGGGTGGATCGGGAATCAGTCGCATCACCGACAACCCAGTGATGCTCTTGCCGCACCCTGACTCACCGACGACGCCGAGTGTTTCACCCGGCATCACATAGAAGGAAACATCTTCAACCGCACGGACCACACCGTCCTGCGTGAAGAACTGGGTCTTCAGACCCTTTACCTCGAGCAGCGGCTCTTCCATTGACCCGTCTCCTCGAATCGAGGAACGCATGGTCGAGCTTTGCGGCGTTTCGGAAACTGCGGTCATTCGGTCACCTCTTGCTCGTCAGCTGGTTCGGACCCTGCCACTCGGCAAACCAGTGCGCGTAACTATTGCGCAACTTCAGTCTTAGCACAATCGCCTCTTCAGAAAAACCTCGGAGAACCAGCAATCTGGCCTTGAGTTACGATCTGCGGACGCAGTCCGATCATACCATGATGAGATCACGTCCGGCCGATTCTGATTTGAGCAATTCAACCATCAATGCGCCGATCTGTCACCGGCATCCTTCGCCTCTTCGCTTGTCTCCCAAGTCCGACTGAGTGTTCCAGGGTCCAGACTGGGTCGCGGCAGACGACACGCCAATGGAGACCGGCGCCTGATCGTTGCTTCCAGCTCCGTAGGCGCACTCCTTTCAGTTGATCAAAGTGCAAGAAGCCTGAGTCTCTGGTCACGACGCCCGCAGCCAGAAAGGGAACGTTCCGCGCTTAGCGATATACTTTTCAGGTACGCGCCCGTAGCTCAGCGGATAGAGCGCTTGCCTCCGGAGTAAGAGGTCGCAGGTTCGAGTCCTGCCGGGCGT